>NZ_JAJLRA010000021.1 GCF_020991365.1 Streptacidiphilus sp. ASG 303
GCCAGGCCCTCATCCCACTGGTGCGCGGCATCCCGCCCATCCGCTCCCGCCGTGGGCCGCGGCGCCGCCGCCCGGCCAAGCTGCACGGCGACAAGGGATACGACTACTCCCACCTGCGCGCCTGGTTACGCCAGCGCGGCATCGCACCCCGGATCGCCCGGCGCGGCCAGGACTCCTCCGAACGCCTGGGCCGGCACCGCTGGGTCGTCGAGCGCACCGTCGCCTGGCTCGGCGGCTGCCGACGTCTCCACCGCCGCTACGAGCGCAAAGCCGAGCACTTCCTCGGCTTCGTCGGCCTCGCCGCAGCACTCATCGGCTACCGCCGACTCTCCAAATGAGACGTCTTGTTAGACCGTGAAGGTTATTCAGAACGGATACGTGGCAGCTGACGGTGGGTACGACAACGGCCCCTGCCGGTAGCGTTCGGGGTTCCTACACCAACCGATGCTGCGAGCGAGGGGCCGTTGCCGTGCCACCGTACTACCGGACTGGACCGACGACAGTTGGAGAGGCTGGTGGATCTCGTCGGCCGCGCCGCTCCGTCTTTCCACCGCCGCCGCGGTCGGCCCCGGGCCCTGCCATTGGCGGACGCCGTCACGCTGGTGCTGTTCGTCCTGCGCAACAACGCCACCCAGCAGCTCGCCGGTGAGCTGTGGGGCGTCTCGCAGGCCACCGCGGCCCGGCTCTGCCGCACCCTGACACCGATGATCACCACTGCTCTGGAGCAGGTCACCCGCCCGGCGAAGGTCATTCGACCGGGGACGGTGGTCCTGGTGGACGGTACGCTCACACCCAGCTGGGAGTGGAAGAACGCACCGGGCATGCACTCCGGCAAACATCGGATGACCGGCCACAACGTCCAGATCGCTGCTGACATCCACGGCTGGCTCCTGGCCGTCGGCCATCCCGCACCCGGGGCCCGCCACGACAGCACCGCTTACACCGACTCCGGCCTCGCCCACGCGATACGCGCCGGCCGCTGCGTCGCGGACCTTGGCTACCTCGGCACCGACTGCCTGATCCCGCACCGCAAGCCTCGGCACCGGCCGCTGACCGACGTCGAGCGGGCCGCGAACCGCCGCCACGCGCGCCTACGCAGCCCGGTCGAACGCGCCGTCGCCCACCTCAAGACCTGGAAGATCCTCTCCACGCCCTACCGCGGCCCACTCGAACGCTTCCCGACCGTCCTCGCAGCCGTCTCGGCACTGGAGATCTACCGCTCACGAGGACCGTTCTGAATAACCTTCCGTGTCCTATGTGGTGAGGCGGAGGAGTCGCTTGTAGCAGCAGAAGGCTGCGGCAAGGCCGAGGAAGGCCACGTAGTTGCGGGGGTGGCGTTCGTAGCGGTGGCTGAGCCGGCGGTATCCGGTGAGCCAGGACATGGTCCGCTCGATCACCCACTTGCGGCGGCCGAGTCGTTCTGACGACTCGATGCCCTTGCGGGCGATGCGGACGCCGATACGTTGCCCGCGGAGCCATGTGCGGATGGCGTCCCGCTGTGTGGTGTAGCCGATCAGGGGTGAGGTGTGCGCGGGCTCGCTCCCGAGGCGTGCACCCGCCAGGGGCGTGTGCTCCCTGCGCATGAGACAGGCCACCGTGCAACTCTCTATCGTGAAAGGGCAGTTCAACGAGGGAGGCACCCGGTGTCCCTGTCCCAGTCTGACCTACAACGCCTGCTGGAGTCACTACGCGCGGCGAACGGACTCGAACTCGTCCGCAGTGTGGCCGAGCGCATGCTCCAGGAACTGATCGAGGCCGAGGCGAGCGCGCGGATCGGCGCCCAGTGGAACGAGCACACCGACACGCGTACCGACTACCGCAACGGCCACCGCGACAAGACCCTGACCACCACCGCCGGCGACCTGGACCTCGCGATCCCCAAGCTCCGCAGCGGCAGCTTCTTCCCCAGCCTGCTGGAGCGCCGCCGCCGCATCGACCAGGCCCTGTACGCGGTCATCGTCGAGGTCTACGTCCACGGCGTGTCCACCCGCTCGGTCGACGACCTGGTCAAGGCCCTGTGCGCGGACACCGGCATCTCCAAAAGCGAGGTCTCGCGCATCTGCGCCGAGCTCGACGAGCCGCTGACCGCCTTCCGCACCCGCCCCCTGGACCACACCCGCTTCCCCTACGTCTACCTAGACGCGACCTACTGCAAGGCACGGGTCAACCACCAGATCGTCTCCCGCGCCGTGGTCATCGCCACTGGGGGCACCCCCGGCCGGAGGCTGGGGGAGCATCACCGAGGACGGCGGTCGCGAGGTGCTCGGGGTGATGGTCGGCGACAGCGAGACCGAGGTGTTCTGGACCGAGTTCCTGCGCTCCCTGCGCGGACGCGGCCTGACCGGGGTCCGCCTGGTCATCGGCGACCACCACAGCGGCCTGGGCAAGGCGATCCGCAAGGTCATGCTCGGCGCGGCCTACCAGCGCTGTCGCGTTCACTTCCTGCGCAACGTCTTCGCGGTAATCCCCAAGGAGGCCGCCGAGATGGTCGCCGCGACCATCCGCACGATCTTCGCCCAGCCGGTCCGGGCCGCGGTCCGCGACCAGCTCGAGACCGTCGCCGACATGCTCGCCGCACAGTTCCCCAAGGTCAAAGCGATGCTCTTAGAGGCCAAGGACGACCTGACCGCCTTCGCGGCCTTCCCCGAACGGCACTGGAAGAAGATCCAGTCCACCAACCCCCTGGAACGGATCAACCGCGAGGTCAAGCGCCGGACCGACGTCGTCCAGGTCTTTCCCAACGACGACGCACTCCTGCGGCTGGTCACCGCCGTGCTCTTCGAGTTGCACGACGAGTGGTTCGCCTTCCCCCGCCGCTACCTCCCCGAGGGCAGCATGGACCGGCTCTACCCCGCCGAGCTCCCCGAAAGCGCTCCCGCGTTCCCCGACACCACCAACACGACCGCCGACTGATCGGCTACACCACAGAGAGGGACATGACCCATGTGCGCAGGTGAGGGACGTCGTAGGCCTTGTCCGCGTGGAGGCGCTGGGGCTTGAGATGACGGCCGCGGTGGGGGTCGTGTCTCGTTCGGTGGCCCTGGACCATGGGCTTCAGGGCTTGGCTGTCGTGGGTGTTGACGGCCGAGAGGCCGACGAGGAGGGGCAGTCCGTTCGCGTCCGGCAGGACGTGCATCTTGGAGCCCGCTTCGCCCTGGTCTACGGGGCTCGGACCGGTGAGTTCGCCCACTTTTTGGCCCTGACGTGCGCGGAGTCCAGGACGACACGGGAGACATCGAGTAGGTCGCCGTCGTCCAGGCGGTGCAGGATCGCCTCGTGCAGCCGGCCCCACACCCCGGCCCTGGACCAGATCAGGAACCGGCGATGGGCGGTCGACTTCGAAACCCCGAAGCAGGGCGGCAAGGCCCGCCAGGCGCAGCCGGACACCAGTACGTAGACGATCGCGGCGAACAGCGTTTCATCAGGCCTGTCCTGCGTCCCGCCACCCTGCGGCCGCACCCGAGAGGGCGGGATCAGCGGCTTCGCGATTTCCCACAACCCATCCGGAGCAATCCAACTCCACACACCCCGCCCCATGACGTTCCCAACGACCGTCTCACTACATAGGACACGGTCTTACGGGGTGCTGGCACTGCTGTGGTTCTCCTTACGCCTGGATCGTAACCCAGGCTTCAAGGACTTCACGAAGATCAGTGCAGCTCACGGTCACTGCCTGGCGGTCGTCAGCTGCCGGAGCGCCTGTTGCTCTCCGCCTGCTGCGCCGCCAGTCGGCGAAGGACTGCGCGGTCGGTCTGCGGGACGGATTCCAACAGGTTTATGAACCATGGTGCGATCCATGACGAGTCCCGGTGGAGCCACTCGCCTGGCGAGAGGGCGGTACCAGAGACCCAGTCCCCGGAGGGCGGCTCGCTGCTTCTCCTGGCTGCAGCAATGCCTACAGTCGGCTCCGATTCTCCCGGAGGCCGCCGCCCGAGCTGAGCTGTCACACCGATCAGCCACCACTGGAACAACCGCTGGGCCGGCGACGCTGACTCCACAGCCGCACGCACGGTCGAAGCGGCCAGCCCCACTGAACTGGCCGCAGCAACCACCAGCCCCTCCGGCGGGTCCTGATGGGGTGCACTCTCCTCCGTGACCACCAGCGGTATGTCCGGCACCTTCGCCTCGAATGCCTCGGACACCCGTGCGATCTCCGCGTACGTGTCCTCGGCGAGCTCGGCATCCAGGAACTCCCTGATCCCACCGAAGAAGTGCGGGGGCGTCTCGATTCTCAAGCCTGCCTGAGCCCTCCGCTTCAGCTCGTCTACAAGGCTCGGCCACGGACGGGAGCTGCTTGAGCCGGAGCGCTGCTCGTACCAGTCCTCCTTCGTGTCGTTCGATACGAACAGCACGCGGCGACCGCTGGGCGATAGCTGGCCGACATGCTCGATCAGCTCCTCCCAGAGGAGGAAGTCACCAGCGGACTTCAGCGGCGTGTCCTTGCCGACGTCGGAGAATCCGGGAGGGATCTTGTTGGGAAACCGGAAGGCGGTCGCCTCTTCTAAACGCCTGCGCAGGACGTCGTCGGTCGGCTGCTCTCCAACGCCTTCTCCGTAGAGTTGCGCAATCCGAGGAAGGATGGGGTCTTCCGCATCGGTGGAGTTCAGCGCTAAGCCGTGGTCGGCCTTCAGCATGTCCAGGTGGCGTTTGAACTCGTGCCGGTACACGTCCAGGTGCGCATCGACTTCGGCATCCGCGACCAGCGCGTCCAACCCAGTTATCTCCTGCTGGGCTCGGGCGTACTTGTCGAGCTGGGCGCATACGATGTCCTTGGCCTCGACAATCGCTTTGCGGGCCGCCATGAGTTTCTTGTTGACCTCTGTGGCGGCGCTTGCGAGGGCCTTCTTGCGGGACTCCAGTGTGCTGCGGCGGCCGCGGACGAACTCCAGGCCGACCTGGTAGGGCATCCACAGCCGTCCTGCGGTCTGCTCGAGCGCCGACAGGACCTCTTCCCTGGAGGTCTCGGTGTACTCATACAGGCTCAGCAGGACGTTCGTGTCCAGCACGATGATGCCGTCTTTGAAGAAGGCGCTGCGCTCCGCGTCCTCGGCCGATGGCCCGGGCTGGAGCCAGGCTGCGAACCGCTGCAGCAGTACCGGCTCGCCCATATCCCCCTCCGGCTCGGCCATGCGCCTCCTTTAGTCGATCATCCTGACACAAGCAACTGGCCGTCGGCAGGCGTATGCGCGGATGCGGCTGCCTCGCTGCTATGGCCCTCTGCTGCTTACGGCCCCGGAGCCGCAAGCAGCAGACCGCAGACCTCTACATGCCGTCGAAGTCGGCGAGCATGGCTGACACCCGCGCCGGGGCCTTGTCGAGGAGGAAGTCGTCGACGAATACCACGTCGGAAACTCCTCGGCTGTCGGCAGCGGCAGCGTCGCGCACGGACCTGATGCGGGGGGAGGACAGCGTGGCGTCAGCCGTTTCGAACGGGCCCTTGGCCGCGACCCAGACCCGCTCCTCGAAGAGGACTGCGGGACCGGTGCCGCCCAAGTCGTCCACGAACTCTGCATCGCTGGAGGGGAAGTCGGACGCCCAGTTCCGCAGCAGTCCCGCGGCCAGACGGCCGCGCTGGCTGCCGACGGCACCCGTGCCTTGGAGGATGGCCAGGAGCTCACCGGCCAACCGCCAGTCCAGGAGGCTGTGGTACGCCATGTTCGTGTAGTCGCGCAGGCACTGGTAGCACGAGCCGCGGCAGTCGCGGCCGTGCACACCGTCCGCGAAGTCGGCCAGCATGCTGTTCGCTGTTGTCATGAGCTGTTCAAAAATCTCCCGTTCGGCGAGGTGTGTGCAGTAGCCGGCGCCGTTGTCCAGGGTGTCGGAGAGGAACGCGAAGGTGCGCGCCTTGCTGCTCCCGGAGCCTGCGCCGTGGATGCCGGACGCAATCTCGTTGGGCTGCACCTGCAGCAGCGAGCCCGCGGCCGTTCGCAGCAGTGCGGCCAGCGAGTACCAGGCCGCCCGCCTGCCCGAGCGGTCGTCGGGGAAGCCGGTGCTCTGCGGCACGGAGGTGAGGTTCAGGCGCAGACCGAGTGCCGGAATCTCGCCTGTCTGCGGTCCGAGTAGGAACAGGTCCGTGCGCTGGGTGGCGCCTATGGCGGTGATCAGTGGTTCCTCGTCGGCTGCGATGTCCTTCGCCAGCCAGGGGAACAGATCAGCCGCCCCGGTCTCCAGGTAGGCGCCGGACCAGCGTGCGGTCGGGCCTACTTTCGCGAAGTTGAAAAGTCGGCCGCCGTTGTCGTTGACGGCGTATCGCTCCCCCTTGCCGGCGTGTACCACCATGCCGGGCGCCGCGATCTTCCGCGGTGCGCCGTGCTCGAGATCTGCCGCGGTGCGGGGGGCGAGCGACCTGGCCCTCCAAGCGAAGTTGCCGTCGAAGTCGCGGGCTTTCCCCGCGGAGTAGAACCCGGCCGGTTCGCGAAGTTCGACCTCGCGGTAGGAGCCGTCGGCCGCTTCGCAGGCGCGGCAGGGTTGCGGCGGCGCGTCCTCCTGCTCTGGCAGTGCTTGCACGTCCTCTGCGAGGTGGCCGCAGGCGCGGCAGATGCCGATGAGGACCGGCCGCCCCAGCGGTTCCTCCACTGTTCGGGGGGATCGTCCGGCCGGCTCGAACGCGACGGCTCCGACCGCCGTGTGGACCTGTCCGTCCTTGACCGTCTCGGCGCCGGGAGCGAACTGCGAGATCGCTATGTCCAGCGACCGGTCGACCACTCCGCTCGGCGGCCAGGGGTAGGAGTCGTAGGGGCGCTTGGTGTACAGGTAACGGGCTGAGGTCGGGAACCCGAACATCGGCAGCAGGCCGGATTCCGCCAGCCGCTGGCTGAGTTCATGGTGGCCGCGGGGCTCGTCGGCGATGCAGGTGACGCGGTTGACGAGCTCCTGGGCCACCCATGCCGCCGCCCGCGCCGGTGGCCAGGTGCTGCGGGTCCGATCGGCGAGGGCCTCGGCGAGGCCGCGGATCTCAGCGTCGTGCGACTTGATCCATAGGCTCACCGCTTCGCTCGCAGCGGGCCAGTCCGCCGTGCGGCCGAATTGGCCGTGGACGTTGCGTGTCGGGTCGGCCGCCGTATCGTCCCCCGCTGCACCCTGGACCGCGTCGAATGCCCTGCGCAGTACCTCGGCAGCGAGGACCCGCTGGTAGATGTCCTTCATGTCGGTGGACAGGTAAGGCGGCGGAGTCGGGTCGTTGGTGATGCGCTGAGGGTCTTGGAAGTAGTGCTCGTCGTGGCTGCGCCCGCGGCACACGGTGAGTGCGAGTGCGACAGGCGAAGTCCGCCGCCCTGCTCGTCCCACGCGCTGCTGGTAGTTGAACCGGGTCGGCGGCATGTTCGCCATCAGGACAGCGGACAGAGGGCCGATATCGACTCCGGCTTCCATCGTGGTGGTGACGGAGAGGACGTCGAGGGTATCGGGAAGCTGATGTTCCTTGCCGTCGAGAAAGATCCCTTGGAAGCGGGCCTGGCGGGCCTGGGCATCCAGGCGGTCCGTCTGGCCGGTGAGTTCGGCGGCGCTTAGGCGGAAATCACCGACCCTCCTGCGCGCCATCCAGGCGTAGTAGTCGGCGTCTGCCCCCTCGAACGGCTCGGGCGCTGCGGGAAGGGGCCGTCGGCACTTCGTGCAGATTCCGACGCCGGGGTGGAGGTGCCGGCGGCGGCAGGCGGAGCAGGTCCAGGACACCTCTCGCCCGTGGCGCAAGGCGACGTGCTCGGGCTGGATAACGTACTTCTTGACTGCGTCTCCCCAGAACCGCTCGGCGGTCTTGCGGAGGTCGTCCGGATCCTGCCCCAGGTGGTCGGCTGCGCTGGCCCAGAAGTCTCGCAACTTCCTGGGCGGTTCGTCAGCCGGGCTGCGCAGTCCTGCGAAACGGCGCATGTGGCCGAGGACCCGCAGGCTTGCTCGGGCCAGCGCAGCGTCGGAGGCGCGCTCGGCTTCGAGCAGTGCTTGATCGGTCGCGAGGGTGAGCCAGCCCAGGCCCAGGGACTCGAAGTCGCGTCCGGCGCTGCCGAACAACCCGTTGAGCAGCTCGCTCGTGAGGGCTTCGCGGATGTCGTGGCGCAGCTGCTCCTGCCGTTCGCTCAGAACCAGGGTGGATTCGTCGCGCACCTTGCCACTGGGAGTCTCGGGCCACTGGTACAGGGAGGCCCAGGGCTGAGGCTGGGCGCCTCTCTGGTAGCTGGTCTGCTGAAGTGACGCCTTCGGGCCGCCTGGGTTGATGCCGCGCTGGACCAAACGTTCGGCGACGGCGGCGCCATGGCTGTCGAGGCTGGGCACGCGGCTGAGGCGGTTGTAGAGCTCGGCTTCTTCTGCCGGGTCGGGGAGGTTGTCGTCGAGGTCGTCGTCGAGGTCCGCGCCCCGAGGCTTTTGGAGCTTCTCCCAGGCGTCAAAGGTTTCCGGGTCGCGGGGGCGCAGTCGGGCGCGTGCGGCCTTGGCCGTCTCCTTGTCCACGGGGTTGTCGGGGGACTTGCGGTAGAAACCCGATACGGCCGCGAGATCGGCGACCGGATCGCCCTGGCCCTCGACCTCTTCGGCGAGCAGCAGGCGCAAGAGGTCCTGGTAGTGGCGCAGCCCCAGACCCGCAGACAGCTTCGCCGCGTCCTGGCGGCTGTCGGAGAAGATCACGGCCTGCCGGTTCGGCAGGAGGGAGAGGATCCCGGTGGTCAGAACCTGGTTGACCTTTTCGAAACCGGTGCGCATGGACCTGACCGGTGTGCGCAGGCGACGCGAGTCCTTCAGACTGAGGCGTTCGCTGCCAACCTGCTTGAGCTCCCAGTCGTCGCCGCAGTTGGGGCATTGGGTCGGAGCCGCGGGGAGGCCCTCCGCCTTGATCCGGGGGCGTCCTTTCTTGGGCTGCGGCACGCTGGTGTGGAAGGACCAGCCGGTGTGGTTGCGCTGGTTGCGGAGGATTCCGGTGCGCGGATCGTAATGGCTGCGCTTGAACTTGAAGTCGGCGCTCAGCGTGCCCTTGTCCGAGGTGGAGCTCCACTCCAGCTTCTCTACCGCGGGGTCTTCCTTGCGCGGCCAGTACACGATGTAGTTGGCCGCACTGGGCCCCAGGGCAGCGGCGTCGGGCAGCGAGTCGAGATCGGGCAGATCCGCGAGCAGGCCGGCTTCGAAGGCGCGTCCCTTCTCCGCGTTGCGGAAGGCCGATGCCGGTGCGTACCCGCCCAGGAATACGTCTCCGCAGTTCTGGCAGTAGAGGAGTTCCAGTACGCGTGCGTTGCAGCTGCAGCGCGGCGTGGGGCGCGAGAACAGCTTGCCGACGGTCCTCTCCATGCCTTCGGGGCGCGGAGCGTAGGGGCAGTGGGGGTCTGAGCAGGCCCAGACGCCGGGGATGTTGCGAAAGAAGAGGTGTCCACGCAGCTTGGGGGTCCGCGGGTCGGCCGAGCGGCGCAGAGCGGTGAGGACTCCGCGCAGTGCCTTCTCCTGAGTGGCCGTGCCGACGCCAGGGAAGAGGCGGGCGGCGATGGCGGTGTCGAAGTCGGCGATGAGCCGGTCGCCGTCGCGCAGGGCGTTGACGAAGGCGTCGCCGGCGCCGGTGTCTGCCAGGAGCTGGTCGGCCTCAGCGGGACCGGAATCGGGGTCCAGGGCGGCGTAGGTATCGGCGTGCTGTGAGATATCGGTGCGAGTGTGTGTCGGCAGCACGAGCTGGCCACCGAGGACTTCGAACCGGTTGCGGTCGACGCCGAAAAACTCCTGCAAAAAGTCCAGGTCGCGCGGGGCTTCGAGGGAGGCGGATGCGGCCAGGATGCGGAACTTGTCCGGCCTATGGTCCAGACCGAGGCGGTGGCGCAGGTTGCGCAGGAGGTAGGCGATCTCTGTGCCTGCGGTGCCGCGGTACATGTGGAGCTCGTCGACAACCAGGGTGAAGCGGGCGTCGGGCACTTCCTCCAGCCAGCGGCGCGTCTTATCGAAGATCTGCGATTCACGCGAGCGCATCAGCATGACATTGAGCATGCTGTAGTTCGTAATCAGGATGTCGGGTGGAGCCTGGATCATGTCCCAGCGGCAGCGCATCTCCGCGCCATCCAGCCGGGGGATGAAATGGCGGCCGTCGCCAGGGGCTTTCTGCGCCTGGCGCGAGCGCTCCTCGGTGGCGGCGAACTCCTTGCGCAGCGTCTTGACACCGGCTGCCGAGCCGATCTCGCCGGGGACGGGGGTCGCTCCGGTGTAGCGGCCGAAGTAGAAGCGGTGGCCCGGCCGCGACCGGGCGAGCCACGTCCTGACGGCGTCGCTGTCCAACGCCCTGCGCAGGCGCATCATCTGGTCGTCGACGAGCGCATTCATCGGGTACAGGACCAGGGCGCGTACTGCTGCGTACCGACCGGCCTCGCCTGCCCGCTGAGGCTGGTAGTCGCCGTCTGGAGAGGCCCACCAGCGGTTTGCCGACAGGGATGCGACCGGCCAGTCGGCCGACTCGCGGACGAGGTCGGCCAGGACGGGCAGCATGAACGACTCCGTCTTGCCCGACCCCGTCCCGGCCGTGACGACCACGTCGCGGCCATCCCGGACAGCGGCGGCCAGGGCCCGGTGCTGGTGCTCGTATAGGGAGGGCACACCCTGCAGGAGCCCGAGCTGCACCAGTTCCGCGAGGTCGGGGTGGGCCCCTGCTGCCTTCACTGATTCCGCGATGCCCACATCCATCTGGACGTAGCGAGGGCGGACTTCCAGCAGGGGACGCCGCCAGGCTCCGCCGTTCACATCGAACAGGTCCTGGCGCTCGCGTTCGAGGTTCTCGTCAGCGAGCCCGAACGGCGTGTTGTAGTAGCGAAAGAGCGCGTCCTTCAAATGCTCGAACGAACCAAGGATATCCACGTCCCGCTCGGCACTGCCGGGCTGCTGCACAGCGCTGTCACTCATCATCGTTCTCCCCCAGGTGTTGTCCGAGCGATTGTGCGATCTTGATGGCGATGGCGTTGGGCACGTTGTCGTAGGCGAGGTTTTCGGCATGGGCGTTGATGCGGGGCCCGAGGCCGCAGCACATCACCGCTACCCGCCGGTGCAGGTCGGGCAGTGGGTATCCCCAGTCAACAAAGAGGGTCCCGAGCCTCTCACGCCCGGAGTCCTTCTCGGGGCGCCAGCGCAGCACGTCCGCTGCCCGGCCCCGGGTCTGCAGCATGAGGTAGACGCCCTGCTCATGACTCGTCTCGTACCACTGGCCGTCGCGCAGGATCTGGCATACGCGCTTGCTGTCGCGCCGCTTGAGCCGGTACAGACTCTCGCCCTGGGGCCGAAGGACGGGGCGGTATTTGCTGCGCTCGAGGTCGTACTGTTCCAGCGGTCTACCGAACTCCGGTGCAGAGGTCGGCGCTCCAGGGCTCAAAGGCGGCAGCAGCGCTGCTGCTTGCAGTGCGAAGCACGGCGTGTACGAGACGCCGAGCTCGGTCGCCCAGCATGCGAGCCCTGCTTCGTCGTCGAACTGGACGATGAGGGATGGGGGCAAGGGGATGTCCCTGGGCGGGCGGGCGCTGGGCACCTGGAACAGTTCCAGCAAGCCGTCCTGCAGCGCTTGCTCTACGCGCGCTTCGAACGCGGCCGTCCGGCTCCCGGTGAGTACCGCCAGCCCCCGCGCCTGCGGCAGGCGGGTCAGGACTGGCGGCGCTGCGCACCAGCGTCTGTTGTGCCAGTCGATGTCCATGTAGGCCAGGGAGACTGCGTCACGCAGCCAGCGGCCCGAGGCACCCGGTTCGATGTCCGGGCAGTACTTGGATGCCAGCCACCACATGCCCTGCTTGATGTCGGACAGCGTGCCAGCGCCCTGCTCGCTCAGCCAGCGCAGCAGCAGGCCTCCTGTGTCCGTCATCAGGCTCCCCGCCTTCCGCTGATCGCTTCTGCTGCCGCTACGTAGTCCAGCCATGCGGGGTCTTGCAGGCGCGGGGCGGCGCTAAGGACAGCGTACGCCCAGGTGTAGTCGTCAGGCTCTGGAGCGGGGGCGGGTATGTGCTCTGCTGCTGCCAGCGCCCTGACCGACCAGCGGGCCGTTGTCCGGTAGACCAGCCAGACATAGCCGTCCGGTACCTCGACCTCTAGGCAGGGGCCGAGCGCCTGCTCGGGCAGGCGGGAGGTCATCCAAGCGGGGACTGGCTGCTGCTTGGCCTGGCGCACTCCACCGTAGGGATCGAGCAGCACGGCTTCCAGGACGCTTGAGCGCAGCAGCTCGATCCGCGGGGTGCGGATGCTGTCCGGCGCCGCCGCACCGCGGATGACGGTCCGAGAGCCTGCTGCGTCGCTCACCTCTGGCCAGGCGGTGCCGTCGCACGGGTACCCGAGCGTTCCGGTACCGGGCGGCAGTCCCTCATGCAGCCCATCGTGCAGCGTGAAGACCTGGCTGCTGTCCGCCGTACCCACACGGTGCTCTCCCTCTTCCAGGGGGACGATGCAGAGCGGGAAAGGCACCCGCGGGTCGCGCCGAAGCTTCTCGGTGCGGCCATCGAGGACGACTTCTACCTGACCGTCGGAAGAATCGCTGGCCGGCAGCAGGAGGTCGGGAGCGCCGCCGCGGAGGAAGTGGCCCGCTACACCCGCACCCGCCCGGTACTCGGGGGCGATGCGCAGCCCGCCGGACAGTGCAGTGCGGTGCCGGATCTGGGGCTGGAGGACGTGCGCGTGGTCTCCGCCCTGGTCGAGGGTGCGGGCGAAGGCCGACCCGTTGACGGCGCGCACGCCCTTGAACAGCTTCCACCCCGGCACCGGCGCCGACGCTTCGCGGACGGTGCGGCCGCCGAGGGCGTTTACCATGGAGCGCACTGCGCTGACTGTAGAGTCAGCGGCCAGGATCCAGTGCTGCTCGCCGGGCTCGAAGTACTCAGTGCTCACCCACTCGCCCATATGCGGGTGCAGCCGCAGCAGCACTACCTGCTGCGGCGCCCACTCAAGGACCAGTTCGTCGCCCTCGAGGCGCAGGCCGTGGCCCAGTTGCTGCCAGGAGGGGTGCAGTGACTCCAGCCCCTCGTAGACGCCCCCGTACCCCTTGTGCAGCGTGAACGTGCGTCCGCCTGGCATGGTGACGTGCGTGTCGTTGATGTCGTCGCACGCCTCGGCGAGCCATTCCAGACGCCTGCCTCGGTCTGCGACTACGAGCCTCAGTCCCAAGGCACGGCGCCGGTGCTCGCGCTCCGGCTCGTGAAGGGTGCCGTCCCAGGCATCAGCGAGCCGCTTGACCAGGCTGGCGATCAGAGTGTCGCTCGTGTCCGGGGCGCTGGCAAGCTCCTCCATGAGCCGGGGCGACAGGCGCCGGTCCCGCCCCGATGTCCATACCCGCAGGCGCCGCAGCAGCTCCCGGCCGGAGATTTCGTCGGGGTTGTGCGGACGCAAGCGGGTGGCGGCAAAGAAGCGGGTGAGGATCTGCCGGTCCGAACCCCGGACCAATGCCTGTGAGATGGGGTAGCCGGTCTTCCAGCGGAACTCGTCGGTGCTGACCGTGCTGGTGCCGTAGAGACCGCATGTCTGCTCGAGCCAGGTGTCGAGTTCCTCCCACATTACTGCGACGTCCTCGAAGGCGTGCACGAGCTTGTTCGCCCGAAAGCTGGAAGGTTGCTCGCCGAACAGCTGGATCCACCGCCCGTAGAAGTTGGTCTTCAGCATGCCGTCGGAGGACTCCATACGGGTAGCCGCCAGCACGGACAGCGCCAGCACCGGAAGGCTCGGAGGCGGGCCCTGAATCCCGAGCTTGGCCCACAACTCACACTCGCGCTGGATGCTGCTGAATAGCGGCCCGTACGGATCGCTCCAGTTCAACTCGTCAGCGACGGCCTGGGGCAGGCCCGTTCCTACACGCTCGGCCAGCTCTCGTTCGACCTCTGCGTCGATGTACAGGACGGTGCTCCGCTGCGCGTTGCCTGCACCGAAAAACTTTGCAGAAAGCACCTCGTGCCACTGCTTGTACTCAGCCCTCATCTAACCTTTCCAGCTTCCCCACCCGCGGTCGCTTGCCGGCCTAGGGCTGCGGACGCACATCCCCGAACCCCCGGTGCGCCCCCACAGGGTATGGCACGGCCTCCAGCCCAGTCTGACCACGTTACTCACGGGGCCTCTTACGCGGTAGGCATGTGTACATGCCCGCCGCCCTTGCGACTTGCTGACGCATCAGTGCCCGCACTCTTCCCTCGGCCAAAGGCGGCCAGGAAGCCCGCAGCCCTTCCTGCATCCGGGCGGTGCCTCGTTCCGCGACTGGACCGGCGATCGGAACTGGGTTGTTCAGCCCGGCTGCGGGTTGCCTTAGCTGTGCCGTAGCAGATGGGGCCTCCCCCTGAGTGGTGGACACGCTGATACTGGATCTGCTTGATCCGGAGGAAGCGAGACACCGCCGATGGCGATGAAGGAGCCGTTTCAGCGGGGGCTCGATCGGGTGACGTCCGAGCAGCGCTGCAGGAGTGCAGAACGGACGAGGCTCCCGGGCGGTTGAGCGAGGTGTCTGACGCCTCAACCCGCCCACCGGGGAGCCTCGATGCTCCTCTGTCCTGCAGCACTGGACCTGCCGCATGCGCTCGTGGAGCGGGTGACCGTGCTCATCGTCACCCGCGAGGGTGACCGGCGGTGCAAGCTCCGCCCCTCCCAGCGGGCCCTGGTCGCGCTGGTGCACCGGCGCAGGCACGACACCCTCGCCCAGATCGCGGCCGGCTTCGGCATCAGCGTCGGCACCGCCCACGCCTACGTCCGCTCCGTCACCGGCCTGCCCGCCCGCCACGCGCCCGGCCTGACCCGCGCCCTGCGCGAAGCGGAGGCCGAGGATGTCGTGGTCGACGGCACGCTCGCCGAATGCGACCGCCTCGGCGACGGCCGGGCCGACTACAGCGGCAAGCACCGCCGCCACGGGGTGAACCTCCAGGTGGTCACCGACCCCCAAGGAGAGATCGTGTGGATCTCCCGGGCGCTGCCCGAGCGCACCCACGATCTGACCTCGGCCCGCACCCACCGCATCATCACCATCTGCGAGCGCCTGGGCATCCCCGCCCTGGCCGACCTGGCCTACACCGGGGCCGGCGGCACCTTCGCCGTCCCCACCCGACGCCGCCCCGGCCAGGACCTCACCGCCAAGCAACGGCCGCTGAACCGAGCCCACGCCCGCCTGCGCTGCCCCGTCGGACGCGGCATGGCCACCCTGAAGAGCTGGCGGATCTTCCGCCACGCCCGCTGCAGCCCCAACCGGCTCACGTCAACCGTCAAGGCCATCCTCACCCTGGAGAGGCAACGCTGAAAGTGCTCACTCGCCTGGAACCGTCCCCCACGACGTCCGCACCGGCTGCGTCGACCCCTCGTCCCCACCTTTCCCGAGCCTGGCGACCTGCCGGCGACTCGACGCGGGACACGGAGGGGGCCATTACCGTATTCGAGGTTTCGAGCGACCTGGCAGGCCTCGCCAAGGGGTGCGAGCGCACCTGGGCCTACGCGGGCAGCGCGGGGAACGCGACTACCGAGCCGTCCTTGTCGCGGGCGATCTCAATCGCCACGTCTGTCGTGCGACTGCTGATCGTGACGCCGTCGCCCAGTTTGTGAATCCGGTGTGCCGCGCTCATGAGGCGATCGACCTCACTGGTCGTGAAGACGGGCAGCAGACCGTTCGGGCGTGCGATCTCCAGTGCCGACAGGCGTACCAGGACATCGGCGATGCCCGACTCCATTTCGTCGAGGCGCTGCTGGTCGCGCTTGAGTGCACGGGTGAAGCTCTCGAACGGATTGCCGGGGTTGCTCTGGGCGTGCTCGACGGCCTGGAGGATGACCACTCGCCGCATCAGCGCGATGGCCAGGGAAGCGAGTTCGATGTGGGTGCGGAAGGCGCCTCCATGGTCGTCGACGCCGGGAAACGACTTTGTCAGCGTGCCGAGTTCGACGGCCTCGCCTTCGGGCAATCTGTCGAGAGCGCTCTGCCATCGGGTCAGGCGGAGGTCAGCCTTGCTCAGTGCCGTGTCGATGGTGTGCACCGCTGAGTCGAGTCCCAGCGAGACGCCGAGCTTGCCCTGGTCGAGCAGGATGGCGGTGGCCTTGTCGATAGCGGCGCGGCAGCCGTTGAGTGCGCTGTGCTCGTCGTCGAGTCTGTCCTGCTGAAGTTGCTCCAGCAGTTCCGTGATGTGTTCGATGGCCTGCTGGCGCTTGTGGTCGGCGTGCGCGCTCACCCCCACCGCCACGGCCATGAGCACGAGCGGAGCGGCCACGGTGAGCGCCGTGCCGCCGGCGGCCGCGGCACCCGCAGTCGCACCGGCCCCACCGACTGCGCCTGCCGCTGCCGCTCCTCCGACCGGTACGAATGTCGCATTGGCGGCGATGCCCGTTGAGTTCATGAGTGCACTGTGGATGCCGCCGACCGCCGCCTTCGACGCCATCGGACGAACGATGCCCTGCCCGAACTCGGCGGCGACCTTGGCCGGGACCACCATGCGATACAGATTTTCGCCGGACGCGGTTGCTCTGGCCGCCGTAAGGGAACCTCGGGTCGATTGCGTGATGAACTGTGACAGATGCTGCGCCAGGGGGCTCGCGGCGTCGAGCGGGATGCCGCGGCTGCGGTCGAGCTTGTCGGGCAGCGGATGCACCTCAAGCGTGACGATCGGCTCGTCGGCCAGGACGGCCAGTACTCCGCGCAGTTCAGCCAGGCGCTCAGCCGTCATCGACTCGCCCGCGGTCAACCCCGGCACTCGGACGTCAGCGGTCGCCAGCGCCCACACGGGCACAGTCGTCTTGCGGTCGTCAGTCATCGTCCCCCCTTGTTCTCCGGCAGGAGCTTACGCCTGACGTCGAACGCGAACGGTCCGTGGTCGTCCTCCGTGGATCACATCGTCCTAGCGTCGCCGACCGCACGGCTCCGGAGCCGGGGCGGCTCCCTCGCATGCCCGGGGCCGAAGTGGGCCCATAGGCTCTTGCCGTGGCTGGGCGGCCCGGTGAAGACGTAGTCTCCGGTCAGCGGTGCGTCGATGCCTGATGTTCCACCCAGGCATCGATGTCCTTCCAGCGGTACCGCAGGTGGCGGCCCACTTTGATGGCGACAGATCCGCGGCGGCGGTAGCTCCAGGCGTACAGGGTCGCTACGGGAACGCCCAGGTAGCCCGACAGCTCCTCCGGAGTGGCGAGCGGTCGCCGGTTGGCCCCGGCAGGCGTGAAGAGTGCTGAGCTCACTGGACCTCCGAACCGGTTGCGGGCGGAGGGAGACCGTATTCGGCGGCCCTGACCTCGCCAAAGAGGGCTTTTCGGGACTGGTCATCGAGGCCTCTTGGCGGCAGGGGTGGGGGCGGTTGCGCTGACGACGCTTCGCCCCAGAGCTCTGGTGACTTTGTGTAGCCACTGCCGACGCGTGGCGGACCGGCGTGCTTGACCCCGACCACCCGGCCGTGGCCCACATCTGCCCCACACGAGGGTGCGAAACGATGCGCAGAGACGGCCGATGCCGAGCGCGTCCGTCTCGCCGAGACAGCGGCCCTCACCTGTAAAGAACCAGCTCAGGGCCACTCTTCCTGCTAATGGGCCAGTGAACCCGGCGTACAGGCCGACTCGTCCGCCGCCACCTGCGACTTTGCCCCGGAGAGGGCCTCCGGCCTGCGTCGGAGGCCCTCTCCGGGCTTTCAGGTGCTTGCCCGGTCCTGCACGGAAAGTCCCTGGGAGGTCCCCAGGACGGGGTGCTGACGCAGTGCCCTCCGAGTGGGTTCGGCACGCCGGTCGTGCTCGGCCTGGGCACCCTCGCCAGAACGGAGAGCGATGCCACGGAGCGCCCCGAACGCGCGAGGGGACGGAGCGGCCAGGGGACGACCGCCTGGAGGCAGGCGCTGAGGAGGCCGCGGGGAGCGGCATCGAGCGGCGGCGTGCCTGCTGGACGGCGTCGACGGGCAGGCGCCCGTCCTGGACGGGGGCTTCCAGCAGGTGCAGGTCGCCGAAGGCGGGGACTCCTTCGCTGCGGGCGACGGCGCGCAGGGCGGCACCGTCCGCTGCCAGGCTGATCCCGCGCTCGCGTGCACGGCGGATCGGCGCGCTCCGAACGCGGTGTCGGGGATCGCCGCGGTCAGCCGCGAGGGCCAGGCGGGATGGCCCGGCCATCGAGGTCACCTCCGGCTCCACCCGTTGACGCGCCGGAGTCGATGAGTCAGCCGGGGAAGGAAGTGCCTCGCCTGCTCGCCCGTGCCGCGCGGCCGGGAAGCCGGGGACATCACGATTCCTTTCGCGCCCGCCTGCGTGCGCGCCACCAGGCGCGCAGCACAAGGCACACGACCGCCAGCAGGACAGCGGCAAGCAGGACGAGCTGGTATCGGAGCGCCTGGCGGTAGAGCGGGCCGATGTCCGTGCCGGCGGTGTAGCCGAGTGCCGTCCACGCCGCGACCCATGCTGCGGCGCCGACGGCGTTCCACAGCGTGAACCGGCGGTGCGGCATCTCGTTCGAACCGGCCAGGAGACCGTTGGTCTGGCGCAGCACGTCGATGAACCTCGCGACCACGACGACCTTGGCTCCACCGCGCCGGTAGAAGTCCTCGGCCTTGGCGTAACGCTCGTGGGTGAGCCGCACATAGCGTCCGAACCGGGTGATCAACCGCGTTCCCTCGCGCCTGCCGAGCACGTACGCGATTTCGGCCCCGGCGATCGCTGCGATGCACCCGACGACGATCACCGCGAAGATGTTCATGCGGCCGGCTCCGGCGTAGACCGCCGCGACGATCAGCAGCGTCTGCCCCGGAACCGGCACCAGCATGTTGTCGAGCGCGACCAGCAGCGCGAGCGCCGCGTAGCCGTAGTGGTCCAGCATCGGCTGCAGCGCGGCCAGCGGACCGGGCAGTCCGCCGGTGTCAACCACACCACTCACCCGGCCGCGCAGGCGGCACGTGCTGGGCGCGTCGGTGTGCTGCCGGCATGTCGGCCTCCAGCCGTCGGCCGGATGGGCGGCGTTCCCGTCCGGGCGGTCCCTGTCGTGCGTTCCGACTCGCTCCGTTGGTACCCGCACATCCCAGGGTGCGCGCCCGACGGCGAAGGAGGCGAGCCTATGGCCGTGTCGCGCGTCAGGCTTTGCGGCCGGTCCCGTTCCTTGCGGGTCCGGCCGATTGCGAAGGAGTCGCGCGGGACACGGAGGGGGCCACAACCGCGTTCGACGTTTCGAGCGACCCGGCACGCCTCACCGAGGAGTGCGAGCGCACCTGCGCCTACGCGGGCAGCGCAGGGAACGCGACCACCGGGCCGTCCTTGTCGCGGGCGATCTCCATCGCCCCGTCTGCCGTGCGGCTGCCGGCCGTGACGCCGCTGCCCGGCTGGTGAACCCGGTGTGCCGCGCTCATGAGGCGATCGACCCCACCGGTCGTGAAGACGGGCGGCAGACCGTTCGGGCCTGCGATCCCCAGTGCCGACAGGCGTACCAGGACACCAAAGATGCCCGACTCCAGTGCGTCGAGGCGCTGCTGATCCCGCTTGAGTGCGCGGGTGAAGTTCTCGAACGGATTGCCGGGATCGCTCTGGGCGTGCTCGACGGCCTGGAGGACGACCACCCGCCGCCTCAGCGTGACAACTGGCGCGTGCGCGCCTCCGGGGACGGCCTCGCCGGCGGCTGCCGACCCGGTACGGCGGGGTGGTCGGCGTTTTCGGGTGGTCACGCAGGCATCCCCTCTCATCACCATAAGTATCAATATTGACAATAGTCATTTCTGATGAATATTGTCCCCTTCATGAAGGCACATACTTCTCCCGAGCCCATGTCGGTCCTCGAGACCCGGCTCGCCCACGGCGTCCACCGCGCAGCGACCACCCTCCTGGCAGAGGCTGCCGCTGACCCCTCGGTGCCGCTGAACGCCCTCGCGCAGCTGCGCGACTTCCTCGTGGCGAACCTGCACCACCACCACGAGACCGAGGACCACGACCTGTGGCCGCAGATCATCGCTGCTGTGCCCGCCGTGGCGGACTCGATGAACGAGCTCACCGGTGAGCACGAGCAGCTGGACGGAGCCCTCGACCGCCTCTCCGCCGTCGCGCTGGACGGCGGGACCGCCGACGGCGCCGCGACGGCCGGCTCCGCCGCAGAGGTCCGGGCCGAGCTGGAGGACGCGGCCGCCGTGGTGCGCGACATCATCCACAGCCACCTGTCCCACGAGGAGCCGATCCTCCTCCCCGCGCTGCGTGAGCACATCAGCCCCGCGCAGTGGAACGACTTCTCCCAGAAGGTCATCGCCACCAGCCCGACGGTGGCCGGGCACCTCATGGTCGGGTTCCTCGACCAGGTGGGCACGCCCGAGGAGGTCGGGCTGATGCTCTCGGCGCTTCCGGCCCCGGTCCAGGAGCTCATGCCCATGATGCGTCAGCAGGCCGCGCAGGACCTGCTGGTCCTCCGCGGGGACCGCGCCTGACCTTCCTCGTCGGCCGGGCGGCCCCGCACGGCGGATGCGCCGACCGCGGAGGCCTCCGCCGCGGCGGCCGCCCGCGGCCGACCGGTTGACCGTTCCGCGGCCGCCGGCGGCCGCCGGCGGCCGTACCGGCTGCGAGGCCGAACCGGTGGGCCCCACCGCCCCGTCCGGTCCTCCGGGGGCCGGAGTGCGGAACCCGGATGCTCCACCCGCCCGACCCTGCGCCCGGGCAGGGCGTCGTCCCGCGGATCCTGTGCACCGGCCGACGGCTCAGCGGCGGTCGGCCCGCGTCCGTCGTCCCGGCGCTCGTCCGGACCGGTGCGGCCCGTCGCCGTGACGGCGGACGCGGGCCGCACCGGGATCGGCCCCCTTCCGCTGCCGCCCGCGCCCGACGGCGGGCCCGGGGCCGCCCGGCAGGACGCCCGACAGGCCGTCCTGCCACCTGCGGCAGGGCGCCCCGCACCCGTGCGTTCCCGAACTGGTCGGGGGACGCCTGGCGGGACCCGTACCGCGGACCGCGCGACGGGACCGCCCGCGCGGTGGGCGGACTGCCCGTGCCGACAGGCCGCCCGTCTCCCCGGTGCCGCCCCGTGCGGTGCCGTCACAGCGGTGCCGACCGCCCGCAGGGGCTGCCTCCCGGCCCTGCCGCTCCGCCCGCCGACGTCCCGGGGGACGTGCGAGAACCTCCGACGAGGTGCACCGTGCCCGCGGGATCCCGTACCCGCCGCGGATCGCGCACTCCCTCGGCCGGCGCCGCCTGCACCGGCCTCCGCGCCCCGAGGCCGGGTGTGCCCTGCCGGGCCCCGCGCAGCGGGACCGGCTGCGGTCCCGGGCCGGCCTCGCCCCCGGAACCGGCGGCAGCACGCCGGCCGCCCGCGCTCAGCGCCGCACCCCCGGTCCGCCTCCGCCGGCCCGGGGCGTCGTCGTGCCTTTCCCCGCAAGAACCAGGAAGCACTGCACCCATGAACCCCCTGCCACGAGTTCCCCCGCGAAGAGTGCTCCACCCCGGGCGGGTCACCGCATGCCGCACCGCTGGCTGATCCTCGCCGTCATAGGTGTGGCGCAGCTCATGGTGGTGCTCGATGCGACCGTCGTGAACATCGCGCTGCCCACCGCGCAGCTGGACCTGCACTTCTCCGATGCGGACCGGCAGTGGGTGGTCACCGCCTACGCGCTCGCCTTCGGCTCGCTGCTGCTGCTCGGCGGCAGGGTGGCCGACCTGTTCGGCCGCAAGAACGCCTTCCTCGTCGGGCTGGCCGGTTTCGCCCTCGCCTCCGTCCTCGGCGGATCGGCGCACGGTTTCGGGACGCTGATCATCGCCCGTCTCGTGCAGGGCGTCTTCAGCGCCCTGCTCGCCCCCGCCGCGCTCTCCCTGCTCACCACGACCTTCACCGACCCGGTGGAACGCGGCAAGGCCATCGGCATCTTCAGCGCCGTCGCCGGATCCGGAGCGTCCGTCGGACTCCTGCTGGGCGGCTTCCTGACCGAGAACGTCAACTGGCGCTGGACGCTCTACGTCAACGTCCTCTTCGCCGCCGTCGCCTTCGCCGGCGGGCTGGTCCTGCTGCGCCGCACCCCGCGGAGCCGCACCCACCTCGACATTCCCGGAACGCTGCTGGCCAGCGCCGGCCTGTTCTGCCTCGTCTACGGCTTCGCCGCCGCCGGGACCCATGCCTGGTCCTCGCCGGACACCTGGGGTTTCCTCGTCGGCAGCGTCGTCCTGCTGGCCCTCTTCGCCCTGTGGCAGACGAGGACCACGCACCCCCTGATGCCCCCGCGCATCCTCCTCGACCGCAACCGGGGCGCGGCCTTCGCGGCACTGCTCGTCCTGGGCGCCGGGCTCTTCGGCATGCTCCTGTTCCTGACCTACTACCTGCAGCAGGTGCAGCACTTCTCCCCGGTCAGGACCGGACTCGCCTTCCTGCCGATGAACCTGTCGATGATGCTCACCGCGGCGAGCGGCGCCGGTGTCCTGGTCCCGCGCTTCGGGCCGAGGCTCGTGATGGGCAGCGGCATGATCCTCAGCGCGGGCGGAGCCCTGTGGCTGACGACCGTCGGCGCCCACACCGGCTACTCCGCGCACGTCCTGCCGGCGCTTATCGTCATGGGGCTCGGCATGGGCGCCGTCCTCGCCACCGCCATGGGGCAGGCCACCACCGGCGTCGCCCCCCAGGACGCAGGAGTGGCCGGGGCCCTGGTGAACACCATGCAGCAGACGGGCGGCTCCCTCGGGCCCGCGCTGCTCAACACCGTTTTCGCCTCCCGTGCCGCGGGCTACCTCGCCCGTCACCACGGCGGCATCCCGGGTGTCCGGTCCGCCGCGACCGTCGAGGGGTACCGGGCGGTCTTCCTCTGCGCCGCGGTGTTCTTCGCCGTGGGACTCGTCGTCGTGGGCCTTCTCTTCCGGCGCCGGAGGCCCGCCGCGGAGCTGTCGGCCTGAACAGCCCCGATCCTCAGTGACGGCCCGCCGTGCTCCCCGGCGGGCCGTTCCGGTTCGCCGGAGGCCGTTCCCGCCGGCCCGGCCGCCCGAGCCGCCTCGGCGCCGCCCGAGCCGTCATCGGGCCGGTCGGGCCGGCCCTACCGTGCGCTCCCGGGGACCAGGGGCACCGGGGTGCCGTGGGGTGCGGTCCGCAGGACGGACGACAGGCCGGCCTCGTGGAAGGCGAGCTCGATGTCCGCCAGTCCCTCGGAGAAGTGGGACCACCCGTCGTAGTGGGCCGGAACGACCACGGCCGCGTTCAGGATCGCGGCGGCGGCTGCGGCCCGGCGGCTGTCGAGAGAGAGCGGGCGGCCGTCGAACTTGGCCGGCACCCGGGCCGCCCCCGCGTGGAGAACGGCCGCACCGATGTCCGGGACGCGGCGGGAGATCTCCGCCACCGTGCGGATCGAGGCGTTGTCGCCGCTCACGTAGACGGTGGGCAGTCCCTCTCCGGAGAGGACGAAACCGATGACCTCGCAGTTGATGTTGCCGTCCGCGTCGCGGGCTCCGTCCTCGGGGCCGTGGACGGCCGGGACCGCCGTGACGGTCAGGTCGCCCCCGCCGTCGGCGCGCGGCACGCGGTGGTGGCTCCACGGGGCGATCCCGCGGGCGGGAGCCCCGAGCCGGCCGGCCGTGAGGGGCCCCGTCAGCACCAGGCCGGAGGACATCGCAAACCGGCGGCCCTGGTCGTCGAGGTTGTCCGCGTGCGCGTCATGGCTGACCAGCACGACGTCCACCGGGCCCAGCGCCTCCTGCGGGAAGGCCGGCCCCTCCGACTTGGTGAGGAAGCCGTGCGGCCCGGGCGGGTCGAACGTGGGGTCGGAGACGAAGCGCAGGCCGCCGATGTCGATGACCACCGTGGGGCCGCCCACAACGGTGGCCGTTCCTTCCTGCCGGGCGAGTCCTTCTGCTTTCATGATTCTCCGTCCGGATTCTCCTGGACATGCCTGCTGCAGGCCATTCTCGCCCGTCCCCGGCACTTCCGCTGCGGCTGCACCGGGCCTCCGCCCCGTCTCCCCGCGCGACCCGCCGGGCGGCGGCCGCTCCGGCGCCCGGGTGCGCACGGTGGGGACGGCCTCCGGCCTCCGCAGGCACGGCCTGCGCGGGCACGGCCTCCGCAGGCGCGGCGTGCCGGGTCCCGGCACGCCCGTGGGGCCCCGTGTCCTGCGCCGGGCCCTCCTCTGCGGACGGCGCCCTCCGGAGGGGGGCGGCCCCCCGGCCGCGGCCCGTGCACCGTCGCCGGCCGGCGGGCGGGGTATCGGCGCCGTCCGGGGCGCAGGGCGGAGGAGGCGCTGTCCGGTGTGATCCTCGTCACCATCGGGTTTCGCCGCCGCGGCGGGCATCGGGGCCCGCAGAAAGTCATAAAAGCCGCATGTCGCACTGCCCGGCGGGGTGTGATGGGCGAGATGGGCGATTGATCGGTTCTGGCACGAACATCTGACATGGAAGCTTTCTGTGCAGCCCGCCGTCACGTCTGTGACCTGCGCGATACGTCGCGTGGCTACGATCCCTCCACCTTTTGTTAACTTTCCTGAGCCCTGGCAGGTAGTGCGCGTGTTCGAAGTACAGGCGTCCGTGAGGACCGTCGCGGTGGTCCTCGCGGGAGGTGTCGGCCAGCGCCTCGGACTGCCGATCCCCAAGCAGTTCGTCAAGATCGCCGGCAAGCCGATCATCGAGCACACGCTCGCGGTCTTCGAGTCCAGCCCGGACGTCGACGAGATCGTGGTCGTCATGACCGGCGGCCACCTCGACGCGGTCGAGGAGATCGTGCGCCGGGCGGGCTTCGCGAAGGTCAGCCGGGTGGTGCAGGGCGGCGCGACGCGCAACGAGTCCACCGAGCGGGCGCTCGCCGTGCTGGGCGACGGGGAGTGCAACGTCCTCTTCCACGACGCCGTCCGCCCCTTCGTGACCCACCGCATCATCGCCGACTGCGTCCGGGCGCTGGCCGCCCACGAGGCGGTGGACGTGGTCATCCCCTCCGCCGACACGATCGTGGTGGCCGACGGCGACCTGCTGTCCGGCATCCCCCGGCGCGCCAGCCTGCGCCGCGGCCAGACCCCGCAGGGCTTCCGCCTCTCCACCATCCGCAAGGCCTACGAACTCGCCGCGGACGACCCCGACTTCGCCGCCACCGACGACTGCGGCGTCGTGCTGCGGTACCTGCCGGACACCCCGATCATGCTCGTCCACGGCGACGAGCAGAACATGAAGGTGACCGAGCCGGTCGACCTCTTCATCGCGGACAAGCTCTTCCAGCTCGCCTCGCACAGCGCCCCCGCGCCGGCCGACACCGAGGCCTACGAGCGGGGCCTGGGCGGTCGCACCCTCGTCGTCTTCGGCGGCAGCTACGGCATCGGCGCCGACGTGGCCGACCTCGCCGAGCGGCACGGCGCCCGCGTCTTCCGCTTCAGCCGCAGCATGAACGGCGTCAACGTCGAGAACCCGGCGGACGTGGCGCGCGCCCTCGCCGAGGTGGAGGCCGAGGCCGGCTCGATCGACTTCGTCGTCAACACGGCCGGCGTGCTGCGCATCGGGGAGCTCTCCGCGACCGACCACGCGGCCATCGACGAGGCCGTGCGCGTCAACTACCTGGGCCCGGTGCACATCGCCCGCTCCGCCTTCCCCTACCTGAGCCGCAGCCGGGGCCAGCTGCTGCTCTACACCTCCAGCTCGTACACCCGGGGCCGGGCGCTGTACAGCCTGTACTCGTCGGCCAAGGCGGCGGTGGTGAACCTGACGCAGGCCCTGGCCGAGGAGTGGGCGCCGCACGGCGTCCGGGTGAACTGCGTGAACCCCGAGCGCACCCGCACGCCCATGCGCGAGCGCGCCTTCGGCGAGGAGCCCGCCCAGTCGCTGCTCCTCTCCGAGGACGTCGCCCGGATCTCCGTCGACACCCTGATCTCCTCCCTCACCGGCCACGTGATCGACGTGCGGCGCGAGGACCCCACCCGCCCCGGGCCGATCCCGGCCCAGCGGACCGCCGACGCCCCCGGGGCGGTGTCCGAGGCCCTCCTCGGGCAGGTGGCCGGATGATCCGCCGCCTGCGCGGGATCCTCCGCATCAGGACCGCCTTCGGGTTCCTGCTCGCCCTGCTGCTCGGCGCCGCCTTCGCGGCGATACCGGTGTGCGCGCTGCTGCCGTCCCTGTGGGGCTTCGTCGCGGCGTCCGCCGTCAGCTACCTCGTCGACGAGTGGCTGCACTCCAGGGAGCCGGAGTTCATCGCCCGCCTGGCGGCCTTCCGGCTCAACCGCATCATGCGGTTCCTGGCCCGGTCGGCCATGCTGCTGGTGCTCGCCGACCGCCTCGACGCCCCCGACCCCCTGGTCATCGGCGGACTGGTCGTCTGCGGGGCGCAGTTCTCCCTCCTCATGCTGTACACAGCGCTGCACCGCAGCATCCGGCTGAGCCGGGTCCTGCCGGTCGTCGTGCGCAACATGGACATGAGCGCCCTGCGCCTGCCGAAGAGCCCGCCGGCGTTCCTGTACCACCGCTACCTGCGCAAGCTGCTCCACTTCGACCTGGCCTTCCACGCCGGCCTGCTCGCGGGGCTGGCCACGGGGGAGTGGGAGCTGGTGAAGGCCGGGTACGCGCTGACGCTCGCCCTGCCGGCCCTGGCCCTGCTCGCCCTGTCGTTCCAGTTCCGGCGGGCCCGCAGGACCCCCGGCCGCGAGCGGATCATCGCCGAGGTCAACCGCCAGCTGGCCGTGCAGCGTCCCGAGGTGGCCCTGTACTTCAGCTTCGCCGCGGTCTCCCAGGACTTCATGTACCAGGTCAACATGTGGATCGAGACCCTGGAGAGCCTGGACCTGCGCCCGCTGATCATCCTGCGCGAGCGCGCCTCCTTCCGCTTCCTCAGCCGCACCCGGGTGCCGGTCGTCTGCGTTCCCAAGGCCGACGACCTGGCCGAGCTCGACCTCCCCGACCTCAAGGTCGTGCTCTACCCGGGCAACGCCGGCAAGAACGTCCACATGCTGCGCGTGGCGGAGGCCAAGCACGTCTTCATCGGCCACGGCGACAGCGACAAGCTCGCCAGCAGCAACCGCGTCAGCAAGGTGTTCGACGAGATCTGGGTCGCCGGCCGTGCAGGCCGCGACCGCTACCAGCGGGTCCGCCACGCCATCAGCGACGACGCGATCGTCGAGGTGGGCCGCCCGCAGCTGGCGCCGATCCGGCTCCACGCCGACCACCGCCCCGGCCCGGTGCCCGTGGTGCTCTACGCGCCGACCTGGGAGGGCTGGAGCGACGACGACTGCCACACCTCGCTCATCCCGATGGGCGTCACCCTGGTCCGGATGCTGCTGGAGCAGGGCGTCCGGGTCATCTACAAGCCCCACCCGCTGACGGGACGGCGCTCCGCGAAGGCCGCCGCCGCCGACCAGGCGATCCAGGCGATGCTGCGTGCGGACAACCGCTCCCGCGAGGCCAAGCGGACGGCCGCCGCGGTCGCCGAGGCCAGGCCCCGCCTCCAGGCCCTCCAGGCCCGGATCGACGCGCTCTCCGGCCGCATGCGCACGGGCGACGACGCGGAGCAGACGCGTTCCGCGCGGCCCGCCGGCCACGAGGGCTCCGACGAGTGGCACGAGCTCCACGCCGAGTGGCACCGCGTCTTCTGGGAGACCCGCGGCCCGGTGCGGCACAACGTCATCCTCAAGACGCTGCCCACCCTGTACGAGTGCTTCAACCAGGCCGACATCCTCATCAGCGACGTCTCCAGCGTCGTCGCCGACTTCGTCGCCAGCCTCAAGCCCTACGTGCTGACCAACGCGGACAACCTGCCCGACGACGAGTTCCGCGCCGCCTACACCACCGCGGGCGGGGCCTACCTGCTCGACCGGGAGTGCACGCGCCTGCCGCAGATCCTGGACTCCGTCCGCGCGCCCTGGCACGACCCCATGCGCCCGCACCGGCGGACCCTCAAGGAGTACGTGCTGGGCCCCGACCAGCCGACGTCCATGGAGCGCTTCAACGCCGCCGTCAACGCGCTGGCCAACAAGGCCGCCGTGCAGCGGTGGGAGCGGTACCTCGGGGGCGGTCCCCAGCACCACGACTTCCCGGAGGAGGCCGCCGTCGCCGGCCTCTCCTTCGGCTGGTTCAGCAGGGAGCCCGGCTACCCCGAGTCGATGTGAGCGGCCTGACCCGGCCGCCGGAAGCGGAAGGTTGAGCATGACCGTCAAGGTCACCGTCGTCGTCCCCGTGTACAACTGCGGGGACGGCTACCTGCCCGCCCTGCGGTCGCTGCGCGACCAGACGATGGCGCGCTCCGACTTCGAGGTGGTCTTCGTCGACGACGGGTCCACCGACTCCACCCTGCAGTCGCTGAGGGGCGACACCGCCTTCGACCGGTGGGTCCGCGTCGTCGAGGCCGAGCACACGGGCGGCCCCGGCCGTCCGCGCAACGTGGGCCTGGACCACGCCCGGGGCGAGTTCGTGCTCTTCATGGACGACGACGACCGGCTCGCCCCCGAGGCGCTCGCCCGGCTGTACGACCGCGCCGTCCGGTACGACGCGGACATCGTCCTGCCGCGGACGGCCGGCCACGGACGGCCGGCCCCGCGCGAGGCCACCGCCGCGCCCCTGGACCGCGGGCACCTCCTCACCCACCCGGTCCTGCTCCGGTCGATGACGGCGCTCAAGCTCTTCCGCCGCTCGTTCCTGCTGGAGCACGGCCTGCGGTTCCCCGAGGGCCGGGTCCCGCTGGAGGACCACCTCTTCACCCTGCAGGCGCACCTGCTCGCCCGCTCGGTGAGCGTCCTGCACGACTACACCTGCTACCACTGGGTGCGCCCCGAGGACCCGGGCCCGCCGCCGCACGCCGGCACCGGCCTCGCGGACCACTGCCGCTCGGTCGCCGCGATCCTCGACGTCATCCGCCGGCACGTCCCGCCCGGGCCGGACCAGGACCGCCTCGTCGCCCGCTGGTACCAGGTCAAGGTGCTCAGCCGGCTCGACGAGCGGATCCTCGGCCAGCGCGACGACGCCCTGCGCCGGACGCACCGGACCCTGCTGGACCTCGTCGAGCAGTGCATCCCCCCGGCCGTCGACGAGCACCTGCCCGCCAACCTGCGGGTCCGCTCCGCGGTGCTGAGGGCCGGCGGCACGGACACGCTCAGGTCCCTCGCCCGCCACGAGGCGGGTGTCACCCACCAGACGCGCGTGGAGGCGCTGGACTGGGTCGACGGACGGCTCACCGCGACGCTGACCAGCGACCTGGTCCACCTGGGGAAGGACGGGAGCCGCCGGCCGGTCCGGTTCGTGCTCGACGGGGAGCGCATCCGCTGGGACCTGCCCGCCGACGTCCTGGCGGTGCCCGGCGCCGCCGCCGCCTCCGACGTCACCGACGTCCTCGGCGCGGCGTCCGTGCGCGGCCTGGTGCGCCTCCGCGACGACAACACCGACCTCTACGTCCCCACCCGCCACCGGGCGGTCAGCCTCCCCCTGGGGCGCAACGCCGCGGGGCTGTCCACCGTCGCGCTCCGCCTGGAGGCCTCCCTGGCCTTCGACCCCGCCGCCGCCGACCACGGCAGCCCGGTCACGGGCCTGTGGGACCTCAGCGTCCTGGTGGAGGCCTGCGGCTGGTCCAAGGCCCGGCGCGTCGGCGAGGACCGCAGCCCGCTGGCCGACGCCGGGCTCCGGCCCGCCTTCGGGCCCGACGGCACCTTCAGCGCGCCGTACTGGACCAAGAGCGGCAACCTCAGCGTCCGGGTGGCCCCCGCCTCGCTGGGCGCGCTCAAGGGCGCGGTGCGCGAGCCCGGCCGCTCCTGGGTCCGCGGCGCCGGCGACCTCGTGGAGGTGGCCGTCCCGGTCGAGGTCGGCCCCCTGCACCACCCGGTGCCGCTGACGGTCTCCCTGGCCGGGGAGTCCGCCGAGCCCCTCGACCTCCCCGCCCTGATCGGGCCCAACGGCGCTCCCGACCTGGCGGTGCTCACCTTCGCGGTCCCGGCGTCCGCGGCCGGCGCGGACCCCGGGGCCTCCCGCTCCTGGCGGCTCCGCGTCCGCCAGGAGCACCGGACGTCCGCGGACGCCGACCTCGGGCTGACCCTGGGCCGCCACGCCTCCGGGCACTGGTCGGTCCACCGGCCGGCCGGCTGACCCCCGTCCGCCCGTCCCGGCCCGCGCCCCGACGGCCCGGCCGCACCGCGCGAACCGCCGGAGGAAGGGCCGACGGGGCACCAGGACTGCCCCGAAGTGCCCGCGGGGCGGGGCGGAGTGTGGTGAATTGCCGGACATCGGCGGGGAGTTCGCAAACCTCCGCTGGACCTGGTGCTCCGCCACATGGGTAACATGTTCATGCCCGCGCGCGGTCTGACACTACGTCAATCGGCGTGGTCTGTGACGTGTCCAGCCGCGAAGACCCGGCAGCAGGAACCCCCGCGCGACCAGCCCGCTGCCGCACCCTCCCCCGACGAGGACCTCCTGATGCCATCCTCCCTCGCCACCCGTCGGCCGGGGGCCCGTCCGCCCGTGCGGCGGGTGCTGCCCGTGCTGCTCCTGGCGGCGGCCGTCACCGGCGTCGCCGTCCTGTGTGCGGCCCTCGCCGCCGCCGACGCGGCCAGGGCCGCCGTCGCCGTGACCGCCGCCGTCGCGGCGGTCCTGCTGACCGCCGCCGCCACCGCCGCCGCCCGTGCGGCGCAGTCCGCGCAGGAGCTGAGGCTGCGCGCCCGGACCGCGGAGGAGGAGGCGGCCCGGTCCCGCGCCGAGCTGGCGCAGACGCAGTCCGACGCCTTCCGGCTCCGCGACCGCCTGGCCCACCTCGACGCGGAGACGGCGCGGCTGCGCTCGCACACGGCCCAGCTGGACGCCCACGCCGCCGTGCTGGCCGACGACCTGCTGCCGTCCCTGGTCAAGCGGGTCCGGGACGGCGCCTCCGCCGGGACGGCGCTGGCCGAGCTGCACCTGCCCGCCGACACCGCCCACCGCCGCGTCCTGGAGGTGGTGGCCCACGAGCTCTCCGTGAGCGAGCGGTCCCGCGCGGCCGCCATGTCGGCGTGCGCCAACGCCGCCGGCCGCGTCCAGGCCCTGGCCACGAGCATGCTCGCCGACCTGCGCCGGATGGAGGAGCGCCACGGCGAGGAGGTCATGGGGGACCTCATGAAGCTGGACCACGCCACGGCGCAGGCCGGCCGCCTGGCGGACAGCATCGCGGTGCTGACGGGCGCGCGCTCGGGCCGCCGCTGGACCAAGCCCATCGTCATGGAGAGCATCCTGCGCGGGGCCATGGGCCGGATCAGCGCCTACCAGCGGGTGCGCCTGCACTCCACCTGCTCCGCCGCGGTGGCGGGCTACGCCGCCGAGGGCGTCATGCACGCCCTGGCCGAGCTGATGGACAACGCCACCAGCTTCTCCGCGCCGACGGAGGAGGTGCACGTCTACGTCGAGGAGGTCGCGGCGGGCGTGGTCGTCACCATCGAGGACGGCGGCCTGGTGATGAACCCCGAGAAGCTGGGCCGGGCCCAGCGGGCCGTCTCCGCGACCGAGCCGCTGGACTTCACCACGATGTCGAGCACCCGGCTGGGCCTGGCCGTGGTGGGCTGCCTGGCGCGCAAGCACCGGCTGACGGTGTCCTTCCGGCCCTCCTCCCGCGGCGGCACCGGCGCGGTGGTCCTCATCCCGCGCGAGCTGGTGACCCAGCAGCGGCAGGACCAGGGCGCCGCCCCCGCGGCCGTGCCCGCCCCGGCCGCCGCCCGCGCCGTGCTGCCGCGGCCCGCCACGGGCGAGCCGCGTGCCGAGCGGACCCCCCGGGCCCCGCAGGCGTCCCGGACGGCCCCGGCCCCCCAGGCGCCCCCGATGCCCCGGACGGCCCCGGCCGTCCCCGCCCCGGCCGACTCCGCTCCCGTCGCGCCCGCCCCGGCCGCCGCCCGCGGCGTCGAGGGCGCGGAGGCGGAGGTGCACGGCCTGCCCAAGCGGCCCCGGGGGCAGACCCTCGCGGCCGCGTCCCGCCACGAGCGGCCGTCCGAGCCCGTCCGGCAGCAGCCGCGCCCGGGAGCGGGCGAGCGCTTCCGCGCCTTCCGCCAGGCCGTCAGGGGCGGCGGCTCCGAGGACACCGGTTCCCACGCCCTCGGCCCCGGCGGCACGGGCCCGCACACCTTCGGCTCCCGCGACGCCGGGGTCCGCGCCACCGGCTTCGACCCCACCGGCTTCGACGACACCGGCTTCGACGACACCGGCTCCCACGGCGGACCCCGCGACGGCGGCCCCGCCGGCCGGGAGTGACCCTTCCTTCCCGAGCGGACTTCCCTCCGGGCGTCCCGGGGCCTGGCGCCCGCGGACGTGACGCCCTTCGACGCCCGCCGGCCCGCCCCGGAGGAACCCGGGGACCCTCCGGGACGGGACCGGCACCGGACAACAGATTGGAGGCGGGGGTCGGACCCGCCCGGCGGCACGTCCGCCGGGCCCGGCCCCGTGACACCCATGCAGACCACTGACCGCGACCTCGACTGGTTGCTGCAGAACCTCCTGGAGAAGACTCCGGGCACCCGGCACGCCCTCGTGCTGTCGAGAGACGGCCTCAAGCTCTGCTGGTCGCCCGGCCTGTCGACCGACCAGGCCGACCAGCTGGCGGCGATCGCCTCGGGCATCCAGAGCCTGTCGCACGGTGCGTCGATCGAGTTCGGCGACGGCACCGGCGGCGTCCGCCAGTCGATGACCGAGTTCCACGGCGGCCTGCTGTTCATCGTGGAGGCCGGCGAGGGCGCGCACCTCGCCCTGGTCGCCGCCGAGGACGCCGACCCGGGGATCATCGGCCACAACATGGACGAGCTGGTGGAGCAGCTCGGCGAGCACCTGAGCGCGCCGCCGCGCATGCCGGACGCGTCGAGCGGGACGCCATGACCCGACGACCCGTCCACAGCGAGGACCCGGACCGGCTCTACACCGTCACCGGCGGGCGGAGCCGGGCCGACGACAGCGCCTTCGACCTGGTCACGCTCATCGTGAGCGAGTCCGAGCCGTCCGCGGGCATGCAGTCCGAGCACGTCCGGATCCTCACCCTGTGCCGGCGGCCCACGGCGGTCGTCGAGGTCGCCGCGGAGCTCGGCCTGCCCGTGGGCATCGTGAAGATCCTGCTCGCCGACCTCCACGACACGGGCCGTGTCAGCGCCCGCCATCCGAGGGCGGCCCACTCCCGGGCGGACCTGCCCGACCCCGAACTCCTGAAGCAGGTGCTCGTTGGACTCCAGAACCTCTGAGCGCGCCGCCCGCGTCCCGCTGCCGGCCACCGCGGACAACGCTCTCAAGATCGTCATAGCCGGCGGCTTCGGCGTGGGCAAGACCACCATGGTCCGGTCGATCAGCGAGATCCGCCCGCTGAACACCGAGGAGACCATGACGCAGGCCGGCCTCGGCATCGACGAGACGGCGGGGGTCCGGTCCAAGACCACCACCACCGTCGCGTTCGACTTCGGCCGGATCAGCCTCAACGAGCAGATGGTCCTCTACCTGTTCGGCGCCCCCGGCCAGGAGCGGTTCTGGTTCCTCTGGGACCGGCTGTTCGCGGGCACGCTGGGGGCCGTCGTCCTCGTCGACACCCGCCGGCTGGAGGACTCCTGGTACGCCATCGACCGGCTGGAGCACCACGGCACGCCCTTCATCGTGGCCCGCAACAACTTCGGCGACCCCACGCACTCGCTGGAGCAGGTGCGGGACGCGCTGTCGCTCTCCGACGACATCCCGCTGGTCGACTGCGACGCCCGTGACCGGGAGTCCAGCAAGGCGGTGCTGATCGCCCTCGTGAACCACCTCTACGCCCTGTCCTCCGTCCGGGAGATGACCCGATGACCGACAGCCTCACCCCCGCCGGCGCCCCGGCCGCCCCCGCGGGCTGCCCGGCCCACGACGGCGCCGTGGTGCTGAGCGGGCTGCAGTTCCAGCAGGCGCCCGCCGACCTGTACCGGGACCTGCGGCGCCGCCACGGCGCGGTGGCGCCGGTCGAGCTGGACGGCGGGGTGCCCGCCTGGCTGGTGCTCGGCTACCGCGAGGTGCACTACGTCACCAGCAACGACGAGCTGTTCGCCCGCGACTCGCGGCGCTGGCACGCGTGGGACGTCATCCCGGAGGACTGGCCGCTGCTGCCGTACGTCGGCTACCAGCCGTCGGTGCTGTTCACCGAGGGCGCCGAGCACCGGCGCCGCTCCGGCGCGATCAGCGACGCCCTCTTCGGCGTCGACCAGTTCGAGCTGCAGGCGACCTGCGAGCAGATCGCCGACGAGCTGATCGACGCCTTCTCCGGGCGCGGCCACGCCGACCTGATGGCCGAGTACGCCCACCAGCTGCCGCTGCTCGCCGTCGTCCGGATGTGCGGCCTGCCCGGCGGGGAGACCGACGCCCTGGTGCGCGACCTGGCGGCCTCGCTCGACGCGGGGCCGGACGACGACCCGGTGGCGGCGTACGGGCGCGTCCAGGAGCGCATCCAGCTCCTGGTGGAGGAGAAGCGCGAGCGGCCCGGCGCGGACATCCCGTCCCGGCTGGTCCTCCACCCGGCGGGCCTGACGGACGAGCAGATCGTCCAGGACCTCATCTCGGTGATCGCCGCCGCCCAGCAGCCCACCGGCAACTGGATCGGCAACACCCTGCGGCTGATGCTCACCGACGAGCGGTTCGCGGTGAGCCTGTCCGGCGGCCGCCGCAGCGTCGGCCAGGCCCTCAACGAGGTGCTGTGGGAGGACACGCCCACGCAGAACTTCATCGGCCGCTGGGCCGCCCGCGACACCGAGCTCGGCGGCCGCCGCATCCGCCAGGGCGACCTGCTGATCCTGGGCCTGGCCGCCGCCAACACCGACCCGCAGGTGCGCCCGGACGCCGCCGCGGGCGCGGCCGGCAACCAGGCGCACCTGTCGTTCAGCCACGGCGAGCACCAGTGCCCCTACCCGGCGCCCGAGCTGGCCGAGGTGATGGCCAAGGCCGCCGTCGAGGTGCTGCTGGACCGCCTGCCCGACGTGGTCGTGGCGGTCGACGCGGACGAGCTGGTGTGGCGTCCGTCGGTGTGGATGCGCGGACTGGCCGCCCTGCCGGTGGAGTTCTCCCCCGCGCCGGCCGCCCGGACGCACTGACACCCGGCGCACCGGCACCGGACGCCCCGGCACTGCGTGCCCCGGCCCCGCGTGCGCCGGAACCCGAAGCGCCGACACCCCCCGGGCGGCCGCCGTGCCCGCGCCGGCCGCCCGGGGCCGGTGGCCCCGGCCCCGGGCGGCCCGCCCGCTACTGCGCGGCGCCGGCCGCGCCGGTCCGGCCGACGGGCGTGAAGCGCACGGGCACCGACTGGGGCCCGCGGGTGAAGACGCCGGTCTCCACGGGGGTGAAGCCGTCCGCGAGGCGGATGTCGGGCATGGCGTCGAGCAGCTGGTCGACGCCGACCTCGACCTCCGCCTTCGCGAGGAGCGCGCCCACGCAGAAGTGCCGGCCCAGGGCGAAGGCCAGGTGGTCGGCGGCCGCGGAGAACGCGTTGGTCGCCGTCAGGTCCTCGCGGAAGATGTCGAAGCTGTCCGGGTCCGCGTAGCGGCGGTCGTCCCGGTTGGCCGCGCCGATCAGGCAGGTCACGGTGGAGCCCGCGGGTATGGTGCCGCCGCTGACCTCGACGTCCGCCGACACCTGGCGCATGATCATGTGCACCGGCGGGGTGTAGCGCAGCGTCTCGGCGAACGCCCGCGCGATCAGGCTGCGGTCCTTCTGCACGGCGGCCAGCTGCTCGGGGTGCTGGAGCAGGTTCGCGAAGATCGAGGCGATCGCCTTGTCGGTGGTCTCGCCGCCCGCCGCCAGCAGCAGGCTGCAGAACGCCTTGACGTCCTCGTCGCTCATCCGGGTGCCGTCGACCTCCGCCGCGCACAGCGAGGAGAGCAGGTCGTCACCGGGGTTCTCCCGGCGCTCCTGGATGATCGGCAGCATGTACTCGGCGAACTCCTCGCGGGTCCGCAGGCCGGACGCCGTCACCTCCGGGTCCTGGCTGAGGTTGCCGAGGAAGGCGATGACCGAGGTGTACCAGCCGTGGAACCTGGCGTGGTCGCCCTTGTCCAGGCCCAGCATGTCGGCGATGACGTTCACCGGGAAGTGGGTGGCGTAGTCGGTGACCAGGTCCGCCTCGCCGGTGTCGCGGAAGCGGTCGATGAGGTCGCGGGAGTTGCCCTCGATGACCGGGAGGAACTTCTCCTGCAGGGCGCTGCCGCGGAAGGCGGGGGCCACCAGGGCACGGCGCACGGAGTGCTCCCGGCCGCTGAGCTGCAGGATCGTGCGGCCGTGCACCGGCTCCAGCTGCCAGCCGTAGTTGTCCGTCGTCCAGGCGGACTCCTTGTCCTTGAACGCGCGCTCGACGTCCTCGTACCGCGAGACGATCCAGCTCTGCATGGGCTCGTGCCAGATCAGGGGGAACTCGTCCCGCATGATGCGGTAGGCCGCGTAGGGGTCGGCCGCGAAAGCGGGGGAGAGGATGTCGGGAGCCTGCTGAGCAGTGGTCATGTGACTTACCCCAGGGAATGGTTGGGACCGTCCCACCAGGGTAGGCAGGCAAGATCATGCTGGTCTAGTCCGGCCCGACCCCGAATCTCCACGATCCGTCCCCGCGGTGTGCGCGGACGGCGGGACCCCGCCGGGCGCGCCGGCGGGGTCCGGGGCCGTCCCTCAGCAGATCCGCGGCAGCTGCTCGCCCAGCGGCAGGTCCACCACCCGCGTGCCGCCGAGCCCGGTCCGGGCCACCACCATGCCCGGGTGGTCCGCCGTGCACTCGCCGACCACCGCCGCGCCCGCGCCCAGCGGGTGCGCCCGCATCGCCGCCAGCACCGCGTCGGCCTCCGCCCGGGGCACGAACGCCACCAGCCGCCCCTCGTTGGCGACGTACCAGGGGTCCAGGCCCAGCATCCCGCAGGCGTTGGCCACCTCCGGCGGCACCGGCACGCTGCGCTCCTGCACCACCACGCCGACGCCCGCCGCCGCCGCGATCTCGCACAGCGCGGCCGCCAGGCCGCCGCGGGTCGGGTCGCGCAGCACGTGCAGGTCCCGGGTGGCGGCGAGCATGGCCTCCACCAGTCCGCCGAGGGCGGCGCAGTCGCTCTCCACCTCCACCCCGAACTCCAGGCCCTCCCGCACGCTCAGCACCGCCACCCCGTGCAGGCCCACCGGGCCGCTGACGATCACCACGTCGCCGGGGACCGCCCGCTGCGGGCGGATGTCCACGCCGTCCGGGACCAGCCCGATCCCGGACGTGCACAGGTACACGCCGTCGCCGTGCCCGGCCTCGACCACCTTGGTGTCCCCGGTGGCGACCTGCACGCCCGCCGTGCGGGCGGCGGCGCCGACCGCCTCGGCGACCCGCGCCACCACCGCTGTCTCGACCCCTTCCTCCAGGACGAAGGCGCAGGACAGGTACGCGGGGCGGGCGCCGCTCATGGCCAGGTCGTTGACGGTGCCGTTGACGGCCAGGTCGCCGATGGAGCCGCCGGGGAAGAAGAGCGGCCGCACCACGAAGGTGTCGGTGGAGAACGCCAGCCGGGCCCCGCCCAGGTCGAGCACCGCCGAGTCGGCCAGGGCGGCGAGCGTCCCGTTGCCGTAGGCGGGGGCGAAGACGTGCCGCACCAGCTCGGCGGAGAGCGCCCCGCCGCCGCCGTGGCCCATCACGACGCGGGGGTGGTCGCGCAGCGGCGCCGGGCAGGTCCAGCCGGAGACGTCGGGCGCTCCGGCCCCCGCGGGGGCGGCGGGGGCGGTCTCGGTGTCAGACAACGGGGCTCGCCTCCACGGACGGCGTGACGGGGGACGGTGCGGCGGGGGACGGTGTGCCGGGGGGAGGTGCGGCGTGGGAGGACGCGGCGGACCGGGCCGCCGGCCCGCCCAGGCGCCGGTACAGGTGGTACGCCGCGCAGGCGCCCTCGCTGGAGACCATCGTGGCGCCCAGCGGGGTGCGCGGGGTGCACGCGGTGCCGAACGCCTCGCACTCGTGCGGCTTGATCAGGCCCTGCAGCACCTCGCCGCTGCGGCACTCCGCCGGCTCGCGGGTGGCGATGCCCTCCACGGCGAAGCGCGCCTCGGCGTCGTACGCCCGGTACCGCTCCGAGAGCCGCCAGCCGCTGTCCGGGATGGTGCCGATGCCGCGCCACGCCCGGTCGACGACCTCGAAGACGTCGGCGAGCACGGCCCGCGCCGCCGGGTTGCCCTCGGGCCGCACCGCGCGGGCGTAGGCGTTGTCGACGGTGTGCTCCCCGCGCTCCAGCTGCCGCACGGCCCGCCGGACGCCCTCCAGGATGTCCAGCGGTTCGAAGCCCGTGACCACGACCGGAACCCGGTACCGCTCCGCCAGCGGCGGGTACTCCGCCACCCCCATGACGCTGCACACGTGCCCGGCCGCGAGGAACGCCTGCACCCGGCAGGAGGGGGAGCGCATGACCGCCTCGATGGCGGGCGGCACCCGCACGTGCGAGACCAGCATGCTGAAGTTGCGGACGCCGAGCCGGTGGGCCTGGAGCACCGCCATGGCGTTGGGCGGCGCGGTGGTCTCGAAGCCGATGCCGAAGAAGACCACCTCGCGGTCCGGGTTCCGCCGCGCGATCCGCAGCGCGTCCAGCGGCGAGTACACGACGCGGACGTCGCCCCCCTCGCCGCGCACCCGGAACAGGTCGCGCCCGGTCCCCGGCACCCGCAGCATGTCGCCGAAGGAGCAGAAGAACACCCCCGGCCGGGAGGCGATCTCCAGCGCCTTGTCGATGACCTCCAGCGGCGTCACGCACACCGGGCAGCCGGGGCCGTGGATCAGCTCGACCTCCTCCGGCAGCAGCTGGTCGATGCCGTGCCGGATGATCGAGTGGGTCTGCCCGCCGCACACCTCCATCAGCGCCCACGGCCGGGTCACCGCCGCCCTGATGTCCTCCAGCAGGCGCCGGGCCGCCGCCGGGTCCTGGAACTCCTCGACGTACCTCACGCCTGTGCCTCCCCCTCGTGCTCGCGCGCGGCCTGCTCCCAGGCGTCGCCGAACTCCTCCTCCAGCAGCCCGAGGCCCTCGAAGAGGGCGAGCGTCTGCCGCGCCGACTCCTCGTCCAGCCGCTGCAGCGCGAAGCCGACGTGCACGATGGCGTACTCGCCGACCCGCAGGTCCGGCAGGTACTCCAGGCAGACGTCCTTCACCACACCGCCGAAGTCGACGGACGCCATCCGCACGCCGTCCCGCTCCTCGATCTCCAGCACTCTGCCGGGTACCGCCAGGCACATCGGGCTGTCTCCTCTCGTCCGCCGGGGCGTCCGGTCGTTCCGTCGCCGTGTCGTGTCGCGTCGTGGTGTCGCTGTCGCTGTCGTCCCGTCGTCGGGCGCCGGGCCGCCCGGCCGTCCGGGGCCCCCGGGAGACCCGGGGCCCCGGCCGGTCAGGCCGTGCGCGCGGCGACGACCAGCTGGCCCAGGGCCAGCCCCCCGTCGCCCGGCGGGACCAGGCGGTGCCGCAGCACCGTGAAACCGTCGCGGCGCAGGCCCCGCGCGCAGTCGGCGGCCAGCAGCGCGTTGGCGAGGACACCCCCGCTCAGCGCCACCGTGTCCAGCCCGTGCCGGGCGCGGGCCTCGGCGCAGACCCGCCGGACCAGGCCCGCCACGGCGGCGTGGAAGCGCACCGCGACCACCCCCGCCGGCGCGCCGCGCCGCAGGTCGGAGACGGCGGCCGCCAGCACGGGCGCCGGGTCCGCGGCCAGCGGCCGCCCCGGGCCCGGCGCCCGCAGCGCGAAGCGGTACCCCGGCCCGGCCGGGCCGCCCCAGGCCGCCGCGGCGGCCTCCAGCTCCAGGGCGGCCTGCGCCTCGTACCCGGCCCGGTGGCACACCCCGGCCAGCGAGGAGACCGCGTCGAAGAGGCGGCCCATGCTGGAGGTCGGCACGCAGCCGGTGCCGCGCTCCAGCTGCCGCGCCAGCACCGGCCGCTCCTCCTCCGGGCAGGCGGCGGTGCACGGCAGGTCGGCCGCCCAGGGCAGGCCCGCCGCCCGCAGGTGAGCCAGCGCCATCCGGTACGGGCGGCGCACCGCCGCGTCGCCGCCCGGCAGCGGCACGTACGCCAGGTGCGCGAACCGCCGGAAGCCCACGTAGTCGGCCAGCAGGAACTCGCCGCCCCACACCGCGCCGTCGTCGCCGTGGCCGGTGCCGTCGAAGGCGACGCCGATCACCGGGCGGGCGCCGTCCAGGCCGTTCTCCGCCATGCAGGCCGCGACGTGCGCGTGGTGGTGCTGCACCAGCCGCAGCGGCCGGCCCGCCGCCCGCTCGCGCGCCCAACGCGCCGAGCGGTAGCCGGGGTGCCGGTCGGCGGCCAGCAGGCCGGGGGAGACGCCGGTCAGGGCCTCCAGGTGCCGCTCGGCGGCACCGAAGGCGGTCAGGGCCGCCAGGCCGTCCATGTCGCCGACGTGCGCCGACAGCCAGGCGCGGCGCCCCTCGCCGAGGCAGAACGCGTTCTTCAGGTCCCCGCCCACCGCGAGTGCGGGCGCCACCGGTACCGGCAGCGCCACCGGCAGCGGCGCGTACCCGCGCGAGCGGCGCACCGGTAGCGCCTCGCCGTCCACCACCCGCACCACCGAGTCGTCGCAGGGCACCGCGATCGGCCGGTCGTGGACCAGCCAGGCGTCGGCGATCCCCGCCAGCCGCTCCAGCGCCTCGTCGTCGCCGGTGGCGATGGGCTCCCCGGCGCGGTTGCCGCTCGTCATGACGAGCAGCCGGGGGCCGGGCGGGTCGCCGGGCAGGCCCAGCAGCAGGTGGTGCAGCGGCGTGTACGGCAGCACCACCCCCAGGTCGGCGCTGCCGGGCGCGACGGCGTCCGCCACCGGGGGCGCGTCGGCGGGGAGGGCGGCGCCGGTGCGGCGGCGCAGCAGCACGATCGGGCGGGCGGCGCCGCTCAGCAGGGCGCGCTCGGCGGGTCCGACGCGGACCAGCCGCTCCACGTCGGCCAGGTCACGGGCCATCAGGGCGAACGGCTTGTCCCCGCGCGCCTTGCGGCGGCGCAGCAGGGCCACGGCCGCCCCGTCGCCGGCGTCGCAGGCCAGGTGGTAGCCGCCCACGCCCTTGACCGCCACCACCGCGCCCCGCGCCAGCAGGCGCCGGGCCTGCGCCACCGGGTCCGCCCCGGGCACCGCGCCCGGGCCCACCAGCCGCAGCCGGGGGCCGCAGTCGGGGCAGGCGACCGGCTGCGCGTGGAAGCGGCGGTCGGACGGGTCGCGGTACTCGTGCGCGCAGCGCGGGCACATCGGGAAGCCGGCCATGGTCGTCGCCGCCCGGTCGTACGGCAGGCCGGTGACGACGGTGAAGCGGGGCCCGCAGTGCGTGCAGACGGCGAAGGGGTGCCGGTGGCGCCGGTCCGCCGGATCGCGCACCTCGGCCAGGCAGGCGTCGCAGACGGCCGTGTCGGCCGGGACGAGGGTGCGGGCGGCGCCCCCGCCGCGGGAGGCGGCGACGGCGAAGCCGGCGGCGCCCGTCGGGGGCAGCTCCTCGTGGACGACGGACTCCACGGCGGCCAGCGGCGGCGCCTCCGCGCCGATCCGGGCGCAGAAGGCGGCGACGGCCTCCGGCGGGCCCTCCACCTCGGCGACGACGCCCTCGGCGGTGTTGGCGACGTGGCCCGACAGTCCCAGTCCGACGGCCAGCGCGTGTGCGAACGGCCGGAAGCCGACACCCTGCACCACCCCGCGCACGGTCACCCGCCGCCGCTCGGCCGCGGCGGGTGCGACGGCGGGGGCGGCTCCCCCGGCCCCCGTCACGGCCGGGTGCGGGCGGGGTCGTCGCGGACGGCGGAGCCGTGGTGGTCGCCCTGGTCGTGCCCGCGCCCGCGGTCGTGGCCGTGTTCGTGGTCGCCGCCGTGCCCGTGGCCGGTCCCGTGCCCGTGCGCCCCGCCCACCGCCAGGCGGGCCATCACCGGCCGGTGCGCCGGGACGCCCCGCTGCACCGCGACCGCCCGGTCCAGCAGCAGCCCGACCCCCTCGCCGCGTCGTACGGAGGTGAACACCACCTCCACCCCCGGGTTGACCTGCTGCACCGCCGCCAGGAACGCCTCCCGGTCGAAGCCGGCCGGACCGGCGAGGTCCGCCTTGGTGACCACCACCAGCTGGGCGAGCCCGAACGCCGTCGGGTACTTCAGCGGCTTGTCCTCGCCCTCGGTCACCGACGCCAGGACCACCCGCAGCGACTCGCCCAGGTCGTAGGAGGCCGGGCAGACCAGGTTGCCGACGTTCTCCACGAACAGCAGCCGCACGCCGTCCGGCAGCCACCCGTCCAGGTGGCGGCCGAGCATGCCCGCCTCCAGGTGGCACAGCCCGTCGGTGAGCACCTGCTTCACGGGCGCGCCGGACCGCGCCAGCCGCCGCGCGTCGTTCTCCGTGGCCAGGTCCGCGGTGAGGGCCGCGACCGGCACCCCGCGCTCGCGCGCGCGGGTCAGCTCGGCCTCCAGCAGCGCCGTCTTGCCGCTGCCGGGACTGGAGAGCAGGTTGACGACGGCGGTCCCGCGCGCGGCCAGGGCGGCGCGCAGCCGCTGCGCGCCGCGGTCGTTCTCGGCGAGCACGGCCTGCTGGAGTTCGGCGACACGGCACACGGGGGATCAGCCCTCCTCGGGGACGGTGGGACGGGCCGGGCGGTCGGCCCAGTGCACGGCGGCGATCTGCAGCTCCCGCCCGGACAGCAGCTCCGCTGCGCCGCCGCCGCACCGCGGGCAGCCGAGCCGCGGCGGCATGCCGGTGTCCCACTCCCCGCCGCAGGGGCCGCAGCGGGCCCGGCCGGGCACGGCCTCGGTGCGCAGCTCGGCGCCCTCCAGGACGGTGCCCTCGCAGGCGAGCGAGAAGCAGAAGTGCAGGGAGTCGGGGACCACCCCGGCGAGTTCGCCGACCCGCAGGTGCACGCGCTCCACGGCGCGGCCGTCCGCCTCCGGCCCCCCGGCCCGCGCCGCCTCCTCGACCTGCCCCACCACGGCCAGCGCGATCGACATCTCGTGCACGGGGGATCGGCCTCTCTGCGGTGGGCGGCCCGACCGGTCCATTACAGGCCGGACCCGCGGGGGGCCCGTCCCGCCACGCCGCCGCCGGGCGGCGGCGTCCGCCGTTCGGGCCCGGGGCGGCGGCTCACATCGCACGCATCCTCAGGTAGCGCCTCAGGTCCGGCAGGTTGACGGCGACGACGGCCGCGACGGCGGCGACGGCCGCCAGGGCGGCCACGGCGACGGTGGGCTTCCGCATGGTGCTCTGCTCCTCGGTCTCGTCCGGTACGGAGGTCCCGTCCGGTGGTGTCCCGCCGCGGCCGGACCGCGGTCCGGCCGCCCGCGGGCCGTCAGCCGGCGGCGGGCGCCGGCCGGCGCAGCTCGTCCCGCACGACCCGCAGGACGAGGCGGACGGCCTCGTCCACGGCCGCGGCGACGGGTGCGCTCAGGCCGATGCCCTCCTCCAGGCAGGCGGGTTCGCACCCCACGACGAGCACCCGGCGCGGCCTGCCGCAGCCGGTGCCCGCGCTGAGGGTGTCCAGCAGCGACAGGACGGCGTCCGGGGTCATCCGGTGGCCGTCCAGGACCGCGCCCGGGGGCCCGGCCGCGCCCTCGGCGGAGGCGTCGACGAGGCGGAGGGTGCCCGGGGGGCCGCCCCGCGCGAGGGCGTCCACCAGGACCGCCGTCCGGCAGCCGTCGAGCAGCCGGTACGCCAGGTGGACGCCGCGCACCCCGGTGTCGACGACCTCGACGCCCTCCGGCAGCCGCTGCGCGGCCAGCCGCCGGACCACCTCCACGCCGAAGCCGTCGTCGCCGAGGAAGACGTTGCCGATGCCCGCGACCAGGACCTCCCCGGCCGCGCCGGTGCCGTCGGTGCTCACGCGTCCTCCAGGGGGGCCACCTCGTCGGGCCGGAAGTACAGGAAGCGGCCCTGCATGCGGCGGAGCTCCGCCCCCGGGTCGCCGTCGACCGTGACCGCCAGGTGCACGCCGCCGTCCACGTCGTGCACCACGGCCTCGACCAGGGCGCCCCGGCCGTGCAGGAAGAGGTCCTGGGCGTCGGTGCGCCGCCGCCCGGGGCGGATCACCACGCGGCTGCCCGCGGCCACCGCCACGCCGTCGACCAGCACCCGGTCGCGGGACGGGTCCACGGAGCGGTCGGCCGCCGGGTCCCACCACGGCACGCCGGGCGGGGGCCCGGGGGCACCCGGGGGGCCGTCCGGCGCGGGCGGCGACGGCTGCCGGGGCCCGGTGGCCTCCCGCAGCGCCCGCACCGCGCCGTGCAGCCGGTCCAGCACCTCGGGCGGCAGCGAGTCGGCCAGGTCGACGGCGGCCGCCGCCCGGTCGTCGGTGCCGCGCGCCTCCCGCTTCTCCTGCTCGGTGAGGGCGGCGGTGCGCAGCGCCAGGATCTCGTCGATCTCGGTCGCGTCGTACAGCGCCCCGGGGCTCTCCGGGGCGATCCGCGGGTGGTCCTCCAGGACGATGGGGGAGGCCAGCACCACGTCGGCGGTGCCCCCGGTGCCCGCCAGGACCGGCCAGGCGTGCTCGTTGCGGCACTCGGCGACGGCCGCCCGCGCCCACTCCGGGGGGTCCGTCGGCGAGACGAAGGAGCCCGCCGTCAGGCCCAGCACCAGGTGGGCGGAGACCAGGGAGCGGGTCAGCGCCTCCTCCCGGCCGCCGTCCGCGGTGTTCCGGCCCCCGTCCTCCGCGCCGCCGTACCCGCGGCCGTACCCGCCGCGGTCCACGCCGTCCCCGTCACCGGTCCAGTCGGAGGTGTTCTCCACCGACGCGGTGACCCGGAGCACCCGGCAGGGGCCGGGCACCTCCACCGCGCCCAGCCGCAGCACGCCGTCCACGCGCTCGCGCCGCCGCAGCAGCCGCCCGGCCACGGCGCCGGAGGCGTCCCGGACGGTCTCCGCCTCCTCGCCGGCCTCCCGGCGGAACGGCAGGACGGCGCCCTCCTCGCAGAGCCCGGCGACGTCCACCCGCACCTCGACCCGCTCCTCCACGCCCTCGTCCCAGGGCACCAGCACCCGGTCCGGCAGCTCCAGCGCGTCCGTGTCCTCGAAGCCGCCGCCGGGCAGCGCCCGCTGGACGGTGCGGCGCCGGGCGTGCAGGAACCGCAGCTCGGCGTGGAGGACCGCGCCGCGCCGCGGCTCCGCGAGGACCTCGGTGCGCAGCGCGGAGTGCTCGCCCGAGTCCGTGCCCCCGGCCCAGGCCGGGGGGACGAGCACCCCGAACTGCCAGCGCAGCCGGTTCTTCGCCGCCGAGGCGCGGTAGGGATAGAGGACGTAGCCCTCCAGGAGCACGGCGTCGGCCACCGCGCGGGCGGCGGCGAAGCAGGGAGCGGGGGCCCCGGTCCGGCCCGGCGCGGTCACGGCGCCGGCTCCGGGCCCGGCGGGCGGCAGGTCGGCGGTGGTCACGGTGCGGTCCCCTCGGCGGCTGCGGCGACGGTGGCGGTGGCGGGCGGTGCGGCGGGCGGTGCGGCCGATGCGGTCGCCGGTGCCGCCGCGGGTGCGGCGGCGGGCCGGTCCGGCCCGTCGGCCGCGTCGAGCAGGGCCCCGACGGCGGCCTCCCAGGACGGGAGGGCCCGCCGGGAGCGGTAGGCGAGCAGGGCGTCCAGGGCGGCCCGGGGGAGCCGGATCCAGCCGCAGTCGGGGAAGTGCAGGTCGACGGCCTCGCGCCACACCCCGGACGGCATCCGGCAGACCGCCTCCCGGTCCCACGGCACGGGGTGCACCCGGAAGCCCCCGGGACCGCTGAAGGCCGTGCCGGAGAAGAGGAGCAGCAGCGGCGCCTCGCCGTCCTCCAGGGCGGCGAAGTACCGGGCGGACGCCACGTCCATGTCGTACGTGCAGGGCACCGGCAGGTCCACCTCGGTCTCGCCGGTGAACCCTGGCACCACCACCGACACCTGCGCGAAGTGCAGCGGCCGCAGGGTCTCGCCCCACCGCTCCCGGCCGCCGAACAGGTCGTGCAGCCGGTCGGCCTCGGCGGGGGAGTAGCGGCGGCGGGCCGGTTCGATGCGGATCTGGCAGCGCAGGGCGAGGGCGTGCACCCGCTCCCCGCCGGTGGCGGTGACGCGCAGCCGGAAGACCAGGGTGGGCCCGGCCGCGTACCGGTCGGCGTGCACGCCGGTGCAGGCGAAGTCCAGTGCGGTCACGGCCGCCCGCCCTCCCGCCCCGCCGGGGCGCTCTCCCGTGCCGCCCCGTTCCGCCCTGCCGCCCCGTCCTCCCGTGCCGCCCCGTCCTGCCGCGTCACGGCGACGGCGCGCTCCGCCAGCCGGCCGAAGTACGCGTCGAGCTCCGCGCGGGCCTCGGCGCCGCCGTCGAAGCCCCGCCAGTGCAGGCGCATCCGGCCCACCAGCCCGTACGCGTCGTCGACCGGCACCAGGTAGCAGTCGCCGCGGTCGCCGGTGCGGCGGACCAGCAGCGCCTCCACGTCGGGCTGGAGCAGCCCGGCCAGCGGCGAGGAGCCGAGGACGGCCTCCCACGCCTCCGGGTCCGGCTCGCCCTCGGTGGCCCCGGCGGGGCTGGGATAACAGGCCACCAGACGGCCCAGCGCGGAGTTGCGGAAGAAGAACGCCACCGCGACCGGGACGCCCAGCGCCTCCCAGGCGGCCGCGTCGAGCCGGATTCCTGGGTCGGCGAGCCGGCGGTCGGGCACGGTGCGGAACCGGCCGCCCCCGGCCCCCGGCCGGTCGAAGAGCAGCGCGCAGGCCGTGCAGGCGCACGCCAGGGCGCGCCGCTCGGTGTCGGCCAGGTGCCGGTGGTCCTCCGCCAGGCGGCCGCCGCACAGCTCGCACCGCGGCGGTCCCGACGGCCGCGGCGCGGTGAGGCGGCGCAGCACGCCCAGCCCGGCGCCCGGCCCCGCGCCCCGCCGGACGGCCGGGGGGCCGGGGGTGCGGTGCCCCGTCACGGCGCACCCGCCGGGCGGCTGCCGATCTGCAGCAGGGCGGGCTGCCGGCCGGCGGGCCGCAGCTCCACCGCGGCCACCTCGGGCGCGAAGCACGCGAGCGCCTCCTCGATCCGCTGCCGGGTCGCCTCGGCGGTGCTCGGGCAGCCGCAGCCGCCGCCCTCGCGCGGGGCCAGCCGCAGCACGCCCTCCGCCTCGTCCAGCGACTCGACCTCGACCGCCGTCGCGGCGCGGGCCGCGCGCAGTGCCCGGCCGACGCGGGCGGCGGTGTCCTCGGGGTGCAGGTCGTGCAGGACCAGCAGGGCGGAGACCAGGTCGTCCTCGAGCAGCGCGGGCGGCAGGGCGCCGTCCGGTCCGGAGAGGAGCGCCACGGCGCGGGCCAGGCCCGCGCCGTAGAACCCGGTCAGGGCGCGGACGAGGTCCTCCCCGGCGGCGGCCGCCGCCGGGCCGCCGTCCGCGGCGAGCCGGTCCAGGGCCTCCTCGACGCGCCGCCCGGCCGCCTCGGCGGCGCTCATCCGGCCATTCCGCTCAGCCCGGTGGGCACGTGGAGCTTCTCCACGGTCCGGCCGCCGCCGACGTACATGTGCACGCCGCACGGCAGGCAGGGGTCGAAGCTGCGCACGGCCCGCATGATGTCGATGCCCTTGAAGTCCTCCGGGGGGTTCTCCTCGAAGATCGGCGTGTTCTGCACCGCGTCCTCGTAGGGGCCGGGGGTGCCGTAGGTGTCGCGGACGCTGGCGTTCCACGGCGTCGGCGGGTACGGGTGGTAGTTGGCGATCCTCCCGTCGCGGATCACCATGTGGTGCGAGAGGACGCCGCGCACGGCCTCGGTGAAGCCGCAGCCGACGGCCTCGTCCGGCACCTCGAACCTCTCCCAGGTCTGCGTGCGGCCCGCCCGGACCTCCTCCAGCCCCTTCTCGGCGAAGTGCAGCGCCATCGCGGCCGCGTACGCCTGGAAGTAGGTGCGGGCCCGGTTGCGCTCCAGGGCGTTGCTCCAGCGCGGGATCCTCCACTCGAAGGTCGTCTCCGGCTTGGTCATGGTCCGCGGCAGGTTGATGACGACGCTGCTGCCGGTGGCCTTCACGTACCCGGTGTCGACCAGCCCGGACAGGGCGGTGGACCAGAGCCGGGCGATGGGGCCGCCGCCGGTGTCCAGCGCCAGGTGGTCCTTGCCGTCGAACCAGCGCGGCGACATCACCCAGCTGTACTTCCCGTCGAAGTCGCGCTTCTGCGGCTGGGGGATGGTGTGCTGGTTCCACGGGTGGCGCGGGTCGACCGGGTTGCCCAGCGGGTCGTGGGTGACGAACAGCTCCTGGCCCTCCCAGTCCTGGTAGTAGGAGCTGCCGAGCAGGATGCGGATGCCGAGGTTGATCTCGGTGAGGTCGTTGGTGACGAGCTTCCCGTCGACGACCACGCCCGGGGTGACGAACATCCTCCGTCCCCAGTCGGACATGTTCCGGTACGTGAAGTCGCAGTGCTCCGGGTCGTTGAGCGAGCCCCAGCAGCCGAGCAGGATCCGGCGGCGGCCGACCTCCTCGTAGCCGGGCAGCGCCTCGTAGAAGAAGTCGAAGAGGTCGTCGTGGAGCGGCACGACGCGCTTCATGAACTCCACGTACCGCATCAGCCGGCTGAGGTAGTCCGTGAAGAGCTGCACGGACGCCACCGTGCCGACGCCGCCGGGGTAGAGCGTGGAGGGGTGCACGTGGCGGCCCTCCATCAGGCAGAACATCTCCCGCGTGTACCGGCTGACCTGCAGCGCCTCGCGGTAGAACGCGCCCTCCAGGGGATTGAGCGACCGCATGACGTCCGCGATGGTGCGGTACCCGTGCTCGGCGGCGTGTGGGGCCTCGGTGCGCTCGGCCAGCTCCAGGACGCCGGGGTTGGTCTCCCGGACCATGCGCTCGCAGTAGTCGACCCCCACCAGGTTCTCCTGGTAGATGTTGTGGTCGAACATGTACTCGGCCGACTCGCCCAGGTTGATGATCCACTCGCCGAGGTGCGGCGGCTTCACCCCGTAGGCCATGTTCTGCGCGTACACCGAGCAGGTGGCGTGGTTGTCCCCGCAGATGCCGCAGATGCGGCTGGTGATGAAGTGCGCGTCGCGGGGGTCCTTGCCGCGCATGAAGACGCTGTAGCCGCGGAAGATCGACGAGGTGCTCCAGCACTCGGCGACCCGCTTCTGCTTGAAGTCGATCTTCGTGTGGATGCCGAGGCTGCCCACGATCCGGGTGATGGGGTCCCAGGACATCTCGGTGAGGCCGTCGGCGCCCGCGTGCGGCGTCGTCTGCCGCGTCGTCTGAGTCATGTCTGCTGTTCGTCCTTCGTCGAGCGGGCTTCCACTGGGCTGGTCGGTGCCGGGCCGGCCGGCGCCGGGCGGATCGGCGCGGCGTGGCCGGTGCCGGCGGTGGTCGGCGTCGTCGGCGGCCGGTGCCGGCGGGGTGGTGCCGGCGGGGCGGGCCCGCCGGTCCCGAACCGGCGGGCCGTCAGGTGCGGCGGAGCGTCACCAGGGCGGCCGGTAGCCGGTGGTGAGCCGGTGGCCGGTCCGCCGCCACCTGGGCTCCTTGTCCACGGTGTCGAGCGTGATCCCGCGCAGCCGGCGGACCGCCGCCCCGTACGCGCCGCTCAGGGCGCTGGAGACCTTGGCCCCGGGCGGCTCGTCCATGAAGGGCATGAACTTGTCGGGGAAGCCCGGCATGGTGCAGGCGATGCAGATGCCGCCCACGTTGGGGCACCCGCCGATGCCGTCCATCCAGCCGCGCTTGGGCACGTTGCACTTCACCACCGGCCCCCAGCAGCCCAGCTTCACCAGGCAGGTGGGGGAGTCGTACGCGTCGGCGAACTGCCCCTGCTCGTAGTAGCTGCCGCGGTCGCAGCCCTCGTGGACGGTGGCGCCGAAGAGCCAGGTCGGGCGCAGCTTGTCGTCCAGCGGGATCATCGGGGCGGACCCGGCGGCCTGGTACAGCAGGTAGGTGAGCGTCTCGGCGAAGTTGTCCGGCTGGACCGGGCAGCCCGGCACGCAGACGATCGGGATGCCCGCCCGGGACCTCCAGTTCCAGCCCAGGTGGTCGGGGACGCCCATGGCTCCGGTGGGGTTGCCCTCCATGGCGTGGATGCCGCCGTAGGTGGCGCAGGTGCCGATGGCGACCACGGCCAGCGCCCTGGGCGCCAGGCGGTCGAGCCACGCGCTGCTGGTGATGGGCTGCCCGGTCTCCGGGTCGTCGCCGAAGCCGCTCCAGTACCCCTCGGACTTGATCTCCTCGTTGGGGATGGACCCCTCGACGACCAGCACGAACGGGTCGATCTCACCGCGCTCGGCCTTGAAGAACCACTCGATGAAGGTGTCCGCGCCCCCCACCGGGCCGGACTCGAAGTCGATCAGCGGCCAGTGGACGGCGACCGGCGGCAGCCCGGGCAGGGCGCGCAGCGCGATCTCCTCGATGCTGGGCTGGGTCGCCGCCGTCAGCGACACCGAGTCGCCGTCGCAGCTCAGGCCCGCGTTCATCCAGAGGATGTGGATCGGGGCCTCCTCGCCGGAGGCCGCGGGGGCCGGGGCCGGCGGGGTCGAAGGTGCTGCATCCATGCGGATGCCTCCTCGGGGAGGGGAGCGCCGGAAGGCGTGCACCGGCGCTTTCCCACCCTTGTTACCCCGGCGCCGGGGGAGCGGCAGGTCGAGGGCGCCCGATCCGGTGACGCGCCCCCCGAACGGCCCGTCCGCGCCTCCGCGGCGCCGGGCCGGCCGGGCCTCCCCCCGAACGGACCGGGGGGCGCGCGCGTCGTTCCGTGCACGGACCACCGCTTCCGCGCGCCGGGCCCGCCGCCTCGTCGGCGGGCCGTGGCGGGGAACGATCTCCGTGTGCCGGGCCGCGGGCCCGGCTCCCCCCGTCGAGCACCACGCGAAGGGACCGAGCCATGGTCCGCATGCCCGGAGCGCAGTGGCGCCCCGTCGTCAACGTCCATCCCGACGGCGTCCGCGAGCGCCGCGGCCTCGTCCTGCACGTCCAGGACGACACCGGGAGCCCGTACGGCTGGTTCGACAACCCCGCGTCGCAGGCCAGCAGCGACTTCTGGGTGCGCCGCGACGGCCACGTCGAGCAGTACTGCGACACCGGCACCGACTACGCCTGGGCCCAGGGGGCGGGGAACCCGTACTACGCCTCGGTGGAGACCGAGGGCCACCCCGACACCGCCCTCACCGCCGCGCAGGTGGAGGCGGTGGCGCACATCTACGCCTGGGGCCACTCCGTCTTCGGCTGGCCGCTGGCCGTCGTGGACTCCACCACCGAGCACGGCTTCACCTACCACGGCGTCGGCGGCCGGGCCTGGGGCAACCACCCCGGCTGCCCCGGGGCGCTGCGCCGGGCGCAGCGCCCCGCGGTCATCGCCCGCGCGGCGGAGATCCTCGGCGGCGGCGCCGGGGGCGCCTCGGTGAGCCTGGCGCACGTCGTGGACGCGGCCCGGCGCGACCCGGCGGCCGGACAGGGGCACACCACGCACCGGGCCGAGGTCCTGGTGGTGGAGCGGGCGCTGCGGGCGGAGGGGCTGCTGGCGGCGGCCTGGGTGGACGGCAGCTTCGGCACCCGGACGGTGACGGCGTACGCCGCGCTCCAGCGCCGGTACGGCTACAGCGGCGCCGCCGCGGACGGCATCCCGGGCCGGGACAGCCTGACCCGGCTCGGCCGGGCGCACGGCTTCGAGGTCACCGCCTGAGGGCCGGGGCCGTGGCCCGGGGGCGGCGGCGCACCCTGCAGTCCGAGCGGGAGGGCCCCGCCGCGCTATTCGTGCCATAGGGCAACTAATTGCGAGAGTCCTGGCCCTGCTGTTCGGGAGTGACTCGCTTGGACCGTTGCCCTAGGTAAACTATAGCCTTCCCCCATGTTCACAGCTGGTCAGGAAGCGAGGCGGCACGGGGCCCCACAGGGCGCCCGACGCCTCCTGGTGCGCGCGGCGCACCGCGCGCCCCTCGGTGGCGCTCAGGCGGGTTCCCGGTCCGCCACGGCCCGGTCGGTGCCGGCGGCGGGCTCCGGGACGGGGACGCCCTCCGCCACCCGGTGGAACTCCTCCAACCCCACCAGCAGCGACGCCCGCGCGGACGGCGGCATGCCGGCCAGGGTGGCGCGCAGGTCCTCGCGCCGCAGCTCCCGCAGCTCCGCCAGCAGTTCGGCGCCCTCCCGGGTCAGGTGCAGGATCACCTGCCGGCGGTCCGACTCCCCGGCGTCCCGGTCGATCAGCCCCGCCGCCTGCAGCCGGTCGCAGAGCCGGCTCGTCACCGAGGCCGCGGTGCCCAGCTCCTCCGCGAGCCTGCGCAGGTGGATGCCGCGGTGCCGGTCGATGGCGATGAGTGCGCGCATCTGCGACGTCGAGACCGTGGTGCCCAGGGCCTCGTGCGCCCTGCCCCACAGCACCACCAGGGACTCGACCGCGGCCAGCATGGCGGCGGCCACCTCGTCCGGCGACGTCAGGTGGGCGGTCCGTGAGCCGGGGCGCAGGTACGTCATGCGGGAACACTCCTCCCAACTCCGAGCTTTGCACAACAGTGTGCCTCACCCGTCCGACCGCTCCGCGGCAACCGCCCCAGCGCGCTCCGCCCGGGAGGGGCGATGACCGTCCACAACCGGGTCTGCACCGCCCGGCGCGCGCTGCAGGACGCGGCGCCCGACGTCCTGGCGGGCGCCCTCGACGGCGTACTGGCGGAGCACTACCAGGCCGCCGGGAGCCGCCTGCTGCTCGTCGACCACAGCATGTCACTCCTCTGCCCCGTACGGTCCGGCGACCCCCGCGCCCCGTACGGCGGCACCCTCCTCGGCGGCCCCGCCGCGGGCGGCCCCGCCGGCCGGGGACTCCGGGCCGAGGACGCGCCCCCGCCCGAGGAGGCCGGGTCCCGCGGCGTGCCGGAGGGGGCCCAGCCGGTCAACGACTCGCCGGCCGGCCGCGTCTTCTCCTCCCAGCGGCCGGAGGTCCTCCGGGACCCCGCCGCCGGCCCCGCGGCGCACACCGTGCTGCTGCCGGTCACCGTCCGCGGCGACCGGCAGGGGGTCCTGGAGGTGCGCCTGCCCCGGCTCCCCGGCGCCGCCGACCTCGCCGACCTCGCCGAGACCGCGACCGCCCTCGGCCACGCCCTGGTCGTGGCCGACCGGGACACCGACCGCTACCTGCGGACCCGCCGCCGCAGGCGGCTCACCCTCGCCGCCGAGATGCAGTGGCAGCTCCTGCCCCCGCGCTCCTGCGAACGCCCCGAGTTCAGCCTCGGCGCCCACCTGGAGCCCGCCTACGGCGTCCACGGCGACCACTACGACTGGACGGCGGAGGCCGACCGGCTCGTCGTCGCGGTCACCAACGGCATGGACCGCGGCGAGCGCGCCGCCTCCCTCACCGGCCTGGCCGTCGGGGCCCTGCGCAACGCCCGCCGGCTGGGCCCCCGCGTCCCCATCGCCCACCAGGCCAGCCTCGCCGACCAGGCGATCTTCGGCATGCACGGCGGCAAGAGCCACGTCTCCACGCTGCTCATCCAGTTCGACCTGGCGACGGGCCGGGTGACGGCGGTGGACGCCGGCTCGCCCCGGCTGCTGCGGCTGCGCGACGGCCGGGTGGAGGTCCTGGAGCTGGAGGCGCAGCTGCCCCTCGGCATGTTCGAGGAGACGCCCTACATCTCCCAGGAGCTGCCGGTGCTCCCCGGTGACCGGCTCGTGGTCGTGAGCGACGGCGTGCACGGCGCGCGCTCCCCCCGCGGGGAGGTCTTCGGCGACCGGGTGCTCCTCAACACCATCAGCGGCAGCCGGATGGCGCCGCCGGTCGAGGCCGCCCGGCTGATCGTCCGCGAGGTCGCCGCGCACGAGGCGGCCGAGCCCGCCCGCGGCCCGGCCGACGACGCCGTCGTCCTCGTCGTCGACTGGCGCGGCCGCTGAGGGGCCTCCGGGCGGAGCGGCCCGCCCGGGGCGCCGGGCCCGGGCGGCAGGAGCCGGAGGGACGGCAGGAGCCGGAGGGACGGCAGGAGGCAGCGGGACGGCAGAACGGCGGAGGGCGGGCGGCGGGCGGCCCGGGAGCGGGGTGCCGGTCACCCGAAGGACGCTGCCGCGTCGCGGCGGCGTCCGCCCGGTGCGAGGTTGGGGCCGAGTCGTGCACCCGCCGGGCGCACCCCCGCGCCGGCCCGTCCCGGGAGGACATCCGATGCCCCGATCCCGCCGCCTGCCCGCCCTCGTCGCGGCGCCGCTCCTCGCGGCGCTGCTCCTCGTGTCGGGCTGCTCCAGCTCCGGCTCGTCGTCGTCGGGCAGCAGCCCCGGGGCCACCTCCGCGGCCAACCCCGCCTCCCCCTCGCCGACCGGCAGCCAGGAGAAGGTGAAGCTGGCCAAGGCCAAGTTCGTCGCCAACGCGGGCCTGGCCGCCGGCGCCACCTACCAGTGGCTGTACAAGCCCTACAAGGCCGGGAAGTTCAAGAAGGGCGCCGACGGCCGTAAGCTCGCCCTGGTCAAGGCCGGCCTGGCCGGCGCCTTCACCTACAACCGGCTGAAGGCGGCGATCAACGACGCCAAGGGCGACCCCCTGCTGTCCAAGGCCGTCGCCCCGCTCACCGCGGGGGTGGAGAAACTCAAGCAGACCGCCGCGAACATCCGCAACGGCAGCGACCCGGAGGGCGGCGCCGGCCAGTTCCAGGGAGTCATCGACAGTTTCAAGCAGGCCGGCCAGTCCGCCGGGGCGACCGTCACCGACCAGGTGCCGTCGACCGGCCAGCTCACCTCGGGCGGCTGACCCGGGGATCCGCGGGCGGCCAATCCGCAGGCGGACCGGCCCCGAATACAGGGGGAGCGGCGGGCCCGTGCCACGGCACGGCCACCGCGCCCCCTGCCCGCATCCGACCGGTCCGACGTCCCGGAGGGACAGCATGCCGCCCCACCGCCACCACCCCGCCCGGCGCCGCGCCGGCGGCCCGGCCCATCCGTCCGCCGCCCCCCGGCGCACCGCGCCCCGCCTCCGCGGGGAGGCCGCGCTGTGAGCGAGGTCGTGCACCTGGCCGGACCCAGCCGCAGGGGGCCTGGTCTGGAGGAGCTGGTCGGGCGGGTCTCCCGTGGGGACCAGCAGGCCTTCGAGCAGGTCTACGACGCGGTCGTGGGCCCCGTGCTCGGCCTGGTCCGGCGCATCCTGCGCGACCCGGCGCAGTCCGAGGAGGTCGCCCAGGAGGTCATGGTCGAGCTGTGGCGCACCGCCGCCCGCTACGACCGCGACAAGGGCACCGTGATGGCCTGGGTGATGACCCTCGCCCACCGCCGCGCCGTCGACCGGGTCCGCAGCGCGCAGGCCGCCGCCGACCGCGAGCAGAAGGCCGCGGCCCTCGGCCACTCCACCGCCTTCGACGAGGTCGCCGAGCAGGTGGAGTCCCGGCTGGAGCGCGAGCAGGTCCGACGCTGCCTGCGCGGCCTCACCCAGCTCCAGCGCGAGTCCGTCAACCTCGCCTACTACCGCGGCTGCACCTACCGGGAGGTCGCCGAACTCCTCGGGGTGCCGCTCGGAACCGTCAAGACCCGCCTGCGGGACGGCCTCATCCGCCTCCGCGACTGCCTGGGGGTGACCGCATGAACCACGCGCCCGACCTGCACACCCTGACCGGCGCCTACGCCGTGCACGCCCTCGACCCCGAGGAGCGCGCCCGCTTCGAGGAGCACCTCGCCGGGTGCGAGGCCTGCGCCCAGGAGGTCCGCGAGCTCGGCGCCGCCGCCGCCCGCCTCGGCGAGGCCGAGGCCGTCTCCCCGCCGCCGGACCTGCGCCGCCGGGTCCTCGCCGAGATCGCCACCGTGCGGCAGATGCCGCCGCAGGTCCCGCAGACCGGCCTCGACGAGCGGCCGTCCGGCGTCCTGCCGCGCCTCGCCCGGCAGTGGCCGCGCCTGGCGCTCGCCGCCTCCGTCGCCGGAGCCGCCGTGCTGGGCGGCCTCGCCTGGCAGTTCCACCAGGACGCGGACCGCGCCGACCGGCGGGCCGCGGTCGCCCGGCAGCAGCAGGACGACTTCGCCCGGCTGATGGCGGCCCCCGACGCCCGTACCGCCACCGCCCGCACCGGCGGGGCGTCCGCCGCCGTCGTCTGGTCGGCGGGGGCCAACCGCGCCGCCTTCCTCACCAGCGGCCTGCCCCACCTGCCCGAGGGCAAGGTGTACGAGCTCTGGTACAACGACGCCGGCACCATGCGGCCCGCCGGTCTGCTGCCGCCGGGCGGCGCCGCCCGGATGCTGGACGGCGCCGTCGACGGCGCCGCCGGGATCGGGGTGACCGTGGAGCCGTCCGGCGGCTCCGCCCGCCCGAGCGGCCAGCCGGTGCTCCTGCTCCCCTTCACCTGAGCCGACCGGCCCGACCCGCCCGGCCCGATCCGCCCGCTCCACCCGGCCGCCCCCGGTTCCCCCCGGGGGCGGCCGACGCGTGTCCGGGGCGGCGCCCCCGGAGGCCCGGCACCCTCCCGGCGGCCCGCCCGCCCGCTGGTACGGGCCCCGCGCCCCGACCAGCCACGGACCAGGGCGGCCCGCCCGCCCGCGCGCGCCCGGGCACGGGCGGGCCGCCGCTGCCGGGGCCGTCCGGCGGGCCGCCGCCCCGGACGGGCGCAGGCGCGCGCGGGTCCGGCCGGTGCGTCCGTCCCGCCGTTCCGGACCGGCCCCCGGACACGCGTCGGCCCCCGCCGCGGTGGCGGGGGCCGACGGTCCGGAACGGCCCGGAACGGTCCGGGAACCGGCGGTGCGCGGCGCGGGTCAGGCGCGGCGCGGCGGCAGGGGGAAGAAGCCGCTGGTCCGGGCGACGTACTCGGCGTAGCCGGGCTTCGTCGCGTGCATCTGCTTCTCCAGCATCGGCTTGCCGCTGCCGTTGACCAGCAGGTACGTCATCACCAGCACCGAGGGCAGGGTGGCCCACCCCGCCGGCGCGTCCGCCGCGAGCAGGAACAGGCCCCACCACACGCACGCGTCGCCGAAGTAGTTGGGGTGCCGGGTGAACCGCCACAGGCCGCGGTCCATGACCTGGCCGCGGTTGGCCGGGTCGGACCGGAAGCGGGTGAGCTGCCAGTCGCCCACCGCCTCGAAGAACACCCCGACCGCCCAGACCGCCGTGCCGGTCCAGGCGAGGACGCCCGGCGGGTGCGGCACGTAGCAGGCGAACTGCACGGGCAGCGAGACGAACCAGACCAGCAGCGCCTGGAGCCCGTAGACCATCCGCAGGGCGTACGCGGTGCGCCGCTCCGGCGGCGCCTTGGAGAGCAGCTTCTCGTACCGGGGGTCCTCGCCGTGGCCGCGCGAGCGGGCCGCGATGTGCCCCGACAGCCGGAGCCCCCAGACCAGGACGAGCACCAGGGCCAGGAGCCGCCGCCCGTCGTCGCCGTGCCCGGCGGACAGCGCGTACGAGACGCCCGCCACCGCGCAGAAGCCCAGGCCCCAGGCGATGTCCACCACCCGGTGCAGGCCCTTGCGGACACCGAACGCGGCGGCGCCCAGCAGCACCACGAGCGCGGCCCCGGCCGACGCGGCGACGTTCACGGCGAACGCGCCGCCGTCGACCCCGCTCACGCGGCGCCCTCCCCGGTGCCGCTGCCCGTGCCGGTGCCCTTGCCGCTCCCGCTCCCGCTGCCGGCCCCGGCCTCGGTCCCGGAGCCCCGCCCGCCGCCGTACGCGGCGCCGTGCCAGCCGCCCGGCGTCGCCGGGAAGGTGCTGGTGCCGTCCGCGGCCGGCCGCACCGCGAGGATCTGGTCCACGCCCATCCGCCGCTCGGCGAACGCCAGCGCCCCGCCGACCAGGTAGAGCCGCCACACCCGGCAGGTCTCCTCGCCGACCAGCGCCGCGAACTCCGCCCAGCGCTCCTCCAGGGTGCGCCGCCAGGCGTCCACGGTGAGCACGTAGTGCTCCCGCATCGCGTGGACCTCGCGGACCTCCAGCCCGGCGTCCTCCAGCAGCGCCACCGTGTCGCCCACCGGCCGCATGTGCATGTCGGGGGCGATGTACGTCTCGATGAACGCGCCGCCCCCCGGCGCCCGCGACCCGCGCGACATCTGCTGCACCAGCAGCCGCCCCCCGGGCCGCAGCAGCCCGCCGAGCTGCCGGGCGAACGCCGGGTACTGCGCGTCGCCGACGTGCTCGCCCATCTCGATGGTGGACACCGCGTCGTAGGGGCCGTCGGAGACGTCCCGGTAGTCCTGCAGCCGCACCTCGACCCGGTCGGCGAGCCCCAGGTCCGCGACGCGCTTGGACACGTACGCGTGCTGCTGCGCCGACAGCGTCACGCCCGTCGCCCGCACCCCGTACTCCGAGGCGGCGTGCACGACGAGCGCGCCCCAGCCGCAGCCGACGTCCAGCAGGCGCATGCCCTCGTGCAGGCCGAGCTTGCGGCAGACCAGGTCGAGCTTGTCGCGCTGGGCGTCCTCCAGCCCGTAGCCGGGGCCCTCCTCCTGCGTCCAGTAGCCGCAGGAGTACGCCATGTGCCGGTCCAGCAGCAGCGCGTAGAAGTCGTTGGACAGGTCGTAGTGGTGGCTGATGGCCGCCCGGTCGCGGGCCTTGCTGTGCAGGGCGCCGGTCAGGCCCGCCCGGCCGGAGGGGGAGGCCGGGCGGGGGCCGACCGCGCCGAGGCGCAGCGCCGTGCCCGCCGCCCGGGCCAGCTCGCGGGGGCCGAGGCGCGGCGGCCCCGCGACCCCCCGCTCGCGCGCCGCCCGCCAGACCCGGCTCAGGCCCTCGCCGAGGTCGCCGTCGACGTCCAGCTCGCCGGTGATGTACGCCTCGGCGATGCCCAGCTCGCCCGGGTACCACAGCAGCCGCCGCAGGGCGCGGCGGGAGCGCAGCACGACGGCGGGGGCGTCCGCCGGGCCGGCCTCGCTGCCGTCCCAGGCCCGGATGCGGATCGGGAGTGCGCCGCCGAGGAGCTCCTCCAGCAGCGGGGCCAGCCGCCCCGCCGCCCCGGTGGCGGTGCGGGCGGCGGACGGCGGTCGGGTGGACGTCACGGTGTGTTCCCCTCTCTGGTGGGGCGCGCCCGGCCGGTCCTGTCCGGCCGTCCGCGCCCCGTCTGCCTCGTCCGGACCGCGCGGGTCCGGGCCGTGCGTGTCCTGGTCGGTGGTGTCCTGCCCGGGCGCGCCCGGGCCGGTGGTGCCCGGGCCGGGCGCGCCCGGGTCAGCCGCGGGCGAGCAGCAGCTGCTGCACGTCCAGGTAGCCCGTGCGGAACCCTGCCTCGGAGTACGCGAGGTACAGGTCCCACATGCGGCGGAAGACGCCGTCGAAGCCCAGGGCCGCGACCTCGCCGCGCCGGGCGCCGAACCGCTCCCGCCACAGCCGCAGCGTCTCCGCGTAGTGCTGCCCGAAGCGGTCGGCGCGCACCACCCGCAGCCCGGTGTGCTCGGCGGTCACCTGCTCCACGGCCTCCCGCGACGGGATGATCCCGCCGGGGAAGATGTACTTGTGGATCCAGGTGTAGGTGTCCTTGGTGGCCTCCACCCGCTCGTGGGCCATGGTGATGGCCTGGACGGCGGCCTTCCCGCCGGGCGCCAGCACCCGGTCGATGGTGGCGAAGTACGCCGGCCAGTACTGCGCGCCGACGGCCTCGATCATCTCCACGCTCACCACGGCGTCGAACTCCCCGTCCACCGCCCGGTAGTCCTGCAGCCGCACCTCGACCCGGTCCCCGACCCCGGCCGCGTCGAGCTTGGCCACGGCCAGGTCGCGCTGCTCCTCGGAGAGGGTCAGGGTGAGGACGGTCGCGCCGCGGCGGGCGGCGCGCAGCGCCAGCTCGCCCCAGCCGGAGCCGATCTCCAGCAGGCGGGTGCCCTTGCCGACGCCGACCAGGTCCAGCAGCCGGTCGATCTTGCGGTGCTGGGCGGCCTCCAGCAGCCCCCACTCCGCGACGGGCCGGCCGGCGGCGTCCTCCTCGAAGAGCGCCGAGGAGTACGTCATCGTCGGGTCGAGGAAGAGCGCGAAGAGGTCGTTTGACAGGTCGTAGTGGCGCCGGATGTTGTCGCGGGCGCCGTCGGGGGTGTTGTGCTCCGAGGCGGGGTGCCGGGGGACGTAGAGGCGCCGCAGCCACTGCAGCCGCGGCGGTACCAGGGTCTGCGGGGAGCGGGCCAGGGCGGTGAGGACCCCGGCGAGGTCGTCGGCGTCCCAGTCGCCCGCCTGGTAGGCCTCGCCGAAGCCGATCAGGCCGCCCACCCCGAGCCGCCGGTGGAAGGCGTCGGGGCGGTTCACCCGCATCACGGGCAGGCCCGGGGCGGGGGCGGGCCCGCCGGGCAGCTGCAGGCCGAGGCCGGTGCGGCGGGCGACCTGATGCAGCAGGACCCGTGCGAGCGCGGCCCGCACCCGCGAGCGCGGGACCCGCGCGACGTCGGGCCACTGCTCGGGGTCGATCCGGCCGGGGCCGTCCGGCACGGACCCGGCGGCGGGCGCCGCCCGGTCCGCCGCTCCCCGGGCCGCCGTCTCTTCTTCGATGCGCTGGTTCACTTCTCTCCTCCGTGGTCCGCGTGCCGCGTCTGCCTCGGGACGACGGGCAGCCCCCGCAGGTACAGCAGGACGCCCTGCAGGCGGATGTGCGCCGACACCGCGGCCGTCGACCACGGGTGCCGCAGCGCGGCGCGCAGCAGCCCGGCGGTGGTCGCCGGGCGGCGCACGCCGCGCACGGTCGCGGTGAACGGCCGTCCGCCGTCCCTCTCCAGGTGCACGGTCAGGTTCAACCCTGCCCCCGGCTCCGGCAGTCTCATGCGGTACCCGCCGTCGACGGGGAAGAACGGCGAGACGTAGAACTCCTTGCGGGTCTCCGCCCTTCCCTCCGCGTCCGGGTGCAGCAGGTAGCGGTGCCGCCCGCCGTAGGTGTTGTGCACCTCGGCGACCACGCACGCCGGGGTGCCGTCGGCGTACCGGCACCAGTAGATGGTCAGCGGGTTGAAGACGTACCCGAGCACCCGGGCGTGGGCCAGCATGAGCACCTGCCCGCCGCCCAGCTCCACCCCCTGCTCCGCGAGCCACCCCTCCAGGTTGGCCCGCAGGGTCCGGCCCGGGTCGCCGACGTGGTCGCGGGCCTCGAAGCGGGCCAGGGCGCGGGCCCAGCGGGGCAGCCGCGGCAGCTCGTCCAGGTCCACCAGCCACAGGTAGGTGCGGTGGGAGAAGGAGTGCCGCAGCGGCCGGGTCCGCACGTGGGAGACCCGGCAGTCGTACAGGGCGGCCGTGCTCACGCTGCGGGCACCCCCGCGCCGCCGCCCGCGCCCGCGGGCACCCCGGAGGCCCCGGCCGGCGCCGGCAGGCCCAGCAGGGACGCGGCCGCGGCGATCCCCGAGCGGCAGCCGTCCTCGTGGAAGCCCCACCCGTGGTAGGCCCCGGCGAACGCGGTGCGGCCGGCCGACAGCTCCGGCAGCCGCCGCTGGGCGGCCACCGACTCCCGGGTGTACAGCGGGTGCTCGTACACCATGCGGGAGACCACCAGGTCCTCGGGCACGCGGCGGTCGCCCTCCTCCTCGTTGAGGGTCACCAGGTAGTCCTCGGCCGTGTCCAGGCCCAGCAGCCGGTTGAGGTGGTAGCTGACCCGCACCTGCCCGGCGTCCGAGCCGCACGCCGGCAGCAGGTAGTTCCAGGAGGCGCGGGCGCCGCGGGCGCGCGGCAGCACGCTCGCGTCCCGGTGCAGCACGGTGGGGTTGCGCGAGTAGGGGATCGCGCCCAGCACCTCCCGCTCGGCCGGGGTGGCGTCGGCCAGCAGCCGCAGTGCCTGGTCCGGGTGGGTGGCCACCACGACGCCGTCGTACTCGGCGGTCCCGCCGTCGTCGGCGGTCACCTCCACCCGGTCGCCGAAGCGGGTCACGGCGCGCACCGGGAGCCCGGTGTGAACGGCCGTCAGCCGCTCAGCGACGGCCTGCACGTAGGTGCGGGAGCCGCCGACCACCGTGCGCCACTGCGGCGAGCCGGAGACGCTGAGATAGCCGTGGTTGGCGAGGAAGGCGAAGAGGTAGCGGGCCGGGTACTCGCCCACCAGGTGCGGGGCGCAGGACCACACCGCGGAGACCAGCGGGGTGACGAAGTGCGACCGGAAGTACGGCGAGTAGCCGCCCTCGTCCAGGAAGCGGCCCAGCGTCACCGCGTCCGCCTCCGGGTCCTGCGACTCCAGCAGCCGCCGCGCCCGCCGGTGGAAGAGCGGCACCTCGGTGAGCATCCGCAGGTACCGGCCGCGCAGCAGCGCCGACGGCCGGGCGAACAGGCCCACCGGGCCGCGCGCCCCCGCGTACTCCAGGCCGCAGCCGCGGCAGCGCACGCTCATCGACATGTCGGAGTCGCGGGTGCGCACGCCCAGCTCGCCGAAGAGCCGGATCAGCTCCGGGTAGGTCCGCTCGTTGTGCACGAGGAACGCGGTGTCCAGCGGCAGCAGCCTCCCGTCGTCCGCGATGACGTCCTGGGTGTGGGCGTGGCCGCCGAGCCGCTTGTCGGCCTCGTACAGCACCACCTCGCACCCGGCCCGCCGCAGCTCCCACGCCGCCGTCAGACCCGACACCCCGCTGCCGACCACCGCCATGCGACGACCGTCCGAGATCCCCACGCCACCTCCCCGCCCGGGCCGCTCCAGATGCGGCCGACTCGACACAGACGAAGGTCATTCGGTACGCCCGAACGGGTGGATTGGTCGGTGAGCAGGAAAAATCCGCGATCCCCGCAGGATCCTCGGAGGGCCGAAAAATTCGCCCGTTTGCCGTGCATGAGGTCGTGCGGCCGGGGTAGGCGGTGGCCACTGCCCCGCGCCACCCCCGAGGCGCGGGACATCCGAGGGAGGGATTCCACCCGTGAGGGTCGACGTCGCAGCCGCAGCAGAAGTCCATGCCCCCGCCGCGCCGGAGGCGGCGCCCGCCGACCACCGCGCACCCGCGATCGACCGGCCGGGCACGCTCGCCGACCTGCCCCCCATCCCCCGCGCCGACGAGATCAACACCGACGACGCCCGCGCGCTGTCCAAGGTGCTCTTCCGCCGGATGGCGCAGCTGGAGGAGGGCACGCACGAGTACGCGTACGTCCGCAACACGCTGGTCGAGCTGAACCTCGCCCTGGTGCGCTTCGCCGCCTCGCGCTTCCGCACCCGCAGCGAGCCCATGGAGGACATCGTCCAGGTCGGCACCATCGGCCTGATCAAGGCGATCGACCGGTTCGACGTGGAGCGCGGGCTGGAGTTCCCCACCTTCGCGCTGCCCACCGTCATCGGTGAGATCAAGCGCTTCTTCCGCGACACCAGCTGGGCCGTCCACGTGCCGCGCCGCCTGCAGGAGCTGCGCCTGGACCTGGCCAAGGCCAGCGACGAGCTCGCCTTCACCCTCGGCCGCGAGCCCACCGCCGCCGAGCTGGCCGCGAAGCTGAACATGCCGGAGAACGAGGTCCGCGAGGGCCTGGTCGCCTCCGCCGGCTACACCGCCTACTCCCTCGACGCGCAGAGCGACGACGAGGAGAGCGAGGGCTCCATCGCCGACCGCCTCGGCGAGGAGGACACCGGCCTGGAGGGCGTCCTCGACCACGAGGCGCTCAAGCCGCTGATCGCCGCCCTGCCCGACCGCGACCGCCGGATCCTGTCGCTGCGCTTCGGCGCCGAGATGACCCAGTCGGAGATCGGCGCGGAGCTCGGCATCTCCCAGATGCACGTCTCCCGGCTGCTCTCCCGCATCCTCGCGCGGCTCCGCGAGGGCATGGCCGCCGAGACGGCGTGACCCCGTCCGGCACCACCGCACCACGGCCGCACGGCCCCCGGCGCCCCGCGCCGGGGGCCGTCGCTCATGTCCGGCGGGCCCGGACCAGCAGCGCCCCGGTGACCGCCGCCAGCACGGACCAGGCCAGCCACAGCCCCGGCTCCGACCGGAGGACCGCGCTGTACAGGCTCACCAGGACCAGGCAGGCGAGGGTGACGAACGCCATGACGCGGGCCTGCCCGGTCACGGCCCGGCGGTCATGGGGAGCTGGTGCCACGGCGGTACCTCCCTGAGGTCTCGCAGGTCTCGCAGGTCCCGCCCGTCCTGTCGGGTCCCGCAGTCCCGCGGGTCCCGCAGTCCCGCGGGTCGCCGCAGGCCCCGGCCGGGACGCGGCGCGCTATCCGGCGGCGGCCTCCCCGTCGGGCGCCGCGTACTCGTACCGCCAGCGCCACCGGCCGCGGGCGTCGTACTGCTTCGCCCGGTGGTACACCAGCACGGAGGCGGGCCGGCCGAGGTGTGCGGGCACCGGCACCCGGTAGGTCTTCGGCACGCCGTTGAACGGGCCCACCGGGATCGGCAGCACCCTGCCGTCCAGGGGCCCGCCCACGAACTCGGTCTCCGCACTCCTCATACCCGCAAGCTTCGCACCCCGGACCCGCCCGCGGCACCCCGGCCCGGAGCCGCCCCGGTCCGGGCACCCGGCACCGGACCCCGCCCGGCGCCCGGCCCGCCGCCGGCTCCCGCCCCGTGGTCGTCCGCACGGTCCGCGGGGTCTTATCCTGCTCTGTACGCCCACGGGACGCCCGGGACCCGCCTCACCGCGCGGCCCGGAGCGCCGCATGCCCGGCAGGGGCGCGCCCGGCGCGGCCGGACCGGTCGCACGACGCCCGGCCCGATCCGCCCGGCGGGAGCGGCCCGCAGGGGTGACCTGACGGGGTTTCCGCCCCCCGCGCCGCCGCCGCTCCGTACCGTGGACCTCGGCAGCAGTCGGCCGGCGACCCCGGACCGGGTGCAGGGACGTGCGAAGAAGGGGCTCGATGGAAGCCAGAGGCAGCAGGTGGACGGACTGGTGGCGGAGCCGGACGCGCCCGGGCGACGCCCCGGCCGCCCGGGACGCGGCGGCCGCGGGCCGGCTCGACCTGCTGCTCGGCGCCGTCCGCGCCGGCCTCCCGGTGGCGCCCGCCGCCCGCCCGGCCGGCTACCGCTGCTCCTGCGACCGCGTCGGCTGTCCGGCCCCCGCCCGCCACCCGGTCTCCTTCGCCTGGCAGAGCCAGGCCACCACCGACACCGAGCAGGTCGCCCGCTGGCTCGCCCGCGACCCGCTGGCCAACTTCGTCACCGCCACCGGCCGCAGCCACGACGTGCTGGACGTCCCGGAGGACGCCGGCCGGATCGCCCTGGAGCAGCTGCTCGGCCTGGACGCGGCCGGCCCGGTCGCCGCCGGCGACGGCCGCTACCTCTTCTTCACCGCCACCCGCGGCACCCCGGCCGACGAGGACGAGTGGTGGCCCTGCGAGCTCGACAGCCACCCCGACACCCTGGAGGAGCACCCCGGCCTGCGCTGGCACTGCCGGGGCTCCTACGTCCTGCTGCCGCCGTCCGCACTGCCCGGCGGCGGCGCGGTGCGCTGGGTGCGCGGCCCGGAGCACCCGCTGCCGGACCCGCTGCGCGTCCTCGACGTCCTCACCGACGCCTGCAGCACGGTCGGCGCGGTCGCCGAGGAGCAGTGGCGGATCGGCTGAGGAACCGTTCCGCCCGGCGGCCGGGCCGCCCCGGCCGCCGCCGCCGCCGGGCCGGGGCGCGGGGCGCCCCTACGGGAGCGTCAGGATCTCCGCGCCGTCGGCGGTGACCACCAGGGTGTGCTCGAACTGGGCGGTCCGCTTCCGGTCCTTGGTGACGACCGTCCAGCCGTCCTGCCAGATCTCGTAGTCGTACGTGCCCAGGGTCAGCATGGGCTCGATGGTGAAGGTCATCCCCGGCTGCATGACCTCGGTGGCCCGCGGGCTGTCGTAGTGCGGGACGACCAGGCCCGAGTGGAACGACGTGTTGATGCCGTGTCCGGTGAAGTCGCGGACCACGCCGTAGCCGAACCGCTTGGCGTAGGACTCGATGACCCGCCCGATGACGTTGATCTGCCGGCCCGGCCGCACCGCCTTGATCGCCCGGTTCAGTGACTCGCGGGTCCGCTCGACCAGCAGCTTCGACTCCTCGTCGACGTCCCCCACCGGGTAGGTGGCGTTGAGGTCGCCGTGCACGCCGTGGATGTAGGCGGTGACGTCGAGGTTCACGATGTCGCCGTCCTGCAGCACCGTGGAGTCCGGGATGCCGTGGCAGATCACCTCGTTGACCGAGGTGCAGATCGACTTGGGGAAGCCCCGGTAGCCCAGGTCCGACGGGTAGGCGCCGTGGTCGCACAGGTACTCGTGGGCGACCCGGTCGAGCTCGTCGGTGGTCACGCCGGGGGCGATGTGCCGGGCCGCCTCGTCCATGGCCCGGGCCGCCAGCGCGCCCGCCACCCGCATCTTCTCGATCGTCTCCGCGGTCTGCACCTCGGGGCCGGTGTACGGCTGCGGCGCCGGCCTCCCCACGTACTCGGGGCGGGCGATGTGTGACGGGACGCTGCGGGTCGGGGAGAGCCGGCCGGGAACCAGGGGAGCCATGGCGGGCAGTCTATCCGCCGTCCCCCGGCCCGCGGCGGGCTTCCCCCGCGTGCCCGCCCCGGCACGGGGCATGATCCCCCCAGGGAGGGCCGAGGACGACGGCCCCGGACGAAGGAGGCCGCCCGATGCCGTTCGGACGCAAGCCGCAGGGGAAGCCCGGCGAGTGGTTCTACTGCGTGCAGCACCGCAAGGTCGAGGAGGGCCCGGAGTGCCCGGCCCGCGACCGCCTCGGCCCCTACGCGACCCGGGCCGACGCCGAGCACGCCCTGCAGACCGCCGCCGAGCGCAACGAGAAGTGGGACACCGACCCCCGCTGGCACGACCGCCCCGCCGACGACGGCGCCTGACGGCGCCCGCCGCCGCGCCCCCGGCCCCCGCACGTGCGGGGCCGGGGGCGCGGCTACACCGCGGCCGGTTCGGCCGCCTCCGCCGCGGCCCGGCGCTCCCGCTCGGCCCGCACGGCCGCCGCGTGCGGGTCGGTGCGGTCGTCGTACGCCAGCAGCCGCGGCAGCGACGCGGCCAGCGCCGCCACCCCGGCCACGCACAGCAGGCCGCCCGACCACACCGACGTGCGCACCCCGAAGGCCGCCGCCGTGCCGCCCGCCCGGACCTGCCCCAGCTGCGGGCCGAGCGAGTAGCTGAGCAGCTCCACCCCGGCGAGCCGCCCGCGCAGCGCGTCCGGGATCGACTGGTTCCACATCGTGGAGCGGCCCAGGCCGCTCACCATGTCGGCGCCCCCGGCCAGGGCCAGGAGGAGGAGCACCGCCCACACCCGGCCGGCCAGCCCGGCGCAGGCGACCGCCGCGCCCCAGAGCGCCGCCGCCGCGACCACCATCCGGCCCTGCCGGTGCACACGGGACGCCCAGCCGCTGGTCGCCGACACCGCCAGGCCCCCCGCCGAGGACGCGGCGTACATCAGGCCGAGCGCCCAGGGCGCGTGCAGCCGGTCGGCGAGGAACGGGAAGACCGCGTTGGGGAAGGCGAACAGCATCGCCACGACGTCCACCGCGTAGGTGCCCAGCAGCTCCTTGCGGCTCCACGCGTACCGCAGCCCCTCGGCGACCGCGGCCAGGGAGGGCCGCTCCGCCCCGGTCGGCGGCGGCGCCGCCCGCATGCGGGCGAGCAGCAGCAGCGAGACCGCGAAGGTGGCCGCGTCCAGCGCGTACGCCACCTGCACCCCCGCCGTCGCCGCGACCACCCCGGCCAGCGACGGCCCGGCGATCGCGCCGACCTGCCAGCGCAGCGAGTTGAGCGCGGCGGCCGCGGTGAGCTGGTCGTGGGCGACGATCCGGGGGGTCAGCGCGTCCAGCGACGGCCGCTGGAGGCCGTCCAGTGCGGCGGTGAGGGCGGCGACGGCGTACAGCGGCCACAGCAGCGGGTGCGGCAGCAGGGCGTTCGCCAGCAGCAGCAGCGACAGCAGGCCCAGCCCGGCCTCGGTGGCGAGGACCATCCGGCGCCGGTCCAGGGCGTCGGCGAGCGCGCCGCCCCACAGGCCGCAGACGACCAGCGGCACCAGCTCCGCTGCGCCGACCAGGCCGACCGCGAGCGACGACCCGGTGAGGTCCTTGATCTGCAGCGGCACCGACACGTAGGTGAGGAAGCTGCCGAAGGTGGTGACCAGTCCGGCGCTCCACAGCAGGCGGAAGTCGCGGGAGGAGCGCCAGGGCGCGAGGTCGGGGCGGACGCGGCGGGCGAGGGCGCGGAGGCGGCCGGCCGGGGCGGACGCGGGCCGTCCGGACGGCGCGGGCTGCTCGGGAGGGGCGGGCCGTTCGGACGGCGCGGGCTGTTCGGGTGGCACGGAGGGTGATGATGCGCCGCCGTGCCGCGGTGCACAAACGATTAATCCGGCCGCCCGCCGGAGCGGCGGCGGGGCCGGCACCGGCGCGCGGGCCCCGGCCTCACCAGCGCAGCGGCGGCGGGGCCGTCAGCCGCTCCGCCAGCCGGGCCATCCGGTCGACCACCCGGCGGCGGCCGCGCGGCGGCTCCTCGCCCGCCGCCGCCGTCACCAGGTGCTGCACCACGTCGAACGCGGGCGCCGCCTCCCCGGCGGCCCCGTCCACCGGCACCGTCAGCGCCTCGTGCGCCAGGCCCCGCAGCTCGGCGTCGCCCGTCTCCAGGGCGAGGACCGTCGCGCCCGTCCGGCGGGCGCCGTCCACCCGCTCCAGCAGCGCCGCCCCGGACGCCTCCGGCGCCACCACCAGCAGCGTCTCGCCCCGCCGGGCCCGCTCCAGGCGTCGCAGGTCCACCGCCAGGTGCCCGGGGGCGCCCGGCGGCACCCGCCAGCGCACCAGGGTGGGGGAGAGCTGCGGCAGGGCCGACCAGGCGGCCTCGTCGTCGAGGTGGGCGGCCATGTGCCACGGCTCCTGCCCCTCCGTCCCGACCAGCAGGAGCCCGCCCGCGCCCCCGGGCCCGCCCGGACCGCGCGACACGCTGGAGCGCAGCGCCCAGGCGAAGTCCCTGGTCGCCTCCAGCCAGCCCGTGCCGGTCAGGACCTCGCGCAGTGCCGACACCCGGATCGCGTCCATGCGGCCCCATGCTGCCGCAGCCGCCGACCGCTTTGGGAGGATCACGGCATGACTACACCCGATGCAGTGACACCCGCCGCCGCTCCGAAGCCCGGACCGCACGACCTGCCCGACGTCTCCGGCCTGGTCGTCGGCGTCCTCGGCGGCACCGGCCCGCAGGGCAAGGGCCTGGCCCGCCGCCTGGCCCTCGCCGGCCAGCAGGTCGTCCTCGGCTCCCGCAGCGCCGACCGCGCCGAGGAGGCCGCCGCCGAGCTCGGCCACGGCGTGCGCGGCGCGGACAACGCCACCGCGGCCCGGGAGGCCGACGTCGTGATCGTCGCCGTGCCCTGGGACGGCCACGGCGCCACCCTGGAGTCGCTGCGCGCCGAACTCGCGGGCAAGATCGTCGTCGACTGCGTCAACCCGCTCGGCTTCGACAAGCAGGGCGCCTACGCCCTGAGGCCCGAGGAGGGCAGCGCCGCCCAGCAGGCCGCCGCGCTGCTCCCCGACTCCCGGGTCACCGCCGCCTTCCACCACCTGTCCGCGGTGCTCCTCCAGGACCCGGCGGTCGAGCGGATCGACACCGACGTGATGGTCCTCGGCGACGACCGCGCCGCCACCGACACCGTGCAGGCCCTGGCCGGCCGCGTCCCCGGCATGCGCGGCATCTACGCCGGGCGGCTGCGCAACGCGCACCAGGTGGAGTCCCTGACCGCCAACCTCATCTCGGCCAACCGCCGCTACAAGGCCCACGCCGGCCTGCGTGTCACCGACGTCTGAACCGCCCGGACGCGGCCCCGGCGGGGCCGCGTCCCCGGCGTCGGGGACAATGGGAGGCGTCCGACCGCACCGCCACCGCCCGCCGGGAGCCCGCCGCCATGCCGCGCAACGCCGTCCTCGCCCTCGTCGCCTGCCTGCTGGCGGTCGCCGCCGCCGTGGTCTCGTTCGTCCAGGGCAACTGGCTGGGCGTCGTCTGGGTCCTGCTGGCCGCCGTCACCAGCAACATGGCCTGGTACTACATCCGCCGGCAGCGCGCCTCCCGGGGCTGAGCCCCGGCGTCCGGCCCCCGCGGCCCGGGATCAGCCCTCCCAGAAGCGGAAGGCCTGGTACCCGAGCGCGGCGTAGGCCGGCGGCACGTCCAGCAGCTCCATCACCTGGTAGGCCAGCCGCCAGAACCAGTCGCCCACCGGCGTCTGCCACAGCAGGGCGAAGACCGCCAGCATGCCGAAGGGCGCGAACGGCTCCACCGCCCGCCGCGCCCTCAGCGACAGCCAGGGCTCGATGATGCCGTAGCCGTCGAAGCCCGGCACGGGTATGAGGTTGAGCACCGTCGCGGTGATCTGGAGCAGCGCGAGGAAGGACAGCGCCACCGTGAACGCGGGCGGCGCCGAGTCCAGCAGGCCCGCCCCGATGGGGGCGAGCAGCGCCACCGCCAGCGCCAGGTTCACCAGCGGGCCCGCCGCCGAGATCAGGCTGTGCTTCCAGCGGCCGCTGATCCGGTGCCGCTCGATGAAGACCGCGCCGCCCGGCAGGCCGATCCCGCCGAGGATCACGAAGACCACCGGCAGGATGACGCTGAGCAGCGTGTTGGCGTACTTGAACGGGTTGAGCGTCAGGTAGCCCTTGGCGCCCACCGTGAGGTCGCCGCCGTGCAGCGCGGTGCGGGCGTGCGCGTACTCGTGCAGGCAGAGCGAGACGACCCAGCCCGAGACCACGAGGAGGAAGACGCCGAAGCGGGCGTTCTCCCCGAAGCCGCTCCACACCGCCCACGCGGACGTGCCGAGGACGGCGAGCAGCACCCAGAAGACCGGACTGATCCGGCGCTCCTCGCTGCGGGGGCGCTGGGCTTCGGCGAACGTCATGGCGGAAGGGCTCCGGGGTCTCGGGACGGCAGGGGGACCGATCATGCCCGCCCGCGGATCGCACCCACAAGCGGCGCTGGGAGAACGCATGCGCGGCCCCGGCCGTTCCACGGCCCCGCCCGAGCCCCGCCCGGCATCCGCCCCCGCACCCGACCGGGCCCCGTCCGGAACGCCCCTCCTCCGGCCGCCGTCCCGCCCCCCGCCCCGCCGCGGGCAGCCCTCCACCAGAATGGGGCCGTGCGCTACGGCATCCTGGGCACCACCCTGGCCCACCACGACGACGGCACCCCCGTCCCCCTCGGCGGTGCCCGGCTGCGCGCCCTGCTCGCCGCGCTCGCCCTGCGCGAGGGCCGCCCGGTGCCCGCCGCCGTCCTGGTCGGCGAGGTGTGGGACGGCGACCCGCCGCAGGACGGCACCGGTGCGCTCCAGACCCTGGTCGGCCGGCTGCGCCGGTCCCTCGGCCGGGACGCGGTCGGCTCCGGGCCCGAGGGCTACCGGCTGCGCGCCGGGGCCGACGAGGTGGACCTCGGCCGCTTCCGGCGGCTCGCCGCCGAGGGGGAGCGGGCGCTGGCCGCCGGCCGGGCCGGGGAGGCCGCCGGGCTGCTGCGCGAGGCGCTGGACCTGTGGCGCGGGCCCGCCCTCGCCGACCTCCCCGACCGGGAGGCCCCCGCCGCCCGCTGCGAGGCGCAGCGGCTCGCCGCCCTGCGCGCCAGGATCGCCGCCGACCTGGCCCTCGGCCGCACCGCGCCGCTCGTCCCCGAGCTCGCCGGGCTGGTCCGCGACCACCCGCTGGACGAGCCGCTGCACGCGCTGCGGATCCGGGCGCTGCGCGCCGAGGGCCGCGCCGCCGAGGCGCTGCAGGCGTACGAGGAGGCGCGGCGCGCCCTGGCCGACGGGCTGGGCGCCGACCCGGGCCCGGAGCTGCGGGCGCTGCACCGGGAGCTGCTCGCCCCGCCGCCCGCCGGGGACCCGGCACCCGTCGAGGATCCGCCGTCCGCCGGGTACCTGGCCCCCGCCGAGGATCCGGCCCGCACCCCCGCCCCGCCCGCGCCTCCCGCCGCCTCCGCCCCCGCCCGCCCGCCCGGCAACCTGCGGTCCGGCCTCACCAGCTTCGTCGGCCGCGAGGACGAGCTGCGTGGGCTGGCGGCCGCCCTCTCCTCCGCCCGGCTGGTCACCCTCACCGGCCCGGGCGGCTCCGGCAAGACCCGGCTCTCGCTGGAGGCGGCCCGCGCCCAGCAGGCCGCCGGCGCCTGGCCGGACGGCGTCTGGCTCGCCGAACTCGCGCCGCTCGACGACCCCGAGGCCGTCCCCGGCGCCGTCCTCGCCGCGCTGGGCCTGCGCGAGACGGTGCTGCACCACGGCAAGGTCGCCGACGCCCTGGAGGCGCGGTCCGCCGACCCGGTGCGCCGGCTGGTCGAGCACTGCGCCGGGCGGCGGATGCTGCTGCTCCTCGACAACTGCGAGCACCTGGTCGGTGCGAGCGCCGGCCTGGCCGACCGCCTGCTGGCCGAGTGCCCCGGCGTGGCCGTCCTCGCCACCAGCCGGGAGCCGCTCGGCGTCCCCGGCGAGGCGGTGCGGCCGCTCGACCCCCTGCCGGAGCGGGAGGCGCTCCGGCTGCTCGCCGAACGCGGGGCGGCGGCGCGCCCCGGCTTCGACCCCGCCGAGGACCCGGCCGCCGCCGCCGAGGTCTGCCGCCGCCTGGACGGGCTGCCGCTCGCCCTCGAACTGGCGGCGGCCCGCCTGCGCGGCATGACGCTGCGCCAGATCGCGGACCGGCTGGACCGCCGCTTCCGGCTCCTGGACGGCGGCAGCCGCACCCTGCTGCCCCGTCAGCAGACGCTGCGCGCGGTGGTCGACTGGAGCTGGGACCTCCTCGGCGACGGCGAGCGCGCCGTCCTGCGCCGCCTCTCCGTCTTCGCCGGGGGCTGCACCCTGGAGGCCGCGGAACAGGTCTGCGCCGACGGCGCCGACCTGGCCGAGGAGGACGTCGCCGGCCTCCTGCTCTCCCTGGTCGACCGGTCCCTGGTGGTCGCGGACCTCGACGGCGGCGACGGCGGCGCCCGGTACCGGCTCCTGGAGACCGTCCACGCGTACGCCGCCGAGCGGCTGCGGGAGGCGGGCGACGCCGAGCTCCACCGGGCGCGGCAGCGCCACCTCCGCTTCTTCCGCGAACTGGTCCGCCGCACCGAGCCGCTGCTGCGCGGCCGGGAGCAGCTGCGCCGGCTGGACCTGCTGGAGCGCGAGAAGGACGACATCCGGGCCGCCCTGCGCCGCGCCGTCGACGCCGGGGAGGAGCAGGAGGCGCTCTGCCTGGTCCTCGGCATGGGCTGGCTGTGGGCCGTCCGCAACGACCGGACCGAGGCCCGTGCCTGGTGCGACGCCGTCGCCGCCCTGGGCCCCGACCCGCTGGACGCGGACCCCTACGACGCCGACCTGCACGACGCCGACCTGCACCGCGCCGACCTGCACGACGCCGCCCTGCACCGCGCCGCCCTGCACGGCGCCGCCCTGCACCGCGCCGCCCTGCACGGCGCCCACCCGCACGGCGCCGGCCTCCGCGCCGCGGCCGCCGCCGCCCCCGCGCCGCTGGACCTCCCGCCGCCCTGGCCGCCCGCCGTGCTGCGGGAGGCGAGGCGGCAGGCGTTCCTGTACCGGCTCGTCGCCGGGATCGAGGAGGACCTCGCCGCCCTCTCCCCGGAGGCCACCGCCGAGCTCGGCCGCCGCGTCCTGGCCGCCTACCCGCCCGAACTGCCCCGCTCGGCCCGCTTCCCGGCCCAGGTGCGCGTCTTCGCCGCCCTCGTGGCGGGCGACCTGGACGCGGTCCCGGCCGTGCTGGACGCGATGGTGGAGGGCTGCCGCCGCCACGGCGGCGAGTGGGACCAGGCCTTCGCCCTGCAGTTCCGGGCCAAGTTCGCCAACGACCGGCCCGGCGGCCCGGAGCAGTCCCTGGCCGACGCGGAGGAGGCGCTGCGCACCTTCGAACGGCTGGGCGACCGCTGGGGCCTGTCCGAGGCGCTCTCCGCCCTGGCCGAGGCCGCCGCCAGGCGCGGCGACGCCGCCCTCGCCTCCGACGGCTACGCCCGCGCCCTGGGGCTCGCCCGGGAGCTGGGAGCCCGCCACGACGTGCCCGGCCTGCTGGTCCGCCGGGGCGAGGCGCTGTTCGGCAGCGACCCCGGGGAGGCGGAGCGGCTCGTCCGGGAGGGTGTCCGGGAGGCGCTCGCCCTCGGCCGGGACGGCGCGGGCACCGCCTTCTTCGGCGAGCTGCTCCTGCTGATGCTGGCGGTCCGCCGGGGCGACCGCGACGGCGCGGACGCCCTGGTCGGGAGGCTGGCGCAGGGCCTCTCCCAGGTCGGGTTCCCCGGGCAGGACGTCTTCCGCGGGATCCACGACGCCGCCCACGGCTGGTCGGAGGCCCGCTTCGGCCGCCCGCGCCGGGGGGTGGCCCTGGTCCGCGACGGCGTCCGGCGGATGCGGGGCGCCTCGGGCCCCGCCCGGTGGTTCGCCGACCTCATGGCCGTCGTGCTCCTGTCGATGGCCGCCTGCGCGCTGGCCCGCCTCGCCGTCCACCCGGCGGAGCCGGAGCAGGACCGGCGGGAGGCCGCCCGCCGCGGCGCCGCCCTGCTCGGCGCGTACGCCGCCCTGGGCCGCAAGCACCCCGGCAACCACCTGGCGCGGCAGGAGGTCGCCGACCACGAGCGGCTGCTGCGCGGGGTGCTCGGCGACGCCGGGTACGAGGCCGCGCACGCCGAGGGCGGCGGCCTCGACATCGCCGGGGCCGCCGCCCTGCTGGAGCCGTGGGGCGGGGAGGCGGGCTGATCAGGTCCGCTTCCGGAACCGGGCCACCGCCAGCGGTGCGGCGACCGCCGTGATCCCCGCCGTCCACGCCAGCACCATGAGCACCGGGTGGGCCAGCGGCCCGCCGTTGAACAGGGCGCGGGAGGCGTCGGCCAGCGCCGACATCGGGTTGAGCCGGGTGAACGCCCGCAGCCAGCCCGGCATGGTCGCCGGGTCGGCGAAGGTCGAGCTGCCGAACTGCAGCGGCATCAGCACCAGCGCGGAGACCCCCTGCACCGCCTGGGCGCTGCGCAGCGACATGCCGAGCAGCATGGACAGCCACACCATCGCCGAGCCGAAGAGCAGCGAGAGCGCGACCGCGGCCAGCACCTGCAGCGGACCGGTCCGCACCTCCAGCCCCAGCAGCAGCGCGAAGGCGATGAGGACGGTGAACGACACCAGCCCGCGGAGCGTCTCCGCCAGGAGCTTCGCGACCAGCACCGAGGCGCGGCCGATCGGCAGGGTGCGGAAGCGGTCCATCACGCCGGTGGCGAAGTCGGAGTTGAGGCCGGTGCCGACGGCCATCGCCAGGTTGATGCCGGTCTGGCCCAGCAGGCCGGGGACCAGGTACTGGATGTAGTCGCCCCGGCCGCCGGACATCGCGCCGCCGAAGACGTAGACGAAGAGCACGATGAAGACGACCGGCATCAGCAGGGCGTCGAACATCGACTCCGGGTCGGCCTTGATCCGCAGCAGGTTGCGGCGGGTCAGCGCCCCGACGTGGCGGAGCTGGGCGCGGAGCCCGATCCGGCCGTCGCCCGCGGGCGGGGCGCCGTCGTACGGGGTGTCGTCGTACGGGGAGGTGAGGACGGCGGTGCTCATGCTGCGTACTCCTTCGCGGGCTGCGGGTGCGCGGTGTCCTCGGCGGTGTCCTGGGCCGGGTCCTGCACGGGGTCCTGCGCGGGGGCGGCGGCGGACGGCCGCCCGGTGACGGCCAGGAACACGTCGTCCAGGCTGGGCAGGCGCACCTCCAGGTCGGCGACGGGGAAGCCGCGGGTGCCGAGCACGCCGACCACCGCGGTCAGCTGCTCCTCGCCCGCCACCGGGACGGACAGCACGCCCCCGGCGGGGTCGGCGGCGGCGCCGGCCACCCCGGCCGCGGCCAGGCAACGCGCCATCTCCGGCAGGTCCCCCGGCCGGGCGGGGCGGACCCGCAGGGTGCGGCCGCCGACCCGCGCCTTCAGCTCGGCGATCCCGCCGGAGGCGATCACCCGGCCGCGGTCGATCACGGTCAGCTCGTCGGCGAGCTGCTCCGCCTCCTCCATGTACTGGGTCGTCAGCAGCACGGTGGAGCCCTCGGCGACCATGTGCCGCACCTCCCCCCACACCTCGCCGCGGGTGCGGGGGTCCAGCCCGGTGGTGGGCTCGTCCAGGTAGAGCACGCGCGGGCGCCCGGTCATGCTCGCGGCGAGGTCCAGGCGGCGGCGCATGCCGCCGGAGTAGGTGCGGGCCGGGCGCCGGGCCGCCTCGGTGAGCGAGAAGCGCTCCAGCAGTTCCTCGGCGCGGGCCCGCGCCGTGCGGCGCGGCAGGTCGAGGAGGCGGCCGATGAGGTAGAGGTTCTCGAAGCCGGAGAGCGCCTCGTCCACGGAGGCGTACTGGCCGGTGAGCCCGATCGCGCGGCGCAGCTGCCGGGGCTGGCGCACCACGTCGTACCCGGCGACGACGGCGGTGCCCGCGTCGGGCCGGACCAGGGTGGAGAGCACCCGGACGAGGGTGGTCTTGCCGGCGCCGTTGGGGCCGAGGACCCCGAGGACGGTGCCCTGGCGGACCTGCAGGTCCACGCCGTCCAGGGCGGTGGTGGCGCCGTAGCGCTTGACGATGCCGCGCACGTCGACGGCGGGCCCCGGCGCTGCGGGGGCGGTGGTGGTCGGTGTCATGCCCCCACGCTCCCCGGCGCCGCTCCCGTCCCGCCGTCATCCCGCCGTCACCGCCGCCGCGCCGCTCCCGTCCCGCCGTCACGCCGCCGTCACCTCTGCGGCGCACCGCCCGGCACCGCCCCGGCACGGGCACCGCCCCGGGAACGGCACCGCCCCGGGACCGGCGGGTGCCGGTCCCGGGGCGGGCGCTCCGGGCGTGCGCGCGGGGTGCGGGCGCGGGGTGCGGGTCGTGCGGGCGGCTCAGCCCGCGGTGCAGGTGAGCGTCGGGACCGCGTTGGTGCCGCTGTAGGTGCCCTGGAACCCGAAGGTCGTCGAGCCGCCGGCCGCGAGGCTGCCGTTGTAGTCGACGTTGACCGCGCTCACCGCCTGGCCGCTCTGGGTGGCGGTGGTGCTCCAGGCGTTGGTGATCCGCTGGTCGCCGCCGAACGTCCAGGTGACCTTCCAGGAGGTGACGGCGCTGCCGCCCGCCTTCACCGTGACGTCGGCGGTGAAGCCGGTGCCCCAGGAGTTGGTCACCGTGTACGCCGCGGTGCAGCCGCTGCCGCCGCCGGACGGGGCGGTGGTGACGGAGAGCGCCGTGGAGGCGGCGGAGGTGTTGCCGGCCGCGTCGCGGGCCTTGACGGTGTAGCTGTAGGCGGTGGCGGCGGTGAGGCCGGTGTCGGTGTAGGAGGTGCCGGCGGTGGTGCCGATCTTGGTGGCGCCCCGGTAGACGTCGTAGGCGGTGACGCCGGTGTCGTCGGTGGAGGCGGTCCAGGAGAGGGAGACGCTGGAGGAGGTGGTGCCGGTGGACTTCAGGCCCGTCGGCACGCTCGGGGCCTGGGTGTCGCCCCCGCCGCCGGTCACCGGCGGGTAGGCGTTCTTCAGCAGCTCCTGGAACTGGGCGGAGAACCAGTGGCCCGCCAGCGGCGCGTTCGGCAGGGCGCCGGTGAGGTTGTTGCCGTTGCGCGCGTTGCCCGTGTACGTCGGGTCGCACATCCGGTCGAAGCCCTTGCCCTCGTCGTTGGCGACGGCGGAGCTGGCGCCGTCCGACTCGCCCGGGGGCTTCACCCACACGTAGGCGTCGATGTTCGGGGCGGGGGAGGCCACGGGCCGCTCGCCGAGGCCGGCGCCGCTCTGGTTGCACCAGTTGCCGGCGTGGATCCGGCGGTCGAGGCGGCCGCCGTCGACGTACGCGTCGACGGAGGTCAGCGGGCCGGGGCCGCTCGGCCGGGCGCTGCCGCCCCAGCCGTTGCGGGAGGTGTCGACCAGCATGCCGATGCTCGCCGGGAAGCCGGTGGCGATGAGCTTGTCGCGCAGGCCGAGGGCGTAGGACTGCTCGTCGACGTACTGGTTCCAGTCCACCCACTTGGACTGGCGCACGGTGGTGCCGTTGACCGAGTCGGTGACCTTGAAGTTCTTCTCCACGGTGGCGCTGTAGTTGGCCGTGTTGACGATGAATCCGGTCACGTCGTCGACGGTGGCGCCGTTGCTGGTGGCGGCCTTGTACAGCTCCTGGGCGGAGGGGCCGAGGTTGGAGTCCCAGCCGAGCCAGCCGTGGTGGCCGGCGTCGACGTAGTTGTAGGTGTTGCCGAGCGAGCCCAGCTTGTGCAGCGCGTACCCGACGCCCTTCTCGTAGTTGCCGTTGGCCTTCATGGTCGCGCAGGCCTCGGTGGAGCCCGCGGTGCCGCCCGCGTTGGTGACCAGGTTCGGCAGCGAGTCGGGCTCGATGACGTTGACGATGCGCAGGTTCGCGTAGGCGGGGTCGGCCATGATCGCCGCGATGGGGTCGATGTACTCGGTCTGGTAGCGGGCGAGGTCCGTGGGGCCGAGCTCGCCGTTGGAGGCCAGGGCGGCGCAGTCGCGGCCGGGGAGGTCGTAGATGACGAACTGGACCAGGTTCGCGCCCTGGGCGAGCGCCTTGTCCAGGTGGGCCCTGAGGCCCATGGCGCCCCCGGTGCCGTTGATGGCGGCGATGCGGTCCAGCCACACCGCGGTGGGCTGGCCGGCGACGGCGCTGCCGCCCGGTTCGGCCGCCGCGTGGGCGGCCCAGTCCGGGTTCACGTACATCCTGGCGCCCGCGAACGGGTTGTCCACGCGGGCGGCGGCCGCGGCCTGGGCCGTGCCGCCCGCGGCGACGCCGAGCCCGGAGGCCAGCGCCAGTGCGCCCAGCGCGGCGAGGCTGCGGCGGAGGCGAGAGCGGCGCTCTCCGCGCGCTGGGGGTGTGGTCACGTCGGCTCCTAAGGGGAGGGAGGCGCCGGCCGGGATGGGTGGTCGCCGGCCGGCCGGGGGTGGGGTGGGGCGCCTCCGGCTGATGCCGCCGGACGGGCGGTCCCGACGGGCCCTTCGTGGAAGCGCTCCCACGGAGCGCCGGCCCACGGGGCCGCAGGGGTCGGGAGTCGGGGGCACCACGATGCGTGGTGGCGTCGGCTGCCGGGCCCGCACATGGTGCGGGGCGGGGGCGACGCGGCGACAGATCACATGAAGCCACCGCTGGCCTGGCCTGTCAATGGTCCGCACCGGCTTCACCTGTTGAACGCGGACCGCCGCGCCCGGCCCGCCCGGCGCGGCCGGAGGGGATTCCCGGCGCGCTGTTTCGGTGCGTCTCGCCGCGGGCATGTATGGGAGCGCTCCCAGGTGCGGGGCGCCGACGGACCCCGGAAAGCGCCGGGGCGGGCGGGTCGCGACCCGCCCGCCCCGGCGCCCCGTCACGGGGCCCCGCGCCTCAGTGGAAGGAGTGCTCCTCGCCGGGGAAGGCCCCCGACGCCACGTCCTCGCCGAAGGCCCGGGCCGCGTCGCCCAGCACCGCCCGCAGGTTCGCGTACTGCTTGACGAACCTCGGCACCCGCCCGGCCGTCATCCCGGCCATGTCCGTCCACACCAGCACCTGCGCGTCGCAGCCGACGCCCGCGCCGATGCCCACCGTCGGGATCGCCAGCGAGGCGGTCACCTGCGCGGCCAGCTCGGCCGGCACCGCCTCCAGCACCACCGCGAACGCGCCGGCCGCCTGCACCGCCTTGGCGTCCCGCATCAGCTGGTGGGCCGCCTCCTCGCCGCGGCCCTGCACCGGGTAGCCGCCCAGCGCGTGCACCGACTGCGGGGTCAGGCCGATGTGCGCCATCACCGGCACGCCGGCCTGCACCAGCAGCTCGATCGCGGGCGCCGCCCGCTCGCCGCCCTCCAGCTTCACCGCGCCCGCGCCCGCCTCCTTCAGCAGGCGGACGCCGTTGTGCAGCGCCTGGGAGGGCGACTCCTGGTACGAGCCGAAGGGCAGGTCGGCGACGACCAGCGCCCGCTCGGTGCCCCGCACCACGGCGGCGGAGAGCATCACCATCTGGTCCATGGTGACCGGCACGGTCGTGTCGTAGCCGAGGTGGCAGTTGCCCGCCGAGTCGCCGACGAGCAGGACGGGGATCCCCGCCTCGTCGAAGACCCCGGCGGTGAGCGCGTCGTAGGCGGTGAGCATCGGCCAGCGCTCGCCGCGCTGCTTGGCGGCGGCGATGTCGCGCACGGTCACCCGGCGGTTGCGGGTGCCCCCGTACAGCGAGTTCGCCGGGCGGTCCTGGCCCTGGCCCCGGTCCTGGACAGGCGGGAGCGGAGAGGAAGCGTTCATCGAACAGGCTCCTGTGGGTGTGCGGTCTCGTGGCGCCCGTACGGGCGTCCCCGGATCACCCCCCATGCTGACACGCCCCGCGCGGTGCGCAAAGAGGCGGGTGCGTACCGGTCAGGATGCGAACCGCCCCGCACGGGGCTCTGCCGCGGCTCCGCCGTACGGGACGGACCCGTACCCCCACCCGGCCGACGCGGGCGCCCGTCCCCGGGACCCGCCCGGCCCCCACCGACGGGAGCACCATGTCCACCGCCGTGAAGGCCGGACAGCCCGCCGACCCGCAGAGGGCGCCCGGCGCGGTCCACCGCCGCCGCTGGGCGATCCTCGGGGTGCTGATCTGCGCCCTGCTGGTCGTCGTCCTCGACAACTCCATCCTCAACGTCGCGATGAAGACCATCGCCGCCCCCGCGCCCACCGGCATCGGCGCGAGCCAGAGCGACCTGGAGTGGGCGATCAACTCCTACACCCTGGTCTTCGCCGGCCTGCTCTTCACCGCGGGCCTCCTCGGCGACCGCATCGGCCGCAAGCGGACCCTCCTCGCGGGCATGGCGGTCTTCGGCACCGGGTCGCTGCTCTCCGCGATGGCCTCCTCGCCCGTCCAGCTCGTCGTCTTCCGGGCGGTCATGGGCGTCGGCGGCGCGCTGGTGATGCCCGCCACCCTCGCCGTCGTCATGCACGTCTTCGACCGCGCCGAGCAGCCCCGGGCGATCGGCATCTGGGCGGGCGCGGCCGGCGTCGCCATCGCGGTCGGGCCGATCACCGGAGGCGTGCTGCTGGAGCACTTCTGGTGGGGCTCGGTCTTCCTGGTGAACGTCCCCGTCGTCGCCGTCGCGCTGGTCGGCATGGCGCTCCTCGTCCCCGACTCCCGCGACCCGGACCCCGGCCGCCCCGACGTCCCCGGCGTGCTGCTCTCCGTCGTCGGCCTGGTGCTGCTGGTCTACGGCATCATCGAGGCCGGCGAGCGGGCCGACCTCACCGCCCCCGCCGCCTGGGTGCCCTCCCTGGCGGGCCTCGCCGTCCTCGGCCTCTTCCTCCTCCACGAACGGCGCAGCGACCACCCGGCGCTCGACGTCACCTGGTTCCGCGACTCCCGCTTCGGCGCGTCGATGGCGGTCAGCTGCGCGGTCTTCTTCGGCCTGATGGGTGTGACCTTCTTCACCGCCTTCTACCTGCAGAGCGTGCGCGGCCTCAGCCCCCTGGCGGCGGGCCTGGTGATGCTGCCGCTCGCGGCGGCCCAGATGGTGCTCGCCCCCCGGGCCCGCCTGGTGGTGGACCGCATCGGCGCGGGACCGACCTGCGCGGCGGGCCTGGCCCTGATGGCCGTGGCCTTCCTCGGCTACCTGCTGCTCGGAACCGCCACGCCGCTCTGGGCGACCGGCGCCGCGGGGTTCGTGATGGGCGCGGGCATGGCGCACGTGTCGCCGCCGGTGACCGTCACCATCATGTCCGCGCTGCCGCGCGGCAAGGCCGGGGCGGGCTCGGCGCTGAACAACACCTTCCGCCAGCTCGGCGGCTCGCTCGGCGTCGCCGTGATCGGCGCGCTACTCTCCACCGTCTACCGCTCCGGCGTCTCGGAGCGGCTGGCGGGCCTCCCCGCGGACCTGCGCGACCGCGCCGGCGAGTCCGTGGAGGCCACCCTCGGGGCCGCCGCCCGCCTGGGCCCGCGCGGCGCCGCGCTCGCCGCCCCCGCCCGCGAGGCGTTCGTGCACGCCATGCACGTGGCGGCGGCGGTGTCCGCGGGGGTGGTGCTGGCCGGGGCCCTGGCGGCCCTGCTCTTCATGCCGGGGCGCCCGGCCGCGGCGCAGGGCGGGCCCCGGCCGGGGGAGCGGGAGGCGGAACCCGCGGCGGCCGGGGGCTCCTGAGGGGCCGTCGGGCGGGGGCCGCGCCGCCCGGCCCCCGGCGGTCCTCCCCACGCCGGAGCGCGGCGCCGCCGGGGCTCCCGGAACCTCCGGCGCGGTCCCGGACGTCTGTCCCGGCATACGCTGGGCCGAGCAGCGGAGCCGCGGGCGGCCGGTCCCGGCCCGCCGCGCGGCCAGGCACGGTACGGACACACGGCACGGCGCGAGGGAACAGGGCATGGCACAGGCGGCGAGGGCGCGGACGCAGGCCGACGGCGGGCAGCCGGACCGGAGCGGTCCCCGGCCCCGGCTGTCCCGCCTCTCCCGCCGCCTGTCCGGACCGGCCGGGTTGCCCGGGCTCCCCGGCCTGGCGCGCCTGGGCGGCGGGTCCGCCCCGCACGGATCCCCCGACCCCCGGGTCCCCGGCGGCCCGCACGCGGCGGACGACCCGCACGCGGCGCACGGCCCGCACGCGGGGTACGGCCCGCCCACGGCGTACGGCCCCCCGGCGGCGGGCTCCGCCGCCGGGTCCTCCGCCGCCGGCCGCCGTGGCCGCTGGGGCCGCTGGGGCCGGGACGCGCGCGGCCGCAGCACCTGGCGGCGCGGCCTCGTCCCGGCGCTGCTCGCCGCGGCCACCGCCGTGCTGCTGGTCCTCCACGCCGAGGTCCCCAACCGGGTCGGCAACCTCGGCAGCCTGCTGGAGACCTTCCTGCCGTGGCTGGGCCTCGCCCTGCCCGTCCTGCTCGTCTGGGGCCTGCTGCGGCGCTCGGCCCTCGCCCTCGCGGTCCTGCTGCTGCCGGTGCTGCTCTGGGCGGACCTCTTCGGCGGCCTGCTGTCGGACCGCAGCGCGGCCGGCGGCGACCTCACCGTCCTCAGCCACAACGTCAACGCCCAGAACGCCGACCCGGCCGCCACCGCCCGCGACATCGTCGCCTCGCACGCGGACGTCGTCGCGCTGGAGGAGCTGACCGCCACCGCACTGCCGGTGTACGAGCGGGCCCTGGCCGCCGCCTACCCGTACCGCGCCGTCCGGGGCACCGTGGCGCTCTGGTCCCGCTACCCCGTCACCGGGACGCGGGCCGTGGACATCAAGATCGGCTGGGTCAGGGCGCTGCGCACCGAGGTCCGCACCCCGCGCGGCCCGCTGGCCGTGTACGTCGCCCACCTGCCATCGGTGCGGGTGAAGTTCGACGCCGGGTTCACCGCGGACCAGCGCGACAACAGCGCCGAGGCGCTCGGTGAGGCCATCGCCGACGAGCGGCTCGGGCGCGTGGTGCTGCTCGGCGACCTCAACGGCACCATGAACGACCGCAGCCTCGCCAACATCACCTCGCAGATGCGCTCGGCCCAGGGCGCGGCGGGCGACGGCATGGGCTTCAGCTGGCCCGCGTCCTTCCCGCTGGCCCGCATCGACCAGATCATGACCAAGGGCGTCACCCCGGTCAGCTCCTGGGTCCTCCCCGCCACCGGCAGCGACCACCTCCCCGTCGCCGCCCGCGTCCGGCTGTAGGGGCGCGGGGCCGCCCGCGCCCGGCCGGGCACGGGCGGCCCCGCGGGGCTCAGCCCCGGCGCCAGCGGTTGGTGATCGGCAGGCGGCGGTCGCGCCCGAAGGCCTTCACCGAGATCTTCGGACCCGGCGGGTACTGGCGGCGCTTGTACTCGGCCGTGTCCACCAGCCGCACCACCCGGTCCACCACGGCCGGGTCGAAGCCCGCCGCGACGATGGCGTCCCGCCCCTGGTCGTTCTCCACGTACGCCTGGAGGACCGCGTCCAGCAGGTCGTAGTCGGGCAGCGAGTCGGTGTCCACCTGGCCGGGGCGCAGCTCGGCGCTCGGCGGCTTGGAGATGGAGTTCTCCGGGATCGGCGGGGTCTCGCCGCGCTCCTCGGCCGCCTTGTTGCGCCAGCGGGCGAGGCGGAAGATCAGGGTCTTGTAGACGTCCTTGATCGGCCCGTACGCGCCCACCGAGTCGCCGTACAGCGTGGAGTAGCCCACCGCCAGCTCGCTCTTGTTGCCGGGCGCGAGCACGATGTGCCCCTCCTGGTTGGAGACCGCCATCAGCAGCGTGCCGCGCAGCCGCGACTGCAGGTTCTCCTCCGCGAGGCCGGTCAGGCCCAGCTGCCCCATGTAGGCGTCGAACATGGGGGCGATGGGCACGGTGCGGAGGTTCAGCCCGGTGCGGCGGGCCAGCTCGGCCGCGTCGCCCTTCGAGTGCTCCGAGGAGTACGCGCTCGGCATGGAGACGCCGTACACGTTCTCGGCGCCCACCGCGTCCACCGCGATGGCGGCGACCAGCGCCGAGTCGATGCCGCCGGAGAGGCCGATCAGCACCGAGCGGAAGCCGTTCTTGCGCACGTAGGCGCGGGTGCCGGCCACCAGCGCCGCGTAGATCTCCTCCTCGTCGCCCATCCGCGGCGCGACGCCCGCCACCACGGGCTGCTCCGGCGCGGGCAGCACCTCGCCGCCCAGGTCGGTGCGGACCAGCCGCAGGCCGTCGGCCAGGACCGCGCCCTCGGCCGGGGCGTCCTCCCGGACGGCGGGCAGCTCCAGGTCGACCAGGACGCAGCCCTCCTCGAACTGCGGGGCGCGGGCCAGCACCTCGCCGTCCGCGTCCACCACGATCGAGTCGCCGTCGAAGACCAGCTCGTCCTGGGCGCCCACCATGTTCAGGTACGCGAGCGCGCAGCCCGCCTCCGCGGCGCGGCGGCGCACCAGCTCCAGCCGGACGTCGTCCTTCTCCCGCTCGTAGGGGGAGCCGTTGACCACCAGCAGCAGACCGGCGCGGGCCTCGCCGGCCGCCGCCACGCGGCCGCCGTCCTGCCAGATGTCCTCGCAGATCGCGAGGGCCACGTCCGTGCCGTGCAGCCGCACGACGGAGAGCTGGTCGCCGGGGACGAACCAGCGGTACTCGTCGAAGACGCCGTAGTTCGGCAGGTGGTGCTTGGCGAAGCGGGTCGCCACCGCGCCGCGGTGCAGCACCGCGGCGCAGTTCTGCGGCGAACCGGCCGGGCGGCCGAGCCGGGGGGAGTCGTGCTCGGAGCGGCCCAGGTAGCCGACCACCACCGGTACCTCGCCGAGGCCCTCGGCGGCCAGCCGCGCGGCCAGCTCCCCCAGGGCGGCGCGGGAGGCGTCCACGAAGGACCGGCGCAGCGCCAGGTCCTCCACCGGGTAGCCGGTCAGCGCCATCTCGGGGAAGGCCACCAGGTGGGCGCCCCGCTCGGCGGCGTGCCGGGTCCAGCGCACGACCTCGTCGCTGTTGCGGGCGATGTCGCCGACGTAGGGATCGATCTGGCTCAGTGCGAGACGTAGATGAGGCACGCCCCCAGCCTAATCGTCTGTTCGACGCTATGTCGGCCGGGCCCGGCGCCGCACCGGCCGTCCGGACCCCGCCCGCCTGCACGCCCGCCTGTCCGCCTGCCCCCGCCCGGCCGCTCCTGCCCCCGCCCGGCCCAGCCCGGCCGGGTGCGGCCCCCTCGCGCGCCCGCCCGCGACCCCCGGCCGCCCGGCCGCCCGCCGCCCTCTCACCCGCCCGGCGGCGCAGGGATCGCGGGCGGTACGCCCCCGCGACAGCCTGGAGGCACCGGGTGCCGCAGCAGAGGTGTCGCCCGATCCCTGAACGGAGGACGACGGATGCGCGACAGCCGGAAGAAGCCGGTCGGAGCGGCGGTGGCGGTGCTGGCGGCGGGCGCCCTCGCGCTGGGCACCGCCGGGTGCAGCAGCGGCACCAAGCAGGCCGTGAACCAGGCGACCGGGGCCGCCGCGTCCGCCGCCTCCAAGGCCAGTGCGCTGGCGACCGCCGCGGCCTCCGCGGCCCAGTCGGCGAAGTCCGCCGCGACGTCGGCGGCCTCGGCGGCGAAGTCCGCCGTCGCGAGTGCGACGGGCAAGGCATCCTCGGCCGCGTCGAGCGCCGCGGCCAGCGCCAGTGCCAAGGTGTCGGCCGAGGCCGATGCGGCCAAGAGCAAGCTGGCCGGCGTCAGCGGCTCCGGGAACGCCGCCGCCGAGGCCGCCGTGGAGGCGGTCTCCACGCGCTCCGCCGGGGGCCGGGCCTCGGCCCGCCTGAAGATCGACAACAAGCAGTCGCAGGCCGCCAACTATGCGGTCGAGGTGCAGTTCCTCGACGGCTCCGGCAAGCAGGTCGGCACCGGCTACGCCCTGAAGGAGAACGTGCCGGCCGGCCAGTCCCAGCAGCTCGTCGTGGTCAGCCAGGAGTCGCTCAAGGCCCCGCTGAGCGCGAAGGTCGCCAAGGCGCAGCGCTACTGACCGACGCAGCCCCCGCACACCGCCGCCCCGCCGCCGCAGACCTGGCGCCGGGGTGGCTGCGCCGTGTCCCGGCCGCGTCCCGGCCGGGGGGTCGGCCGGGTGTCGGCGAACCGGCGCCGATCCGCCATGATGGGCCCGTCCGCGCGGCGGTCGCGTCCGCCATGATGGGGAGTGGAGCTTCCGGCAGAACCCGCCCGGGGTCCTCCCTTGCGTAACACGAACGTAAAGAGCAGAGGTGAGACTGTCCTCATGGGCAAGCAGCAGGAGTTCGTGCTCCGGACGCTCGAAGAGCGTGACATCCGATTCGTCCGGCTGTGGTTCACCGACGTGCTCGGTTTCCTCAAGTCGGTGGCGGTGGCGCCCGCCGAGCTGGAGCAGGCCTTCGAGGAGGGCATCGGCTTCGACGGCTCGGCCATCGAGGGCTTCGCCCGCGTCTACGAGTCCGACATGATCGCCAAGCCGGACCCGACCACGTTCCAGATCCTCCCGTGGCGCTCCGAGGCCCCGGGCACCGCGCGGATGTTCTGCGACATCCTCATGCCCGACGGCTCCCCGTCGTACGCCGACCCCCGGTACGTCCTCAAGCGCACCCTGGAGAAGGCGTCCGATCTCGGCTTCACCTTCTACACCCACCCCGAGATCGAGTTCTTCCTGCTGAAGAACCTCCCGGGCGACGGCACCGCGCCCACCCCCGCCGACCAGTCCGGCTACTTCGACCACACCCCGCGCGGCGTCGGCCACGACTTCCGCCGTCAGGCCATCACCATGCTGGAGTCCATGGGCATCTCGGTGGAGTTCTCCCACCACGAGGGCGCCCCCGGACAGCAGGAGATCGACCTCCGGTACGCCGACGCGCTCTCCACCGCCGACAACATCATGACCTTCCGGCTGGTCATGAAGGAGGTCGCGCTGGAGCAGGGCGTCCACGCGACCTTCATGCCCAAGCCGTTCTCCCAGCACCCCGGCTCGGGCATGCACACCCACGTCTCCCTCTTCGAGGGCGACCGCAACGCCTTCCACGAGTCCGGCGCCGAGTTCCAGCTCTCCAAGGTCGGCCGCTCCTTCATCGCCGGCCTGCTGCGCCACGCCGCCGAGACCTCGGCCGTCACCAACCAGTGGGTCAACTCCTACAAGCGCATCTGGGGCGGCTCCCAGCGCACCGCCGGCGCCGGCGGCGAGGCCCCCTCCTACATCTGCTGGGGCCACAACAACCGCTCCGCCATGGTCCGGGTGCCGATGTACAAGCCCGGCAAGCAGGGCTCCACCCGCATCGAGGTCCGCTCCCTCGACACTGGGTGCAACCCCTACCTCGCCTACGCCGTCGTCCTCGCCGCCGGCCTCAAGGGCATCCAGGAGGGCTACGAGCTCCCCGCCGGCGCCGACGACGACGTCTGGGCGCTCACCGACGCCGAGCGCCGCGCCCTGGGCATCGAGCCCCTGCCGCAGAACCTCGGCGAGGCCATCGACCTCATGGAGCGCAGCGAGCTCGTCGCCGAGACCCTGGGCGAGCACGTCTTCGACTTCTTCCTGCGCAACAAGCGCCAGGAGTGGGAGGAGTACCGCTCCGAGGTCACCCCGTTCGAGCTCCGCAAGTCCCTGCCGGTGCTGTAGCCGCAGCTCAGAAGCGCGCCGTCGCAGCGGGAAGCGGCCCGGGGCCGACCGTGTGAGCGGTCGGCCCCGGGCCGCTTTCGCGCTCCGGGCCGTCCACGGGCCGTCGGGCCGTCCGGTGGTTGCTTCGTGGACACGGCCCACGGCCAGGCGGGCGCGTCCTTCGCTGCCGGGCAGGAGGTGGATGCAGACCCGGAGCGTGAACCCGGTGTCGCCGTGCCCGAGGTACCTGCTCAGGGCCTTGACGTTCTCCCCGGCGTCCAAGCAGCACCGAGGCGTCGAAGTGCCGCAGGACGTGCGTGCCGTGCGCGCGGGCTGCCGCGTGTCATGCTCCTCGGCGGGGCGGCGGGATCACCTCCGCACGGGCAAGGGCAGGCTTCCACGCGTGGTCGTTGAAGTCCGGCCGGCGAACCGCGCCGCCATCCCCCCGCGAGAACACGAGCAGCTTCGTCCTGGCCGGACCGTCCGGCGCGAGCCCTCTGAGAAGCGGATGGCCGGTCCGCAGGGCGGCTTGGGTCATGGGTGCCCCGTCGCAGCGCAGGGCGGTGGGAGGTAGGCCGTGCACGGCGTCGGCCGCCTCGTTGCGCCGACTGCTTCGCGGACCTGGGCGCCGCCCGCACCCGGGCCCCTGACGCCGCGCCCGGAGCGAGCCGTGCGCCCGGCCCCGGCCCGGGAACGTCCCGAACCCCGGCTCCCGCCGGGCAGGGCCCGTCAGGCACCGGCCGCCGCCTTGGTGCGCCAGGACGGGCCGGGCGCGGCGCAGGTGGCCGCAGGCCGGTCCATCCACCGGCTCGGACACGCCCGTACCGTCGCCGCCCGCCACGACGAACGGGCCCACGTCCTCCACGGCACCGTGGTCCTCGCAGCCGCACGACCACGGCTCGGACCGTGATCCGCCGGACGGAACCCGGCGGTGAGGCGCCCGAAAACCGGTGGAGCAGCGCCGCCGCGCGCCACTACCGTGCTGCCGGACCGAGTCGTCCAGGCAAGGACACGCCGTTGTACACCCTGTGAGACCTCCCGAGCGCTGATTCGTCGCGCGTCGCCCATGTGCGCCGCGCTGCTTCCTGCTGCGGACTTCTCACTGGAACCGGTGTACTTCTGTGCTCAAAAACTGGGTGGTCATACCCACCTGCCTGCCGCTCGTTCTCCGTCGCTGCCACACGTGCGCGTCCGAGCGCTTCCGGGCGAGCGGCAAATTCCGCGTCAATGCCAACCACAAGCTCATCGACGCCTGGCTCCTCGTGCTCTGTACCACTTGCGGGGAAACCGCAAAGCTCACGGTCCTGGAGCGGATGAACGTGCGCTCCGTGCGACCCGGGCTGCTGGACCGGCTGCACGGCAACGACCCCGGCCTGACGGCCGAGCTGCTCCAGGATCCGGTCGTGCGGCGCCGCAACCGCATCGCCCTGGACTGGGGCGACGCCTGGCGCCTCGACACCGGCGGGTCGGACCACCTGGACCGCGAGGTGATCGACGTCTCGGTCCGCTTTGCCGCGCGGATCCCTGTCCGGCCGGTGCGGCTGATCGCTGAAGGCTGCGGTCTTTCGCGGGCCGAGGTCGAGAGGCTGATCACGGAGGGGAGGCTCGTCTCGGCAGTCCGGCTGAGCAGCCGGCTCTCCGGCGACTTCACCTTCACGCTCAAGCGCTGAGCCCTCCTCGGGACCAGGGCCTGTCCAGCAGGATCCGCCGGACGGGCCCCGGCCGCGGACAGGCATGAGCCGGCCCGATCCGCGGCCGGGGTGCGGCCCCCTGACCATGCTCGGCCCCGGGCCGGCCAGGACACCGCCCGCTCAGGACGCGGGAGTGAAGTCGACGTCCTTCGTCTCGGCCGTGCCGGCCGTCCGGCCCGGTGCGGTCTGGTAGGTCCAGTAGAGGTTCGTGTGGGTGATCACCTGGTCCGGCGGGGGCGCGCCCCACGCGGTCTTGTCGCCCGTCGTGTGGGCGTCGCGGACGAGCAGCGCGTCGTAGCCGCGGGCGAACGCGCCGTGGAGCGTCGAGCGGATGCACGCGTCGGTCTCCGCGCCGACGACCACCAGCCGCCCGACGCCGAGCCGCGCCAGCGCCTCCTCCAGGCCGGTGTCCTCGAAGGAGTCGCCGTAGTGCTTGCCGACGACGGGTTCGGCGTCGCCCGGGACGAGCTCGGGGACGATCCGCCAGGCGTCGCTCCCCTCCGGCAGATCCTCGTCGGAGTGCTGCACCCAGACGACCGGCACCCCCTCCCGCCGGGCCCTGCCGACGAGGTCGGCGATGTTCGCCACGACCGTGTCACGTGCGTGCGCCTCCGCGACGACGTCGTTCTGCACGTCGACGACGAGGAGTGCGGTGTTCGGCCGGTTCTCCAGTGTGGTCACGGTCTCTCCTTGTTGCCCGCTCCCGAGTCCTGCGTCCACCGACGGTAGACCACGCCACTGACAGCCCGTCGGGAACGCCCTCCCGGAGACGCCCGTCCCGCACCGTACGGGCCCGTCGCGACCCGCCGGCCTGTACGGCCCCTCCGGCCGCGCTGCCGGCCTGCCGCTCCGTCACCGCTCCCCGGCGGGGCAGGGCACGGTCACCCGGCGCTGTCCTCGGCGAGGGTGTGGGCGACCAGGGCGTTGGCGTGGCCGTGGCCCAGGCCGTGCTCGGCCTTGAGCCAGGCGACCAGCTCCATGTGCCGGGTCAGCGGCGAGGAGCGGACGAGGTCCTTCCACTCCGCGACAGGGCGGCCGTACTTCTTCTCGATCGAGGGGAAGTAGCTCGCGGGGCCTTTGACAGGGGTGGTCATCGCGGTGGTGTCCCTTCTGCGGGCAGGCTCGAGCGGTCGACGGCACGGACCGGGTCGGACCGGCCCGGCTTCCGTACCCGTATCGAAGCACCGGGCACTGACAACGGCCGCCGAGCCGTGCCCTGGCCCGCCGTACCCGGGGAGGACGGGCGGGCGGCCCTGGAAGGCCCGTCCCGGGACCCGTCGGCCCGTCCCGCCCTGACCCGTCCCGCCGCGCCCGTCCCGCCACCGATCCGCCGTATCCGCCCCGCCGCAGACCCGTCGTACCCGCCGTACCGGCCGTACCGGCCCCGGCCTGTCGGTCCCGGCCGGTACGGTGCACTGCGTGCAGCAGCCGGCCCACGGGGAGGGGACGCGATGAGCCGCGCCACGTACACCGAACCGGCCGGCGCCGGGCCCGAGGTCCCGCTGCCCGGCGGCGACGTCACCGAGGGCGTCGTGCGCGTGGGCGCCACGGTCCGGCGCCCGGTCGGCCCCAACGCCCCGCTCGTCCACGCGCTGCTCCGCCACCTGGAGCACGTCGGCTTCCCGGGGGCCCCGCGGTTCCTGGGGATCGACGCGGCCGGGCGCGAGGTGCTGACGTTCGTCCCCGGCGAGGTCGCCGGCCGGCCGAAGCCCGCCTGGGTCGCCGACGAGACGCGGCTCGCCTCCGTCGGCCGCCTCCTGCGCGCCCACGACGACGCGGCCGCCGGCTTCGTCCTCCCCGACGGGGTCCGGCCCTCCCAGGGGTTCACCGCGCCGCCGGACATGCCGCCCGCGCCCCCGTACCCGGCCGACCTGGTCGGCCACATGGACGTCACACCGGACAACGTGGTCTTCCGCGGCGGCGAGGCCGTCGCGCTCATCGACTTCGACCTGGCCCGGCCCGCCTCCCGGGTCGACGAGGTGCACAACGCGATGCTCCACTGGGCCCCGCTCGGCGACCCCGCCGACGCCGACCCGCCGCTGCAGGGCGTCGACGTCCCGCGGCGCTGCCGGATCCTCGCCGACGCCTACGGCATGTCGGACACGGACCGCTCCCGGCTCGTCGAGGTGGCCGTCCTGCGGGCCCGGCGCTCGTGGTTCTCGATGCGGCAGGCCGCCGAGGAGCTGGGCGGCGGCTGGGCGCGGATGTGGCAGGAGGGCGCCGGCGACCGGATCCGGCGGCGCGAGGCCTGGCTGGAGCGGAACGGCCCGGCGGTCGAGGCGGCGCTGACCGCCCCGTAGCGGCCGGTCCGGCAGCTCCCGGCCGTGCCGCCGGTCCGGCGCGGCGGCCGCCGTCGCCCCTGGGAGCGGTCAGCCGGAAGCCGCCTCCGCGTCCCGGCGGAACAGCGCCGTCCACAGGAACGCCTCACCGAACAGCGCCGACTCGGGCGGCTCGTCACGCATCCGGCGCAGCTCGACCTCGGTCAGGTCCGAGAAGATCCGGCGCAGCGACTCCGGGGTGTAGGCGAGGCCGCCCTGCAACTGACGTACGCGGTAGAGGTCCGCGTCGGAGAGTTCCGAGCCCATCGCGCCGGCGGCGAAGCAGGTGAGCGCGAGGTGGCCGCCGGGGGCCAGGACCCGGTCGAGGAGGGCCAGATAGCTGATCCGGCGGTGCGGGGGCAGGTGGTGAAGGCATCCTGAGTCGACCACCAGGTCGTACGGGCCGGTCAGCTCCGTGTCCGCGAGCCGGAACGCGTCACCGCAGACGAAGCGGACATCGGCCCCGGCCTCGTGCGCCCGGTCCTCGGCCCAGGCGAGGGCGGCCGGGGCGAGGTCGACCGCGTCCACCTCGAACCCCCGGGACGCGAGGAAGAGGGCGTTCCGTCCCGGTCCGCAACCGAGATCCAGGGCCCGGCCCGGGGCGATCAGACCCCGGTCGAGGTAGGCGGCCAGGCTCTCGTCGGGCTTCGCCGCGAAGAACGGGACCGGCCTCGACCGGTCCGCGTAGAAGCGGTCCCAGAAGTCCGCGCCGTCGCCGGTGGTCCACCGGCCGCCCTGACGGGTGAACAGCCCGTCCAGGAGTGCCAGGACATCCTCGACGGTGCGTACGGTCCGGTCCATCCGGCCCCCCTTCCGACAGGCTGTGAGCATAGTGTCGGAATCGACGAAGGACCAGGTCAGGGCATGTATGCAGAACCCCTGGAGGCGTCGCCGGGCGCCTCGGAGGGGAGCGGGCGGGGCCCCTGCCCCGCCCCGGCCCCCCGGGGCCCTCCCGCCCCCGCGAGAGGCCGGGAAAGGGGTTTCCACGGCCGCGCCCGGAGGACTTTCTCAAGGAGTTTCCCGCCTGCTCCGCGGACGCCGTGGCCGGCCGCCGAGCCGGGACCGGCCCGGCCTTCACAGCCCCGCCCCCGGCGGCCGTTCCGTCGCCACCCGGACCCGGGAACGCGACCCGCAGCGTCCCCCGACCCGGTGAACGCCTCCGGTCACCGCACCGGCATGCGCACATGACGGAACGATCCCGGGGCGGCGAGGGCGCTGAGCCGGGCGGACGGCCCGCCAGGCGACGGACCGTCACGGATGGACGACCCGGGATGCGGCCCCGGCAGGCGCCGCAATCATGAAGTCATGAGGAAGCGACACCGCCCTGTCCGGACCGCCGGAATGCTGCTCTGCCCGCTGCTGGCGCTGGCGGTCTGTGCGCAGGGCACCGCCTCCGCGCGGCCGCAGGCGCCCGGCCTGCCGATGGCGGGCCGGCACGCGGCGTTCGGCGACGAGTTCGACGGGCTCAGCCTCGGCGAGGGCGCACGGTGGGGCTGGCAGTCCGGCGCGTACGCGGACTGCGACAGCAACAAGAAGAACCACAAGCTCGACCTCCTCTCGCCCGACGCGGTCTCCGTCGACGGCGGCGTCCTGGACATCACCGCCCGCAAGCGGGACGACGGCCTGTGGGAGACGGGGCTGCTCACCACCGGCGACTCCTGCGGCAGCGGCGGCAACGGCTTCACCGAGCGCACCGGCGACCTGGTCGTCGCCCACGTGAGGCTGCCCGGTCCCGAGGGCGGCTGGCCCGCGGTGTGGTCGTGGCGGGACGGGAAGAACGAGCTCGACCTCTTCGAGTGGCACGCGGCGCACCCGGACCGGCTGGAGTTCATCAACCACGTCGCGAACACCGGCCACTACTGGAAGGACCGCCTGGTGCGGCCCAACGCCTGGCTCTGGCTCGGCGTTCACCTGGGCGCGAGGAGCGTGACCTGGTACGCGGGGGCCTCGCGGGCCGGGATGCGGGCGGTGTGGTCCGACCGCAGGGGCGTCGGCCGCGGCTTCCGGGCCCACCCGGTGATCAACCTCTCCGTGGACGACGGCCGGTACCTGCCCCGCCCGGACCCCGACGCGGTGCTCCGCTTCCGGGTGGGCTTCTTCGGCGTCTACCGCTGAGCCCACCGCAGCCGGCTGCCCGGCCGCCCCGGTCCGGCGGTCCCGGTCCGGCCCTCCGCAGCCGGCCCTCCGCGGCCGGCCGGACCCGGGCGGCCGGGCCCCCGCGCCCGCCGTCCCCGGCCCCTCCGGGACCGCGGCGCCGGGTCCGGTCCGCGGACGGACGCGCGCCCGACCGGCGCAAAGGGCCCCGCAAGCCCTACGCTCGGACCCGTGGACGGTGGTGGAACGGAGGGGCGAACACCCGTGGAGAACCCGGCAGCACCGCGTGACAGCCGCATCAGCCGACCCGAGGTGCGCCTCGCGCGCCGGGGCTTCACCGACCCGGCGGCCGCCCTGCGGCTGCTCTGCGAGCCCGCCCTGAACGGACTGGCCGGCGACAGCGTCCTGCTGGACGCCCTGGCCGCCACCGCCGACCCGGACCTGGCGCTGCTGGGCCTGTCCCGCACCGCCGAGGCCCTCGGACCCGGGGAGCGCCGCCGCCTGCTGGACACCCTCACCACCAGCAAGCCGCTGCGCGACCGGCTGCTGGGCGTCCTCGGCTCGTCCGCCGCCTTCGGCGACCACCTGGCCCGGCACCCGGGGGACTGGCACGCCCTGGTCACCTTCGAGGTGCGCGACATGCACCCCGGCCCCGACGACTTCCTCGCCGCGCTGCGCGAGGGCGTCGCGCGCCGCGGCCCCGCCGACGCCGCCGACGCGCTCCGCCTCGCCTACCGCCGCTGCCTGCTCACCATCGCCGCCCGCGACGTCACCGGCTCCGCCGACCTGGTGCAGACCTCGGCGGAGCTCGCCGACCTGGCCGGCGCCACGCTCCGCACCGCCCTGGAGATCGCCGCCGAGGAGGACCCGGAGGCGGACCGGGCCTGCCGGCTGGCCGTGATCGGCATGGGCAAGTGCGGCGGCCGCGAGCTCAACTACGTCTCCGACGTCGACGTGATCTTCGTGGCCGAGCCCGCGGGGGAGGCCGACGAGCACCAGGCGGTGAAGGCCGCCACCCGCCTGGCCTCCCGCATGGTCCGGCTCTGCGCCGACACCACCCGCGAGGGCGCCATCTGGCCCGTCGACGCCAACCTGCGCCCCGAGGGCCGCAACGGCCCGCTGGTCCGCACCCTCGCCAGCCACCTCGCGTACTACCAGCGGTGGGCCAAGACCTGGGAGTTCCAGGCCCTGCTCAAGGCCCGCCCGGTCGCGGGCGACCCCGACCTGGGCCGGGAGTACCTCGACGCCGTCACCCCCCTGGTCTGGAAGGCCGCCGACCGGGAGAACTTCGTCGCGGACGTGCAGCAGATGCGCCGCCGCGTCGTCGACTCCATCCCCAGCGGCGAGGTCGACCGGGAGCTGAAGCTCGGCCCCGGCGGCCTGCGCGACGTGGAGTTCTGCGTGCAGCTGCTCCAGCTGGTCCACGGCCGCACCGACGCCTCCCTGCGCAGCGGCAACACCCTGCGGGCCCTGGCCGACCTCTCCGCGGGCGGGTACGTCGGCCGCGCCGACGCGGCGGCCCTCGACGACGCGTACCGGTTCCTGCGCACCCTGGAGCACCGCATCCAGCTGCACCGGCTGCGCCGCACCCACCTGCTGCCCCGCGCCGAGGAGGACCTGCGCCGCCTCGGCCGGTCGCTGGCGCAGCACTACGGGTGGAGCAGCCCCGCCGACCCGGTGAAGGAGCTGGACCGGGCGTGGCGGCGGCACGCCATGGAGGTCCGCCGCCTGCACGAGAAGCTCTTCTACCGGCCGCTCCTGGACGCCGTCGCCCGCCTCGCCCCCGGCGAGGCCGGCCTCAGCCCGCAGGCCGCCCGGGCCCGGCTGGAGGCGCTCGGCTACAGCGACCCCGCCGCGGCGCTGCGCCACCTGACCGCGCTGGCCTCCGGCGTCAGCCGCAAGGCCGCCATCCAGCGGACCCTGCTGCCGGTGCTGCTCGGCTGGTTCGCCGACTCCGCCGACCCGGACGCGGGCCTGCTGAACTTCCGCCGGGTCTCCGACGCCCTGGGCGCCACCCCCTGGTACCTGCGGCTGCTGCGCGACGAGGGGGCCACCGCCGAGCACCTCGCCCGGGTCCTCTCCGCCGGGCGCCTGGCCCCGGACCTGCTGCTGCGCGCCCCCGAGGCGGTCGCCATGCTGGGGGACCCCGAGGGGCTGGCGCCGCGCGGCCGCAAGGCCCTGCAGCAGGAGGTGGCGGCCGCCGTCGGCCGTGCCGCCACCGCCGCCGACGGGGTCGCCGCGGCCCGGTCGGTGCGCCGCCGCGAGCTGTTCCGCACCGCCGCCGCCGACGTGCTGGGCCGGCTCGGCGACGACCCCGGCGCGGTCGTGGACGCGGCCGGGCAGGCCCTCACCGACCTCAACGCGGCGACCCTCTCCGGCGCCCTGCAGGCCGCCGCGGCGGGCTGGGAGGCGGCGTCCGGCGCGCCGCTGCCCACCCGGATCGCGGTCGTCGCCATGGGCCGCTTCGGCGGCCACGAGCTGGGCTACGGCTCCGACGCCGACGTCCTCTTCGTCCACGACCCGCTGCCCGGCGCCGACGAGGCGGCCGCCTCCCGCGCCGCCCAGGCCGTCTGCAACGAGCTGCGGACCCTGCTCGCCGCCCCCTCCACCGAGCCGCCGCTGCTGGTCGACGCGGACCTGCGGCCCGAGGGCCGGCAGGGGCCGCTGGTCCGCACCCTCGCCTCCTACGCCGCGTACTACCGCCGCTGGTCCCACGCCTGGGAGAGCCAGGCCCTGCTGCGGGCCGAACCTGTCGCGGGCGACACCGGGCTGGGGGAGCGGTTCCGGGAGCTGGTCGACCCGCTGCGCTACCCGGCCGAGGGGGTGGGGGAGGCCGACCTGCGGGAGATCCGCCGGATCAAGGCGCGGGTGGAGTCCGAGCGGCTGCCGCGCGGAGCCGACCCCACCACCCACACCAAGATCGGCCGGGGCGGCCTCGCCGACGTCGAGTGGACGGTGCAGCTCCTCCAGCTGCGGCACGGCCACCGGCTCCCCGCCCTGCGCACCACCCGGACCAGGGCCGCCCTGGCCGCCGCCCGCGACGCCGGGCTGGTGGACGCCGCGGACGCCGCGGTGCTGGACGCCGCCTGGGTGCTGGCGACCCGGGTGCGCAACGCGGTGATGCTGGTGCGGGGGCGCCCCGGCGACAGCTTCCCGGCCGACGCGCGCGAGCTGGCCGGCGTGGCCCGGTACCTGGGCTACGGCGGCGGGCACGCCGGGGAGATGGTGGACGACTACCGGCGCACGACGCGGCGGGCCCGCGCGGTGGTGGAGCGGGTCTTCTACGGCTGAGCCGGGGCCGAGCCCGGTGGACGGGCCGGGCCCGCCCCCGCGGTGCACGCGGGCGGGCCGGCCCGCCCCGGCGGCTGCCGGCGGCAGTCCGCGGCCGGTGACGGCCGGGCGGGGGTCAGCGGCTGGCGGCGGGCACCTTCGGCTGCTCCGCGTCCTCGCCCGCCGGGCGGGGCAGCACGGCGCCCGCGCCGTGCCGGTGGTGCGGCAGCTGCGGCAGCCGGAACGCCCAGCGGTGGTACAGCAGCCGGGAGGCCGTGAACCCGACGCCCAGGCAGGCGGCGCCGCCGACCGCGTCCATGAAGAAGTGGTTGGCGGTCGCCACGATGACCGTCAGGGTGGCCAGCGGGTAGAGCAGCCCGAGCACCCGCAGCCAGCGGTGCCGGGTGAGGAAGGCGATCGTCAGCCCGCACCACAGCGACCAGCCGATGTGCATCGACGGCATCGCCGCGTACTGGTTGGAGACGTGCGCCATGTCGCCGGAGGCCATCGAGCCCCACGTGTGGTGCACCGCCACCGTGTCCACGAAGCCGCCGCCCGTCATCAGCCGGGGCGGCGCCAGCGGGAAGAAGTAGAACCCCACCAGGGCGATGCCGGTGGTGGTGAACAGGGCGGTGCGCACCGCCGCGTACCGGCCGGGGTGCAGCCGGAAGACCCAGACCAGCACCGCGATGGTCACGATGAAGTGCAGCGTCGCGTAGTAGTAGTTCATGCCGGTGACCAGCCAGGTCACCGAGTCGACCGCGTGGTTGAAGCCCCGTTCGACCGCCACGCCGAGGTGGTGCTCCAGGCCCCAGATCCGGGAGGCGTTGCGCTGGGCGGTGCGCGCCTGCTCGGGGACGGCGTTGCGGACCAGCGAGTACACCCAGTAGCTGACGCCGATCAGCAGCAGCTCGAACCAGAGCCGGGGCCGGCCCGGGAACCGCCGCTGGTGGCCGACGCGCTCCCGGAGGGTGCGCGCCGCCGCGGTGCGGCCGGCTCCGTCACGGCCGGCCCCTCCGCGACGGTCCCCTCCAGGGGTGTCCGGGCCGGCGACGGAGCCGTCCGGACGCACCGCTCCGGTGCGCTGTGCGCCCGCTGCGTGGATCTCGGTCGGCTCCCCCATGGGGGAGTAGTCTGCCAGACGGCGCACCGCCGTCCGATCATCCTCCGGTCGGGGATTCTTCACCCGGTGTCCCCCTCTGGGGCCAGGGAGCGCCGCCGCCGCAGGTAGGGGGTAAGGGGTGGAAGCCATGGGCACCATTGTCACCCGCGGGCCGCGCCCTCTCATCCGGGGGGCGGCCCTGTCGGCGGCCGGGGTCCCGTCGTGCCTGGTGAGGGGCCTTCCCGGCGGGTGCGGCCGGGGCGTGGGGGCCCGCGGCGCCGCAGCGGACGCGGGCGCACCTGACCTGAGAGCACCTGAGCGGGGAGTGCCGGACCCGGGCACCCCTGACCCGGGCACCCCTGACCCGGGCGCATCGGCGCCGGGCGCACCGGGCCGGAACGAGCGACGCCCGCCGGAAGCCTCGGGGGCATCCGACGGGCGGCCATCTCTCCGCGCGGCCCCCGACCCTCACCGGGGACCCGCGTGGTGCACCCGTCCGCCTGCCGCGAGGCCGCTCGGGTCAGAGCGGGGTCAGGGCGCCCGGAGGCCCTGCGGCGGTGCGATGTCGCGGAGGGTGCTGTGACGACCTTGCCCCTCCCGCGCGGGGGAGTCAAGACTTTGTTTGCAACACTTTCTGCATCTTGCTGAAACATATTGCAAGCCACTACGGTCCTCCCACCGATCCGCCTCAGAGGGAGTCCACCCGTGGCCGCATCGCCCGCGCAGCAGCCCCGTTCCACCGCCCGCAGGAGACCCGGACGCGCCGCGGCGCTGCTGGCGGCCTCGCTGATCGCCTCCACGGTGGGCGCCGTCCCCGCCGCATGGGCGGCCCCCGCGGCCCCCGCCGCCACCCCGCCCGCCCCGCCGTCGGACGCCGCGCTGGCCGCCACCGCCGCCCGGCACGACCTGACCCGGGAGCAGTTCTACTTCGTCCTGCCGGATCGTTTCGCCAACGGCAGCGCCGCCAACGACAAGGGCGGCATCACCGGCGGCCGCCTCGACCACGGGTACGACCCGGCCGACAAGGGCTTCTACCACGGCGGCGACCTCCAGGGCCTGATCGGCAAGCTCGACTACATCCAGAAGCTCGGCACCACCGCCATCTGGATGGCCCCGATCTTCAAGAACCGCCCCGTCCAGGGCGCCGGCGACAACGCCTCGGCCGGCTACCACGGCTACTGGATCACCGACTTCACCCAGGTCGACCCGCACTTCGGCACCAACGACCAGCTCAAGGAGCTGATCCGCAAAGCCCACGCGCGCGGGATCAAGGTCTTCTTCGACGTCATCACCAACCACACGGCCGACGTCGTCGACTACGCCGAGAAGACCTACACCTACCGCTCCCGCGGCGCCTACCCCACCCTGGACGCCGACGGCGCCCCGGTCGACGAGACCGCGATAGCCGACGCCAACGCGGCGCACGGCACCTCGTCCTGGCCGAGGATCACCAAGGACTCGTTCCCCTACACCCCGGTCTACGGCTCCGCCGCCGACGCGAAGGCCAAGACCCCGTCCTGGCTCAACGACCCGACGGTCTACCACAACCGCGGCGACTCCACCTTCGCCGGCGAGTCCGCGACCGAGGGCGACTTCTCCGGCCTCGACGACCTCGACACCCAGAACCCGCGGGTCGTCAAGGGCATGGAGCGGATCTACGAGCACTGGGTCAAGGAGGCCGGCGTCGACGGCTTCCGCATCGACACGGTCAAGCACGTCAACATGGCCTTCTGGCAGCAGTGGGCGACCGCGCTCAAGGAGTACGCCACCCGCCAGGGGAACAAGAAGTTCTTCATGTTCGGCGAGGTCTACTCCGCCGACACCGCCGTCACCTCGCCCTACGTCACCAAGGGCAGGCTCCAGGCCACCCTGGACTTCCCCTTCCAGAGCGCCGCCCGCACCTACGTCTCCCAGGGCGGCTCCGCCCAGGTGCTCTCCCAGCTCTACGGGCAGGACTACCGGTACACCACCGCCGCCACCGACGCCTACGAGCTGCCGACCTTCCTCGGCAACCACGACATGGGCCGGTTCGGCAACTTCCTGCAGAGCGACGACAAGGGCGCCTCCGCCGCGGACCTGCTGAAGAAGGACCGGCTCGCCAACGAGCTGCAGTTCCTCACCCGCGGCCAGCCCGTCGTCTACTACGGCGACGAGCAGGGCTTCACCGGCGACGGCGGCGACAAGGACGCCCGCCAGGACATGTTCGCCTCCAAGGTGGCGTCCTACAACGACGACACCGTGCTCGGCGGCGACCAGGGCTCCGAGGACCGGTACGGCACCTCCGGCCCCCTCTTCTCCGCCATCGCGAAGCTCGCGCAGCTGCGGAAGGAGAACCCGGCCCTCGCCGACGGCGCCCAGATCGAGCGCTACGCCGCCGACGGCCCCGGCGTCTACGCCTTCTCCCGCATCGACGCGAAGCAGCAGGTCGAGTACGTCGTCGCGGTCAACAACGCCGCCACCGAGAAGACCGTCACCCTCGACACCTTCTCCGCCGGCATGGGCTTCGCCCCCGTCTACCCGGCCGCCTCCGGCGCCACCGCCACCAGCGGCGCCGACCGGAAGCTCACCGTGACCGTCCCGGCGGGCTCCGCCGTGGTCTACCGGGCCGCCGGGAAGGCCGACGCCCCCGCCGCCGCCCCCGGGCTCACCCTCAAGGCCCCCGCCGACGGCTCCACCGGCACCGTCACCGTCGGCGCCGACGTCACCGGCGGCGGCTTCAACCGCGTCACCTTCGCCGCCCAGGTCGGCGACGGCGCCTGGCAGACCCTCGGCACCGCCGACAACGGGACCTACCAGGTCACCCAGGACCTCTCCGCCGTCGCCCCCGGCACCCCCGTGCGCTACAAGGCCGTCGTCGAGGACTCCGCCGGGCACCTGCGCTCCGCCACCGGCGGCTTCACCACCGGTGCGCCCGCCCCGCAGACCGGCGGCAGCGGCGCGGCCGCGTCCTACACGTACGCGATCGTCCACTACAAGCGCCAGGACGGCGACTACGACGGCTGGAACCTCTACACCTGGGGCGACATCGCCGACGGCGAGGGCACCACCTGGCCCGACGGCCACCCGTTCACCGGCCGCGACGCCTACGGCGCCTTCGCGTACGTCAAGCTCAAGCCCGGCGCCTCCTCCGTCGGCTTCGTCGTGGAGAAGAACGGCACCAAGGACTGGGACGGCGACCGCAGCATCGACCTGTCCAAGGGCCCCGAGGTCTGGGTCTCCCAGGGCAGCGGCGACGTCGCCACCCAGAACCCGAGCCCGGTCGCCCCGGACCCGTCCAAGGCCGTCATCCACTACCACCGGGCCGACGGCGACTACACCGGCTGGGGCATGCACGTCTGGACCGGCGCCGCCACCGGCACCGACTGGGGCAGCCCGCTCCAGCCCGTCCGCAAGGACGCCTACGGCGACGTCTTCGAGGTCCCCCTCGCCGCCGGCGCGACCTCGCTCAGCTACATCATCCACAAGGGCGACACCAAGGACCTGCCCACCGACCAGTCCCTGGACCTGAACGGCGTCGGCCGCGAGGTGTGGATCAACGGCGGCCAGGACGGCTACGTCCTGCCGCAGATCGGCACCAAGGGCGCCGACCTCGACGTCACCGCCGCCAAGGCCCAGTGGATCGACGCCTCCACCCTCGCCTGGAAGACCGACCTCCCGGCGAGCGCCAGCGCCCAGCTCGTCTACGACCCCGCCGGTGGCCTCACCGTCAAGGACGGCGCCCTCAGCAAGGACGGGTACTGGATCCGCCTGCTCCCCAAGGCCGGCGGCCTCACCGACGCCCAGCTCGCCAAGCACCCCGAGCTCAAGGGCTACAGCGCCTTCACCGTCGACCCGCGCGACGCCGGGCGCGTCACCCGCGCCCTGCGCGGCCAAGTGGTCGCCACCCAGCACAGCGCCTCCGGCGCCCTGATCGCCGCCACCGGCGTGCAGCTCCCCGGCGTCCTGGACGACCTGTACGCGGGCGCCGCCGCCAAGGCGCAGCTCGGCCCGGTCCTCCGCGACGGGAAGGCCACCCTCTCGCTCTGGGCGCCCACCGCGCAGTCCGTCAGCGTCAAGCTGTACGACGGCACGAAGGGCGGCGCCCCGGAGGTGCTGCCGCTGAAGCGCGACGACGCCACCGGCGTCTGGTCGGTGACCGGCCCCGCCTCCTGGAAGGGCCGCTCCTACGTCTACCGGGTCAAGGTCTGGGCCCCCTCGGTGCAGAAGGTCGTGGACAACCTCGTCACCGACCCCTACTCCGTCGCCCTCACCACCGACTCCGGCCGCAGCATCGTCGCCGACCTGTCCGACCGGGCCCTCAAGCCCGCCGGCTGGGACACCACCCCGGCGCCGAAGGCCGTCAAGCCCACGCAGCAGCAGATCCAGGAGCTGCACGTCCGCGACTTCTCGGTGGCCGACTCCACCGTCCCCGCGGCCGAGCGCGGCACCTACCTGGCCTTCACCCGGTCGCAGTCGGCCGGCATGAAGCACCTCAAGGCGCTCGCCAAGGCCGGTGTCACCACCGTCCACCTGCTGCCGACCTTCGACATCGCCACCATCCGCGAGAACCGCGCGGACCAGAAGCTGCCCGCCTGCGATCTGGGGGCGCTCGCCGCCGACAGCGACAAGCAGCAGGAGTGCGTGGCCGCCGTCCAGGCCGACGACGCCTACAACTGGGGCTACGACCCGCTGCACTACACGGTCCCCGAGGGCTCCTACGCCACCGACCCGAGCGGCACCGCCCGCACCGTGCAGTTCCGGCAGATGGTGCAGGCCCTGCACCGGGCCGGCCTGCGGGTCGTCCTGGACGTGGTCTACAACCACACCGCCGCCTCCGGCCAGGACGCCCACTCGGTGCTCGACAAGGTCGTCCCCGGCTACTACCAGCGGCTCTCCGCCGCCGGCAAGGTCACCACCGACTCCTGCTGCGCCGACACCGCGCCCGAGCACGCCATGATGAACAAGCTCGTCGTGGACTCGGTCGTCACCTGGGCGAAGCAGTACAAGGTGGACGGCTTCCGCTTCGACCTGATGGGCCTGGACCCCAAGCAGACCATGCTGGACGTCAAGGCCAGCCTGGCGAGGCTCACCACCGCCCGCGACGGCGTGGACGGCCGGAACTCCTTCCTCTACGGCGAGGGCTGGAACTTCGGCACGGTCGCCAACGACGCCCGGTTCGTGCAGGCCACCCAGGCCAACATGGCCGGCACCGGCATCGCCACCTTCAACGACCGCATCCGCGACGCCGCCCGCGGCGGCAACTTCATGCTCTCCTCGGCGCAGCAGCAGGGCTTCGCGTCCGGCCTCTACACCGACCCCAACGGCAGCGACGCCAACGGCACCCCCGCCGAGCAGAAGGCCCGCCTGCTGCACCAGATGGACCAGGTGAAGGTCGGCCTCACCGGCAACCTGGCCGGGTACTCCTTCACCGACACCGCGGGGAAGGCGACCACCGGCGCCGGCGTGGACTACAACGGCTCGCCGACCGGCTACGCCGCCCAGCCGGGCGAGGCCGTCGAGTACGTGGACGCCCACGACAACGCCGACCTGTTCGACGCCCTCGCCTACAAGCTGCCGACGGCCACCCCGGCCGCCGACCGGGCGCGGATGCAGGCGCTGGCGCTGGCCACCACGGCCTTCGCGCAGGGCCCGGGCTTCGCCCAGGCCGGCAGCGACCTGATGCGCTCGAAGTCGCTGGACGCCAACTCCTTCGACTCCGGCGACTGGTTCAACGCCATCCACTGGGACTGCAAGGACGGCAACGGCTTCGGCCGGGGCCTGCCGATGGCCGCCGACAACCAGTCGATGTGGCCGGTCGCCAAGTCCCTGCTCGCGAACCCGGCGCTCAAGCCGGGCTGCGACGCGATCGAGGGCGCGAGCGCGCAGTACCAGCAGTTCCTGAAGATCCGCCAGTCCTCGCCGCTCTTCGCGCTGGACACCGCGGCCCAGGTCCAGCGGCGGCTCTCCTTCCCGCTCTCCGGCACGGCGGGGGAGACCCCCGGCGTGATCACGATGCACCTGGACGGCACCGGGCTGGCCGGCGCCGAGAAGGGCCTCACCGTGGTCTTCAACGCCACGCCGCAGGCCCAGAAGCAGACCGTGGCGGGCCTGAAGGGCACGCACCAGGCGCTGCACCCGGTGCAGGCCGGCGGCGCCGACCCGGTGGTCAAGGGGTCGTCCTTCGACGCTGCGGACGGCACCTTCACCGTCCCGGCCCGGACGGTGGCGGTCTTCGTCCAGAAGTGACCGTCCAGAGGTGACAGACGGCCGACGGCGGCCGGGTGCGGGACACCGCGGCCGGACCGCCGCGGCCGGTGACGGGCCCGCCGGTGCACAGTGCACCGGCGGGCCCGGCCCGTGTCCGGGGCGCCCCGCAGGCGGTCTGCGGGCCGTCCGGGAGCAGCGGTCCGCGCGGGGCCGCAGGAGGCCCTCCCGCGCCCTTCCGCGCCCTTCCGGCGGCCCGGGAGGGACTCCGTGCCGGGCGGCGCGGTGCGGGGCCCCGGGGGCCCGCACGGCAGCCCCGGAACCCCGGGCCCCGAGCCCCGGAACCCCCGGCCCCGACCCCCGGGGCGCCCGCAGCGGCGGTGAGGAGTTCGAAACCCCCGCGCAACACGAAACATCCGGGAAACACCCCCGTGCGCCCGCGGTAACGGCCGCCCGCGAGGCTTCCCCGGACGGCCGGTCCGGACCCGCCCACCCGGCTGCCCGCCTGTCCGGGCCGGGCCGCGCCGCGCCGCGCCGAAGGGGAAGGTGACCCACCGACATGCCGACCGGAATCGACACCGGCGACACCGCCTGGCTGCTCGCCAGCACCGCGCTCGTCCTGCTGATGACCCCCGGCCTCGCCCTCTTCTACGGCGGCATGGTGCGGACCAAGAGCGTGCTCAACATGATCATGATGAGCTTCGCCTCGATCGCCGTGGTCACCGTGGTCTGGCTCGCCGCCGGCTACAGCCTCGCGTTCGGCCCCGACCTCGGCGGCTGGGGCCTGCTGGGCGGCCTGGAGCACGCGGGCCTGCGCGGCATCGGCCCCGCCTCCGTCACCGGCCACGTGCCGACCCTGCTCTTCGCCGCCTTCCAGCTCACCTTCGCGGTCATCACCGCGGCGCTCATCAGCGGCGCCGTCGCCGACCGGGCGAAGTTCGGCTCCTGGGTGGCCTTCACGGCCGTCTGGACGCTCCTGGTGTACGCCCCCGTGGCGCACTGGGTCTTCTCGCCCGACGGCTGGGTCCTGCACCGCCTGGGCGCGCTCGACTTCGCCGGCGGCACGGTGGTCGAGGTGAACTGCGGCGCCTCCGGGCTCGCCCTCGCGCTGCTGCTCGGCCCGCGCATCGGCTTCCGCAAGGAGGCCATGCGGCCGCACAGCCTGCCGCTCGTGCTGCTGGGCGCCGGGCTGCTCTGGTTCGGCTGGTTCGGCTTCAACGGCGGCTCCGCGCTCGGCGCGAACGGCCTCGCGGCCGCCTCCCTGGTGAACACCCAGGCCGCCGGCTGCACGGGCCTGCTCGGCTGGCTGGCGGTGGAGAAGCGCCGCGACGGGCACGCCACCACCCTCGGTGCCGCCTCCGGCGCGGTGGCGGGCCTGGTCGCCGTCACCCCCGCCTGCGGCTCGGTGGACGTCCTCGGTGCCCTGCTCATCGGCCTGGCGGCGGGCGTCGTCTGCTCGTACGCGGTCGGCTGGAAGTACCGGCTGGGCTACGACGACTCGCTGGACGTGGTGGGCGTGCACCTGGTGGCGGGCGTCATCGGCACGCTGCTGATCGGCCTGTTCGCGGTGCGGGCGATGACCGGGGGCGTCGAGGGGCTGCTGCACGGCGGCGGGTTCGGCCAGCTGCCGAGGCAGGCCGCCGCGGTGCTCGCGGTCGGCGTCTACGCCTTCGCCGCGACGTACGGCATCGGCAAGGGGGTCGAGCGGGTCATGGGCTTCCGGGCGCCCGCCGAGCACGAGACCGCGGGCCTGGACCTCGCCGTGCACGCCGAGACCGCCTATGATCACGGCGTCCTGGGGCACGGCACCGCCCAGGTGGCGCGCCCCGCCCGTCCGGTGTCCGCCGGTCCCGGCCGCCCCGGCCCGGCCCCCGACGGCCCGGCTCCCGACGATCCAGCCCCCGCCCGCCCGGGCGCCCCCGCCCTCCAGCCCGACAGGACACCGCCCGCATGAAGCTGATCACGGCCGTCGTCAAGCCCTTCAAGCTCGACGACGTCAAGACCGCGCTCCAGGAGCTCGGCGTGCACGGCCTCACCGTCACCGAGGCCAGCGGGTACGGCCGCCAGCGCGGCCACACCGAGGTCTACCGCGGCGCCGAGTACCGGATCGACCTGGTCCCCAAGGTGCGGATCGAGGTCGTGGTGGAGGACGCCGACGCCGAGGCGGTGATGGAGGCCGTCGTGGCGGCCGCCCGGACCGGCCGGATCGGCGACGGCAAGGTGTGGTCGGTGCCCGTCGACGGGGTCGTGCGTGTGCGCACCGGCGAGCGCGGCCCGGACGCCGTCTGACGCTTCGTCCGTTCCTCGCCGAGGGCCTTCCCGCGATCTGCGGGGAGGCCCTCCGACGTGCCGGCCACGGGCCGCTGCGGAGCTCTTGACGGCGCACCACCGGGGTCCTACCTTCTGCAAACAGCAAGTTTCCTGCAAGTTTCAGTGAGCTTGCAGCAACCGTCTGAACGGTCTTGCGGGCCGAGCATCTCCGCCCCCCACCCTCACCGACGGCCTCCACCCACCCCGACGGGCCGCCCCCGGCCCTCCAGGAGACACCGTGGACAACCGCACCCCCGCGCGCCCGCACGCGCGCCGCCGCCCGCGCTCGGCCGGAGCCCTCACGGCCGCCGCCGTGCTGGCCCTCTCCGCCGGCGCCGGCATCGTCCTCAGCCCGCAGGCCAACGCCACCCCGCCCGGCAGCAAGGACGTCACCGCCACCCTCTTCGAGTGGACGTACGACTCCGTCGCGAAGGAGTGCACCGACACCCTCGGTCCCAAGGGCTACGGCTTCGTCGAGGTCTCCCCGCCCCAGGAGCACATCCAGGGCTCCCAGTGGTGGACCTCCTACCAGCCCGTCAGCTACCGGATCGCCGGCCGCCTCGGCGACGCC
>NZ_JAJLRA010000022.1:0-88677 GCF_020991365.1 Streptacidiphilus sp. ASG 303
GCACCCCGACCTGGGGCAGGAACGCCACGTCCGGCGCGGCGCCGCCCTGCACCTTGCTGCCCAGGAACGCCGAGACGTTGTCGCCGGTGGGCACGTAGGTCGCCGTCGCGCCGGTGCGCTTCGCGAAATCGTCCAGCACCTTCTTGAACGTCGCCTGCTCCGGACCGGTCCAGATCGCGGCCACGGAGAGGCTCTTCCCGTGCAGGTCGGGGAGGCCGAGCGAGGACGACGGCGCCGTCCCGGCGGCACTGGGGGCGCCGCTCCCCCCGGTGCCTCCCCCGCCGCCGCCGCTGCTGCAGCCGGCCGCCGTGAGCGCCAGGGCCGTGGCGGCCGTGACCGCCAGCACGGTTCGGGTGCGGCCCCCGGTACGGCCTCTGGCGCGGCCGGCGTGCGGACGAATCGTTCGGTTCATGACAGGCTCCTCCCGTGGCCCGTACCGCGGCAGCGCGCGGCCGACGGGAGTGGCGTCGGCACTGACGCGCGGGAGCGGCGCGGACCGTCGCGTCCCCGCACGGTCCTACGCCGGGGCCGGGGCCGTCGCAAGGGCGCGCACGGGGGCTCGCGCCCTCCGTGACCCGAACGTGACGCCCGGCCCCAGGGGCCGTGCGCACCCGACCTACCCCGCCGCGGCGGGATCATGCCCCTGCGGCGGCCCGCCCGCTCCGCCGCCCGCTCCACCGGCCCGCGCCGCCCGCCCGTGCCGTCCACCCGCGCCGCCCGGAAGGCGGGCTGACGGGACGTCTGCCCTCGCCGGCGCCCGGCAGGGGGGCGCCGGCGGGGGCGGACGGCCGTGGCTGCGGGCCGCGGAGGTCAGACCAGCGGCGGTGCCGCCGCGGCGCCGAGGGAGTCCGCCGCGCGCTGGAGGGCGCTCGCCAGCAGGGCCAGGTCCGTCGGACCGTTGCCCAGCTCGCGGACCGGCCGCCGGCCGGGCGGCGCCCCCGCCTGGGACCAGTCCAGCGCCACCACGGTCGGCCGCAGCGTGGCCGTGCGCGGGATGCGCCCGCTCACCCGGGCCCCCTGGAACGCCGTCACCCTGCCGTCGGGCAGGCGCAGGTAGCCGCGGCCGGGGGTGTCCTCCCCGAGCGCCGCCGCGTCCTCCACGTGCACCAGCAGCCGGGAGAGGTCCGGGTCGTCGGTGCGCAGCGCGATCCGCAGCAGGGCCGCCTCGTCCACCTCCGTGCCCGCGGTCCGCTCCGGGCGGCCGGTGGAGACCGCCAGGTGCACGCCGAGCCGCCCGCCGCGCACCGCGACGGCGGCCAGCGCCCGGCCCAGTGCCGCGCGTGCCCGCGCGGACGGGTCGGCGGTTGCCCGTCCGGCCCCCTCCCCGCCGACCAGGGCGTCGACGTCGTCCACCACCACCAGCAGGCGGCCGGTCGGGGCCTGGGCCAGGGCGGCGGGTGCGCCGGCGCCGTTCGGGGCGCCCGCGGACGCGGCCACCGCCCGCACCGGCCCGGCCGCCGTCCGGACGGCGGCCCGGTCCCGCTCGCGGCCGAGCCCCGCGCCCGCGCCCGTGCCCGTGCCCGGTCCCGTGCCGGGGTCGCGGCCGTCCGGGGCGGTCCGCTGCGGCACCAGCCGCACACCGCCGGCCGGGCGGCCCGCCCCGGCGGCCCGCAGCATCCCGTCCGCGTACCAGGCGCCGAAGTCCCTCCCCCGGAGCAGCTCCTCGCGCCGGTCCAGCTCCGCCAGCAGCGCCTCGGCCGCCTCGGCCGTGCGGACCGGGTCGACGTCGGCGCCCAGGTAGGTGGAGACGTGCGGCAGGTCGGTGCAGGCGTACAGCCCCAGCGCCGGGTCGGCGGGCTCCCGGCCCTCGACGACCACGACCGACAGCCGGTCGGGCCGCTCGGCCACGGCCAGCGACGCGACCAGGGTGCGCAGCAGCTCCGTCTTGCCCGAGCCGGGGGCGCCGCCGACCAGCAGGTGGGGGCCGCCGGAGAGCCCGGGGCCGAGCAGTTCGCGGTCGGCGAGGTCCACGGCGCACCGGCCGTCGCGGGCGGTGCCCAGGACGGCGGGGGCCGGGCCGGCGGTCGCAGGCGGCTCGGCCCAGCGTCCGGAGATCTTGGCGGGGGTGACCATGTCCAGGTCGAGCAGGTCCAGCAGCCGCAGCGCGGCGGGCAGCGGGCCGCGCGCGGCGGGTGCGGACTCCCGCAGCGGGGCCAGCGCCCGGGCCAGCCGCTCGGCCCAGGCGGCGGAGACGGCGTCCAGCGCCACCCCGTCGACGGTCTCGCGCCGCGGCCCGGCCGCTCCCCGCACCGGCCGCTCCACCCGCAGCAGGGTGCCGACCTCGCCGCTCACGACGGCGGTCGCGCCCAGGCCCGGCGGCAGCCCCCCGGCCTCCTCGGCCAGGGCGAGCACGTGCACCCCGGCGGCCGCGCCCCGGGCGGCCAGCAGGGCGGCGTCCCGCCGGGCCGCGTCCGAGCCGGGGTCGCCGTCCAGCACCAGCACCGCGGCGGGGCCGCCGTGCCGTACGGGCCCGTCGAGGCGGGACGCCAGCTCGGCGAGGCGGGCGGCGGCCTGGGCGGCGTCCAGCCCCACCAGCAGCCGGCACTCCTGGCCCTGCGACGGCCGCAGGTGCGGCAGCCAGAACGCCCAGGACCACTCCTCGGTGCGGGCCTCCGCCGGGCGCCCCGGATCGGCGCTGACCAGGACGATCTCCAGAGCCGAGGGGGAGTGGAGGGCGGCCAGGCGGGCGACGGCGGCGCGCGCCAGCCCGGCGAGCCGGGGCCGCGGGCCGGCCAGGCCCAGGCTGCCGGCCGCCCGCAGGTCCACGGTGACGGGCACGGCGGGGAGCACCCCGCCGTGGTCGGCGGGGCGGTCGGCGGTGCCGAGCCGCAGCGCGAGGAAGCCGGGGTGGGCCGGCCCGCGCTCCCACAGCAGCGGGCCGCGGTCCAGGGCGGCGAGCAGCAGCGCGGCGGGGTCGGGCTGCCGGGCCCGCAGGGCGGCCGCCTCGCGGGTGCGGGCCCGCGCCCGCTCCTGGGCGGCGGCCCGGCCGGCGGTGCGGGCCTCCTCCGCCGCGCCGCGGCCGCCGCGGCGCAGGGTGTCGCCGATCCGCCGCAGGCCGCGGCCGCGGGCCGGCTCGGGGTCCGGATCCGGTGCGGCGGCGGGGGCCTGCGGCGGGGCGCCCGGTGCGGCCGGGGGCCGGTGCGGCGGCGGTGGGGCGAGCTGCAGGTGCCCCTGGCCGTCGGGGGTGGCCGGGCGCAGGGCCTCCGCGAGCGGTGTGCGCGCCGCCAGGACCAGGGAGGACTCGCCGACCCGCAGCAGGCCGCCGACGGGCACGGGCACCGGCTCGGCGCCCACGGGCGCGCCGTCCAGGGTGGTGCCGTTGGTGGAGCCGGGGTCCGCGGCGGTGACCCAGCCGTCGGGGGAGACGTGCAGCTCCAGGTGGAGGCGGGAGACGTCGGGGTCGTCCAGGGGCACGTCGGCCTCGCCGGAGCGGCCCACCCGGACCCGGCCGGGGTGCAGCAGGTGCACCCCGCCGGCGTCGGGGCCCCCGGCGACCCGCAGCTCGGCGGCGGCCGGGCCGCCCTCCGCGCCGTGGCCGGCGGCGGGCCCGTCGACGGAGAGGACGGCGCCGTCGACCAGCGGGGGGCTGCCCAGCGGGGTGCGCTCGTCGAGCCGCTGCGGGCCCGCGTACAGGTGCACGTGGGTGGCGGTGCGGCCGCCGCGCACCCCGACCGCGCCCGCCAGCGCCCCGGCGACCGCGCCGAGGGTGGTGCCCGCCGGCGCGGTGACGAGCACATCGGCCGCGGGCCCGTCCGTGGACGGCCCGCCGCGCGGCCGGAGGACGGTCAGCCGGATCTGCATGTCGTCCGCGGTCCCTTCTGGTCGTGCGGCGCTGCCCCGTCGGCACGGCGCAGGCCCTCATGACCGCCCGGGCGGGGTCCGTGGGCCGGGCCGCCGCCCGCCGCGGTGCGGCGGTGCGGAGCGGCGCCTCCAACGGGCTGCTCCCGCACGGGTGGTGGCAGCATCCTCCCACCCGCCACGGACAGTACGCGGCCGGTACCGGATTTGATGATCTTGCGACCATTCTCACGCGGTGCTTCACGTGCTGTTCGAGACGCCGGCGGTCCGGGGGGCCTCCTGTTCGAGGACCGGCGCCCCGGGGCGGTGGCGCCGGGGTGCGCCCCGGGGGGACGGCCGGACTTTCCCCCGGCGCACGTCAACCGGAACGCGCCCCCGTGCGTCCTGGTACCCGGGCGGGCGCGCGACCGGACCGGCCCGGCGGCCTTCCCGGGGCGCCGGGGAGAACGGCCCGGTCCCGGCCTTCCCGCGGCGTCGGACACGGTTAGAGTTGCCGGGAACACGGGCCGCCTCCGCACTCGCCGAGTGCGCCGGCCCCGCGGAGTCGGCACGGCGAGGAGCGCACCAGTGCGTCCGGTAGGCAGCAAGTACCTGCTAGAGGAGGCGCTCGGACGGGGCGCCACCGGCACCGTCTGGCGCGGCCTGGTCCGCGACGACGCGGCCGTGCCCGGCACCGTCCCGGGCCAGCGGGTGGCCGTCAAGGTGCTCCGCGAGGAGCTGGCCAGCGACCCGGACGTGGTGATGCGCTTCCTGCGGGAGCGCTCCGTCCTGCTGCGGCTGACCCACCCCAACATCGTCCGGGTCCGCGACCTGGTCGTCGAGGGCGACCTGCTCGCCCTGGTGATGGACCTGGTCGACGGCCCCGACCTGCACCGGTACCTGCGCTCCCACGGGCCGTTCAGCCCGGTCGCGGGCGCCCTGCTCATGGCCCAGGTCGCCGACGCCCTCGCCGCCAGCCACGCCGACGGGGTCGTCCACCGCGACCTCAAGCCCGCCAACGTGCTGCTGGCCACCGCCGCCGACCCGCGCGGCGGCGAGCGGATGCACCCGATGCTCACCGACTTCGGCATCGCCCGGCTCGCCGACTCCCCGGGCATCACCCGCGCCCAGGAGTTCGTCGGCACCCCCGCCTACGTGGCGCCGGAGTCCGCCGAGGGCCGTCCGCAGACCTCCGCGGTCGACGTCTACGGCGCCGGCATCATGCTGTACGAGCTGGTCACCGGCCGCCCGCCCTTCCAGGGCGACGGCCCGCTGCAGATCCTCCACGCCCACCTCTCCCGGGACCCGGAGCGGCCGCGCAGCATGCCCGAGCCGCTGTGGACGGTGGTCGAGCGCTGCCTGCGCAAGGACCCGCGGCAGCGGCCCGGCGCCACCTCCCTGGCCCGGGCGCTGCGGGTGGTGGCGGCCGGTGTCGGCGTCCACTCCTCCCCGGCGCGGATCGACGAGGCCCTGGCGGTCGGCGCACTGCTGCTGCCGGATCCCGACCCGGCGCCGGTGCCCGCGACCGGCGCGCCCTTCGGCGGCCCGCCGGCCGGGGGCGGCCCCGACGCCGACCCGACCCGGGTGCTCGGCCGCCCCGGCGTGCCGGGCGCCGAGGACCCGACCGTGGGCGACGGCGTGCAGTACGACCCGGCGGCGGCCACGCGCCTGATGGGCGCGACCGGCGCGGCGGGCGCCGCGGCGGCCCACGGCTCCGAGGACCGCACCCGCGCCATGCCCACGGCCGGGCCGGGCCAGGGCCAGGGGTACGGCCAGGGCCAGGGGTACGGGCCGGGCCAGGGGTACGGGCAGGGGCAGGGCGGCGGCCAGGGCGACCGCACCCGGGTCATGCCGCCGGTCGGCCCGGACGGCGGCCCGGACGGCCCCCAGGGACCGGGCGGTCCGGGTCAGGACCGGCCGCACCCCTGGCAGACCCAGCTGCGCGCAGCCCGCGACCGCAACCAGCAGACCGAGATCGGGTCCTTCGAGCCCGAGGAGATGCAGCAGCTGCGGCAGCCCCAGGTCGCCCCGCCCCCGTACCAGGGCGGTCCGCGGCAGGACGGCGGCCCCCGGCGCGCCCCCCAGGGCCCTCCCCGGGGCGGGGCCGCCCCGCAGGGGGACCCCCGCCGCGGCGGCGCGCCGCAGTACCGGCAGCAGCCGCAGGCGGCGCCCCCGCCGTACCGGCAGCCCCGCGAGGCCGCCCCCGCGCCGGAGCGCCGGCAGCCCCCCGCGCGCCGTGCCGAGCCGGCCCCGGCGCGCCGGCCCGAGCCCGCGCCTCCGCGCGAGCCCGCCCCGCGCCGCGAGCCCCGGCCGCGCAGCCGCAACCGGATGTACATCCCGGGCCTCGGCTGCCTCAAGGGCTGCCTGATGGTGCTGCTCATCCTGGCCATCGCGGCGGCCGCGCTCTGGAACTTCACCCCGCTGCCCGAGTGGTGGCAGACCGGGCGGCTGTACGTCCACGACACGACCACCTGGATCAGCGACCACTGGGACAGCCTCACCGGGGCGTCCTCCGGGGCGTCCTCCGGGAAGTGACCGCGGGCGTCGATATTGACGCTTTGTCGACTTACGCCCGGTCAACCGCGCCGCGGCGCGACCCGGGCGGCGGTTCTCCGCGTACTTTGGTCGCTGACGCACCGAACCCTCGGCTCACGGAGCAGCATTGGCACGCAAGATCGGCAGCCGGTACACCGTCCACCAGGTGATCGGCCGGGGATCCGCAGGCACCGTGTGGCTCGGCGAGGGCCCGGACGGGCCCGTCGCCGTCAAGCTGCTGCGCGAGGACCTGGCCTCCGACCAGGTCCTCGTCGGCCGCTTCGTCCAGGAGCGGACCGCGCTCACCAGCCTCGACCACCCCCGGGTCGTCGGCATCCGCGACCTCGTCGTGGACGGCAGCGACCTCGCCCTGGTCATGGAGCTCGTCCACGGCACCGACCTGCGCTCCCGGCTGGAGCGCGACGGGGTCCTCGCCCCGCAGGCCGCCGTCGCGATCGCCGCCGACGTCGCCGACGCCCTCGCGGTCGCCCACGCCGCCGGGATCGTCCACCGCGACGTCAAGCCGGAGAACGTCCTCCTCGACCTCGCCTCCTCGCCCGGCCCCGGCGGCGCCCCCCGCGCCAAGCTCACCGACTTCGGCATCGCCCGGCTCGTCGACGCCCCCCGCCGCACCCGGGCCACCCGGATCATCGGCACCCCCGACTACCTCGCCCCCGAGATCATCGAGGGCCTGGAGCCGCGCGCCGCCGTCGACATCTACGCCCTGGCCACCGTCCTGTACGAGCTGCTGGCCGGCTTCACCCCCTTCGGCGGCGGCCACACCGGCGCGGTGCTGCGCCGCCACGTCACCGAGACCGTCCCGCCGCTGCCCGGCCTGCCGGACGGCCTGTGGCGGATCATCGCCGAGTGCCTGTCCAAGGCCCCGGCCTCCCGGCTGCGGGCCACCGAGATGGCCGACCGGCTCCGCGAGCAGCTGCCCTCCCTCGCCGGACTGCCCCCGCTGGCCGTCGCCTCGCCCGGCGGCGACCCCGCGGACGCCGCCCCGGCCGAGGAGGCCGCGCCCGAGGCCGAGCCGCCCGCCGCCCGGCCCCGGCGGCGCGGCGCCGCCGTCCCCCTGGTCCCCGGCCCGCAGCCCGACTCCACCCGCGACACCCACACCTCGCTGCGCCGCCCCAGCGCCGACGAGCTGGCCTCCTTCGCCGCCGCCTCGCGGGCCGAGCGCGAGCGCCGCGGCGCGGCGGGCGCGGCTCCCGGCCGGGCCCGCAGCCACCGCGGCCACCCCGCCGGACCCGGCTCCGTCGTGATGCGCCGCCGCCGGCTGCTGGCCGCGGTGGTCGCCGTCCTGGTGGCGGCCGGGGCGGTCGGCGCCTACGCGGCCCTCTCCGGCGGCGGCGACGACGGGAACGGAGCGGGACGGCCCGGTACCGGGGCCACGGCCACCGGCGCCGCCGCCCCGAACAACGACTCCGGCCAGGGCCGCCGCGGTCCCGGCCTGCCCACCGCGCCCGCGGCTGCCGGCGCCTCCGACGCCGGCTCCGGGGACGAGACCGCGGACCTGCCCCGGTGGGCGTCCTGGCAGACCGTCCCGGCCCCGCCGGCCCCGCTGACCGGGGGCGTGCGGGCGGTGCGGGTCGACGGCTTCACCTTCGCCTTCGCCACCGACCGCGACGGCGGCGTCCGGTACATCACCCGGGGCGGCAGCAGCTTCGGCGGCTGGCGGCTCCTCACCGGCATCCACGTCACCGGCGACCCCGCGCCGGTGGCCATGTCCGACGGCCGGATCGTGCTCTTCGCCCTGGGCACGGACCGGCTGCTCTACCAGCGCACCTACGCGGGCGGCGGCTGGTCCCCGTGGATCCAGTTCGACGGCCGCACCCGGCTCGACTCGCCCCCCGCGGCCGCCGCCGACGACTCCGACGACCGGATCGACCTGGTCGCCAGGATCGGCTCCGACCTGGCCACCGCCTCCTACGTGCACCGCACCTGGAGCGCCTGGGCCACCGTGCCGACCGCCGGGCGGATCACCGGGACCCCCGGGCTGGCCGCCGGCCGCGCCGGGCGGCTGGACGCCTTCGTCGTGCGGGCCGCCGACTCGGCCGTGCTCCGGGTCACCGCGCTGCGCGGCGCCTGGCACCCCGCCGAGCCCGTGCCGGGCCTCGGCGGCGGGGAGCGCGCCGAACCGGCCGTCGCCGACGACGGCGGCCTGTACGTCTTCGGCCGCGGCACGTCGGGCGGCCTCGCCGTCGCGGCCTCGCACTCCGGCGGGCGGGCCTGGCGCACCGGCGCCGTCCCGGGCCCCGGCGCGGCCGGGCGGTACGCCCCCGGCCCCGTCGCGGAGGGCGGGCGGATCGGCCTGTTCGCCCGCACCGGGAAGGGCACCCTGCGGTACGTCCGCACGGTCTGACCACCGCGGCGCCCCGGCGCGCCCCGCCCCTGCCGGGCCGCCCCCGCGGACCCGGCCGGGGTGGTCGGCGGCCGGTTCGGCCGCGGAGCCATTACGCTGGGGGCGTGGCAGCAGTCGATCCTTCCGAAGAGCTCAAGTCCCTCGAGTCGACCATGGGGTCGATCGAGGCCGTCCTCGACCTGGACAAGATCCGGGCCGACATCGCGCGCCTCGAGGAGGAGGCCGCCGCGCCGGACCTCTGGGACGACCTGGCGAACGCGCAGAAGGTCACCAGCAGGCTCTCCTTCCTGCAGGGCGAACTGCGCAGGGTGGAGACGCTGCGCCGGAGGATCGACGACGTCTCGGTGCTCTTCGAGCTCGCCGAGGCCGAGGACGACGCCGACACCCGCACCGAGGCCGAGAACGAGCTCGCCGCCGTCCGCAAGGCGGTGGAGGAGCTGGAGGTCCGGACCCTCCTGTCCGGCGAGTACGACGCCCGCGAGGCCCTGGTCAACATCCGCGCCGAGGCCGGCGGCGTCGACGCGGCGGACTTCGCCGAGCAGCTGATGCGCATGTACCTGCGCTGGGCCGAGCGCCACGGCTACCCGACCGAGGTCTACGACACCTCCTACGCGGAGGAGGCCGGCATCAAGTCGGCGACCTTCGCCGTCAAGTCGCCGTACGCCTACGGCACCCTCTCCGTCGAGCAGGGCACCCACCGCCTGGTCCGCATCTCGCCCTTCGACAACCAGGGCCGGCGCCAGACGTCCTTCGCGGGCGTCGAGGTGCTGCCGGTGGTCGAGCAGAGCGACCACGTGGACATCGACGAGTCCGAGCTGCGGGTCGACGTGTACCGCGCCTCCGGCCCCGGCGGCCAGGGCGTCAACACCACCGACTCGGCGGTGCGGATCACCCACATCCCGACCGGCATCGTGGTCTCCTGCCAGAACGAGCGCTCCCAGATCCAGAACAAGGCGAGCGCCATGAACGTCCTCCAGGCCAAGCTGCTGGAGCGGCGCCGCCAGGAGGAGCAGGCCAGGATGGACGCCCTCAAGGGCGAGGGCAGCTCCTGGGGCAACCAGATGCGGTCCTACGTGCTGCACCCGTACCAGATGGTCAAGGACCTGCGCACCGAGTTCGAGGTCGGCAACCCGCAGAGCGTGCTGGACGGCGACATCGACGGCTTCATCGAGGCGGGCATCCGCTGGCGCAAGCAGCAGGAGGTCTCCGCCTGACCGAGGCCTCCCGCCCGGTCGAGGGCGGTGGGCCGGTGCGGGCGGTGGACGTGGCGAAGGCCCCGGGGCGGATGCCCCGGGGCCTTCGGCGTGCACGGGAGGGGGACGCCCGGCGGGCGTCGGCGGGGGTCGGGCGGGCTCAGGCGAAGGCGTGCCGCGCCACGACCAGGACGGCGATCATCGCCGCCAGCAGGGCGACCAGGGTCGCGGGGGAGACGGCCGCGAACGGGTTCTGCTGCTGCTGCAGCCGTGCGCGGTTGGCCCGGCACACCGGGCACCGCCCCTCGCTCACCGGTCCCGCGCAGTTGGCGCACACCAGACGGTCGCATGTCATGCGATCTCCTCCTCATCCTGCCAACGCGCCGGGCAGCCGGTTCTGTTCCCTGTCTTCCCCGGAGACGGCTGGGAGGACCCTTCGGTTCACCCCCTCCACTGTGCCAGGTTCCGGCGCCCGGAGCCCCCCTGCCCCGCACCTTCCGGGGGCGGGCGCCGGGGGCGTGCGCCGCACGGCCCGCAGGCCTGCGGGGCAAAGGCGGTTTTCCTCCCTTTTTGACCGTGAACTCCCCCACCTTTGCCTCGGCCGCGCCTGCACTCACCCGCGCCGTTCGCGTATGGTCCACCACCGGGGGAGCGGTGGACGCCGCTCCTGTCCTCCTAGACTGGCGAACCGTGATGCAGCCGTGATCAGATTCGACAACGTCTCCAAGACCTACCCGAAGCAGAACCGACCGGCCCTGGACAACGTCTCCCTGGAGATCGAGAAGGGCGAGTTCGTCTTCCTCGTCGGGTCGTCCGGCTCCGGGAAGTCCACCTTCCTGCGGCTGATCCTCCGCGAGGAGCGTCCGAGCCAGGGCGACGTCCACGTGCTCGGCAAGGACCTGGGGAAGCTCTCCAACTGGAAGGTCCCCCACATGCGGCGTCAACTCGGCACCGTGTTCCAGGACTTCCGCCTGCTGCCGAACAAGACGGTGGCTCAGAACGTGGCCTTCGCCCTGGAGGTCATCGGCAAGCCCAAGGGCGCCATCCGCAAGGTGGTGCCCGAGGTCCTCGACCTGGTCGGCCTGGCCGGCAAGGAGGACCGCATGCCGGGCGAGCTCTCCGGCGGCGAGCAGCAGCGCGTGGCCATCGCCCGCGCCTTCGTGAACCGGCCCATGCTGCTGATCGCGGACGAGCCCACGGGCAACCTCGACCCGCAGAACTCGGTCGGCATCATGAAGCTGCTCGACCGCATCAACCGGACCGGCACCACCGTGCTCATGGCCACCCACGACCAGGCCATCGTCGACCAGATGCGCAAGCGCGTCATCGAGCTGGACAAGGGCCACCTGGTCCGCGACCAGTCGCGCGGCGTGTACGGCTACCAGCACTGACCGCAAGCAGCAAAGGACATCATGAGAGCCCAGTTCGTCGTCTCGGAGATCGGTGTAGGACTCCGACGCAACCTGACGATGACCATCGCGGTCGTGGTGAGTGTGGCGCTCTCGCTCGCCCTCGCGGGTGCGAGCCTCCTCGTCCGCGACCAGGTCGACTCCATGAAGGGGTACTGGTACGACAAGGTGCAGGTCGCGGTGTACCTCTGCAACAAGGGGGACGCCAAGACCTACGCCTCCTGCGCGGGCGGCGCCGCCACCGACCAGCAGAAGGCCCAGATCAAGGCCGACCTGGAGAAGCTCCCGGTCGTCGAGAAGGTCATCTTCGAGAACCGGCAGGGCGCCTACCAGCACTGGAAGGAGATGAACCCGGACAACCCCCTCGCCAAGGTCGTCGGCGCGGAGGGCCTGCCCGAGTCCTACCAGGTCAAGCTGAAGAACCCCGAGCAGTACGACGTCATCGCCAGCGCCTTCGCCGGCAAGGCCGGCGTGCAGTCCGTCTCCGACCAGCGCCGCATCCTCGACAACCTCTTCGGGCTGCTCAACGGCCTGCAGACGGTGGCCTTCGGGGTGATGTCGCTGATGGTCTGCGTGGCGCTGCTGCTGATCGTGAACACCGTCCGGGTGTCCGCCTTCAGCCGGCGCCGGGAGACGGGCATCATGCGCCTGGTCGGCGCCTCCAACTTCTACGTGCAGATGCCGTTCATCGCGGAGGCGGCGTTCGCCGCGCTGCTCGGTGCGGGCCTGGCCTCCGGCCTGCTGCTCCTGGGCAACGTCTTCGTGCACTCCTGGCTGCAGCAGCGCGTGCAGTTCATCCACTTCATCGGCCTGCCCGAGGTCATGCGGGTCATCCCGCTGCTGGTGGTGATCGGCATGGCGATGGCCGCGGTCGCCGCGTTCTTCACCCTGCGGAAGTACCTGAAGGTCTGACCCCCGGGGGTTCACCCCCGCACCCGCCCCAGGCGCCCCACCGGGCCCGGGCCGCCCGTGCCGGCGGTCCGGGCCCGGTCACGTACGGTGACGTTCCCCACCTTCCGTGACGCAGTGCCCCGATACGGGCCTTTTCCTGGCCTACACTCCAGATCCATGTCCGGTACGTCTCGACGGATGCGCCAGGGGGCCACCCTGTCGCTGGTGTTCGGCGCGGTGCTCGCCACCGGGGCCGCCACCGGCGCCTGGGGGCAGGCCCCCGGCGGCATCCCCGCCCCCCGCCAGGGGGCCCCGGCGCGCCCCGCCGACCCCGTGGGGCTCGCCGGCGGACTCGCCGGGCAGGCCGTCCCGCCCGCGCAGGCGCGCCGCCTGGTCGAGGAGAGCGGCGACCGGTGGGCCGCCTACTACAGCCCCGAGGAGTACGCGGACTTCTCCCGGAGCCTGGACGGCGAGTACGTCGGCGTCGGCCTGTGGGTGCACCGCGAGCAGGACGGCGGCGTCGCCGTCACCCGCGTCGGGCCGGGCACCTCCGCCGACCGCGCGGGCATCCGCCCCGGCGACCGCCTGCTGCGCATCGACGGCGAGCCAGCGGGCGCCATGCCGGTGACCGAGGTCGTCGCCCGGCTGCGCGGCAGCACCGGTGCCGGCACGGACGCCGACGACACGGACACCGCCGACGGGGCGGGCACCGCCGACGGGACGGGTACCGCCGGCACGGACGCCGACGACGCGGGCCCTGCCGGTACGGGCACCGCCGGCACGGACACCGCCGACGGCCCGGACGGCGCGGGCCGCCACGGCGGCGCGGACGCCGCGGCGGGGCGGGCCAGCCGCCAGGACCCGGCCGGCCGCAGCGCCGACCTCGCCGCCCCCGCCGGACGCCGGGTGGGCTCCACCGTCACCCTGGCCGTGCGGCGCGGCGACGCGCCCGTCCGCGAGGTCGTCCTGCGCCGGACGTTACTGGCCGCCCACGACGTCGCGGTCGACCACCCGGGGCCCGGCGTCACCCGCATCGCCGTCCACGCCTTCACCTCCGGCGTCGGCGACGAGGTCGTCGCCGCCGTCCGCCGCGCCGCGGCCCGGCCGGCCCGCGACGGCGGGGGCCTCCTCCTCGACCTGCGGGGCAACTCCGGCGGCCTGGTGGCCGAGGCGGTCAGGGCCGCCTCCGCCTTCCTGGACGGCGGCCCCGTCGGCACCTACCGGGTCCGCGGCAGCGACCGCGACCTCGTCGCGGAGTCCGGCGGCGACACCCGCACCCCGCTGGTCGTGCTGGTCGACGGCGGCACCATGAGCGCCGCCGAACTCCTCACCGGCGCCCTCCAGGACCGCTGCCGCGCCGTGGTCGTCGGGTCCCGCACCTTCGGAAAGGGCACCGTGCAGGAGCCCAGCCGGCTGGCCGACGGCTCCGTCCTGGAGCTCACCGTCGGCCGCTGGTACACCCCCGGCGGCCGCTCCCCCGACGGCACCGGCATCGAGCCCGACGTCTCCGTCCCCGCCGGCGAGGGGCCGGGCCGGGCCGACGAGCTGGCGCTCGCCGTCCTCTCCGGCCTCGGCGGCCCGGGGGGCCGCCGGTAGCGGGCCCGGTGGCGGCCGACCCCGCCGCAGGCCCGGTGGCGGCGGACCCGGCGGTAATGGACTCCCGTCCGGCCCCGCCGGATGCGACAATGTGCGCGCTATGGCAAAGGAAAAGGGACACAAGCTCGTCGCGCAGAACAAGCGCGCCCGGCACGAGTACACCATCCTCGACACCTACGAGTGCGGGATGGTCCTCACCGGCACCGAGGTGAAGTCGCTCCGCGAGGGCAGGGCGAACCTCACCGACGGGTACGCCTACATCAGCGGCCACGAGGCGTGGGTCGACAACCTCTTCATCCCCGAGTACACCCAGGGGACGTGGACCAACCACGCGGCGCGCCGCAAGCGCAAGCTGCTGCTGCACCGCGACGAGATCCGCAAGCTGGAGGCGAAGACGAAGGAGACCGGCCACACGCTGGTCCCGCTGTCACTCTACTTCAAGGACGGCCGGGCCAAGCTGGAGGTCGCGGTCGCGGTCGGCAAGAAGCTGTACGACAAGCGGCAGGCGCTGCGCGAGAAGCAGGACAAGCGCGAGGCCGCCCGCGCCGTCGCCCGCGCCAACCGGCGCACCGGCTGACGGCGGCGCCGCACCGCCGTCCGCGCCCCCGGCCTGCGGGGGAGCGCCGGGCGCGGCCCGCCGCCGGCGGGGAATGCGCTGGACCCCTCCGGCGTTGACCCGTACGATGGCAGTGCGCCGGAGGTCCCGCGAGGGTCCGCCGGAGCTCTTTGAGAAGTCAACATGGGGGTGATCGGTTTCGACTGGGGATGTCGAAACAGGGGAAGCGAGCCGAGGAACGCGGCAATGATCTCGTTAACCATCTGCCGCAAACAAATAATCGCCAACACCAAGCGCGATTCCTTCGCCCTCGCTGCCTGAGCAGCGAGCCTGAAGGTGTCAGACCGGGTCTGTTCCCGCCCCGGATCCTGGCATCAGCTAGGGAACTCACCGTTCTTCCCGGTCGCGGGGTAGTTCGGGACAACAAACAGTGACTGAGCCCGTCGGCAGCTTGTCCGTGTGACTGCCGGGGCTGAGAAAAGCACAGCGGACTGCGCTCGGAGAAGCCCTGAATCAACTCCACAGGACCCGGGTTCGATTCCCGGCACCTCCACCACACCCATGTACGCGAAGGCCGCCGTCCGCTCCGGACGGCGGCCTTCGCGTGTCCCGGGGCCGCCGCGCGCTTTTCCCCGCGCGCCCGGCTCACAGGCGGTGCGGGCGGCGGGTGAACGGACGGTTCCGCAGGCTTCACACGCCGCCACGGGCCCGAAACGGCGGGCTCCTAGCGTCGGAGCGTCGGAGGACGCCCAGGACGCACACGGGAGACGCTCATGACCACGGGCACGGGCACGAGTACGGACACAGGGGCGGGCGCGGGCGCCGCGGGCACGCCGGCGGCGCGCCGCGGCGGCCGCCGGATCCAGGAGTGGGACCCGGAGGACGAGGCGTTCTGGGAGCGCACCGGGCGGCGCACCGCCCACCGCAACCTGGCCTTCTCCATCCTCTCCGAGCACATCGGCTTCTCCGTCTGGAGCCTGTGGTCGGTGATGGTCCTCTTCATGGGGCCCGCCTACCACGTCGACCCGGCGGGCAAGTTCTTCCTGGTCGCGGTGCCCACCCTGGTCGGCTCCTTCGTGCGGATCCCGTACACCTTCGCGGTGGCCCGCTTCGGAGGCCGCACCTGGACGGTCGTCTCCGCGCTGCTGCTGCTCCTGCCGGCCGGCGCCGCCGCCCTGGTGATGGAGCCCGGCACCCCGTACACCGTCTTCCTGCTGGTGGGCGCGCTCACCGGCCTCGGCGGCGGCAACTTCGCCTCCTCCATGACCAACATCAACGCCTTCTTCCCGCTGCGCCGCAAGGGCTGGGCGCTCGGCCTGAACGCGGGCGGCGGCAACATCGGCGTCCCGGTCGTCCAGCTGGTCGCCCTCGCGGTGATCGCGACCGCAGGGGCCGGGCACCCCCGCATCGTGCTGGGGGTCTACATCCCGCTGATCGTGGTCGCCGCCGTCTGCGCCGCGCTCTTCATGGACGACCTGGCCCCCGTCAGGGCCGACACCGGCGCCCTCCGCGAGGTGGTCCGGGAGCGGCACACCTGGATCATGTCGGTGCTCTACGTCGGCACCTTCGGCTCCTTCATCGGCTTCAGCTTCGCCTTCGGCCTGGTGCTGCAGAACCAGTTCGGCCGCACCCCGCTGGAGGCCGCCCAGCTCACCTTCGTCGGCCCGCTGCTCGGGTCGCTGGTCCGCCCGGTCGGCGGCCGGCTGGCCGACCGCCGGGGCGGCGCCCGGGTCACCTTCTGGACCTTCGGGGCGATGGCCGCCGCGGCCGGCACGGTGCTGTACGCCTCCTCGGTGAGGTCGCTGCCGGTCTTCCTGGCGGGCTTCACCGGCCTCTTCGTCTTCTCCGGGATCGGCAACGGCTCGACGTACCGGATGATCCCCGGCATCTTCCGGGCCGAGGCCGACGCCCGCGCCCTCGCCGACGGCGGTACCGCCGCGCAGGCCGCCGCCCGGGCCCGCCGCCTGTCCGGGGCGGCGATCGGGGTGATCGGCGCGGTCGGCGCCCTCGGCGGCCTCCTCATCAACCTCGCCTTCCGGCAGTCCTTCCTCACGGAGGGGACCGGCTCCCCGGCGTTCGCGTCCTTCCTCGCCGCCTACGCCGTCTGCTCCGCCCTCACCTGGGCGGTCTACCTCCGCAGGCCGGCCGCCTCCCCGGCGCCCGCCGCAGGGGAGGGGGCCGACCCGGCGCGCCCCGCCCTCGCCGAGGTCTGAGAGGGCCCCCGCCCCGGGGCACCGGGCCACGGACCCCGCGGCCCACGGACCCCGGGGCCGCGGCCCGCCGGGGCGCGTCCCCGCCCGCGGCCCGTACGGCGGACCCCTCCCGCCGTACGGGCCCCGCCCGGGCGCAGCGGTGAAACAGCCGTGAAACCACGGCGACCCGCCCGCGACACCGACGCGGGGCACGATGCGCGCAGGCCCACCGCCGGAAGACCGCCGTTCCTGAGGCGTACGACCGCCAGGGACCCGTACCGATGGGAAAGCCCCGATGCCCGGTCGCCCACCGCCGCCCCCCGCCGACGAGGCGCGCCCGGCCGTCCCGCCGCTCGCCGGGTTCACCGTCGGGGTCACCGCCGCCCGGCGCGCCGACGAGCTGGCCGCCCTCCTCCAGCGCCGGGGCGCCGCCGTCCTGCGGGGGCCGGCGCTGCAGATCGTCCCGCTCCCCGACGACGCCCGGCTGCTCGCCGCCACCCGGGACCTGGTCGACGACCCGCCCGACGTGGTGGTCGCCACCACCGGCATCGGCTTCCGCGGCTGGATCGAGGCCGCCGACGGCTGGGGCCTCGGCGACGGCCTGCTGGACCGGCTCGGCCGGGCCGAGCTGCTGGCCCGCGGCCCCAAGGCCCGCGGCGCCATCCGCGCCGCGGGCCTGCGCGAGGAGTGGTCGCCCTCCTCGGAGTCCTCCGTCGAGGTGCTGGAGCGGCTGCTGGCGGAGGGCGTCGACGGCCGGCGCATCGCCGTGCAGCTGCACGGCGCCCCGCTCCCCGACCTGGCCGCGTCGCTGCGGGCGGCCGGCGCCGAGGTGGTCGACGTCCCCGTGTACCGCTGGGAGCCGCCCGCCGACCCGGCGCCGCTGGACCGGCTGCTCGACGCCTGCTGCGCCGGCGCCCTCGACGCCGTCACCTTCACGAGCGCGCCCGCCGTCCTCGGCCTGCTCGACCGGGCCCGGGAGCGGGGCCTCACCGCCGGGCTGCTGCACGCGCTGCGCCGCGACGTCCTCCCGGCCTGCGTCGGACCGGTCACCGCGGCCCCGCTGGACGCCCTGGACGTGCCCGCCGTGCGGCCGGGGCGGATGCGGCTCGGCGCCATGGTGCAGACCCTGGCCGCCGAGCTGCCCGCCCGCGCCCGCCGGCTCTCCGCCGCCGGGCACCGCCTGGAGCTGCGCGGCCGGGCCGCCCTGGTCGACGGCGTGCTGCGCCCCGTCCCGCCCGCCGGCATGGCCCTGCTGCGCGTCCTCGCCCGGCGGCCCGGCTGGGTCGTGCCCCGGGCCGAGCTGCTGCGCGCCCTGCCCGGCGCGGGCGGCGACGAGCACGCCGTGGAGACCGCCGTCGCCCGGCTCCGGGCGGCCCTGGGCGTGCCCGGGATCGTGGCCACGGTGGTCAAGCGCGGCTACCGGCTGGCGGTCGACCCGGTCGCCGACCCGGGGGAGACGGGGGAGGCGTGCGGGCCGGGCGGAGGCAAGTACGCCGGGTCCGCGCCCGCCGTCACCGGTCCGCGCCCGGCACACCGCCCCTGACCCGGGCCCGGCGCGCCCGACCTGTGCGCGCCCGGCGCACGGCGGGTCCTGGCCGCCGCCCGTACGCCCCCCGCTCCTCCCTCGGAAGCCGTCGCAGGCCCCCGTGAGCCCCCCGCGAGCCGCGGCGCCCGTCCCCGGGCCCCCGCCTCCGTCCGCCTGCTGGCCCGGCGCGCCTCCGTCGGGCACGCTGGACGGGAGGGACCACCGGCGGGCGGAAGGACGCGGTGAGCCATGGCGGCGTCGTCGTACGGACTGCGGTTCGACACCGGCCGGACCTGCCTCGACCTGCTCACCACCGCCGGCCGCGGACCGGGACCCGGGCCCGCCGACCTGCTGGGCAGCGCGGCGGGCCTCGCCCGGTGGCTGGTCGGCGCCGGGCTCGTGCCGCGCGGCGACCCGCCCCTCGCGGTCGACGACCGCTGGCTGGAGCGGTTCACCGCCCTGCGCGCCCTGCTGCACCGCATGGTGCACGCCGCCCTCGACGGCCGCACCGACCCCGCCGACGTGGAGCGCCTCAACGTCCTGTGCCTGCCCCCCACGCCCGTCCCCCGGCTCGTGCTGGGGCCGCACGGGGAGCCGGTGCGGCGCCTCGCCGCGCCGGCCGGCTGCGGCGGGCTGCTCTCCGCGGTCGCCCGCGACGCGGCGGACCTCCTCACGGACCCGGCGACGGTGGCGCGGCTGCGGCAGTGCGAGGGCGAGGGCTGCGACCTGGTGTACGTGGACACCTCCCGCGGCCACCGCCGCCGCTGGTGCTCCGGCGCGGCCTGCGGCAACCGCGAGCGGGTCGCCCGCCACCGGCGGCGCGCCCTGGGGCCCGCCTGACCGCTCCCGCCCGCCGCACGCCGTCCGCCCGCCGCCCGTCCCCCCGGCACGGACCCGCCCGCCGCACACGCCCCGGCGGGCCGCGGCCGGGCCCGGTGCGGTGTCGGGCCCCTGCGCGGCGTAAGATCTTCCGTCCGCTGCTTCCGCACCCGGCGGACGAACGGGGGGAATCCGGGCGGTCGGCCGCGCGTTGACCACCCGGCGCGGCACCGCCGCACACCACCATCGGCACAGCACAGTCCGCAGGACGCGTACGACAGGGGGCTCCTTGGGCGCGCACGGCACAGCCCGGCACACCACCACGACCGTCGACACGACCGCCCGCACGGCCGCACCCGGGGCCGCCGGCACGGACCCGGCCGCGGCCGCGACCCCGGCCGCCCCGCACGAGACCGTCCGCGACCGCGAGATCGCGGAGGAGCAGCGGCACCTCGACGTGGTCTACCGCCGGCTGGAGGAGAAGCTCGCCGAGGCCGAGTACCTGCTGGAGGACGCGGCGAAGCGGGTCCAGGTCGGCACGCCCGGCGCCCTCGCCGAGCGCGACGCCCAGGTGTACCGCGCGGGCGCCCACCTGCACCGGCTCAACAGCGAGTTCGAGGACTTCCTCTTCGGGCGGATCGACCTCCAGCAGGCCGACCGGCCCGAGGAGCACGGCATCCCCTCCCAGACCCCGCTGGACCCCGACGACCCGGCCATCGCCGAGACCCTGCACATCGGCCGCCTCGGCGTGCTCGACGCCGAGTACGGCCCGCTGGTGATCGACTGGCGGGCCCCCGCCGCCGCGCCGTTCTACCGGGCCACCCCCCGGGAGCCCGGCCGGGTGGTGCGCCGCCGCGTCATCCGCTCCAAGGGCCGCCGCGTCATCGGGGTCGAGGACGACCTGCTCCGCCCCGACCTGCCCACCGACCTCGCCGTCGTCGGCGACGGCGCGCTCATGGCGGCGCTGGGCCGGGCCCGCTCGCACACCATGCGGGACATCGTCTCCTCCATCCAGCGCGAGCAGGACGAGGTCATCCGCGCCCCCGCCGCGGGCGCCACCCTGGTCACCGGCGGCCCGGGCACCGGCAAGACCGCCGTCGCCCTGCACCGCGCCGCGTACCTCCTCTACCAGGACCGCCGCCGCTACGCGGGCGGCATCCTCGTCGTCAGCCCCACCCCGCTGCTGGTCTCCTACACCGAGGGCGTCCTGCCGTCGCTCGGCGAGGAGGGGCAGGTCGCGATCCGGGCGGTCGGCAGCCTGGTGGACGGGGTCGAGGCCACCACCTACGACACCCCGGAGGCCGCCCGCATCAAGGGCTCCTCCCGGATGGTGCCGCTGCTGCGCCGCGCCGCCCGCGCCGCCCTCGACGGCCCGGCGACCCCGTCCGAGCTGCGCGTGGTCGCGCTCGGCGAGGTGCTGCGGCTGGACGCCGCCCGGCTGCGGGACGTCCGCCGCACCGTCCTCGGCGGCACCACCCCGGTCAACCTGCTGCGCCCCCGCGCCCGCCGGCTGCTGCTGGACGCCCTGTGGTCGGAGGCCACCCGGCACCGGCCGAAGCCCGCCGACCGGGCCGAGCGGGAGCGCCGGCAGGAGGAGCGGGAGTCCTTCGACGAGTACGTCGCCGACCTGGACTCCTTCCAGGACTTCCTCGCCGCCTGGTGGCCCGACCTCACCCCGCGGCGGGTCCTCGCGGTGCTGCGCAGCACCCGCACCCTGGGGCGGCTCGCCCGGCGCCTGCTCTCCCCGGAGGAGGTCCGGGTCCTCGCGGCCTCCTGGCGGCACCTCGCCGACGACGGGACCGGCGCGCTCTCCGCGCACGACGCCGCCCTCGCCGACGAGCTGCGGCTGCTGCTCGGCGAGCCCGCCCGGCCGCGGGTCCGCGAGGCCGACCCCCTGGACCAGCTCACCGGCCTGGACGAGGTCACCACCCAGGCCGACCGCATGTCCCGCTCCCGGTCCCGCCGCGAGGGGCCGGCGGAGCGCACCGAGTACGCCCACGTCATCGTCGACGAGGCGCAGGACCTCACGCCCATGCAGTGGCGGATGGTCGGCCGCCGGGCCCGGTACGCGACCTGGACCATCGTGGGCGACCCTGCGCAGTCCTCCTGGCCGAGCCCGGAGGAGGCCCGGGAGGCGATGGACGAGGTGCTGGGCGGCAAGCCGCGCCGCCGCCACACCCTCACCACCAACTACCGCAACCCGGCCGAGATCGCGGAGGTCGCCGCGCGGGTGCTGGCGCTGGCCGCGCCGGGCACGCCGTCGCCGGAGGCCGTCCGCTCGACCGGCGTGGCGCCGCGCTTCACGGCGGCGGGCGGCGCGGACGGTGCGTTCGCGGCCGCGGCCCGCGCCGAGGTGGAGCGGCTGCTCGCCGAGGTGGACGGCACGGTCGCGGTGGTGGTCCCGATGGACCGGCGGGCCGAGGCGGCGGCCTGGATCGAGGGTCTGGGCGACCGCGCCGTGGCGCTGGGCAGCCTGGAGGCCAAGGGCCTGGAGTACGACGCGACGGTGGTGGCCGACCCGACGGGCATCGCGGGGGAGTCCGAGGCCGGGCTGCGGGTGCTGTACGTGGCGCTGACCCGCGCCACCCAGCGGCTCACCGTGCTGTCGGGGCCGGACGACCTGCCCGACAGCGAGGGCGTGCCGGCGCTGCTGCGCTGAGGCGCCCGCCGCGCCGGGCCGCCGTCCGCGGGTGTCGTCCGCGGGGGCTGCGGGGAGGGGCGGGGAGAGCACGGAGGCCGGGTCCCCGAGGGGACCCGGCCTCCGCCTGGTCTGCGACACCGACCCGCCATGCTCGCCTCGCGGCAAGTGGTCGCTCGAAGCGACTAAGGTTGGGCCCGGGGGCTTGGATCGGGCCGGTGCCGTATCCAGACTAACCCATGGGCCCCGGAGGCCATTCCCGTCGCGCGGGATTTTCCGGGGAACCCCCGTTCGGGGCAGCGGGGAGGGGCCGTCCGCGCGACGCCCGGCGCACCCGTCCGTCCCGCCGCCCGTCCCGGTGTTCGAGACCGTATTTACGGCTACCCGCCGGTAGGTGGCAGCATCGGATCCCTGAACAGCACAGACGGTGTGCGAAGCGAGTGCAGGGAAGAAGGACGTCGATGGCGACGGTGCCGAGCGTGTCGAATTCGATCACTGTGCGGATGGAGCTGCCCGCCCGGGGCAACGCCGTGAGCATGATCACCACCGCCGTGGAGTCCTCCGGCGGATCGGTCACCGGCCTCGACGTCACGGCCTCCGGCCACGAGCGCCTGCGCATCGACGTCACCGTCGCCGCCTCCTCGGTCGCCCACGGCGAGGAGATCGTCGAGAAGCTGCGCGCCATCGACGGCGTCGCCATCGGCAAGGTCTCCGACCGGACCTTCCTCATGCACCTCGGCGGCAAGATCGAGATGTCCGCCAAGCACCCCATCCGCAACCGCGACGACCTCTCCATGATCTACACCCCCGGCGTCGCCCGGGTCTGCATGGCGATCGCCGAGAACCCCGAGGACGCCCGCCGCCTCACCATCAAGCGCAACACCGTCGCCGTCGTCACCGACGGCTCCGCGGTGCTGGGCCTCGGCAACATCGGCCCCAAGGCCGCGCTGCCCGTCATGGAGGGCAAGGCCGCCCTCTTCAAGCGGTTCGCCGGCATCGACGCCTGGCCGCTCTGCCTGGACACCCAGGACACCGACCAGATCGTGGAGATCGTCAAGGCCATCGCCCCGGGCTTCGCGGGCATCAACCTGGAGGACATCTCCGCCCCCCGCTGCTTCGAGATCGAGGCCCGGCTGCGCGAGGCCCTGGACATCCCGGTCTTCCACGACGACCAGCACGGCACCGCCATCGTCGTGCTCGCCGCCCTCACCAACGCGCTGCGCGTCGTGGGCAAGGAGATCTCGCAGGTCCGCGTGGTGATGTCGGGCGCCGGTGCCGCCGGCACCGCCATCCTCAAGCTGCTGCTCGCGGCCGGCGTGGAGCACGCCGTTGTCGCCGACGTGCACGGCGTCGTCCACACCGGCCGCGGCGACCTCGGCGAGGTCGCCGACGGCACGGCCCTGCGCTGGATCGCCGAGCACACCAACCCCGAGGGCATCACCGGCACCCTCAAGGACGCGGTGCGCGGCGCGGACGTCTTCATCGGCGTCTCCGCCCCCAACGTGCTGGACGGCGACGACGTCGCCGCGATGGCCGACGACGCGGTGGTCTTCGCCCTGGCCAACCCCGACCCCGAGGTGGACCCGGCCGTCGCCCGGCAGACCGCCGCGGTGGTCGCCACCGGCCGCAGCGACTTCCCCAACCAGATCAACAACGTGCTGGTCTTCCCCGGCGTCTTCCGCGGCCTGCTCGACGCGCAGAGCCGCAACGTCAACACCGAGATGATGCTGGCCGCCGCGCGGGCGCTCGCCGCCACCGTCCAGGAGGACCAGCTCAACGCCAACTACATCATCCCCAGCGTCTTCCACCCGGACGTCGCCAAGACGGTCGCCGCCGCCGTCCGGGAGGCCGCCCTGGCCACCGGCAGCGCCCCGGCGCACGTCCCGGCGGGCACCGTCGGCATCACCGAGGGCGGCGACGGGACCCACCCGGTCCTCTGACCGCCGCCCCCGCACCCGCGCCCGCCGGGGCCCGCGGGGCGCCCCTGCCCTTGCGACACAAGGGCAGGGGCCTGTTTGGGGTTGTCGGTGCCAGGGCGTACGGTAGCCCTGCACCGGTGAGACGTGCCGGACACGTGCGGAAACGTCCGACACGCCCCGGAACGTCCCCCAGGTGCCCGGCGAGAGTCCGCCGAGCGCCCTCCCGGCCTCGGACGGCGCGGACGGCCCCGTCACCGCTCCGGCGGGCGGCGCTGTCCGTGTGACCCTCCCGGGTGCCGGATTGGCTTTCTCGGTGCTGGTGGGGGCAGGATTCGTTACCGGGCAGGCGGTGGAAGCGGCTTGGGACAGCGGAGCCGGACCCCTGCCCGCCGCAACGTGCGGAGCGGCTGCCGGACCGGACCCCGCTTGCCGGGCCCTCCGGGAGCCGCCACGCGATCAGACCACAGGAGTACACATGAACCGCAGTGAGCTGGTGGCCGCGCTCTCCGAGCGCGCCGAGGTGACGCGCAAGGACGCGGACGCCGTCCTGGCCGCCTTCGCCGAGGTCGTCGGCGACATCGTCGCCAAGGGCGACGAGAAGGTCACCATCCCCGGCTTCCTGACCTTCGAGCGCACCCACCGCGCGGCGCGCACCGCCCGCAACCCGCAGACCGGCGACCCGATCCAGATCCCGGCCGGCTACAGCGTGAAGGTCTCCGCCGGTTCCAAGCTGAAGGCCTCCGCCTCCGGCAAGTGAACCGGCAGGGCCCGCGCCCTGCCGGACCACGCACCACCCCGGGGCCGGGGCGGGCGGCTCTCCACGAGGCCGCCCGCCCCGGCCCCGGGCGTTCCCGGGCCGTTGCGGGGCCCGGCCGCACGGCTGCCCCGCCCCACGCCGCCCGGCCCCGCCCGCCGGCCCCGCGCCGCCCCGCTCAGCCCCGGGGCGTGCCGCCCAGCCAGTCCTCCAGCCGCCGGCGCACCCCGCCCCACCGCGCGTCGTGCCTCGCCTGCCGGGCGGCGGCCCGCTCCCGCTTGCGCTCCGACCGGTACAGGCGGCGCGCCCACGGCGAGTCCACCCGGGCCAGCCGCACCGCGCCCACCAGGGCGACCACCGGCACCAGCACGCCGATCACCCCCAGCCGGTACTTCCCCTTCGCCAGCGCGGCCACGACGAAGAGGAAGTTGACCGCCACCGTCGACACCAGCGACGCCCGGTCGGCCCGCTCCGCCTGCCCCACCTCGTCCACCCCCAGCGGAACCGCCCCGAGCAGCACCACCCCCACGGCCGCGGCGGTCAGCACCACCATCTCCACGGAGCGGCGGCCCTCCTCGGTCCAGTAGACGTCCTGCAGGTGCAGCACCAGCGCGAACTCGTCCATGACCAGCCCCGCGCCCACGCCGAACACCACCCCTGCCGCGGCCTTCCCCGCCCCCTGGCCCGGCGCCGCCACGGCCGCGAACCCGCCCGCCACCGCCAGCAGGATCCCCGGCACCACGTGGTGGATGTGGACGCCTCCGCTGCTGACGTTGCGGAAGGGGCCGCGCCCGGCCCGGATCAGCCGGGTGACGGTGCGGGTGGCCAGGAAGGTCAGCACGAACGCCAGCAGGCAGAGCAGCAGCGGCAGCTTGCCCGGCTCGACGATGTTCCGGTACCACCAGTGGCCCATGCCCACCCACCTCCGGCGGCGGCCGGGCGGCGTCCCGCGGCGGTCCGGGCCGGCAGCCCCCACCCCAGGCTAGGCCGTGCCGGGCCGTGCGCGCCGGTCAGGCGCACGCGGGACCCTCCCGCCCGCCGACGGGCGGCAACGGCCCGGCACGGCCCGGCCCCGGACCGCCCCGGGTCGCGCGTCCGGCGCCCCCGGGGTGTACTCCGGAGTGAGGAGCAGCCACCGACGACGGGACGGGCCCATGGACGTCCACCACCCCGAGGCCCCGGGGACCCCCGACGCGCCCGGGGTCCCCGATGCCCCCCGGACCCCCGGACCGGCCCTCCCCAAGCCGCCGGAGGTCTTCGACCGCGACGCCGAGTGGGCGGCGCTGGCGGACTTCGCCCGCGACCCGCGGCCCGGCTCGACCCTCGGCGTCGTCTCCGGCCGGTCCCGGCAGGGCAAGACCTTCCTCCTCGAAGCCCTCACCCGGGCGGCGGACGGCTTCTACTTCGCCGCCCAGGAGGCCGCCGAGTCCGAGTCCCTGCAGCGCCTCGCCGACGAGCTCGCCCGGCACACCGGCGCCGCCCGGCCCGCCCGCTGGACCGGCTGGGACGACGCCCTCGACGCCCTGCTCGCCCTCGGCGCCGACCGGCCCGTCCCGGTCGTGCTCGACGAGTTCCCCCACCTGGTCCGGCAGAGCCCCGCGCTGCCCTCCACCGTGCTGCGCGCCTGGACCCGCGACCACGACGGGCAGCGGCGCGGCCGCGCCCGGCTGCTGCTGAGCGGCAGCGCCCTGTCCGTGATGAACCGCCTGTTCAGCGCCACCTCGCCGCTGCACGGCCTGGCCGCCCTGCGGCTCTCCGTCGGCCCGCTCGGCTTCCGCCGGGCCGCCCGCCTCTGGGGCGCCGACGACCCGCACCTCGCGGTCCTGCTCCACTCCGTCGTCGGCGGCACCCCCGCCTACCGGTACGCCTACGTCCGCGACGACGCGCCCGCCGGCCCCGGCGACTTCGACGCCTGGGTCGTCCGGACGGTCCTCGACCCGCGCGTCCCGCTCTTCCACGAGGCCGCGCACCTCGTCGAGGAGGAGCCCGCCCTCACCGACCGGGCCGTCTGCCACTCGGTGCTCGCCGCCGTCGCCGCCGGCTGCACCGGCCGCGGCGACGTCGCCGTCCGCCTCGGCCTGCGGCTGGAGGACGTCTCCCACGCCCTGGTGCCGCTCCAGGACTGCGGCCTGCTGGAGGCCGTGCCGGACGCCTTCCAGCCGCACCGGGTCCACCTGTGCATCGCGGAGCCGCTGCTGGCCTTCGAGCACGCCGTCCTGCGGCCCCACCGCTCGCGGCTGGAGCAGGAGCCCGCGGCGCGGGTGTGGGCGGAACTGCGCGGCACCTTCCGCACGCGGGTCGTCGGCCCCCACTTCACCCGGATCTGCCGCGAGTGGGTCCTGGACCACGCCGGCCCCGGCACCTTCCCGGGCGAGCCGGCCGCCGCCGGACCGGGCACCGCCGCGGACTCCGGCCGCGACGGCGCCGCCCTCGCCGTCGACCTCGCCGTCCGCGGCCCCGCCGGACGCCGCCCCGGCGCCCTGCTCTCCGTCGGCACCACCGCCTGGGACCGCCCGCTGGACCTCCCCGACCTCGCCCACCTGCGCCGCGCCCTGGACCTGCTCGCCGCCCGGGGCGAGGACACCTCCCGCACCCTGCCCGCCCTCTACGGCGCGGCCGGCTTCACCCCGGCCCTGGAGGCCGCCGCCGCCCGCGGCGAGGCCCTGCTCGTCGATCCGGACCGGCTCTACCACGGGTCGTGAGACCGGTCGGGGCCGTCCCGCGGGCCGGGAGCACCCGGGCCCCGAGGCCCCGCGGGCCGGGGCGCGCCGCGCGCCGGGCCGGGGCCTACCCCTGGCCCGGCGGCTCCCGCCGCGCCGCCCCCTTCGGCTGCCGCCACTGGTTCGCGCGGCGCCCGACCGCCGCCTCCGCCACGGTCTCCCGGACCCGGGCCGCCCGGGTGGCCTCCCGTTTCGCGGTGCCGATCCACTCCAGGACCGCCCGCCGGGCCGAGCGGGGGAAGGCGTCCCAGTGGCGGCGCGCGTCGGGCGCGGCGTCCAGGGCGGCGCGCAGGTCATCGGGCTCCACCAGGTCCTCGACCCGGTCCAGGGCCGTCCAGGAGCCGTCGGCCCGGGCGGCGGCGACCGCGGCGAGCCCCGCCTCCGCCATGAGCCCCTGCGCGGTGAGGCGCTCCGCACGCTCCCGGTTCAGCCGCGACCAGCGGCTCCCCGGCCTGCGGGGGGTGACGAGCAGCCTGGTCCGGGAGTCGTCGACGCGCCGGGGCACGCTGTCGACCCAGCCGAAGCAGAGCGCCTCCTCGACCAGGTCGCCGTACGGGACCCGGGGGTGCCCGCTCCCGGCCTTCCAGGTGACCGCCCAGACGCCGGGGGTGTCCGCGTGGTGGGCCGACAGCCAGGCCCGCCACTCCTCCCGGGACTCCACCTGCACCCTCGCGTACGCCTCGCTCACGGCGCCCCTCCGTCCTCGTCCCGGTCCTCCCCGGCCCCGCCCCCCGCAGGCCCGCCGCGTGCCGCCCCGCCCCCCGCGGCGCCGTTGGCCGCCTCGTCGACGAGCCGCCGGGCCAGCCGCAGCCCTTCGGCGGCCGGGCCGTCCGGTCCCAGGTGGGCGGCGCTGGTGTACGCGCCGTCGACCAGGACCGCCAGCCGGTCGCCCAGCACCCGGCCGCGGGGACCCCCGCACACCCGCACCGACAGCTCCGCCAGCCGCCGGCGCAGCTCCGCGCGGTAGTCGCGGGCCGCCCGGCGCGCGGGGTGGGCGGCGTCGCCGTACTCGACGCCCGCGTTGTGGAAGGGGCAGCCGCGGAACCCGGGGCGGCGCAGGTCCTCCTCGACGGCGTCCAGCACCCGGTGCAGCGCCGCGGCCGGGTCGGCGTCCGGCCCGGACCCGGCGTCGACCAGGGCGAGGATCTCCCCGGCCAGGCGGCCGAGGTAGGCGCCGACCAGGTCGTCCTTGGTGGGGTAGAGCCGGTACACGGTCGCCTTGCCCAGCCCGGTGTCGCGCACCAGCTCGTCCATGCCGACCTCGTGGACGCCGCGGGCGTAGAACAGGCGCGCCGCGCTGTCGAGGACGATCCGCTCCCGCTCCTCGCGGGAGCGGCGGGTCCTGCCTTCCGTCATCATGGGACCATGGTACGGACCGATCCGTCACAAAGGGAGACGCCATGACCCCGACCCCCGCGGCCCCCGTGGCCCTCGTGACCGGGGGCGCCCGCGGCCTCGGCCTGGAGGTGGCCCGGCAGCTGGCCGCGACCGGCGCCGACGTCCTCATCGCCGCCCGGGACCCGCGGGCGGCCGCCGCGGCCGCCGGACCGGACGGCGTGCGGGCGCTGCCCGTCCCGCTCGACGTCGCCGACCCCGCCTCGGTCGCCGCGGCCGCGGCGGTGCTCGCCGAGGAGCCCGGCCGGCTGGACGTGCTGGTCAACAACGCCGCCGCGTACGTCGACTGGTCCGAGACGGCGGCCGGCGCCGACCTGGAGGCGGCCCGCGGCGTCCTGGAGGTCAACCTCCTCGGCGCCTGGCGCCTCACGCAGGCCCTGCTGCCGCTGCTGCGGACCAGCCCCCACCCCCGGGTCGTCAACGTCAGCAGCGGCGCCGGCTCCCACGCCGACCCCGCCTTCGGCCTCACCGCCCGCGGCGGCGCGGCGGCCTCGTACGGCGTCAGCAAGGCCGCGCTCAACGCGCTGACCGCCACCCTCGCCGCCGAACTCGCGGACACCCCGGTCATGGTCAACGCCGTCTGCCCCGGCCTGACCGCCACCTGGCCCGGCGCCGAGCGGACGGGCGCCCGCCCGGCCGCGGTGAGCGCCGAGGGCGTGGTCTGGGCCGCCACCCTGCCCGACGACGGCCCCCGCGGCGGCTTCTTCCGCGACCGGCGGCCGCTGGGCTGGTGACCTGCCCACCGGGCGTGCGCGCCGTTCCGGCGGGCACGGCGCCGAGCGGTCCCCCGCCGGGCCCCGACGACACGCGGCCGGGCCCCGGACGGCGTGTCCGGGGCCCGGCCGCGGCGTGCGTGCGGGGCGTGCGTGCGGGGCGGGTCAGACCGCGGCGGCCGCCTCGGCCGGGGTCTCGACCTTGGCGCCCAGCGCGCGGAGCTTCTCCATGAAGTTCTCGTAGCCGCGGTTGATCAGGCTGATGCCGTGGACGGTGGAGGTGCCCTCGGCGGCGAGCGCGGCGATCAGGTACGAGAAGCCGCCGCGCAGGTCGGGGATGACCAGGTCGGCGCCCTGCAGCCGGCTCGGGCCCGAGACGACGGCGGAGTGCTGGAAGTTGCGGCGGCCGAAGCGGCAGGGGGTGCCGCCCAGGCACTCGCGGTAGAGCTGGATGTGGGCGCCCATCTTGTTGAGCGCCGAGGTGAAGCCCAGCCGCGACTCGTACACCGTCTCGTGGACGATCGACAGGCCCGTGGCCTGGGTGAGCGCGACGACCAGCGGCTGCTGCCAGTCGGTCTGGAAGCCGGGGTGGACGTCGGTCTCCAGGGCGATCGCGTTGAGCTCGCCGCCGGGGTGCCAGAAGCGGATGCCGTCGTCGTCGACCTCGAAGGCCCCGCCGACCTTCCGGAAGGTGTTGAGGAAGGTCATCATCTCCAGCTGGCGGGCGCCGCGGACGTAGACGTCGCCGTGGGTGGCGAGGGCGGCGCAGGCCCAGGAGGCGGACTCCAGGCGGTCCGGCAGGGCGCGGTGGTTGTACCCGCCGAGGCGGTCCACGCCGGTGATGAGGATGGTGCGGTCGGTGCCCATGGAGATGATGGCGCCCATCTTCTGCAGCACGCAGATGAGGTCGACGATCTCCGGCTCGATCGCGGCGTTGCTCAGCTCGGTGATGCCCTCGGCCAGGACGGCCGTGAGCAGCACCTGCTCGGTGGCGCCGACCGACGGGTACGGCAGGCGGATCTTGGTGCCGCGCAGGCGCTGCGGGGCGGTGAGGTAGAGGCCCTCGGCGTTCTTCTCCACCACGGCGCCGAACTGGCGCAGCACGTCCAGGTGGAAGTCGACCGGCCGGTCGCCGATGTGGCAGCCGCCCAGGCCCGGGATGAAGGCGTGGCCCAGGCGGTGCAGCAGCGGGCCGCAGAAGAGGATCGGGATGCGCGACGAGCCGGCGTGGGCGTCGATGTCGGCGACGTTGGCGCTCTCCACGTGCGAGGGGTCGAGGATCAGCTCGCCCTCCTCCTCGCCCTGGCGGACGGTGACCCCGTGCAGCTGCAGCAGGCCGCGGACGACCTTGACGTCCCGGATGTCGGGGACGTTGCGCAGGCGGCTGGGCTCGTGCCCGAGGAGGGCGGCGACCATGGCCTTCGGCACGAGGTTCTTCGCGCCGCGGACACGGATCTCGCCCTCGAGCGGGGTGCCGCCGTGGACAAGCAGGACGTCGTCGGTCATGTCTCTCGCATTCCCGGGTGTGCGGTCGGTGCGGGGTGATGCTCGCACGGAGGGGCGGCGGGCGGGGAGGTGCCGCCCTCGGCGGGGAGGGCGCCCGCGGCTCAGGCCGGGCCCTCCGCTTCCTGAAGATGGTAATGGCCGTCCGGCCGGTTCCCCTGTGGCGAGGACGGTCTGGGGGGCGGTTGAAACCCGCCGGACGGACGGATCGGATGTGAGGTATGTCACTCCGGCCCGTCCGCGGGGAGTCCGACCGGCCGCACCTACCCCCGGCCGCGTCGGCTATCCGTGCGGCGGTCCCATGCGGGATCATGGGTCCATGACCGAGGTCTCCTCGCTCACCGGGCGGCTGCTCGTCGCGGCGCCCGCGCTGACCGACCCCAACTTCGAGCGGGCCGTGGTGCTCCTCCTCGACCACGACGAGGAGGGGTCGCTGGGGGTCGTCCTGAACCGGCCCACCACGGTCGACGTCTCCGCCGTCCTGGAGCCCTGGGCGGAGCTCGCGGGCGATCCCCCCGTGGTCTTCCAGGGGGGACCGGTGTCGCTGGACTCCGCCCTGGCGATCGCCGTGGTCCCGGGCGAGCCCGCCGAGGAGGACCCCCTGGGCTGGCGGCGGGTGCACGGCGCCATCGGCCTGGTGGACCTGGAGGCGCCGCCCGAGCTGCTGGCCGCCGAACTGGGGTCGCTGCGGGTCTTCGCGGGCTACGCCGGCTGGTCCCCGGGCCAGCTGGAGGACGAGCTGGCCGAGGGCGCCTGGTACGTGGTGGAGTGCGAGCCCGGCGACGTCTCCTGCCCCGAGCCGGACCAGCTCTGGCGCTCGGTCCTGCGCCGCCAGCGCGGCGAGCTGGCCATGATGGCCACCTATCCGGACGACCCGACGATGAACTGAGCGGCCGCCCCGGGGCCGCACCGGCCGGCACCCGCCCCGCGCGGTCCGCGCCCCCCGCCTCGGCGCCCTTCCCGGGCCCCGTCCCGGAACCCTCCCCGGAACTCCCCCGGATCCGCCCGCGACCGGCCCGGCGGCCTGGCGGCGACCCCGGGTGCGGCACCTAGACTTGGGTCGTATGAGCACTCTCGAGCCCGAGCGCGGCCACGGCACCGGCACCCTCGTCGAGCCGACCCCCCAGGTGTCCAACGGGGACGGCGACCACGAGCGCTTCGCGCACTACGTCCAGAAGGACAAGATCATGGAGAGCGCGCTCTCCGGTTCGCCGGTGGTCGCGCTCTGCGGCAAGGTCTGGGTCCCGGGCCGCGACCCGAAGAAGTACCCGGTCTGCCCGATGTGCAAGGAGATCTTCGAGTCGATGCCGCTCGGCGGCGGCGACAAGGACAAGGGCGGCAAGGGCGGCGGCAAGGGCTGACGGTCCGCCCTGCCGTCCGGTGCCCCGCGGGGCAGGATGGCCGTATGGACCTGCTACCCGACCCGCTCGACGCCCACCGGTACGGGGACGGCCAGTGCATCGCCCTCGGGCCCGGCACCGCGCTGTCGGCCGGGCCGGGCGCCGGGCGGGCCGAGCGGTGGCTGCGCGCCGAGCTGGGCGCGGCCACCGGCCTCCCGCTCCTCCCGCCGGAGGCGGCGTCCGGCGGGTCCGGCGGGCCCGCCCACGCGGTCAGGCTCGCCGTCCACCCGCTGGTCACCGAGGAGCTGGGACCGGAGGGCTACCAGGTCATGGTGTCGCCCAACGGGGCCGACGTCTTCGGCGGCGGCCCCGCCGGGGTCTTCTGGGGCGCCCAGACCCTGCGGCAGCTCCTCGGCCCGGACGCCTACCGGCGCGCCCCGCTGGCCGGCCGCTCCTGGCACCTGCCCATCTGCCGCATCCAGGACGCGCCCCGCTTCGCCCGGCGCGGCCTGCTGCTCGACGCCGCCCGCCGCTTCCTGCCCCGGCGCGACGTGCTGCGGTACCTCGACCTGATGGCCGCCCACAAGCTCAACGTGCTCCGGCTCCGCCTCCACCCCGACGCCGTCGCCGCCCCGGCCGAGGGGGCCCCGGCCGGCCCCGGCGGGGCCCGCGACGGCGTGCCGCACGGAGGCCTGCCGCACGGAGGCCCGGCGCACGGAGGCCGCTACAGCCGTGACGACCTCCGTGAGATCGCCGCGTACGCCGCCGAGCGGCAGATCGCCGTCGTCCCTGGCATCGGCCTGCCCGGGACCGGCCCCCCGGGGGCGGACGGGGGCGGCGCGCCCGCCGGGGGGCCCGGACCCGGCCCCGCCGCGGAGGCGCTGGAGGAGGTCCGGGAGGTCTTCGGGCACCCCGCCGCCCCCGGCGGCGGGAGCCCCCCGCCCGGGGACGGCGGGTCGTGGCCGGACGGGGAGGGCGGCGCGGTCCCGGTGCGGTCCGCGGCCGAGGCCGCCGCGGCGGCCGCCGCCGGGCGCGACGTGGTGGTGTGCCCGGAGCAGGCGCGCCTCGACCGCCCGCGGTCCGGCGCCCGCGACGCGCCCGGGACGGCGGACCGCGTGCTGACGGTCGCCGACGTCTACCGACTCGAACCGGTCCCGCCGGGGCTGCGCGCCGACCCGGAGGCCGCCCGGCGCGTCGTCGGCGTGCGGGCCGAGCTGTGGAACGAGGCGGCCGGGGACGCCCGCGACCTGGACCGCCTCCTCTTCCCCCGCCTCGCGGCCTTCGCCGAGGTCGCCTGGTCCCAGCTGCCGGCCGACCCCGCCGAGCGCGACCTCGACGGCTTCGGGCGGCGCCTGGCGGTCCACCTGGCCCGCCTGGACGCGATGGGCGTGGAGTGCCTGCCGCCCGGGGGCCCGCACGCGTGGCGGCACCGGCCCGGGGAGGCGGGCCGCCCGGCCGTCTGACGCGGGGGCCCGGGGCCGCCGCCCGCCCCCCGGGACCGCCCAGGGGGCCGGGGGTCCGCGGCCGACCGGCCGTCAACCGGCGCGCCGCCCGCCCGGGGAACCTCCGCCGCGGCCCGTCCGTCAGGACGGGTGTGGTCGCCGGCGTGCCCGGTCCGCCCGGCTTGGGGGGCTTTGGTGCGCGGGCGTGCGCCGGGCGCGGAGGAGCGCCCCCGCACCCCGTCAATGATCACCGTGCATTGTGTGCCAGAGTTGCCCCGCCCGGAGGGTTTGCACGTACCGTACGGGCGGGGAAGGGGCGGCTTCGTGAGCGAGCAGAGCGCGGTGAGGACAGGGTGAACCGGACCATCATGCTGCCGGCCACGCTGGAGGAGGCCGTCGAGGCGCTGGCCGCCGCGCCGGCCGCCGTCCCGGTCGCCGGCGGCACCGACCTCATGGGCGCCGTCAACGCCGGGCTGCTCCGCCCGCCCGCCCTCGTCGGCCTCGGCCGGATCAGCGAACTGCGCGGCTGGCGCTACGAGGACGGCGGCACCGCGGTCCTCGGCGCCGGGCTCACCCACGCCCGCATGGGCCGCCCCGACTTCGCCGCCCTCATCCCCGGCCTCGCCGACGCCGCCCGCACCGCCGGCCCCCCGCAGATCCGCAACTCCGGCACCCTCGGCGGCAACATCGCCACCGCCGACCCGGCCGGCGACACCCTCCCCGTGCTCGCCGCCCTGGAGGCCGCCGTCACCCTGACCGGCCCCGCCGGCTCCCGCGAGGTCCCGGTCAGCCACCTGCTCACCGGCCTCGACCCCATGCGCCCGGGCGAACTCCTCGGCTGGGTGCGGGTGCCGCTGCTGCACGCCCCGCAGGTCTACCTCAAGGCCACCGGCCGCAGCGGGCCCGCCCGCGCCGCCGCCTCGGTCGCCCTCGTCCTCGACCCGGCCCGCCGCGCCGTCCGCTGCGCGGTGGGCGCCGTCGCCCCGGTGCCGCTGCGGCCGCTGGAGGCCGAGGCGTGGGTCTCCACCTGCATCGACTGGGACGGCGAGCGCGGCATCGACCCGGCCGCCCTCACCGCCTTCGGCGAGTACGTCGCGGGCGCCTGCGTGCCCGACCCGCAGGCCCTGGCCGACCCCGGCGGCCCCGCCCCCGGGGCGGGCGACGGACCGGCCCCCGCCGGGGGGCCGCCCGCCGCGGCCCAGCGGCTCCGGCGTACGGTGGCGGTTCTGGCCCGACGTGCACTGGGGAGGGCGCTCAAGTGACGGACCACCCGACCCCGGACGGCGGGCAGGACACCGACGCGGCGCAGGGGTACGGCACGCCCGCCCCCGGCGGCCCGTACGACGGCGCCCCCCCGTTCGGTGACGCCCCGTTCGCCGACGCCCCCTACGGCGACACCCCGTACGGCGACACCCCCTACGCGGCGGAGGAGCCGGGCGCGGAGGAGCACGGCGGGCACGGCACGCCCGCGTACGGGACGCCGGTGGGGGGCGCGGAGCGGCCCTGCGCCTCGTACACGCTGCGGGTCAACGGCGCCGACCGCCCGGTGGCCGACGCCTGGATCGGCGAGAGCCTGCTCTTCGTGCTGCGCGAGCGGCTGGGCCTGGCCGGCGCCAAGGACGGCTGCGAGCAGGGCGAGTGCGGTGCCTGCTCGGTGCAGGTGGACGGCCAGCTGGTGGCCTCCTGCCTCGTGCCCGCGGCCCTCGCCGCGGGCGGCGACATCCAGACCGTCGAGGGGCTCGTCGACGACGGCGTGCCCTCCGACGTGCAGCGGGCGCTGGCGGAGAGCGGCGCCGTGCAGTGCGGCTACTGCGTGCCGGGCCTCGCCATGGCCGTCCACGACCTGCTGCAGCGCAACCACCGGCCGAGCGACGTGGAGGCCCGGGAGGCGCTCTGCGGCAACCTGTGCCGCTGCACCGGCTACCAGGGCGTCCTGCGGGCCGTCCGCACGGTCGCCGGGGAGCGCGCCGCGGCCGCCGCCGAGCCGGAGCACACCGCCCCCGCGTCCGAGGCGCCCGCGCAGGCCGACGGCGGCCCGGCCGCCCCCGCGCCGGCGGACCCGGCCCCGGCCGCCCCCGCGGCCGACGCCCCCGATGTCCCCGCGGCCCCCCTTCCGGACCCCGGCGCCGAGCCGCCCGTGTACGCGGACGTCCCCCACCCGGGGTTCGAGCCCGCCCCCGGCGGCCCGGCCGCCGCCCCGCCGCCCCCTGCCGAGGTCGACCCCCTCTTCGGCCCCCTCGACGCCGTCCTGGAGGCCGCCGCGGCCCCGCAGGCCGGCGAGCCCGCCCCCGCCGCCTACGGCACCTACGCGCCCGACCCCTACGGCACGGGCGTCTACGCCGAGGAGCCGTACGCCGGCGCCTACCACCCCGACCCCTACCGGCAGAGCCACGGCGCGGACACCGCCCCCGTGCCCGACCTCTACACGCCGGACGGCCAGGCGGCCTACGATCCCGCGCACGGGCTGGGACCGCAGTACGGCGCGCACCCCGACCACGGGACGCCGCCGTACGGCACCCCCGCCCCCGACGGCAGCCTCCCCCGGCCCCCGGCCGGGGGGACCCCCACTCCCCAGGATGACCGCGCATGACCGCCCCCACCGACACCGCGTCCGGCGCCCCGGGCGCCGGACCCGCCCCCGAGCCCGGCAGCGCGGCCGGCGGCGTCCTCGGAAACGTGTTCGGAGCCCCGGCCGCCCCGGCCGAGCCCGCGGCCGGCGCCGCGGCGGAGGAGGCCGCCCCGGAGCCGGAGCCGTTCGGCCTCGGCAGCTCCCCGGTCCGCCAGGACGCCCTGCCCAAGGCCCTGGGCGTCTACCCCTACGCCGCCGACCTGTGGGCCGAGGGGCTGCTCTGGGGCGCCGTGCTGCGCTCCCCGCACCCGCACGCCCGCATCGTCTCCGTCGACGCCTCGGCCGCCCTGGCCCTGCCCGGCGTGCACGCCGTGGTGACCGCCGCCGACCTGCCGTCCGACCACGGGGGCCGCGCCGCCGGGGCCCCGCACGGCCCGGTGATCGCCGACCGGCCGGTGCTCGCCGCCGAGGTCGTCCGCCACCAGGGCGAGCCGGTCGCCGCCGTCGCCGCCGACCACCCCGACACCGCCCGGCTGGCCGCGGCCGCCGTCGCCGTCGAGTACGAGGTGCTGGAGCCGGTCACCGACCCGGAGAAGTCCTTCCACGCCGGTCCGCTGCACCCGGACGGCAACCTCTTCCGCCACCTGCCGCTGCGCTTCGGCGACCCGGACGCCGTCGGCGACGTGGTGGTGGAGGGCCTGTACCAGGTCGGCCGCCAGGACCCCGCGCCGATCGGCGCCGAGGCGGGCCTGGCCGTGCCCCGCCCCGACGGCGGCGTGGAGCTGCACGTCGCCTCCACCAACCCGCACGGCGACCGCGACCGCGCCGCCGCCTGCCTGGGCCTGGAGCCCGACCGGGTGCGGCTGGTCGTCACCGGCGTGCCCGGCGCCACCGCCGACCGCGAGGACCTCTCCTTCCAGGTCACCCTGGCCCTGCTGGCGCTGCGCACCGGACGCCCGGTCAAGATGGCGCTCGGCCGCGAGGATTCCTTCCACGCCCACGCCCACCGCCACCCGGCGCTGCTGCGCTACCGCCACCACGCCGACTCCCTCGGCCACCTGGTCAAGGTGGAGGCGCAGATCCTGCTGGACGGCGGCGCCTACGCCGACGTCTCCAGCGAGGCGCTGGCCGCGGCCGCCGCCTTCTCCGCCGGGCCCTACGTCGTCCCCCACGTCTTCGTCGACGCCTGGGCCGTGCGCACCAACAACCCGCCCGCCGGCCGCATGCGCGGCGAGGGCGCGCTCCAGGCGTGCTTCGCCTACGAGTCCCAGCTCGACAAGCTCGCCGCCAAGCTGGGCGTGGACCCGCTGGAGATCCGCCGCCGCAACGCCATGGCCACCGGCGACCTGATGCCCACCGGACAGGCCGTCACCTGCCCCGCCCCCGTGGGCGCGCTGCTGGACGCGGTCGCCGCCGAGCCGCTGCCGCCGCTCCCGGTGGACGAGCCCGACACCGAGTGGCTGCTGCCGGGCGGCCCGCACGGCGCCGGCGACCCGGCCGCGGTGCGCCGCGGCATCGGCTACGCCGTGGGCATGGTGCACATGCTGGGCGCCGAGGGCGCCGACGAGGTCTCCACCGCCACCGTCCGCGTGAGCGGCGAGCAGGCCACCGTGATCTGCGCCGCCGTCGACGCGGGCCAGGGCTTCGCCACGCTGGCCCGGCAGGTCGTGCAGGACGTGCTGGGCGTCACCGACGTGTGGATCGCGCCCGTCGACACCGACCAGCCCGCCGCCGGGCCCACCGCCCGCGGCCGCCAGACCTGGGTGTCGGGCGGCGCGGTGGAGAAGGCCGCCCTGATGGTCCGCCACCAGCTGCTCCAGCCCATCGCGGCCAACTTCGGCATGTCCCCGGAGCTGCTCCAGATCGCCGACGGCAAGATCACCTCGTACGACGGGGTGCTCGGCATGCCGGTCTCCGAGGCGCTGGAGGGCAAGGAGCTCTGGGCCACCGCCCAGTGCCGCCCCCACCCCACCGAGCCCCTGGACGACGCGGGGCAGGGCGACGCCTTCGTCTCCGTCGCCTTCTGCGCGATGCGGGCCGTGGTCGACGTGGACATCGAGCTGGGCGCGGTCCGCGTGGTCGACGTGACGGTGGCCCAGGACGTGGGCCGGGCGCTGAACCCGCGCCAGATCGAGGCCCGGATCGAGGCCGGGGTCACCCAGGGCGTGGGCCTGGCGCTCCTGGAGGAGCTGCAGGCCGAGGACGGCCGCCTGGTCAACCCGTCCTTCACCGGCTACCGGCTGCCGACCGCGCTGGACACCCCCGAGGTGCGGATCGCGGCGCTGCTGGAGGAGCGCGACGTGGTGGCGAGCTTCGGGGCCAAGGCGGTCGGGGCTGCACCCGCCGTGGTCGCCCCGGCCGCCGTGGCCGCCGCCGTCCGTGCTGCCACGGGACGGCCCGTCACCCGCCTTCCTGTCCGGCCGCAGGACGCCGTCGTCTGACCGTTGCGCCGGCCGACCTGCGGGACTGTCGTTTCACCACACCGTTGCCCGTACGTACGCGGCCGGACCCGCACCGGTTCGACGGCGGCCCGGCGGGCCGGCCGCGTCCGCCCTCCGCGCCCGCCCCGCGCCCGGCTCACCCGCCCGCGACGAACCCCGCCACCAGCCGCCGGAAGGCCTCCGGCTCGTCCACCCACGGGTAGTGGCCGCAGCCGGGCAGGGTGGTGTGGCGGGCGTCGGGGAACTGGGCCGCCACCACCCCGCCCGCCGCGACCCCGCTCGCGCCGTCCCGGTCGCCGGTCACCACCAGCACCGGGACCGCGAGGCCGCCCAGGGCGTCGGTGACCGCGCGCCGCGCCGCGTCGTCGACGCCCTGCCAGAAGGCGGCCCGCGGCACCGGGTGCAGCTGGTCCCCCTCGGCGGCGGCGTGCGCCTGCTGGCGGGGCCCCCAGTGCCCGTACGTCCCCGGCGCGACCCGCGTCAGCAGCCGCTTGATCTCGGCGAGCTCGTGCGCGGTCGCCAGCTTCTCCAGGGCCGCCACCGCCTCCGGGTACCAGGGCTCGTCCGACCGGCTGTGGAAGATCTCCTGCGCGTCGGCGGTCGGGCGGTCCTGCAGCCGGGTGCCGGGGGTGACCAGGACGAGGCGGCTCAGCCGCTCCGGGTGCCGGGCGGCGTAGGCCTGCGCGACCACGGCGGCGGCGGAGTGGCCGAGCAGGGCGATCCGCTCCAGGCCCAGGTGCGCCCGCAGCGCCTCGACGTCCTCGGCCAGCCGGGGGAAGGAGTAGCCGGCCGGGTCGACGCCGACCTGGGACTCGCCGGTGCCCCGCAGGTCGGGCACGACCAGCGTCAGCGCCCGGTCCAGTCCGCCGAGGTCCTCCAGGTAGGCGGCGTCCCGCCCGGGGCCGCCCGCCAGGCACACCAGGACCGGCGCGGCGCCCCCGCCGCCGTCCCCCGTGCCGCCGTGCGGGCCGTCGTCGGGCCCGGGGCCCAGCACGCGGTAGGCGAGGGAGGTGCCGTCGTACGACGCGTAGCGCTCCGTGGTCATGGGACCTCGTCTTCCCCGCCCGTCCCGGTCCGACGCGGCCCGGGGGACCAGGACCGCGGACCGACAGCCGACCGGACCAAAGGTCAGGAGCAAAAGGTGCAGTGAGGCCTTACCCTTTTCCCCATGACCACCGCCTCCTCCCCGCGCACCGGACGCCGACCCGACGACCCCTCCGGCGGCCCCGGCACAGCGGCGGAACCGGAGGCGGAGGCCGGCGGGGTGCTCTCCGGCCCCTACCGGGCCCTCACCCTCGGCATCGTCTCCGTGGTCCTGCTGATCGCCTTCGAGGCCACGGCCGTCAACACCGCCATGCCGGTCGCCGCGCAGCACCTGCACGGCCTCGGCCTGTACGCCCTCGCCTTCTCCGGCTTCTTCACCACGAGCCTGCTCGCCATGGTGGTGTCGGGGGAGTGGTGCGACCGGCGCGGCCCCATGGCGCCGCTCTTCACCGGCATCGCCGTCTTCGCCGCCGGGCTGCTGGTCGCCGGCACCGCCGTCGGCATGTGGCCCTTCGTGGCCGGCCGCGCGGTGCAGGGCCTCGGCGCCGGACTGGTGATCGTCGCCCTGTACGTGGTGGTCGGCCGCGCCTACCCCGAGCGGTTGCGGCCCTCGGTCTTCGCGGCCTTCTCGGCCTCCTGGGTGCTGCCCTCGATCGTCGGCCCGGCGGTCGCCGGCACCGTCACCGAGAACCTCGGGTGGCGCTGGGTCTTCCTCGCCATCCCCGTGCTCGTGCTGCTGCCGCTCGCCGTGATGGGCCCGGCGCTGCGCCGCGCCGAGCGGGCCGAGCGGGAGCGCGGCGACGCGCCCCCGCCCTCCTGGGACCTCGACCGCCGCCGCATCCGCCTCGCCCTCGCCGTCTCGGTCGGCGCCGGGCTGCTCCAGTACGCCGGACAGCGCCTAGACGCGCTCGCACTGCTGCCCGCCGCCGCGGGCGCCGCGCTGCTCCTGCCCGCCGTGACCCGGCTGCTGCCGCCCGGCACCCTGCGGGCGGCCCGCGGGCTGCCCACCGTGATCCTGATGCGCGGCGTGGCGGCGGGGGCGTTCTTCGCGGCCGAGGCGTTCATCCCGCTCATGCTGGTCACCGAGCGGCACCTGACGCCGACCCTGGCCGGGCTCTCCCTCACCAGCGGCGGCCTGACCTGGGCGCTGGGCTCCTGGCTGCAGGGCCGCCCCGCCGCCCAGCGGCACCGCCACGCGATGATCCGGGCCGGGTTCGCGCTGACCGCGGCCGCCATCGCCGGAGCCGCCCTGGCCCTGGTCCCGGCGGTGCCGCCGGCGGTGGTCGCCGCCGCCTGGGCGGTGGGCGGCATCGGCATGGGGATGGCGGTCTCGTCGATCAGCGTCCTCATGATGAGCCTGTCCGCCCCGGACGAGGCGGGCGCCAACTCGGCCTCCCTCCAGGTCTGCGACGCCCTCGGCAACATCCTGCTGGTCGGCCTCGCCGGGGTGCTCTTCTCCGCGCTCGGCGGCGCCGCCCAGGCCGCCGCGACCGCCGGGGGCGCGGGGGCGGGCACGGGCAGCACCGGCGGCTTCGCCGTGGTGTTCGCCGTGATGACGGCGGTCGCGCTGCTCGGCGCGGCGCTCTCCGGCCGCACCCGCCCGGCGGCCGCCCGTACGGTGCCCGGCACGCCCGCCGGTGCGCCGGCGGAGCCGCCGCCCCCGGAGGCGCCCGACGGGGTGTGACGGGCACCCGACGCCCGCGGGGCCGGTAGTCTTGGCGGGTTGTCCGACGACAGACCGGCTGGGTGTTGCGCCTCTGACCTGGGGCGATGCCCGACGAACCCCTCGGAGACCGTGAGTACCGCGACCACTTCCCACCACCTCTCCCCGGCCTTCCCCGGACGCGCCCCGTGGGGCACGGCGGGGAAGCTCCGCGCCTGGCAGCAGGGGGCCCTGGACAAGTACGTCGAGACCCAGCCGCGCGACTTCCTCGCGGTCGCGACGCCCGGCGCCGGCAAGACGACGTTCGCGCTGACGCTGGCGTCGTACCTGCTCCACAACCACCTGGTGCAGCAGGTGACGGTGGTCGCCCCGACCGAGCACCTGAAGAAGCAGTGGGCCGAGGCGGCGGCGCGGATAGGGATCCGGCTCGACCCGGCGTACTCCTCCGGACCGCTCTCCCGGGACTACCACGGCATCGTCGTCACCTACGCGGGCGTCGGCGTCAACCCGATGCTGCACCGCAACCGCACCGAGGGCCGCAAGACCCTGGTGATCATGGACGAGATCCACCACGCGGGCGACAGCAAGTCCTGGGGCGAGGCGTGCTTCGAGGCGTTCGAGCCCGCCACCCGGCGACTCGCCCTCACCGGCACGCCCTTCCGCTCGGACACCAACCCCATCCCGTTCGTCAGCTACGAGGCGGGCTCCGACGGCATCCGCAAGAGCGTCGCCGACTACACCTACGGCTACGGGCACGCCCTCGCCGACCACGTCGTGCGGCCGGTGATCTTCCTCTCCTACAGCGGCAACATGCGCTGGCGCACCAAGGCCGGCGACGAGGTCGAGGCGCGGCTCGGCGAGCCCATGACCAAGGACGCCATCGCCCAGGCCTGGCGCACCGCCCTGTCCCCGCAGGGCGAGTGGATGCCCAACGTGCTGCGCGCCGCCGACCGGCGCCTCACCGAGGTCCGCAAGGCCGTCCCCGACGCGGGCGGCCTCGTCATCGCCTCCGACCAGACCGCCGCCCGCGCCTACGCCAAGATGATCCGCGAGCTCACCGGCCACCGCGCCACCCTCGTCCTCTCCGACGAGGCCGAGGCGTCCCAGCGGATCTCCGACTTCGCGGAGAGCGACGACCGGTGGATGGTCGCCGTCCGCATGGTCTCCGAGGGCGTCGACGTGCCCCGGCTCGCGGTCGGCGTGTACGCCACCTCCATCTCCACGCCGCTCTTCTTCGCCCAGGCCGTCGGCCGCTTCGTCCGCGCCCGCAAGCGCGGCGAGACCGCGTCGGTCTTCCTGCCGTCGGTGCCGATGCTGCTGGGCTTCGCCAACGAGATGGAGCTGCAGCGCGACCACGTCCTGGACCGGCCCAAGAAGGAGAGCGAGGGGCTCTTCGACGAGGAGGACGCCCTCGTCGCCCAGGCCAACCAGGCCAAGGACGAGCCGGACGGCCAGCAGGAGGGGTTCTCCTTCGAGGCGCTGGAGTCGGACGCGGTCTTCGACCGGGTGCTGTACAACAGCATGGAGTTCGGCATGCAGGCCCACCCCGGGAGCGAGGAGGAGGAGGAGTACCTCGGCATCCCCGGCCTGCTGGAGCCCGACCAGGTCCAGATGCTGCTGCAGAAGCGGCAGCACCGGCAGATCCAGCGCAGCAAGGCGAAGCCGGCCGAGGAGGCCGACCTCCTGGAGGTGCCCGCCGAGAACCGGCCCGTCGTCACCCACCAGGAGCTGCGCGAGCTGCGCAAGGAGCTCAACACCCTGGTCGCCGCCTGGCACCACCGCACCGGCCAGCCGCACGGCACCATCCACAACGAGCTGCGGCGGGTGTGCGGCGGGCCGCTGACGGCGCAGGCGACGGCCGGCCAGCTCAAGGGGCGCATCGCCAAGATCCGCGAGTGGGCCTCCGCCGCGCGGTGACCGGCGGCGCGGCCGGGGGCGGGGCCGGTGACGGGGCCGGGCGCGCGGCGGGGCGCCCGTGTGCGGGACTGTGCGGAACCGGGGGAGAAACGGTGGAGACAGCCGATCCGATGATCGGCTAGTGTGCCGGTCGCCGCCACGCGGCACGACCCTTCCCGGAGCCCGGACCCGCGTCCGGTACTCCGTGCTGCCCACCCCGAGGAGACCAGAACCCCGTGTCCCACCCCACCGCCCCCGGCGCCCCCCAGCCCGTCGACGCCAACGGCCGCCCGCTCTCCGACAAGTCGAAGATCGTCGCGGGCGTGCTGCAGCTCTTCCTGGGCGGCTTCGGAGTGGGCCGCTTCTACACCGGCCACGTGGGCATGGGCATCGCCCAGCTGCTCACCTGCGGCGGGCTCGGCGTCTGGGCGCTGATCGACGGTGTCCTCTTCCTCGTCAGCAACGACCGCACCGACGCCCAGGGCCGCGTGCTGCGCGGCTGACCCGGTGTCCGGCACCTCCGCGCCCCCTCCCGGCCCGCCGGGCGGGGGGCGCCCCCGAGCGGCCCGGCGGCCCCACCCCGCCGCCGGGCCGCTCGGCGTGCTCGCCGCCGCCGCGGCCGGTGCGGCGTACCTCTGGAACCGCGACCCCCACCGCCCCGGGCAGCTCCTGCCGCCCTGCCCCTGGCACCTCGTCACCGGCCTGCTGTGCCCCGGCTGCGGCGGCACCCGGATGGCCTACGACCTGATGCACGGCCACGGTGCCGCCGCCTGGCACGACAACGCCGCGCTGCTGGCCGCCCTGCCGGCGGTCGCCCTCCTGTACGGGCGGTGGCTCGGGCACGGCCTGCGCGGGCGCCGGTACCGGCCGCGGCTCGGCCGCACCGGCACTCTCGCCGTCCTGGGCGCCGCGGCCGCCTGGACGGTCCTCCGCAACCTGCTGTGACCCCGGTCCCCGGCGGACCGGGCCCCCGGGGACCCGCCTCCCGCGGACCGTGCCGCCGCCCGCCGCCTGTCCGGACTCCGGACCCCGGGCCGTCCCAGGACACGGAAAGGTCTCGGTGACCGGACGTTTCGACCGGGATGTCCGTGATGGAACCGCTGCGGTGTCACGATCATGACCGAATTTTGGACAACCACTTCCGCTGAGTGCTTCCGGCTCACTACCTTTCGTGCACGCTTCCACGGGGGAAGCGCCGCGGGGCCGACGACGCCGACGACGCCGTCGCCTGCCCCTGCGCGTCCGAACGGAGCCTGTCCCTCCGTCGGGACCGGTGACCGCCGCGGAAAGGAACGAGCGTCGTGACCGCCGAGACCTCCCAGACCCTCGACAGGGGCGTCAGAGTCCTCAAGCTCCTCGCCGACTCCGAGCGCGGCCTGACCGTGACCGAGCTGGCCGGCCGACTCAGCGTCAACCGCACCGTGGTCTACCGGCTCCTCGCCACCCTGGAGCAGCACGGCCTCGTCCGCCGCGACATCGGCGGCCGCGCCCGTGTCGGCCTCGGCGTGCTGCGGCTCGCCCACCGCGTACACCCCCTGCTGCGCGAGGCCGCACTGCCCGCCCTGCGCAGCCTCGCCGAGGACCTCGGCGCCACCGCCCACCTCACCCTCGTCGACGGCAGCGAGGCGCTCGCCGTCGCCGTCGTCGAGCCCAGCTGGACCGACTTCCACGTCGCGTACCGCACCGGCCTGCGCCACGCCCTCGACGACAGCGCCGCCGGCCGCGCCATCCTCGCCGCCCGCGCCACCGGCAACGGGCACCGGCCCGACCCGGGGTTCGTCATCACCCGGGCCGAGGAGCAGTCCGGCGCCTGCGGTGCGGCCGCCGCCCTGGTGGGGCTCAGCGGCATCGAGGGCAGCGTCGGCGTGGTCATGCTGAGCGGGCTCGTCCCCGAGCGCGTCGGCCCGCGCGTCGTCGAGGCCGCCACCGAGGTCGCGGACGCCCTGCGCTGAGGCCCCGGGCCGCCCCCGGGCCGTCCCCCACCGCCGCGGGCCGCACCGGGCCCCGGACCGGCGCCGGCCCCCGCGGGGCCGCCCGCACCGGGCCCCCGGCCCGCAGGGTGCCGGCCCGCCCGGGGTGCGCCCGGCCGTCCGCCCGGGGTGCGCCCGGCCGCCTGCCCGGCCGTCCGGCCGGCCGCCGGGCCCCGCCGTGACCGGCGGGCCGGGCGGTCCGCGTGCACACTCCCGCGCCGGCTGTGTTTTGATGCCGGACGTGCCTGCCGCCCTGCCCTCCCCCCGCGTCCGTGCCCTCGCCCTCTGCGCCCTGCTGCTCGCCGCGCTGTACGCCGTCGCGGCGCTCGCCCCGCTGCCGTACACGATCATGCAGCCCGGCATCACCGCCGACACCCTCGGCCGGTACCGGGGCAAGCAGGTGATCACCATCACCGGCGCCCCCGTGCGCAGCACCAGCGGGCAGCTCCGCATGACCACGATCGCCGCCACCGCGCCGGGCGAGGAGATCAGTCTCACCGACGCCCTCGCCGCGTGGCCCGACCCGGCCCGCGCCGTGGTGCCCAGCGAGGCCGTCTACCCCTCCGGCCGCTCCACCGAGGAGGTGGAGAAGCAGAACACCGCCGACATGCGGCAGTCCCAGGACGCGGCCACCGCCGTGGCCCTGCGCCACCTGCACCTGGCACCCGGCCGGGTGAAGGTCTCCCTCGACCTCGCCGACGTCGGCGGCCCCAGCGCCGGCCTGCTCTTCACCCTCGGCATCATCGACAGGCTCGACGGCGACGGCCACGGCGGCGACCTCACCGGCGGCCGGGTGGTCGCGGGCACCGGCACCATCGACGAGGCCGGCCGGGTCGGACCCGTCGGCGGGGTGGCGCTGAAGACCCGGGCCGCCGCCCGCGACGGCGCCACCGTCTTCCTCGTCCCGCGCGCCGAGTGCTCCGACGCCAAGGTGGACACCCCGAAGGGGCTGCGGCTGGTCCCGGTCGACACCCTGGACGGCGCCCTGAAGGCCCTCGCGGCGCTGCGGAACGGCGGCCCCGTCCCTTCCTGCTGACCCTCCGGCGCCTTCCTCCGGCCCCCGGCCCTCCCGCCCTCAGCCGGTGCCGGACGCCTGCGCCACCAGCGGCAGCACCCGGTACGGCACCGGGTTCTCCAGGGCGATCGCCGTGGAGGCGCGCATGATGCCGTCGAACCCCACGACCCGGTCGATCACCCGCTGGAGGTCGGCGTTCGAGCGGGCCACGATCCGGCAGAGCATGTCCCCCTGCCCGGTGATGGTGTGCAGCTCCAGCACCTCCGGCACCGACGCCAGGTGGGCCCGGATCGCCCGGCCCTGCCCCTGGGCGATCTCCAGCGTCGCGAACGCCGTCACCGGGTAGCCCAGCGCCGCCGGCTCCAGCTCCGGGCCGAAACCGCGGATCACCCCCCGGGCCCGCAGCCGGTCCAGCCGCGCCTGCACGGTGCCGCGGGCCACGCCGAGCCGCCGGGAGCACTCCAGCACCCCGATCCGGGGCTCCTCGGCGAGCAGGGTGATGAGGCGGCCGTCGAGGCCGTCCAGGGGGGTGTCGTCCACGGCGTCTCCCGTCGGTGCGCAACCTGTACAGGAATGCTGCACCGGCCGCGGTAGCGCTGTACAGACTGACCAGTCCTCCGGCGAACGGTTGCGCAACCGTGTGAGCGGCGCCACGGTGAGCGCACACAGCTGCACAACCCGGGTACCGGAACGCGTACGCCCCACAGGGAGGCCGCCATGACCGACACCACTCCGCTCACCAGCCCCTCGCACGCCGGCCAGGCCGACCCCTTCCCGGTGCGGGGCATGGACGCGGTGGTCTTCGCCGTCGGCAACGCCAAGCAGGCCGCCCACTACTACTCCACCGCCTTCGGCATGCGCTGCACCGCCTACGCGGGCCCGGAGACCGGCACCCGCGAGACCGCCTCCTACGTGCTGGAGTCCGGCGGCGCCCGGTTCGTCCTCACCTCGGTGATCAAGCCGGACACCGACCACGGCCGGTTCCTCGCCGAGCACGTCGCCGCCCACGGCGACGGCGTCGTCGACCTCGCCATCGAGGTCCCCGACGTGCGCGCCGCCCACGCCTACGCGGTCGAGCACGGCGCCACCTCCCTGGAGGAGCCGTACGAGCTCAAGGACGAGCACGGCACGGTCGTCCTCGCCGCCATCGCCACCTACGGCCAGACCCGGCACACCCTGGTCGACCGCTCCGGCTACGACGGCCCGTACCTGCCCGGCTACACCGCCCGCGGGCCGATCGCCGCGCCGCCCGCCAAGCGGTTCTTCCAGGCGATCGACCACTGCGTGGGCAACGTCGAGCTCGGCCGCATGGACGAGTGGGTGTCCTTCTACAACCGGGTCATGGGCTTCACCAACATGAAGGAGTTCGTGGGCGACGACATCGCCACCGAGTACTCCGCGCTGATGTCCAAGGTCGTCGCCGACGGCACCCGCAAGGTGAAGTTCCCGCTCAACGAGCCGGCCGTCGCGAAGAAGAAGTCGCAGATCGACGAGTACCTGGAGTTCTACGGCGGCCCCGGCGTGCAGCACATCGCCCTCGCCACCAACGACATCGTCGCCTCCGTCCGGGCCATGCGCGAGGCGGGCGTGGAGTTCCTCGACACCCCCGACAGCTACTACGACACGCTGGGGGAGTGGGTCGGCGAGACCCGCGTGCCGCTGGAGCAGCTGCGCGAGCTGAAGATCCTCGCCGACCGGGACGAGGACGGCTACCTGCTGCAGATCTTCACCAAGCCGGTCCAGGACCGGCCGACGGTCTTCTTCGAGATGATCGAGCGGCACGGCTCCATGGGCTTCGGCAAGGGCAACTTCAAGGCGCTGTTCGAGGCCATCGAGCGCGAGCAGGAGAGGCGCGGCAACCTCTAGCCGGCTGCTCGCGCGCGAGCGACCGGAGTCGGCGCGGCGACCTCTGGCCGGCTGCTCGCGCGCGAGCGACCGGAGTCGGCGCGGCGACCTCTGGCCGGCTGCTCGCGCGCGAGCGACCGGAGTCGGCGCGGCGACCTCTGGCCGGCCGTTCGGGCGTGAGCGGCCTGCGGCGGGGCCCGGCGGAACACCGCCGGGCCCCGCCGCCCACCCGGGGGGCTTGTCCGGACCCGCCGTGCACGGAAGAGTGGATCTCCGGGACACCCACGCACCGCGCCCGGGAGGCGACGCACCCATGAGCGACCTGGTCGAACTGCTCCTCGAGGGCCTTCCGCCCGACGCCGTCGCCACCGACCCCGACGTCACCGCCGCCTACCGCCGCGACATGGCGGGCTTCTGCGACGCCGGCGCACCCGCCGTCGTCGTCCACCCCGCCACCGTCGAGCAGGTGCAGCACGTGATGCGCACCGCGACCCGGCTGCGGGTGCCCGTCGTCCCGCAGGGCGCCCGCACCGGCCTGTCCGGCGCGGCCAACGCCGTCGACGGCTGCATCGTCCTCTCCCTCACGAAGATGGACCGCATCCTCGACATCGACCCCGTCGACCGCACGGCCACCGTCGAGCCGGGCGTCGTCAACGCCGTCCTCTCCCGCGCCGTCGCCGCGCACGGCCTCGCCTACCCGCCGGACCCCTCCAGCTGGGAGTCGTGCACGATCGGCGGCAACATCGGCACCGGCTCCGGCGGCCTGTGCTGCGTGAAGTACGGCGTCACCGCCGAGTACGTCCTCGGCCTGGACGTCGTCCTCGCCGACGGGCGCCTGCTGCGCACCGGCCGCCGCACCGCCAAGGGCGTCGCAGGCTACGACCTGACCCGCCTCTTCGTCGGCGCCGAGGGCACCCTCGGGATCGTCGTCCGGGCGGTCCTCGCGCTGCGGCCCGCCCCGGCGCCGCAGCTCGTCCTGGCCGCCGAGTTCCCCTCCACCGCGTCCGCCTGCGACGCGGTCTGCGCGGTGATGGCCTCCGGGCACACCCCGTCGCTGATGGAGCTGATGGACCGCACGACCGTACGGGCCGTCAACGCCATGACCCGGATGGGCCTGCCGGAGACCACCGAGGCGCTGCTGCTGGTCGCGTTCGACACCCCGGACCCGGCCGCCGACCTCGACGCGGTCGGGGAGCTGTGCCGGGCGGCGGGCGCCACCGAGGTCGTGCCGGCCGCCGACGCCGCCGAGTCGGACCTGCTGCTGGAGGCCCGCCGCCAGGCGCTGCCCGCCATGGAGAGGCTCGGCACCACCATGATCGACGACGTGGCCGTGCCCCGCTCCCGGCTCGCGGAGATGATCGACGGCGTCGCCGCGATCGCCGACCGCCACGGCCTGACCATCGGCGTCTGCGCCCACGCAGGGGACGGCAACACCCACCCCGTGGTCGTCTTCGACGCCGCCGACCCGGCCGAGGCCGCCCGCGCCCGGGAGTCCTTCGACGCCATCATGGCCCTCGGCCTGGAGCTGGGCGGCACCATCACCGGGGAGCACGGCGTCGGCCTGCTGAAGAAGGAGTGGCTGGCCCGCGAGCTGGGCCCGGTCGGCCTGGAGCTCCAGCGCGGCATCCGCTCCGTCTTCGACCCGCTCGGCCTGCTCAACCCCGGCAAGGTCGTCTGACGCCCCGCCGGCCGGGCCGGCGAGGCGGGACGGGCCGGCCGGGACACCCGGGGCGTCCGGGACACCCGGGGGACCGACGGGCCGTCACCCCTCCACGGTCTGCACCGCCGGCGGGTGGCCGTTCCAGGTGACGAAGACCGAGTCGGTGACGCCGTCCCGGGAGAAGTCCACCCGCAGCCACCCGTCGCCGTGCCACACCTGCATCTCCCACCCCGGCTCGGGCGCCGCCGACACCAGCTCCGCCGAGTCGGGGTGGAACTCCACCGCCACCCGCCCGCCGTCCACCGACACGCTCCGCACGTCGCCGCCGGGCACCCCCGGGGAGGCGCCCCCCGCGGACGGCGGGGCGCCCGGCCGCCGCGGGCCGGGCACCCTCCCCGCCCGTCCGAGCGAGGGGGAGGAGCGCGCCTGCGGTGTCCGCGACGGCTGCGGCGCCCGCGCCGTGGCGGGCCCCAGCTCGCCCTCCGGCAGCCGGGTCGACGACGCGTCAGGACCGTCCGGGGCGCCGGGCGCCGGGACGGCCGGGGTCCGCGGCGGGTCGAACGCGCCGTCCGACAGCACCGCGTGCACACCGAGCCAGGACAGCGACACCGCCGCGCCGGTGGCCGCCGCCCACGCGCCGGTCTGCAGGATCCCTCTCCGCACCGTCGCAATACTGCCGTATCGCGAGCCTCGCGATGTCATGCACGCGAATCACCCGTATGGCGTACGGTGCGGGCCATGGCAACTGTGCTCGTGGTCGAGGACGACCCGTTCGTGCGCTCCGCCCTCATCCGGCACCTCTCCGACGCCGGCCACGCCGTCCGCAGCGTGGGCACCGCACTGGAGGCGCTGAGGGAGGTCGCCCAGGTCGGCTGCGACCTGGTCATCCTGGACCTCGGACTGCCCGACCTCGACGGCAGCGAGGCCCTCAAGATGATCCGCGGACTCACCAACGTCCCCGTCATCATCTCCACCGCCCGCGACGACGAGGCGGAGATCGTCCGGCTGCTCAACGACGGCGCCGACGACTACCTCACCAAGCCCTTCTCCGGCGAGCACCTCTCCGCCCGCATGGCCGCCGTGCTGCGCCGCGCCGGGGCCGGGGCGTCGCCCACCGCGCAGCTGCTGCGCGTCGGCGGCCTCTACATCGACCTCCAGCGGCGCGAGGCCGCCCTCGACGGCGCGATGCTCGACCTGACGCGCCGTGAGTTCGACCTGCTGGCCTTCCTCGCCGCCCGGCCCGGCGTCGTCGTCCCCCGCAAGGAGCTGCTCGCCGAGGTGTGGCGGCAGACCTACGGCGGCGACCAGACCATCGACGTGCACCTGTCCTGGCTGCGCCGCAAGCTCGGCGAGACCGCCTCCCGCCCCCGCTACCTGCACACCGTGCGCGGCGTCGGCGTCCGCCTGGAGGCCCCGCCGGACGCCGTCCCGCACGCCCCCCACGCCCCCGCCGACACCGCCCGGGGGCACCACCGGTGAGATGGGCCCTGGTGAAGGCCGCCATCGCCGGCACCACCATGGTGGCGCTCGCCTTCCTCATCCCGCTGGGCCTGATGGTCCGTGAGACGGCCCGCGACCGGGCGTTCGCCGCGGCCGAGCGGCAGGCCGCCGCGCTCGGCCCCGCGCTCGCCATCACCACCGACCGCGAGGCCCTCCAGCGCGCCGTCGCCTCCACCCAGGCCGGGGCCGACCGCCGCGTCGCCGTCCACATCCCCCCGCCCAGCGGCACGGTCGCCCCGCAGGCGCTCTCCACCGTCGGCACCGCCCGCGCGGCCGAGGGCGACCTGGCCACCGCGATCCGCCGCGGCCGCTCCTTCACCGTCCGGGTGCCCGGCGGGTTCACCCTCCTCCAGCCCATCGCGGTCGACATCAACCGCAAGGCCGTCGTGGAGGTGTTCGTCCCCGAGGACGACCTCACCCGCGGCGTCGCCACCGCCTGGATCGTCCTCAGCCTCGTCGCGCTCGCCCTGGTCGCCATCTCCGTCGCCGTCGCCGACCGGATGGGCGCCCGCATCGTCTCCTCCGCCCGCCGCCTGGCCGCCGCCGCCCGCTCGCTCGGCTCCGGCAACCTCGCCGTGCGGGTGCCGGTGGAGGGCCGCCGCGCCGAGGGCACCCCGCAGGAGCTGCGGGAGGCCGCCGTCGCCTTCAACGCCATGGCCGACCGCGTCGTCCACCTCCTCGCCGCCGAGCGGGAGATGGCCGCCGACCTCTCCCACCGCCTGCGCACCCCCCTCACGGTGCTGCGGCTCAACGCCGCCTCCCTGGGCGAGGGCGACGCCGCCGAGGCCACCCGGCACGCCGTCGCCCAGCTGGAGCGCGAGGTCGACCAGATCATCCGCGCCGCCCGGCGCACCGTCGACGACCAGCCCGCCGTCTCGGTGGGCTGCGACGCGGCCGAGGTCATCCGCGAGCGGGTCGGCTTCTGGTCCGCGCTCGCCGAGGACGAGGGCCGCGCCTGGCAGCTCGCCGGGGCCGACGCCCCCGCCGCGGTCCCCGTGCAGCGCGGCGACTTCGCCGCCGCCGTCGACGCGCTCCTCGGCAACGTCTTCCGGCACACCAAGGAGGGCACCGCCTTCTCCGTCGACGTGCACACCGGCGACGAGGCCGTCATCCTCATGGTCTCCGACGCCGGACCCGGCATCGCCGACCCCGAGGCCGCGCTCCGCCGCGGCGAGGGGCAGGGCGGCGAGGGCTCCACCGGCCTGGGGCTCGACATCGTGCGCAAGATGGCCGAGGCCACCGGCGGCGACATGGCCGTGGGACGGTCCGCCCTGCTCGGCGGCACCGAGATCCGGCTGCGGCTCCGTACCCGCGCCGAGGCCCGCACCGAGGGCCTCAGCCGCCGCCTGGCCCGCGCCCGCCGCCCCGCCTCCCGCCGCCGCGGCGGCGGCGCCCGGGCCGCCTCCCGCCGCTGACCCGTCCGCACCGGCCCGGCCCGCGCGGACCCGTACCGGACCCGCACCGGGTCCGCCGGCCCGCGCCGGCCCCCGCCCGCCCGCCGGCCCCCGCCCGCCCGCAGGCCGGGGCCCGCGGGTACCGGCACCCCGTTCCGGTGCCCGCCCGCCCCGTCCGGCGCCGTGTGCGTCCCGCCGCCCCGGGGCAGGCGCCCCCGGACGTGCCCCGGAACCGGGCCGCGGGGCCTGTCCGTCCTCCCCACGGGCCCCGGGGTGCGCCGGAGCCATCGGGTAGGGTCGCGGGGTTCGACGTGGGAACGGAGTACGGACGTGGCAGTGGTGGAGCAGGAACGGCCGGCAGGGACGGCCGGAGCGGGACGTGCGGGCGGTGGTCCGGCGTTCGTCCGGGCGCTGCGCGAGGCGCCGCGCCGCCCCACACTGGCCGCCGCGGCCGCCGCGGCGCTCTCCCTGGCGCTGTACGCCGTGGTGCGGCACCTCGTCGGCACCTCCATGATCGACATGCTGGTCTACCGGGCGGAGGGCCGGGCCGTGCTCGACGGCACGGACCTCTACACCATCCGCGTCTCCGAGTGGGACCTGCCCGCCACCTACCCGCCGTTCGCCGCGATGCTCTTCGTGCCGACGGCGTGGGCGGGCGTCGGCCTGCTGCGCCTCCTCGTCACCGGCGGCAACGTCCTCCTCCTCGGCACCGCCGCCTGGCTCTCCTGCCGGCTGGCCGGCTGGCCGCGCCGCGAGCTGCGCCCGGCCGCCGTCCTGCTCACCACCGGCTTCGGCGTGTGGCTGGAGCCCGTCTGGACCACCCTGCGCTACGGGCAGGTCAACCTCGCCCTGCTCTGCCTGATCCTGTGGGACCTCACCCGGTCCGACGCCGGCCGCGCCAAGGGCGTCGGCATCGGCATCGCCGCCGGCATCAAGCTCACCCCCGGCCTCTTCGCCGTGTACCTGCTGCTCACCGGCCGGGTCCGGGCCGCCTTCACCGCCTTCGGCGCCTACCTCGCCACCGTCGCGATCGGCTGGACCGCCCTCCCCGCGGCCTCCCACGGCTTCTGGACCACCTACCTCTTCGACTCCAGCCGGGTCGGCAAGACCGAGATCGTCGACAACCAGTCCGTGCGCGGCGCCGTCGCCCGCCTCCTGCACACCGCCGAGCCCGGCACCGCGGGCCTCGCGGCCGGCGCCGCGGCGGCGGTCCTCGGCCTCGCCGTCGCCGTGTGGGCGGGGCGCAGCGCGCCGCACCTGCCGCGCGCCGAGGCCTGGGGCGTCGTCTGCACCGCGGTCACCGCCCTGCTGGTCTCCCCGATCAGCTGGACCCACCACTGGGTGTGGTGCGTGCCGCTCGCCGTCCTGCTCGGCGCCGAGGCCGCCCACGAGAGGTCCCGGCCGGAGGCCGTCCGCAGGCTCCGGTGGCGCCCGATCCTGGGCGTCGTCCTCCTCGGCTTCTGCTCCTACGGCATGTGGCTGGTGCCGCACCACGGGCCGCGCGACCTGTACCTGCCGGTCTGGCAGCAGGTCCCGGCCGCCCTCTACCCGCTGCTCGGCCTCGCCGTGCTCGCCCTCGCGGCGGCCCGCGTCCGCAGCCGCCGGGCCGCCCTGCGCCGCACCCCGGCGACGCTGCCCGCCCAGCGGCCGGGCGTGCGCCGCGAGACCGCCCCCGTCCGCTGACGGCGGCGCGGCCGGGGCCTGGCCGCCGCACGTCGCACCCCGGGGCCCGTCCCGCGGGCCCCGGCCGTCCCGCAGGTCAGGCCAGCAGCTGCGCCAGCCCCGTGTCGAGGTCCAGCGTGTCGCCCTCGCTGCCGGGCGGCACCAGCCGGTGCGTGCGCTCCAGCCACGCCGTGACCGCCGCCAGCGGCGCCTCCAGCAGCGCGTCGCCCGCCGGGGAGCTCAGCCCCATGTTGAGCACCCCCCGCCCGTCGGCGCGGCCCGGCCACACCCGGACGTCGCCCTGCCCGCACGGCCGGAAGGTCCCCTCGGCCAGCAGCTCCCGGGCGAACACCCAGGTCACCGGGGTCTCCGAGCCGAGGTGGAAGGTGATGTGGACGGCGTAGGGGTCGTGCGCGCCGTACGACAGGCGGGCGGGCACGGGGACACTCCGCTCGGGCGAGAGCACGAGGTTCAGCTCGAGCTCGTGCTCGACCAAGGTCTCCATGGGGTGACTTCCTCTCTGCACCGGAGCCTCCCGGCGGCATGACGCGTCTGCCCCGCCACCGGTCCGTGATACGTGAGAGCCCCCGGACGGAGCACTCTTACACGCCTTCCGCCGTCCGGTACCTCCCCCGTCCGGCGGGACCGCGCCGGACGGCCGCCGTCCACCGGGGGCGCGGCGGGCCCCCCGACCGGGTCTTCCTTCGGCAACGACCCCACCGGGAGGCGTGCGGGTACTACGCTTTGTCACTGCTCGGGTGCGTCCCGTACCGATGCGTGCCCGGGCGGTCCCCGCGCCCCGTCGCCGCCGCCCTCGAACCCGCGGCGGGGGGAGGGCGTACCAGGAGCGGGGCCACCACCCGACAGCCAGAGCGGACCACGGGACAGGGGACAGATGACGGACCGACCCTCTTCCGGCACCACGGCCGGGGCGCCCGTGCCCGGCTACTACCCGGACCCGTCCATCCCCGGCTTCGTCCGCTACTGGGACGGGCACGGCTGGGCCCCGGGCACCACCCGGCCGGCGCCCCGGCCGGGGGAGGTCCTCGCCCCGCCCCGCGTGGTGGCGCGGCGGCAGGCGCCGACGGCGCGGCCCGTCCCGCCCCCGGCGGTCCCCGGCGGGACGGAGGGCGGGGCCGCGCAGGAGGACGCCCCGTCCGCCGCGGAGCCCCCGGCCGCCGCGGAGCCGCGTGGCGGCTCGGAGCCCCGGGACGGCGCTGCATCCCCGGCCGCCGCCGAGCCCCCCGGCCCGGGGGAGTCCGCGGACCCCCCGACGGCCGAGGGGGCGGCGGCGTCCTCCGGCCCTCGGGCGGCCTCCGCGGCCGGTCCCGCCGCCGGGCGGACCGCCCTGCCGCCCGTCCCCGCCCGCGGCTGGGCCGGACCGGCCCGGCTCGACGAGTCCGGCCCGGTCTTCTTCGACGAGACCACCGGCGGCACGTCGTTCACGACCGGCCCCGGCACCGGGCCCGTCCCGGCCGCGCTCCCGTCGGGCGCCCCGGCCTCGCCGTTCCCGGCCCACGACCGCAAGCAGAGCCCCTGGGCGACCCCCGCCCACCCCGTCGTCCGCCGCCCGGCCCCCGTGCAGGTCCAGGAGCCGGGGCCCGCACCGGCCGACGCCCCCCGGTCCGGCACCCCCGGGGCCGGCGTCCCGGAGGCCGCGGCACCCCCCGTCGTCCGGCCCGCGCCGCCGGAGGCGTCCCCCGCCGCGGCGGCCCCGGCGTCCCCGACCCCGGCGCCCCCGGCCGCGGACACCCCCCGGCCCCGGGCCGCCACCCCCGAGCCGTCCCCGGCCCCCGGCGGCCCCGCCCGGCACGACACCGCAGCCGCGGCCGCAGCCGCGCCCCCGACCCCGGCCGGAGCGGCGGCCCCCGCCGCCGACCGGGCCGAACCGGGGCCCCCGGCCGGTGCGCAGGGCTCCCCGGAGGGGCGGGACGCCCGGTCCGGCTGGCAGGCGGACGCGCTGAGACAGCGCGGACTGATGGAGTCCGAGGCGGCGCCCCGGTGGGTCTCCTGGGGGGTCGCCGACGCCGGGGCCGGCCGTCCTGCCGCCCCCCGGACCGAGGACGCGTCGGCCGCCGCCGCTGCCCCCGCCGCGCCGGGGAAGTCCGCATCCGGCCGGGCCGGGGCGTCCGCCGGGACCGACGCGCCCGCACCCGCGGCGTCCGCGAACCCGACCGCCCCGGCGCCGGGGAAGCCCGCCACCGGCAGCGCCGGCGCTGCCGACCGGCCTTCCCCCGCCGCGCCCCGCGACCGCTCCTCCGGCACCCGCTCCTCCGGCACCCGGTCCTCCGCCGTCCCGGCCCCCGCTCCCGCCCCCGCACCCGCTCCCGCCGACCAGGCGACCCGGACGAGGATCCCCACCCGTGACGCCGCCCCCCGCCCCTCCGACGCCGCGCCGCCGAAGGCCCCCGGGACCCCTGCCGCCGACGCGGCGCCGGCCGCCCCGCGCCCCGCCCTGTCGCAGGCCGCGGCCCGCCGCCAGGCGGCCGCCGCGGAGCGCCGCAGGGGCCGGCCGGCCGGGTACGCCAGGCGCCTGTGCGCCCGCGCGGTCGACACCCTCGTCGTCGCGGCCCTCGCCGCCGCCGTGGGCATCCCGCTGGCGTCCTCCGCCGTGCACCACCTGCAGGAGAAGATCGACGCCGCCAAGGCGTCCGGCCGGTCCGTGCGGGTGTGGCTGATCGACCCGACGGTGCTCGGCAAGGCGGGCCTGTTCCTGCTGGTGGTCCTCTGCATCGGCTTCCTCTACGAGGCCGTCCCCACGGCCCGCTGGGGCCGCACTCCGGGCAAGCGCCTGCTGCGGGTGCGGGTGCTGGACACGGAGTCCCGCCGGCCTCCGGGCCTCGGCGCCTCGGTGCGCCGGTGGCTGGTGCAGCAGCTGCTGGGCGCGGTGCTGCTCGGCGGTTTCCTGGACTCGCTGTGGTGCCTCTTCGACCGGCCGCTCCGCCAGTGCTGGCACGACAAGGCGGGCGGGACCTTCGTCGCGGCGGACGACTGAGACCCGTTGACCCGCTTGGCCGTATCGGCGCGTCCGTGTCCGGATGGCGGCGTTCCCCCGGTGTTCTACTCGGACCATGAGCACCCAGGAGCCGCCCGGACCGGGCCCCGAGCAGGAGGGCTCCGGCCCGCCGTCGTTCGACAAGCAGCCGCCCCCGCCCGGCGCCGCGCCCCCGCCGCCCCCGGGCGGCGAGCCCCGGTACGGGCAGCAGCCCCCGCCGGGCGGCCAGCCCCCGCCGGGGCAGTGGCCCCCGCAGGGCCAGGGGTCCCCCTACGGCCAGGCGCCGCCCCCGCCCCACGGCCAGGCCCCGCCCTACGGCCAGGCCCCGCCCTACGGCGAGCCCGGCGGCGGCCCGGTGCCGGGGATGCCGCCGCTCGGCAACCGCGGCAGGCGGCTGCTGGCCCGCATCATCGACGCCGTCCTGGTGAGCGCCGTCTGCGGCCTGCTCTTCGGATGGTTCTTCGACTGGGGCACCCGGAGCGGCGAGGTGGCCCTCTCCCTCGTCTTCGGCCTCGTCTACTGGGTCTACGAGAGCCTGATGCTGTCGCGCGACGGCCAGACGCTGGGCAAGAAGGCGGTCAAGGTGCGGGTGGCCCGGCTCGCGGACGGCGCCGTGCCCACCCCGGGGGAGGCGTGGGGCAGGGCGGCCGTCTACACCCTGCCCTCGATGCTGTGCTGCGGCCTGTGGGTGGTCGTCGACGGAGGACTGTGCCTCTTCGACCAGCCCTACCGGCAGTGCGTGCACGACAAGGCGGTGCGGACCGTGGTGGTCTCCACCGCCCCGTGAGCCGGCGGCCCGGCGGCCCTGCGGTCCGACCGCCCGGCGGTGCGCCGGTGCGGTCCGCCCGGCCCTGCGGCGGACCGTTGACGTGTCGACATGGCGCTTTCACGTCTTGACGCCCTGTCGGCTTCGTGCAGGACCGCGGGTGCGCAGGTCCTCCGGGCGTCCGCGCCGCGCCGGGCCCGGTGTCCGGAGCCCGTCCGGCCGTGCCTCAGCGGCGCCCGGGTGACGGTTCGGCGTACTCGCGCTCCGCGGCGGCCGGGATCCGCCGGCCCGGTACGCCGTGTGCTGCGCCGGGCACGGCGCCGGGGGCGACGTCCCGGCTGTCCCGGGGGGCGCGGCCGGGGACGAGGAGCGCGGTGGCGAGGGTGCCCAGGGCGAGTCCGAAGACCACCAGGACGGTGACGGCGGGGACGCTGTCGGCGCCGGACACGGCGAGCAGCACCGCGGTGGCGGAGACGACGGCGAGGGTTCCCCAGCAGATCTGGGCGGGGGTGGGGCGGGGCATGGCGGTTCCGTCCTTCGCATCGGGGGTGTGCGGGGCGGGGTGGGATCGGCCGGCTCCCCGCCCGTGCCTCCCGTGCGCGTGCTGCGCGATGCGCGGACGGCGGTCGGGACGTCAGCAGATCCGCTGTGCAGATACCCGGTGCATGTGCTGGTGAGACCAGACTAACCCCCGCGGAGGGGTGCACGGGGGGCGCACGGGCTCACCTCCCGGTGGACGGACTGTGGCAGTCGTCACGCAAAGGGCGCATCCGTGACGTGCCGTCAGGGGCGCACGCGGGCGCGGACCCTAAAGCCAAAGTCATGTGCGGGTCAAGGTCTTTCTTTTGTCGTACCGGTCCGATCAAATGTCCTCCACTTGGTACTCACTGGTTCACTGGGCGGCCACCGCCAGACTCCAGGGACCAGGCAGTCATGGGGAGGACGTCACCACGTTGAAGACGACCAAGAGAGCCGTCGCGGGTACCGCGACCGCGGCGCTCATAGCCGCGCTCGCCGCTGCGGCGCTGCCCGGCACGGCCTCCGCCGCCGGTCAGGACGCCGCCCCGGTGAGCCACGACCCGGCCGACACCCAGGTCCAGAAGGTCGACCACGACCTGCCCGGCCCGATGGGCGTCAAGCAGCAGGCCGAGCGCAAGGCCGCCCTGGAGAAGGTCCTCGACGGCACCGCCAAGGTCGAGAACCGCAACGGCAGCGAGACCGTGAAGCTCGCCCGGGACAAGTACGTCGAGCTCGGCCGTGAGCGCACGGACAAGATCTTCACCATCCTGGTCGAGTTCGGCGACCAGGTGGACAACACCACCATGTACGACCCCGACGGCAGCGGGCCCAAGCCCGCCGTCGTCAAGTACGGCGGCCAGCCCGGCCCGGCGCACAACACGATCGCCGCCCCGGACCGCACGAAGGACAACTCCACGGACTGGCTGCCGGACTACAACCAGCAGCACTACCAGGACATGTACTTCAGCAAGACCGGCGACTCGCTCAAGACCTACTACGAGAAGCAGTCCTCGGGCCGCTACTCGGTCGACGGCGACGTCACCGACTGGGTCAAGGTCCCGTGGAACGAGGCCCGCTACGGCAGCGACTACTGCGGCGCGCACGTCTGCGCCAACGCGCAGCAGCTGATCCGTGACGGCGTCAACACCTGGGTCGCCGACCAGCAGGCGAAGGGCCGCACCACCGCCGACATCAAGGCCGAGCTCGCGTCCTACGACCAGTGGGACCGGTACGACTACGACGGCGACGGCAACTTCAACGAGCCCGACGGCTACATCGACCACTTCCAGATCGTGCACGCCGGCGAGGACCAGTCGGCGGGCGGCGGCGCCCAGGGCACCGACGCCCTGTGGGCCCACCGCTCGTACGCCTACGCCACCGGCCAGGGCACCTCGGGCCCCGACTTCAACAAGCTCGGCGGCACCCAGGCCGGCGACACCGGCATCTGGGTCGGCGACTACACGATGCAGCCGGAGAACGGCGGCCTCGGCGTCTTCGCCCACGAGTACGGCCACGACCTGGGCCTGCCCGACCTGTACGACACGGTCGGCCCGCAGGACAACTCGATCGGCTTCTGGTCCCTGATGTCCTCCGGCTCCTGGATGGGCAAGGGCCAGGACGCCATCGGCGACCTGCCGGACGACATGGACGTGTGGAGCAAGCTGCAGCTCGGCTGGCTCAAGTACGACACCGCCAAGGTCGGCGAGTCCAGCCGCCACCGCCTCGGCCCGGCGGAGTACAACACCGCCCAGGCCCAGGGCCTCGTCGTCGAGCTCCCCAAGAAGTCGGTGACCACCGCCATCAACACCCCGGCGGACGGCTCCTACGAGTGGTGGAGCGGCAGCGCGGACGACCTCAACGTCTCGCTGGCCCGTGACGTCGACCTGACCGGCAAGTCCTCGGCGACCCTCACCGCCAAGGGCTGGTACGACATCGAGCAGGACTACGACTACGGCTACGCCGAGGTCTCCACCGACGGCGGCGCCAACTGGACCGTCCTCGACGGAACCTTCAACGGCGAGCCGATCCCGCACAACGAGAGCGGCAAGGCCGGCCTCACCGGCAACAAGGCCGTCTGGGGCGACCTGGCCTACCCGCTGGACGCCTACGCGGGCAAGGCCGTCAAGGTCCGGTTCCACTACGTCACCGACGGCGGCCTGCACTACAAGGGCCTCGCCCTCGACGACATCGCGGTGACCGCCGACGGCTCCACCGTCTTCAGCGACGGCGTGGAGAACGGCGACAACGGCTGGGCGGCCGACGGCTTCCAGCGCATCACCGGGTCCGTCACCAACGAGTACCCGCAGTACTACCTGGCCGAGAACCGGCAGTACGTGTCCTACGACACCACGCTGAAGACCGGCCCGTACAACTTCGGCTTCGCCTCGAAGCCGGACTGGGTGGAGCACTACCCGTACCAGAACGGCCTCGTCGTCTGGTACTGGGACGGCTCGCAGACCGACAACAACGTCAGCGACCACCCCGGCAAGGGCCTCGTCCTCCCGGTCGACGCCCACGCCAAGCCCCTCCACTGGGCCGACGGCGCCCTCATGCGCCCGCGCATGCAGAGCTACGACTCCGCCTTCGGCCTGGACAAGACCGACTCCCTGACCCTGCACAGGGCCGACGCGGCCACCACCGTCCCGTCCCAGAAGGGCGTCCCGGTCTTCAACGACCACACGGGCACCTACTGGTACGCCGACAACCCGTACAGCAGCGTTCAGGTGCCGGACACCAAGACCAGCATCGAGGTCGTGTACGAGAGCCCCGACAAGCTCGAGTCCGTCGTCCGCGTGAAGCCGGTCAAGTAACACCCCGCACCACCCGCGCCCGGCCCGCCCCGACACGTTCGGGGCGGGCCGGGCCCTTTGCCGGGCCCTTCTCCGGGCCCTTGGGCCGGGGTCCTCCCCGGCTCCGCCCCGGGCCCCTGTGCCCGGCCCGCCCCGGCGCCCTCCGCCCGCCCCCCGCCCGACCCTCCCGGGGCCCGGCGGCGGCACCGCCCCGGTAGCCTCCCCGGGGTGAGCACTCCCGCCGCCCTGCCCCGCACCGAAGCCGAGGCCGTCGCCGAACAGGAGCGGCTCCGCCCCCTCGTCGACCGCCTCGGCCCCGGCCCCGACCCCGCCGCCGGCGGCACCGTCGCCGGCGTCGACGTCGCCTACGACGACGCACACGACCTCGTCGCCGCCGCGGCCGTCGTCCTCGACGCCGCCACCCTCGCCGTCGTCGACCGGGCCACCGCCGTCGGCCGCGTCGCCTTCCCCTACGTCCCCGGCCTCCTCGCCTTCCGCGAACTGCCCGCCGTCCTCGACGCCCTGGACCGCCTCACCGTCCGGCCCGGCCTCGTCGTCTGCGACGGCTACGGCGTCGCCCACCCCCGGCGCCTCGGCCTCGCCAGCCACCTCGGCCTGCTCACCGGCATCCCCTCCTTCGGCGTCGCCAAGACCCCCTTCACCTTCACCTGCGAGCCCCCCGGACCCCGCCGGGGCGACCACAGCCCCCTCCTCGACGGCGGCGAGGAGGTCGGCCGCGCCCTGCGCACCCGCGAGGGGGTCAAGCCCGTCTACGTCTCCGTCGGCCACGGCGTCTCCCTCGACCGCGCCTGCGCCCACACCCTGCGCCTCACCCCCCGCTACCGGCTGCCCGAGACCACCCGCCGGGCCGACTCCCTGTGCCGCCGCGCCCTGGCCGCCGCCCTGCGGGACGGCTCGTAGAATCGACACACCCGACCTGCGGAGCCCCCCATGGACCCCTCGCTCTACGCGCGCCTCCGGGCCATCGCCGACGAGCTGCCCGTGACCCCGCCCGTCTGGGCCGTGGAGATCGGCGCCGAGGGCATCGTCATGATGATGAGCCCGGTCAAGCGGCACGAGCTCATCACCTTCCGTCTGGGGCGCCAGCTCAACGACCAGCTCGCCCGGACCCGCCCCGGCGTGATCGCCCACAGCGGTCCGCAGATCGAGTCGGTACCGCTGGGCCGGATGCGCCGTCCCGACCTCGTCGTCCTCCCGGAGGCCGTCCTGGAAGAGGAGGACGCCTTCGTCGACCCTGCCGACGTGCTCCTGGTGGCGGAGGTCGTCTCCGCGTCCAACCCCGACAACGACTACACGCAGAAGACCCGCGACTACCCCGCCATGGGCATCCCCCTCTACCTCATCGTGGACCCCCGCAAGGGCACCCTCTCCGTCCTCTCCGACCCCGGCCCCGGCCCCGACGGGCAGCCCCGCTACCGGGCCCGCCACGACCACGTCTTCGGTGACCACGTCCCGGTCGGCCCCTGGACCGTCGACACCACCGGCTTCCTGACGTACTGACACCTCCGGGAGCCGCCGGCCCGCCCCCTCTCCCCGCCGCCCGGTGCGCAGCCGTCGGGGGCGGTGCCGCGTTCCCGGACGGACGGCCGTGTGTTAGACATGGATGCGCTGTGTCGCCGGAGGGCCGAGGGGGAGGCAGGCTGTGGCCGGTACGGGCTACCAGGTGAAGATCGACAACCTGCGGGAGTTCGCCGCCCGGGTGCGCGGGCTGCTCGCCGAGTTCGAGGCCGGCGCGGGCGGGGACCGGGTCCACGCCGGCAGCGGGGTCGCCGCCTCCAGCTTCGGCCCCTTCCCGGAGGCCCGGAGGCTGGACGAGCGGTACGGCATCATGCGCGACGCGCTCCGCGACGTCCTCGACACGCTCCACCAGGCCCTCGACGAGGCCCAGCGCAACGCCGAAGCCACGGCCCGCAACTACGAAGAGCAGGAGCACGGTACCGCCGCCGCGATGCGCCGGGCCGCCGCGACCTCCACGGCCCGCACCTACGAGGGGCGGGAGCGCGGCGCCGCCGCATCCGCCCGCCGCACCGCCGCGGACCCCTCCCCGCCGTCCCAGGACGCGCCGCCGACCCCGGCCGAGGCGCAGCAGGGCGGCACGTGGTGACGGGGAACGGAGAGGACCGCCATGGGTGACGCCACCACCGACTTCGACAGCTACAGCCACGGGCAGCTCAAGGCCATGGTCGACGCCCTCGACCCCGGCGCCGTGATGCGCGCCGCCGACCCCTGGCGGCGCGCCTACGACACCCTCAAGGGCGTCCGCACGGCCCTGCAGTCCTACGCCGGCCAGGCCACCACCGGTTGGGAGGGCAGGGCCAGCGACGCCTTCCACGCGAACATGGACAGGCTGGCCGACCGCGTCAACAACACCGCCGAGTACGCCAACGACACGGCCGTCACCCTGGAGATCGTCTCCGACTCGATCGCCGAGGCCAAGGCCGCCATGCCCGACGAGCCGTCGGGCTGGGACAGCGCGACCGACTGGGTGGACGACAAGGTCTCCGGCCTCTTCGGCGCCGACGACGCCGACACCCGGCGGAGCGAGGCCGCCGCCCGCAAGCAGCAGGCCGTCGCCGTCATGCGCACCCTGGCGCAGCGCTACGAGAACTCGGCCGCGGTCCTGCGACCGCCGAGGGCCGGGGACGACGACGAGGAGGACAACTGGCCTCCTCCGCCTGACGACCCGACGGGAGCGGGGGCGATCAGCGGCGTCATCATCGGTGCGGGCCTGGGAGGGGCTGCCGGCGCCTCGGGAGGCGGCGGCGCCGACGACCGTGCGCGAAGGACTCCTGGTTCGGTGCTGCAGGGCAGCCCCGGGGGAGGTGTCGCGCACGCCGCCCCGGCCACCGACGCGGGCGTCCACGGCGGTACGGCGACCTCCCTGCCGCCGGCCGCCGCCTCCCCGGGGCCGGCGGGCGGCGCAGCGGTCGGCACCGGCGGCTCCGTGGGGATCGCGGGAGGCGTCCGGGCCCCCGGTTCCCCTGCCGGGCCCGCCGTCGGCGGAGCCGGACCGGCCGTCACCGGGGGCGGCCGCCCCGCACCGGGACCCGGTGGAGGTGCTCCCGCGACCGGCGGCGGCCTCATCGGTGGCGGGCGCGCCGGTGGTGGCCTCATCGCCGGCGGCCGCGCCGGAGGTGTCCGTTCTTCCGGGGGGCTCGCCCCCGGTTCCGGCCGGGGCGTCCTCGCGGACTCCGGCGGTGAGGCCCCGGCCGGGGGCGGCCGGACAACTGCCGGGGGCCGTACGCCGCTTGCCGCCGGTGCCGCCGGGGAGGCGGCTGCCGGACCCGGCGGCGGCCGTGGCATGGGCGGCTACGGCGCCGGAGCCGCCGGAGGCGTGTCGGGCGGTGCCCGCAGTGACGCCGGACGCGGCTCCCGGCTGACCGGCCGCTCCGGAGGCGTCGTCGGCGAGAGCGTCCCGGGCGCGCACGGGGCCGGCACCTTCACCGAGGGCGGCACCGGGCTCGGCAGCCGCCTGCGGGCCGGACAGCCCGGCGGCGGCCGCCCTGGCGGCGGCCAGGCAGAGGCATCCGGCGGAGACCGTACCGGGATGCCCGGCGGTGCCGTGCAGGGCGGGCGCAGGCGTGAGGAGGACCGGCACGGCGACCGGCCCGACTACCTCGTCGAGGACGAGGACACCTGGGTCGACGGGGGCGTCTCCAATCCCCACGTGGTGGAATGACCGTCCAGGACGACCGCCCCGCGGGCAGGACCGCGGGGCGGTCGCATGATCGAGCGAGGTGGCCGCTGGTGAGGATCGGAGCACGAGGACGCGTCGCGGCCGTGGCGGCCGCAGCAGCCCTCCTGCTGGCAGGAGGAGCGGGCGGCGCCGCCGCCGACCAGGTGCGCGACGCCCAGTGGCCGCTCTTCAAGTACAACGCGGCCAAGGACGTCTGGCCCGTCAGCCAGGGCCAGGGCGTGGTCGTCGGCCTCATCGACAGCGGGGTGGAGGCCGGCCACCAGGACCTGACCGGGCAGATCCTGCCGGGCGCCGACCTCTCCGGCGGTTCGTCGGACGGCCGCACCGACGAGCTCGGCCACGGCACCGAGATGGCGGGCCTGATCGCCGGCCACGGCCACGGCCCCGGCGGCCGGGACGGTGTGATGGGCCTCGCGCCCAGGGCGAAGATCCTTCCTGTGAAGGTGCACCTGGCCAAGGACACCCTCGACCTCTCCTCCCAGGACACACGGGTGGCCGACGCCATCCGGTACGCGGTCGACCACGGTGCCAAGGTCATCAACATGTCGCTCGGCGGAGCCGGGGGCGGCAGCGACGAGCGCGCCGCCGTCCGCTACGCCGTGGACCACGACGTCGTCCTGGTGGCGTCCACCGGCAACAACGGCTTCGACCGCGTCGAGTACCCGGCGGCCGTTCCCGGGGTCGTCGCCGTAGGCGCCGTCGACGTCCGCGGAGACGTCTGGGAGAAGTCGAACCGCGGCTCCGAGGTCACGCTGGTCGCCCCCGGCGTCCATGTGCCGCACGCCAAGAACACCGGTCCGGCCGCCTACAACATGGGCAGCGGCACCTCCGACGCGACCGCGTACGTCTCCGCCGTCGCCGCGCTGGTGCGGGCGAAGTACCCGCAGCTGACGGCGGGGCAGGTGATCACCCGGCTGATCAGGTCGGCGGTGGCCCCGCCCGACGGGAGCAGCGTGCCCAACTCCCGGTACGGCTACGGCATCGCCAGCCCCAAGCGGGCGCTGACCATGGACCTGCCGTCCGCGCCGAAGGGGAACCCGCTGCTGGACCGCCCCGAGTCGCAGGCCGATCCGGACGCCTCGGCGACGGCTGCGGCCGGCGGCGACTCCGCCGCGCGCCCGGCCGCGGACGGCGGCGGGGTGCCGCCGTGGGTGCCGGCGGCCGGTGGCGTGGTGGTGCTGGCGGCCGTGGTCGGCGCCGTCCTCGTGGTGCGGCGGCGCGGGCGCGGCCCGGGCGGCCCCGGCGGCCCGGGCGGGGGAGGCCCCGGCGGGCATCCGCAGCCCTGGCTGCCCCCGTACCAGGGGCAGCAGGCACACCCGCAGGGCCAGGGCCAGGTGCCGGGCCGGGCGTGGGGCGCGCCGCAGCCGTACGGCCAGGCGTACCCGCCGCAGCCGTCCCAGCCCAACCCCTACGCGCAGCCCGGCCTTCCCCCGCAGCACCAGTCGCAGCCGCACCAGCCGCAGGCCCAGCCCCAGCCGAACCCGTACCAGCAGCCCGACGCCTACCGGCAGTGACTCAGGGTGACCGGTGGGCCGCCCGGGGGTCGGCGTCCCGTCCGGTCCCCGGGCGTCCGGCCCGAAGGGCCCCGCACCTGCGGTTACTCCGCACGGGTGAAGCGGGGCACGGTCGTTCGTGGTCTGTTCGGGTGAGGGTAGGCGGACTTTAGCCCCGGTGCGTCCCGGGTCGTCGACGGGCCTGTAACAGCGGCCGTTTTCGGGGGAGCCGCCGGCGGCGTCCGGGGATGGTGGGGCCATGAACCACCAGACCCCCTCTCCGGTCCCCTCCCTCGACGACCTCGCCCGTCTGCAGTGCAACGTGGTGACCGCCAGTCAGCTCCGCTCGCGGGGCGTTCCGGCCCGCACCATCACCGAGCACTGCCGCCACGGCGGCCCCTGGCAGCGGATCCTGCCCCGTGTCTTCGTGCTCCAGCCGGACCCCCCGACCCCCGAGCAGCGGATGTGGGCGGCGCTGCTGTACGCCGCGCAGAACGGCATGGCGGAGCGCCGCGGCGCACCGGTGATCACCGGGGCGGCGGCGCTGGCCCTGTACGGCTTCACCTCGGTGCCCCGGCTGCCGGCCGTGTACGGGGTGGACGTGCTGGTGCCGCGTCAGCGGCGGCTGCGCGACGCGGGGGAGGTGCGGATCCTGCGCACCGACCGGTCGCTGGAGGCCCGCCTGGTGCACGGCCTGGCGTGTGCGCCGATGGCGCGGGCGGTGGCCGACACGCTGGCCTCGTCGGACGTGGTGTCCCGGCCGGGTGCGGTCCGGGCGCTGCTGCGGGAGGCGGTCGCGGAGCGCGGCTGCCCGGTGCGCGAGCTGGCGGCCGAGCTGCGCGACGCGGGGCTGCTCGCGGCGGTGCCGGTGCGGGCGGCGCTGGACGAGGTGCTGGCGGCCGTCCGGGAGGGGGCCCGGGAGGCCCTGCGCGGGCTGCTGGCGGGGTGGCTGCTGCCGGAGCCGGTCTGCGGCGTGGAGCTGCGGATGCGGGGCGGGACCTTCGTCGCGGTGCCGGACGTGTTCTGGCCGGGGCGCGGTGTGGCGGTGGAGCTCGACTCGGACGTCCGCTGCGTCAGCGAGGGGGAGTCGGCGTGGGTGCGCGCCTGCCAGCACCGGATGGAGCACCTGGGGGTGCGGGTGGTCTACCTGGCGTCGGAGCGGCTGGTGTCGGAGCCGGCGGCGGTGGAGGAGGAGCTGCGGACGGCGCTGGCGGCGGGCGGCCTGGACCCGGTGCGGCTGGTGGCGGACCACGGCTGAGGGGCCGCCGCCGTGCCCGTCCCGCCTCCGCCCCCGCCGCCGTCCTCACCGTCCCGCCCCCCGCCGTCCCCTTCCGTCCGGCTCGCCGCCGGTGCCGCGTCCCTCTCCCCGCCGGTCCGCCGCCCCGGCCGCCGGTGCCGCGTCCCTCTCCCCGCCGGTCCGCCGCCCCGGCCGCCGGTGCCGCGTCCCTCTCCCCGCCGGTCCGCCGCCCCGGCCGCCGGTGCCGGGGGAGACCGCTGCTGACGGACGGACACGACCCCCGGCCGCGCCTTCCCGTGGCCTGCCGTCCCTCTCCGGGGGGCCCGTCTACCGCTGTTCGAGTGGAGCGGTCTAATGAACCGTTAATCACATAAATGGTCTGGTTAGCGTCCTGAGGTATGGACGACATCGCTCCGCCCGCACACCTCCCCGGGCGGCCGGGCATCTCCCGGCGACGCTTCATGGCGGGCCTCGCCTGCGCCGCCTCCGCGGCGCTCGGCACCACCGGACTCGTACTGCCGGCAGGGAGGGCGGCCGCCGCCACCCGGCTCCCGATACCCGAGATGCTGGTCCCCACCCGCCGCAACGGCGTCTGGGTCTTCCCCCTGCGCGCCGCCTTCGGCACCCACGAGCTGCTGCCCGGGGTCCGGAGCAGCAGCGCCGGGTTCAACGGCTCCTACCTCGGCCCCACCCTCCGGGTGCGCAACGGGCAGAAGGTCCGCTTCGAGGTGACCAACGACCTCGACGAGGACCTGGCCGTCCACTGGCACGGCGCCCACGTCCCGCCCGAGGCCGACGGCGGCGTGCACTCCGCCTTCGCCCCCGGTGAGACCTGGTCGCCCGAGTTCACGGTGAAGCAGGAGGCCGCGACCCTCTGGTACCACCCCCACACCATGGACCGCACCGCCCGCCAGATCTCCTGGGGCCTGGCCGGCCTGCTCATCGTCGACGACGCCTCGGCCGGCTCCGCCGCCCTGCCCGGCGCCTACGGCACCGACGACGTCCCGGTGATCCTGCAGAGCGTCGCCGTGGGCGACGACGGCGGCATCAGGTACGACGCGGACGGGTTCGCCGACCGCGACGTCTCCTTCCCCTTCGTCGTCAACGGCGCCCCCCTCGACGGCGCGCCGCTGGACTTCACCGCCACCCGGGGGCGCGTGCGCCTGCGCCTGCTCAACGCCTGCCTCGCCGAGGAGCTCGTCGTCACCCGCACCGACGGCCGCCCCCTCGTCCAGGTCGCCACCGAGTCCGCGCTCCTCCCAGGCCCCCTCAGCACCGGCGCGGTCCGGCTGCCCGCCGGCTGCCGCGCCGAGGTCGTCGTCGACGTCGACCGGTCGGTCACCCTCCGCGCGGCCGTCCGGACCCGGGTCGGACGCCGCCGCGACGGCAGCCACGACTTCCTGCGGCTGCTCCCCGCCAGGGGCGCCCCCCGGCCCAGGGCGCTGCCGTCCCGGCTCAACACCATCCGTCGCTTCGACACCTCCCGCCTCCGGCCGCGGCGGATCGCCCTCACCGAGAACGGCGGCCTGCTCGGCATCGACGGCGTGTCCGGCACCACCATGGAGGCGATGGACCGCGCCACCATCACGGTCCGCAAGGACGTCCTGGAGCTGTGGGAGGTGGTCAACCGCTCCCCGCGGGACCACTCCTTCCACATCCACGACGTGCCGTTCCAGCTGGTCTCGGTCGGCGGGCGCAAGCCGCGGGGCGCCGAACTCGGCTGGCGCGACACCGTGGCGGTCCCCCAGGGCAGCAGCATCCGCATCGCGGTGCGCTTCACCGACTTCGCCTCGGAGAAGTACACGTACATGCTCCACTGCCACATGGCCCAGCACGAGGACCTGGGCATGATGACGTCCCTCAAGGTCAAGGCACGCTGACCCGCCGGGTCCGCGCGGTCCGCCCGGCCCGGCCGGTCCGCGCGGCCCCTCCGGCCCGCCCGCGCGTCGGGCCCGGCCCGGTCCGTCCGGGCCGGGCCCGACGGGGCCGCCCGTCCGGGCTCAGCCGGCCGCGACCACCGGGGTGCCGCTGAGGGCGACGCCCGCGGCGCGCAGCTGCTCCAGCGCCCGCTCCGTGGTCCCCGCCGCCACGCCCGCCGTCAGGTCCAGCAGCACCCGGGTGCGGAACCCCTCCCGGGCGGCGTCCAGCGCCGTGGCCCGCACGCAGTGGTCCGTGGCGATGCCCACCACGTCCACCTCCTCCACGCCGCGCGAGCGCAGCCAGACCGCCAGGGGCACGCCGTTCTCGTCCCTGCCCTCGAAACCGCTGTACGCCGCCGCGCGGGCGCCCTTGTCGAAGACGGCCTCGACCGCGCCGGAGATCACGGCGGGCGCGAAGTTCGGGTGGAAGCCCACCCCCTCGGTGCCCGCCACGCAGTGGACCGGCCAGCTGTGCACGAAGTCGGGGTGGTCGGAGAAGTGGTCGCCGGGGTCCAGGTGGTTGTCCCGGGTGGCCACGACGTGCGCGTAGCCCGCCGCGCTCGCGCTCTCGGCGACCAGGTCGGTGATCGCCGCGGCCACCTCGGACCCGCCCGGGACGGCCAGGCTGCCGCCCTCGCAGAAGTCGTTCTGCACGTCGACGACGATCAGTGCCCGATGCATGGGTCCTCGCTTACCAGACGGAGCCGGCGGACCGGGGGCGGTCCCGCGGCCTGATGAGGTAGAGCTTAGGGAGCGCGGGCGGCCTGCGGGAGGGGGCCCCGGGCGCCGCGCCCGGCGCCCCGCGCCGCCCGTACCGGTCCCGCGCCCCGGGCCGCCCGCCCTCCGCGGCGCCGGGGCCGGGCCCTGCCGTCGCGGGGCGACCCCGGCGGGCCCGCTGACCGGCCCGCTGACCGGCCTGCCCGCCGGCCTCCGGCCGGCCCCGGCCGTCACCCTCCTGCGGTGCCCGCCCCCGGGGCCGCCGCCGTCTCCGTCACCAGCACCGGCTCGCCCCGCGACAGCTGGGTCGCCGACAGCGGCAGCCCCGCCCGCGCCGCCGCGTGCCGGGCCCGCGCGGTGGCCAGCGGCTCCCGCCCGACCACCTCGCCGCCGCGCACCAGCGGCACCTGCAGCAGCCGGTCCGCCAGCGCCGCCGGCACCGGGCCGGTGCCGACCACCTCGGCCTCGGCCACGCCGTCCGCGTCCAGCCGCCGCGCCGCCCACTTGCGCCCGCCGCGGCTCGTCTTGCCGCCCGCCGACCGCTTGGCCACCGGCACCAGCGGCGCGTCCGGGCCGTTCCCCGACGCCCGCGCCACCAGCTTGTAGACCATCGCGCACGTCGGGTGCCCGCTGCCGGTGACCAGCGAGGTCCCGACCCCGTAGGCGTCCACCGGCGCCGCCGCCAGGGCCGCGATCGCGTACTCGTCCAGGTCCGAGGTGACCAGGATCCGCGTCTTCGTCGCGCCCAGCTCGTCCAGTTGGCGGCGCACCCGGTGCGCGAGCAGCAGCAGGTCGCCGGAGTCGATCCGCACCGCGCCCAGCTCCGGCCCGGCGACCTCCACGGCCGTGCGCACCGCCTCCTCCAGGTCGTAGGTGTCCACGAGCAGCGTCGTGCCGCGGCCCATGGAGGCGACCTGGGCGGTGAAGGCGTCCCGCTCGGTGTCGTGCAGCAGCGTGAAGGCGTGCGCGCTGGTCCCGACCGTGGGGATCCCGTACCGGAAGCCCGCCTCCAGGTCGGAGGTGGAGCCGAACCCGGCCACGTACGCGGCGCGGGCGGCCGCCGTCGCGGACCGCTCGTGGGTGCGGCGCGCCCCCATCTCGACGCACGGCCGGTCCCCGGCCGCCGCCGTCATCCGGGAGGCCGCGGCCGCCACCGCCGAGTCGTGGTTGAGGATCGACAGCACCACCGTCTCCAGCACCACCGCCTCGGCGAAGCTGCCCTCGACGGTGAGGACCGGCGACCCCGGGAAGTACACCTCGCCCTCCGGGTAGCCGCTGATGTCGCCCCGGAACCGGTAGTCGGCCAGCCAGCGCAGGGTCGCCTCGTCCACCACGCCGTTGTCCGACAGCCAGTCCAGCCGCGCGCCGTCGAACCGGAAGGACTCCACGGCGTCGAGCACCCTGCCGGTGCCCGCGACGACGCCGTACCGGCGGCCCTCGGGCAGACGGCGGGTGAAGACCTCGAACACCGAGCGCCGGTGCGCGGCGCCGCTGCGGAGCGCGGCCTGCAGCATGGTGAGCTCGTAGTGGTCGGTGAGCAGCGCCGTGGAGGGTGCGCCGGGGGCGCGGTCGGCGCCGGATGCGTCCGTGACGTCCATACCGGGGATGCTACCCCCTTAGCGTCACTTTGACGATTTAGGGGGTGCGGTGTTCCCGGGCACACCGGGAGCGCGCCGGACGTGCGGGGGTGCGGGGAGTGCGGGGGAGTGCGGGAGGAGCGCCCCATGAGCGCCCCGTCGCGGGCCGGACGCGCCCCGGACCCGCGCCGGACGTGCCCCGGGCGAGGGCCGGGATCGCAACGGGGGCGCCCGGATGGCAGCATGGTCCCTGTGGGGACGCGCCCGAGTGCGGGTGCGCGTGCAAGCAGCGAAGGGGACGCAGTCGTGAGCGTCGCGCCGGTCGAGATCGAGCGCACCGAGTCGGAGTCGGCCTCCGCCGCGGTCCCGGAGCCCGACACCCCCTGGGTGACGATCGTGCACAACGACCCCGTCAACCTCATGAGCTACGTCGTGTACGTCTTCCAGTCCTATTTCGGCTACCCCAAGGAGAAGGCCCGCGAGCTCATGCTCGACGTGCACCACAAGGGCCGGGCCGTCGTCTCCAGCGGCAGCCGCGAGGAGATGGAACGCGACGTCCAGGCCATGCACGGCTACGGCCTGTGGGCCACGCTGCAGCACGACCGGTGACCGCCGGGCCGGCTGGACCGGCCGGGCCGGCTGGACCGGCCGGGCCCGGCCTGCGGGCCGACCCGTTCGCCGCCGTCGTCCGGAGACCTGCCCGGGAGGGGCCTCCGGCCTGCGCCGGAGGCCCCTCCCTCGCCCTCCGTGCCTGCCGTGCCCTCCGCGCTTCCCGGAGTCCCGCCGTGCGGGGCGGGGGAGGGGCCCGGCGAGGCTCCCGGACGGGGCCGGACGCGCCCCTTCCCGCTCGTGGCGGGGCGGACGGAGCCGCGGGCGGGCCCGTCGTGCGCGGCCGTCACGCAGCGGGCAGGACCGGCCGCCAGGCGGGGGCCGGCCGCGCGGGCCACCGGCCGGCGGGCGGGCGGGGATCGTGGGCGCGGGGCCAGGCCGCCACCATCCGCAGGCCGCCGCCCTGCGCGCCCTCCGCACCCTGGTCCGGACCCGCGCCCGCCCCGGCGCGGGCGGCGCGGGCCAGCAGGACCGCCGTCAGGGCGGCGAGCTCCTCCGTGTCCGGGCTGCCCCGTTCGACGCGGATCACCGGAGCCGGGTCGAGGGCGGGAGCCGGTGCCGGGACCGGGGGCGTGGTGCTCACTGCGGCTGGTTCCCGTGCTTGCGGCTCGGCAGCGGGGCGTGCTTGGACCTCAGCATCGCCAGCGCGCCGATCAGCCGGGCCCGGGTGTCGGCCGGGTCGATCACGTCGTCCACCAGTCCGCGCTCGGCGGCGTGGTAGGGGTGCATCAGCTCCTCGCGGTACTGGGTGATCAGCCGCGCCCGGGCGGCCTGCGGGTCCTCGGCCGCGGCGATCTCCCGCCGGAAGACCACGTTGGCCGCGCCCTCGGCGCCCATCACCGCGATCTCGTTGGTCGGCCAGGCCAGGGAGAGGTCCGCGCCGATCGACCGGGAGTCCATGACGATGTACGCCCCGCCGTACGCCTTGCGGACGACCAGCGAGATCCGCGGCACGGTGGCGTTGCAGTAGGCGTACAGCAGCTTGGCGCCGTGCCGGATGACCCCGCCGTGCTCCTGGTCCACACCGGGGAGGAAGCCCGGCACGTCGACCAGGGTCACCAGCGGGATGTTGAAGGAGTCGCACATCTGGACGAAGCGCGCCGCCTTCTCCGAGGCCCGGATGTCGAGCACCCCGGCCAGCACGGCCGGCTGGTTGGCGACGATCCCGACGACCTGGCCGCCCAGCCGGGCGAGCGCGCAGACGATGTTGGGCGCCCAGCGCTCGTGCACCTCCAGGAACTCGCCGTGGTCGACGACCTCCGCCAGGACGGCCCGCATGTCGTACGCGCGGCCCGGGTCGGCCGGGACCAGGTCGGCGAGCGCCTCGCAGCGCCGGTCGACCGGGTCGTCGGCGGGCGCGGCGGGCGGCAGCTCCCGGTTGTTGGAGGGGAGCATGGACAGCAGGTGCCGGACGTCCTCCAGGCAGCTCCGCTCGTCCGGGTAGGCGAAGGAGGCGACCCCGGACAGCTCCGCGTGGACGTCGGCGCCGCCCAGGCCGTTGTGGCTGATGACCTCGCCGGTGACCGCCTGGACCACGTCCGGCCCGGTGATGAACATCTGGGCGGTGCCGCGGACCATGAAGACGAAGTCGGTGAGCGAGGGCGAGTAGGCGGCGCCGCCCGCGCACGGGCCGAGCATCACGCTGATCTGCGGGATCACCCCGGAGTTGCGGACGTTGCGCTGGAAGATGCCGCCGTAGCCGGCGAGCGCCGTGACCCCCTCCTGGATCCGCGCGCCGGCGCCGTCGCAGAGCCCCACGACGGGTGCGCCGGTCGTCTCCGCCAGGTCCATGATCTTGTGGATCTTCTGGGCGTGCGCCTCGCCCAGGGCCCCGCCGAAGATCCTGAAGTCGTGGGCGTAGACGAACACCTGCCTGCCGTCCACCAGGCCCCAGCCGGTCACCACCCCGTCGGTGTGCGGGCGGCGGGCCTCCAGTCCGAAGCCGACGGCCCGGTGCCGCCGGAACCCCTCGACCTCGGTGAAGGTCCCCTCGTCGAAGAGCAGGTCGATGCGCTCCCGGGCGGTCAGCTTGCCCTTGGCGTGCTGGGCGTCCGTCGCCGCGGGGCCCGGTCCGTCCAGCACCCGCTCCCGGAGTGCGGCCAGCTCCCGGACCCGGTCCGCGGTGCGGAGCGGCGGGGCAGGGGCCCCGGAGGGCGCCTCGGCGGCGTCCCCGGCCTCCAGGTCGAGTTCGACCGCGGCCAGCGGCCGGTGTTCATCGATGACGGTCATCTGCGGTGTCCTCTCCCCATGCGCTGCGCTGTCTGTCGTCCTCGGCCCGGCGGCGGATCTCGTCGAGCAGCCGTGCCTGCTGCAGGCACCTCGCCTCGGTGGACTCGTCCACGGCGCCCGCCCGGACGGCCGCGACGAAGGCCCGTACCGTGCCGGCCACCTGGTCGTCGGCCCCGAGCAGCAGTTCCCGCGGGCCGTGGGGGCCCAGGAGCCGCAGCTCGGCGCGGTGGTCGGCGGGCGGGGTGAAGGCCGGTTCGACCCGGATGTGCCCCTCGCTGCCCCACAGCTCGTACGCCGACCGGTAGGAGTGCTCCATCCCGAAGACCAGGTGGACGGTGACCCCGTCCGGGGTGCGCAGCAGCGCCGCGCCCGAGGTCTCCACGGCGGAGCCGGCCGGGCGCTCCAGCGTGGCCCCGACCACCCGGAGCCCGTCGCCGAGCAGGTGCAGCGCGGCGCGCACGGGGTAGTACCCGACGTCCAGCAGCGCGCCGCCGCCGAGCTCCGGGCGGTAGCGGATGTCGCCGGCCGGGCGCGGGGGCATGGCGAAGGCCGCCGAGAACGCCCGCACGGCCCCGATCGCCCCGTCCTCCACCAGCCGGCGCACCACGCCGTGCTGCTGGTGGTGGACGAACATCACGTTCTCCATCAGCACCAGGCCGTTCTCGCGGGCCAGGCGCAGCAGGCGGGCGGTGTCCAGCGGGTCGCCGGTGAGCGGCTTCTCCGACAGCACGTGCTTGCCGGCGCGCAGGGCCCGCTCGACCCACTCCGCGTGCAGCGCGACGGGCAGCGGCACGTACACGGCGTCCACCGCGTCCATCGCGAGCAGGGCGTCGTAGCCCTCGACGGGCCGGCCGCCGAACCGTCCGGCCAGGGCCGCGGCGCGGTCCAGGCTCCGGCTGGCCACGGCGACGACCTCGGCCTCCGGCTCCGCCGCCAGTGCGGGGAGCACCCGGCGGCGGGCGATGTCCGCGGCCCCCAGCACGCCGACGCGCAGTGCGGGTTCAGCCATGGGCGGCCTGTCCCAGGGCGTGGAGGCAGGCGACCAGGGTGCGGGCCTGCACGTTGACGTAGTGGCCGTGGCGCAGCAGTGCCGACAGCTGGGCCGGCGTCACCCACGCGTAGTCGTCGGGGACCTCGACGTCCTCCCCGTCCTCGAGCTCCACCACCAGGTAGCGGCTCTCGGCGTTGAGGAACCGCCCGCCCTCCTCGGAGTGCACCGTGTCGTAGCGGATCTGCCCGGGGCGGGCGGCGAGCACCCGGTCGAGGAAGGGCGGCCGGTCGGCGGGGGCCAGGCCGTCGTGGTTGCCGGGGGTGCACTGGACGGTGGGGGCGAGCTCCACGGTGTCCAGGAAGCCGCCCTCGACCTTGGCGTGGGCCAGGAGGTGGAGCACCCCGTCGACGCGGCGGGCCAGGAAGGCCGCGACGCCGCGGCCGCGGGGCTCGATCAGCGGCTGGGTCCAGCCGGTGACCTCGCGGTTCCCGGCCTCCACGCGCACCGCGACCACGTCGAACCAGCGGCCCTCGTGGTGGCTGATCGCGGACTCGCCGCGGGTCCAGCCGGGCAGCCCGGCGAGCGGCACGCGCTCGGCGTGCACGTCGTGGGCGGAGCGCCGGCCGGTGAACCAGGACAGCAGCTCGGTGTCGCTGTGCAGGGCCTCCCCGGGGCCGTCGAGCGGGATGCAGGACAGGACCGTGCGGGAGTCCATGTTGACCACGTTGTCGCGGTGCAGCAGCCGGCCCAGCTGGCCCAGGGTCAGCCAGCAGAAGTCGTCCTCCAGCGGGACGTCCTCCTCCACCTCGACGATCATGTTGCGGTTGCTCTTCTGGTGGAACCACGACCCGTGCTCGGACTGCAGCACGTCGGCGAGGACCCTGCCGCGGCCGGGGCCGGTGAAGTACTGGATGTACTTGACGTCGGCGCCCCGGTGGACCTTGGTGTAGTTGCTCCGGGTGGCCTGCACGGTGGGCGAGAGCTGGAGCAGGTTGGGGTTGCCGGGCTCCATCTTGGCCTGCATGAGGAAGTGCAGGACCCCGTCGAACTCCTTGACCAGGATGCCGAGGATGCCGACCTCGGGCTGCTTGATGATCGGCTGGTGCCACTCGGGGTACGGGCCCGCGCCGGTGGTCACGTGCAGGCCCTCGACGGTGAAGAAGCGCCCGCTGCGGTGGACCAGGTTGCCGGTGCCCTCCTCGAAGGACCATCCGTCCAGCTCGGCGAACGGGATGCGCTCGATCCCGAACCTGTTGGCCCGCCCCCGGCCTGCGAGCCAGTCGGCGAAGTCCTCGGTCCGCAGCCAGGACCCCCGGTCCGCCGCGGCCGACCGGGCGAACCGGTCGGCGAGTTCGGTGTCCGCGCGCTGCCGGAGCCGGGGTGGGGAAGACGACATGCCGTTGACCTCCTGGTCGGTGGGGGGTTGGGGTGCCCGACGACGGGCGGGCGGGGCGGTCCCGGCGGACGGGCGGCCGCCGGCCTCAGCGGCCGCCGGCCACCGCGAGCGTCTCGCCGGTGATGTTCCCGTTGGCCGCCGAGCCCAGGAACAGCACGGTGCGGGCGATGTCCTCGGGGGTGCTCAGCCGGCCGGTGGGGGTGGCCGCCAGCTCGCGGGCCCGGGCCGCCTCCGGCAGCTTCCGCAGCATCCGGTCGGTGACGGTGAGCCCGGGCGCGACGATGTTCACCAGGACCCCGTCGTCCGCCAGGTCCCACATCAGGCTCCGGGCCAGGCCGTGCAGCCCGGCCTTGGCCGCGCCGTAGAACTCCTGGCCGCGGTTGCCGCCGAGGGCGTTGTGCGAGGAGACCAGGACGATCCGCCCCCATCCCCGGGCCCGCATGCCGCCCACCGCCGCCTGGACGGTGCGGACGGCCGGGGCCAGGTTGCCCTCGACCACCGGCAGCCAGTCGTCCTCCGGCACCTCCTCGAACCGGGTGCCGGGGGCCCGCCGCACGCCCCAGCGCACCGCGTTGGCGACCAGGACGTCCAGGGCGCCCCAGCGCCGCTCCACCTCCGCCACCGCGGCGCCCGGCGAGCGCGGGTCCTCCAGGTCGTAGGTGAGCGCGAAGGCCCGGTCCCGGTCCCCGCCCAGCTCCGCCGCCAGCTCCGCGGCGGCCTCCAGGTTGCTGCGGCAGGCCACCGCCACCCGGGCGCCGGCCCCCGCGAAGGCCCGCGCGACCGCCCGGCCGATGCCGCCGGTGGCGCCGGTGACGAGGACGGTGCGTCCGTTCAGCCCCAGTTCCATCTCGGTCCCCCTCCGGCCGCCGCCGCTCAGCCCCGGGCCCCGACGAACTCCCGGACGGAGGCGATCACGTAGTCGATCATCTCGTCGGTGAGCCCCGGGTAGACCCCGACCCAGAAGGTCTGGTCGGTGACGATGTCGCTGTTGGCCAGGTCGCCGACGACCCGGTGCGGCTGGTCGGTGTAGGCCGGGTGCCGGGTGAGGTTGCCCGCGAACAGCCGGCGGGTGCCGATCCGCCGGCCCTCCAGGAAGTCCACCAGCTCGGCGCGGGCGAACGGCGCCTGCGGGTCGACGGTGAGGACGAAGCCGAACCAGCTCGGGTCGCTGCCCGGGGTCGCCTCGGGGAGGATCAGCCACGGCACGCCGTCCAGGCCCTCGCGCAGCCGCGTCCAGTTGCGGCGCCGGGCGTCGATGAAGGCGTCCAGTTTGGTGAGCTGGGTGAGGCCCAGCGCCGCCTGCAGGTCGGTCGCCTTCAGGTTGTAGCCGACGTGGGAGAAGATGTACTTGTGGTCGTAGCCGGCCGGCAGCGTGCCCATCTGGTAGTCGAAGCGCTTGAGGCACTTGTTGCTCTCGCCCGGCTCGCACCAGCAGTCCCGGCCCCAGTCCCGCAGCGACTCCACGATCCGGGCCAGCGCGAGGTTCGAGGTGAGCACGCAGCCGCCCTCACCCATCGTCAGGTGGTGCGCCGGGTAGAAGCTGACCGTGGTCAGGTCGCCGAAGGTTCCGGTGAGCCGGCCCTGGTAGGTGGAGCCCACCGCGTCGCAGTTGTCCTCGATCAGGAAGAGGTCGTGGTCCTCGGCCAGCTGAGCGATCTCGGCCACCTCGAAGGGGTTTCCCAGCGCGTGGGCGATCATGATGGCGCGCGTGCGCGGCCCGATCGCGGCCTCCACGCGGGCGGCCGTGGTGTTGTAGGTCCGCAGGTCGACGTCGACGAAGACCGGGATCAGGCCGTTCTGCAGGATGGGGTTGACGGTGGTCGGGAACCCCGCGGCCACGGTGATCACCTCGTCGCCGGGCAGCAGCCGGCGGTCCTGGAGCAGGTGCGAGGTGAGGGCCGACATCGCCAGCAGGTTGGCCGAGGAGCCGGAGTTGGCCAGGTGGGCCTTGCGCCGCTTCATCCGGCGGGCGAAGGCCGACTCGAACCGCCGGGAGCTCACGCCGGCCGCGATCCGCATCTCCAGGGCCGCCTCCACCAGGGCGACCCGGTCGTCCTCGTCCAGCACCGCGCCGGACGGCCAGATCTCGGTGACGCCCGGCACGAACTCCCTTCCGTCCTCCTCCTCCTCCTGGTGGTACTTCCGGACCTCGTCCAGCACCAGCGCCTTGTGAATGCTCATCTCCACCCTCTCCTTGGCCGGGTTCCCCACGAGGCCCTCACCCGTTCCGTCCGACCCGACTATGGGCGGCGCGGCTCGAACCGGCCTCGACACGGGGTCGGGCGGTGCCCGCGCCCCCGGACGCCAGGTCCTCCAGGACGCGCACGGCCTCGGCCGGCGCCGGCATCCGGTGCAGCTCGGCGCGCAGCCGCCCGGCCCCCTCGGCGTACCGGGGGTCGGCGAGCAGCTCCCCGACGGCCGCCGCGATGCGCCGCGGGTCCCGCTGCGCGTCCGCGTCGGCGAGGGTGAGGCCCGCCGTGCACGCGGCGATCCGCTCGCCGTGCTCCGCGGTCCACGGGATCTGCGGGACCACCAGCTGCGGCAGCCCCTCGGCGACGGCGGCCAGGCCGGTGCCGCTGCCCCCGTGGTGGACCACCGCGTCGCAGCTGCCGAGGACGTGGCCGAGCGGCGCCGGGTCGACCAGCCGGACCGACGGGGGGAGCGGCCCGAAGGCGTCCCGCAGCCCCGGCTCCACCGTGACCACGACCTCCACCCCGGGCAGGGCGCCCAGCGCGGTGGCGAGCCGGGTCGGCAGCTCCGATCCCTCCAGCGCCACGGTGCGCAGGCCGAGGGTGACGCAGACACGGCGGGGCGCGGTCCGCTCGGCCACCCAGGCGGGGGCGGTCCCCGACCGGTCCGCGACGAACCGGATCGGCCGCGCGGGCGCCGCCTCCGGGTGCTGCAGGCCGGGCGGGCAGGGGTCGAGCACCAGGTCGGGGCCGGGCAGCCCGCCGGGCAGCCCTCGGTCGGCGCAGATCCCCCGCAGGGCGGCGCGCACCCGGTCGAAGCCCACGGTGCTGAGCGAGTCGACCCCCCAGCGGTGGTGGACCACGGGCACGCCGACGAGGCCCCCGGCGACCAGCGACGCGTAGTCCAGCGGATCGGCCACGACGACGTCCGGACGCCAGCTCCGCGCCACCGCGAGCGAGGGGTCGAGGACGTCCAGCACCCGGGCCTGCCACCGGCGGGCCAGCGCCGCCCAGGGCGGCTCCCGCCGCGAGCCGCCGCTGCCGTCGGCGTCCTCGGCGCCGGCGGCGCGGTCCCGCAGCCGGGTCTGGATCTCCCGCTGCTCGCTGCCGACCTCGACCAGGGGCAGCCCGGCGGCCCGCGCGGTCTCCGCCAGGTCGGGCTGCGCGGCCAGCAGCAGCTCGTGCCCCGCCTCCCGGGCGGCGGTGAGCAGGGGCAGCAGGGGGAGCAGGTGGGACGGTACCGGGGAGGCCATCACAAGCACGCGCACAGCCGTGTCCTCTCGAAAGGCGGTCGGGTCGCGGACGGGGGCGCCCCGGACTGTGGCCGCCCGCGCTGGAGTCCGGGTCGACCCGGCTGGGGGCCGTGCGGGGGCGGGCTCGAGGCCGGTTCGAGCGGCTGCGGCGACCATGCCCCGGGGTGCCTGTGCAGGACGGGCGCCGCCGACCGAGGAGGTTTCCGAATGATGTCCGACACTGGTGCGACGGCCTGGCCCGAGCAGCTGACCGGCCGGTGGACGCTGGACGTGCAGCGGACCCGGGTGGCCTTCCGGCTGAAGAAGCTCGGCTTCATCAGGGTGGCCGGCACGCTGCCGGTGGCCGGGGGGACCCTGGACTGCGCCCCGGGGGGCCGGCCGGTCCGGCTGGAGGTGCGGATGGCGGCCGCCGGCTTCACCACCGGCAACCCCCAGCGCGACCGGGCGGTCCGCGGCCGGGGCGTACTGGACGCCGAGGGCCACCCCGAGATCACCTTCACGGCGGGGAGTGCGGAGCCGGACGGCGACTCCTGGCGCGTCACCGGCGAGCTGACGGTGCGCGGGGTGAGCGCCCCCCAGGTGCTCACGGTCGAGGCGGCGGACCCGGCGCCGACCGGGGAGCCGCGCTTCCGGGCCACCGCCGTGGTGGACCGGACCGCCGTCGGGGTGACCGCGCTCCGCGGGATCGCGGGGCGGCTGGTGGAGGTCGAGATCGAGGCGGTGCTGTCCCCCGCGCCGTGACCCGCCGGCCCTCCGGGCGCGACGGGCCGGGCACGGCGGGGACCCCCTCCCCGCCGTGCCCGGCCCGTCTGCGCCGGGTCGGCGCCGCTCAGCCGTCGTTGCGGCCCTTCCAGCTGAAGGTGCGCAGGCAGAGCAGCAGCCCGGCCACCACCCAGGCGGCGAGCACCAGCGCGGTGCGGCCGTGCTCCCAGCCCCCGGCCGGCTCCAGCCGCCGGTACCCCTCCGGCAGGAACACCGAGCGCATCCCCTGGCACAGCCACTTCAGCGGGAAGAACGCGCTGATCTGCTGGATCCGGGCGGGCAGCTCGGTGAACGGGACAAACACGCCCGAGACGAACTGCAGCACCATCAGCGGCAGGATGACGATCGGACCGCCGCCGTCCCCCTTGATCAGCGAGCTGTAGGCGAGGCCGGTCAGGCTGCAGGCGGTGATCCCCAGGGCGTAGATCCACAGGAAGGTCAGCCAGTGCCCCGGGTCGTGGGAGAGCCGCAGGCCGAAGAAGGCCGCGCCGAGGGCGATCAGCACCGCGGCCTGGCACAGGCTGGAGACCAGCACCATCACGACCTTGCCCGCGAAGTAGGCCACCGGCGGCATGGGGGTCGCCCGCAGCCGCTTGAGCGCGCCGTTGCGCCGCTCGGTGGCGACCTGCAGCGCCAGCGTCTGGAAGCTCGACGTCATGATGCCGGTCGCCAGCATGCCGGTGGCGTAGACCTGCGAGGCCTTCAGGCCGGAGGCGCCCACCGAGCCGCTGAAGATCGTGCTGAACAGCACCAGCAGCACCACGGGCAGCGAGAAGGTCAGGATCACCTGCCCCTTCTCCCGGAAGAACTGCCGGATCTCCAGGCGGCCGCGGGCGCCGGCGATCCGGAGCCAGGGCACGTCCGCGGGCTGCGGCCCGGGTTCGGCGGAGGACCGGTGCTGCACAGGGACGGTCGTGGTCATACGGCTTCTCCGATCATGCTCAGGTAGACGTCCTCCAGCGAGGGCCGGGTGACGGTCAGCTCGGGGATCTCGCCCTCGAAGGAGGACGCGAGCTCGGTCAGCGCCCGGGTCGGCTCCGGCGTGCGCAGCCGCTGCGGGCCGTTGGGGCCGACCCAGCGGATCTCGGCCGGCGCCAGGTGCCGGCCGCCCAGCCGCTCGGGGGTGCTCACCTCCACCACCCGGCCCGCGCTGATCACGCCGACCCGGTCGGCCAGCGCCTCCGCCTCGTCGAGGTAGTGGGTGGTGAGCAGGATCGTGGTCCCCTCGGCCCGGAGCCCCGCGATCAGCTCCCAGAACCGGCGCCGCACCTCGGGGTCGAAGCCGGTGGTGGGCTCGTCCAGGAAGAGCAGCTCCGGACGGCCGATGATGCCGAGGGCCACGTCGAGGCGCCGCCGCTGCCCGCCGGAGAGCTGCGCGGCGCGCATGTGCTGCTTGGCGGTCAGGCCGACGGCCTCGACGACCTCCTCCGGGTCCCTGGCGTCCGGGTAGTAGAGGGCGAAGTGGTGCACGATGTCGCGGACCGTCAGCTCGGGCAGGTCCTTGGACTCCTGGAGCACCACCCCGATCCGGGCCCGCCAGCGCGAACCGGCGCGGCCCGGGTCCTCGCCCAGCACCGCCGCCTCGCCCGCGTCCCGGTCGCGGAAGCCCTCCAGGATCTCGGTGGTGGTGGTCTTGCCCGCACCGTTCGGCCCGAGCAGGGCGAAGATCTCGCCCCGTTCCACGTCCAGGTCGACCGACGCCACCGCGACGGTGCCGCCGTACTGCTTCCTCAGTCCGCGTACACGGATTGCAGGATCCGCCATCTTCTCTCCTTCGCCGGCTCGGTGCAGGTGCCGCGCGGCAGGGGCCGGTACGGCAGTCCGCGACAGGTCGCCACCAGCGTGACGCGGCGCGCTGGAGCCGTACTCGACCCGCGGCCCGCGGCGGCCGGCGGTCCCGGTCAGCCGTCCGCGAGCAGCGGGACCAGCGACGCCGGCGCGGGCATCCCCGCGATCTCCCGGCCGATCCGGGCCGCCCCGTCCGCCGGGCCGGGGTCGTCCAGCAGGGCGGCCACGGCGCCGCGGAGCAGCGCCGGGTCCTGCTGCCCCGCGGCGTCCAGGACCAGCCCGGCGCCCTGCCCCTCGACACTCCTGGCCAGCTCGGCGAGGACCGGCGCCTGGGGCAGCACCAGCTGCGGCAGGCCCGCGGCGAGCGCGGTCAGCGAGGTCCCCGACCCGCCGTGGTGGACGACCGCCCGGCAGGCCGGGAAGAGCATCCGGAACGGCAGCGACTCCACCACCCTGGTCTCCGGCGGCAGCGCGCCCAGCGCCTCCCGCTGGGCCCGGGTCACCGCCAGCACCGGTTCGGCGCCCAGCCCCGCCACCGCCTCCAGGACCCCGCGGAACAGGCCGGAGATCGCCCCGGCGCCGTACTTGCTGCCCGCCGCGCCGCCGGTCACGCACACCCGCGGGCGCTCCGCCGGCCGCGTCAGCCACTCCGGGGACACCCCGGGGCCGTTGTAGGGGACGAAGCGCATCGGGGTGCGCTCCCCCCGGAAGGGGAGCCGCAGGCCGGGCGGGCAGGGGTCGATCCAGTACCGGGGGTCGGGGCGCGGCGCCGTGCCGAAGCGCTCGAAGAGCCGCAGGTAGTCCGGGTGCGGGTCGCCGGCCAGGTCGCCGCACTCGATGCGCATGACCGCCGGGGAGCCCGCGACGTGGGCGGCCGCGGGGACGCCCAGCACGGCGGCGGCGACCGGGCCGGCCAGGCAGAGCGAGTCGTGGACGACCACGTCCGGGCGCCACCACCGGCCGAAGGCCACCAGGTCGTCCACCATGGCCTCGGCGACGGCGATCTGCTTGTCCCTCAGCGCCGAGACGACCTCGCGCTGCTCCTCGTCGAGCAGCTCCGGGTGCGCGGACCAGCCGGCGGGCCACTCGCCCGGACTGCGCCAGGCGGCCAGCCGGGGCTGGGAGGCCATCCGGGAGACGGCGACCTCGCGGCCGACGGGCACCGCGGTCAGGCCCGCCCGGGCCACCGACTCGCCGCACGGGGGCGGTGCGGCCACCCGGACGTCGTACCCGGCGCCCTGGCACGCCCAGGCGAGCGGGACCATCGGGTAGAGGTGCGAGGGCGCCGACCAGGTGGCGAAGAGGACGCGGGGCGGGGTGTCCCGCCGTGCGGGGGCGGTGGGCGGTGTCATCAGGACCTCCGTGCCTGGTGGGGTGGCGGCCCGGGCCGCGCCGGAGCGCGGCCCGGGCGCTGCGGGTCGTCGTGGCCGCCGGTCGGGCCGCTGCGGTCGGACCGGGGCGTCGTGGCGCTGCGGCGGCGCGCCCGCCGCGGCCGTTCAGCCGGCGGTGGCCAGCAGGTCCCGCAGCGACTGCTCCATCGGGCGGCGCGGACTCCAGCCGAGCAGGCGGCGGGCGCGGGAGATGTCCACCTGCTGCCACTCGACGTCGCCGCGCTGTCCCCCGCCGGTCTGCTCCTCGACCACCCGGGCGTCCAGGCCGCCGAGCTCGATCAGCCGCTCCACCAGCCGCCGGACGTCCAGGGCCGTCCCGCCGCCGATGTTGACCAGCCGGACGTCGGGCCCGGAGCCGTCGAGCTCCGCGCGCGCCGCGGCGACCACGGCGTCCGCGACGTCCCGGACGTCCACGAAGTCCCGGTGGGCCCGCAGCGGGGACAGCCGCAGGACCGGGGCGGGCAGCCCGGCCGCGCGGGCCCGGGAGACCGCCGCCAGATGGCAGGCGATCATGCCGAGCAGGCTGCCGCGGGGCGCGTCGGGGCCGTAGACGTTGACGACGCGCAGCACCACGGCGTCCACCAGCCCGTCGCGGGCCGCGCCCAGCACGGCCTGGGAGCCGAGCAGCTTGGAGCGCCCGTAGGGGTTGACCGGGTCCGGCACGAGGTCCTCGGTGATGCCGACGCGGGGGGCGACCCGTCCGTACTCGTGCACCGAGCCGAGGTGGACCAGGCGGGGGCGGCGCCCCGAGGCGGCCACCGCGTCGACCAGCCGCCGGGTCAGCTCGACGTTGCCCGCGCGCAGCTGCTCCTCGGTCACGCCCCAGACCGCGCCGGCGGCGTTCACCACCACCTCGGCGCGTTCGTCCGCGAGCAGGCGCGCCAGCCGCCCGGGGCCCGCCTCGGCCAGGTCGAGCAGGACCGGCCGGAAGGCGTCCCCGGAGGGCGGGGCGTTCCTGGCCACCCCCACGACCCGGGCCCCCGCGGCTGCGAAGGCCCGGCACACATGGCGGCCGACGAAGCCGGTGGCGCCCAGGACCACGACCGGCAGGCCGGCCGGCACCGCCGGCTGCCCGGCGTCCAACGGGTCGTTCTGCGACACCTTCCGCACCTCCAGTTTCGCCGCGATCGGCTCGGGCCAGTCGGCATGGTGGCCGGGCGCACTCGAGGGCCGGTCGACCCGGACCGCCGCCGGGGGCGCGAGCGGCCCTCGAGCGCGGCGTCCTACAGTCCAGCGCTCATGGGGATCGCAGAGATGGCCGTGCCCGACGCGTACCGCGTCACGCCGCAGCTGCTGGCCGACGTCCGGGGCAGCTTCCACGAGTCGTACAAGTACGACGACCTCGCCCGGGAGACCGGGCACGTCTTCCGGCCTCTCCAGGTGAACTACTCGGTCTCGGCGCGCAACACGCTGCGGGGCGTCCACGGGGTGCTGCTCCCGCCCGGCCAGGCCAAGTTCGTCACCTGCGTGCGGGGGGCGCTGCTGGACGTCGTGGTCGACCTGCGGCTGGGCTCGCCGGCCTTCGGCGTCCACGACACCACGCTGCTGGACGCCCGCGAGGGCACCGCCGTCTACGTGGCCGAGGGGCTGGCGCACGGCTTCGTGGCGCTGACCGACGACGCCTGCATCAGCTACCTGTGCTCCACCCAGTTCGTGCCGGGCACCCAGTTCGAGATCCAGCCCTTCGACCCCGAACTCGCCCTCCCCTGGCACCTGGGGCTCACCGGCGACGCCCTGCTGTCGGCCAAGGACGAGCAGGCCCCCTCGCTCGCCGAGGCCGCGGACCGCGGCCTGCTGGCCGACTACCGCGCCTGCCTCGCCCTGTACCGCCGGCAGCGCCGCGAGGCCGCCTGACGGGCGGCCGCCGACGACGGCAGCAGCAGGGGCCGCACCCCGCCCGGGTGCGGCCCCTGCTGCTGTCCCGCTCAGCCCGCCGGCGCCCCCGCGGCGCGGGACTCCCGGGCCGTGAAGTCGTCGAGCACGCCCCGGTAGTAGTCCGGGCCGAAGCCCAGTCCGGCGACCTCGGGGACCAGCGCCAGCAGCTTCTCGGTGGAGATGACGTGCTGCGCCCCGGAGGGGGTGTACTCGCGCCGGGCGCGCACCCGCAGACCGCGCTCCAGGTGGTCCACGACCGTCTCGACCGGGACGGCTGCCCCGGACGCCACGTTGACCACCTCGCTGCGAAGGCCCTGGCCGAGCAGCCGGTCGATCACCGCGACCGCGTCGGCCACGCCGATCAGGTCCCGGGCGGCACCCCGGTGGATGCGGACCACGCCCTCGCGGAGCTGCCGCACCAGTGAGGGCAGCAGCTGGTGGGCCGGCTGCCCCGGCCCGACCAGGTGCCCGAGCCGGAGCACCAGGTGGTCGGCCCCGGAGTCCCGCAGCTGCCGCTCCAGCGCCAGCTTGTGGCGGCCGTACGGCGTGCAGGGCGAGACCGGCGCGTCCTCCCGGCCGGGCCCGGTGCACCGCCCGTACATCCCGGTGGAGGCGGTGGAGAAGAAGACCAGCCGCCGGCCCTCGGCGCGGCAGCGCTCCGCGGTCCGGCGCAGCAGCTCGGCCTCCCGGGCGAAGTCGGCGTCGGAGGTCCCGCCGGCCCAGGACACGCCGGCCGCGAGGACCACCGCGTCCTCGTGGCGCGCGGAGATCGGCCGCAGGCTGCGGGCGAGGAAGCCGTTTCCCACAATGTGCATCTGATGGATTCCCGGTCTCGTGAGCAGTCGCGGATCAGGGGAGGGGTGCGCACCGGTCCGCCGCCTCGGCGGCCAGCCGTTCCAGGACGCCGGCCAGCGCTGCCGGCGGCGGCCGGTCCCCGGCCTGCCGGACGAGCAGCCGTGCGGCCTCGGCGGCCGCCGCGGAGCCCAGCAGCTCCTCGGCGGCGGCCCGGACGGCCCCCGCGTCCGCCCCGGCGTTCGGCCGGCTCAGGCCCGCCCCGGCGGCCGCCACCCGGGCGGCGTTGACGTGCTGGTCCAGGCCGTTGGGCAGGATCAGCTGGGGGACGCCGGCGGCGAGCGCGGTCATGGTGCAGCCGGCCCCGCCGTGGTGCACCACCAGGTCGCAGCCGGGGAGCAGCAGGTGCAGCGGAGCCTGTTCCAGCAGCCGCATGCCGGGCGGGAGCGCGCCGATCCGCTCGCGGTCCGCCCCGGTGACGGTGAGGACCACCTCCGCGTCCAGCCCGGCCAGCGCCTCCACCACCCGGGGCACCGCGAACGACGCCGGGCCGAACATCGCCGTGACCGAGGTGCCCCAGACCACGCACACCCGCGGCCGCCCGGACCGGCCCGCGGCCGGGTGGTCCGGGACCGGTGCCGGGTCCGGGACCGTCCCGGGGCCGTTGTAGGGGACGAACCGCACCGGCAGCCGCTCGCCCGCGGGCAGCGGCGGGGCCACCCCGGCCGGACACGGGTCGACCACCCGGGTGTAGCCCTCGGCGCTGAGCGGCTCCACGCCGTGGCGCCGGAAGGCGTCGCTGAAGTCCAGCGGGACCGGGATCAGGCCGGGCGCGCTGTCGCACGGACCGAACGGCCCCCACAGGTGGAGCACCGAGGGCGCGCCGGTCACCCGGCCCACGAGCGGCCCCTCCAGGCTGAGCTGGTCGTGCAGGACCAGGTCGGGCCGCCAGGCCCGGCCGAACGCCACCGCGGCGTCCGCGCCGCGGCCGGCCGCGCGGACCAGCTCCGGGTGGTAGTCGGCGAACCAGCGGTCGGCGTCGAAGTCGGCCAGCGACTCCAGCGGCTCCCCGGTGAGGGGGTGCGGCGGCAGCCGGTCGAAGGGCCACAGCCCGTCCCGGGCGTCGAGGTAGTTCTGCAGCCGGCCCTGGAGCGCCATGTCCCAGCCGTCCAGCACCGGCACCGGGGTCAGCCCGGCGCGGGTCAGCGGCGCCGCCTGGGACGGCGCGCACACCACCCGCACCTCGTGCCCGGCGGCCTGCAGGGCCCACCCGGTCGGCACCATCGCGAACCAGTGCCCCGGCCAGTCCGAGACACAGAACATCACGCGCATCAGCGTCCGCCTCCGTGGCTCGGGACCGCGCCCGCGGCCAGCCGCTCCAGGGCGGCCGCCAGCTCGGCGGGCGAGGGGTTCCGGTCGATCTGCTCCCGCAGCCGCCCGGCCGAGGCGCGGGCCTCGGCCGAGCCAAGCAGCCCGGCGGCGGCGGTCCGGATCGCGTCGGTGCCGGCCAGGTGGCCGCGCAGGTCGGCGCCGGCGCCGGCCGCCGTGACCCGGCGGGCGTTGACGTGCTGGTCCAGTCCGTTGGAGATCGCGAGCTGGGGGACGCCGGCGGCGAGCGCGGTCATGGTGCAGCCGGCCCCGCCGTGGTGCACCACCAGGTCGCAGCCGGGGAGCAGCAGGTGCAGCGGAGCCTGTTCCAGCAGCCGCATGCCGGGCGGGAGCGCGCCGATG
>NZ_JAJLRA010000022.1:88774-105967 GCF_020991365.1 Streptacidiphilus sp. ASG 303
GACGCCGGCGGCGAGCGCGGTCATGGTGCAGCCGGCCCCGCCGTGGTGCACCACCAGGTCGCAGCCGGGGAGCAGCAGGTGCAGCGGAGCCTGTTCCAGCAGCCGCATGCCGGGCGGGAGCGCGCCGATGCGCTCGCGGTCCGCCCCGGTGACGGTGAGGACCACCTCCGCGTCCAGCCCGGCCAGCGCCTCCACCACCCGGGGCACCGCGAACGACGCCGGACCGTACATCGCCGTGACCGAGGTGCCCCAGACCACGCACACCCGCGGCCGCCCGGACCGGCCCGCCGCCGGTGCCGGGTCCGGGACCGCCCCGGGGCCGTTGTAGGGGACGAACCGCACCGGCAGCCGCTCGCCCGCGAGCAGCGGCGGGGCCACCCCGGCCGGACACGGGTCGACCACCCGGGCGACCTGGTCGAAGCCGACCCGGCCGACCCCGTGGCGCTCGAAGGCCCGGCTCATGTCCACCGGCAGCAGGTCCAGCCCCGGCTCCTGCTCGCCGGTGCCGGCCGGCCCCCACAGGTGGAGCGCCGAGGGGCAGCCGAGGACCCGTGCGACCAGCAGGCCCTCCAGGCTGAGCTGGTCGTGCAGGACCAGGTCGGGCCGCCAGGCCCGGCCGAACGCCACCGCGGCGTCGGTGCTGCGGCGGGCGGCGGCCACCAGCCGCGGGTTGTGCTCCTCGAACCATCCGCCGAGGTCGAACTCCTCCAGGCGCCCGAGCGGCTCCCCGGTGAGGGGGTGCGGCGGCAGCCGGTCGAAGGGCCACAGCCCGTCCCGGGCGTTGAGGTAGTTCTGCAGCCGGGCCTGGAACGTCATGTCCCAGCCGTCCAGCACCGGCACCGGGGTCAGCCCGGCGCGGGTCAGCGGCGCCGCCTGGGACGGCGCGCACACCACCCGCACCTCGTGCCCGGCGGCCTGCAGGGCCCAGCCGGTCGGCACCATCGCGAACCAGTGCCCCGGCCAGTCCGAGACACAGAACATCACGCGCACGGCCGGCCCCTCACCCTCGGGTCCCGCTGCCGGCCGGCACCCGGCCGGTCCGCAGGGCCCGGACGAACCCGGTGGCGACCAGCTCCGCCAGCTCGGCCGGGAACACGTCGGTACGGACGCTGACGACCACCTCAGGGCCGTCCTCCGCCCTGAGGTCGATCTCGACCGTCAGCTGGTTGGCGCCCCGGAGCTCCGGCCGCTCCAGCCGCCTCACCGGCAGCCCGGCCAGCGCCGGCTCCGCGGGACGGCTGTCGTGCACGGAGAACAGCGGCAGGTTGAGCAGCGGGCCCACGTCCTGGACCTCGGCGAGCGCCATCGCGGCCTCCCGGAACGGCAGCTCCTGGTGGGCCAGGGCCCGGTTGACGATCTCCGCCGCCCGGGCCGGGGCCAGCTCCGGCCCGCCGCCGTCCGGGGCGGCGCGCAGGCACAGCACGTCGACCCGGTTGGTGACGGCGGCGTCCATCAGCCGCCCGCCGCGCCGGGCCACCGGTACGGCGACGGCGACGTCCTGCTGCCCGGTGACGGTCCGCAGCACCCGGACCACGGCGGCGAACAGCGTCGCGAAGCCGGGGGGCTCGGCGTCCGCGCCGTACCCCGCCCCGGCCAGGCCGGTGCGGTGGACGGCGAGCGGCCCCGTCGGCTCCCAGCTGCGGCGGCGGCCGGGGACCGCGAGCTCGGTCAGGCCGCGCAGGGTGTCGCGCCAGAAGGCGCGCTGCCCGTCGAGGTCCACCAGGGCGAGGTAGCGCCGGTGCTCCGCGTTGGCCTCGGCGAGGCCGGCCGCGGGCGCCGGGAAGTCCGGCTCCCGGCCCTGGGTGCGCGCGGTGTACGCACGGCCGAGGTCCTCGGTGATCAGGGCCGACGACCACCGGTCGAAGGCGACGTGGTGGACCGTCAGCCCCAGCAGGGTGCCGCCGTCGGCGGTGCCGGCCGCGGCCGCCCGCCAGACCAGCCCCTCGGCGATGTCCAGCGGCTCGCGCAGCGCCGCCTCCACGGCGGCGCGCGCCTCCGCGGGATCGGCGGCAGGCAGTTCGCGGAACTCCGGCTCGCCGGGGTCCTCGGGCAGCAGCGCGACCGGCGCGTCGAGCGACCGGTAGCGGGCGTGCAGCCCCTGGTGGCGGCGGTGGAGGTCGCCGAGGGCGGCCCGCAGCGCCGCCCGGTCGACGGCGCCGCCGACCTGCCAGAGCAGCGTGTCGCTCTCGTCGCGGACCAGGAAGAGGTCCTGCATGGAGGTGAGTCCGACCCGGCGCGCGGTCTCCGGCCCGGCGGCCCGCTCCGGTGTCCGGTGGGCCTCCAGCCAGGCCGCGAGGGAGCGCACGTCGGGGGTGCGGTAGAGCTGGGCCGCCTCCACCGGGAGGTCGGGACCGCCGAGCCGGGCGCACACCCGGGCCGCGTCCAGCGAGCTGCCGCCCAGGTCGAAGAAGGAAGCGCCGACCGGCACCCGGTCCACCCCGAGCACCTCGGCGAAGGCCGCGGCCACCCGCTGCTCCGCCGCATCCGCAGGCGTCCCGGCGGCCCCGGCGGCCCCGACGGCCCCGGCCTCCGCCGCCCTGGCCGCCCGGGCCCGCTCGGCGAGCGCGGCGCGGTCGACCTTGCCGTTGGCGTTCAGCGGGAGCCGGTCCAGCCGCTCGATCCGGCCGGGCACCATGTAGTCCGGCAGCCGGGCCTCGAGGTACGCGCGCAGCCCGGCCCCGTCGGGCGCCCCGGGGCCCCGGCCGGTGAAGAACAGCCCCAGTGCGGTGCAGGCGCCGTCGGCGCCGGTGACCGGGACCACGGCGGGGTCGGCCACGCCCGGCGCCCCGGCGGCGCAGGCCTCGACCTCCTCCAGCTCGATCCGCAGGCCGCGCATCTTCACCTGGCGGTCCAGCCGCCCGCCGATGTACAGCACGCCGTCCCTGCTCCACCGGCCCCGGTCGCCGGTGCGGTACAGCCGGGTGCGGCGGCCGCCGACCTCCACCTCGGTGAACTTGCGGGCGGTCAGCTCCGGGTCCCGGAGGTAGCCGAGGGCCAGGCCGTCGCCGCCCAGGCAGATCTCCCCGTCCTCGTCGACGTCGCAGACCCGGTCGCCGTCGAGCACGTGGACCTCGGTGTTGGCCAGCGGGCGGCCCAGGGGCAGGCCGGCCGGGTCGGCGCAGTCCTCCCGGGTGAGCACCCGCTCGGTGGCGATCACGGTGCACTCCACCGGGCCGTACACGTTGGAGATCCCGGTGCCGGGATGCGCCTCCATGAAGCGCAGCACGTGGGCGGGGGAGACCTTCTCGCCGCCGACCATCACCTTGCGCAGCCCGGCGAAGGCCCCGATGCCCTCCTCGACGATCAGGTGGAAGACCGCCGTGGTGACGAAGACGTGCGTGAGCCCCTCGGTCCCGACCAGCCGCCGCAGCGTCCCCGGCAGCAGCGGGGACTCCGCGAAGACCACCGTGCCGCCGCAGAGCAGGGCGCCCCAGCAGTCGTAGGTGAACCCGTCCCACGGGGTCGGCGCCACCTGGACGATGGCCGATCCCGGGCCGAAGTCGGAGAACTCGCAGTCGTCCCACAGCCGGGCCACGCCCCGGTGCGGGGAGAGGACCGCCTTGGGGACCCCGCTGGTGCCGGAGGTGAAGAAGACCGAGCAGGCGTCGTCGCCGCCGACCTGCACCGGGGAGGGCCGGCGGTGCCCCGAGGCAGGGGCCTGCCGCGGGTCGCCCGGCGGCTCCGCCACGGGGACCGCCCACGGGCCGGCCTCGGCGGTGACCAGGACGCGCGCCGACAGCTGGTCCAGCAGCCCGGCGATCCGGTCCCGGGGCCAGCGCGGGTCGAGCGCCGCGTAGGCGGCGCCGCGCTTGAGCACCGCGAGCATGCCCACCACGAGCTCGGGTCCCCGCGGCAGCAGGAGCGGGACCAGGTCGCCGTGCCCCACCCCGGCGTCCTCCAGCCGGGCGGCGAAGTCGTCGGAGGCCAGGTCGAGCTGCCGGTAGCCGATGCGCCGGGAGCCGTCGACCATGGCCGCCGCCTCCGGGAAGCGCCGGGCGGACCAGTCGAAGAGCTCGAGCATCGTGGTCCCGCGCCGGTAGGGCCGCGGCGGTGGGTTCCATCTGGGATCCGGTGGGGTCATGTCGAGTGCCCTCCCCTTCGTTGGTGGCCCCAGGGTGGGAGCGGCCGGACGACCGCCGCTCGAACACGGCTGGAAGCCGGCCGCGCCGCTCGCACGCGGCCCGAGGCCTTCTCCACCGCGGCCCGGGACGCTGGGCGGGCCCGGGCCGCCGCGCCGGCCCGCCGCCGCGCCGCCCCGGGCGTCCGTCCCCCTACGACCCGAGGAGCGCCGATGCGCGTACTCCTGATCACCACCCCCGTCTCGACCCACTTCGCACCGCTGGTCCCGCTCGCCTGGGCACTGCGCGCCGCCGGCCACGAGACCCTGGTCCTGGGGCAGCCCGACGTGGTGGACGCCGCCCGGGCCGCGGGGCTGTCCGGCCACGTCGTCGGCGAGGCCTTCGACGCGGCCGAGCTGATGGCCCTGGGGCTGCCGCCGGACCGCCGCCCGATCGAGGTCCAGGGCAGGCCGGGGCCCGCGGCCTTCGCGGCGGCGCTGCGGCCGTGGACCGTGCACACCCGCTACACCGTCGGCAGCTACCTGGCCTTCGCCCGCGGCTGGCGGCCGGACCTGGTCCTCTCCGACCGCCTGGACTACGGCGCGCTGATCGTGGGCGGGGTGCTCGGCGTCCCCGTGGTGCAGCACCGCTGGGGGGTGGACCCGGTCGGCGAGGCCGCCCGCGGGGCCGGGCTGCGGCCGCTCCAGGGGGTCTGCGCCCGGCTGGGCCTGCCCGACGGGCTGCCGCACCCCGCGCTGGTGCTCGACCCCTGCCCGCCCGGCTTCCAGGACCCGGAGGTGACGCCGGGCGAGCCGGTCCGGTACATCCCCAGCAACGGCGCCGGCATCCTCCCCGACTGGGCGCTGACCCCGCCCGAGGGCCACCGGGTCTGCGTCTCGCTCGGGCAGCTCACCCTGGCCATGAACGGCATGCCGCTGCTGCACCGGATCGTCGAGGCGTTCGACGGCCTGGACGGGGCCGAGGCCGTCGTCACCGTGCCGGCCGCCTTCCGGGACCGGGTCGGGCCGGTGCCGCGGTCGGTGCGGATCGTCGACCCGGTCCCGCTCGACCTGGTGCTGGACCGCTGCACGGCGGTGGTGCACCACGGCGGGTCCGGCACCCAGCTGACGGCGACCGCCTTCGGACTCCCGCAGCTGGTGCTGCCCGGACACCTGGACACCTTCGTGGTCGGCGACCGGATCGCCGCGTGCGGGGCCGGGATCACCCTGGACGACCCGGCCGCCCAGGACGACAGCGGGGCGGTCCGCGCGGCGCTGCGGGAGCTGCTCGACGACCCGGGGTACGCGGCGGGCGCGCGCAAGCTCCAGGAGGGCATGCGCCAGCTTCCGGCCCCGGCGCAGCTGGTGCCGGTCCTGGAGCGGCTCGCCGAGGACGGCCCCGCCTGACCCGCCGCCCGGACCAGGGTCAGACCGCCACCGGCGCGACCACCGAGACCACCCGGTAGCGGCCGGTCTCCTGCCCGGCGGCCCAGGCAGGCCAGTCGTCCGCCGCCGGCCCGTCGGCGGTCCGCCAGGACAGGGCGGTGTAGCCGCCCGGCCGGACCAGCGAGCGGGCCAGGGCGACCTGGGCGACGTCGTCGCGGGCCGCCAGCGACGCGGCCTGCCCGGAGAGCCGCTGCTCGAACCCGGCCCGGTCCGCGTCCTCCGGCAGGTCGAAGGCGGCCAGTTCGAGCAGCCCCTGCTCCGCGCCGTCGGCGGGCAGCAGGGTGCCGTCGGGCTCCAGCGCGGCCAGCCGGTCGATCCGGGTGTCCGCGAGCCGGCCGATGCCGCTCATGGCCCGGGAGGCGAAGGCGTACGAGCGGACCACCGTCAGGTAGGAGACGGAGTCCCGCCACCAGGCGATGTTGACGTAGGTGTCCGGCGACTCCGCCGACCTGGCGAGGATCCCGAACCGGAACCCCGCGTCGGCCTGCATCAGCTCGCCCTGCTCCGCCAGCAGCTGCTCGAACTCGGCGGCGTCCCCCTTCAACCGGAAGACCGCCACCACGGCGAGCGGCGTGGCGCCGTTGTTCTGGACCTCGTTCATCTCGGTTCTCCCCTGTGGTGTGGAATCACGTGTGCGGCTGTGCGCTGCGGCGGACGGTCAGCCGGCCGTCCAGCCGCCGTCGGCCACGAAGACCCCGCCGGAGCAGTACGACGAGTCCGGGCCGCTCAGGAAGAGGGTCAGCGCGGCGACCTCCTCGGAGCGGCCGAAGCGGCCGGCCGGGATCTCCTCCAGCAGGCGCCGCTCGATCCGCTCGGGCATGCCGCCGGTCATCTCGGTGGCCACCACCCCGGGGCAGACCGCGTTGACGCGGATGCCGTCCCGGCCCAGCTCCAGCGCCGCGACCCTGGTCATGCCGATCACGGCGTGCTTGGAGGCGCAGTAGGCCGTGAGCAGCGGCACGCCCTGCAGCGCGTTCACCGAGGCGATGTTGACGACCGTTCCGCCGCCGGCCGCCCGCAGTGCCGGGACCGCGGCCCGCATCCCCAGGAAGACGCCGAGCTGGTTGACCTCGACCACCCGCAGGTAGTCCTCGGGCCGGGTCGCCTCCAGCGGCGCCTGGTGGAGCACGCCCGCGTTGTTGACCAGTCCGTCGAGCCGGCCCCAGCGCCCGGTGGCGCAGGCGACGGCGGCCGCCCAGGACTCCGGGTCGCGGACGTCCAGGCGGACGCCCGCGGCCGCGTCGCCGAGCGCCTCGGCGACCTTGCCGACCCGCTCGTCGACGTCGCCCAGCACGACCCGGGCGCCCTCCTCGACGAAGCGGCGGGCGGTGGCCGCGCCCTGCCCGCCGGCGGCTCCGCTGATCAGCACGACCCGGTCGGTGAGCCCGCCCATCAGAGCTCCTCCCCCCGGCCGCCGCCCACGCCCGGGGCGACGGGCCGCGGGGCCTCCGCGGGCGACGGCCGCAGGCCGAGGGCGGTGAGCGCCGCCTCGGGGCCCGGACCGCCGGCCGGGCCGCCGCGTGCCGCGACGTAGCCGTCCGGCCGGACCAGCAGCCAGTCGCCGGGGCCCGCACCGAGCCCGTCGGCCAGCATCCCGCCGGGATCGGCGAGGGTGCCGGGCCCGACCGCCGCGCTCCCGGTGCCGGACGGCACCACGCGGACCCGCAGGCCCGACCGGTACGCGTCGGCGATCCGGTCCAGGGCGGCGCCGCCGTACGGTGCGAAGGCGAGCAGCAGCCAGCCGGGCTCGCGGAGTTCGGCGACCAGCCGGCGCCAGCCCTCCGACCGGGCCAGCGTCTCCCCGGTCACCCGGGCCGCGCGGCCGCCCGGGGCGGGCTGCGCCGCGGCCGCCGCGGGCAGGGTCACCGGGCTGCCGTCGTAGCGCAGGTCCAGGGCGGACATCCCGCCCATGATCTTGCGCTGGATCCTGGACTTCAGCGGGGGCAGCGACCTGACCACGGTGAAGACCCCGCGCAGCGCCGCCGCGGCGAGGCGGCTGCGCAGCTGGACCAGCACGGTGGCGAACCGCGTGGACCTCAGCAGCGCGGCCCCGACCGGCACCCGCTCGGTTCCGTAGCTGTCCAGCAGCTCCTCCCCGGCGGTGCCGTGGAGGACCGCCGCGAGCTTCCAGGCCAGGTTGAAGGCGTCCTGGACGCCGGTGTTCATCCCCTGGCCGGAGGCCGGACTGTGCACGTGGGCGGCGTCGCCGGCGACGAAGCAGCGCCCCGAGCGCATGGTGGGGATCATGCGCTGCTGGATGGTGAAGACCGAGACCCAGCTCGGCGCGGAGACGCGGACCGGCCGGCCGGTCCCGGCCTCGATCTTCGCCGCGAAGCGCCGGGCCACCGCCTCGTCGTCGCCGTCGTAGGAGACGTCGGCGGTGTCCAGCAGCCGCCACTTGCCCGGGTCGGGGAAGGGCACCAGCATGACCGTGCCGGCGCGGGTGCGCATCCAGTGGATGCTGTCCCGCGGCAGGTCGCAGTCGACGACCGCGTCGGCGATCAGCCAGGTCTCGCTGCTCTCGCCGACCAGGGGCAGGCCGAGCTGCCTGCGGACGGTGCTGTGGCCGCCGTCGCAGCCGACCAGCCATCCGGCCGCCGTCTCCTCGACCGTGCCGTCCGGGTGGCGCAGCCGGACCGCCACCTCGGAGCCGCGGTCCTCGAAGCCCTCCAGGGACACCCCCCACTCGGGCTCCACCCCGCGGCGGGCGGCCGCGGTGCGCAGCACCTCCTCGGTCACCACCTGGTCCACCATCAGGGTGAAGGGGAACCGGGTCGGCAGCCGGCTGTAGTCGGTGTCGAAGCGCACCAGGCGGCGGCCGTTCTGGTGCAGGGTGAAGTGCTCCACCCGCTGCCCGCGGGGCAGCAGCCCGCCGAGCACCCCCATCTGGTCGTAGGTCTCCAGGGTCCTGGCGTGGGTGGCCAGCGCCCTGCTGGTCCGGGCCGGGCCGGGCGCCGCGTCCACCAGCCGCACCCGGACGCCGTGCCGGGCCAGCTCGTGGGCGGCGGTGAGGCCGACCGGGCCCGCGCCGACCACGAGGACCTGCGGCCCGGTCCCCTCCCCGGTCCGTCGCACGTCGGTCATCGCTGCTCCTCGCGGTGCTTGAGGGCCTTCCACCAGCCCGGGTTGTCCCGGTACCAGGCGACGGTCGCCGCCAGCCCCTCGTCGAAGGGGATCCGCGGCGCGTAGCCGAGCTGCTCGCGGATCTTGCCGTCGTCCAGCGAGTAGCGCAGGTCGTGGCCCTTGCGGTCGGCGACGGGGCGGATCCGGTCCCGGTCCGCGCCGCACAGCTCCAGCAGCAGCTCGGTGATCCGGCGGTTGGTCTGCTCGTTGCCGCCGCCCACGTTGTAGACCTCGCCGGCCCGTCCCCGCGTGAGCACCAGCTGGACGGCCCGGCAGTGGTCGTCGACGTGCAGCCACTCGCGGATGTTGGAGCCGTCGCCGTACAGCGGCACCTCCAGGCCCTCCAGGAGGTTGGTGACGAAGAGCGGGATGAGCTTCTCCGGGTTCTGGTACGGGCCGTAGTTGTTGCTGCAGCGGGTGATCGAGACGTCCAGCCCGTGAGTCCGCCAGTAGGCGCGGGCGACGAGGTCGGAGGCGGCCTTGGACGCCGCGTACGGCGAGTTGGGCTGCAGCGGCCACTCCTCGGTCCAGGAGCCCTCGGTGATCGAGCCGTACACCTCGTCGGTGGAGACGTGCACCACCCGCTGCACGCCGGTGCGCAGGCAGGCGTCGAGCAGCGTCTGGGTGCCGCCGACGTTGGTGCGGACGAACTCGGCGGCCGACTCCAGCGACCGGTCGACGTGCGACTCGGCGGCGAAGTGCACGACCGCGTCGTGCCCCGGCAGCAGGTCGAGGAGGAGCGGCAGGTCGCAGACGTCCCCCTGGACGAACTCCAGCCGCGGGTGGGCCGGCGGGAGGTTCTCCCGGCAGCCCGCGTAGGTGAGCTTGTCGACCACGGTGACCCGGGCGTCCTCGTACCCCGGGTAGCCGCCGTCGAGCAGCGTGCGGACGTAGTGCGAGCCGATGAAGCCGGCGGCGCCGGTGACCAGGAGCCTCATGCGGCGACCTCCACCCGGGTGTGGTCGCCGACCACCAGGCGGTGGTGGCTGCCCAGGTCGGCGGTGGTGACCGCGGCCGAGCGGCCGAGCAGCGACCCGTGCAGGCCGCGCACCTGGGAGACGGTCGCGCCGTCCAGGGCGATCGAGTACTCCAGGTGGGTCCCGGAGAGCGTGCAGTTGCGGCCGATCGAGGTGTGCGGGCCGATGTGGCTGTCCTCCACCACGCTGTCCGCCCCGACCACCGCCGGGCCGTGGATGACCGAGCGCACCACGCGGGCGCCGGGCTCCAGCACCACCGCGCCCACCAGCAGGCTGTCGTCGTCGACCTCGCCCAGCACCGAGCGCTCCACGCCGTCCAGCAGCTCCCGGTTGCACTCCAGGACGTCCTCCACCCTGCCGGTGTCCTTCCAGTAGCCCTGGTACTCGTGCGCCCGGACCTCGGCGCCCTGCAGGACCAGCCACTGGATCGCGTCCGTGATCTCCAGCTCGCCGCGCCTGCTGGGCGCGATGGAGCCGACCGCCCGGTGGACGGCGGGGGTGAAGAAGTAGACGCCGATCAGCGCCAGGTCGCTGCGGGGCTGCGCCGGCTTCTCCACCAGCCGCGAGACCCGGCCGTCGGCCGCCACCTCGGCCACGCCGAAGGCGCGGGGGTCGGCCACCTTGCGGACCACCACCTGGGCGGCCGGGCGCAGGGCCCGGAACTCCTCCGCGGCGGCGGCCACGCCCTGCGGGAGCATGTTGTCGCCGAGGTACATCACGAAGTCGTCCTCGCCGAGGAACCCCCGGGCCAGCGAGACGCAGTGGGCCAGGCCGAGCGGCTGCTCCTGGCGCAGGTAGGTGATCCGCAGGCCAAGCCGGGACCCGTCGCCCACCGCGGCGGCGATCTCCGTCTCGCGCCCGCCGACGACGATGCCGACCTCCGAGACCCCCAGGTCGCGGATGTTCTCCAGGACGTGCTGGAGCACCGGCTTGTTGGCGATCGGTATGAGCTGCTTGGGCATCGAGTAGCTGAAGGGTCGCAGGCGGGTTCCGGTACCGCCGGACAAGACCAGAGCCTTCATCGGTCCTCTTCTCACCGTCGTGGTGTGCACCGTGGCACCCCTGTCGGACAGGGAGACCATGGGCGGGTCCGGTCGAGGATTCCTCGGACGCCGCTGTCGGCGCGCTCGACCGGGGCCGCGCCGTCCGGACGCGCCGGCGGCCTGCCCGACCCCGAGGGGTCGGGCAGGCCGCCGGCCGGGATCCCGGGCGGATCAGCGGAAGCACTCGCGGGCGATCCGGATCCGCGGGTCCCCGTACGCGATGCGCCGCAGCACCGCGCGGTGGAGCGGGGTGTGCCGCACCGCCGCCGCCAGCCTCGGGCGGACCCGGGTGGCGAAGCGGCCGGTCGACAGCATGGCCTTGCTCTGGACGGCCTGCAGGCGCATGGCCGAGGCGATGCCGGGGGAGCGACGGCGCTCGTAGGCGGAGAGGAACTCCCGGCTCGCGTCGCCGGCGGCCAGCGAGGAGACCAGCAGCGGGTGCAGCAGGACCGCGTCCTGCACCGCCAGGTTGATGCCCTGCGCGCCGATCGGGCTGTGGGTGTGCGCGGCGTCCCCGATCAGCACCAGGCCGTGGTCTGCCCAGCGGTCGGCGCGTCCGGAGAAGACGTCCAGCAGACTGAGGTCGCGCAGGGAGGTGACCTGCTCCCGGATCAGCCCGGCGTACGGGGGGACGGCGGCGGCGAGCTGCTCCCTGAGCTGCTCCAGGCCCCCCGCGACGGCCTGCCGGTAGCCCTTGTGCGGCAGGGTCCAGCCGATCTGCAGCCGGTCCGGCCAGGACGCGTAGACCAGCACCGGGCTGCCGCTCGCCCGGTACACGCGGACGTCCCGGCCGGCGGCCCCGCCGGGCGGCGCGCCGTCCGTGGAGAGCTTGAACCAGAGCACGTCGAGGTCGAAGGCGTCGTTGCGGCCGGCGCCGATCCCCGCGAGCCGGCGGACCTTGGAGAACCGGCCGTCCGCGCCCACCACGCAGTGGGCCAGCACGGTGCGGCCGCCGTCCGGGCCGTCCGCGGTGACCCCGGCGACCCGGCCGCCCTCGCGGACCAGCCCGCCCACCCGGAACCCGCTGAGCCAGGTGAAGCCCTCGTACTTCTCGCAGTGCAGCAGCAGCTCGTCCAGGACGTGCGCCTGCGGGATGCTGAGCAGGTGGTCGTGGGGCCCGGGGAGGGCCCGGTAGTCGATGTCCAGCAGCACCCGCTCCTGCTCGACCAGCCGGAACCGGGAGTGCTCCAGGGCGCCCCGGGCCCGGGCCCCGGCGAGCACGCCCAGGTCGTCCAGCAGCGCCATCGCCCCGGGCTGCAGGATCTCCCCGCGGAACTCGCGCTGGTGCGTCCGGGACCGCTCCACGACGGCCACCCGGACCCCCGACCTCAGCAGGAGCAGGGCCAGCACCATGCCGGCCGGCCCGGCCCCGACGATGCAGACGTCCGTGCGGACCTCTTGCGCAGCCACCGGGCTGCCTCCTCTCCTCGCCCCGGCCGCGGGCTCAGACCGCCACGGCCCGGTCGGCCCGGTTGCCCGCGACCGGCGCCGCCACCACCGGCTCGACCTCGGCCTGGGCCAGCACCGCCGCGTACTCCGGGCCGGACCGGGCCTCGCGGCAGGCCTCCTCGCTGCCCCACCAGGTCGCGGCGGTCCAGCCGCCGGGGCGCTTGAACAGCGAGCGGGCCAGGTCGGTGTGGCCGAAGCCGGCGCCCCGGGCCGCGGCCTGCGCGTACGCCCGGAAGGCCCGCTCGAACTCCGCGGCGTCGCCGGTCACGGTGAAGTACTCGACCAGGACGAACGGCCGGCCCTCGGTGGGCACGGTGCCGCCGTCGACCCGGACGGCGCCCATCGAGGGGTCCGCGTCGACGTCGACGATCTCGTGGAACTCCGCGGCGTGCCGCTGGAAGACCTCGCTGGCCAGCACCTTCTGGAAGTCCTCGGCGGAGGTCCACCAGCCGAGGTTCACGTAGACGCCGGGCGCGTCGGCACGGCGGACGGCCTGGTGGGAGTGGAAGCCCTCCTGGGCGCGCATCCACCGGACGTGCTCCAGGAAGCGGCGCTCGAACTCCTCGGCGTCCTCGCCGCGCTTGAGGGTGAAGGTGTTGACCACGGTGAAGAGCGGTGCGGACATCGCTGACCTTTCGGTGAGGGGGAGCGGGGGGCGGCCGTCGGCCGTCCGGGCGGCGAGGGCGTCGCGCAGCACGCGGCGCTGGATCTTGCCGTTGCCGGAGCGGGGGATGCCGTCCACCGCCTCGGCGTACCTGACCTGCTGGTAGTAGGGAAGCCCTTCGTTGACCTCGGCCAGCACCTCGGCCAGCACCTCGGGCAGCGCCCCGGCGGGCACCTCCGCGGCGCCCCCGGCGGACGCCCCGGCAGGCGCCCCCGCCGGCGGCCGCAGCACCACCAGGGCACCCGCCACCGCGCCGCCGAACCCGTCGGGCAGGTCCACCACCACCGCCTCGCGGACCAGCGGGTGCCGCAGCAGCGCCTGCTCGACCTCGGAGGGCGCGACCAGGAAGTTGTCGCACTTGAAGACGTCCTTGAGCCGGTCCACCAGGAACAGCCGGCCCTCCTCGTCGACCCGTCCGACGTCCCCGGTGGTGAGCCAGCCGTCGGGCTCCAGGCCGGTGCCGTCGGGGCCCCCGAGGTAGCCCTTCATCACCTGGGGGCCGCGCAGCTGCACCTCGCCCACGGCGCCGGGCGGCAGCACCGCCCGGGTGTCGACGTCGACCACCCGGCACTCGGTGCCCGCGACCGGCCGCCCGACCGAGCCGTGGACGGGGTGGTCCGGGTCGTCGCTGTGGGTCAGCGGGGAGGTCTCCGCCAGGCCGTAGCCCTGGAACACCGGGACGCCGAAGCGCTCGGTGAGCCGGCGGGCGGCGGCCGGGGGGAGCGCCGAGCCGCCGGAGGCGATCCTGGCCACCGTGCGGAGGGACGGGCCGTCCGGCGCGGGCCCGGCGGCCAGCCGGGCCAGCCGCACCGGCAGGCTGTACAGGTGGGTGGCGCCGTGCTCGTCGGCCGCGGCCACCGCGGCCGACGGCTCCGGGGCGGCGCACAGCACCTGGGTGGCGCCGGCCCGCACCGCCGAGTTGAGGTGCATGGGGTGGAAGGTGGGCAGGTGGTTGACGGTCACCGAGCCGCCGTCCAGCCGGTGCGCCTGGGCGATCTGGGCCGCGTTGACCACCAGGTTCCGGTGGGTCAGCCGCACCCCCTTGGGCCGGCCGGTGGTCCCGCTGGTGAACTGGACGCAGGCGACGTCCCCGGGGGCGGCGCCGTTCCGCACCGGGTCCGGCCGCTGCCCGGCGAGGCCGTCCAGGGTGAGCCGGTCCCCGGGCGCGTCCCCGGGCGCGTCCTCGGAGGTGCCCGCCATCAGCACCACCCGGCGCAGGGCGGGCAGCCGCTCCCGGACCGCCGCGAGCCGCCGGTCCAGCGCGGCGTCGGCGAACAGCACCCGCGCCTCGCAGAGCCCGAGGACGTGGACCAGCTCCTCCTCGCGCAGCAGCGGGTTGACGACCGCCACCACCCGGCCGGCGCGCGCCACGGCGTAGTAGGCCACCGCGAAGTCCGGGTGCAGCACCGAGGCGACGGCCACCGTGCCGCCGGGCGGCGCCCCCTCCGGCAGCCGGTCCAGCGCGGCGGCGACCTCCGAGACCCGCCGGTCGAGGGCGGCGTAGTCCAGCGGGCGGCCGACGCCGGCCAGGGCGGTCCGGTCGGGGTGGGCCGCGGCGGCCTCGGCGAGCAGCCCGTCGAGCCGGGCCGGGAGCTCCGGCAGGCCTGCCGCGGCCGGCAGCCGGTCAGCCACGGAGGGCCTCCGCGAAGTTCCGGGCGTGCCGCAGCGTGGTGCCGCTGTTGGTGCTCAGCGCCCGATGGATGTAGGCGCGGGCGTCGGCGACGGTGCGGCCCTCGCCGAGGACCCGCTCCACCGCCTCGGGGCGGACGGTGACGGTGTGCCGGGAGGTGACGTCGACCCCGTCGCCGGCCGGGGTGACGGTCCAGCTGCCGGTGTGCGCCGACATCAGCGCCGGGACCACGGTCTGCTTGTAGACGATCCGGTCCGGTCCGAGGACCACCCGCACCGACTCGGTGGTGTGCACCGAGCCGTCCGCGGCCCGGGTGTCCATGGACATCAGCTGCAGGCCCGGCACCTCCTCCCGCAGGTCGAGCCGGGCGACGTGCGGCAGCCGCTCCGGCCACAGGTCGGCGCGGTCGAGGAAGGCGAGGACGTCCGCGCCCGAGCCCGCGACGTGCACGGTGTCCTCGAAGCTGAAGACCAGCTCGTCCAGCCGGTCGCCCAGCTCGGCGAGCTCCCGGATGCCGGCCAGTTCGGCCGCGCTGTTGCGGTCCAGCGCCGCGTTGATCCACTCCACCGCGGCGGGGTCGTCGTCCACCGCCCGGAAGTCGTGGTGCAGCTCCAGGAGGCAGTGGCCGTCGCCGGTCGGGCGGACGGTCCACTCCCCGCCCATGGCGGCCACCGGCGGCTGGCTGACCTCCTGGCGGAAGGTCACCCGCAGCGCCCCGGGGTCCAGTTCCCGGCGGGAGACCCAGGACTGGACCTCGCCGTTGGCGGTGGCCCAGATGCGGATGCGCTCGCTGCCCGGGCCCTGCTCCAGGTGCTCGACGTGGATGTTCGGGGAGAAGTACTGCGGCCAGCGCGCGGCGTCGGCGACGATCGCGTACACCGCCTCGGCCGGCGCCGCCACCGCGGTGCTGTGCACCGTGCGGTGCTCCGTGGGCGCGGACTCCGTGGGCGCCTGCTCCGTGGGGGCGGACGTGGACGTGGACATGGGGAACCCTTCCTCTCGCGGGTCGCGGGGGCTCAGTAGTTGCCGAGGCCGCCGCAGACGTTGAGCGCCTGAGCGGTGATGGAGGCGGCGGTGTCCGTGGCCAGGTAGCCGACCAGGCCCGCCACCTCCTCGGGGGTGGAGTAGCGGCCCATCGGGATCTTGGTCTGGAAGCGCTCGAGGATCGCCTCCTCCGAGGTCCCGTACGCCGCGGCGTACCCCTGCCGGACCCGCTGGGCCATCGGGGTCTCCACGTAGCCGGGGCAGACCGCGTTGACGGTGACCCCGGTCTTCGCGAGCTCCAGGCCGAGGGCCTTGGTGAAGCCGACCACCGCGTGCTTGGAGGCCGAGTAGGGGGCGCCCAGGACCACGCCCTGCTTGCCGCCCGTGGAGGCGATGTTGACGATCCGGCCCCAGCCGCGCTCCTGCAGGCCGCCGGCGTTGAGCACCTCGCGGGTCATCAGGAAGACGCTGTTGAGGTTGGTGTCGATCACGTCGTACCAGAGCTCGTCGGCGATCTCCGCGGTCACCCCGCCGCCGCTCCGGCCCGCGTTGTTGACCAGCACGTCGATCCGGCCCCAGCGCTCGACCGCCGCCGCCACCAGCGCGCGCACGTCCTCCGGGCGGCGCACGTCGGCGGCGGCGCCGTCGGCCTCCAGGCCCTCCTGCCGGAGCTCCTTGACGGTGAGCTCCACCGCGTCGGCGCTCCGCGCACAGACGAAGACCCGGAAGCCGCTTCCCGCCAACCCCCTGGCCACCGCCAGCCCGATCCCGCTGGTGCCCCCGGTGACCAGGGCCACCCGCTGTTCCGTGTCCGGCATGGTGCCGCTCCTCTCGGTGCTCGGCCGAAGATCCTCGGTGCCGACAACCTGCCGAACCGCCCTCGAACAGGGATCGAACCCGGGTGGACAGGGACCGCCCGCCGCCCCGCCGGCGTCCAGCGGCGTCCGAGCCCGGCCCGAGCCGCGCGGACGAGGCTCGGCCGTGCACTGCCGGTTGCACGGGGTCCCACGGGGCCCCACGAGACAGAGGAAGCCGCCATGACCGTGACGGAGCACCCGCCCGTAGCCGACACCGCCGGGCTCTACCAGCAGGTCCAGCAGTTCTACGCCCAGCAGATGCAGCTCCTCGACAGCGGCCGGGCCGAGGAGTGGGCCGAGACCTTCACCGAGGACGGGGTCTTCGCGGCCAACGCGCACCCGCAGCCCGCCCGGGGCCGGGCGACCATCGCGGCCGCCGTCCGCGCCGCGAGCGACGAGTACGCCGCCAAGGGCGTCCAGCGCCGGCACTGGCTGGGCATGGTGTCGCTGGAGCAGTGCGCCGAGGACGACCTCCACGCCCGGTGCTACGCCCTGGTGATCGAGACGCCGCGCGGCGGACAGTCCGTCATCCGGGCCAGCACGCTGTGCGAGGACCGGCTGGTGCGCCGCGACGGCCGGTGGCTCGTGGAGGAGCGCCAGGTCACGCGGGACGACCTCGGCTGACGGCCTCGCAGACCGCCCGGGAACCCCTCCGGCACCCCCCTCCGGGAACCCCCGGGCCGCCGCGGGCCCGCACGCCCCTCCCCCCGGGCGTGCGGACCCGCGGTTCTTCGTGTCCGGACCCGGCGGCCGCCCCCGCCGACGCCGGCCGCCCCGGAAACGCCGGGCGCCCCGGAAACGCCGGGCGCCCCGGAAACGCCGGCCGCCCCGGAAACGCCGGCCGCCCCGGAAACGCCGGCCGCCCCGGAAACGCCGGCCGCCCCGGAAACGCCGGCCGCCCCGGAAACGCCGGCCGCCCCGGAAACGCCGGCTGCCGGAACCCCGACGGGGTTCCGGCAGCCG
>NZ_JAJLRA010000023.1 GCF_020991365.1 Streptacidiphilus sp. ASG 303
GGGGGGGGGGGGGGGGGGGGGGGGGGGGGGGGGGGGGGGGGGGGGGGGGGGGGGGGGGGGGGGGGGGGGGGGGGGGGGGGGGGGGGGGGGGGGGGGGGGGGGGGGGGCGCGGGGGGGGGGGGGGGGGGGGGGGGGGGGGGGGCAGGTGGACGCCCTGCAGCCGGTCGTAGCCGAGGTCCGCCCGCCCGAGCCACTCCCCGCGCAGGCGCAGCGTCGGAGTCGCGGGCGGGCGCGGACAAAGGACCGCACGGCCCCGCGCATGGCCGGCAGCGGCACGCCGATGTGGTCCAGCCCGCTCCGCAGGTAGCGCTTCTCGGTCTCGGCGCGCCCCCTCCACGGCGTTGTCCCGGAGGGCGGCCACCAGCTGCCCGGCGAGGAGGGGGCGGGGATGTCGTTCACGTCGTTCTCTGCTCCTGAGCGGTGCGGGGTGCGCCGCCCGGTTCGCCGGGCGGGTGGGAGCGGAGCGCTGCGGGGCAGGAGGCACTGCAGGGCGGGGCTGCCGAGGACCGGTCGGCCGTGGCCGCCCGCGGGGAGGCGGCGGACCGGCCGGTCGGCCCGGAGCAGGTCGCTCCCGCGGGCCGTGGCGGTCGACGCGCAGCTCCTCCGCTCACAGCCACGCGCCGGCCGGGCGCCCGCCGCGGCCCTCGGCGGAGCGGAAGGCGTCCTGCCCGATCGCGCTCACGGCGTCGTTGCGGTATGCCGCGCCGGGCCCCTGCTGGTCGTACCGACGGGCGACCTCCAGGACGAACGGCGCGCTCCGGTCCTCCCCGTACCACCCCCTCCGTCGGTCGCCGGCCACCAGCCCCTCCCGGCGGAGTCCGCGGTGGTGAGGCCCGGGTGGCCGCGTCGGGTCCGCCCGCGCGACGATCCCGCCGGAGAACGGACCGTGCTCGTCCTCCGCATGCCGGACGGTGGCGGACCCGTCGGTCGCCGGCCCCTGCTCGGGCAGCGTGGGCCGGTGGCCGGCCAGGAGGTCGCGGGCCTGCGTCGCGCAGCCGCGTTCGACCGTGCAGGTCGCCGTCATGCGGTTCGGGACGATGCCCGGGTCCTGGGTCGTGTCGGCCCGCCTCGGCAGGTGTTCCCGGCGGCGGCGTTCTCGTGACGGCCCAGCCGTCTCCGCAGTCCCGTGGCTCCCGGCGCCTGCGGCGCGGAGTTCCCGGCGCAGCTGTCCGCCTGGTTCCCCGCCCGTGGAGTGCGCGGGCGCAGCCGCCGGCGTCACCAGCCGGGACGCCGCACAGGAAGGACGGGCCGCAGGGCTGACCACCCCGGCACAGCGGGCGGGCGGCCTGGCGGCGACCCCCTGACCGGGGAGGCGGTGTCCTCGCCGCCGCGCCCTCGTTGACCACCGCGCGGGGCCGTCCCGCCCCAGGGCCCGGGACCCGAGACCCGGCCCCGGGGCGCCGGCCCCGCACCGCGACCCCGTGGTCCGGCCCCGTACCGCACCGCGGCGCCCGCTCCTGCTGCCGCCGGGGGCCCCGCGCGGGGGCGGCGACGCCCGGCGGCACCGGGGCCCCCACGTCACCAGGGGTGGGGGGCGTAGTCCTTGAGGAAGCAGCCGTACAGGTCCTCGCCCTGCTCGCCGCGGACGACCGGGTCGTAGACGCGCGCCGCGCCGTCCACCAGGTCCAGCGGGGCGTGGAAACCGGCGTCCGCGAGGCGCATCTTGTCCGGGTGCGGGCGCTCGTCGGTGATCCAGCCGGTGTCCACGCTCGTCATCAGGATGCCGTCGGTGAACATCTCCTCGGCGCTGGTGCGGGTCAGCATGTTGAGCGCGGCCTTGGCCATGTTGGTGTGCGGGTGCCCCGGGCCCTTGTAGCCGCGGCTGAACTGGCCCTCCATCGCCGACACGTTCACCACGTACGTCCGGCGGGCCGGCGACGCGGCGAGTGCGGCGCGCAGGCGGCTGACCAGCACGAACGGCGCGGTCACGTTGCAGAGCTGCACCTCCAGCAGCTCCAGCGGGTCCACCTCGTGCACCCGCTGGCTCCAGCTGTTGGCCGCGTCCAGGTCCGGCACCAGGCCGCCCGCGTCCACCGCGGTGCCCGCCTCGATGCGGGCGAGGGAGGCCGAACCGCTGGTCAGCGCGAGCGCGGTGATCGCCTCCGGGGTCAGGCCGCCCTGCTCCGGGCGCCGCGGACCGGGCAGCGCGGGGTGGCTGCCGGGGCCGAACCGGCCCAGCACCACCGACTCGGGCAGCTCGCCGGCCGGCAGCGGCGCGGACTCGGCGGCGATCAGCTCCTCGTACGCCCGCGGCGAGCGGCGCACCGTCTGCGCGGCGTTGTTGATCAGGATGTCCAGCGGACCCTGGGCACTCACCGAGTCGGCCAGGGCGACCACCTGTGCCGGGTCGCGGAGGTCGATGCCGACGATCCGCAGGCGGTGCAGCCACTCCGCGCTGTCCGGCATCGCCGTGAAGCGGCGGATCGCGTCGTTGGGGAAGCGCGTGGTGATGGTGGTGTGGGCGCCGTCGCGGAGCAGCCGCAGCGCGATGTACATGCCGATCTTGGCGCGGCCGCCGGTCAGCAGCGCCCGGCGTCCGGTGAGGTCCGTCCGCGCGTCGCGGCGGGCGCGGTTCTCCGCCGCGCACGTCCGGCACAGCTGGTGGTAGAACGCGTCCACCTCCGTGTACCGCTGCTTGCATATGTAGCAGGAGCGGGGGCGCCGGAGCACGCCGGCGATCTCGCCGGCGGTGCTGCTGGTGAGCGGCAGGCCCTGCGTCTCGTCGTCGATGCGGCCGGCCGCGCCGGTCGCGGTCGCCTCGGTGACCGCGCGGTCGTGGTCGGTCTTGGCCGCCCGCCGCTCCTGGCGGCGGCGCTGCTTCACCAGCCGGTACAGGCCCGAGGTGGCCCGGCGGACCGCGACCGCGTCCGGGTGGTCGAGCGGCAGCCGGTCCAGCTCCTCCAGGACGCCGAGGCAGACGGCCATGCGCGCCGGGTCGATGCCCGGGACGTCCGTGTCCGGCGTGCCCGTGTCCGGGACGTCCGTGTCCGGGGCGCCCGCGGTTCCGGTGGCCGCCCCTGCGGGCACCGTGTCCGCTGCGCCGCCCCTGGCCGCGCCGTCCCCGGGCAGGGTGCCCTCCGCCGGGGCGCCCCCGGTCGCGGACCTCGCCGGCGGCACCGTCGTGCCCAGGCCCTCCATGCTCGCCGTCATCCCCGGTGCCGCTTTCCTCGCTCGCCCGATCCTGCCGTTCTCCGCCGGAACTCTACGTACCGCCGCACCCCCCGCCAAACCGCGGCCGGGCGTCGCCGCCCGCCACCCCGGTGCCGTGAGGTCGGTCACAGGGCTCCGGATCCTCCACGAGGCGCCGTAGTGGACGGCCAGGGGCGGCATAAAACCCCGTAACGGAGCGAAACGGACATGGGTCGGCGGGTGCCGGACCGTGCCCGCGGCCGTTCCCCGCCCTTCTCCCGCCGCCCGCTCCGTGCGGCACGCCTGACGCGGCGTCGGATCCGGCGCGGGGGCGGGCCCGGCGGGCCCCGCACGCCGCCCGGGGCCGCCGCAAGGCCCGGCCCGGCCTACGGACCCGCGTAGTACCGGACGGCTTTGCCGCCGCCCGGACGGCCTTCCCACAATGACCGGGCCCCGAGGGGCGCCGCACGCCGTACGCCGCACCACCGAACGAGGTCACCCATGACGAAGCACCGCAGGAGCAACCGCCGCCGCAACACGGCCATCGCCGTCCTCGCGGCGGTCGCGGTGGGCGCCCCCACGGTCGCGCTCGCCTGCGACACCGGAGGCGCGGACGGCCAGGGGGCCCCGCGGTACGACCGCGCCGCCCCCGTCGCCCGCACCGCACCGCAGCAGGCCGGTGCCGGTCAGCAGCGGGCCGGGCAGCAGGGACGGCCATGGGCCGGGCACTACCGGACCGGACACGAGGACGCCTGGCGCAGGCACGCCCGGCCCGGTCGGAGCGCCGCGCCGAGCACGTCCGCCCCCGCCGCACCGAGCACGTCCGCCCCCGCCGCGTCCTCCGCCCCGGCCACCCCGGCCCCGGCGAAGCCCTCCGCGACCGCCACCCCAGCGCCCGCGAAGCCCTCCGCCCCGGCCACGGCCCCCGCGAAGCCCTCCGCCCCGGCCACCTCCGCCCCCGCCACGCCGACCGCCACCGCGCCCTCCGGCCCCACCGCCCGCGTGGTCACCCTCGTCAACGCCGAGCGGAAGAAGGCCGGCTGCGCCCCGCTCGCGGTGAACGCCCGCCTCACCGCCGCCGCCCAGGCCCACAGCGAGGACATGGCGGCCCACCGCACCATGTCCCACACCGGTTCCGACGGCTCCTCCCCGGACCAGCGGATCACCCGCGCCGGGTACACCTGGTCCTCGTACGGCGAGAACGTCGCCTACGGCTACGGCACCCCCGAGAGCGTCATGGCCGGCTGGATGTCCAGCCCCGGCCACAAGCGCAACATCCTGGACTGCTCCTTCAAGGAGATAGGCGTCGGCCTGGCCCAGCCCGGCGACTACTGGACCCAGGACTTCGGCTCCGCCCGCTGAGGCGGGCCTCCGCCGGTCCGAACCTCCGCCGGTCCGAACCTCCGCCGGTCCGAACCTCCGCCGGTCCGAACCTCCGCCGGTCCGAACCTCCGCCGGTCCGAACCTCCGGTCCGCCGGGGACCAGGACCGGCGGAGGTTCGGCACTCCTCCCGTGCTGCCGGGCCTGCCCTTGTCCGGCGTCCCACGGCACGGCCATGCTGGGCGTCATGATCAAGGGCGTCATGTTCGACTTCTCCGGCACGCTGTTCCGCATCGAGTCCACCGCCCGGTGGCTGAACGGCGTCCTCGAACGGACGGGGACCGTCCTCCCCGGCGCCGACGCCGAGGAGTGCGCCGCCCGGCTGGAGGGGCTCGGGGCGCTGCCCGGCGGACCGCCGCCCCGCGAGGTGCCGCCCGCCCTCGCTCGGCTCTGGCGGGAGCGCGACCTGGACGCCGGGCGGCACCGCGCGGCGTACACCGCCCTCACCCGGCTCGCCCCGCCGCCCGCACCCGCCCTGGCCGACGTGCTCTACGACCGCCACCGGGAGCCGGACGCGTGGCGGCCCTACCCGGACACCCTGCCCGTGCTGCGCGGGCTCGGGGAGCGCGGCGTGCCGGTCGCGGTGGTCAGCAACATCGGCTGGGACCTGCGGCCGGTCTTCCGCCACCACGGCGCGGACCCCTTCGTCGACGCCTACGTCCTCTCGTTCGAGCACGGCACGCAGAAGCCCTCACCGTCCATCTTCCGGCACGCCTGCGACATGCTCGGCCTGGATCCCGCGGACGTCCTCATGGTCGGTGACGACCCCGTCGCGGACGCGGGGGCCGCCGAACTCGGCTGCCCCGTGCACCTGGTGGACCACCTCCCCGCCGACCGCCGCCCGGACGCCCTCCTCCCGGTGCTCGGCCTGGTCGGCTGACGCGTCAGTTCCCTTGTCCCGACCGGCGGTTCCTCCCTCCCTCCGGAGCGCCGCTCCCACCGGTCCGGCGGGCCGGGGCAGTTGTCGGTGGCGCGTGGGAGGCTGCGCCTGTCGCGATCTTGTGACAGGAATGGACGTGCGAACCGGACGCTCCTGGGCAATAGTCCTAGGACGGGCTCCGTTCGGGGTCCGTCCGCCGTCGTTGCCTACAGGGGAGTACGCCGCACCATGAACCTGCTGCTCGCCGGCCAGGCCCGCCACCGGGCCCGCCCCGGCTCCGCCCTGCCCGCCGGCGCACAGGACGTGCTGGCGGTCGTCGCCGACCCGCTGCGGCCGGTCCACCTCGTCGTCACCTCCGGCCGTGCCGGACGGCGCAGCTTCGTGTCCTGGCAGCCCTGGGACGCGCGGACGGGCACCGGCAACCACTACACGGCGCTCCCCGCCGCCGTCTGCGACGCCCTGCTGGACGCGGGGCTGATCACGGTCGGTCCGGCGGTGCAGGACCCGCGGCGCGAGGTGCGGGTCGTCGGGATCACCGAGGCCGGACGCCGCACCCGCCGGCCCGCCGCGTACGCGGCCTGACCTGCCGTCCAGGCAGCCCGGTCCGCCGTCCGCCCGTCCCGCCGTCCGCACGGCCCGGGCCGCCCCTCCACGGGCGCCGGCCGCAGGGGCTGCGTCACCCGTGCACCGTCAGGGAGTGCACCAGCCAGTCCATCCGGCCCACCCCTGGGGCCGGCCCGTCGTGGTACTGCGGCCGCGGAGCGGGCGGCGAGGGCGCGTACACCGACAGGTTGACGATCAGCCAGGCCCGCCAGTCGGGCCCGACGCCCACCCCGTCCGAGAAGACCTGCCGCCCGCCGACCCGCCACACCACGCTCTCCTCGCCGAACGACGTCTCGACGTCGATCCAGCGTCCGGGCCGCACCACCGCCGCGTCCTCGTGGTAGTGGGACGACCCCTCGCCGCGGTGGTTGGACAGCTCCAGGACCGAGGGCCGGTCCGGGTGGTACTCGAAGACGTCCACCTCGCCCTGCGGGCCGTCGTCGACGCCCCACGTCCACACCGCGGGCCAGGCCCCCCGCTGCTCCGGCAGCTGGAAGCGGACCCGCAGCACGTGGCCGGGCCGCAGCCGGAAGGGGCGCGAGGCACCCGCCGTGGTGAGCAGGTCGGTGTCCCAGCCCGTGCCGTCGGCACGGCGGACCGCCTCGAAGAGGCCGCCCCGCCGCGGCCAGGACGTCCGCAGCCGGTCCAGCTTGTGGTCGCCGAGGTTGCCGCCCGCACCCTGGTCCGGGTAGGCCCAGGTCCGGCCCGCGACCCACTGCCCCCGATCGTTGAAGTCGGCGGTGAAGAGGGTGCGCGCCGCGGCCGCGCCCCCGCCGTTCCCGCCCCCGCCGTCCCTGCCCCCTGTGCTCCCTGCGTGCACGGCACCTCCCCGTTGCGGTCACCGCTGGTCACGCCTCCCGACGCTACGGCCCGCGACGGCGCTGTGGACGCCGTGCACGGCCCAAACCGCCCGCCGGGGTGATCAAGGGGTCCGGGGGTCTCTCCGCGCCGTGCCGCACGGCCTGCGCGTCCGCCGGCCGGCCCGTTCCGCCCTGTTCCGCTCCGTTCCGGTCCGTCCGACCCCGGCCGCCTTGCCTCCGCCGCGCCGCGGGGTCATGATCGAAAGGGGCCGTCCGGTCCGGCGCCGGGTGCGGAAGCGAGGTGCGGCAGTGAGCGAGAACACGATGGGTGACGAGGTCTACCAGCCCCAGGGTGACGACGTGGTCGAGGACGCCGGCCCGCTGGACTTCGAGGACACCCTGGACGACCGGGGGATCGCCCAGGTCCTGGACGAGGGGTACTCGCCGCCCGAGCGCCCCCTCGCCGTCGACGAGTGGGGCACCACCGCCGACGAGCAGCACCGGGGCGAGGGCCTCGACCGGCGGCTCGCCCGGGAGCTTCCCGACCTCGCCGTCCAGGACGGCGACGGCATCGGCGACACCGTCGGCACCGACGGCGAGCTGCTCGACGACGAGGTCGGCGACCGGCGCGCGGGCCGTCTCCTGGCACCGGACGAGGGCGCGCATGCCGACACCGAGTCCGAGCTGTTCGCCAGCGACGTGGGCATCGACGGGGCCGCCGCGTCGGCGGAGGAGGCGGCCGTCCACATCGTCCCCGAGGAGCAGTGACCGGCCGAGTCCCGTGACCGGGGCCCCTGACCGGACCGGCCGGAGGTCCGACCGCGGCCTGCGGCGGTCAGTCCGCCGGGCTGCGCTCCGCCACCCGCGCCAGGTGCCCCTCGAACACCTCCCGGGCCGCCGGGGTGAGGCTGCGCAGCGCCACCAGCGCCGCGACGACGACGTCGCACAGCTCGCGCTGCACGTCGTCCCAGGTGTGGCTCGCCCCCTTGCGGGGATTCTGCCCGGTCGCGCCGATGACGGCCTCGGCGACCTCGCCCACCTCCTCCGTCAGCTTCATCAGCCGCAGCAGCCGCTCGCTCTCGGACGGGGTCCGGCCCGCCCCGTCCAGCCAGGCGACGAGACGGTCGACGGTCTGCCAGGTGTCGTGCTCCACGGGTGGGCCGCTCCTCGGGGTTCGTGGTCCGGGCCGGCGGCTCCGGACCCGCGGTGCGGCTCCGTCCGGCCGGAGGGCGGCCGCCGGTGACGACGTCCGCCCGTCCAGCATGCCGGTGCGCGCCCGGGACCGTCCTGCGGTTCCGCCTCCCCGCCTGCACCTCCGGTGCCGGCGCCCGCCGTGCCGCCGCCCGCCGTGCCCCGCCGCCGGATGCCACGTAGCGTGACGGATGGAGCGCCGCCACCCGAAGGAGAAGCCGGTGCAGACCGCAGTCGCCGTGCTGTTCGCCCTGCTGGCCGCCGCCAGCAACGCCCTGGCCACCGCCCTGCAGCGGTACGCGGCGCGCACCGTCCCGCTCTCCCGGGGCTTCCGCCCGGCGCTCCTGGTCGAACTGCTGCACCGGCCCGTGTGGTTCGGCGGGTTCGCCGCCGTGGTCGCGGCCGCCTGCTTCCAGGCGCTCGCGCTGCTGAACGGAGAGCTCTCCCTGGTGCAGCCCCTCTTCGTGCTGGAGCTGCCGTTCGCCCTGCTGATCGGCGGCCTCGTCCTGGGGCGGCGGCTGCCGCGACCGGGGTGGGCGGCGGTCGCCTGCATCGTCGCCGGGCTCGGGATCGCGCTCTGGGCGGCGTCGCCCACCCCGGGGGTGCAGCGGCCCGAGACGTTCCGCTGGGTGCTGGTCCTGGCCGGCTGCGCCGCCGCCGTCGCCGTGCTCGCCGGCACCGCGGTCCGCCGCCCGGCCGGCGCCCTGCGGGCGGCGTGCTTCGGTGCGGCGGCCGCGATCGGCTACGCGCTCACCGCCGCCCTCATGAAGGACGCGACGCACGCGTGGGCCGCCGGCGGCCCCGGCGCGTTCCTCACGGCCTGGCAGACCTACGGCTTCGCCGCGGCGGGTGTCGGCGCCCTCTTCCTGCTGCAGAACGCCATGCAGTCCGGGCCGCTGGCCGCCTCCCAGCCCGCGCTCACCCTGGGGGACGCCCTGGTGAGCCTCTCCCTGGGCGTGGCCCTCTTCGAGGAGGAGCTGCGGGACGGCTGGTGGCTGCTCCCCCAGGTGCTCGGCGCCCTGCTGGTGTTCTGCGGGGCGGTGGGCCTCTCCCGGGTGCCGCTCACCAGGACGCTGGTCGCCCCCGACGCCGACCGGCCGGCACCCGTCGGGCCCGTCGGGCAGAGCCGCTCCGACGGGCCGGACAGGCCGGACAGGCCGGACTGACGTGCGCCGCCCGTGCCGTCACCGCCCCGGGCCGTCACCGCCCCGGGCCGTCACCGCCCCGGGCCGTCCGCCGCCCGTCGTCCGCCGACACGGTGCCCCGCCCGTCGTCCGCCGACACCGTGCCCCGCCCGTTCACCACCGCAGCAGCCGCCGCAGCAGCGCCCGCAGGCGGCGCTGCCGCACCCGGCCCGCCAGGACCGGCAGCGCCGCCGCCTGCGGCCACACGGCGGGCCCCGCGAGCGCGGAGGCGGGCACGGCGGCCTGCGGCCGCACCGCCGCCGCTCCGCCCGCCGTCCGCGGATCCGCCCCGCCCAGCGGCCCGGACGGGTACGTCCGCTCCTCCGGGGGCCGGGCCGCGAACTCCACCGGCAGCGCCTCCAGGTGGCGGGCCCAGATCGACGACTGCCAGCCCAGCTCCTCGTCGGGCACCGCCAGCCGCAGGTCGGGCAGCCGCAGGAGCAGGACGTCCACCGCCGCGTCGGTGATGGTCCGTCCGATGTCCTGGCCCGGGCACATGTGCGCGCCGCCGCTGAACGCGAGGTGCGAGCGGTTGCCGCGCACCGGCGCCGAGACCTCGGGGCGGACGGTGCTGTCGGTGTTGGCTGCGGCCAGGCCGAGGATCACCATGTCCCCGGCCCGGATGCTCCGCCCCGCCAGCTCGGTGTCGGCGGTGGCCCAGCCGCCGGGGCAGGCCGTCAGCGGCGGCTCGTTCCACAGGACGTGCTCCACCGCGTCGGCGACGGTCATCCGGACCCCGGCCAGCGAGGCGCGGAACCGGGGGTCGGTGAGCACCACCCGCAGGGTGTTCGCGATCAGGCTGGTGGTGGTCGCGTTGGCGGCGACCAGCACCAGCCGCAGGTGGTTCTGCACCTCCTCGTCGGTGAGCCGGGACGGGTGGGCGAGCATCCAGGAGGCGAGGTCCTCGCCGGGCACGGCCTTCCTGCGCTGCACGAGGCGCCGCAGCGTCTCCAGGATGTGCTCGTTGGCCGCCGCGGCCCGTTCGGTGCCGGTCATCAGGTCGCTGCTGGCCCGCACCAGCTCGGGGCCGTCCTCCTCGGGCAGCCCGAGGAGGCGGGTCAGCACCAGCATCGGCACGTGCTGCGCGTACCGGGTCAGCAGCTCGGCCCGGCCGTCGGCGCAGAACCCGTCGACCAGCCGGTGGGCGACACGGTGCACGTGGCGCCGGATGCCGCGCTGGTCGAAGCGGTCGAGGCTGTCGGTCACCGCCCCGCGCAGCCGCCGGTGCTCCGCGCCGTCGGCGGAGAGGCAGTCGGGCCGCCAGCCCACCATGGGGAGCAGCGGGGAGTCCGCGGGCACGTTCCCCTCGCGCAGGTCCCGCCAGATGCGGGAGTCGCGGGAGAACCGCTTGGGGGCCCGCATGACCTCCAGGTTCTCCCGGTAGCCGAGGACCAGCCAGGCCGGCAGGTCGCCGTCCAGCAGGACCGGTGCCACGGCTCCGTGGCGCCGCCGCAGGTCGGCGTAGAGCCCGACGGGGTCCGCGTCGGTGGCGGGTCCGTAGAACCGCACCCGCTCCGCGGCGTCCGGGTCCGGTGCGCCCTGCCGGGGCACCGCGGCCTGTGCGGGCGTGTACGGCTGCCCGGCTCCGTCGGCCTGTGCGGGCGCGTACGCCTGCCCGGGCGCGTGGGCCCGGTCGGCCCCGTGCGCGGGGCAGCCGGGGGGCGGGGTGGCGGTGCCGTGGGCGTGCTCGGGGGAGGGGGCGGTCACTGCGGCTCCGGGGTGGCGAGGGTGTACAGGTAGCGCATCAGCGTCAGCAGGACGTCCCGGCAGGAGGTGCGCAGCCGGGCGTCGCAGTCGACCAGCGGCACCGACGCGTCCAGGTCCAGCGCCGCCCGCAGCTCCGCCACCGGGTGCACCGGGGCCCCGGGGAAGGCGTTGACGGCGACCACGAAGGGCACGCCGCGCTCCTCCAGCCGGCCGATGACGTCGAAGCTGACCTCCAGCCGCCGGGTGTCGACCAGGACGACGGCGCCCAGGGCGCCGTCGAAGAGCCGGTTCCACAGGAACCAGAAGCGCTCCTGGCCCGGTGTGCCGAACAGGTACAGAACCAGCTGCTCGTTCAGGGTGATCCGGCCGAAGTCCATCGCCACCGTGGTCGAGGTCTTCCGCTCGACCCCGGCGGTGTCGTCCACGCCGACCCCGGCCTGGGTCATCGTCTCCTCGGTGGTCAGCGGCCGGATCTCGCTCACCGACCCGACGAGGGTCGTCTTGCCCACCCCGAAGCCGCCGACCACCACCACCTTGACGGCGGAGGCGGCGGACGCGGGCAGGGCGTCCTCGGCCCGGGGGCCGGGGGGAGTCCCGACCTCGTGCCGGGGACCGGGCAGCAGCGTCTCAGAGCCTCTGGAGTCCATGCATCACCGCTTCCAGGAGTTCGGCGTCGGGGAGCGAGGCGGCGGGCACGGGCGCCCGCGCCTCGGCCCGGCCCCCGGCCAGCAGGTCGGCCAGCAGCACCCGGACGGCGCTCACCGGCAGCTCCAGGTAGGCGGAGACCTCGGCCACCGAGAGCGGGTACTGGCACATCCGCACGATGGCGGCGTGCTCGGGCGCCATCCCGGGCTCCGGCACGGACCGGGCCACCACCAGGGTGACCAGGTCGAGGTCGGCCGCTGCCCGGCCGCCGGCCTCGCTGCGGCCGCCCGTGATCACGTACATGCGCTCCGGGCCGTCGTCGGCCTCGCCGCCGCTCACGTCACGGTCCCGTCGAGTCGGAGCGGCCCGCCGCCGGGACCGGGGACGCCCGCGTACGGCGCGGCGCCCGCGTCCGCGCCGACGCGCGGCGGGCTGGTGAGGTGCTCGCCGATCCGCAGCACCATGTCCCGCATCCGCTGGCCCATCAGCCCGGCGTCCACGCCCTCGTCGGCCAGCACGGCCAGGTAGGCCCCGGCGCCGGCCGCCATGAGGTAGAAGAAGCCGCCGTCGATCTCGATGACGACGAGTCTCATCCGGCCGTCGCCGTGCGGGAACTCGGCCGCGATCGCCGCCGAGAGGCTCTGCAGGCCCGCGCAGGCCGCGGCGAGCCGGTCGGCGGTGTCCGCGTCGGCGCCGTGCTGGGCCATCCGCAGGCCGTCCGCGGAGAGGACCACCACCTGGCGGGTGCCCGGCACGCTGGTCGCCAGGTCCCGGAGCATCCAGTCCATGTCGGATCGCTTCTGCTGCACCACTGCTACTGCCCCTCGTCCGATGAGTCGTCACCCTGCCAGCGGGCGGGCACCGCCGCGGGCGGCGCCTCCCCGTTGACGCCGGCCTGGAACGCGGCCAGCCACATGCCCGGCTGCACGGGCTCCCTCGCAGGTGCGGGCGCCGGTGCGGGCCCCCGGCCGCGGGCGTGGGCCGCCGGGGCGGCCCCTCCGGGCCGGGGCCGCGGCGCGCCCGCGGTGCGTCGCCGCCGCTGCGGCAGCCCGTACGCGTTGTGCTCGACGTGCTCCACCCCGGCCGGCTGGTCCTGCGGCCCGGGCTCCTGCGCCCCGGAGGCGTGCACCGCCTGCGCCGCGGCCGGGGCCCGGTCGCCCGGACGCGGCTGCGCCGGGCGGGTCGGCATCGGCCGCGGCGGCGGCATGGTGCCCGGCCGGGGCACCGGGCGCGGCGGCGGGAGGGTCGTCAGCACGTCGCCGGGGATCACCATGACCGCCCGCACGCCCGCGTACGCGGACGGCCGCAGCGCCACCGTGAACCCGTAGGCCCGGGCGAGCCGGCCGACCACGGCCAGGCCCAGCCGGGGCGTCTCGCCCAGGTCGTCCAGGTCGATGCCGGCGGAGGCCCGGCTCAGCGCCCGCTCGGCCCGCTCCCGGGCCTCCTCGCCCATGCCGAGACCGCCGTCCTCGATCTCCACGGCGATCCCCGACTGGACCTCGGTGGCGCTCACGTGCACCCGGGTCTGCGGCGGCGAGTAGCGGGTGGCGTTGTCCAGCAGCTCGGCCAGGGCGTGGATCAGCGGCTCCGCCGCCGGGCCCACCACGGCCACCTCGGCGACCGCGTGCAGGTCCACCCGCTGGTAGTCGAGGATCCGCGACATCGCGCCGCGCAGCACGCTGAACATCGGCACCGGCCGGCTCCACTGCCGTCCGGGCCGGGCGCCGCTCAGCACCGCGATGCTGTCGGCCAGCCGGCCGATGAGCGCCGTGCCGTGGTCGATGTGGAGCAGGTCGCCGAAGACCGCGGGGTCCTCGCCGTGCCGGTGCTCCATCTCCCGCAGGTCCTGGGCCTGCTGGTGGACGATCGCCTGCACGCGGCGGGCGATGTTGACGAAGGCCCGCTGCGCGGAGTCGCGGAGCTCCTCCTCGGCCGCCACGGCGTCCACCACCGTGCGCAGCACGGCCTGGTGCGCTGGGGTGAAGTCCGGATCCTTCGCCGCGGTCTGCGCCGCCGCCCGCAGCACCTCGGCCGCCGTGTCGCCGTTCTGGAGGCGCAGCACTGCCTCCGGCAGCAGCGCCTCGGCGAGGCGGCGGGTCGCCGCCTCCTGCTCGGCAAGCCTGCGCTGGAGCGTGGCGTCGTGCTCGGCCTGCCGGCGGCGGAGCACGGTGACGGTGCGGCCGCGCCGCGCGGTCTCGCCCGCGATCAGCAGGACCGCCGCCGTGGCCGCGGCGCCGCACCAGGCGACCGGCACCCGGGCCGCCGCCTGCACCGCCACCACGGCCCCGACCGAGCAGGCGGCCACGACGGCGGCGGGGAGCATCCAGACGAGCGGGGGCGCGGACCTGGGGCCTGCGGGCGGTGTTCCAGTGCGAACCATCGGCATCCTCGGACGGTCGGAGGGAAGAGTCGGTCGGCGGAACAGGTCGGAGGGGGCGGGGGCCGGAGGGGGGACGCGGGCTCCGCGGGCGGGCCCGGGGCGTGCGGACGGGTCGGCGGACGGGGTCGGCGGGCGGCCGCCCGGGACGGGCGGCGTCCGGAACAACGACCGGAGGGGCCGCGGGATACGGCCGATCGGGTGAACGGGCCGTCCGGGCCGGCGCTCGCGGGGCTCCGCGCACCCCGGCGCGGCACTCGCGTCTGACCAGGAGTGACCGTTCCGGTGCGCTGAGCAATCGGGAGCATAGTCGTCCGGTTGCCGCCGGCGCGGGGCGTCCCGGCAAGCCCCGGCGCCGTCGCGGTCCCGGACGGGTGTGCGTGCATGCGAGGGGCGTGCGGACGGCCCCGCACGCCCCTCCGCCCGCCGCACACCGGTTTGCCGTACGCCGGTCCGCCGTACGTCAGTCCGCCCGGCGCACCCGGTCCGTCGGCGCCGGCGTGATCACCGGGTGCGCCCGCAGGTAGTCCGCGAACACCTCGTGGTCCGTCCCGTTGCGCACCGGGTCCGTGTACCCGGCGAAGGCCGTGAACCCGTCCGCCCCCAGCACGGTGTACGCGAGCGCCGCCACCCGGTAGGTGCGGTCCGGCTCCAGCGGCCGGCCGTCGATCCGCACCCCCGCCGGGTCGACCCGGTCCCCGGGGGCCCGGTCGGGGTCGTACCGGCAGGAGACGTTCCGCGAGACGGCCAGCGGCGAGAACCGCACGCTCCCGTCCGGCCGCTCCTGCCACTGCTGCTCCAGCACCGCCTTCAGCCGGCGGCCGGTCAGCCCCACGGTGAGCACCGGGTTCCCGTACCCGTAGGCGTCCCAGGACTCGCCCAGCAGCACCCGCCCGTCCGCGTCCCCGGCCGTGGCGCCTGCCGCGTACGGGAGGTCGCCGCGCACCGCCGTCGAGCCCGTGGCCGGACGGGCCGCGACCAGCGCCAGGTCGGCCCGGCCGGCCCGGGTCCGGCCCGCCTCCCAGTACTGCACGTCGGCGAAGAGGTCCGCCGCGGTGGACTCGCCGTCCGCGTCCGGGGTCCGGGTGAAGGAGCCGGTCTGGCGGGCGAGCCGCTCCGAGCGGCGGGCCGCGCCGCGGGTGCGCCAGTGGTCGGCGATGCGGCGCACCGCCGGGTCCGGCGGCACGTCGCGGGTCACCGGGTGGTTGACGGCGGTGGTCCGGTCCCGCAGGACCTCCCCGGTGCGCGGGTCCAGCGCCAGGTCGACCTCGGAGATCAGGGCGCCGTGGTGGCCCGCCTCGACCACCGGGCGCGGGTGCCCGGCGGGGTCGGGCACGGTGCAGTCGAACGCCGTGTGCCAGTGACCGGTGGTGATCGCGTCGATGTCCGGCGACACCGCCCGCGCCACGTCGATCGCGGGCCCCCGGGCCGCCCCGCAGGCGTCGTACCCCGCCTCCGGGTCCCGGGGCGCGGCTCCGTCGTGCAGGTTGAGCACGATCGCCCGCACGCCCCTGCCCCTCAGCTCCGCCGCGTACCGGTCGGCGGTCCGCACCTCGTCCAGGGCCCGCAGGCCCGGCTGGAAGGAGGTGGAGCCGGCCGGCGTCTCCGGGAGGGTGATCCCGATGAAGCCGACCGGGATCCGCCTCCCGCCCGGAGCGGCGAACCACTCGACCCGGTACGGCGGCAGCACCGGCCGCCCGTCCGCGGCGCCGACGATGTTCGCCGACTGGAAGTCGAAGTCGGCGCCGTGGAACCGCCGCCCGGTGGAGTCGGTGAAGCAGCTGTCGCGGTCCGGGACGCCGAAGCAGCGCCCGTGCTCCATGTGGTCCACCAGGAAGCCCGGCGAGACGTCGAACTCGTGGTTGCCGGCCACCGAGAAGCGCACGCCCAGGCGGTTCAGCACCTCCACGGTCGGCTCGTCGCGGAAGGCGTCCACCTCGAACGGCCAGCCGGAGAAGCTGTCGCCCGAGGCGAAGGTGACGGTGTTGCGGTGCCCGGCCCGCAGCCGCCGCAGGTGGGTGGCGAGGTAGGCGGCGCCGCCCACGGTGACGGGCCTGCCGCCGGGACCGGTGACGGTGCCGCCCTCGGCGGGGCCGGGGGGCTGCAGGTGTCCGTGGAAGTCGGCGATGTCGAGCAGCTGCACGGTGACGGGGGCCGGGTCGGCGGCGGCCGCCGGAAGGGCGGCGGCGGCGCCGCAGAGCAGGGCTCCGGCGGCGGGCAGGACGGTCCGGCGCAGCAGGTTCCGCACGGGGCACCCTCTCGGTCGGCGGGACGCGGCGAGGCCGCTCCCCCTGCGCCGCCGCCCGGTGGAGCGGCGGTGGACACGCCGAGCACGGGTGCGGCCCGTGCCGTGACGGCTCCGGTCCCGGGCGGCCCGGCCCCGTCGCCGCCGGCGCCCGGCCCCGCCGGCACCGGCGGTCGCGCGGCGGCCCACGCTAACCGGAGGCCCCCGCCGCCCCCGGCCGCCGCGCCCCGCCGCGGCCGCACCTCCCCCGTACGGGTCAGCCGCCCGTACGGGCGTTCCCCCGCCCGTGCACCTCGCGGGCCGGGCCGGGCGCCTCCCCGGGGCCGCGGGTTCCCCCGGATGCAGGTCCCCCGGCCGGACCCCCCGTGCCCCGACCGGGCTTCCCCCGGTCGGCGGCTTGCCCGCACCGGCCGCCGCCTCATCCGGTCGGACGGTCCGGCGTGCCGCCGCGCCCCACTCGGCTTAGCGTTCGGGTGTAGGCATGGTTGGCGGCGCTCCGCCCGGCCGGGCCGACCGGAGCGCGGCCCGCGGCCGTGCCGCGGCACGACGCCCTGGAGGCAGGCAATGCACGAGATGCGAGCGGAACACGGTCCGGTGCGGTCCGGGGACGACCGGCCGGTCGACTACTGGCACGTCGTCGCGAGCGGCGCGGACGTCGCCCTCTGCGGTCTCGAGATCCACCGGGACTCCGCCGTCCAGCCCGTCCGGGACGACGGGGAGCCCGCCGCCGAGCGGTACTGCGAGACCTGCCTCGCCGAGTTCCGGCGGAAGGTCGTCCCTGTCAACCCTGCCGCCCCCGCGGCCTCCTGACGCCCGTACCCGGACGGCCGCCCGCCCCCCGAGGGGCGGGCGGCCCCGCTCCGTCCAGGCCCCGTCGCCGACGGCGCCCGCCGTGCGGCGCACCCCGCCCCGCCGCGGGCGCGCACTCGGTCACGTGCCGCCCTGCCCCCGGACAGGTGAAGCGTCCGCCGGCGGGGCTGTCGGGGGCCGGCGACAACGTCGGCGCGGCGGGTTCACGGGCTTCCGCGGGCCATGGGCCACCGGGGGTCCGGGGGGCTTCCCGGGCCCCGGAGCGCGGATGCGCAGGGTGCGTCCCGGCGAGCAGCGTTCCCCGGCTCCGGACTCCTGCGTCCACGCTTGACGGTCAGTCAGTTATTGGGCTTCCTGCGAGCCGTCCGGTCGTCGAGCTGCCGGAGTGTCACCAGGCTTGCCGGGGAAGCCTCGGGTCGGCAGGCGTGGGGGGCGCTCCCGCCGCGCCGCTCCGTGCGCCCCGCCTGACCGGACGCCCCCGATCCGGGACACCGGACCCGGGAAGGTGTGCCCGCCCGTGGCCTCTCCCCGCGCACGGCGACGGCCCTTCGGCTCGCTCGTGCCCGTGCTCCCCGCCGCGCTTGTCCCGCCGGCCGTCGTCCCCACGGGCGGCCCGGCCGCTGCACGGACGGATGCCGCCGTCGCCGCCGTGCACAGGGCGGCCGGGTCCGGCGGGATTGCGGCGTACGCGCTCACAGGGACCAGAAGAGAAGCGCAAGTCCCGCCGAAACGGCCCCCACGCATGCAAATCCCAGGAAAGTCCTGTCATGCGCCTTCTCCGGATCCTTTTTGCGGGTGTCCCACTCCGAAAAGGAAATGAAGACGGTGATCAGCGCGACCAGGCCGAAAAAGGCGCCGACGAACCAGAACAAGACCCGCATATCTCCTCCGGAACCCGGCCCCGGCGAAGAGGGTTCCTCCCCTCTCGCCTCTGCGGCGCCCCGAGGCTACCGGCGCCGCGCAACCGCAGCAAGAGCGGGATCACGGCATGTGATCGGCGGAGAGGCTGTTCTCCCTCTCCGGCAGCGGAGCCGAGGAGATATCCCGGCGCGCCGGTGGCACTGAGGTCATTGCATCGCGAGCCGGGATCGCGCACTGCATGGCCATGAATCCGAAGCAGTTCGAGCACGCCCTGGAGAACCTGCGCTGCACGTCGTCGAGCGCGACTCGCACGGGTTGCGAGCCGATCAACGATGACTCGACGGCCCACTTGGTCGCCGAAGCGCGGATCTCCGAGAGGTCGTCCCGTCCGGCATCCTACCGCCACACGGAGACGAGCGAATCGTGCCAGCCGTGCAGAGCGGTCAGCAGGTCCCGGAACAAGGGCTTCTTGTCGACCAGCCAGCGCACCCGCTCCTGGTGCATCCGCTCTTCGCGTTGAAGGCGTATCTGGGCACGCTGAGCGAGCCATGCGCCGGCGAAGCCCGTCACCGCGCCGACCTTCGTCCCGATGAGTCCGGCCAGGGTCGCATCCACAGGTGGTTCCTACCAGGCCCGACGGAATTGCGTCCGATGATTTCCACAAGCGCCCGGACGGCGTGACCCCGGCACACGGCACTGTGGTCCGTGAGAGGTGCCGGACTGCTCGGAAGGGCGGGCGGCGCCGTCCGCCGCCGGGGGGAGTCGGCGCGGTTGCTGTCCTTCGCCACCCCGACCACCCTGCCCTCGCCGGAGGTCGGGAAAGCCTCCCGGACCGGCCCGTTCTCCCTACGCCTTGGCGGACGGACCTGCTAACGCGCCACGCGGTAGCGGAGGTGGACCACTCTCGAGCTGAAGGTGCGGGTCTCGACGAGTTCGAGATCCACCCGGCGCTCGCGTCGGGGAAAGAACGGAATCCCGCCGCCCACCAGCACCGGGTAGACCATGGCCCGGTACTCGTCGATCAGACCCGACGCGGCCGCCTCGGCGGCGAGGGTCGCGCCGCCGATCGCGATGTCGCCCTCCCCCGGCTCGGCCCGCAACCGCTCGATCTCCTCCGCCACGCCTCCGGAGGCCAGGCGGGCGCGGCCCTGCACCGCCGACAGCGTGGTGGAGAAGACCACCTTCGGCAGCGGCTTCCAGAGCGCGGCCCACTCGAGCATGGAGTCCTCGAGCGACGGGTCCTGGTCGGCGGTCTCCCAGTACAGCATCGTCTCGTACAGCCGTCGTCCCAGCAGGTGGACGCCGACGTGTCGGATCTCGTCGATCCAGAAGCGGAAGACCTCCTCGTCGGGCGCCGCCCAGACGAAGTCGCCGTCCGGCCCGACGATGTAGCCGTCGAGCGAGACGCTCATCGAACAGGTCACGCTGCGCATGGGAGGTCCTCCTCGGTAACGGGTTCGACAGTACGACCGCCGGACGCCGCAGGACTCGTCGCGGCCCGCGGGATCCCCTGGGCCGAGTCACCCCGCCGGGCCATTTCGTTGAGGGGAACTCAAGGGCTGCGACGTGTGCCCGGCGCCCGCCCGGCAGCGGAAGGCCGCACCGCGCGACGGGAGGAGCAGGAAGGCAGGTGAAGCCGCGACGGGGGTTCGCAGGCACCCTGCACGGCCGCCGGCGGACGACGGCTCCGGGGCGCCCGGCCGGCTGGACCCCGTGCCGTGCGCCGTCCGGCCGGCATTCCGCGCGCCGGGGCCCACGGGGGCGCTCCGCCGTGGTCGCGGTGGAACCACGGGGATCTCTGCGGACCCTGCGCGGGCCCTTGCGCGGTGCGGTGCCCGCCGGGGCCTCAGAGCCGTTGGCGCAGGCCGGACAGCCTGTCGATCGCTTCGCGCAGCTTGTCCGTGCGCTTGCAGAAGGTGAAGCGCACCAGGCTCCGGCCGGCCTCGGTGTTGTCGTAGAAGACGACGTTGGGGATGGCGACGACGCCGCAGCGCCCGGGGAGGGAACGGCAGAACTCCAGGCCGTCCTTCTCGCCGAGCGGGCTGATGTCGGTGGTGATGAAGTAGGTGCCCTCCGGCTCGAAGACCCGGAAGCCCGCCGCCGCGAGCCCCCCGGCGAGCAGGTCGCGCTTGCGGAGCAGGTCGGCGCGGAGGGTGTCGAAGTAGCTGTCCGGGAGGCGGAGGGCCTCGGCGACGGCGTACTGGAACGGGCCGGCGCTGACGTAGGTGAGGTACTGCTTCGCGGTGCGGACGGCCGCGACCAGGGCCGGGCTCGCCGTCACCCAGCCGACCTTCCACCCCGTGAAGGAGAAGGTCTTGCCCGCCGAGGAGATCGAGACGGTCCGCTCGCGCATGCCGGGCAGCGCGGCGATCGGGTGGTGGCCGCCGGTGAACACGAGGTGTTCGTAGACCTCGTCGGTCACGACCAGCAGGTCGTGCTCGACGGCCAGCCCGGCGATGGCGGAGAGCTCCTCGGGGGTGAGGACCGTGCCGGTGGGGTTGTGCGGGCTGTTGAGCAGCAGCATCCGGGTCCGGGGGGTGATCAGGGACCGGAGCTCGTCCACGTCGGGGCGGAACGAGGGCGCCCGCAGGGTGAGCGGCACCCGCACGGCCCCCGCCATGGCGATGCAGGCGGTGTACGAGTCGTAGAACGGTTCGAGGGCGATCACCTCGTCGCCGGGCTCGAGCAGGGCGAGCAGGGCGGCGGCGATGGCCTCGGTCGCGCCGGCGGTGACCAGCACCTCGGTGTCCGGGTCGTACGAGAGGCCGTGGAAGCGCTTCTGGTGCTCGGCGACGGCGGTGCGCAGCTCGGGGATGCCGGGGCCGGGCGGGTACTGGTTGCCGCGGCCCTCCAGCACGGCGTCGGCGGCGGCCCGGGCGATCTCCGCCGGGCCGTCGGTGTCGGGGAAGCCCTGGCCGAGGTTGACGGACCCGGTGGCGGCGGCGAGGGCCGACATCTCCGCGAAGATCGTCGTGCCCAGTCCCTCCAGCCTGCGGTTCAGCAGCGGCCTCGCACCCATCAGCGGCTCCTCACGGCTCGTCGTCAGGGTCATCCTCCAGCGTCTGCCGTCGGGAGCCAAGGCCCGCCACGGGTGACCGGCGTCAGCGCGGGAGCGCCCTGAGGGCGGTGGCGAGGTCGCTGCCGGAGGAGTGCACCGCCATGAACTCCTGCTCGAGGAGGTGGCCCGGGTACCAGAGGCCGTCGGCCTCCACCACGGCGTGGTCACCGAAGGAGATCGCCCGGGTGGCGGGCAGCGGGAGGCCGTCCGCGGACCCGGGCGGTCAGCAGCCGCCAGTCCTGAGCGGTGCCCTCCAGGCGGGTCCGTCCGGGGCTGCCGAGGGGCCGAGGGGCCCGTCGGCCGGGCCTTCCGGCCGCGCGTCAGCCCTCCGCGGGCGGCGCGTCGAAACGGCGGCCGGGCGGCCTGCGGGTCAGGTCGTTCCACTCGGTGTCGGGCATCCCCGGCACGGTGCGGCCGCCGGCGCGCCACTGCTCGGCGAGGGAGGCGAAGAGCGGGGTGTCGCCCCAGGAGGGCGGGGGCGGGGCGGCGGAGCGGGGGCGGGTGGCTTCCGCAGGGGGCGGGAGCTGGCGGGGGATGCGCGTGGTCTCCACGGTCCGTACAACGACGGGTGCGGCCGGGGGTGACGCGGCTGTCCACCGTCGGGGGAGGGGGTGGCGGGCGGTCGTCGCGGGTGGCGGGGGCGGCTGCCGACAGGGACGGAGGAGAGGGGCGGGCGCGGGGCGGCGGCCCGGGTAGGCGGGCACGGGCCCGGGCGGATCGCGCGACGCTATTGGACGGACTGTCGACAGGCGGTAGGTTCCCCGCATGGACACCGCCCCCGCCGACCCGTCGCACCCCCGCCCCCGCCGCCGCACCGTCGTGTCGGGCGGCGTGCCGCTCGCCGTCACCGAGCAGGGCGACCCCGCCCGCCCCACCGTGCTGCTGGTGCACGGCTACCCGGACACCCACCGGGTGTGGGACGACGTGGCGGCCGACCTCGCCGCCGACCACCACGTGGTCCGGTACGACGTGCGCGGCGCGGGCGGGTCCGGCGCGCCCGCGACCCGCGGCGGCTACCGGCTGGAGCAGCTGGCCGCCGACCTCCGCGCGGTCGCCGACGCGGTGAGCCCGGACCGGCCGGTCCACCTGGCGGCCCACGACTGGGGCTCGATCCAGTCCTGGGAGGCCGTCACCGAGCCGGACGCCGGGCGGCGCATCGCCTCCTTCACCAGCCTCTCCGGGCCCTGCCTCGACCATGTGGGCCTCTGGTACCGGGAGCGGCTGGCCCGCCCCACGCCGCGCGGGCTGCGGCAGCTGCTCGTCCAGTCGGCGCACTCCTGGTACATCGCCGCCTTCCGCCTGCCGTGGATCGCCCCCGCCGTCTGGCGGCTCGGCCTGGCCCGCCGCTGGGGCCGGCTGCTGGCCGCCCTGGAGGGCGTGCAGCCCCGGCCCGGGCACCCGGCGCCGACGCTCGCCCGGGACGCGGTCCGCGGCATCGAGCTGTACCGGGCCAACTTCGGCCCCCGGATGCGCAGCCCGCGCCGGCGCACCACCGACGTCCCCGTGCAGGTGGTCACGCTCACCGGCGACCGGTACGTCCGCCCGGCGCTCTCCGAGGGCCTGGAGGGCCGGGTGCCGCGGCTGCGACGCCGCACCCTGCGGGCGGGCCACTGGTCGGCACTGCTGGTGCAGGGACCGGCCGTCGCCGCCCTGGTGCGGGAGTTCGCCGCCGCCCACGAGCCGCGCTGACCCGGGGAGCCCGCCGGGAGCGGCCCCGGAGGCGACCCCCGCACGCGCCGCCTCCGCACGCGCAGTCCCCGCACGCGCCGGAGCCGGGACCCGTGCGACGGGTCCCGGCTCCGGCACGTGCACGCCCTGCGGCGCTCAGCCCTTCGGCCAGGGCAGCTGCCCGGTCGCGTCCGACGGCGGGGCCGCCGACGCGGCCGCGCCCCACCCCTTCGCCGGGGAGCGGCCCAGCGTGAAGTCCAGCGTCCGCCCGCGCAGGTCGCCGAAGCGCAGCCACGGCGCGCCGTGCGCCCGCCCGCCCAGCCGCAGCCCCTGCACGTACGGCGCGTCCGCCGCCGCCCCGTGCCCGCGGACGGTGAACGGCGCGGCGCCCGGCTGCGACACCGTCGCCGACGGGAACGCCGGGCTGTTCAGCACCAGCAGGTCCGTCCCGGGGACGGCCGGGTAGAGGCCGAGCATCGACCACACGTACCAGGAGCTCATCGCGCCCAGGTCGTCGTTGCCGAACTGCCCGGCGGGGGAGTTGTTCCACAGCGCCTGCTGCACCGCGCGCACGGCCCGCTGGGCCTTCCACGGCTCGCCCGTCCAGTCGTACTGCCACGGGATGCCCATGCTGGGCTCGTTGTTGAGGTCGGCCCGGGTGGGGGAGGGCCTGCGGGGGTCCGCCAGCAGGCCGTCGAGGTAGCGGCTCCACGCCCTCGCGCCGCCGCGGCCCTCGATGAGCCGCCGCAGGTTGAACGCCACCATCGGCGTGTACTGCGCGGAGGTGCCCTCCACGAAGCCCCGGGTCGCCCCCGGGGTGAACCCGGACGCGAAGGCGCCTGAGGAGAGCCGGGGCCGCAGGTAGCCCGACGAGCGGTCGAAGAGGTTCGCCCAGTCCTGCGCCCGCCCGGCGAAGCGGGTGTAGGTCGCCCGGTCGCCCAGCGCGCGGGCGAGGGCGGCGACGGCGTAGTCCGCGTTGTCGTACTCCAGCTGCGTGGAGACCGTGCCGTAGAAGTGGCAGCAGCCCCAGTCCTTCCCGTCCACCGGCAGGTAACCGAGCCGGTCGCGGACCGCCTGGCCCGGCCGCGCCGGGTTGGGGCTCACCGCCTGGCGGACCATCACCTGCAGGGCGCGGTGGGCGTCGAAGCCGCGCGCGCCGAACGCATACGCCCCGGCGATGATCCCGTCCGCCGGGTCGCCGATCATCACCCAGCTCTCGCCGTTGTTCAGCGTCCACTTCGGCAGCGAGCCGGACTGCTCGTGGTCGCGGAGCATGGAGGAGACCATGTCGGAGGCGACCTGCGGGTCCACCAGCGCCATCAGCTGCGCCTGCGAGCGGTAGGTGTCCCAGCCGGAGAAGGTGGCGTACTGGGGGTGCCCGGCGGGCACGGTGTGCCGCCTGCCGTCCATGCCCGCGTAGCCGCCGTCGACGTCGCTGAAGACGTTGGGGTGCAGCAGCGCGTGGTAGAGCGCGGTGTAGAACCGCACCTGCTCGGCGCGGGTACCGCCGGCGACCCGGATCCGGCCGAGCACCCGGTTCCAGGCGGCGTGCGAGGCGCTCTCCAGGGCGCGCACGTCCTTGCCCGCGACCTCCTTGTCCAGGTTGCGCCGGGCGCCCTCCTGGCTGGTGTACGAGATGCCGATCCGGGCCGTGACGGTCCGTCCGGCCGCCGGGTCGAAGACCGCGTACGCGCCGTCCCCGCCCGAGACCTCCCGGCCGCCGGGGCCCTCCACGGCGTCGATGCGGTCCCCGCGCCAGGTGCCGCCGCCCGCCACCGGCCGGTCGAAGACGATCGCGAAGTGCAGGGTGTAGGTGTTCTCCGCCCGGCAGAAGTGGCCGCTCTCCACGGAGCCCACCACCTCCCGGTCGGAGACGAACCGCACCCGCGTGCCGTCCACGGGCGTGGCGCTGCCGCGCAGCTTCAGCAGCAGCCGGGCCTCCTTCCCCGCGGGGAAGGTGAACCGGGCGATCCCGGCCCGGGCGGCCGAGGACAGCTCGGTGCGGGTGCCGCTGTCGTCGGTGACGCCGTAGAAGCCCGTCCGGACGGTCTCCCGGGCGTGCGAGAAGCCCACCGTCGCCGAGCCGGGGTCCGCCGGCGGCGCCCCGGACACCGGCAGCAGCGGCAGGTCGCCGCCGGCCGGGCAGCCGGGGCCGCTGACGTGGGTGAGGCTGAAGCCGGAGAGCCGCTTCGCCGGGTAGGAGTAGCCGCCGCCGTAGGGGCGCTTTGGAGCGGTGTCGGGGCCGAGCTGCATCATGCCGAACGGCGTCACCGGTCCGGGGAAGGTGTGGACCACCCCGTCCGTGCCGATCAGCGGGTCCACCAGTGCGGCGGGGTCGGCCGCCGGGCCCGCCGCCAGGGCGTCCGCCCCGGGCACGGGGTACGCGGCCAGCAGCACCAAGGCCGCGGCCCCCGCTGCGACGGCCCGGCCGCCGCCGAGGAGCGAGGGGAGCAGGCGCCGCCCCCGGGGGGCGGACGACGGTGCAGCGGGCATGGGTGTGCCTCCCGTGACGCGACGGCCTTCCCGGCCGCGCACGGCGCGGCCCCGGGAACGGAGGCGCTCCTCGCACTCCTCGCGAGGAGGCTAGGTCGGCCCCGCCGCCGCACCCGCCCGGCGCGGCGGCGGCGGCCTGCGGCTCACCCGGACGGCGCAGGTCCGGGACGTGCGCGGCCTGGGCGGAGGCTCCGGACGGCCCGGTCACCGGTTGCGGGGCCGCCACCCCTGCGGATGACTGGGGAGGGGCGCCGCCGGTCCGTCCGCGCGGCGTCCGCCCCGGACCAAGGAGGTGCCGCGTGCCAGGAAGGCTCTGCGCCTGCTGCTCCGCGCCCCGTGCGCGCCGCCGGCGGAGGCGCGCCCGGCTCCGCACACGGGAGGTCCGCACGGCCCGGGCCCGCATACCGGGGGTCCGCCGTGGCCGCTGAACCCGCGCGGCCGGAGCCGGCCGACCCCTCGGTCCGCCCCGCCCCCTCGGGCCGGCCGGACCCGCCCGGTCCGCCCCGCCCCGCCACCCCGCCCGGCCTCACCCGCCGCCGCCTGGTCCGCGGCGCCGTCGCCGCCGCGGCCTCCGGCGGCCTGGCCGCGGCCCTCGACGCCTGCGCCGGGGAGGCCGCCCCGCCGGAGCCCGCCGCCCCCGTCCTGCGGCCGGACGGCGGCCCCGCGACCCCGGCCCGCGCCCCGGTCCGCCCCGGGACGCCGCCCGCCCCCGCCCCGCTGCCCCCCGGACTGCCGCCCGAGATCGTCCACGGCCCGCGCGACCGGCTCCTGGTGGCCCTCACCTTCCACGGCCAGGGCGACCCGGCCCTCGCCGGAGCCCTGCTCGCCGAGGCCGAGCGGGCCGGCGCCCGGGTCACCGTCCTCGCCGTGGGCACCTGGCTGGACGCGTACCCCCGGATGGCGCACCGCGTCCTGGACGGCGGCCACGAACTCGGCAACCACACCCAGCACCACGCGGACGTCTCCGCCATGGGCGCCGACGCCGTCCACGCCGAGATCGCCGCCTGCGCCGACCGGCTGCGGCGGCTGACCGGCAGCCCCGGCCGGTGGTTCCGCCCCTCCCGGGCCCGGCACGCGACCCCCCTGGTGCTCCGCCAGGCCCGCCGCGCTGGGTACGCGCACTGCCTCTCCTACGACCTCGACCCCCTCGACCACACCGACCCCGGGCCCGAGGCGGTGGCGCACGCCGTGCTGTCCGCCGTCCGCGGCGGCTCGGTGGTGAGCCTCCACCTGGGCCACCCCGGCACCGTCGCCGCCCTGCCCGCCGTCCTCGACGGCCTGCACCGACGCGGCCTGCGGGCCGTCACCACCACGGAGATGCTGACCCCATGAGCCCACGCCACGCCCCTTCCGCACGCCCCTCCCGGGGCCGCCTGCGGGCCGCCGCCGCGCTCCTGCTCTGCGCCGCCGCCGTGCCCGCCTGCTCCGCCGGGGGCGGCGGCCCCGCCGCCGACGCCGGACGCAGCCCGGCCGACCCCGCCGCCTCGGCCGCGGCGCACCCGGCCGCCGACCCCGCCCTGCTCCCCGGCATGCCCGCGCCCCTGGACGCGCACGACCTGTACGCGGCCGACCGCCCCGGCATGCTGTCGCCCGTCGTGAAGGGCTTCCCGTCCCGCGTCTACGTGCCCAACACGCTCTCCGACACGGTGAGCGTCATCGACCCGGCCACCTACCGGGTCACCGCCACCCTCAAGGTCGGGCACCAGCCCCAGCACGTCGTCCCCTCCTGGGACCTGAGGACGCTGTGGGTCAACAACGACCGGGGCAACAGCCTCACCCCGATCGACCCGGCCACCGGCCGCGCCGGCCGCCCGGTCGCGGTCCACGACCCCTACAACCTCTACTTCACGCCCGACGGCCGGCACGCCGTGGTCATGGCCTCCGCCGACCACGCCCTGGTCTTCCGCGACGCGCACACCATGCGGGTCGTCAAGTCCGTGCCCGTGCCGTGCGCCGGGGTCAACCACGCGGACTTCTCGCCCGACGGCCGGTGGTTCATCGTCTCCTGCGAGTTCTCCGGCGACCTGCTCAAGGTCGACACCGCCGGGATGCGGATCCTCGCGCGGCAGCGGCTGCCGATGCGGGGTGCCATGCCGCAGGACGTCAAGATCTCGCCCGACGGCCGCACCTGGTACGTCGCCGACATGACGGCGAACGGCGTCTGGGTGCTCGACGGCGCCGCCTTCACCCGCCCGCGCCTGCTGCACACCGGCCGCGGCGCCCACGGGCTGTACGTCAGCCGCGACTCGCGCCACCTGTACGTCACCAACCGCGGCGAGGGGTCCGTCTCGGTCCTCTCCTTCGCCACCGGGAGGGTCGAGAGGGTGTGGCGGCTTCCCGGCGGCGGCAGCCCCGACATGGGCGGCGTCTCCGCCGACGGGCGGGTGCTGTGGCTCTCGGGCCGGTACAACGCCGAGGTGTACGCCATCGACACCGCCAGCGGCCGCCTGCTCGCCCGGATCAAGGTGGGCGGCGGTCCGCACGGCCTGGCCGTGTACCCGCAGCCCGGGCGCTACTCGCTGGGCCACACCGGCGTCTTCCGCTGACGCTGCGTCAGGGAAACGGTGCGGCGGCGCCCTCCTCAGCGCCGCCGCACCGCGATCTCGCTCCACACCTGCTTGCCGCCGCCCATCGGCAGCGAGCCGAAGCGGTCCGACACGGCCTCGACCAGCAGCACGCCCCGGCCCCCCGTGGCCTCCCAGCCGATCCCGGCGGGCTTCACGGGCGAGCGCGGCGAGGAGTCCGTCACCGCGATCCGCAGCCGGTCCCCGGCGTAGCCGAGGTCCAGCCGCACCGGCCCCCGGGTGTGCACCAGCGCGTTGGTGACCAGCTCGGACACGACGAGCAGCGCCGCGTCCCGCTCCCCGCCCAGCCCCCACGCGGCCAGCGTGCGCGCGGTGAAGCGGCGGGCGTGCGAGACCGCCTCCGGCAGCCGCCACACCGCCCACCCGGCGCGCTGCGGCAGCGTCCCCATGCCGTCGTACCGCAGGACCAGCAGCGCCACGTCGTCGTCGCGCCGCACCGACCCGCCCAGCAGGGCGTCCGCCACCTGCTCCAGGTCCTCCGCGTCGACGTCGGACAGCGCCCGGCGCAGGTGCGCCAGCCCGTCGTCCAGGGTGAGGCTGCGCGACTCCACCAGGCCGTCCGTGGTGAGCACCAGCACCGTCCCCGGGGACAGCTCCAGCGGCGTGACGGGGTAGTGGGCGTCGCCGTCCACCCCCAGCGGCGGCCCGCCCTCGGCCGCGACCACCCGCGTCGTGCCCGACGGCGCGCGCAGCACCGGCGGGATGTGCCCCGCCCGCGCGCACCAGCCGGTGCCGTCCTCCATGTCGACCACCACGTAGCAGCAGGTGGCGAAGAGGTCGGTCCCCATGCCCACCAGCAGCCGGTTGGCGTGCGAGACCACGACGTCCGCCGGGTGGCCCTCCACGGCGTAGGCCCGGACCGCGGTCCGCATCTGGCCCATCAGCGTCGCCGCGCCCGCGTTGTGCCCCTGCACGTCGCCGATCACCAGCGCCACCCGGCCCTCGGTCAGCGGGATCACGTCGTACCAGTCGCCGCCCACCTCCAGGCCCGCCGTCCCCGGCAGGTAGCGGGCGACCGCGGTGCCGCCCTCCACCTGCGGCAGCCGGCGCGGCAGCAGGCTCCGCTGGAGCGTGCCGACCAGCTCGTGCTCCGCGTCCAGCACCCGGGCGCGCGCCAGGGCCTGGCCGGCCAGCGCGGCGGCGGCCGTCAGCAGCGCCCGCTCGTCGGCCCCGAAGTCGTGCGGCGCGTCCCACCCCACCAGGCAGGCGCCCACCACACGGCCCTCCGCCGGCAGCGGCAGCATCGCCAGGCCGCCCGGGCCGATCCCGGCCAGCGACTCCTCCAGCGGCGCCCCCTCGGGCCAGTACGAGGCGCGCCCCTCCCGCAGCGCGGCCTCCAGGGTGGGCAGCGCCCGCGCCGGCGCGTCCGGCCACTCCGTGCGCCACTCGGTGCGCCACACGCCCGGCCACGCCTCCGGCTCCGGCGGGTCGAGGATGGTGACCACCAGGCGGTCCGCCTCCACCTCGGCGAGCGCCACCCGGGACGCCCCCAGCGGGTGCCGCAGCGCGGCGACCACCGCCCGGCCGACCTCCCGCACCGTCACGGCCGTCGCCAGGGTGGCCGCCAGCCGCTGCACCAGCGCGATGTCGTCCACGCCGGGGCGCAGGTGGGACGCCTCGGCGACGGTGCCCAGGAGCTGTGTGGGCCGGCCCTCCCCGCCGGGGGCGAGCCGGCTGCGCATCCGCAGCCAGCTCAGCTCGCCGCTCCGGCGGCGGATGCGGAACTCCAGGTCGCGCCCGACCGCGCCGTCGCCGGGGTCCAGGACGGCCATCAGGCCCGGCAGGTCCTCCGGCACGGTCAGCGCCAGCAGCGTCTCCACCCGGCCGTCGAACTCCTCCGGCGTCAGGCCGAACAGCTCCAGCACCCGGGCGTCCGCGTCCAGCCGGCCCGTGGGCAGCGCCAGCCGGAACGCGCCGACGCCCGGCCCGCCGCGGCCCTCCCGGCCCGGGCGGCCGGCCGGGAGGAGGCCCGGGTCGGCCGCCATCCGCTCCGCGAAGCCCTCCACCACCCGCCGGTACCCGACAGCGAAGCCGTCCTCGCGCTCGTCCGCCACCAGCAGGCAGCCGCCCGCCCGCCCGTCGGCCCCGCCGCCCCCGCCCAGCGGGACCACGGCCAGCGACACCCCGCCCGACGGCGCCGCCTCGAACCCCGGGCCCCCCGTCTCCGCCGGGGTCAGCCACAGCGCCCGCCCCGAGCACAGCGCCACGGCCAGCGGCGACCGGCCGGACAGCGGGTACTCGCCCTCCACCCCGTACAGGGAGCGCGGCACCCCGGCCTCCTCCAGCAGGACCAGGCCGCCGTCGCCCCGCGCCGCGTACACCGCCGCCAGCGTGGCGCCGGTGGACACCAGCAACTGCTCGGCCAGGTCCCGCAGCGGCACCGCGGACCCCTCCCCGGCGTCCAGCAGCCGGGCGGCGAGACCGGCGCGCAGCGCCTCCGCCCCCCGTCTCTGCGCTCCCTCGCCGGCCACGGGGTCATTACACCGCCTCCGGGGCCCCGACGCAGCCGGATGGGCGGCATCCGCGGCGCCCGCACCTGCGGGGCGGCCGCTCCGGCAGGCGCCCAGGCGGCGTCCCGCACCGCCCCGCGCGGCGGGCCGCGGCGTGACGCGGCGGGGCGGGCCGGACGGCGCCCCGCCCCCGGCCCGCCCTGCCGTGCGGGTGAACCGGATGCGCCGGCGGCGCGTACACCTCTGTGAACGGTCCCCGAGCACGCGAGGAGGGTCCATGACCGTCATCCGGGCGACCGCCGGGCGCGTCCCCGCGCCGGGCGGCACCCCGGCGGGGCCGTCCGCCGGGCCCGCCGCGCCGCCGGACCCCTCCGGGGAGGCGTCCGCCGCGGACGCTCCCGCCGCGGGGCCGTCCGCCCTGCCGCGGTCCGCCGACGGGGCCCCCGTCCCCGGGCCGGGCCCCGAGGAGCCCGGCGTGCCCGGGGAGGGCCCCGAACGGGTGCCCGCCGCCGGGGACGGAGCCGCGGGGGCGGCCACGGACCCCGCCGCCCGCACGGCCGGGGAGGCGGCCGCGGCGACGCCCGCCCCCGCCGAGGAGCCCCCCGGGTCCGGGAGGCGCGCGGAGGAGGCCCCGGCCCCGACCCCCGTGCCCCCCGCCCCTGCCCCGGCCCCGACCCCCGTGCCCCCGGCCCCCCGCACCGCGACGGCACCGGCGGGGCCGGCCGCCGCCCCGGCCCCCGCCGAGGAGGACGCCGGCCCGGCGCGGCCGCGGCGCCTCCAGGTCCGGCTGCTGGCCGCCTCCGCCCTGTCGGCCGCCCTCGCCGTGGCGGCCTTCGCCGCCGGCGGCGGGCGGGCGGCCGGTCCCGCGGCGGCACGGGAGGCGCCCGTGCCCGCGGCCTCCGCCGCCCCCGCGGACCTGGTGGAACTGGCCGCCCGCTCCGGCTGCACCCTCCACCCGGCCACCGCCAACGCGGACTTCCGCCAGGGGGTGTGCACGGCGGCGGGCTGGCGGATCGTCCTGGTCACCTTCACCACCGCCGAGGGCCAGCAGGCGTGGAGGACCGAGGCGGAGAGCTACGGCCTGTACCTGGCGGGCCCCCGCTGGATGGTGGGCGGCGACCCGCAGCTGCTGGCCGCGCTGCGGCTGCGCCTCGGCGGCGTCGTCGAGGGCTCCACCGCCCACCTGGGCCACCACCCGGGCTGACGCCCGGCGCCCCGCCCCGCCGCGCGCCGCCCGTCTCCTCGCCGGCGGGCCGGGAGCGGCAGAGGATGGGGGAGGGGCGCACGGGCAGCGGGCGGCCCCGGCCGGAGAGGCACCGTCCCCGCGCTCCCGCGCCGCCCCGCGGGAGGAGCGATGGCCGGACGGAACCGGTACGCCGACCTGCTGCGCATCGGCGCGGTGGGCGCGGTGGTGCTGGGCCACTGGCTGCTGACCGACGTCACCTGGAGCGGCGGGCGGCTGTCCGGACGCAGCGCCCTCCCGTACGTCCCGTGGGGCGCCTGGGCGACGCTGGTGCTCCAGACCGTGCCGGTGCTCTTCGTCGTCGGCGGGTACGCCCACGCCGCCTCCTGGACCGCCCACCGCGGCCGGGGGGAGGGCTGGGCGTCCTGGGTCCGCGGCCGTGCCGTGCGGCTGCTGTGGCCGACGACGCTCTACGTCGCGACGGCCTCGGCCGCCGCCGCCTGCGCCGCGGCCGCCGGTGCGGACCCGGCCGCCCTGGCCCGGGCGGGCTGGTCCACCGCCCTGCACCTGTGGTTCCTCCCCGTCTACCTGCTGCTGGTCGTGCTGACCCCGCTCCTGCACGCCGCGCACCGGCGGTGGGGGGCCGCCGTGCCCGCCGCGGCGGCCGCCGGGGCCGTCGCGGTCGACGCCGCCGTGCTGGGCCCGCGCCTGCCGCTGGTCGGCTTCGCGAACTATCTGCTGGTCTGGGGGTCGATGCACCAGTGGGGGTTCGCCTGGCAGGACGGCACGCTGACCCACCCCCGCCGGCGCTGCGCGCTCCTGGCCGCCGGCGGCGCCGCGGCCCTGGCCGGGCTGCTGGCGTGGGGGCCGTTCCCGGTCGACATGGTCGGCGCGGGCGCGAGAACCGGCAACACCGCCCCGCCGTCGGTCGCGCTGCTGGCGTTCGCCGCGGCGCAGACCGGGCTGCTCCTCACGGCCGAGCCGGCGCTGTCCCGGCTGCTCGCCCGGCCCTCCGTGCGGCGGCGGGTCTCCCGCCTCGACCGGGCGGTGATGACGGTCTACCTGTGGCACATGGTGCCGGTGGTCGTCGTCGCCGTCGCGCTCTACCCCACCGGTGCCGTGCCCCAGCCGGGCGTCGGCTCGGCCCGGTGGTGGGCGCTGCGGGCGGCGTGGGTGGCGCTCCTGGCCGCCCTGCTGGTGCCGCTCACCGCCGCCGTCCTGCGGGTGCAGCGGCCGCTCGGCCGCCTGCCGGCGGGGGACGGGGCGGCCGGCGGGCGGGCGTCCGTGCTGCTGCTGTGCGGCCTCGGGGCCGTCGTGCCGGCCCTCGCGCGGTTCGCCGTCGCGGGGTTCGCCCCGGGCGGGCGGCCGCCCGTGCCGGTGCTGGCCGCGTACGCCTGCGGCTTCGCCGCGGTGCTCCTCTCCGGCAGGGCGCCGCCGCGGCGCCGGTCCGGACGCCGCGTGCCGGGGGCCGTACCGGCGGGCGGCCGCCCGCCGGGCCCGCCCCGGGCCCCCGACGCGCAACCGCCCGCCCCGGGCGGGCCGGAGGGGGAGCCGCCCGGTGTCAGGCCGGTCCGTCGGCGGGCGGCGGGAAGCCGCCGGTGGCGACCGGGCCCCACCGCTCGGGCGTGACCCGGATCAGGCACTTGCCCTGCCGCTGCATGGCCTCCCGGTACTCGTCCCAGTCCGGGTGCTCGCCCGCGATGGACCGGTAGTAGTCGACCAGGGGGTCCAGCGCCTCGGGCAGGTCCAGCACCTCGGCCGTCCCGTCCACCTGGACGTAGGGGCCGTCCCAGTCGTCGGAGATGACGCAGACCGAGACCCGGGGGTCGCGGCGCGCGTTGCGGGCCTTGGCCCGCTGCGGGTAGGTGGAGACCACGATCCGCCCCTCGCCGTCGACGCCGCAGGAGACCGGGGAGGTCTGCGGGCGGCCGTCGGCGCGCGTGGTGATCAGCAGCGCCCGGTGCCGGGGGCGGAGGAAGTCGAGGAGTCCGTCGAGGTCGGTGCGTCGCGCGGTGGCGAATCTCGGTGCCATACCGGCACGCTACCCCCGGACGCGCTGCGCCCGCCGGGGCGGAGGGCCCCGGCGGGCACGGCTGCCGTCGTCCCGGGCGTCGCCCGGGCACGACCCCTGATGACGGCCCGTCGGCCCGGCGCGGCCCGCCGGTCCCGTCCGTCGGTCCGGCCCGCCGGTCCCGTTCGTCAGTCCTGTGCGGCCGGACGCTCCGGCAGGCCGGTGCCGCCGAGCCGGGTCAGGTAGCCGGCGAGCGCCGGCACGTCGCCCTCCGTCCACTCGCCGCCGGTGAGGACGGAGGCGGCCAGCTGGCCGGCGGCCTTCTCCGCGTGCTGCAGGCGCTCGCGTCCGGCGTCGGTCAGCGCCGCGTACGCCACGCGGGCGTCGCGCGGGTCCGGCTCGCGCTCGACGAGGCCGATCCGCTCCAGTGGGCCCAGCGAGCGGGTGACGCCGGAGGCGGTCAGGCCGAGCGCCGCGGCGAGGTCCACCCGACGCATCCGGCCGCCGGGGGCGCCGCCCAGCTGCTGCAGCAGTTGGAAGTCGGCGAAGCTCAGGCCGTGCAGCCGGCCGAGCTGGTGGTCGAACCGCTTGACCAGCAGCGCCTGCGCCCGGGCGAGCCGCAGGCAGGCGTCCAGGTACTCGTTCATCACTACCTCCTTGAGTGCTCAAGCATGTCACAACAATTGAGCACTCAAGGATATTTTCGGCAGCCCCCATACTGGACGCCATGGATCCGCTCCCCGCCCCGGCCGCCGCGCCCGGTCCGGACGCCCCGTCCGGCCCGCCCCCGCCGGCGGCCCCGCACGCCCTCGCCACCGAGCGGCTGGTACTGCACGAGGTGCTCCCCGCCGAGGCCGCCGAACTGGTCGCCGGGCGCACCTGCGGCCGCGAGTGGCTGGGCGGCACCCCGGGCGCGGGCACCCGTGAGGCCGCCGGCCTGCTCACCCTCGCCGCCGAGGCGGGCTGCCACGCCCCCCGCTGGGCCCTCTACCGGATCACCCGCCGCCACGACGGCGTCTCGGTCGGCGGCATCGGCTTCCACGGCCCGCCCGCCGACGGCGGCGCCGAGATCGGCTTCGACCTCGCCCCGGGGGCCCGCGGCCGGGGCTACGCCACCGAGGCGCTGCGCGCCCTGGGCGCATGGGCGCTGGACCAGCCCGGCGTCCACCGCGTCACGGCCACCGCGGCCCGGGCCAACCGGCCCTCGCAGCGGGTCATGGACCGGGCGGGCTTCACCCGGACCGCCGACGTCGACGGCATGCACGCCTACGAGCTCACCGGCGTACCGGACCGGCCCTGATCCGGACCGGCCCTGATCCGGGCCGGTCCTGGTCCGGACCGGCGCCGAGCCGGGCCCCGCGCGGGGCGGGTGCGGGGGTGGAGCACCCTGCGGTCCGCCGTGGGTGGGAGCGCTCCCGTACCCGCCGCGGAAGCGGGCGTGCCCCTCGGGGCGGAAACACCCCCGATGCCTTGACGCGGCCGCGACACCGATGGCTTCATGTCTTCCACACGACCACCCCATCCACGTGCGCGAAACGGGTGCGGGGCCCGCCCCCGGGCCTGCGCCTCCCGAGCCGTCGGCGGTGCCGACGGCCCGCATCCTGGGAGCGCTCCCACCTCTCGCATGCCCTCCGCCGGACGAAAGGCCCCCGCCCGTGCCTCCCGTCACCCCTGCCCGGCCTCCCGTGCGCCGCCGCGCGGCCGCCCCGCTCCCCGGAGCCCTGCCGCTCGCCGCTGCCGCCGCCGGGACCCCCGCCGCAGCCGCCCCCGCCGCGACCACCGACGCCCGGAACGCCGTCGTGAGCCAGTCCGGCACGGACGTCACCGCGAAGGGCGCGGGCTGGAACGGCCGGATCGCCCCCGGCGCCACGGCGGGCCCCGGCTTCCGGGCGTCCTTCTCGGGCGGCGGCACCGCACCCGGCTCCTTCACCCTGAACGGCGTGCCCTGCGCCTGACCGGCGGGCGGGGCGCCGGCCGCACCCGGCGCCCCGCCGCACCATCCCCGCCGCACTCCCGCACCCTGTGCCCTCGCGCCCCCGTACTCCCGTACCCGCCCCCGGCACCACCCGTCCGGCGCCCGCCGCCCCACCCCACCGGGCCCCGCCCAGGGCCCCGGAGGACAGCCCCATGAGCCCGCGCCCCACCGCCCCCCGCCTCGCCCCGCACCCCCCGGACGGCGCCCGCAACACCGCCCGCCGCACCGTCCGCCACGCCGTCCTGGCGGCGGCCGCCGCCGGCCTCCTCGCCGCCGCGGCCCTGCTGCCGTCCCCGGCCCGTGCCGCCGCCTCCGGCTGCACGGTCGCCTACACCGTCGACCGGTGGTCCGGCGGCTACACCGCGCAGGTCAGGGTCGCCAACCTCGGCCCCGCCCTCGACGGCTGGAGGCTGACCTGGACCCACGGCGCCGGGGAGCGCGTCACCAACGCCTGGAACGCCTCCGTCGTCCAGTCGGGCAGGACCGTCACCGCCACAGCCCCCGCCCGCAACGCCTCCCTGCCCGCCGGCGGCAGCGCCGGCTTCGGCCTCCAGGGCACCTGGTCCACCGCGGGCCCCCCGCCCGCCGGCTTCGCCCTCGACGGCGTGCGCTGCAGCGGCGCCGCCGACCCGGCCCCCGCGCCCAGCGGCACCGGCGGCGCCACCGCCGTGCGCCCGCCCACCCCCGCCGGCGACCCGGCCACCCCGGTCCCCGAGCCCGGGTGCGGAACCGCCGTCGTGTGCTCCGGCTTCGAGGACCAGTCCGGCCCCGTCCCCGGCGGCGACTGGCAGGTCGTCACCCCCGACTGCCAGGGCTCCGGCACCGTCTCGATCGACGCCTCGACCGCCCACGGGGGCACCCGCTCCCTGCGCGTCGACGGCCGCGCGGGGTACTGCAACCACGTCTTCGCGGGCACCACCCGCGACGTCTCGGCGGTGGGCCCGGTCCTCCACGCGCGGCTGTGGGTCCGGCACACCACCGCGCTGCCCGTCTCCCGGGTCACCGCGATCACCCTGTCCGACGCGTCCGCCGGCGGCCGGGACCTGCGGATCGGCGGCCGGAACGGCGCCCTGCAGTGGAGCCGCGAGTCCGACGACGCCACCCTGCCCGAGCAGGGCCGGGCCGGTACCGCCCCGTCCCGCCCGCTGCCCACCGGCCGCTGGGTCTGCCTGCGCTTCGCGATCGACACCCTCCGGCAGACCGCCCGCACCTGGGTGGACGACGCCGAGGTCCCCGGACTGCGCGTGGACGGCACGTCCGCCCCGGGCGCCGGCGGCGGGTGGCTGCGCCGTGGCGTGCCGCCCCGGCCCGTGACCTTCCGCCTCGGCTGGGAGAGCTACGGCGGCGGCGACGACACCCTCTGGTTCGACGACGTGGCGGTCGGCCCCCAGCCCCTGGGCTGCTGACCTCCCGGCGGTCTCCCGGCGGTCTCCCGGCGGTCTCCCGGCGGCCTCCCGTGATCCCTGACCGGCCTCGACCGGCCCCGACCGGCCCCGACCGGCCCCGGGTCGGCCGCCCCGGTCCCGGGGGCGCGGGGCGCGGCGGCGGGGCGGTCGGTGACATCGGCGCGCCGGGCGCGCAGGATGGCCCCCGGAAACGGACGACCACCGACTGAGGGAAGCACCTGTGGCCGACACAACCTCCGTAGCAGTCCTCGGCACCGGCATCATGGGCGCGGCGATGGCCCGCAACCTGGCGCGCGCCGGGCTCGACGTGCGGGTGTGGAACCGCACCCGCGCCAAGGCGCAGCCGCTCGCCGCCGACGGCGCCCGGGTCGCCGACACCCCCGCCGAGGCGGTGCACGGGGCCGACGTGGTGCTCACCATGCTCCACGACGGCCCGGCCGTCCTGCAGGCCATGGGCCAGGCGGCGCCCGCCCTGCGCCCGGGCGCCGTCTGGGCGCAGTGCTCCACGGCGGGGCTGGAGGCCCAGCCGGTCCTGGCGGCCTTCGCCGCCGACCACGGCCTGCTGTACGTCGACGCGCCCGTCCTCGGCACCCGGCAGCCCGCCGAGAGCGGGCAGCTGCTCGTGCTCGCCGCCGGGCCCGCCGAGGCCCGGCCGGTCCTCGCGCCCGTCCTCGAGGCGGTCGGCAGCCGCACCGCCTGGGTCGGCGAGGACGGCGCGTCCGGTGCCGCCACCCGCCTGAAGCTGGTCTGCAACAGCTGGGTGCTGGCGGTCACCCACGGCACCGCGGAGGCGCTCGCCCTCGCCCACGCGCTCGGCGTGGACCCGCAGGCCTTCCTCGACGCCGTCGCGGGCGGCCCGCTCGACATGGGGTACCTGCGGGCCAAGGCCGCCGCCGTGCTGTCCGGCGACTACAGCCCGAACTTCACGGTCGCCACCGCGGAGAAGGACGCCCGGCTCATCGTCGAGGCGGGCCGGCAGGCGGGGGTGGCGATGGACGTCGCCGCGGCGGGCGCGGAGCGCTTCCGGCGCGCCGCCGCCCAGGGTCACGCCGACGAGGACATGGCCGCCTCCTACTTCGCCTCCTTCGCGGGCTGACGGCGCCGCCTCCTCCCCGGCGGCGGGCGCCGTCGGCCCGCCCGCTGCCGGACCCCGGGGGCACCCGCCGCATCGCCGCTGACGAGACGTCATGTCAGCAGCGTGCACGTGCTGCTGCACGGTCTAGGCAGCGCCCCCGGGGTCCGGTAGCTTGCCCTGCCACCGCCGGTCGGAGGGCGGTGCAACGGGTGAGGGGAGGGTGGTACGGTGCGCGACTTCGGCGTTCCGCCACTGGTGGAGGCTCCGCGGTCCGGAGGGCTGGCCGACACGGTCTACGACGTGGCGGTGCGGGACCCGGACATGGTCCAGCTGGCGCGGCGCGCCCCGGGCGCCTCCACCTGGACGGAGGTGACCGCGGGCGCCTTCCGCGACGAGGTGATGGCCCTGGCCAAGGGCCTGCTCGCGAGCGGCGTCCGCTTCGGCGACCGGGTGGGCATCATGGCCCGCACCCGCTACGAGTGGACCCTGTTCAGCTACGCCCTGTGGTCCATGGGCGCCCAGGTGGTGCCGATCTACCCGACCTCCTCCTCCGAGCAGGTCAGCTGGATCCTCGCCGACTCCCAGGCGGTGGCGTGCGTCGTGGAGAACGAGGACGACGCCATGACCGTCGGCACCGCCTGCGCCGGCCTGCCGACCCTGCAGCGCATCTGGCAGTTCGACGGCGGCTGCGTCCGCCAGCTCTCCCGCCTGGGACGCCAGGTGCCGGACGAGACCGTGCACAGCCACCGCGCCGCGGTCGAGCCGCACTCGCCCGCGGCCATCACCTACACCTCGGGCACCACCGGCCGGCCCAAGGGGTGCGTGATCACCCATGCCAACTTCGCCGTGGAGTGCGACACCCTCCGCGCCGGCTGGGGCGACCTGATCGCCGAACCCGGGGAGCAGCCCGCCCTCCTGGCGTTCCTGCCGCTGGCGCACGTGTACGGGCTGATGGTCCAGGTGTACTGCATGCGCGCCGGCGTCCGGCTCGGCCACCAGGCGGAGACGGCGGCGGCCGAACTGCTCCCGGCCCTGGCCTCCTTCCGGCCCACCTTCCTCTTCGCGGTCCCCTACGTCTTCGAGAGGATCGTCTCCCGGGCGCGGCTGGTGGCGGCCGAGGCCGGGCGGGACGGGCTCTTCGACAAGGCCATGGACGTCGCGGTGCGCTACGCCGAGGCGCGGCAGGCGCTCGCCACGGGGGAGGGGCCCGGCCCCGGCCCCGCGCTGCGCTTCCGGCACCGGGTCTACGACCGCCTCGTCTACAGCCGGCTGCGCGCGGTCCTCGGCGGCCGGGTGCGCCACGCCGTGTCCGGCGGCTCGCCGCTCAGCCGCCGGCTGGCCCTCGCCCTCGCCGGCGCCGGGATCACCGTCTACGACGGCTACGGGCTCACCGAGACCACGGGCGCGGTCACCGGCCAGCCGCGGGACAGGCACAAGTTCGGCACGGTCGGCAGGCCGCTGCCCGGCTGCACCATCCACATCGCGCCCGACGGGGAGATCTGGGTGCGCGGCGGCGTCGTCTTCGCCGGCTACCTCAACGACCCTGAGGGCACCGCCGAGGTGCTCCGGGACGGCTGGTTCGCCACCGGCGACCTCGGCTCCCTCGACGACGAGGGATACCTGACGATCACCGGCCGCAAGAAGGACGTGATCATCACCAGCAGCGGCAAGTCCGTCGCCCCGGCCGTGCTGGAGGAGCGGGTGCGCTCCCACCCGCTGATCTCGCAGTGCCTGGTGGTGGGGGACAACCGCCCCTACGTGGGGGCGCTGATCACCCTGGACCCGGACGCCCTGCTCCACTGGCAGCGGGTGCACCAGAAGCAGCCGGCGGCGAACTGGGGTGCGGTCGCCGACCAGGACCTGCAGGAGGAGATCCAGCGGGTGGTCGTGACGGCCAACACCGCGGTGTCCCGCTCCGAGTCGATCCGGGCCTTCCGCATCCTGCCGTTCGAGTTCAGCATCGGGCAGGGGCTGCTGACGCCGTCGCTCAAGCTGCGGCGGCGGGCGATCGTCAAGGCGTTCGCGGCGGACATCGAGGAGCTCTACACCTCCTGAGACCGCCGCCCCGCCCGTGCGGGCCGCCGCTCCCGGCCCGGCCCGCCCGGCCCCACCCGGCTCACTCGGTCTGGGGCACCGCCGTCGTCCAGCTCCAGCCGTCGTCGTCCTCGGGGCCGGTCGGCGGGGTCTCCGGACCGGTCGCGCCGGGTCCGGCGAGCGTCTCGGTGGGTGCCTCGGTGGGTGCCTCAATGAGTGCCATGCAGGGATCCATGCCCGGGCGGCGCCGGGGAACGCCCGCCGGCGGCCCAGGTGCGTCCGAACGGGTGTCCGTACCGGCCGGTAGGGCGGCCGGAACTTCCCGTACCCGGTCGTATTGTCAACCGCCGCCGACTGTGTCAGGCTCCGGATGCGGGCGGGGGTCCCCCCGTCTCCCGCCCGCACCAGAGCCGGAGCGCCGTCAGCGGCTCGCGCCCGCGATGCACGCCATCGCCGCCGCGGGCCGGTCGGCGCTCCCGTGCGTTCCGGCCATCCCGCCGTGCCGCTCACTGGGCCCGGGGCCCCGCCCGCGAACCCCGCGCCCTCGCGGTCCCCGCACACCGCGGACCCCGTCCGCCCGGGCTGCCGTCAGCCCCCGGGAGAGCCGTCAGCCCCCGGGAAAGCCGGCAGGGCGCGGCCCCCGCCGTGGAGCGGGTCCGCGCCCTGCCGCGCCGGGCCGGTCAGCCCTGCTGGGTGGCCCAGAACTCGTCCCACGAGATCAGGCCGTCGCCGTCGGTGTCGGCCGCCTTGATCACGCTCTTGGCGACCTCCTCCGTCACGTAGGGGTCGCCGAGCGCCGCCATGGTGCTCTTGTACTCGGCAGCCGAGATCTGGCCGTCGCCGTTGGCGTCGTACCGCTCGAACGCCGCCCTGGCCGCCTCGATGTCCGCCATGTGGGTGCCCCTCCTCATTCGGGTGTCTTTGGCAGCGGGCACGGTAGCAGCACGGCAGGTCGGGCCAGTAGCGGGTGTCCGTGCCGCGCCGCCCGCGGGCGCGCGGACGGCCGGACCGGGAGGCGGACGGGAGGGCCGCGGACCCGGCCCCTGCCCGGCCCGCGCCCGGTCCCCGGTACGGTGGACCGGGGCCGCGGCCGGACGCACGCGTCCGGCCCGCTCCGACGGGGGTGCAGGGAAGCGAGAAGGAGGCGCCGCGGGCGCTGGAGGTGCGGGAGCCGTGATCGAGGGCACGCAGCCGGACGCCGGACCGGTGTCCACGGGGCCGCCGGCCGGGGGGCGGGCCGCCGCCGTGCAGGTCGACGCGGCGCCGGAGCGGACGGGGTTCGCCCATCCCGCGCTGTTCTACCGGGACCAGGAGGACTTCCTGGCGGGCGTCGGCGGTTTCGTCCGCGAGGGGCTGGAGGCCGGTGAGCCGGTGCTGGTCGCCGTCCCCGGGCCGCGCCTGGGTCCGCTGCGCGAGCGGCTGGGCGACTGCGCGGCCGGGGTCTCCTTCGCGGACATGGCCGAGCTGGGCCGCAACCCGGGCCGCATCCTGGCGGCGCTGCGCGAGTTCGCCGACGCCGGCGGCGCGGGCCGCACCCGGATGGTCGGCGAGCCGATCTGGGCGTCCCGCTCCCCGGCCGAGGTGCGCGAGGCCACCCGCCACGAGGCGCTCATCAACCTGGCCTTCCGGGACCGCCCGGTCAGCGTCCTGTGCCCGTACGACACGGACGGGCTGGAGCCGTACGTCATCGAGGACGCCCTGCGCACGCACCCGGAGGTCATCCGCGACGGGCTCCCGGCCCCCTCGGCGGAGTTCGCCGACCCGGCCGAGGTCTGCGCCGACTGCGACACCGTGCTGGCCGAGCCGGCCGCCGCCGAGGAGCTGTCCTACGCGTCCGGGGGCCTCGCCGAGGTCCGCCGCTGGCTCGACGAGCGACTGGCGGCGACCGGACTGGACCGGCAGCGGCGCGGCGACCTCGTCCTCGCCGTCGGTGAGGCCGCGGGCAACTCGGTCGTGCACGGCGGCGGCCGCGGCGTCCTGCGGGTGTGGCCGCAGGCGGGCTCCGTGGTGGCGGAGGTCCGCGACGCGGGCCGGCTGGCCGACCTGCTGGCCGGCCGGCGCCGGCCGGGGGTGGCGACGGCGGACGGCGGCCGCGGCCTGTGGATGATCCACCAGCTGTGCGACCTGGTCGAGGTGCGGTCCGACGACCGCGGCCTGACGCTCCGCCTCCACGTGGACGTGGGTCCCGGCGCGCCCTGACGCGCTGTCCGGGATGCAGCCGCGCCGTCCGGGACGCCGGTTCCGACCACCCCGTCCGGGGGAAGACCGTTGACTTGGGGCAAGGATTTCGGTCGGACGTGGCATCATCTCGGGAGGGTGCCGCGGAGACCCCCGCGGACCGTGCGAAGGCCCGTCCCGGAGCGGCCGGGCCCGGCGGGGCACAGTGAGGGCGGAGATGGACGATGCTTCCGGAACGGCCGTGCGGGAGCTCCGCGGCATGCCCGTCCCGCACGCCGGCGGCAGCCCGGCCGGGACGGGGGCGCGGTGCTGCCCTCCGGACGCCGGCCCCGCCCTCGTGGACGTGGTGACGGCACCCGGCAGGGACGGCAGTGCCGAGGCCGCCGCCCGCGGCACGTCCGGCCCCGCCGGGCCGCCGGCCGCCGCCGCGGAGGCCGCGGCGGGTCGCCGGGGGAGGGGTCTCGCCGCGGCGGCCGCCGGCCCGCTCGCCGGTCCGGTGGGCACCCGCGGACGCGTGCGGTGCGTGCAGCGGTGGCAGGACCGCTGACCGGCCGGGTCCCGGTCCCCGGGCCGCGGCCGGCCGGGGGAGGCCCGGCCGGGGAGTCCGCGGCCGACGGGCCGACGCCGGGCGAGCACCCTCCCGACGGCCGGACACCCGCCGCGCGGACACCCGACGGGCAGCCGGACGCGCGGACCCCGGACACCGGGCGGCCGGACACGCGGACCCCGGACACGCGGACCCCGGGCCCGCGGACCCCGGACGCGGCAGCGCCGGAGGCGGACGCGCCGCACCCCGGCGTGGACCTGCTCGCCCGGACCGTCGACCGCCTCCGCGCCGAGTCGGGCGCCGCGGCGCTGGTCGAACTGGCCAAGGGGGTTCTCGTCGAGCGCCTGCGGTGCAGCCCGGCCGAGGCCGCCCGCCACCTGCGCCGGCTCGCGGCCGACGCACGGCTGCCGCTGCCGGAGCTGGCCGCCGACGTCGTCGGCCGGGCCGCCGGCGACGCCGTCGCCCGGGCCTCCGCGCAGGACCGTGCCGCCGCGCGCGCCGCCGACCCGGCCGCGGACGGCGCCGCCGGGACGACCCCCGTACCGGGGCCGGCCGACTCGCCCGCGGTGCGGCTGCGGGCCGCCGAGTGCGCCGCCCTGGCCGCCGGCGACGCCGGTGCCGCCGCCCGCGCCCTGCTGGAGCAGGTCGCGGCGCCGCTCGGCGCCACCGCCGTCGCCGTGTGGGCCGCCTCGCCGGACGGGACCCTCGCGCTCGCCGGACAGGCCGGGTTCGGCGCGGCCGAGGCGGCCCGCTGGCGCCACGTCCCGCCCGGCGTGGGCACCCTCGCCCAGCGGGCCCTCGCCGAGCGCCGCACCCTGTGGGTCCCGGAGCTGCGCGTCCGCGCCGCCGACCCCGGCGCCGCCACCGTCGGCCGCACCGCCGCGGCCACCTCCGGCGCCCGCGCGGTCCTGCCCGCAGGCCCCGGCGGCGGCCCGCTGGGCGTGCTGGAGGTCGCCTGGCCCGACGCGCGCCCCCCGCTCCACCCCGGCCTGCAGCGCCAGCTGGAGGCCCTGGCGGACATCTGCGGGCACACCCTGGACGCCGTCGGGGACCAGGACGGGCCCGCCGCCGGGCCCGACCGCCGCCAGGACCTGCTCGACGGCCTGCTGGACCCGGCGGTCCTGCTCCGCCCGGTCCGCCGGGCCGACGGCCGGGTCGCCGACTTCCGCATCGAGGCGCTCAACGAGCACTACCGGGACCCGGCGGGCCGCCCCCCGGGCAGCCTCGTCGGCCGCGGCCTGCTGGAGGCGTACCCGCTGGCCGCCGCCGAGGGCGGGATCTTCCACCGGGCGGTCCGCACCCTCGCCACCGGGGAGCCGCACCGCGTCGACGGCGTCCGGTTCCGCGTGCGCACGCCGGACGGCTCGGACACCGTGGAGTCCGCCATCGGGATGAGCCGCCTCGACGACGCCGTCCTGCTCACCTGGCGCACCCCCACCGAGGAGGCCCGGCTCGCCCACCTGCTCCAGCACGCGCAGCGGCTCGGCCGGATCGGCGGCTTCGAGGAGGACCTCACCGCCGGCACGGTGACCTGGAACAGCCAGCTCCGCTCCCTGTACGGACTGGCGCCCGACGACCCCCCGGTGCCCCTGGCCCGGCTCGCCGCCCACGCCCACCCCGACGACGCCCTCGCCGTCGGCCGCTTCCTGCGCACCGTGCTGCACCGCGGCGCGGAGGGCTCCGCCACCTTCCGGCTGGTCCGCGCCGACGGCCCGGTGCGGCACGTGCGGGTGGTCGCCGAGCCGGTCCGGGGCGACGACGGCCGCCCCACCGCCGTCCGCGGCGCCTACCAGGACGTCTCCACCCAGCACTGGACGGAGGTGGCCCTCGCCGCCACCCGCGACCGGCTCGCCGACTCCGAGCAGCGCTCCGCCGACCGCCACCGCCTCGCCCTCGACCTGCAGCAGGCGATCATGCCGCCCACCGCGCCGCCGGTCGACGCGGCCCGCCTGCTGGCCGCCGCCCGCTACCGGCCCGCCGAGAAGGGCCACCGGGTCGGCGGCGACTGGTACGACGCCGCGGTGCTGCCCGACGGGCGGGTGATGCTCGCCGTCGGCGACGTGGCCGGCCACGGCATCGCCGCCGCCACCGGCATGGTGGTGCTCCGCAACGCCCTGCGCGGACTCGCCGCCACCGGCGCCGGGCCCGGCCGGCTGCTCGGCTGGCTCAACACGGTCGCCCACCACCTCACCGAGCACGTCACCGCGACCGCCGTCTGCGGCCTCTACGACCCGGCGACCCGCACCCTGCGCTGGGCGCGCGCCGGCCACCTGCCGCCGGTGCTGGTCCGGGGCGGTACGGCCGAGGCGCTGCCGCTGCCCGGCGGCGTCCTGCTCGGCGGGCTCTCGGACGCGTCGTACGAGGAGAGCAGCCTGGTGCTGGAACGCGGCGACACCCTGCTGATCTACACCGACGGCCTCATCGAGCGGCGGGACTGCTCGGTGCAGGAGTCGATCGCCCGGCTGCTGCGGACCGCGGGCGACGCCGACGACGACCTGGAGCGGTACCTCGACCGGCTGCTGACCCACAGCAACGCCGACACCGACGACGACACCTGCCTGATCGGGGTGCGCCCGCATTGACGGGGCTCCCGGCCCCGCCGGGGAGGCCCGCGCGGGTCAGCGGGCCGCCAGACCGTTCAGGAGCAGCGCCCAGACGGCCTCCAGGTCGGCGTCCGTCCGCGGGTCCGTCCACTCCGCCGCGTGGCAGGGGTCGTGGAAGCGGGCGGTGGCCTGGAAGACCGCCCGCGCCGCGGCGCGGACGTCGCAGGCGGCGAACACGCCCTGCGCGACGCCGTCCGCGACGATCGCCGCGAGCTGTCCGACCAGGGTCTCCAGGTGCCGTTCGACCACCGTGCTCGCGGTCTGCCCGATCAGTGCCGTGTAGGTGGCGAACAGCTCCGGGTCGTCCAGCGCCTTGCGCCGCTTGGCGGTGAAGAGCGCCAGCAGCCAGCGGTGCAGCCGGTCGGCGGCCGGGCCGTCCTCGGCGGTGATGCCCGCCAGCTCCCGGTGCGCCCGGTCCAGCCACCGCTCGGTGACGGCCTCGCGCAGCGCCGCCTTGCTGGCGAAGTGACGGTAGACGCTGCCGTGGCTGACCCCGAGCGCCCGCGCGACGTCGACGACGGTGGCCTTGGCGGGGCCGTACCGGCGCAGGACGTCCTCGGTCGCCCGCAGGATCTGCTCGGGGGTCAGTGCGCTCTCCGTCACGGGGCGGGTCGTCCTCAGTGCTCGCGGTCGCGGGGGGCGGCGGTCCCGCCGGACTCGCTGTCCAGCATCGCCATCTGGTCCGCAGCGTACCGGTCGCCCGCGGCGGACCCGGCGGGCACCGCCTCCTCGATGCGGGCGAGGTCCTCGGCGGTCAGCCGCAGGTCCAGCGCGCCCAGCGCCTCCGCCAGCCGGTCCCGGCGGCGGGCGCCGACCAGCGGCACGACGTCCTCGCCGCGGGAGAGCACCCACGCGACCGCGGCCTGCGCCACGGTGGCCCCGCGCCCCTCGGCGACCGTGCGCAGCGCCTCGACCAGCGCCAGGTTGTGGGCGAGGTTGTCGCCCGCGAAGCGGGGGCTGTGGGAGCGGAAGTCGCCGGGGGCGGCCTCCCGGTCCTTGCTCCAGCGGCCGCTCAGCAGGCCCCGGGAGAGCACCCCGTACGCGGTGATCCCGACGCCCAGCTCCCGGGCCGCGGGCAGGATCTCCGCCTCGATGCCGCGGGAGAGCAGCGAGTACTCGATCTGCAGGTCGGCGACCGGGTGCACGGCGTGGGCGCGGCGCAGGGTCTCGGCGCCCACCTCGGAGAGGCCGACGTGGCGGACGTACCCGGCCTGGACCAGCTCGGCGATCGCGCCGACGGTCTCCTCGACCGGGACGGCCGGGTCGAGCCGGGCCGGGCGGTACACGTCGACGTGGTCGGTGCCCAGGCGCTGCAGGGTGTAGGCGAGGGCGGTCTTCACGGCGGCGGGGCGGCAGTCCACGCCCAGCCAGCCGCCGTCCGGGCCGCGCTGAGCGCCGAACTTCACGCTCAGCACGACCCGGTCGCGGTCGCGGCCGCGCAGCGCCTCGCGGATGAGCATCTCGTTGTGGCCCATGCCGTAGAAGTCGCCGGTGTCGAGCAGGGTGACCCCGGCGTCGAGGGCGGCGTGGACGGTGGCGATCGACTCGGTCTCGTCGGCGGGCCCGTAGAGCGCGGACATGCCCATGCAGCCGAGTCCGAGGGCGGAGACGGCGGGTCCGGCGGTGCCGAGGGTGCGGGTGGTCATCACGGGGGTACTCCCTGGGGTCGGTGGTGGGACCAGCATGGCATCACGAATGACAGATTTCAACATCTGTCATTCATGCATGCGTCCGGCGCCGTCCCCGCCCCCCCGGCGCCCCCTCCGCCGCCGCCCCGGTGCTCGCGGCAGCCGGGGCACCCGTGCCGGTCCTCCGGCCGGTGCGGCGGCGGGGCCCCCACGGGCGTACGGTGGCCCCGTGAGCAACCTCGATGTCCGGCCCGTGCCCACCGTCTGCGGCGGCCGCCGGTCCGTCCCCGGCGGCCCGGTGCGCGACGTGCTGCCCGGCCGCACCGTCCTGCTGGGCGAGTCCACGCAGGTCCGCAGGGTCCTGCCCACCCTCGGCCGCCGCATGGTCGGCGCCTGGTGCTTCGTCGACCACTACGGGCCCGACGACATCACCGCCGAGCCCGGCATGCAGGTGCCGCCGCACCCCCACATCGGGCTGCAGACCGTCAGCTGGCTGCTCGACGGCGAGATCCTGCACCGCGACAGCACCGGGAGCGTGCAGACGATCCGCCCCGGCGAGCTGGGCCTGATGACCGCCGGCCGGGCCATCGCCCACTCCGAGCAGTCGCCCGCCCCCCACCCCGCGCTGCTGCACGGCGCCCAGCTCTGGGTCGCCCTGCCCGAGGAGCACCGCCGCACCGACCCCGGATTCGAGCACCACGCCGACCTGCCCGTCGTCACCGCCCCCGGACTGCGGGCCACGGTCGCCATGGGCGAACTCGACGGCGCCGCCTCCCCCGGCACCGCCTTCTCGCCCCTGGTCGGCGCCGAGGTCGTGCTCGCCGCCGGCGCCGAGGCCGCGCTGCCGCTGGAGCGCGACTTCGAGTACGCGGTGCTCACCCTCTCCGGCGCCCCCGAGGCCGACGGCGTCCGACTCGACCCGGGCGCCCTGCTCTACCTCGGCTCCGGCCGCGACGCCCTGCGCCTGCGCGGCGACTCCGACGCCCGGCTCCTCCTCCTCGGCGGCGAGCCCTTCGACGAGGAGATCGTCATGTGGTGGAACTTCATCGCCAGGGACAGCGAGGAGATCGTACAGGCCAGGCAGGAGTGGGAGGAGGGCGTCCGCTTCGGCCAGGTCCACGGCTACGACGGCCTCCGGCTCCCGGCCCCGAACCTCCCTCCGGGCCCTCTCAAGCCGCGTGGACGGGCGCGCTGAGCTGTGGTTTTCAAGGCTCCGTATCTCGACGGCTGGGCGCCCGAGTGTGTCACCGCGTCTTGTCGACTCTGTCGGTCGCTTGGTTGGCAGAGTCGCCGTACGACTGTCTAAGGCGTCGGCTGTCAGTCGTGTCTACGGCAGCTTATGACAAGGCGTGCCAAGGCTAATGCTGACTCAATGCTGACTTTTATGATTGGCTGTCAGGTTGCGTCGAAGGGTGAGGGCCATCCAGTTCTGGTGTCTGTCTAGTGTCTTGTGAAGGTCCGAACGGCCAGTCTCTTCGGAGGCGGACTCGGCCGACGGTGATAGGTCTCTGAGCCGGCGAATCACTCGCTGTTCCATTGGCGCGCGGCTGACAGCGCCTGTACGAAACTGACAAGTTGGTTCGAGATCGCCGATGTCGTCTGTGAGCACTCCGACGCATCTTCGTGGCATGCAGTCGATTGCCATTCCGGGAACACCCCCCGCATCGGCGGGGAGGACGAGCGCACCACACTCACGATGTCCCCGCCGTCCGGAACACCCCCGCATCGGCGGGGAGGACACCCATCAGGAGGACCCCATGTCCATGTCCCACGGAACACCCCCGCATCGGCGGGGAGGACGGGCAGCGTTTTGCTGCATCATGTGAAACGTCCGGAACACCCCCGCATCGGCGGGGAGGACGGGGTGCCGCCGGCCGCGTCGTTGACGTCGACCGGAACACCCCCGCATCGGCGGGGAGGACGGGGTGCCGCCGGCCGCGTCGTTGACGTCGACCGGAACACCCCCGCATCGGCGGGGAGGACAGCCATCCCCGGCCGGAGCACCGTAGGGGTCACGTAACACCCCCGCATCGGCGGGGAGGACGGGCAGCGTTTTGCTGCATCATGTGAAACGTCCGGAACACCCCCGCATCGGCGGGGAGGACATGGGCGGCGACACCTCCATGCGCGACAACGTCGGAACACCCCCGCATCGGCGGGGAGGACACCATGTCGTTCAGCCTGCAGAACATCCACGACGGAACACTCCCGCATCGGCGGGGAGGACCAGCAGGTGAGGGCCGGCAGGATCTTCCGGTTCGGAACACCCCCGCATCGGCGGGGAGGACTATGGGGCGGCAAGGTCGAGCCGTGGCAGCCGCGGAACACCCCCGCATCAGCGGGGAGGACGGCTCTAGGGGGTTGGACTGGCCCCGGTCGGGCGGAACACCCCCGCATCGGCGGGGAGGACGTCCGCCAGCTCCTGACCGAGGCCGGCGTCACCGGAACACCCCCGCATCGGCGGGGAGGACCTGAACATCCAGGACTACGACGTCGAGGGCGCCGGAACACCCCCGCATCGGCAGGGAGGACTGGGGCGGGATCCGCGACAAGGCGACCCAGATCGGAACACCCCCGCATCGGCGGGGAGGACGGTAACGCCCTGGTCCCGGACGCCGTCTCCTCCGGAACACCCCCGCATCGGCGGGGAGGACCCGCTCTTCGGTCGCACCGCCGAGGGGCTGGACGGAACACCCCCGCATCGGCGGGGAGGACGGCCGCCGGGCGTCGGAGACGATCGCAAGCGACGGAACACCCACGCATCGGCGGGGAGGACCCGGCTCCATGATCCCGGTCATGGCTCTCCGCCGAAACACCCCCGCATCGGCGGGGAGGACATCTGCCCGTCGCTACCGAGCGGGATCGAGTACGGAACACCCCCGCATCGGCGGGGAGGACTCGCTGGTCACCGGCGACCCGACCGTCTTCACCGGAACACCCCCGCATCGGCGGGGAGGACCCCCGCGACCGCCCCGAGACCCCCGAGGTGCGCGGAACACCCCCGCATCGGCGGGGAGGACTCCGGCACCGTCGCGGCGACGTTCTCGTTCCAGGGAACACCCCCGCATCGGCGGGGAGGACTCGTCCTCCCACATGGGGGGAAGGGGGAGACGGGAACACCCCCGCATCGGCGGGGAGGACGGCTTCGCCGAGGAGGACTTCCGCACCGTCAGCGGAACACCCCCGCATCGGCGGGGAGGACATCGCCCACTACCTGACCATGACGCCGCGGGACGGAACACCCCCGCATCGGCGGGGAGGACGGGACCTGCGGGCCTGCCGCCTTGCTAGCTGGCGGAACACCCCCGCATCGGCGGGGAGGACGCAGCGAGCTGGTCCCGCTCGGCCTCGGCCTGCGGAACACCCCCGCATCGGCGGGGAGGACCGGGCCCGGGCCAGGATCGCGGGGCGCTGGGCCGGAACACCCCCGCATCGGCGGGGAGGACGACGAGCACCACCTGCAGGCCGGAGACCTCGTCGGAACACCCCCGCATCGGCGGGGAGGACTGCGTGGTCGCGCGGCCGTCCTGGGCCCCGGGCGGAACACCCCCGCATCGGCGGGGAGGACATTCCCGACGACACCGGCGCCGGCCCGTACGTCGGAACACCCCCGCATCGGCGGGGAGGACGCCATGGCCTCGGCCCGCACCCGGCCGAGCACCGGAACACCCCCGCATCGGCGGGGAGGACGTCACCCGGATCGCGAACTGCACCACGTCCAGCGGAACACCCCCGCATCGGCGGGGAGGACGCCCACGAATCTCTTGGAAGGAACCTCGTGGACGGAACACCCCCGCATCGGCGGGGAGGACAACCTGTGGCACCCCCACATCCACGCAATCGTCGGAACACCCCCGCATCGGCGGGGAGGACCTCCGCAACGGCGGGCGCATGGTGGTGCTCGACGGAACACCCCCGCATCGGCGGGGATGACCGCGGCCAAGGTGGCCCAGGTGTCCTCGCACGTCGGAACACCCCCGCATCGGCGGGGAGGACGCTTCCCAGCCCCCATCACCGCCGGATGTCCGCCGGAACACCCCCGCATCGGCGGGGAGGACCGCGTCTACCGCACCCCGGCCGGACCGAACACCGGAACACCCCCGCATCGGCGGGGAGGACGCGAGCTGGGCGCGGCGCGCGGCCAGGTCGGCCGGAACACCCCCGCATCGGCGGGGAGGACGCGCGCTCGGAAGTGGAGTCCCTGCGGGCGGACGGAACACCCCCGCATCGGCGGGGAGGACTCAGGCTCATCCGGATGACCAGAATGTGACCACGGAACACCCCCGCATCGGCGGGGAGGACCAGACCGGCTCGGCCTGGATCGAGGCCAAGAACGGAACACCCCCGCATCGGCGGGGAGGACCCCGTGGCCCTGCTCAACGGCCTGGTCGACGCCGGAACACCCCCGCATCGGCGGGGAGGACGTCGTCAGTGTCGGCGGCCTCCATGCGGCGGCCGGAACACCCCCGCATCGGCGGGGAGGACAACCAGCTGCGCTGGTTGCCGGTGGTGGCGAACGGAACACCCCCGCATCGGCGGGGAGGACGGCGCCAGCCCCTTCAACGACTCGGCGTACTTCGGAACACCCCCGCATCGGCGGGGAGGACGGTCACCTCTCCACGGCCACCCTGCCCGTGTACGGAACACCCCCGCATCGGCGGGGAGGACTCCAACCTCACCGCGGCGAGCGCCCTCGGCGACGGAACACCCCCGCATCGGCGGGGAGGACCACTGGCGGGCGGCGGTCCAGGCGCTGTGGGTCGGAACACCCCCGCATCGGCGGGGAGGACCGCCCGGCCGACGCGCCGGGAGAGCTGGGGCTCGGAACACCCCCGCATCGGCGGGGAGGACTACCAGCGCAGGTTGGTCGCCCACCGACCGGCCGGAACACCCCCGCATCGGCGGGGAGGACGGACCCTGCGGCCCCCTGCGGCCCTGTGCGGCCGGAACACCCCCGCATCGGCGGGGAGGACGCGAAGACCAGGTCGTACTCCGCCGACATGATCGGAACACCCCCGCATCGGCGGGGAGGACGCGAAGACCAGGTCGTACTCCGCCGACATGATCGGAACACCCCCGCATCGGCGGGGAGGACATCAAGGAGATTCTCTCGCGGGCCGGCTTCGACGGAACACCCCCGCATCGGCGGGGAGGACATCACTGCACCGCGAGACCGGCCAGGCATCAACGGAACACCCCCGCATCGGCGGGGAGGACTGTTCGGCGGCCGGGCGAACCACGTGCGGGTCCGGAACACCCCCGCATCGGCGGGGAGGACGCCCCCTCCCCGGAAACCGCCGCAACTTGCAACGGAACACCCCCGCATCGGCGGGGAGGACATCCTCCGGATGGAGACCGAGGACCAAGTGGTTGGAACACCCCCGCATCGGCGGGGAGGACCAGGGCCTCGACGCCGGACAGGTCGAACTCGGCGGAACACCCCCGCATCGGCGGGGAGGACATGCTCGTCGGGGCCCTGCTCGTCCTGCTCGTCGGAACACCCCCGCATCGGCGGGGAGGACCATGCGGGTCGCACCTTCCTAGGGGCTTGCGACGGAACACCCCCGCATCGGCGGGGAGGACAAGCTGCGCGACGCCACCGAGGCCGCCGTGGTCGGAACACCCCCGCATCGGCGGGGAGGACCGCTCCACCCGACACGAGGAGATCCCTGATGCCGGAACACCCCCGCATCGGCGGGGAGGACGCCCCGAGGAAGCCGGCCGGGTCGTAGATGGGCGGAACACCCCCGCATCGGCGGGGAGGACGAGGCGTACTTCGACCGCCGCTACACCGGCACCGGAACACCCCCGCATCGGCGGGGAGGACCGGACCCGCAGCACGGACTGCTCGATGGTCCGCGGAACACCCCCGCATCGGCGGGGAGGACTGGCGAGTAATCGGAAGTATGCGGATCGTCCGCTGGAACACCCCCGCATCGGCGGGGAGGACTACCTGACCGGATGGGTCCGGTCCATGGTCGGCGGAACACCCCCGCATCGGCGGGGAGGACATCACCGCACCGACCAGCAGCGTGCTCATGGGCGGAACACCCCCGCATCGGCGGGGAGGACCCACGCCCACCCGCCGTCGGGGTCGGGGACGACGGAACACCCCCGCATCGGCGGGGAGGACAACTGGACGTCGGCGACACGCACCGTGAGCAGCGGAACACCCCCGCATCGGCGGGGAGGACATGGTCACCTGCCTCCGCGAACTCGACGACGCCGGAACACCCCCGCATCGGCGGGGAGGACCCGCGGATCCCCGCGATCTCCTCGCGCTTCGTCGGAACACCCCCGCATCGGCGGGGAGGACGCGGTGGAGTGGATGCGCCGCGGCGGCACGGTCGGAACACCCCCGCATCGGCGGGGAGGACCAGTCTCCGCACCGCCGCTGGGCGACGGGGTCCGGAACACCCCCGCATCGGCGGGGAGGACGCCTGCGTCCTGGCCTTGCGGACGGTGATGAGCGGAACACCCCCGCATCGGCGGGGAGGACGGGGAGACCCGCAGCCGCCGCAGCAGACCGTCCGGAACACCCCCGCATCGGCGGGGAGGACTCCGCCGCGTCCTGCACGGCCCGTTCCTGCTCCGGAACACCCCCGCATCGGCGGGGAGGACGGGTACCAGTACGACCGCGGCGCGAGGAAGTTCGGAACACCCCCGCATCGGCGGGGAGGACTCGGTCGGGCCCGGGCGCCGGCCGGTGCCCGTCGGAACACCCCCGCATCGGCGGGGAGGACAGCCCCTTCCAGTGGCGCCAGCGGGCGTCCAGCGGAACACCCCCGCATCGGCGGGGAGGACTCGGCCGCAGGAACGGCCGGCCCGGGCCTCGCAGGTGGTCGGAACACCCCCGCATCGGCGGGGAGGACACCGGCTCGTAGGTCGAGGCGAAGATGTCCGGCGGAACACCCCCGCATCGGCGGGGAGGACTAGCGCAGGGCGTCCAGGGAGTGGTCCTCGGCCGGAACACCCCCGCATCGGCGGGGAGGACCGGGGCGAGTTCTCGCAGTCGAGGACGAGGACCGGAACACCCCCGCATCGGCGGGGAGGACGTCTTCGACGGGGCGGAAGCCGAGGCCGAACTCGGAACACCCCCGCATCGGCGGGGAGGACGGGGAGGGCTTCGCGCTCGGCTTCGCGCTCGGCGGAACACCCCCGCATCGGCGGGGAGGACCCGGGGGGGTGAAGGAGAACACGGGGGGCCTACGGAACACCCCCGCATCGGCGGGGAGGACAACCACTGCTCGACCTTGCGCTTCCACACGTCCGGAACACCCCCGCATCGGCGGGGAGGACCGTGCACGCGGGGGCGGCTCCGGAGGGGTCAGCGGAACACCCCCGCATCGGCGGGGAGGACGGCCGGCCCGCATCGCCGCCACCGGCGGATCCCGGAACACCCCCGCATCGGCGGGGAGGACAACCTCACTCCGCAGATTGCGGCGATCGACGGCGGAACACCCCCGCATCGGCGGGGAGGACAGCTCCTTCAAGCGGGCGTGTCGGGACAGCGACGGAACACCCCCGCATCGGCGGGGAGGACGAGTGGCTGGCGAGTTCGGACCTGACGACCGTCGGAACACCCCCGCATCGGCGGGGAGGACGGTCAGCTGACGCGGCTCAGTGCGCGCGCTGCCGGAACACCCCCGCATCGGCGGGGAGGACACGATCACGGTCTACGACCGGGGCGTGGGCGTCGGAACACCCCCGCATCGGCGGGGAGGACGCGCGCGACAGCGCGCCCAGTCCGCAACGGTCCGGAACACCCCCGCATCGGCGGGGAGGACGCGAGCCGGGCGGCGATGCGCTCGTTCCAGCACGGAACACCCCCGCATCGGCGGGGAGGACCGCAGGCGGGTCTCCTCGCGCACCAGACGGGCCGGAACACCCCCGCATCGGCGGGGAGGACAGGAGCCTGGTCCGCTACCAGACGTCGATCTCCGGAACACCCCCGCATCGGCGGGGAGGACTCGCCAGCCACCTGCCGCGGCGCCCACCTGGGCGGAACACCCCCGCATCGGCGGGGAGGACCCACCCATGTGCCTCCCGGCCGACCGTGTCCGCTTGGAACACCCCCGCATCGGCGGGGAGGACACTTCCTGACCTGCGGCTCAAGAGGGCCTTTGCTCTTTCTTGACCCAAGAGGTCGCGGGTTCCCTCACGGCTCCACCGTAGCGGTTCAGGAAAGGCGGCACCGGGCTGATGTTGTCCATGGGGGCGTTGTCGGTGGGGCGTGATTACATCTTCCGTCATGCAGCGCGTAGGGGGCTTGGGCGGTGGTTATGCGGGGCGGTAGTGACTGGAGTCCGTGGGGGAAAGCGAAGGGGCTGGATGAGCCGTATCCCTTGATCTTCCACATGTTGGACAGTGCCGCGGTCGCGCTATCGCTGTGGGATGTGTTCCTGGCTCCCAGCCAGCGCCAGGTCATTTCTGCGGGGCTGGGGCTTGCCGATGATCTTGATCGTGCTCGAGCCACGGTGTCGTTGTGGACGGGTCTGCACGACATCGGCAAGCTGTCGCCTGGCTTCCAGTCCGCGGACCCACGCGGCTGGACCGGGTTGAGCAAGGCCCTGCATGCCGACCTGGGGGTGTGGGGCGAGAAGTTGGGCCATGCGCAGGCTGGAATGCGTTGCGCGCCAGCACTGCTGGAGGGTCTCGGGTATCCGGACACCGGGGCGTGGGGGGTGCGGCTGCGAGCAGCTCAGATCGTGGGTGGCCATCATGGGCGTTTCCATGCCGCGGAGGAACACCTGCTCGACAGTCCCTGCCACCTGCAGGCATTGGGTGGAGTCAACTGGGCGGAATTGCGTCGCTCTTACACAGAAGTGCTGCACCGGCTGCTGGGCGCTCCTGCGGCTCCTGCTGAGGTGTCCACGCAGGTTGCCGTACTGGTGACGGGACTGGTGATCCTTGCTGACTGGCTGGTGAGCCAGGAGCACTACCTGCGTGCGCGCCAGAAGGCGCCGATCTCCTCGGTGGAGGAGCACTGGGAGGCGGCATCGGCGGCGTGCCTGCCGTTGCTGGAGGAAGCGGGCCTGGTGCCGGTGGATCTGGGGCGCACCGCGTTCGTGCAGGCCCATGGCATCCCGCAACCGAACGCATTACAGCGCTCGGTACTGGACGAGTTGCCGGCGGCTGTCCGCGGACCGGGGATCCTCTTGGTGACCGCAGCGACCGGTGACGGGAAGACGGAGACTGCGCTGGAGTCCGAACGCATCCTGGCTGAGTCCTGCGGCACGCGGGGCTTTGCTTTCCTGCTGCCGACCATGGCCACCAGTGATCAGATGTACGAGCGGGTCAATGCCTTCGTTCGCCGGCAGTGCACCGCTCCGCCCTCGGTGACGCTCACGCACAGTATGGCCTGGCTCAATCCCGCCTACAGCGAGGATCTCCTGCAGACAGGCCCGGCTGTGCTGACCGGGGAGATCGCCGACCAGAATGGCAGCGGATCCGGGTCGGCAGTGGCGAGCCGGTGGCTACGCGGCGGCAAGCGGCCTCTGCTGGCCCAGTTCGCTGTCGGCACGATCGATCAGGCCCTGATGGCGGTGTTGCCGGTCAAGCACAACGCACTGCGGATGCTCGCACTGTCAGGCAAGACCTTCATCGTCGACGAGGCGCACGCCTACGACCCCTACATGCAGGTGCTGCTGGGTCGGCTGCTGCACTGGCTGGGCGCCTATCGCTGCCCGGTCGTGTTGCTGTCCGCGACCCTGCCCGTGTCGGTCAGCGACCGCCTGATCAAGGAGTACCTTCGCGGCGCCGGAGCCACCAAGAGAGAGCTGCGCGACGCCTCCTTCCGCTCTCCCTACCCTGGCTGGCTCTTCGTGGACGCCGCCACCCGTACGGCTACCTGCATGTCCGGGGCCGCCCGGACCCAGCAGACCGCAGACCGCCGCACCCGCCTGGCGCTGCGCCGCGAAGCTGTTCGGCACGTTCTTCCCGCCTCTGACCGCACTGCTGACCGGCTGCCTGACCAGGCCCGCCTCCAGCGTATTGAGGACCTTCTGCAGCCCCTGATGACCGACCAGGGCGGCTGCGCTCTGGTGGTGTGCACGACCGTTGCGGACGCCCAGCAGACCTACAGTCGCTTGCGCACTCGCCTGTGCTCACGCCTTGGCCCCGGGGAGCTCGAGCTGCTCCACGCCCGCTTGCCAGGGGACGACCGCGCGGCCCGCACCACGCGAATCACCTCTGACCTGGGGCGTACCGGTAACCGTCCGGTGCGCCGGATCGTGGTGGCCACCCAGGTCGTGGAGCAGTCCCTTGACCTGGACGCAGACCTGGTCATCAGTGACCTTGCGCCGCTGGCTCTGCTGTTGCAGCGTGCTGGGCGGTGCTGGAGGCATGAGGGGTGGTGGGCGCGGCACGGACGCCCGGGAGGCCGTGACCGTCCGGCCTGGGCGCAGGAGGCCGGCCCACAGCTCGTTGTCCTGGATCCCCTGGACGAGAACGGTGCCGTGCCGCCGCACTGGGGCGAGGTCTACGACACATACCTGCTGCAGGCGACCGCCCGCGTCATCGTGGAGCGGGACGGTACGCGGCTGAACATCCCAGAGGAGGTGCAGGACCTGGTTGAGCAGGTCCACGGCGACGGACGGACCAGGGAGGGGCAGCCTCTGTACCGATGGGATGAACCGGAGCTGGCGCCTGCCCGTCTGGCCTACGAGGGCGGGAAAGCCGCGATGGAGACGGCTGGGCGTTGTGTGGCGATCCCGCGAGTGAAAGACATCGCTGGACTGGAGGCGCTGCACCGCTTCGAGGCGAAGGACGAGGAATGGGACGCGGCGACCCGCCTGGGCGCCGACTCGGTCCGAGTGCTCTGCTGCTACGTCCAGCCCGATGGTTGCACGACGCTGGATGTGTCGGGAGCACGGCCGCTGCCGCTCCCGGGCCAGGGGCGGCTGCCCACCTCCGCCGAGGTCCGCGCGGTGATGGAGCGCACCATCCCCGTACAGGCCGCCTGGATGGCCTTCCGGACCCCTGACCAGGCACCCCCGCAGGAGTGGGCCCAGCACACGATGCTGTCTGACCTTGTTCTCCTACGACATGAAATCGGGCAGGCCGGCCCAGCTGGCGTCCAGGTGGGGAATCGGACGTACCACTTGGACACCGAGCTCGGGCTGGTACGGACGTGAGCCCTGCTTGCGGTGTGCGTGCCGCGCACTGCCCCCACGTCGGTGGGGATGGCACGCCGCAGGCGTACTACGGCTGAGCACTCGCGGTGCACCCTCGCATGGGCGAGGACAGAGATCGACCGCACTCGGGGGATGAAGTGCAAGGAGCTGCGACGCCGGCGGCTTCATCTCTACATCTTCGGCAGGGGGCGCCGCAGAGGAATCGTAAAAGCCCCTCTACAACTGAGTACTCGCTTGTAGCGTCAAGTAATGGCTGGTCAGCGCGATTCGACCTCGGGCAGCCGCAGCACGAAAGGGAAGGGAAAAGCTATGTCGCCACCAGCATTTGATGTGCGTGAGCGACCATGGATCCCGGTTCGGATCAACGGTCGTTCGTTGCGTGTCGGGCTGCGAGAGCTGTTCCTGCGCGCCCATGAGATCGAGGATCTGGAGCTGCCGGTCCCGCCGTCGGCCTCGGGGCTGCTGCGGGTCCTGTACGCGCTGACCGCCCGCATCGCCGCCGATGACGACGGGCAGCGTATGGGCGATGAGGACATCGAGGGCGTCCAGGAGTGGGCCGCGCTGCGGAACCGGATCCTGGCTGCAGGCCGTTTCCCCCCGGAGCGGGTGAACGGCTACTTCGATGCTCCGGCGCTGGCGGGCAGGTTCGACCTGTTCGGCGAGCGGCCGTTCCTGCAGGATCCGCGGTTGGCCGAGCAGTGCCCCAGCAGCTCGGGCGTGAACAAGCTGGTGCTGGGCCGGCCGACCGGAGTGAACGGCGCGGTGTGGTTCGGGCACTTCACCGATACCGCTCCGCTGCCGGTCCCGGCGGCCGAGGCGGCCTGGCACATGCTGGCCCAGCTGTACTACGGGCCCAGCGGACAGTGCACCCCCCGACGGATCACCACCGTCAAGCCGGGCAATGGCGACGCCGGACCGCTGCGAAAGACGGTGTCCTTCCACCCGTGGGCGCCCGACCTGTTCACCTCCCTGATCCTGGGAGTGCCCTTTTCCGGTGAGGACAGTGCCGCCGAGGAGGAGGACCCCTGCCCGTGGGAGCAGGAGGAGCCAGGGGATCCGCTGGGCCCGCTGCCGCCGCTGACCAGCCCGGCGCGGCTGCTGACCGGCCGGGCCAAGCACGCCGTCCTGCTGGTGCCGGGGGAGCACGGGGCAACGGTCACCGACGCCTACATCACATGGTCCACCCATGAGCCGGCCCAGGAGGCCCACGACCCGTACGTGGTGCTCAACCGCAGCAAGGACGGTCGGTTCTACGCCCGCCCGGCCGACTGCGGCCGCGCCGCCTGGCGGGACCTGGACGCCCTGCTGCTGAAGAGCGCAGAGGTCCACGACTTCCGTCGTCCGCGGATCTTCGAGCTGCTGTCCGCGCTGCCTGCGGCGGTCCGTGATGCTCTGCGGGTGCGGGTGTACGGGTTCCATCAGGACGGTCAGCAGCGTGACACCGGCTGGTACACCGCCACCACCCCGCGGGTTCTGCGCTTCTTGGAGGAGCAGGACCCGCAGATGGCCTGGCGCATCTCCACCTGCCGCCGGGCCGCTGAGGAGCTGGGTGCTCAGCTGGACTACGCCGCCAAGCTCGCCTGGGCGGAGACGGTCTCCCCACCGAAGGAGGGGGAGAAGGTCCGCATCGACCCGAAGAAGCCTGGACCGTGGGCTGCTACCGCCACATCCGCATACTGGCCCGGGGCCGAGAAGCTGTTCTGGGAGCTGACCCAGCCGCAGTCCGACGCGACAACCATCTACCGGCGCTTCGCCGACCTCGCCCGGGCAGCGCTCCGCGACGCCGTCGGCCTGGCCGCTCGCAACTTGCCTGTCGCCCGGGCGCTCAACCATGCCCTGGCGGTACTTCGCCGTGCCGCGCCCGCCCAGGCACCATCCGTCCCCGCCCAGACCTTGCGAGCCGACGACCCGCGCCTGCCCGCCGCAGCCCTGGAGACAACTCAGTGACGACACCTACCGTCCCCGCGGCCGCAACGACCACATCCGACACATCGGCGAAACCGAGGTATTCCGAGGAGTTCGTCGCCACCGTGATGCGTCTGTGCGGTGACAAGGGCACCCAGGCCGACCTGCGCAGTGGCATCGGCCGCACCGTCGAGCACTGCGCGCGCATGCACCGCCACCTGGTGCCCCTGACTGCGCCCGACCTTCACCCGGCCGCCCGTCAGGCCCGCTACACGGTCGCCGCCCTCATCGCTGCCCGTCCCCGCGCGACCCGCGACACCGATCAGGCAACCGCGCCGGATCCGGCCCAGGCCGCCGCGGATTCGGCGTCCTCCGACAGCGATCGTTCCGCCGGATCGGCCCAGACGTGGTCGCGCAGCACCAACCTGGGCACCAGCCTCGCCGAAGGTGTGCGCCACGGCGCCCTGAAGGACGACTCCGCCGAAGCCGAACTTCACCTCCTCACCCGGCAGAGCGCCAAGGCCGTGCTGCGCCGCCTGCCCGCGCTCACCCGGCACCTGCAGACCGCAGGCGTGACCATCTCCTGGGCCGTGCTGCTGGAGGACCTCACTTGGTGGGACCTCGACCGCGACCGAATCGTCACCCGCTGGTTCGACAGCTACTTCCGCGCCCTGTATGCCCCCGCCGCAGACGGCGCCCCCACCAATTCCGCCCGCACCAACGAATCGGAGACGAACCGATGAGCATGTTCCTTGACCTGCATGCCCTCCAGAGCGTTCCTGCGGCCAATCTCAACCGCGACGACCTGGGCTCCCCCAAGACTGTCCGTTACGGCAACGCCGACCGCATCCGAGTCTCCAGCCAGTCCTGGAAGCGCGTCATGCGCCACGGCGTGGAGCGCGAACTGGGCGAGACCGCCGCCCGTACCCGCCTGGTTCCCGTCAAGGTCAAGGAGTCGCTGGCCCGCAAGGGATGGGACGCCGACGCCGCCGCATTCGCCGGTGCCCAAATCGCCGCCTGCGCGGGCGACAAGGGACTGAAGACCGAGGATGCCGGCCACACCTCCGTCCTGCTGTTCCTCCCTGCGGTCGGCATCGACGAGCTCGTCGCCCTGTGCGAGGAACACCGCGCCGCCCTCGAACAGGCCGCCGTCAAGAAGCCCGCCAAGAACGCCAAGCCCGCCCAACTGCTGCCCACCGATCAGGTCGCCGCCGTCCTCAAGCGGCGCACCGCCTCCATCAGCCTCTTCGGCCGCATGCTCGCCGAACTGCCCGGAGCCAACGTCGACGGCGCCGCCCAGGTCGCCCACGCCATGACCACCCACGCCAGCGAACCGCAGCGCGACTACTTCACCGCCGTCGACGACTGGCTGGGCGAGGCCGAGACCGGCAGCGGCCACCTGAGCACCGCGGAGTTCGGCGCCGGCGTCTTCTACCGCTTCGCCTCCGTCAACCTCGACGACCTGCTGACCAACCTCGAAGGCGACCGCAAGACCGCCCGCGCCCTCGTCGGTGTCTTCGCCGACCAGTTCCTGATGTCCCTGCCGCAGGCCAAGAAGAACAGCACCGCCCCCCACACCATCCCCGACCTGGCCTACCTCGCCGTCCGCGAACACCGGCCCGTCTCCATGGCCGCCGCCTTCGAGACCCCGGTCCGCCCGGACGCCGCCGGCGGCTTCTCCGCCCCCTCCCGCAAGGCCCTGGCCGACTACGCCGCCACCGTCGACCGCCTCACCGGCGGCCGCCACCGCTCCTTCCACGCCCACGCCGGCGTCCAGACCCTCGACGGCCTCGGCACGCCGTACGACTCCTTCCCCGAGCTCATCACCGCCGCGGTGGACGCCGCCCTGCCGTCCGCCGAGGCCCAGGCGTGACCGGCATCCTGCTCCGGCTCGCCGGTCCCCTGCAGTCCTGGGGCGAACGCTCCGCCTTCGGCGTCCGCGACACCGCCCCGTTCCCCACCCGCTCCGCCCTGACCGGCATGTTCGCGGCCGCCGAAGGCCGCAGCCGCGACCAGGCACCCGACGCCTATGCCGACCTCGGCTTCACCGTCCGCATCGACCGTCCAGGCCTGCGCATGGTCGACTTCCACACCATCGGCGGCGGCCTCCCCCCGAACCTGACCGCAGCCACCAGCGCCGGCGGCCACAAGAAGACCGCCGTGCTTTCCTACCGCCACTACCTGGCCGACGCCGTCTTCACCGTCGCCGTCACCGGCCCGCCCGAGTGCCTGGAACGCATCACCGAGGCGCTGCGCCGCCCGCATTGGGCTCCCTATCTGGGCCGCCGTTCCTGCCCGCCCGACGAGCCACTCGTGCTGCGCGGTCCCCACCACGACCCCCTCACCGAACTCACTACCCGCGCGCCCCTTTCCGTTCCCCCACCGGCCGACCCCGGCCGTGCGACCGTCCCGGTGGAGTTCCTCTGGGACACCGCCCCCGCGCACCTGCCCGAGGACGCCCCCGTCCTGGACGTCACCGACATGCCCGAGAGCTTCGCCCCCGCCGACCGCCGCTACCGCACCCGGCGGCTCTACCGCACAGTCGAGCAACTCCCGGCCCGCCTCTGCATCGAGCCCTGCGATCTCGCCCGGACCCTCATCGACTACGCCCTGGAAGTGCCCGCATGACCCGCGCCCACCTGGCCAGGATCCGGCTCAACCCCATGAGCCGACACGTCCAGCGCGACCTGCGCGACGCCACCGAACTGCACCGCACGGTCATGCGCCTGGTGCCCGACCACCTCGGCGACCACGCCCGACAGCAGACCGGACTCCTCTTCCGGCTCGACGAGACCGACGACACCAGCACCCTCCTCGTCCAGGCGCACAACACCGGCCTGGATCCAACCCGCCTGCCCCATGACTACGGCCATGCCGAAGTCAAGGACCTCGCTCCCATGTTCACCGCCCTGGCGGCCGGCCTGCGTGTGCGCTACCGCATCGCCGCCAACCCCTCCAAGCGCCAACGCCTCCCACTGGACCACCGCGGAGCCCGGGGCCCCGTCACCCCCCTCAGCGGCCCGGAAGCCGACCAGTGGTGGATGGGCAGGGCCGCCAGTGCTGGTCTCGCCGTCCACACCCTCACCGCCACCCCGCTGCGCCCCGCGCAGCAGCACGGTCACGGTCCCCGCCTGCGGCACAGCCTCACCCGCTTCGACGGCACTGCCACCGTCACCGACCCCAAAGTCCTCACCGAAGCTCTCCTCGCCGGAATCGGCAAAGGCAAGGCATACGGCGCCGGCCTGCTCAGCCTCGCTCCCGCCACCACCGCATGACACCGCCACCGGCCCGCGACGCGAGGGCGCGCCTGGCCGCGCCCTCGCTCGCCATGCTCCCCAAGATCGGCGACGCCCTGTCCTTCCTCTACCTGGACATGGTCCGCATCGTCCAGGACGACACCGGCGTCTGCGCCCAGATCGAGACCCGCACCGGCCTGGACACCGTCTACATCCCCACTGCCGCCCTCTCCTGCGTGCTGCTGGGCCCGGGCACCTCCATCACTGCCCGCGCCCTGTCCACCTTCGCCCGCCACGGCACCACGGTCGTCTGCACCGGCTCCGGAGCCGTCCGGGCCTACGCCGGTATCCAACCGGCCTCGCTGACCACTGAATGGCTCGAAAAGCAGGTCCGCGCCTGGGCCGACGAGACCCCCCGCCTGCAGGTAGCCGTCCGGATGTACGAGCGTCGCTTCGACGACACCGTGCCGCCCGGAATCACCCTCGCGCAGCTCAGGGGCATGGAAGGCCAGCGCATGAAGGCCCTCTACCGCATCCTCGCCCAGCAGCACGGCATCGGCCGCTTCCGCCGCGCCTACGACCCCGCCCAATGGGACACCCAGGACCCCGTCAACCTGGCCCTGTCCTCGGCCAACACCTGCCTGTACGGCGTTGTCCATGCCGCTCTTCTGGCCATGGGCTGCTCACCGGCGCTGGGCTTCGTCCACACAGGCACCCAGCACTCCTTTGTCTACGACATCGCCGATCTCTACAAGGCCGACACCACCATCCCCCTCGCCTTCTCCCTGCACGATTCGTCGAACCCCGAACAAGAAGCACGGCGCAGGCTCCGCGACGGTTTCCGCCTCATCAAGCTCCTCCCACGTATCGTCCGTGACATCCAGACCATGCTCAGCCCCAACAACGACACCGACGACGAACCCGACCAACGGGAAGTCCGACTCGTCCACCTGTGGGATCCGACGGCAGGCGTCCTCCCCGCCGGCGTCAACTACGCAACGGAACCCTGACATGCCGTCCATGGTCGTCATCGCCACTACCGCCGTCCCTGACACCCTTCGCGGCGCCCTCAGCCGTTGGACCATCGAAGTCGTCCCTGGCATCTTCGTCGGTACCGTTTCCGCCCGAGTCCGAGACCAGCTGTGGGATGCCGCATCTCAAGTGGTCGGAGACGGCGCTGCCGTCCTCATCCACCCCGCTGCCAACGAACAAGGCTTCGCCCTACGCACTGCCGGCGCACGACGCCGACAGCCAGTTGACTTCGACGGCCTTACTCTCATCCGTATGGCCGCCTCGCTTCATGCAAAGAATTTGCAAAGCTGATGTAGCGCTGCAGGTGAAGAAGTCTCCTCCCCGCCGACGCGGGGGTGTTCCGAATCCGCACGCGCCCCTCTGCCGCCCGTAGGGCTCCTCCCCGCCGACGCGGGGGTGTTCCGGACCCGGACGCCGATGTCGTGCCGGTTCTCCTCTCCTCCCCGCCGACGCGGGGGTGTTCCGGCGCTGAACAGCTTGACGGCGACGGCGACGAACTCCTCCCCGCCGACGCGGGGGTGTTCCGTCGGACCTGCGTGAGGCGGAGGCCGAGAAGGGCTCCTCCCCGCCGACGCGGGGGTGTTCCGTTCTTCCGCAATGGCACCGAGATGGAGGGCCTCTCCTCCCCGCCGACGCGGGGGTGTTCCGTTGCTGCCGCCGTCCTGCCCGGCCCTGTTCCACTCCTCCCCGCCGACGCGGGGGTGTTCCGAAGAACAAGGTCTGGCACTACTGGGTCGAGCGCTCCTCCCCGCCGACGCGGGGGTGTTCCGATCGCGGACAACGCCCACAACAGCCACCCCGACTCCTCCCCGCCGACGCGGGGGTGTTCCGCCGTCGGGGGTGCGGTCGCTGTCAGCTGCGGTCTCCTCCCCGCCGACGCGGGGGTGTTCCGCGGCAGTCCTCCGAGACGCAGGCCGCGCTGCTCTCCTCCCCGCCGACGCGGGGGTGTTCCGTCCTACCGCAAGGCCATCACGGACCTGAACGTCTCCTCCCCGCCGACGCGGGGGTGTTCCGGCGTAGAGGGTCTCGTCCTCGGCGTTGGTGTCCTCCTCCCCGCCGACGCGGGGGTGTTCCGCTCCTGCGTGCGCACCGGGCCGTCGACCGCGACTCCTCCCCGCCGACGCGGGGGTGTTCCGGCCTCCTGATGTTCCGCATCCCCACCGACCGCCTCCTCCCCGCCGACGCGGGGGTGTTCCGCTCTTCGGCCGCGTCAAGGGCCTCGACGCCCGCTCCTCCCCGCCGACGCGGGGGTGTTCCGGACACGGCCACCCCGAACCCGCCGAGCGCGGCCTCCTCCCCGCCGACGCGGGGGTGTTCCGCCCGCGGCGTCCTGATGTCCTCGCCGGTCGTCCTCCTCCCCGCCGACGCGGGGTGTTCCGTTGGAGAACCCCTGCAGGTCGGCCGCCATCCCCTCCTCCCCGCCGACGCGGGGGTGTTCCGATCCCACGGGGGATTTTTCGTCCCCCACTTCTCTCCTCCCCGCCGACGCGGGGGTGTTCCGGTCCGATGGGCGACCCGGCCCGCCGGATCTTCCTCCTCCCCGCCGACGCGGGGGTGTTCCGTCGGGGTTCGCCACGACCGTGCCGCCGATGCCCTCCTCTCCGCCGACGCGGGGGTGTTCCGACCACCATGGCCGTGAACGCCGGGTTCGACACCTCCTCCCCGCCGACGCGGGGGTGTTCCGGCCGGGCTCCTCCCGGCGGCGGACAAGGCCGGCTCCTCCCCGCCGACGCGGGGGTGTTCCGTGGCCCACCCGGATCGTGACCGCCCCGTACAACTCCTCCCCGCCGACGCGGGGGTGTTCCGACACCCCAGGAGTAGCCGGTGGCCGCCGACGACTCCTCCCCGCCGACGCGGGGGTGTTCCGTGGTGGATGTTGCCCATGGAGAACGCCATGGTCTCCTCCCCGCCGACGCGGGGGTGTTCCGCGGCCACGCTCCCGTGCATCGGCGTACCGCTGCTCCTCCCCGCCGACGCGGGGGTGTTCCGTCGTACTTCACCGCCACCGTGCTTGCGGACCGCTGCAGGCGCAATCGGGCAATTGTGCGATCAAAACGTCGTCCGGGCCTCCACACGGTCCGACCGGCTTGCGGGTGCCGCGTTCTGGCGGTCTTCCTCGAGCTCACCACCGCTCTGGCTCGCGGAGTCGGCGCCCCTGGCCGGGGCAGCGGCCACACCGCCCGCGGGTGGCGGAGGAGCGGGGACGGCCGGGCGCCCGACTTCTAGGACGGCGAAGCGAACGCCCCCTGGCACGGCAGGCGCCCGGGCGGGGCCGCGCGCCGGACGGGGACGTCCGCCGCCCGCCTCCGGTGCGCTCCGGTGGGGTGGGCGGCATGCGCCGTCCGCGGGGCCCCGCCCGGGGGCCGGGCGGGGCAGCGGCTCGTACGGGCTCAGCGGGCGGCAGTGTCCTCCCGGAGCGGCTGCTCGTTGGGTGCGGTGCCGGCCGGGGGGTGTGGCGGCGGGGTCTGGGAGCGGAAGCTGTGGCCGAGTTGTGGGCCGAGGCCGAAGTAGTGGCGGAAGTTGTAGATCAGCGGGCTCCACGCGGCCGGGTCGATGTGCTGGGTGCCGGGGACGACGATCCGCGGATCGGCGTGGACCTTGAGCACGTGGGCCTCGACGATGAGGAACGCCCCCGAGGCGTCGGGCCGCACCTGGGCGGCGCGGGCCTCCAACTGGATGGGGCATGCGGCCACCCGGGGCGGCCGGACCAGCTCGGACGGCTCGGGGCGCAGGCCGGCGGCGGTGAACTTGTCCGGCTCGAACCGGAAGGCGCCGCGCTTGGCGGCGGGGACCGGGGTGCGGCCGGTCAGCGGCGCCAGCTGCTCCACCGCCGGCCACTGGGCGGGTGCGGGGAGGTTGACCACGAGGTCGGGGCGGGCGCGCAGGTTGTGCGCGCTCTGTCCCTCCAGGCCCAGGCCGAGGACGACCACCTGGCCGAGCGCCCAGGCCGAGGACATCGGCGCCAGGTTGCAGGAGCCGTCCTCGTTCTGCGTCGAGAGCAGCACGACCGGCGTGCCGAAGTACAGGATGCTCGGCTCGACCGCCACATGGGCGGGCGGCGCGTCGTGGGCGGTGGCGGGGGGTGTCGCGGTGTCCATGGGGACCGACCGTAGGGCGCGGACCCTTCGGCGCCCGCCGAAGCGTCGCCGGGGGAGGATGGACGGCGATGAGCAACCTCGACGCGCACCCGCAGGCCCCGGACCTGGCCGCCCTGGCCGCCCTTCTGGCCGACCGCACCCGCGCGGCCTTCTGCCTGGCCCTCCTGGACGGCCGGGCGTGGACCGCCACCGAACTGGCCCACCACGCCGCGGTGGCCGCCTCCACCGCCACCGGGCACCTGAACCTCCTGGTCGACGCGGGACTGCTCGCCCAGGAGCGCCAGGGACGCCACCGCTACGTCCGCCTCGCCGGCCCCGAGACGGCCCACCTGGTCGAGACCCTCGCCTCCCTGGCCCCCCGCAGGGCCGCCGCGCCCCGCTCGCTGCCCGCCGTCACCCGCAGCCGGGCGCTGGCCCGCGCCCGCACGTGCTACGACCACCTCGCCGGCGCCCTGGGCGTCGCGGTCACCGATGCGATGACCGGCCGCGGGCTGCTGGACTGGGACCAGGGACCGGCCCTCACCGGCGCCGGGGCCCACTGGCTGGCCCACCTCGGCATCACCCTCCCGCCCGTCGCGCGGCGTCCGCTGGTCCGCTCGTGCCTGGACTGGACCGAGCGCCGTCCCCACCTGGCCGGCGCCGTCGGCGCCGCCCTGTGCCGCCACGCCCTCGACCACGGGTGGATCACCCGCATCGGCACCGGCCGCGCCGTCGCGCTCACCCCGACCGGCCGGAGCGCGCTCCACGACAGCCTCGGCCTGCCCGACGAGACACACACTCCAACCGCGTGAGCACCCGTTCTACCCGGCCGGCCGACCGACCGGCCGGGCGAGCGTGGACCACGGCCCATGAGGGCTGAACCCAGGCCGAGCCTCCCGACACCGGCTACGACTCGTTCCTCCAGTCGGAGTTCTCGATGCGAGGATCCCGCCATCCGGCGCGGCCACTGCCTGAAGGGCAACCTGGCTTCTTCTGTGCCCGGCGAAATCCGCCCCGAGGTGGTCGGCTATGCGCCGGTCAGCCAGGACACATCGGTGGAATGGAAGAGCCTGGCGCGGTTCTGGAGGCCCTTGGCAAGATCCGACATCGCGTGAGTCGGTCTGTGCTGCTGTCCACCCGAGGCCATTCAGCGATGAACGGCAGTACTGCCGGCAGCGCTCGCCAGCAGCTCCGCAAGGTGGGTCGCAGTCCTGGTGCCTGGTATGGGCGCCACGTGGCTGCCGCGGTCCAGGAGCCAGCGCAGGGCGTCGCCCGGTCCGGTGCCGGTGGCGAGCCTGCCCGCGGCCAGCGGCCGGTACGGCACGAAGGGGATGCGGTGGGTGCGGCACCAGTCCACGGTGGGGTCGTCGGGTTCGGAGCGGTTGAGCACGTTCTGTACGGCGGCGACCGGCACGATCGTCATGGCCTCCTCGGCCTGGGCCACCGTCACCTTCGACAGTCCCACGGCTGCGATCTTCCCCTCCTGGCGGAGTGCGGCGAGCTCTGCCACCTGGTCGGTCAGCGGCGTCTCCGGGTCGACCCGGTGCAGGTAGCACAGGGCCAGGCGCTCCACGCCCAGGCGCCGCAGGCTGGCTTCCACCGCGTGCCGCAGGTAGTCGGGCCTGCCGAGTGGCCGCCACCGGTTCGGGCCGGGCCGGATCATGCCGACCTTGGTGGCGACCAGGAGCTCTGGCGGATAGGGATGCAGGGCCTCGCAGATCAATTCCTCGACGGTGTGGGGGCCGTAGGCGTCGGCGGTGTCCAGGTGCGTGACGCCCGCGTCCACGGCCAGCCGCAGCAGCCGCACGGCGCCCACCCGGTCCGGGGGCGGGCCCCAGTGGCCGGGGCCGGTCAGACCCATGGTGCCCAGGCCGATCCGGGAGACGGCCTTGCCCGCGATGGTGATGCTGCCGCCCGGGGCGCTCATACCGCACCTACCCGGGCGTCCGCGGTGTCCAGGGCGGCGTCCAGTGCCGCGTCCCGGGATGCGTCGTGGTTGGTGACCTGCAGGTGCGGAAGGCCTGTACCGGCGAGCAGGGCGTGCAGGTGCCGGTCCACGCGGGCCCGGTAGCCCAGGTCCCGGTCGCGGTGCTCGCCCAGCGGCACCGCGGGGTCGAGGACGGTGGCGAGCAGCAGGGTGTAACCGGCGGCGTGCGCGGCCGCGAACGCGGTGAGCCGGTCGGCGGCCTCCTGGCCGCTGTCCTCGGCGCGGTGCTCCAGACCGGCCGTGTAATAGGCGATCGGGTCCAGGGCGGAGCGGTCGATGAGGACGACGTCGGCACGCAGCGCGGCCTCCGCCTCGGCACACACCCCGGCCGCGACGATCCACTGCGTGGTGGTGGCGCTCTGCGCGCGCATCTTGGGGAAGCCCATGTCGGCGGCCTTCTGCGCCAGGCTTCCGGCGGTGCGGGCCACGATGAGCCCCTGGGCGCGGAACTCCATCGCCAGACGCTGCAGCAAGGTGGTCTTGCCGGTGGAGTGCGTGCCGCAGACGGCTATGCGGATCGGGTCGGTGGTCACCACAGGGTGGGCTCCTCGCTGGGAGAGGGATGCCCGGGGAGTCCGGGCGGGACGGCGGACGCCGCCAGCGCGTCCCAGGTGGCATAGGAGCGGGCGAGGGCCTGGAGAAGCAGCGCGGTCGCGCCGGCGTCGAAGGAGGCCCGGTGCCGCTGCCCAGGCAGGCCGGAGGTGTCCAGGTGCGCGTGGGTGACCAGCGCGTCCAGGCCGTGTCCGGGGGCGTCGGGCCAGGTGGCGCGGGCCAGGCGCAGGGTGTCGATGACGCCGACGGGCTTCCAGCCGGGCAGGTGCCGGGTGAGTGCGTCGTAGTCGACCTTGGCGCTGTGCGCGACCAGCCACGCCCCGTCCAGTGCCGCGCGGACCTGGTCGGCGACCTCGGGCCAGGCCGGGCAGGTGGCGACCTGCGTGTCAGTGATGCCGTGGATGCGCGTGACCCGCTGCCGGATCGGTGTCGGGGGCCGGACCAGCCACTGCCGGGCCTGCTCGTGCAGCACGGCGTCCGCGGTGACCGGCACGGTGGCGACCTCGATCAGGTCCGGCGGGGATGCGCCGTTGCCCTCGACGTCCGCGACGACGACGTGCGGCCAGGTGGAGGGGGTCATACGGGACGTCCTTCCCAGCCGGCCTCGGCGCGGCCGTGCCGGCGGTGGTGGTGGGGATGTTCGCGGGCGTGGACCTGGTAGCCATACCCGTGCTGCAGGAAGTAGCGGGGGTGTTCGGGCAGGCCCTCGACGATGATGGCCCGATCGCTGATCTCCACCGGGCCCACCGCGCCGAGGGACCGTGCCCGCTTCTCCACCTCCGCCGCGTCGGGCTTCGCGAAGGCGCCCGCGCACCGTTTGAGCTGCTTGACGGGGCAGATGTCGCACAGCTCCGGGATGCCGTAGTGGCCGTTGTAGTCCGGCAGGCCGTGGGCGTAGGCGACGGCGCAGGAGGTCTTGCGGAACAGCGGCCCCCACGGCTCGTCGGACTCGCCGGGCCGGCGGAAGCGGCGCAGGATCCGCCGCTCGGCCTCCTCCGGCATGATCTTGCGCCGGGCGGTGCCTTCGTAGGGCTCGGGCAGGCCCTGTTCCCGGTAGTAGGCGGCGATCTCGTCCCGGTAGAACAGGCCGGTAAACACCGTGGCGTGCGCGTATCGGGACAGCTCCACGGCGCGGTCCAGATCGGCGGACGAGTCGTTCAGCCCCGGCACGATCGGCCGCCAGTACAGCACCACCCGGTACCGCATCGCGTGGTCGTGCAGGGTGCGCAGGCTTGCGGCAGCGATGCGCGAGTCCACCGGCTCGATGCGGCTCTCGGTGATGCCGGAGTGCGTGACCAGCACGGTCAGCTTGATGTTCGTGAAGGAGTTCAGGACGGCGCAGTCCTCGGGCTCGACGCGCCAGCGCGTGATGACCAGGACGTGGTTGGTCAGGCACTGCTCGTCCAGCAGGCGCAGCGTGTTGAAGGTGTGCGGCTTGACCACTGGCAGGAACGGGTCGGTGGCCTTGTTGAACAGCTGGACCGGGGTGACGTGAGGCCGGAAGTAGGGGTGTCCGGTGAGGGCGGCCACGGCCTCCTCGTCGCCCATCACCAGTCGCGGCGTCTTCATGCCGAAGTTGCCGTACAGGTGGCGTACGCAGTAGCCGCACTCCAACGGGCAGCCGATGACGTGGTTCAGCGACAGGCCGGACTTGCGGTACTCGATCACGTCGGCCAGGTCGGTCCGGAGCTCCGCGACCTGTCCGGGTGTCAGTAGGGGCAGAGCGCGCCTGTGCGGTGCGAAGGGGATCTGCGTCATGGAGGCCGGGTTCCTTCGGTGATCGGCTGCCGCGCAGGCAGCGGGCATGAACGGGGGACGGTGCGCGGATCGCGCGGTGTCTGGGCACAGCTGCCGGTGTGAGGCGGCCACTGCCGCAGATGTGCGAACTGGGTGAGCTGGACGAGCGCCGAGTGGTTCGTCCGCGCCAGGTCCGCATGCCTGGCATGGACGATGTCAGCGCTCAGGACCGGGGCGGCGCCCGTGTCGCCGGTGTCTGTCCAGCGACGGACGGCCGGACGCCATCTGAACCGCCTCCGGTGTGAGGGGGCCTGTCCGCCACCTGCAGGGACCGCCGGGCGAAGGTCCGGTCAGCGGGGAGGCTGCTGCATCAGTAGGGCGGCCAGTGCCGCCGCGATCAGCAGAAAGGGGATGAAGAGGCAGTTCGCGAGGAACCGCCACACCTCCCGTGTTCCCTCCTCCTGGGCGAGCAGTCGGGCATCGGGGCAAGGCGATCCGGTTGACTCCGGGTGCGAGTGAGGCTCAGGGACAGGACGCTCTGCGTGGGCAGCCACGGGGTGGGCGGACACCTCGTAGTGGACCTCGTCATCCACCAGGACCAAGGACACCTGCCGTCCCGTCTCCAGGTCGGCCAGGGCCGCCCGCTGGGCCATGGCGTCCTCCAGCCATCTCCCCGCGACGTCCGCCGCCTGATCGCTGAGGTGCGCAGCGGTCACCCACACCCGGTGCCGCATCCATGCCAAGGCCGGCATGGGCGCCGGCGCAACACAGTGGCCGAGCCAGAAGCCCCGACGCTCGCCATCGTGAACGTGGGCCACGTGCGCGCAGGCGAAAGCGGACTGCCACGGCACAGCCGGCCTGTCGGACGCAGATGATGATGAGGGGCTGGTCAGGTCGAAGACGCTGCTCAACAGGACTCCCTCACCCGTGAGCCGGAAGCGGACATGATCGCCCACACGGTCTTGCCCGGACCCGTCTCGCGCACTCCCCACGCTTCAGCCAAGGCATGGACCAGCAGCAGGCCGCGGCCGCCGTCCTGCTCCACTTCGGCGTATCCGCCAGGCTGGGTGCCTGACATCGCCGGCTGCTTCGGGCAGGAGTCCGTGACCTCCACCAGGACGTCCCCGCCACGGCAGGTGAGCGCCACATCCACAAGCAGCTGCCCCGGACCAGCGTGCAGGACTGCATTGGTCACCAGCTCCGAGGCCACCAGGATGACGTCAGCCGTGATCTCTGCGCTGACTCCACGTCTCGCCAATTCCCGACGGACCTGAGCGCGAACCAGCCCGACCGACTCCGCAAGCGGAGTGAAGCCCATCTGCCAGGTCACACCTGCATGCCGCGGAGCATCACCGGAATGCGGAACTTCTCCCGCCGGTGGATGCCTTGTCCCGATGTACATCGTCCCCCCTGCATGAGGGCTTCCAGCCCCGTAGAGGTGTCCAGGAGTTGAGTCCTCACGAAGGAGGAGTGAAACAAGCCTTCCGCCGCTCCGTAGGCGTATCTACCGTCAGATCTGCGGCACACACAGCACCTTCGAGGAGCATCGGCGTCATCCTGGCGACAGAGTCACGTCGAAATGCCTGATGCGCTCTGTACCACGGGACTTCGGGCACATCACAGTCGTACGGTCGGAACGACGCGCTGAGTGCAGTCGAAGGGGGAACAGTGGTCACGCTTCTCCGGATCCTGATCGACCGGCGAGGACTGAAGTCGTACGACGACTTCATCCGGGAGTACGAGCAGGCCGCCGTTGCCCTGGCAGGGATCACGGGCAATGCGGCCCTGCGCAGCCACACCGTCTCGAAGCGCACCTTCGAACGGTGGTACAGCAGCAGTGCGGTGCCGCAGAACGACGCCCGCCGTGTCCTGGCGCACATGTTCCAGCAGCCCATCACCCAGCTGCTGGCGCCGGCGCCCCTCGCCACCGCCACACCACCGCACGTCCGGCTCGCCACCGACGACGACCAGCGCATCGACCCCCGCGCCGACTCCGACGCGGACCTGCACGAGATGGGAAGGCACGCAGCTATGGCCGCACGACGGGCAATGGAATTCGCCATGGGAGCAGAGCGAGGCGAGGTCGGACAGGAGACGATGGCCTACCTGCAGGACGAGGTGAGACGCATCGCCGGCTCCTACATCCGTGTCCCTCTCAACCACATCCTCGACGACCTGATCAGCCTGCAGGACGAAGCCTTCCGGCTCCTGGAGAGCGGCCGCACCAAGCCGAGCCAGAGCCGGGACCTGTACCTCCTCGCGGCACTCAGCTCCGGCATGCTCGCCAAGGCAGGCCACGACCTGGGCGACCCGCACTCGGCCATGATGCAGGCCCGCACGGCAGCGGTCTGCGCCGACAAGGCAGAGCACCAGCCGCTCAGCGCCTGGGTCCGCGGCCTGCAGTCGCTCATCGCCTACTGGGCCGGACGCCCCGAGGACGCCCTGCACTACGCCGCCCACGGCGCCAGCCTCGCCCAGGGACTGCGCGGCAGCATCAGTGTGTGGCTGCCCAGCCTGCAGAGCCGGGCTGCGGCACTCCTCGGCGACGAGGAGACCGTCACCTCCTCCGCTCGGCTCGCGACAGACCTGCGTGACCGTGTCGAACCCGACGACCTCGACCAGCTCGGCGGCCTCCTGCTCTTCCCGCAGATCCGCCAGAACTACTACCAAGTCGAGGCGCTGGCGCTGCTCGGCCACGGCGACCGGCGACTCGTCCACCAGGCGGAGAACGCCGCCCAGGCCTTCGCGGACACCACCGACCCCAACTGGTCCTTCGGTGACGCGGCAGGCGCACAGAGCAACCTCGCCCTCGCCCGCCTGTACGTCGACGACCTCGAAGGTGCCGCCGAAGCCATCCGGCCCGTCCTCGACCTGCCCTCGGAGCAGCGCAACGCCGGAATCATCTACTCCGCGCACCGCGTGCGCTCCGCGCTGTCCAAGGGACGCAGCCACGACGCCCTCGTGGCCCGCCGGCTCTCCGAGGAGATCGCCACGTTCAACCGCCCGCCGCTCGCTCTACCCCGCTGAGGCAGCGGAGTAGAGTCCGGCGGCATGTACCCGATCACCCGCCGCAGTCCTCGCCTCCTTCTTCGAGAGCTGACCGTGGATGACGTCAACCCCGTCCACGCCATCTACGGCAGCCCTGAGGCCACCGCTCACCTGTCGTTCGAGCCCCGCTCGCGCGACCAGGTGAGCGCGATCGTGGCCCGGTCCGTCGAGTCGGCCGGCGCGGACCCCCGCACCGAGTACGCCCTCGCCGTCACCCGACACGACAGCGGCCAGCTCATCGGCTTCGCCCGCCTCGCCCTCGACCCTCACCAGCAGCAGGCGGCCACCATCGGCTTCGCGCTGCGCCCAGACGTATGGGGTATCGGCTACGGGCGTGAGACCGTGGGCCTCCTGCTGGCGCTCGCCTTCGAGGATCTCGGCCTGCACCGAGTATGGGCGGCCCGTGCTCCTCTCAACGAGGCTTCCGCGAAGACTCTTCTTGCAGCGGGGATGACCGAGGAGGGCCGCATCCGCGGGCACGTCTTCGTCCGCGGATCATGGCGCGACTCCATCACCTACGGCGTGCTCCGTGAGGAGTGGCAGGCCGCGGTCGCCGCCCGGTCGTGAAGGTCAGGAGCCCGAAGCTGCGGATCCACCGGCAGCGGGAGACCGGCCCTGGGACGGCGCCTCCTGCTGTGCGTGCCGTCCCAGCCGTCTCGTCCGTGTGCTGCTGAGAGAGCCCATCGCGGCAGCTGCCGGCAGACACTTCCCGTGCCATCGCCCTGATCCTCCGACGACTGCTCGGCCTATCCACCGTGTACGTCGCCGCGCGCCCGGAGAAACGGAACCGCTGCTCACTGGCTCGCTTTGCAGTGCACCATCTATTGGGTCTCGTGCCTGACGATGAGATGGCAGGCAAGCTCCTGATCGATCGAGCGATCTGCGGTCAGCCCACGCGGAGGCTCCTGCATGGATGCGATCTGTTTGGGCCGGCACCTGCCCGCGCGCAGGTGGGGGAGGAGCTGCCCGTCGTCAACGCAGGAGAGCGAAGGTGGAGGCGGCGATCAGACTGCCGAGGCAGGTGCCGGCGACCACCTGGGCGCGAGTGTGGTCACGCAGCTCGATACGGGACCAGCCCACCAGGGCCACGAGCACGTAGCCGAGGAGCATCCATGGACCGTAGGCCTGCGTGAGCATGATGACGCTCCCGGCGGACACGGCGCCGTGCACGCTGATCTTCCAGCCCGTGGTGATCGCCAGGATGGCCACCAGGGTGGCTAGCATCGCCGCCACCAGGGCGACCATCTCCTGCGGGGCGCCGAAGAGCAGCATCAGCGCCATGCCGGCGACGACCGACGCCATGATGCCGGGGATGACAAGCAGGCGGTCCTGTCGCCGGCGCACGTGCCGGTCCCCCCAGTAGCCGCGGCGTTCGCCGAACTTGATGAACAGGATCGGGATGACACCCGAGAACAGGGCGCCAAGCAGTCCCCAAGCAATGCCGCCGAAGCGGCCCGAGTGCCACCCGATGAGGACGGTGACCGCGATGATCCAGTTCTTGGGCTCGAGGCCGTCGGTGACCGCGCGGGCGATCCGGAATTCATCACGGGTGGGGGAGACGGCGGTGCTGGTCATGCTGCTTCCTGCTGAGGTGGTAGTGCGGCGTGGGTGCGGACGAAGGAGCGCACCAGGGGACAGTCCCGGTAGGCGGTGTTGACCAGGGAGAGCCAGCGCAGCTCCCTGTCCGTGTCCATGTCGGTCCCGCTCGGGATCGGGTACGGCACGCCTTGCAGGGGACGGCATCCTGCAAGGGCCCGTTCGGAGGCTGCGGCGAGCCAGCAGGCCTCGGCCGCGGCGTCCCGCTGCTCTCCGGTCAGCCCGGCTGCTTCAGCTGTTTCCAGGGCCGTCTGCTGCAGCGAGGCGGGGACGTACTCGCGAAGCGTGAGCGAGGCGTCTCCGATCTCGATGATCCGGCGGTGCAGGCGAAGGCTGAAACGTCGCCGGTGGATCGGAGCCTTGAGGACGACGTGGGGGACCGCGGAGGTGAGTCCGCGCCACAGGGGCTCCAGGCGGCGGAGTGAGCGCCAGTCGCGCGCTGCCCGCACCAGCACGGAGATCGGAGGAAGGCAGCTGCCGAGGAGGATCAGCAGGATGGACACCGTCTTCAGCAGCACGGAGAGGCTGTCCTCGGAGCCCTTGGTGTCCAGCTGGTCGTGTCCGAGGGTGAGCATGACCAGGAACACGGCCCGCTGGACGGCGTAGGCGATGCCGACGGCGGTTCCGGCGCCCAGGAGCCGCAGGCCGCTGCGCAGCCAGGCGCCGCGCGCTGCGCGGCTCGACCCGAGGAAGAGCCAGGTGGCCACGGTCATCGCCATGCCGATGTACAGGGTGAAGACGGTCATGTAGAGAGCGGGGAAGGCGGAGCCGTCGTAGTCCTCGAAGAAGGCGTCCGTCTCCTGAAGGCGCGGTGAGAGCGCGAAGAAGGTGGTCAGCGCTGCCAGGGCACTAACTGTCAGCGTGTGCCGGACGCGTCTGGACAGGAATCCCTCAGGACGGACCACCGCGATGACGAACTCCAGGACGGCTCCGGCCGCCACGACCCCGAACAGGTGCTTGACGAGATTCGCCAGGCTGTTCACTCCTGTGGTGCCGTCCACGGCGCGTACCGTTGAAGGAATTTCGAACGTCATGGCCACGGCCAGGGCTGCGAAGGCCGCCCACAGCATCCGTTGCTTGCGCGAGTTGGTGGCGGAGGGCAGCCGCCACAGGGCGACCGCCCAGAGCAGTCCGGCGACCACGACCTGGTGGGACGGGTTCACGAGCGGCGGTCCTTCACCGGGTGGCCGAGGGCGTCGTCGAGGCGGGCGAGGACGTCGTCCTGGCCGGCGGCGTACGGGTCGGCGGACAGTTCCTCGATGAGCTCGTCGAGGAAGGACGCCGCAAGCTCGGCGTCGCGCTCCTGGTCGGTCTCGTAGCTGGTGCGTCCAAATGCCTGCTCCGCCGCTACGGGGTCGATGCCGTCGGGGAGGAGGTCGACGAACGCCTTGATGTCCATGCTCGTGCGGTGGCCGAGGAGGATGTGGGTCGCCTCGTGCTTGAGCACCTGTGCGCGGTGTCGGCGGCTGAGGCCCCTGGGGTGGAAGAGGTGGTCCTCGTGGTCGAAGGCCAGCCACAACCCGCAAGGAGCGCCGGCGCCTCCCAGGTCCGGCAGCTCGTGCACGTGGAGAGGGCGTCCGCGGTGGGCCGAGAGGCGCTGCAGGAACACGTCGATGTCGAACGGTTTCGGAAAGTCCATCCCTTGCAGCTGTGTGGCGCATATCGCGCGAAGCCTCTTCTCGTGCCGGGCTCGGCGCCTTGTGAGCATGGGTCGTTCCTCGTTCCGCCGCCGTTGGCCTTGAAATTGATCAAGGCGTCGGCTTCGACTCTCTGGTTCGCACACGAAGCTGAAGGGATCAGGCTGCCTTTCGGCTTCGTGGCGAGTCAAGCTGACTTCTTCGTCTACGTGCTCGGCGCCCCTCGATGGGGTGCCTCGCAGGAGCGGCGACTCTCTGTCGCGTCCGCCGCCTTCCTGGCTACTCGCTGTCCAAGCCCTCGAGTTTCCTTGCCTGTTCGATGACGGTTTTGATCATTCTCAAGCTGTCCGTCGACAGGCCGTTCGCCCGGAAAGCGATGCCCCTCACATCGTTGTCCTTGATCGCGACCAGAAGCTCCTCGGCGGCCTTGACGCGTTCCGTCTCGGCCGGAATAGGGGAGGGGGGCGTCTCTGCCGTGCCGTCCTCAACGGCTGTGCCCTCGGCGTCGTCCAGGAAGTAGGAGGGGTGGACCTGGAAGAAGCGTGCGAGCGCCTTCAGGGTGTTGATCGTCGGATTGGGCTTGGCGCCGGACCGCAGCTGCGCGATGGCGCTGAGAGACACCGTCGTGCCGTCCGGTCCGGCTGCGTCTGCGATCCCCTGGACGATCTGCGGGTTGGTGTAGGGCCTGCCGCTCTGTGAGGGCCTGGTCGCGATGAGGTGGTTCAGTTTCGCCGCCACCGAGGGGCGTTCGGCGTCGCTGCTGCGGCTACTCGCCATGCCTGTGGATCACCCCTGTGGCTTCGGTGCGGACGACGTGACACTGAAGTGTAGCGCCTGGCCTTGAAGGGGCACCTCGTCTAGCACCGTAGTAGTTGACAGCGGCCGATCACCAAAGTGTATGTTCCTTGCGTCGCAACACTTCAGTGATGGATCGAGGGTGGCGTTGTGCGAGGAGACTCCGCGGTGGTCTCCATTGCGGCCACCCCCTGAAGCGCGGAATCTCCAGGCTTCCGCGGCACCGAGCCCGGGCAGGTCGACCGCGACGCCGACCCATCCGACAGACCGGCGTCCAGGAGCTACCCACTCCTGGACGCCGGGCCGACCCTCCAGGGGCCGATTCACCTCCTGCGGGCGGCGGGGCTTTGCACGAGAACCGCCGCACCGCACTCCTGCGAACAACGGAGTATCACATGCCCGTCCCGCCAGGCGTAACGCCGGCCTGCCCGGACACTGACGGCCCGCACCGCCTCGCCGGCCAGCTCACCGACATGGTCTCCGGGGCCGCGACCTGCAGCGCCAGCCTCAACGACCCGACCCAGGAATGGCCTCACACGCGCGTCATCGCGAAAGACGCGGCCCGGGAGGCGACCGACCTGAGCCGGACAGCCTCCAGGGTCGCGGCCTGTCGGATCCTGCGGGTCTCGCCGTACCCGGACCGGCGCGGGACCTATCCCTTCGCCCCTGTCTCCACGCCCCTCACCCGCAGTGACCTTGCCGCTGCCAGTCGGGGCCGCTGACATGGCCCGGATCCGATCCATCAAGCCGGAGGCCTTCTTCTCCGAGTCGCTCGCCGAGGTGAGTGTCGAGGCCGAGCGGACCTTCTTCGGCCTCCTCACTCAGTCCGACGACCACGGCCGCCACCGGGACAACGCCGCGATCATCGCCGGCCTGCTCTGGCCGCTCCGCGCCGAGCACACCTCGGTCCACGTCGAGGACGACCTCCAGCAGCTCGCGAATGCCGGCCTGATCTGCCGGTACACAGGCTGCGACGGCCGCCGCTACCTCCACGTCGTGACCTGGTTCGACCATCAGAAGATCGACAAGCCCAGCCAGTCCCGACTCCCCTCCTGCCCGCAGCACCGCGCGGCGGACCGGTGCGGCGCCTGCAAGGGGACCTGCACCAAACAGTCCGACACGTCACTCGCACCTCCCCGAGGACTCGCCGAGCCTTCCCCGAGCACGCACCGAACTCTCGATCTGCCCGCGCAGCCCGCTCCGATGACTTCCGACCGTCGAAGCGACGCCCAGCCCGCCCTGCAGGTCGTCTTCGACGGCCTGCCCGACACCCCTGACCAGAACGAGGGGAAAGCCGCAGATCAGGGGGCACACTCCGAGGCCCGCTCGAGGCATCCCCGAAACCTCGCAGAGGGCTCGGCGCCTGGATCCAGGATCTTGGATCCTGGATCTCTCCCCCCTACGGGGCGCACAGCGCCCGCAGCCCCCGCCTCGGCCAACCAGCTCATCGGCGAGTACATCGCCGCCTGCGACGAGCGCCCGCCCAGCGACGTGATCGGCCACCTCGGGCGCATCGCCAAGAAGCTCCTGGACGAGGGGATCGCCCCCAAGCACATCCGGACCGGGCTGCAGACCTTCGCTGCCAACCCCAAGCACCCGAGCGTGCTGACCAGCATGGTCAACGAGGCCATGAACGCACGCTCCGGCGGCTTGGCGCGGCCGGGCATCCGGCCTACCGTTCCCGCTCGCCAGGCGTGGACCAACCCGGTCAACGCTGCCGCCGCCTACGCCGAGGAGCTGTGATGCGCACCCGCAACCGCGAACCGCAACTCCTCGGCGAGGGCGCCCTGGACCGGATGGCGCGGATCCTGGCCGCTCGCAACATCGACCCGGCCGCCGCCGGACCGGTCGACGAGCCCGAGCCCTTCTCCCCGCTGGAAGCACTCTCGGCTGGGATGCCCCCGCGCTACCAGGCCGCGGTCGCCGACCACCCCCAGGTCCTCGCCTGGGCCCGCGACGTCGCCGAGGCTGCCGCTGCCCCCACCCCGGGAGCCCGACGGCAGGTCACCACCGGTCCCAGCCTGCTGATGGCCGGGGTCGTCGGCTCGGGCAAGACGCACCAGGCATTCGGCGCGGTCCGGCTGCTGGTGCAGAGCGGTGTCGGTGTGCGCTGGCACGCGACCACCGCCGCCGACCTGTACGCCGACCTGCGCCCCCGGCCCGGCGCTGACAGCGAACGGGCCCTGGCGGCCGTCAACCGCTGTCCGCTGCTGATCATCGACGACCTCGGCGCGGCCAAGGCATCCGAGTGGGTCGAGGAAGTGACCTACCGGCTCATCAACCACCGGTACAACCACATGCTCCCGACCCTGATCACCACCAACCTGGCGATCAAGGACCTCCGGACCTACCTCGGCGACCGTGTCACCAGCAGGCTCGCTCAGATGACCACCCGAGTCGCGTTCGAACCGGTCGACCGCAGACGCCACCGCACCGCGGCCTGACCCACCGCAGGCCGCCACGCCGGGCCGTGCCCTCAGCCGGCCGGCCCATGCACCTCCCGAACCAGCACGCCCCTCCGCTGACGCGCCCGCGCGCGGAGAGCAACCGGAGCTATCAGCATGACCACCACGACGATCAACCCTGCCCTCCACCGATCGCTCGGCGACCACACCTGGCAGGACCAGGCCGTCTGCCAGAGCACCGAGTACAACCCGGTGGACCCCGACCTCTTCTTTCCCGACCCCGACGAGACCGACAAGATCACCGCAGCGAAATCGCTGTGCGGCCAGTGCCCGGTCCGCCGCACGTGCCTGGACGCCGCCCTGGAGGGCGGCGACACCCACGGCATCCGGGGCGGGCTCACCGAGGAGGAGCGCAGCCCGCTGCACGTGGAACTCGCCCACCGCCTCGACTACAGCCGCGTCAACGCCACCATCGCCGGGCGCGACGTCCACCTCACCAAAGCCGAGCGCCGCGCAGTCGTCCACGCCGCCTACCGCCAGGGGCTGACCGAGCAGCGTCTGGCCTGGCTCCTGAAGATCACCGAAGAGCACGCCCAGAAGCTGTACCGCGAGACCCGCCGCGCCCTCCGCAACCGAGACCTGGAGCAGACCACCAGGCCCACCCGGCCCCCCAAGACTGGCGGCGGGCGCCTGGGCCGCGACAACTTCGGGACGGCGGCGTGAGCAGCGCCGGCGCGCCGAGGACGGCGCACATCACCAGAGGGGACCGCGCAGTCGTCATCGCCCTGGGCGGCGCGGGATGCGCGTTGTCGTACGACGCCCTCCAGCAGATGGCCGTCGCCATCCATGTCCGCGGGCTCCTCACCTACCTCTTCCCCCTGGTGATCGACGGGTTCATCGCCTACGGCATCCGAGCCCTCCTGGTCCTGCGCGACGCACCCTTGCGCGCCCGGCTCTACGTCTGGACGCTGTTCGGCACGGCCACCGCCGCCAGCATCTGGGCCAATGCGCTCCACGCGGTGCGGATCAACGAGGAAGCGACCGCGGTCACCGGCCTCCGGCTCGGGGACACGGTGGTTGCCGCGCTGTCCACCATCGCCCCGCTCGCGCTGGCCGGAGCGGTCCACCTCTACATCCTCATCGCCCGGGGCCCGGTCAAGGGCGGTGACCGCGGGAGTCCCGGTCAGGCCGACCGACCCGAGGGCACCGCGGTCACCCGGACTCACCGGGTCGGTCAGGTCAGCGCCGGACAGCCGGCCAGTGCCCTGAGCGACCGACCGCGACTGTCCCCGGACAAGCTGACCCGAGCGGCCTGGTCGCCGGCCGGGGACAGCACCCCAATGGACAGCAGCAATCCGCTCACCGGTCCTAACGGGCAGCCGCTCGAGGTAGCTGACCTGCCCGGACAGTCGGGCATGGCGCTGCCGGCCACTGACCGCCCGGTCGGCCCCGAGTCGGCCACCGGCAGCCGGGACAGCCTCACGACGGTCACCCGCCGGCCGGCCACTCCGCCGTCGGTCCGTGACCGGGGCACCCGGACACCCGGTGACCGACGGTCCGACCCGGACACCGAGGAGTTGCTGAAGATCGCCCGGGAAGCGGTCAGGGCCGAGGACAAGCTGACCCGCAAGGTGGTCGCCCAGGCGATCCGCGGTCAGCGGATCCCGCTGTCCAGCGACACTCTGACCGCCCTGATGGTCCAGCTTCGCCAGCAGCGCGGACAGTCGGCCACCTCCGCGCGCAGCTGACCCAAGAGTGCGGCGCGGGTGACCGATCGGACACCCGCGCCGGTCACCCGCCCACGGTCATCCACCCCACATCCCTCCGAAGCCAAATGGAGAGCATCCTCATGCGCACGCACCCGGCCACACCCACCGAGGTCGATTCCTGGCTCACTGCCCTGCGCCGGCGCGGCCACCTTCACCGCGTCGACTCTGGTCCCGAGGGAATCTGGACTGTGCAGCGAACCCGGCACAGCCGCCCATGGACCCTCCACCACCCGGTCCTAGCGATGGACTGGATCGAGGACCTCGTCCGCGACGTCCGCCGGCAGCACTCGGAGGCGAGCCGGTGACCGCCCTCGACCCGAGGGTCACCACGGCAGGACAGCAGCGGGATTCCACGACGGCTCCTGGCGGAGCAAGTTGTCGCGTACGACGGTCCTACGGCCCGGCGTACGCACTTGCCCCCGCCCAGGAGGTCGGGAAGGGTCCGGCCGGTCCCCGAGCGAGTGCGCTCGGGGACCGGCCGGACCCCCGACAGCAGGGGGCGTCGGCCACAGGGGGAGAAGTCGGCCGCCACGACCACCGCGAGCAGCCGAGTCCGAACACGCCAGCCTTCCCCGACCGCACACCGCGCCGCCGCAGCCGCAACCCGAGCGAACGCACCCACAAGACGACCATCCGTCTGTCCGACACCGAGAAAGCCGAGATCGCCGCCGCCGCCGCACAGCGCCACGTCACCGTCGCCCGATTCCTCGCCGCTGCCGGCCTCACCGCCGCCCGCGGTACCACCGGCGTACGCACCAACGAGCAACTCGACACCGCCATCGACGAGCTGGCCGCCCTCCGCACCGCCCTCTCCCGCATCGGCAACAACATCAACCAGATTGCTCACGTCCACAACGCGGGAGGGCAGCCCCGCCCTGGCGAACTCGACCACGCCCTCATGACCCTGACCCGCCTCCTGGACCGCATCGACGACGCAGCCGACGCCATGGTGAAGAAGCGACTTCGATGATCCCCAAGATCCGACGCGGATCACGCACCCACGGCCTGCTCGTCTACCTGTACGGCCCCGGCACACGCGACGAGCACACCGATGCCCACCTCGTCGGGAGCTGGGACGGCTTCGCCCCCGACCCCGGACGCGACACCAGTCGCGACGCCGACCCCAAGATCACCCTCGCCCGCCTCGCTGCCGCGCTGGACCTGCGCGTCAAGCAGGCCGGAACCAAGGCGCCGGCCGAGCACGTCTGGCACTGCTCGGTCCGCACCGACCCCGGCGACCGTCATCTGACCGACGCCGAATGGAACACCGTCGCCCGCCGTCTCGTACAAGCCACCGGCCTCGCCCCCGAAGGAGACCCTGACGGCTGCCGCTGGGTCGCGGTACGGCACGCGGACGACCACATCCACATCCTGGCCACCATGGTCCGAGGCGACCTGCGCCGCCCCAGGATGAACTACGACTTCAAGAAGGCCCAGGCCGAATGCCGCCGCATCGAAGAGCAGATGGGCCTGCGTCGGCTCAAGCCCGGCGACGGCACGGCAGCCAAGGCCCCCACCAGCGCCGAACGTTTCAAGGCCGAGCGCACCGGCCGACCCGAGACTCCCCGAGAGTCGCTCCGCGAAGCGGTTCGCCAAGCCCTCGCCGGAGCCGCCACCGAGCAGGAGTTCTTCACCCGTCTGCGAGAAGCCGGCCTACGCGTGAAACTGCGCCACGCCCCCTCCGGCGACGCCCTCGGCTACAACGTCGCCCTGCCCGGCGACCGCAATCGCGACCGCGAGCCGATCTGGTTCGCCGGCTCCACCCTCGCCCCCGACCTCTCCCTGCCGAAGATCCGCCGTCGCCTCGCAGACGGACCTACCGACGACAAGCAGCCTCCCACCATTGACCGACCGGACTGGTCGCTGCCCGCCCGAGGACGACGCACCGCCACTGCCATCGTCGAGCAAGCTGTCGCCGTCCTCGACCAGGACGACAACGAGGCCGCTGGCCAACTTGTCGGATTCGGTGAACTCCTGGACGCGGTCGCCCAGACCTCCCCGGCCGCCACCCGCGCCGAACTGCGAGACGCAGCCCAAGCCTTCGAACGCGCCACCCGCAGCCACGTCCGCGCCGAGCGCGCTGACACTCGCGCCTTGCGCTCGTCGGCCCGCGGCATCATCCACGCCGGAAGTGCGCTCGGACGAGGAGAGGACGGCGGCACCACCGCCATGCTCCTCTCCACCCTCGTCCTGGCCGCGCTTGCCGCCGCCCGCTGGCACTCCGCCCGCGGCCACGCGCAGCAGGCCGAAGCCTCCCGCCGGACCGCCCAACACCTGCGCACCGTCTACCACCAAGCCGCCGCCACACCCCTGCAGGCCCTGCGCGACCACGGTCGCGCCCTCCCCGAATCGCAGCGGCACACCTATGAGAGCACCATCCGAGCAGCCCTATCCGAGATCGGCCCGACTGCCGGCACCGAGACGAACACCGACGCTCTCGCCGCCACCCTCGCTCACACCGAAGAGGCGGGCCACGACCCCAAGGCCCTGCTGCAGGAGGCCGTCGACCTGCGCGAACTCGACACCGCCGACGACGTCAACGACGTCCTGGTCTGGCGACTGCGCCGACTCGCCCTGCTCCCCGCCCACCCGGGTGACACCACCCGCCGCCCGCAGGCCCGCACCGGCCAGCCCGAGCTCAAGCCCGCGCCCAATCGGGCCGGAGCACGGACCCGACCTCTGACAACGCCCCGCCCCGCCGCCGCAGACTCGCGCAACCGACCGCCACACCGCTGACCGAAAGCCCTGGGCAGTGGGTCTGTACAGCCCACCCTAACGTGGGACTACAATCCGTTATCGCCAATTACGAAAAGGAGTTGCTGGCTGTACAGACCCCGGCACGACCGGCCTGTCGCCCGTCTCTGTCACCCGGCTGACCAAGCAGTGGAGCGACGACCGCGCCGCCTTCCAGACCCGGGACCTGTCCGACCGCGACTACGTCTACGTCTGGGCCGACGGAGTCCATCCCAAGGTCCGCCTCGGCCAGGCCCACTCGTGCGTCCTGGTCCTGCTCGGAGTCCGACTCGACGACACCAAGGATCTCATTGCGATCGCCGAAGGCCATGCAGGAGATCTACAACGCCGAGGACCGCGGCCACGCCGAGAAGGCGATCGAGGCCTTCGCGCGCGCCTACGGCGCCAAGTTCCCCAAGGCCGTCACGAAGATCACCGACGACCGGGACGAACTGCTCGCGTTCTACGACTTCCCGGCCAAGCACTGGATCCACCTGCGGACCACGAACCCCATCGAGTCGACCTTCTCCACGGTCAAACTCCGCACCAAGGTCACCCGCGCCGGCAGCCCGGCCGCAGCCCTCGCGATGGTGTTCAAGCTCGTCGAGTCCGCCCAGACCCGATGGCGCGCGATCACCGGCGCCCACCTGGTGCCGCTGGTCCGTGCTGGCGCGCGCTTCGAAAACGGCGTCCTGGTCGAGCGGTCCGAGGTGGCAGCATGAACGACATGTTCGAGGCACTTGAAGCACTGACCGACCGCGATCCGGACCGCAGGGACGTCGCCGCCGACGTCCTCGGGGACCGCCTGCGCGGCGCCGCAATCGACGCTGACTCCGCTCGCCTGGTCGTCGGACGCCTGGTCAGCGTGGCCGTAAACGAGCCGGTGACCAAGGTGCGCGAGTCAGCCCTGAACTCGATCAGCGAGGCGTTCAACCACTACCGCCTGCCTCTGACCCTCGTCGAACCGGCGGCAGTAGCCATGCCGACGATGGAACGCCAACTCCTCGTCCACACGCTCTACATCCTCGGGGCCACCCACGACCCGCAGGCCCGGCCCCTGATCGAGCCATTCCTCCGTCACCCCACCCCAGAGGTGCGCGAGGAGGCTCGGCTCGCAGCAGCCGAGATCACCGCCGTCGAGTCGGAGAGTCTCACCCACAACTCTTGACTATTGCTCGTGGCGGTCATCATCGGGCCTTTCGGCAGGCGGCGGTTGCAGGGACGAAGCCGGGCGAGGCAGTGGTGTACGTGGCGGCCGCCGAGCCGCGTGGCTGGGCGGGACGTGCGGAGCGGGTGCGTGCTGCCTGGACGCGGGCCTCCTGGGCCGTGTCGGGGTCGCCGGGCGGATTGAGGCCGGTGCGGCCCATTCGCTGCTGGGCCGAGCGGTAGACCGCGTAGTCGAGCCGGGGCCCGGCGGCGACGAGATAGACCTCGCGGGCGTGGCTGGAGGTGGGTGGCCCGTCGCGGAACTGCACCACCAGGCGGTGGCTGGCCAACCTGTCCGCGACGCCGAGGTAGATCTTGTGGCAGTCCTCCAAACGGCCTTCGAGGCGGGTGGCGACGCGTTCGCCGTGGATGAGGTCCTGCAGGTGCAGCAGGGCCTGGTCGCGAATGGCGTCTGGGAGCTGACGCAGATCGGCGATGGCGTCTGGGTGCGCGGCGAACGCGAAGCGGGCGCGGCTCACATCGACCTCCGCAAGCCCTGCTGGGCGACGGCGGCTGGGACAGCAAGAGGCGTCGGCCCGGTTGCAGAGGCGGTTGCGGTGGCGATGGCGGGGGTTGCGGCTGCGGAGTGGGCCAGTGCTGCGCTGATGCGCTCGGCTGCCGCGTCCGCGTCCGCATCCCCGGGCGCCGGCGGCAGAGGGCCCGGATACTCCTCCAGCCACTCCCGCGCCACTTCGGGGCTGGGGAAGGCGCCCTCGCCCAGGGTGTACGTGCCATGGTTCGGCTGGATCTCTTCGAGGAAGAGCCGAACCGGCAGCTCGGCGGCGCGGCTGTCGACGGCCATGGTCCAGCCCTGGGTTGCTTCGCCGTCGATGGCCATGCGGGCGAGCACCTGGTGGCGATCACCGGAGCAGTGGATCCGGTTCTCCACACGGACGGTCAGCTCGTCGGCGGCTTCGTGGCCGGGAATGTTGAGCGCCTGCCAGGGACAGCCCCGCTCGATGAGCCACTTCTGCGCGAAGGCCGGAGTGGCGTGCTCGGTGGCCCATGGGGTGTAGATGCCCTGCTGCCAGTGACGGATGACGTCGAAGGCGGTGATGTTCGGCTCGCCGACCGGGTGGCCCCAGATAGCCGTGGTGTCGAAGGCGAGAATGAAGCTGCGCTCTGCGTCGCCGTGCTGGGCGAGGAGCTCGAAGTCGTTCGGCCAGATGGTGCTGCCCAGACGCGTGGTGGCTTCGTCGGCCGGGGACAGGTCGTCGAGCCGGAAGTCGATCTTGGACATCATGTGGCAAGTCCGAGCTGGTCGGGGGTGGCCAGGACGCGGTGGCCCGGCCGGGCGGGGCTGGTGGAGCACGCGGCGAACGGTCCGTCCGGGGCGCGGAGCTGGAGCAGCGTGTGGTCAAGGTGGTCGCGGTGCCAGGTGGCCGGCCCGCTGAGACCGGCCTCGGCGTCGGTCAACTGCTGCCAGGCGAGCCACAGGGCGTGGAGGCGGGCGACGGCCTCGGGGTGCTCGTACCACTGCGCGCACCACGGGCGGGTCGAGCTGATCTCCCGTCCGTAGGCCGGCAGGAGCACGTGGGTGACCCAGTTGTCGAGGGCGGCCAGTTCGGTGGTGTATGCCTCGCCGCCCAGGGCGAGGATGAACACCGACGCGGGACCGTCGGATTCGGCCTCGGGGTTCTCCGTACCCGGCTCCTCAGCAGTGTGTGCGGTGTGCGCGGTGGGTTCAGAGCCGAGGCGGTCGAGGATGACGCCGTGCTGGCGGACCTCTGCCATGGTCTTTGCGAGGGTGCTCGCGAGATCGTCGAGATCTCCGTCGGGGATGCGGAACGGCTCGGGGGCCGGAGTGGTACTGGGGTTGGACATGGCGGATCCAGGGGGGTGACGGCACGGTGGTGGCGTGGTGTGGCGCGTTCGTCTGGAGGTCATGGCGGTGTTCCCCACGCAGGTCGGTAGGGGTAAGAGGATGCGGGGAATCCGCAATTTGGCCTGGCCGGAGAAGCCGGGTATGAGCGCCTACCGGGCCCGGCAGTGCGGGCAGCGGGGAAGGGGCGGCGCCAGCAACTGCAAGGCGCAGAATGCCTGTTAGGGGACGACGCCGTTGCCGAGGGCGGTGGGCTGGGTGGGATGGCCGAGCCCAAGGGTGGCGGTCATCCAGCCCGTCGGCGGCCCTTGCATCCATTCCACGAACTCGGCCTGCAGCCGCCCGCACTTGCCAGCGGCCGACGGCGCCGGGCGGGTGAGCGCCTCCCATCGGGCAACGGCGACGCCGTCGGTCAGTGGGTGCGGGGAGTGCGCAGCCCTCAGCGTCGAAGGCCGAGGTCGCTGCCTGCAGGGACAGGCCGTCGGAAAAGAGATTTCGTTCACAGCGAGGTTCCAAGGAATGGGACGAGTGAGGGGCCTGGAAGGGGTTCAGCTGTGGCCGCGCGAGGGTGCTCGTACGGGAGCTGCTGCGGGCGCAGGATCGGTCCCGGCCGAGGGCAGCGGGACGGCGCGCGGTGTGCTGCGGGCGAGGGCGGCGTGCATTCGTGCGGTGGGTTGCCTGTTCGGCGAAGCCGCAGGGGCCTGCGTTGCCGCGGGGCGGCCGTGTGCGGTCTGCCAGCGGGAGCGCACCTCGTCGAGCGGCCCGAGCGCGTGCAGGGCGTGGTTGATCAGTCGCCCAGGGGCCAGCGCCTCGTCCTCGGCCAAGGCGCGGACTGCGCGGGCGGAGGTGGCTGCGGTGCGGGTGACCGAAGAGCGCAGGACCTGCTCGCCGAGCCATTCGGCACTGCCGGCGCCGCCCTCGTCGCAGATCCCGGCGATCTGGTCGCCGGACAGGGTGCCGTCGGCCAGCAACCCGCGCCGCTGCGCTTCCCAGAGCACGGTGATCCGGTCGATGGGCTCACCTCGATGGTGCAGCGCCCCCAGGCAGCGGTAGAGCTGGCTGTAGGCCGGGTCGGAGAAGTCGCTCGGCTGCAGCCAACCGGCGACCTCGTTCATCGCCCTCGGCCGCTCCACCAGGACCCCCAACAGGAACCGCTCGTCCTCGGCAACCTGGTCAGCCCGAACCGGCGGAGAGGGGGCAGGGGTCAGCGGGGTGGTGGTCGGGACGGGGCGAGGGCCGGATCCCCAACGCCGTGCTAGGTCGCCGAGTACCCCGGTCAGGACGTCTGCCTGGTACAGGGTGCCCTTGGTCTCGCCCTGGAGCGCATCGGCACGGGCGGCCTGGTGGAGGCGGATCGCGTACTCGGTAATGGTGCGGTGGATTGCGCCTTCCAGCACCATGCGCCCGTAGACCGGCGCGTGCATGGGGCGCGGGCAGGCCGCGATCAGGGTGTGGGCGTAGGCGGCGGTGAGCCCCCGGACATGGTGGCTGGCCTCGTCGACCGCATCGGTGACCCACGACAGCGGCACCGACCCCTGGACCGTCAGCGCGGGATGGCCGCCGGTCCGGAGCTTGCGCAGCGCGGCGAACAGCGCCTGGTGGATCGGCCGGTAGAAGTGATCCGGCGCCAGCCAGTCGAGGTGGGAGAGCTGGCCCGGGTCGAGCAGTACCGAGCCGAGCGTCGCCTGCTCGGCCTGCAGCAGTGGGTTCATCGCTGACCCCTTGCTTCGGGAGCCGAGTGCTTGTCCTGACGGGCGCGGAGGTCGGTGACTGCTTGGTCGGCGGCGGCCATCGCCTGGGCGAAGCCGTCCAGCGCGCCGGTGAACACCGGGTCCGTGCTCGGGATGGAGCCGGCGCGGCCGACCAGCCACCATTGGCCGTCGTGCAGGACGACTGGTGCACCGACGAGACGCCGCGAGCGCGGCGCGGGCGCGTTCATGCCGACAGCCCGACGTCGCCGAGATCGATGCTCTTGGCGAGAGCGCGTTCGGTGATGGCCCGGGTGGCGCGGGTGGAGGCGGGGCCGACGGTCTTGGCGGAGGGCTCCTGGTACCAGGGGCGCAGGTCGAGCATCGCGACCCGCATGCCGGTGGCGAACAGCAGGATCTTCCCCTTGGGGAGGGCGCGGATGGCGTCCGGGGGCAGGATCCGCTCGGTGCGCATGGAGATGCTGGTGGACTTGCCGCTCCCGGAGGTCGAGACGGAGGTGGTCTGTACGTCGTGCTCGCCGATCTGCCGGGACAGCTTGTCCGCGAAGTCGGCGTCGTCGATGCCGCTGCCGATGACCTTGACGGTGGCCGCGGACCACAGGGCGTCCATGCCCGCCTCGCCCCAGCAGCGCTGGCCCTGCCGGTAGGACTGCAGGATCGTCATCGGGATGACGCCCCGACTGCCCAGGTGGCTGTAGAGGTCGGGGAGATCGCCTATCTTGCACACGTTGGCGGCCTCGTCCAGCACACACAGGGCGGGTGGGTCGAGCCGGCCGCCGGAGCGCTCGGCGACGGCAACGGCGGCACGCATCACCGCGTCGGCCGCGGCTGCGATGATCGCCGACGCACTACCGCCGCCGTCCTTGCTCAGCAGGTACAGGGTGTCCCGCGAGGTGGCGAAGTCGTACGGCTTGAACTCCGGCAGGCGCCTGCTGGGGGTGACCCAGGCGGCGATCTCCGGGTCCAGCAGGCAGCTCGCGTACTGCCGCGCCGTCTCGTAGATGCCGTCCCGCGTCTCGGTCGCACCGCTGACGGTGCCCTGGAGCTGGGCGGCGACCGCATCGTGGCCGGCGTCGGTGAGCAGGTCGACCGGGGTGCGGTCGGAGGGGGAGGAGAGCCAGGCCAGGACGTCGGTGATCGGGCGCCGGTGGCTGGCGGCGGCCAGGAACAGCGCGCCGAGCGTGTTGCTCGCGGCCGTGGACCAGAAGTCGGAGCCGCTGGACTCGTCCACGGACGCGGTCACGAAATGACCGGCCAGGCGTTTGGCCCCGGCCAGGTCGCGTGCGTCGGCCAGGATGTCCCACCACATGTGCTGCGGGTGGTGCGCGATTTGCTGCGGGTCCAGAGTCCAGGTCGTCCCGACCCGCGCGCGGGCGTCCACCGTGGCGGTGTAGGCGTCGTTCGCGGCCTTGTTGCTGGTCAGGAGCACTGGGCCGGGGGCGGCGAGGATCGCGGGGATCGCCAGCCCGGAGGTCTTTCCGGAGCGCGGCGCCATGATCGCGACGATCACGTCCTCCCAGGAGGCGTGGACCTCGGACCGGCCCGGGGGAAGCGTGCCGATGAGGATCCCGCGGTCAGCCGGAGCTATGGCGTCAGGCCTGAGGCCGGACAGGCTCGGCCGCAGGCTGCGAGCCTTCGCGGTCACCTCCTTGTTCAGCAGTGGGGCGAGGTCGGCCTTGCGGGCAAGGCCGGTCCTCCTACCGCTGCGCCACCGCGTCCACGTCACCAGGCCGGTGGCGGTCAGGGCGACGGTGAGCAGGCCGGGGACCAGGCGGGAGCCGACGAGGAGGGCGGTGGTGCTCAGCTGCGGCCACAGTGCCTCGGGGTGCAGCAAGGAGTCGGCGGCCCGGAACGGGGCCCATGGTCCGCTGCCGACGAGGATGTTGGTGAGGTTGCCGGTCAGCCAGGCCAGGGAGCCGAAGGCGAGAGCGGCGCCGAGGGCGCCGAAGAGGAGGGACAGGAGCGCGTCGGAGCCGGTGGTGGTCGACGGCGCGCTGGTGCGCGGGGAGGGCACAAGAGGGTCCTGGGGTTGGGAACGGGCCGGGGTGGGGCGTACTCGGCTCTGCTGCGGATCACGGACGTCCTCCTGCCGGATCTCGGGGAAGCGCTTCAGAGGGTGCGGCCGGCGGGTCGGCCAGGGCCGGGAGTGGCGCTGCCACCGCCGTGGTGGCGGCGGTGTCTCCGGCGGTCGGAGAGGTCCGGCGCGTGGCGGCGATGCGCTCCTCGGCTGGGGCGTCCATGCGGGGGAGGTGCAGGCCTGCGGGGGAGAGGATCCGCACAATCCGCGATTTGGGTCGGCTACGGACAGCTGGTAGACGCCGCCCGGATCCGGGCCGCGATGTTCCAGGTGCACAGCCAGGACAGCGTGGCGTCGAATCCGGCTGTCAGCTCCTGCTGCCAGCAGACGGGGAGGGTGCCGGTGCCCCGCCAGGGCGGGGCACCGGGTGGTCAGACGTGCGGGTTCTCAGTGGGCCGGTCGGCATCGGTGGCGGCCTGGAGCAGCTCGATGAGGTCCTCGGGGGCGGAGGAGCGCTGGTCGATCCACCACCCGGCGCGGGTGATGGTGCGAGCCGTCCCCTCGATCGTCTCCCACTCTGCGTCGCTGATGTCGCCTTCGAGGACCAGAGCGGTGTAGGCGGCGGCGAGGATCTGGTGACGGCAGCGCACAGCCCAGGCGACGGCACGCTCGGTCCCCTCCAGGGGCGGCATGCGGTACTGCTGGGACCAGGCTTCGGACTCGGCCTGCTCTTCGGCGCGCTTGGCCTCCAGCCAGGCGGCCCTGTCCCGACCGTCACCGTCCTTGGCATCCCGCCAGCAGTCGGTGCACTCCTGCCTGGCGAGCCACTCGGCGAAGCCGACGCGACGGTCGGCAGCTCGATCGGACAGGTCGCGCTCAGCCTCGTGCCCGCAAGAATGGATGATCTGCCAGGTGGTCTTCACGGCCATGGGAAATGCTCCTTACCGGAGTGGGGTCAACGGTTGCGGGAGAATGCGAAACGCGGATCGACCGGATGTGCGGCCTGAGCGGATGCGGTCGGCGCGGGATGCGGCGCCTTGCCGCCCGGGAGGCCGCTCCGGGCTGGGCCGGCAGCGAGCGCTGCTGTCGCGATGGGGAACGTGCGGGTGGTGAGGCCCGGACTGTGCTCGCGGGCCGTTGCGATCCGGGGGCCGGGCAGGCGGTCCTTGGCTACGCCCTGGGCGAGGCGGGGCTGGACGGCCACCTGGAGGTCGAACCGGTGCATCGACCGCGTGGCGGCGGCTACCTTCGTGAGGGCCTGGTCCCGGCCCGTGGTGATGGGCAGGGTGTAGATGTCCAGGTGCGGGTTGTGACGCCAGCCGTGCTCCTCCAGGATCTGGCGACCGCCGAGCGCGAAGGAGTGGTCAGCAGTGGCGGCGACGATGCCGAGCTGCGGGTGCTCGGCGAACGCCACGTCCGGCTCCCCGCGGCGGGTCCGGTCGCGGCCAGCAGCCGGTTCGGGATCCAGGACGGGGTCGAACGCGGCGTCCGCGTCGACCCGATAGCCGGCCCCGCGCAGCAGCATGACGGCCCGCCTCGCGCGGTCCTGCCCGTCGCGCTGCTGGTCGGCCAGCGCGTACAGCGTCGGGTGGCCGGGGACCGGGTGGAAGTCGAGCCCTTTGAGCATCCAGGTGCTGGCGGTGAGTTGTTTGGGGTTGGCGGCGACGATGCCGTGGTCGGGATGGTGGCCGATGGCGACGTCGGGCAGCGCATCGTGTTCGAGAGAAGGCATCGCAGGTCCATCCGGTGCAGGGCGTAGGGGCGGGTGAGAGCGGGGAGAGGTCTGCTGGCGCGGGGCATGGAGGCCTCCGATGCGGAGGCTGTGCGGGCGAGAGGATCAGGAAGCTGGCGCCGCACCTCCGGACGCGGCGGCGGAATGGAGGGCGGATGCTTCAGCCGGAGCGAGCTCGCGGACCGATGGGGCCATGCGCGCATCGGTGTCAAACAGCCGCCGTTCGGCCGGGTGCAGGACGTGCTGGGTGATGAAGCTGCGGCCTGCGACCTTCCACAGGCCCCGGCCCTTGGTGAGCGCGGAGACGGCCCGGGTCTCGACACCGGTCAGGCCCAGCAGGGAGGCCGCGGCGGCGAGCTGGTCGGGTTCCTGGCGGTAGATGATGCGGGTGGAGCAGTCGGCGAGCAGGCCTTCGGCCAGGACCCGGCCGCGCGAGCCGGCGTCGCCGGCAGAGAGCAGGTCGGACAGGCGGTGGATGACCATGAGGTTGGCGATGCCCAGGCCGCGCGAGAGCTTCCACTGAGACTGCATGCGCTCCAGCAGGCCGACGTGCCGCATCACCCGCCACGCCTCGTCGTAGATGACCCAGCGCCTGCCGCCGTCCGGGTCGGCGAGTGCAGACTCCATCCACGCCGAGGCGCAGGTCATGGCGAGGACCAGGGCGGTGTCGTCGCTGGAGCCGCCGAGGCCGGACAGGTCGATGGACAGCATCGGGGCGCTCGGGTCGAAGGCCACGGTGGAGGGGGCGTCGAACATGCCGCCGAGATCGCCGTGGACCAGGCGGCGCAGGGCGTGGGCCAGGTCCTCGGCGGCGGGCCCCATCCGCCCGGCCCGGTCGCCGAGCGCCCGCTCCAGGCGCTCGGGTGAGCCGAGGGTGTGCGCGATCCCGCCGAGCAGCGGCACCGAGCCCCTCGCCTCGGCGTCCGCGACGACCAGGTCCAGGGCGAGGTCCAGAGCGGTGTGCTCCATCGGCAGCAGGTCCCGCTTGAGCACGGTGCGGGCGAGACCGGCCGTCAGCAGGAGGCGGCGCTTGCGGACCTCGCCCGCCCAGTCGTCCTCGCTCACCGCTGCGGGCCGGGCAGGCGCGTCGAGCGGGTTGAGCCGGCCGGGCAGGCCGGGGCCGAGCGCGATGGCCTGGCCGCCGAGTGCCCGGGTGACGCCGGTCCACTCGCCCTTGGGATCGCAGGGGACGTAGACCCGGTAGCCGTGGGCGATGGCCCGGGTGGCGATGGACTTGGCGAGCGCGGACTTGCCCATGCCGATGATCCCGGCGAGCACCGCGTTGGGGTTGGTGAAGCCCTCGACGCGGCCGCTGGCGTAGAGCGAGAACGGGTCGTAGCAGAACGCGGCTTCGGCGTGGACGTCTCGGCCGATGAAGATGCCCTCCGCGCCCAGACCGCCCTCGGCGAGGAACGGATAGGCGCCGGACGCGGTGGCGGTGGTCATCCGATGGGCGGGCAGATGCATCCTGCCGCCGCGCGCCGAGGCCGGGCCGGGACGACCCGAGGGCGGATAACTGGCCCGCAGCTCCGGATCGGCGCGCTCCTCGCCGCTCCGCTTCGGCGGATCCGCCGCCAGGCGCGCTTGCCGGCGGGCCTCGGCGAGGCCGGCGCGAGCCGTGCGCTGCTGGGCGCGGGATGCCTTGCGGGGGACGAACAGCTGTGAGGCGCTGGCGCGGGTCCTGGGCATGGGCGGTGCCTCCGATGGGGTCAGTGGCGGACGAGGCCGGTGAAGGGGGAGTGCAGGCCGACGGCGGTGGTGCGGTGGCGGACCAGGCGGGCGGTCCGCTGGTGGCGGCGGCAGATGGTCAGCTCCGGGGCGCCCTCGGGCACACGGGCCCGGCGGGCTTCGCGGTCGGGGACCTCTCCCGTGCGGGGCCGGGGCGCTGCGTGGTAGGCGGTGTGGAGGTGGTCGGCGGCCTGCCACAGGCGGGTCCGCGCGGCGTCGAGGTGGTCTCCCTCGCCCGGGAGCAGGGGAGAGGTGCGCTGGGCGTGGGCGTCGAGCAGCCCGTGCAACGCGACGAGGTGGGCGTGGAGGGAGTCCAGCTCGGCGCGGGAGGCGACGAGGGGCCCCGCGGGGATGTTCAGTGCGCGGTGAAAGTCGAGGGCGGCGGTCGCATACGGGACGAAGTCCTGCGCGGTGGCGGGGGTGGCCGGCATGGCGGTGCTCTTTCGGCAGAAATGGTGGCCGGCTTCAGACGGCGAGAGCGAGCGGCAGCGCGGCGGCGGTGAACGCCTCGGCCTGCTGCCAGGTCAGCGGGCGCAGGTCGATCTGGGCGCTGACCGCTGCGGTCTCCACCGCCGCGCACGCGGAGCGGAGCTCCTCCTCAGAGTCGGCCGAGACCGTCAGCAGCCCGGTCAGGGCGACGTCCGCGTGGCCCGCGATGAGCTGGCGCTCCCGGGACTTGATGTCCTGGTACTCGACGGAGTCGGCCTCGGAGTCGACCTGGCCTCGCCGCGCCCGCTCGGCGGCGTCGGCGATCACGCTGGCCTTCCGGCGCTGGACATCGCGCAGGGCTACGTCCAGGCCCCTCGGCTCGTAGGACAGCGACAGCGTCCGGCGAACCCCGGCGGTGAACAGCAACTGGTGCAGGAACCCGGCCGAGGCCTCGGTGCGCGGCCAGTTCTCCACCCAGTACGTGGCGTGGACAGCGGAGTCGGTGGCGATGTGGTCCGCCTTCTCCACGACCACCACCGGACCGGCCGCGGCGGGCTCCGCCTCGGGACGTCCCGAGGCGGACCAGCGGTCAAGCGCGGCGAGGGCCTTGGGGTCGTAGGCGGTGCGGACGACGGCGGCGATCTCCTGGGCGGTCAGCCATCCGGCGGGGTTGAGCCCGGCGGTGCGGGCGGCCTGATCGAAGGTCGCGGTCAGCTGGGCCAGGACGGAGAAGGCTCCGGCGGGGCCGCCGCCGGCCTGGTTGATCAGGCGCCGCGCGGCCTTCGCGTCCAGTGACACCGCCACGTAGGCCTCGTGCGGAGCTGCGGCCGGTCCCGCGCTCTGGATCAGCTCGCCGTAGACCGCCCCCGCAAGGTGGGCATCGGGTCGGCCGTGCTCCTCCCAGTAGCGGCGCAGGGCGTCGCCGGAGTCGGGGACGGTGCGTTCGATGACCTGGATCCGGGCCACCTGCCCGGTGCGGGCGAGCGCGGCCAGGGCCCGTCCCCATCCGCTGACGTTGGCATGCTGGGTGCCGGGGTCGAGCAGGGCATAGGCGCGACTGCTGACCTTGACGACCGCCGTGAGGGTGCCGGTGTGCGGGTTGTGGACCGCGCCGTAGCGGCGGTCGGGGGCGGTGACCACACGCAGGCTGGCGGCGGTGCCGGGCAGGTGGAGAAGCCCCTCGCGCACCGGGCGCCGGGAGGGCCGGGCGAGCCAGAGCAGCTGGCCCCGCATCCGGCGCAGTGCGTAGCGGACGGTGATGGGAGCCCAGTCGGCCAGGGCCCGACCCCGGTGGCGGACGAGGACGACGGCGGCGACGGCGGCCCACAGCGGTATGAGTTCGAGTGCGCCGATGATGCCGCGAGTGAGAATCACCGCGAGCAGGAGCAGGCCGGTGAGGCTCGCGACGACCAGCTGCGGGGCGGTGAGGCCCAGCAGGATGCCGCGCCTGCTGCGATGGGGGAACTTCACGGTGGCCGTGGTCGTGTCGGCCTGGGAGCTGTCAGTCATGGCGGTTCCATACAGGAGGATCGGGCGGAGAACAGGTCGCTCGGCGCTCTTCCGGAGTGCACGGCAGGACTCCCTCGGTGGTGGAGGCAGCGGCGGGCCCGGGGCGGGCTGCTGACAGCGGTCCGCCCTGCGTGGTGGTCCGGTCAGGAACCGGACGTAGGCGGCTGGGGCGGGTAGATCCAAGCGGTAGGCGCGGGGGAGCCAGTTCCCGACAGGCCTGCTGCGTGCGCCCGCGCTGCGGAGTTGCTTGGGCCTGAGGGGGCGCCTTCAGCAGGTGGTGCGGAGACCTCGCGAATCAAGCTGCCAAACGGAGCTGACGCACCTGCGGGCTGGTCGGCCGAGCCGCCGCCGGCATTCGGGGTGACCCCTTCGGAGCGTCCGGCTCCGGTGTCGTTGGGGCGGGTGATGAGCGGTGGGGTTCCGGGGCGCCGGATCACGGCCCGGTCGCGGTCGCCTTCCGCGTTCGGGTCTTCGCCGTACCGGAAGCCGGTCCGTCGTGGTGCAGGCAGCCCGGCGTCGATGCCCTCTTTGCCGAGGGTGCCGCCGGCCGGGTTGATGCCGGTGACGACACCGCCGCCGTCCATCCCCGGCACCTGGCTGGGGCCCTGTGGGGCGGGGGCGCCGGTGCCGGCCTGCAGGGCGAGGCTGCCCGCGGTCTTCGCCGCCCCGGCGGCGACCGCCACGCCGGCAATGCCCGTGCGGTGCAGGTCGTCGTGGCCGCCGCCGTCGGACGCCCAGCGGACGAACCTGTACGTGGCGTACGGGCACAGCAGCACCAGCACCATCACGACGAGCCCGGCCAGGGCGTCGGACAGGGCGCCCAGGCCGTCCTTGGGGTCGGACTTGCCCAGGGCGGAGACGCCGATCAGGAAGACGACGGTCATCAGGAGCTTGGAGACGACCAGGGTGGCGGTGGCCTCGATCCAGCCCCTACGCCAGCGTTTGGCGGCATCCCAGCCGCCGCCGGCCCCCGCGAACACCGCGAGGGTGACCAGAACCAGGATGCCGACCTTGCGGGCGACCATCACCCCCCAGTACACGAACGCGCCGATCGCGCAGCCGAGGGCCACCAGGGCGGGGACGGCCCAGCCGAGCTGGAACATCGCGCCGAGCTCGGAGACCTTCACCAGCCGCCGGACCGCGTCGTCGACCGACGTGCCGGCGGCTTGGAAGAGCCCGGCGGACAGCGCGTCCACCACGGTGAGGGCGACGGTGGTGAAGGAGACGGCGCAGAAGGAGAACAGGACACCGGTCATGGTGCCGACCGCGGCCCGGGCCAGGGCGCGTTCGTCCCGGCGCCAGGCGGCCGTCATCAGCTGCAGGCAGAACGTGCCGACGGTCAGGACCAGGCCGATCGGCAGGATCAGTGCGTAGTTGTCCCGGAACCAGCCGGCGTTCAGGTCGACCGCGGTGGTGGAGTCCACGGCCCTGGCCGCGAGGTCGGCGGCGCCGGCAGCCAGCTCGCCCATGCTCTTGGCGATCCATGCGCCGATGCCGTCGGTCACGGCCCCGCCGGGGTTGGCGGCGAAGTCGACGGCTCCGCAGACCTTGTCCATCAGGGGGATGTCGCAGACACCCATCAGGGAAACCTCCTCTCTGTCGTGGAGCGGACTCAGGGGGCGACGGTCGGCATGACACCGGCCAGGGCGCAGTCCTTCGAGGGGCGGCACTGGACCGCGAGCGTGACCGTGCGCTCCTCGCCACCGCCGTGCGGCGAGGTCCGCCAGCCGATGGACTGCCGGCCGGTGACCGTGACGGCGTAGATGTACGCCTCGGTGATCGCCTCGGGGTCCGCCTGAACGGCCCGGGTGAACGAGTCGGGGAAGTGCGCCTCGGCTCCGGTGGCGGTGGCGAACTGGCCGCTGTCGGCCATCCGCCCCCACAACACCGGCGACGGCACCTGGGCCTCCACCGAGTCACGGTCGGCGTACTTGGATTCGCGCGTCAGCCACCCCCGAAGGGCGGCCAGCAGCTCCGGCTGTGAGAAGGAGCGGGTGTCGTAAGACCACAGCGCCACGGCCGCCGCCTTCCCGAATGTGATCGGGTCTCGCGTGCCCGGAGGAGCGGGAAGGGTGTCGTGGGGCCCGCGAGGGAGCGGCGAGCCAGGCATCGGCGCAGCGGGAGGCGGCGGCGAGGCCCAAGGTGGCCGCGCAGCCGGAGAGCCCGGGTTCCTGATGTCCCGGGTTAGGTAGGCGGCCAGTCCGGCGAGGGCGACGAGCACTGCAAGAGCGGCAGTGCCGAGCAGTACCCGGCGGCGCACACGCGACGTGTCGCGAGGGTTCGGAGAGCGGACAGGCATCAGTGGACCTGCGTCCCCAATGTGCTGAAGAACGCAACCACACCGTTTGCCGCACCCAGCAGCAGGGCGGCGCCGGCGGAGACCAGCACGCCCTTCTTGCCGTTGGCCTCGGCCTGGTGGCCGCCCGAGTGATGGCCCCAGGCCCACACACCGGCGCTGACCGCTAGCGCGCCCACCACGGCAATGATCCCGAACAGGTTGATGGAACCCATCACCTCCTTGAGGACCGCAAGGCCGGGCAGGCCGCCCTCGTTCGGCTTGATCCCCGGGTCGTAGGCCAGCTGTACGGCCTTGTCAGCGAGAAACATAAGGGAACTCCAGTTCGGTTGAGTGCATGCCGGGGCCTGAGCGGCCCAAGCGGTGGCATGAGGAGAGAAAGAAGGGAGGGCTGTCAGGTGACGCGGCGTGCCGCGAGGATTCGAGGCTTCCAGGACGCCAGGGTCGAGATGCGGACCACGTCGCCGGTGTGCGGGGCGTGCACGATCAGGCCCCGGCCTATCACCATGCCGACATGCTCAGGGACTGCGGCCGTCCCCTCGGTGAAGACCAGGTCGCCAGGCCGGAGAGCATCTACCGGCACCGGCGTTCCCTCCTTGACCTGCGTGTACGTTGTCCGGGACAGGGCGACCCCGGTGGCCTTGTAGGACTGCTGCATCAGTGAGGAGCAGTCGCAGTGGCCCATCGGGTCCTGCCCGTGCGCGTCCGTGCAACTCCCGCCCCATTGATACGGGGTGCCGAGCTGGCCCAGTGCCCATCGGATCGCCGTCCGCACCCTGGGCGGAGCGTCCGACGGGATCTCATATCCGGTCGGCAGCGTGCCGGGCGGTATAGTCCCGAAGCTGGTCCCGTCTCCGCCGCTCTCGCAGCCGCCCGTAGGACTCGGCGGAGCGCTCCCCGTGGTGCCCGGCCCGGATGGGGAAGGCATCGGTGAGGCTCCGCTGTCCTTGGGTATCAGTGGCTCGATGGCCTGCTGCAGGGCGGTGGCCAGCGGCTCCCACTTGGCGTACGCCTGGGGGAAGCCGGACCTCTGCACCGCCTGGGCGGCCTGGGCGACGGAGAGGGACTGCCAGCCCGGCACCTTCTGCAGCATGGCGTAGAACATGGTCGAAGCGTGTACGGGGTCGAGGATCTCGGCTGCGGTGCCCCAGCCCTGCGATGGGCGCTGCTGGAACAGGCCCAGGCTGTCGCGGTCGCCGTAGGTGAGATTCCGCAGGCCGCTCTCCTGCAGCGCGGTCGTCAGCGCCACGACCTGCCCTCGGGCCGGGATGTGCAAAGCCCCCCCGGTGGCCTGGACGGTCTTGGCATTATGTACCTGATCGGCCGGATCGTTGAGACCCCCCACCGATACTGTCCCCGTGCCGCTACCGTCCAGAATCGCCTTCACCTGCGCTGCCACAGCCGAGCCGTCCACCGCCGTTGTGCCGTTGGTGAAGCAGGAGGCCGAAGCGCTCCCGGCTGCGACGGCGAGGACCGGCACGGCCAGGAGCAGCGGACCGGCCGCGAACAGACCCGCCACTGCTCCGGCTGCCTTCTTCACCGCCGCCGCCGTCCACTGAGACGCCGCGCCCGGCCACTAGGCGGGTCGGGGTGTGGGTGTATCAGGGCGTGCTGCATCGCAGCGGCTCCTTGAGGTTCGTAGGAGGCGTGGTGCCGACTCTCGTGCAAAGTCGTCGGCACCGCGCCGATGTGCATCCGCCGCTCGGACGGACCCGGGCCAGAGGGGAGTTGATAGCTCCCGGACGCCGGTCATGGATTATGCGCGGCAGCCGGTCGCGCTCGTAATCTCAGCCCGAACACACAGCTCTCCAAAAAGGCAGGGAAAGGCACGGAGGTGGGTCCGCCTGCTGTGCCGTTGGACAGGGCAGTACGGATCAACACAGTTCAGCCAGGGTGGAGTTGGCCTCTTGCCCGGTTGGCATGGCGAGACAGTAGAGCGGTATTCCGGCCGTACCAAACGACCTTCCACAAGGCCTGATGCCGCCCGTTGGTGCGGCCGGGAATCGCGGCTACCGTCCCGGACATCCCCCTCCCGACGGCTGCCTCCGTGTACGTCCCGGAGCGGGTTCACCCTGCCCTGAGAGAGGCCCCCATGAGCTACACGCTCCACCGAGGCGACGCCCTCACCGTCCTCAAATCCCTGCCCGACGAGAGCGTGAATGCGGTCATTACCGACCCCCCATACAACTCCGGCGGGCGGACCAGCTCGGAGCGCACCAGCCGCGACGCCCGCACCAAGTACGTCAACTCAGGCTCCGCGCACGACCTCCAGACCTTCCCCGGAGAGAACCGCGACCAGCGCTCCTACCGCTCTTGGCTGACCGCCCTGCTCACCGAGGCGTACCGGGCGTCGACCGAGCACGCGGTCGCCATGGTCTTTGGCGACTGGCGCCAGGAACCCACCACCAGCGACGCCCTGCAGATGGCGGGGTGGACCTGGTCCGGCACCATCCCCTGGATCAAGCCCGCCAGCCGGCCCCGCAAGGGCGGCTTCAAGCAGTCCGCCGAGTTCATCACCTGGGGCGTCAAAGGCACCCTCGACAAGAGCCGGGCCCTCTACCTGCCCGGCCATTTCATCGCTTCCCAGCCCCGCAAGAACCGCGTCCACATTACCCAGAAGCCCGTCGAGATCATGCAACAGCTCGTCCGGATCTGCCCCGAAGGCGGCACCGTCCTCGACCCTTTCACCGGATCCGGCTCCACCGGCGTCGCCGCCCTACGCGAAGGCCGGCAGTTCATCGGAGTCGAACTCTCCCCGCACTACGCCGAGGTAGCCGAGCGACGGCTCCGAGCCGAACTCACCCAGGACGACGTCGTTCTGGCAGGACCGGAGGCGTGAGCATGGCACTGAACATGCTGGGGCGACCGGGCCCCAGACGCGCCAGGGTGGCTGGAGCATGTCAACGCTCCAGCCGCCCTGGCGCCGTCGTCAGGCAGCCTGAACCGCCCGGCGGATTAGCCTCGGGCTTTCACCAGCAGGGCCATCCGGAGCCTGAGCACAGCCGCGAGAAGTACTCCTGGCCTGCAAGATTCGGGCTCGTCGAGGGTCCTGTTGGGTGCGGGGAAGGAAGCACTTCTCAGGTGAGGCGGCGCGCCACCCCCGACCCGGGCGCTTCCCTGCTGGTCTCCGTAGCGGTCTATGCTCGTAGCGATGAGGTCGCCCGCACGGTAAAGAACGGGACCCGGGGTGCGGACAGGGTCGTTTGCCTCATCACCTTCACGTGATCGAATCCTCGCTGGCCCTCGCGGCGTCACCGCAGCAGGCTGTCCGACGGTTGGTCAGATAAGTGGAAAGTGCCTCTGGCCAGCGAGAATAAGGATTGTCGAGGTCCTTGTTCCCGCGCCATTTGGAGGCACTGAGCGACTCTGTCGGGGATCTTCGATGGTCGGTTACTTGCCCTGCCGCCACCAGCATTCCCAGCGCAGCCCGTGGGAGTCGAGGTAGTGCTGGAAGGCCGTGGGGTAGCGGGGGCGGTGGGCGCGT
>NZ_JAJLRA010000024.1 GCF_020991365.1 Streptacidiphilus sp. ASG 303
GGTCCCCGCCGGGCCGCCCGCCGCCGGGCCCGCCGCCGCCGGGCCCGCCGCCGCCGGGGCCGCGGCCGCGGGGGCCGCGCCCGGCCGGCTGTCGGTCGCGGCGAGCGAGTACGGCAGCCGCACCGTCGTCACCCTCACCAACACCGGTGCCCACAGCCTCTTCTGGCGGGCCGTCACCGACGCCTCCTGGCTCCGTCTCAGCCGGGACTCCGGGGTGCTGGAGCCCGGGCAGCGGATCACCCTCATCGTCACGGTCGACCCCGACCGGGCGCCCCGCGGCCGCTGGACCGCCCACGTGGCCCTGCAGCCCTCCGAGTCCGTCGTCACCCTGGAGGGCAGCGGCGGCCCGCGGCCGTCCCCCTCGGGCACGCACCGGCCCCCGACGCCGTCCTCCCCGCCGTCCACCCCCGCGCCCTCGGGCGGCCCGACCGGGCGGCCCTCCCCCTCGGACGGCCCGCCGTCCTCCCCGGCGCCGCCGTCCCCGCAGCCGTCGGGCCCGGCGCCCTCCTCCCCGGCGCCCTCCTCCCCGCCGGGGACGTCCGGGCCGTCCGGGCAGCCGTCGGGGACCGCGTCCCCGACGCCGTCCGGCTCCGGGACGGCGCCCGGCACGGGCTGACGCCCCCGTGCCCGGCACCGGGGCGGCGGCGGCCGGTCCGCCCCGCGCCCGGCACCGGGCGGACCGCTCAGCCGCCCAGCAGGGCGGCGAAGCCGTCCCGGGAGAGCAGCTCCAGCTCGTCCAGGGCCTCGCGGGCGCGGGCCGCGGCGGCGGGGTCGCGCTCCGCCAGGCCGCTCGCGAGGAACTCGTCCTCGTCCAGCCGCAGCGGCGCGGACCGGTCGGCCGGCAGCCACAGGTCCAGGTCGAGGTCGTGGACCACCACGGCGCCGTCCCGGACCGCCGCGGGCCGGGTGACGTCGCAGTACCAGCCCTTCAGCGCCCCGCGCCCGTCGCGCACCTCCTTGACGGAGTACCAGCGGTCCCGCCAGTAGTGCTCGGTGAACACGTCGCCCCGCTCGAACCGGACGAAGCCGAAGTCGCGGCTCGGCGGCCCCGCCCAGGGGGCCCGCACGGTGATCCGCGTCCCGTCGTCCCCGTCCACCAGGGCCGGGTAGCGGACGTCCGGCCGGGGGTGCTTCACCAGCAGGACCGTCACCTCGCTGCCGGGCGCCAGCCTCCCGGCCGCCCCCGCGCCGGGTCCGCCGGTCCCGCCGACGGCGGTGGCCTCGTCGGGGGCGGTGGTCCCGCCGGGGGCGGTGGTCTCGTCGGTCACGGTCGCTCTCCTCGCCTTCTGCGCCGGGTGCGTCCCCACGAGCCTGCGCGGCGCGGCGGCCGGGCCGCCACCGGTTTTCCGGCGCGGCGGCGCCCGCCTACCGCTCCGGGTCCGCCGGGTGGGGCGCCAGGGTCCGGTCGGCGCGGGCGGCGATCCGCTCCTCGCACAGCCCGGCCAGCACCGCGTACCCCTCGGGGCCCATCAGCTCGGTGAGTTCCGGCCGGTAGCCGACGTACACCGGCTCGGAGCCGCCGTGCGCCTCCGGGCTGCCGGTGCACCACCAGTGCAGGTCGTGCCCGCCCGGCCCCCAGCCGCGGCGGTCGTACTCGCCGATGGAGACCACCAGCACCCGGGTGTCGTCGGGCCGGTCCACCCACTCGTAGGTGCGCCGGATCGGCAGCTGCCAGCAGACGTCGGGCTTGGTCTCCAGCGGCTCGCGGCCCTCCTTGAGGGCGAGCGTGTGCAGGGCGCAGCCGGCGCCGCCGGGGAAGCCCGGCCGGTTGAGGAAGACGCAGGCGCCGTCGGCCCGGCGGGTCTGCCGGTCGCCGTCCTCGTCGAGCTGGGTGATGCCGCCGTCGAGCAGCACCGAGCCGTCCGGGCCGGTGCCCAGGTGGTGGTACTGCCACGTCTCGGGGGTCAGCCGGGCGGCGTGCTCCGCCACGCGCTGCTCGTCGTCCTCGTCGGACCAGTGGGCGCCCAGGGTGCAGCATCCGTCGGACTCGCCGCGGCCGGGGCGGATGCCGTGGCAGCCGCGGCCGAAGATGCAGGCCCAGCGGGAGGTCAGCCACGTCAGGTCGCAGCGGAAGACCTGGTCCTCGTCGGCCGGGTCGGGGAACTCCACCCACGCCCGGGGGAAGTCCAGCGGCACCTCGCGGCGGCGCGCCGCCCCCGTGCCGCGCGCGGTGCCGTGTCCCCGGTCCTTCTCTGCTGCTGCCACGGGGCCAGCCTATGCCCTGCCCGGGGGCGCGGATCGTCCCGTTAGCGGAGTGTTTGCCGGGCTTCCGCGGGACCTCCCGCCCGGGGCCCGGCCGGGGCCCCGCCGCAGCCGCCGGGGCGCGTGCGGCGCCCGTCCCGCCCGCGGACGCCCTCCCGGGGTCCGGGAACCCCTCCGACCTGCGCCGCCGTGCCGGTAGCGTGGAGCGCTATGCGACTGGGCGTACTCGACGTGGGTTCCAACACCGTCCACTTCCTCGTGGTGGACGCGCACCGGGGTGCGTGCCCGATGCCCGCCTTCTCCTCCAAGGAGGAGCTGCGCCTCGCCGAACTGCTGGACGCGGACGGCGCCATCACCGCGGACGGCGTGCACCGCCTGGTCGCGGCCGTCGCCTCCGCGATGCGGGTCGCCGAGGACAAGGGCGTCGAGGACGTGCTCCCGTTCGCCACCTCCGCCGTCCGCGAGGCGGCCAACGGCGAGGAGGTGCTGGCCCGGGTCGAGCAGGAGACCGGCGTCGCGCTGCGGGTGCTCTCCGGCGGGGACGAGGCGCGGCTGACCTTCCTCGCCGCCCGCCGCTGGTTCGGCTGGTCCTCGGGCCGGCTGCTGGTCCTGGACATCGGCGGCGGCTCCCTGGAGATCGCCTGCGGCGTGGACGAGTCCCCCGACGTCGCCGTGTCGCTGCCGCTGGGGGCGGGCCGGCTCACCTCCGGGCGGCTGCCCGGCGACCCGCCGAGCCCGGAGGACGTGCGGGAGGTGCGGCGCCAGGTCCGCGCCGAGATCGCCCGGGTCGTGGGCGGCGTCTCCCGGCTCGGGCCGCCCGGGCACACGGTCGCCACCTCCAAGACGTTCAAGCAGCTCGCCCGGATGACCGGCGCGCCCCGCTCCGAGGCCGGCCCCTACGTGCCGAGGCGCCTCACCAAGGCCGGCCTCGACGAGTGGCTGCCGAGGATCGCCACGATGACGGAGGCCGAGCGCGCCCGCATACCCGGGGTCTCCGAGGGCCGGGCCCGGCAGCTCCTCGCGGGGGCGCTGGTCGCCGACGCCGCCATGGACCTCTTCGGGCTGGAGGAGGTCGACATCTGCCCCTGGGCGCTGCGCGAGGGCGTCATCCTGCGGCGCCTGGACATGATGACGGAGACGGGCACCGGGTCGGGCGACGTGTGAAGGGACGACCCCCTGAGGTCCGTGCCACGGGTCACCGGCGGGCGCCGGGGGCAGGAGCACGGGGCCGGGGCCGGTGCGAGCCCGGACCCGGCGGCAGGAGAGACCCTCGACGACTCGGCGGCATACGCATGACCGGACCATCCGAGGCCCCGGACGGGGCCGCAGCACCCCCGACCGGCGGCCGGGCGGGGTCCCGCGGCGCACGGGAGCCGCATAGTCTGTCTTCCGTGGCGGACCCAGCGGACCAGGACACGGCGGGGCCGGACCGCGACGCCCCGGACCGGCGGGGTCCGGCCGGCGACGGCCCGGTCCCGGGCGGCCCCGACAGCGGCGGCCCCGACAGCGGCGGCCCCGGCACGGACGGCCCCGACACCGAGGCGCGGCGCGCGGCCCGCGCCGCCCGGCGCGTGGTGGCCAAGCGCGCCGCCGCGACCCGGGAGGTCGCGGGCGCGGCCCTGGAGGCCGCCCGCGCCCGCCGGGCCGCCGCCCGGCGCGGTACGGAGTCCGCGGACGACGCGGCCGCCGACGCCGGCGGCCGGCCGCACGGCACCGGCGTAACCGGCGGCGCCGGACGGGGCCCGGTGAAGCAGGCCGCCGCCGCCCGGCAGGCCGCCGTGAAGCAGGCCGCGGTGAAGCAGACCGCCGCCGTGAAGCGGGCCGCCGCGAAGGCCGCCGACGCCGCGCGCGCGGCGCGGGCGGTCGCGCTCCCCGGCGCCGCCGGGTCCGCGGCGACCCCGGCGGCCGCCGCCCCGGCGCCCGCGCCCGCGCCGCCCCCGGACAGCGGCACCCCCGCCGCCACCGCCTCCGACCGCCCCGCCGGCACGGCCGTCGCGCCCGGCACCCTGCGCGGCCCCGACGGGCGGTCCCTGCCGCAGCCGCCGGGCCTCCTCGGACCGGCACCGGAATCGGCACCCGCACCCGCACCGGCCGGCCGCCCCGCCGCGACCGCCGCCCCCCGCCCCCCCGCCGCCCCCGCCCCGGCCGGCGGCCGCGGGCCGGGCGCCAGGGTCGCCCTCTCCACCGCCTCGGTCTACCCGGAGAACACCGCCGCCGCCTTCGAGGCCGCCGCCCGCCTCGGCTACGACGGCGTCGAGGTCATGGTGTGGACCGACCCGGTCAGCCAGGACATCGAGGCGCTGCGCCGCCTCTCCGACGACCACGGCGTCCCGATCCTGGCCGTGCACGCCCCCTGCCTGCTCATCACGCAGCGGGTGTGGAGCACCGACCCGTGGACCAAGCTGGAGCGCGCCCGCGCCGCCGCCGAGAAGCTGGGCGCGGGGACCGTGGTGGTCCACCCGCCGTTCCGCTGGCAGCGGCAGTACGCCCGCGAGTTCGTCGAGGGCGTGTGGCGGATGGCGGACGAGACCGACGTCCGGTTCGCGGTGGAGAACATGTACCCGTGGCGCTACCGCGACCGCGAGGTCCTCGCGTACGCGCCGGGCTGGGACCCCACGGACGAGGACTACCGGCACTTCACCGTCGACCTCTCCCACGCCGCCACCTCCCGGGTCGACGCCCTGGCCATGGTGGACCGCATGGGCGACCGGCTGGCGCACGTCCACCTCGCCGACGGCAGCGGCTCGGCCAAGGACGAGCACCTCATCCCCGGCCGCGGCACCCAGCCCTGCGCCGAGCTGCTGGACCGCCTGTCCGCCGGCGGCTTCGACGGCCACGTCGTCCTGGAGGTCAACACCCGCCGCGCCGCGACCCCCGACGAGCGCGAGGCCGACCTGGCGGAGGCGCTGGCCTTCACGCGCAAGCACCTCGCCCCCTCGGCGCACGTAGGCTGAGGCACGACCGCGGGGAGCACCGCGGCGGACGCCGCAGGGGAAGGGGACGGGCGGATGGGAGCCAACGGAGGGGCTGACCTCGCCTCCTCCTTCGGGGCGGTCGCGGCCGAGTACGACGCCGCCCGGCCCTCCTACCCCGCTGCGCTCCTCGACGCCGTCGAGGAGCTGGCGGGCCGCCCGCTGGCCGGCGCCGACGTGCTGGACGTGGGGGCGGGCACCGGCATCTCCGCCCGCGCCCTGCTGGCCCGCGGCGCCCGCGTCACCGCCGTCGAGCCCACCGCGGGCATGGCCGGGCGGCTGCGCGCGGTCAGCCCGGGGCTGCCGCTGGTGCGCGCCGACGGCAACGCCCTGCCGTTCCGCGACTCCTCCGCGGACCTCGTCACCTACGCCCAGGCCTTCCACTGGACCGACCCGGCGCGCTCGGTGCCCGAGGCGGTCCGGGTGCTGCGGCCCGGCGGCGCGCTGGCGCTGTGGTGGAACCTCAAGGACCGCGGGGTCCCGTGGGTGCGGGAGCAGTCCGCCCGGATGCGCGCGGCCTGCCCGCGGTACCACGGGCACCGGCCGTACGGCGGGTCCCCGGAGGACCTGTCCCGCTCCGGCCTGCGGGTCTCCACCGCCGCGGTCCGCTGGGAGCGCCGGGTGCCGCTCGGGACCGCCCTGCTGGACCAGGCGTCGCGCTCGTACGTGGCGGTGCTCGCCCCCGCGGACCGGGAGCGGCTGCTGGCCGCCGAGCGGGAGGCGCTGCTGGCTGCGTTCCCCGACGGCGTGGTCGTGGAGCCGTACGTGGTGGAGCTCGTGGTCGGCGTCGCCGCCGGTGCCGGTGCCGGTGCCGGTGCCGTGGACGGGAGCGCCGACGGGAGCGCCGACGGGGACGCCGACGGGAGCGCCGACGGGAGTGCGAACGCGGACGGGGGTGCGCGCCGGTGAGCGCGGAGGAGGCGCCGGCCCGCCGCCGCGGCCGCCCGGCGGGCTCGCGGGCCGGGGCGCCGCGGACCCGGGAGGCGATCCTGGCCGCCGCCCGGTCGGAGTTCGCCGCCCGCGGCTACGCCAAGGCGTCGATCCGCGGCATCGCCCGGGCGGCAGGGGTGGACCCGGCACTGGTCCACCACCACTTCGGCAGCAAGGAGCAGCTCTTCGCCGCCGCACTGGAGATCACCTTCGCCCCGGCGCTGATGGTCCACGACGCGGTGGCGGGCGGCCCCGAGGGGGTGGGGGAGCGGCTGGCCCGCTCCTTCCTGTCGCTCTGGGAGCAGCCGGAGGTCCGGGAGCGGCTGATCGCCGTCATCCGCTCGGCCCTGACGGAGGACCAGGCCACGGTCATGCTCAGGGAGTTCGTCTCCCGCGAGCTGATGGAGCGGATCGCGGCCGGACTGGACGTCCCCGAGCCGCGGCTGCGGGCCGAGCTGGCCGCCTCCCACATGGTCGGCCTCGCGCTCGCCCGGTACGTGATCCGGGTGGAGCCGCTGGCCTCGGCCGACCCGGAGGAGCTGGTCCGGCTGGTCGCGCCGGTGCTGCAGCGCTACCTCACGGAGCGCTGACCCCCGCCCGCGCCCCCGCCGCGCACCCCGCGCCCCCGCGGCCCGGCCCGCGCCCTCCCGCGCCGCGACGCGGTCCCGCCATCCGGACGCCATGTCCGGATGGCGGCGCCGGAGGCGTACGCTCGACCGTCACGGACCCGGTGCGCCCCACCGGTCCGCAGAAGCCGCAGAGCAGGACCGCCCGCGTCGCACACACCGCCGCCGCGGCGCGAAGGGAGTGGAGCACCGTGCCCGAGCTGAGGTCGCGTACCGTCACCCACGGCCGCAACATGGCGGGCGCCCGGGCCCTCATGCGGGCCTCCGGCGTGGACAGCCGGGACATCGGCAAGCCGATCGTCGCGGTGGCCAACAGCTTCACCGAGTTCGTGCCCGGCCACACCCACCTCCAGCCGGTCGGCCGGATCGTCTCCGAGGCGGTCAAGGCGGCCGGGGCCGTCCCCCGCGAGTTCAACACCATCGCGGTCGACGACGGCATCGCCATGGGCCACGGCGGCATGCTCTACTCGCTGCCGTCCCGCGACCTGATCGCCGACTCGGTCGAGTACATGGTCAACGCGCACTGCGCGGACGCCCTGATCTGCATCTCCAACTGCGACAAGATCACCCCGGGCATGCTCATGGCCGCGCTGCGCCTGAACATCCCGACCGTCTTCGTCTCCGGCGGCCCCATGGAGGCCGGCCGGGCGACCCTGGTCGACGGCACCGTCCGCAAGCTCGACCTGATCAACGCCATCTCCGACGCGGTCAACGAGGACGTCTCCGACGAGGACATCCTCCGCATCGAGGAGAACGCCTGCCCCACCTGCGGCTCCTGCTCGGGCATGTTCACCGCCAACTCGATGAACTGCCTCACCGAGGCCATGGGCCTCTCGCTGCCCGGCAACGGCTCGGTGCTCGCCACCCACACCGCCCGCCGGGACCTGTACGAGCGGGCCGGCCGCACCGTCGTCGACCTCACGCGGCGCTACTACGGGCAGGACGACGCCACCGTGCTGCCCCGCTCGATCGCCACCCGCGCCGCCTTCGACAACGCCATGGCCCTCGACATCGCCATGGGCGGCTCCACCAACACCATCCTCCACCTGCTCGCCGCCGCCCAGGAGGCCGAGCTGGACTACGGGCTCGCCGACATCGACGCCGTCTCCCGCCGCGTCCCCTGCCTGGCCAAGGTCGCCCCGAACGTCGCCCCCGGCGGCACCTACTACATGGAGGACGTCCACCGGGCCGGCGGCATCCCCGCGATCCTCGGCGAGCTGTACCGCGCCGGGCTGCTCGACGAGGACGTCCACACCGTCCACAGCCCCTCGCTCGCCGACTGGCTGAAGACCTGGGACGTGCGCGGCGGCTCGCCCTCCGCCGAGGCCGTCGAGCTGTGGCACGCCGCCCCCGGCTGCGTCCGCTCCGCGACCGCCTTCTCCCAGTCCGAGCGCTGGGACTCGCTGGACACCGACGCCGCGAACGGCTGCATCCGCGACGCCGCGCACGCCTACTCGAAGGACGGCGGCCTCGCCGTGCTCCGGGGCAACCTCGCCGAGGACGGCTGCGTGGTGAAGACCGCGGGCGTCGACGAGTCCATCTGGACCTTCTCCGGGCCGGCCGTGGTCTGCGAGTCCCAGGAGGAGGCCGTCGACAAGATCCTGGCCAAGCAGATCAAGGCCGGCGACGTCGTCGTCATCCGCTACGAGGGCCCCCGGGGCGGCCCCGGCATGCAGGAGATGCTCTACCCGACCTCCTTCCTCAAGGGCCGGGGCCTCGGCAAGTCCTGCGCGCTGGTCACCGACGGGCGCTTCTCCGGCGGCACCTCGGGCCTGTCCATCGGCCACGCCTCCCCGGAGGCGGCGTCCGGCGGCACCATCGCCCTGGTCGAGGACGGCGACACGATCTCCATCGACATCCCGAACCGCTCCATCCGGCTCGAGGTCCCCGACGAGGAGCTGGCCGCGCGCCGCGCCCGGCTGGAGGCGTCCGGCGGCTACCGGCCGAAGGACCGGCAGCGGCAGGTCTCGGCGGCGCTGCGCGCCTACGCGGCCATGGCCACCTCGGCGGACCGCGGCGCGGTCCGCGACCTGTCCCGGCTGGAGGGCTGAGGCCCGTGCCGTCCCGGGCCCGGGGCGGCACGGCACGGAGCACCGGCGGGGCCGGGGGGGGCGCCGGCCCCCCCGCCCCCCCCCCCCCGTCGGGGACAATCGGCCCCGTGACCGCCGACCGCGCCCCCGCCGCCCCGACCGACGCCCCCCGGCCGGAACCCGTCCGCTTCTTCGGCACCTCCTGGGCTGACCGCGGCCCCGGCTACGCGCTGCGGCGCGCCGCCGTCGCCGCCGGGGCGCTGGCCGCGCTCGCGGCGGGCCTCCTGGCGCTGTCGCTCGCCCTCTCCGCCTTCACCGGCGGTCCCCTCCTCGACGTGCTGCTCGCGGCCGCCGTCGGCGGCTGCTCGCTGATGGCGGGGCTGCGCACCTGGCGGACCCTGTCCCGGGGCCGGGACGCGCTGGACGGCTGGATGGCCGACGACCGTGCGCTCGCCCCGATCATGGTCGTCGGCTTCGCGGGCACCCTGGCCGCGTACGCCGTCCGCAGCCTCGTCGAGGCGCCCGGCGAGGGCGTCGCCCGCGCCCGCCACGAGGCGGCCCTCGCCGCCCACGCGCGCCGCCGCACCCCCCGCGGCGGCCGTCCCGGCGCCCGCCGCGCGCCGGGAGGGCGCCGGCCCCGCCGCTGAGCCGCGGCCCGGCCCCCGCCTACCGGCGGGCGCGCGCCCCCGCGACCGAGCCGACGACCCCGACCACCGCCGCCAGCAGGACCGCGTGCCAGACGCCGTCCCAGAGCGCGGCGGCGAGGCTCGCGGAGGAGAGCAGGCTGCGCGCCGCCGTGTCCAGCACCAGCAGCAGGACGGCCGGGACGGCCGCCACCCGCCAGGGGTGCTCGGCGGCCCAGCGGCGCAGCCGCCGGTCGCCGCCGGCGCGGCCGGTGACCGAGCCCACGCCGCCGACCAGGAAGAAGAGGAAGAGGGCGAGGCTGACCGGCCCGGCGAGGATGCCGAGCGACCAGTCGCCGGTGAGCACGTCGACGCCCAGGGCGGCGGCGCCGCCCAGCGTGCCGACGGCCGCCGCGGTCCGCCAGGGGCCGAGCGTCGCCGAGGCGACGGCGAGCTGGCGGTTCTCACCCGGGGTCATGTCTCCGTGTGCTGTCATGCCTTCACGGTGCGCCTGCGGCGGGGTCCGCACCATAGGGGACAACCCTGATTTGTCCCGCACGCCTCCCTTGACCCCGCGCTCGCCGGAGAGGATATTCTCCGCATGATGAATACCGTGGCGGTGCGGGCCGAGGCCCTCACCGTCGTCCGCGGCGGCCGCACCGTGCTCGACGGCCTCGGCTTCACCGTCCCCCGGTCCACCGTCACCGGACTCCTCGGGCCCTCCGGCTGCGGCAAGACCACCCTGATGCGCGTCCTGGCCGGCGTCCAGGCCAACGCCACCGGCACCGCCGAGGTCCTCGGCCTGCCCGCCGGCGACCCCGGCCTGCGCCACCGCGTCGGGTACGTCACCCAGGCGCCCTCCGTCTACGCCGACCTCTCGGTGCGGGAGAACCTCGCCTACTACGCCGCCGTCCTCGCGCCCGGCCGCGCCCGCCGCGCGGCCCGCGCCGAGGCCGTGGACCGGGTGCTGGCCGAGGTCGACCTCGCCGGGTACGCGGGCACGCTCGCCTCCCGCCTCTCCGGCGGCCAGCGCAGCCGCGTCTCGCTCGCCGTCGCCCTGCTCGGCGCCGGCACCGGCGACCGCCCCGAGCTGCTCGTCCTCGACGAGCCCACCGTCGGCCTCGACCCCGTGCTCCGCCGCGACCTGTGGGCGCTCTTCCACCGGCTCGCCGCCGACGGCGCCGCCGTCCTGGTCTCCAGCCACGTCATGGACGAGGCGGAGCGCTGCGACCGCCTGCTGCTCCTGCGCGAGGGCCGGCTGCTCGCCGAGGACACCCCCGACGCGCTGCGCGCCCGCACCGGCGCCGCCACCGTCGAGGACGCCTTCCTCCGCCTCGTCGAGGCCCCGGCGGGCCCCGAGGGCCCCGCCGGTCCCGGCGGTACCGGCGGTACCGCGGCTCCCGGCGGCGCCGGGACCCCCTCCGCCCGCCACCCCCGGGAGGTCCGGCCGTGACCGCCGCCCCGCGCCCCCTCGCCGCCGGTGCCGCCCGCGCCGGCGCCACCGCCCGCCGCGTGCTGCTCCAGCTCCGCCACGACCCGCGCACCGTCGCCCTGCTGCTGGTCGTCCCCTGCCTGCTGCTCGCCCTGCTCTCCTGGATCTACGACGGCTCCCCGCAGGTCTTCGACCGGATCGGCGCGCCGCTGCTCGGCGTCTTCCCGTTCACCGTGATGTTCCTGGTCACCTCGGTCGCCACCCTCCGCGAGCGCTCCTCCGGCACCCTGGAGCGGCTGCTCTCCATGCCGCTGGGGCGCCTCGACCTGCTGCTGGGGTACGCCCTGGCCTTCGGCGGCCTCGCGGTGCTCCAGGCCGGGCTCGCCACCGCCCTCGCCGTCGGACTGCTCGGCCTCGACGTCGCCGGCCCGCTCTGGGCGCTGCTGCTGGTGGCCGTCCTCAACGCGGTGCTCGGCACCTCCGTCGGCCTCTTCACCAGCGCCTTCGCCCGCACCGAGTTCCAGGCGGTGCAGTTCCTGCCCGCGGTGGTGCTGCCCCAGTTCCTGCTCTGCGGGCTCTTCGTGCCGCGCGGGCAGATGCAGCCCGTCCTCGGCGCCGTCTCCGACGTGCTGCCGCTCTCCTACGCGGTGGACGCCATGACCGAGGTCACCGTGCACGCGGACCTCGGCGGGGCGTTCGTCCGCGACACGTCCGTCACCGCGGGCTGCATCGCCGCCGCGCTCGCCCTGGGCGCCGCCACCCTGCGCCGCCGGACGCCCTGAGCGGCCGCACGCCCCGGCGCGGCCCCGGGGGCCCGGAGCCGCGCCGGCGGCCCCGACCGGCAGGCGGACGCCCCCGCCGCCCCCGCCTCCCCGGTGCGAGGATGGGCCCGACACCGTCCGGAAGACGACCGGGGGCGCACGCCCCCGGAACACGACGAGGTGAGCCGCCCATGCCCCAGACAGTCGCCGTCCTCGGCGCCGGCAAGATCGGCGAGGCGCTGGTCTCCGGCCTGCTGCGCGCCGGCAAGGCCCCGGCCGACGTCCTGGTCACCGCCCGCCGCGCCGAGCGCGCCGCCGAGCTCCGCGAGCGGTACGGCGTCGAGGCCGTCTCCAACGAGCACGCCGCCAAGGCCGCCGACACCCTGATCCTCACCGTCAAGCCGCAGGACATGGCCGCCCTGCTGGACGAGCTGGCCCCGCACGTCCCCGCCGACCGCCTCGTGGTCTCCGGCGCGGCGGGCGTGCCCACCGCCTGGTTCGAGGAGCGGCTCGCGCCCGGCACCCCCGTGGTGCGGGTGATGACCAACACCCCGGTGCTGGTCGACGAGGCGATGAGCGTCATCTCGGCGGGCGCCCACGCCGCCGAGGAGCACCTGCGCCGCACCGAGGAGATCTTCCGGCCCGTCGGCAGGACGCTGCGGGTCCCCGAGGCCCAGCAGGACGCCGCCACCGCCCTCTCCGGCTCCGGGCCGGCCTACTTCTACCTCCTCGTCGAGGCCATGACCGACGCCGGGATCCTCCTCGGCCTGCCCCGCGCGGTCGCCCACGACCTGATCGTGCAGTCGGCGGTCGGCGCCTCCACGATGCTCCGCGACTCGGGCGAGCACCCCGTCAAACTGCGGGAGGCCGTCACCTCCCCGGCGGGCACCACCATCGCCGCCATCCGCGAGCTGGAGAACCACGGCGTGCGCGCGGCCTTCCTCGCCGCCCTGGAGGCCGCCCGGGACCGCTCCCGGGAGCTGGCCGCCGGCGGGCGGTAGCGCCACCCCGGGCGCGGGCGGGGGCGCCCGCCCCGCCCCTGCCCCCGCCCGCGCCGGAGCCCGCCCCCGCCCGCGCCAGCGCCGGCGCCGCATAGGGTGTCCGGGTGCGCTACGACCTGGTGATCCTCGACAACGACGGGGTGCTCTGCGACAGCGAGCCCCTCTCCAACCGGGTGCTGGCCGAGTACCTCACCGAGCTCGGCCACCCCACCACCTTCGACGACTCGGTGCGGGACTTCCTCGGCACGGCGGCGCACCACATCCACGACGTGGTCCGCGCGCGGTCGGGGCGGGCGCTGCCCGACGGCTTCGACGACCTCTTCCACGCCCGGGTCTTCGCCGCCTTCGAGGCGGAGCTCACCGCGGTCGCCGGGGCCGAGGGGCTGCTCAAGGCCCTGGCCGCGTCCGGGACGCCCTACTGCCTGGCGTCCTCCGCGCACCACACCTGGATCCGCACCGCCCTGGACCTCGCCGGACTGCGCGGCCACCTCCCCGAGGACCGGATCTTCAGCGCCCAGGACGTCGGCCGGGGCAAGCCCGCCCCCGACCTCTTCCTGCACGCCGCCCGCACCCTGGGCACGCCGCCGGACCGCTGCGCCGTCGTCGAGGACAGCCCCAACGGCGTGCTCGCCGCCCGCGCGGCCGGGATGGACGTCTTCGGCTACGCCGCGCTCACCCCGGCCGACCGGCTCACCGCGGCCGGCGCGACGCGCCTGTTCACCGACATGGCGGAGCTGCCGGTACTGCTGGGCCTGGCCGGGGCCTGATCCGGCGGCAGGCCGGTACCTCACCGGGCGGCGGACCGGTACCTGACCGGGCGGCGGACCGGTCCGGCCGCCCCCGGGCCCCGGGCCCCCGCGTCCCTCAGCCCTCGACGGTGAGGCGGCGGCCGCGCAGCGGCGCCCCGCGCAGCTCGGCGAGGAGCAGCGGCAGGGCCGCCCCGGACCCGGGGGAGGCGGTCGAGGTCCGGGTCTCCGCCCGCAGGTGGAGCAGCGGCTCGCCCCCGGTGTCGCCGGAGTTGCCCACCGCACCGAGCATCGTCCCCGCCGAGACCCGCGCCCCCGCCCGCACCCGGACGCTGCCCGGCTGCAGGTGCGCCAGCACCACCAGCGCCCGGCCGGTGTCCACGGCGACGTGGTTGCCCAGCGGGTGCGCGGGGTCGACGGCACCCGGCTCGTTGTCGGGCAGCCCGTCGACGACCACCGCCACCACGCCGTCGCAGGGGCTGCGCACCGGGTGCCCGTACGCCGCGTAGGCGTCGTTCTCCGCCGGCATCAGGCCCAGGGCGCGGCGGCGGCGCCACCGCAGGCCGCTGCCGAGCACGGTGAGGTCGACGGCGAGGCGGGCGGCGCGGCCGTAGGCGTCCGCCGCGTGCCGGTTGAGGGCGGGGCCGCCGGCCTGGAGCAGGCAGAGGGTGCCGCCGCGCAGCGGCGAGGCCAGCACCAGCGGCGGGTCCGCGGGGTCGGTCCGGGGGCGGCAGCGGGCGGCGGTCCAGGCGGCGGCGGCCAGGACGGCCAGCGGCGGCAGCAGCGCGAGCGGCGCCCGCAGGTCCCAGGCCAGGCCGGCGGCGGGCACGCGCAGGCCGGCGGCGGCGGTCCCGGCCACGGCGGCGCCGGGCAGCAGCCGGGCGTACGGGGGCAGGGCGTGCCAGGGGCCGACGTGCAGCAGGCACCAGGCGGCGGCGGCCGCGGCGAGCAGGAGCAGCAGCCACTGCGTGGCCGAGACCGCGGCCAGGGCCAGGGCGAGCTGGAGCACCGCCCAGCCGGCGGTCCCGGCGGCGGCCAGCGCGTACCGGCGGGCGGCCTCCTGCCGGGCCTGCGCGGCGGTGGAGGCGGGGGCCGGGCGCGCTGCGGGCGGCGCGGGGGCGGCCGGCCGTGCGGCGGCGGCAGGACCGGCGACCGGACGGGTGGACGGGGCGACGGCGCGGCGCTCGGCGGACCGCCGGGGGCCGGGGGGTTCGGCGGCGGTGCGGCGGGCCGTCAGCGCGGCCGGTCCGAGGACCAGCGAGGTGAGCAGGCCGTCGCCGTCCAGGCCGGCCCAGAGCAGCTCGCCGCCGTCGGCGCAGTGCACCCGCCACAGGCCCTCGTGGGGCTGGACCGACCGCACGGCGCCGTGCCGCTCGCGGAGCTGGTCCACCATCAGCTGCAGCCGGTCGACGGGGACCCGCTCCAGCAGCTCCGGGGCGAAGGCGGACCGCGGGAGCCGAGGTGCCGTCAGGACGGCGGTGAGCAGGTCCTGGAGGGTCCGGTCGACGGCCTGGCGGCGGCGGACGTGCAGGAGCTGGGGACCGAGAGCGCGCACCATCCCCACGACGTGTCCTCATCTCTCCCGGGGGGCCGTCACCTACGGCACACACTCTCACCGTAAGCACCGATGAGCGCAAAACATGGCAACTCACCCGAAGGGAGTCACAAGGGATGGCGGATTCCGGCGGAACCGCCGCGTCCGGACCCTTCCGCGGCCCGCCCCGCGCCCCTACGCTCACGCCGGAACCGCCCGCCGGACGGCGGCACGAGGGGCGGCGGCACGGAGGGGAGCCCGGCCATGGAGGGGAGGCCCGCCACGGAGGGGCCGGGGGCCGCGGGCGCGGCCCCCGCGGGGGGAGTTCCCGCCGGGGGAGCTCCCGCGGGAGGAGCGCCGGTGGGAGGAGCGCCGGCGGGAGGGGCGCCCCGGGAGACGGCGCCCGCGGAGGCGGCCGACCGCCTGCGGCGGGCCCGGACCGCCCTGCTCGCCTGCTTCCTCTGCCAGGGGGCGGCCTTCGCCCTGCTCGTCACCCGCATCCCGGCCGTCCAGGACCGGTACGGCGTCGGGGACGCGCTCCTCCCGGCCCTCCTCGCCGCGGTGCCGGTCCTCGCCGGAGCGGGCAGCGTCGCCTCGGAGCACCTCGCCCGGCGCACCTCCGCCCGCGCGGTGCTGCGGACCGCGCAGCCCCTGGTCCTGCTCGCCCTCGCCTGCACCGGGGCGGGCACCGCCCTGTGGCAGCTGGCCCTGGCCCTGGCGGCCTTCGGCCTGGCCGTCGGCGCGCTGGACGCCTCGATGAACATGCTCGGCGTCGACCTCCAGCGCCGCTGCGGACGCTCCGTCATGCTCGGCTTCCACGCCGCCTTCAGCCTGGGCGGCATCGCCGGCGCCACCCTGGCCTGGGCCGGTGCGCACGGGCACCTCCCGCTGCCGGTGCTGTTCGGCGGCACGGCCGCGGTGCTGCTGCCGGTGGTCCTGGCGGCGGGCACCCGGCACCTGGGGCCGGCCGGTCCGGACGCCGGTGGCGCCCCGGCCGTGCGGGAGGACCGGGCCGTGCGGGAGGACCGGGTCGCGCGGGACGGGTCCGCCGCGCCGCGCCGCCCCGTCCCCTGGCGGCCGCTGCTGCCGCTCTGCTTCGCCATGACCGCCGCGTACATCGCCGACGCCACCGTCTCCAACTGGAGCGCCAAGTACCTCCACGACACCCTGCACGCCTCCGAGGCCCTGGCCACCGTCCCGTACAACGCCTACACGGCGGCCATGCTGGCGGGCCGGACCTTCGGCGACGCGGCCGTGCAGCGCTGGGGCGCCCCCGCGGTGGTGCGGACCGGCGCCGTGCTCTCCGCGCTCGGCTTCGCGGCCGCCGCGGCCGCGCCCGGCCCCTGGACCGGCGTCCTGGGCTTCGCCCTGCTGGGCGCGGGGCTGTGCGCCGTCGTGCCGCAGGTCTTCGCCGCGGGGGCCCGGCGCCTCCCGCACGCGCGGGAGACGGCGGTGGCGCGCCTCAACCTCTTCAACTACGTCGGCTTCCTGGTCGGTTCGCCCCTCGTCGGCGCGGTCGGCGACGCCGCCTCCTACCGGGCGGCGCTCGCGATCCCGCTCGTCCTCGTCCTCGCCGTCCTGCCGGTCTCCCGGGCCTTCGGCCCCGCACCGCGCCGGGCCGCCGACCCCGCCACCGCCGCCACCGCCGCCCCGGCCGGTCCCGACCCGGACGCGGGCACCGACGCGGGGACCGGCACGGGCACCGGCGCGATCGCCGGGGCGGGCTGACCGGCCCGGCGCGGGCCCCTCCGCTACCGTGGCGGCCATGTCCGCCCCCGCCGCCCGGCCCCGAACCGTCCCCTGCGGCCTCCGCCTGCAGTGGGACGAGGCCGTCACCGCCTACGACTTCGGCCCCGGCCACCCCATGGACCCGGTGCGGCTCGCCCTCACCATGCGGCTCGTGGAGGCCTTCGGCATCCCCGACGCGCCGGGCGTCACCGTCGGGGCGGCCGCCCCCGCCGGCGACTCCACGCTGCGGCTGGTGCACGACCAGGCCTACATCGACGCCGTCCGCCGCACCGCCGCGCACTGGGACGACCCGGCCGGGCAGGACGTGCGGCGCGGCCTCGGCACCGAGGACAACCCGGCCTTCGCCGCCATGCACACCGCCTCCGCCCTGATCGCCGGTCAGTCGGTCGCCGCCGCCGAGGCCGTGTGGCCCGCGCCCGGCACCCCCGGCGACCGGCCGCGCCCCCTGCACGCCGTCAACGTCGCCGGCGGCCTGCACCACGCGATGCCCGAGCGGGCCTCCGGCTTCTGCGTCTACAACGACGCGGCGCTCGCCGTCGCCCGCCTGCTGGAACTCGGCGTCGAGCGGGTCGCCTACGTCGACGTGGACGTCCACCACGGCGACGGCGTGCAGCACGTCTTCTGGAACGACCCCCGGGTGCTCACCGTCTCGGTCCACGAGCACCCCGCCACGCTCTTCCCGCAGACCGGCTGGCCCGGCGAGACCGGCGGCCCGGACGCGCCCGGCAGCGCGGCCAACGTCCCGCTGCCCGCCGGAACCGGCGACGCGGGCTGGCTGCGCGCCTTCCACGCCACCGTCCCCGAGCTGCTGGCCGCCTTCCGGCCGCAGGTGCTGGTCACCCAGCACGGCGCCGACACCCACGTCGAGGACCCCCTCGCGCACTTCGCCGTCTCGCTGGACGCCCAGCGGGCCATGGCCGAGGCCCTCCACGACCTCGCCCACCGGTACGCGGACGGCCGCTGGGTCGCGCTCGGCGGCGGCGGGTACGCCGTCGTCGACGTCGTGCCGCGCATCTGGACCCACCTCACGGCCATCGCCGCCGGGCGCCCCCTGGACCCGGAGTCCGACACGCCCGCCGAGTGGCGCGCCGAGGTGTACCGCCGCACCCGGCGGCAGGCGCCGCTGCGGATGACCGACGGCCGCCACCCGGTGGTCTGGCCCGACTTCGCGGAGGGCGGCTACGACCCCGCCGACCGGCTCGACCAGGCGATCCTCGCGGCCCGCCGCGAGGTCTTCCCGTACCACGGCCTGCTCCCCTGACCCGTCCGGCCGCACCGCCGTCCGCCCGCACCGCCGTCCGCCCGCACCCCCGGCCGCCCGCACCCCCGGCAGCACCGCTGTTCCCACCGCCGGCCGCCCGCCGGGCGTGCGACCGGCGCGCGGACGGCGGCCGGGGCGCGCCCCCCGCGCTCCCGCGCGGGCCGTGTGCTTCCGCGAGCCGACGCCGGGGCCGGCGGCGCGGGAGGCCCCCGCGACGCCGGGTCACCGGTCCGCGGCGGCCCGCCCGGCGCTCACCTGCTGCGACGGGTCGTGCGGCCACGGTGACGGAGGCGGCCTCACCCCTCTTCCCACCCGTACCACCCGCAACTACTCTGGGGATACGGGTGTGCTGGCTTCAGTCACCGGAGGGGAAGCCGGTGCTCAGCACATGCGAAAGGTCGGTGCTGACATGGCGTCTGGTGAGAGGCCTCTGAACGAGGTGAACTTCCTGACCGTGGCGGAGGTGGCCGCGGTCATGCGGGTGTCCAAGATGACCGTGTACCGGTTGGTGCACGGCGGGGAGCTGCCCGCCATCAGGGTGGGACGCTCCTTCCGGGTCCCCGAGCAGGCGGTCCACGACTACCTCCGGGAGTCCTACGTCGGGCGGGAGACCGCCTAGCGGACCAGGGGCGCGGCGCTGCCGGGACGGGCCCGGCAGGAGTCCGCCGCACCCGTGTGTGCGACTCGATTACGGCACGCGGGGTGCGGAAGGTAGGCTATGGCTTCCGTCAGTCGTATCCGGACTCCAGAGCACCGCGCCGCGGTCGCGAGAGAGTCCCAGTGAGCGAGGGTTGTTCCGTGGGCTCTGTCATCAAGAAGCGCCGCAAGCGTATGGCCAAGAAGAAGCACCGCAAGCTGCTGAAGCGGACGCGTGTGCAGCGGCGCAACAAGAAGTAAGCAGCGCCCCGATCAGCCCGACGCCCGCCCCGGCCCACCGCCGGGGCGGGCGTCGGCGTTTCCGGGCCGGCCGCCGCCCCTGCACCGGCCGCCGCCCCTGCACCGGCGGCCGCCTCCGCGCCGGTGGGCGCTGCCGGGCCGGACCCCCGGGTCCGGTCCCCGGGACGTCCGGTCCGCCGGGGAGGCCCGGACGCCCTCCGCCCCGGACACCCTCCGCTGTCGTAGGATCACGGAGACGGCGTGCCGCCGGGCGGTACGGCCCCGGTGATCGCCGCCACACCGGTGACGCCGGGTCGTCCCCCTGAAACAACCAGGCGATACGGTGCTGTGCGGGCAGGGGTTTTCGGACGGGAGGACTTCCACCGTGGGAAAGGTCGTGCTCGTCACCGGGGTGGCCCGCCACCTCGGCGCCCGGTTCGTCCGGGAGATCCGGCGGGAGCCGGACGTCGACCTGGTCGTCGGCGTCGACGTCCAGCCGTCCCCGTACGGCCTGGAGCAGGCGCCCCCCGAGGGGTCCGGCGGCCGCGTCGCCGACTACGTCTTCGCCCGCGCCGACATCCGCCGCCCCGCCGTGGCCCGGATCATCGCCGAGCACTCCGTCGACACCGTGGTCCACCTGAACGTGACCGCGACCCCGCTGGGCTCCGGCGGCCGCGGCACGGTCAAGGAGACCAACGTCATCGGCACCATGCAGCTGCTCGGCGCCTGCCAGAAGGCCCCCACCGTGCAGCGGCTCGTGGTCAAGTCCACCACCAGCGTGTACGGCTCCGCCCCGCGCGACCCCGCCGTCTTCACCGAGCAGATGCAGCCCCGGGCGCTGCCCTCCGGCGGCTTCGCCAAGGACGCCTGCGAGGTCGAGGGGTACGTCCGCGGCTTCTCCCGCCGCCGCCCCGACGTGGCCGTCTGCGTCCTGCGGTTCGCCAACATCGTCGGCCCGGCCGCGGACACCCCGCTCAACGAGTACTTCTCGCTGCCGGTGCTCCCCACCGTGCTCGGCTACGACCCCCGGATGCAGTTCGTCCACGAGGACGACGCGGTCGAGGTGCTCCGGCTCGCCGCCCTCGAACCCCGCCGCGGCACCACCAACAGCGGCACCTTCAACGTCGCCGGCGAGGGCGTGCTGCTGCTCTCCCAGTGCGCCCGCCGCCTCGCCCGCCCCACCGTCCCGCTGCTGCTCCCCGCCATCAGCTGGGTCGCCGGACTGATCCGGCAGACCCGGGTCGCGGACTTCTCCCCGGAGCAGATCCGGCTCCTCACCCACGGCCGGGTCGTCGACGTGAGGCACCTTCACGAGACCTTCGGGTACACGCCCGTACGCAGCACCGCCGAGGCCTTCGCGGACTTCGCGGCGGCCGCGGCGGCCGGCCTGCTCCCCACGGAGCGCCTGGCGGCCGCCACCGACCGGCTGGCGGGGATGCTGCCGCCCGCCGGCCGCACCCCCGCGGCGGCGGGACGCACCACGGAAGGGGGCCCCGCGGGAGCGGGCCCCGCGGAATCGGGCACATGGGAGCTGGACCTGCGATGAGCGCCGCGAGGGAGTACGCCATGGGCGATGCCAAGGTCATCCCGATCGAGTCCGCCCGGACCGGCGGTGCGGCGCAGCCCCCCTCCCGCGACCGCGAGGCCGCCGCGCAGCCGGACGCCGACCGGTCCACTGCCGACCGGTCCACCGCCGACCGGTCCGTCCCGGGCCGGGAGGGCGCCGACCGGACCCGGCCGGGCACCAGGCCGCCGGCGCAGGGCCGCGACGCCCGGCGCGCCAGGGGGCCGGTGCGCCCGCCCGCGGCCGGGCCCGAGGACGACCGGCGCGCCGCCCACCGGCGGCTGCCGCCGCTCTCCGCCCTGCCCCAGGGCCCGCTGCCCGGTCCGGCCGCCGCGGGCGCGGCGGGCGCGGCGGCCGTCGGGGAGGCGGTCGGCGGGGCCGCCGACCGGGCCGGAGCGGCCGCCGAGCGGATCGCCGACGCGGTCGGCCACGCCCTCGCCGGGCCCCTCGGCGGGGCCGCCGAGCGGCTGCTGGGCCGCGGCTGGGAGCGCCGGGCGGCCAACGGGCTGGCCTTCCTGCGCCGCCGCATCACGGGCGACTACGAGGTGGACGAGTTCGGCTTCGACCGGGAGCTCACCGAGGAGGTGTTCCTGTCGCTGCTGCGCCCGCTGGCCGAGAAGTACTTCCGGGTCGAGGTGCGGGGGATCGAGAACATCCCGGCCGAGGGCGGCGTGCTGATCGTCGCCAACCACTCCGGGGTGGTCCCGCTGGACGCCCTGATGACCCACGTGGCCGTCCACGACCACCACCCGGCCCGCCGCCACCTGCGGATGCTCGCCGCCGACCTGGTCTTCGTCCTCCCCGGCGTCAACGAGCTGGCCCGCAAGGCCGGCCACACCCTGGCCTGCAACGAGGACGCCCAGCGGCTGCTGGAGCGCGGCGAGGTGGTCGGGGTCTGGCCGGAGGGCTTCAAGGGCATCGGCAAGCCGTTCTCCGAGCGCTACAAGCTCCAGCGGTTCGGCCGCGGCGGGTTCGTCGCCTCCGCGCTGCGGGCGCAGGTGCCGATCGTGCCCTGCTCGATCGTGGGCGCCGAGGAGACCTACCCGATGATCGGCAACGCCCGGACCCTCGCCCGGCTCCTCGGCCTGCCGTACGTGCCGCTCACGCCGACCTTCCCCTGGCTGGGGCCGCTCGGCGCCGTGCCGCTGCCCACCAAGTGGACCATCCAGTTCGGCGAGCCGATCGCGACCGACGTCCACCCGCCGGAGGCGGCGGACGACCCGATGCTGGTCTTCGACCTCACCGACGAGGTCCGGGAGACCATCCAGCACACGCTCTACCGCCTGCTGGTGCAGCGCCGCTCGGTCTTCTTCTGAGCCGTCCCGCGGCCCCTTCCGCGTTCCCGCCCCGGGGCCGGCCGGCTCCGGCGGGGACAGGCGCGTCCCGGAGGCGGACACGCCCCGGGGCCAGCCGGACACGCCGGACACGGTCCGGCGCCGCCCGCGCACCGGAGCCGGGTGTGCCGCAGGACCGGGCACGCCGAGGGGCCGCCGCCCGCAACCGTGCGGGCGGCGGCCCCGTGCCGCGCGTGTGCTGCGCCGTCAGCCGGGCCGTCAGCCGAGTCCGAGGCCGACCCCGGGCAGCAGGCCCGGGATCAGCGGCGGAACGGTCAGCCCGGGCTTGGCGCCGCCGGTCGCGGTGGACCCGTCCGCCGGGGTGGAGCCCGGGGCCGCCGTGCCGGTGCTGCCGTCCGCCCCGGAGCCGCGGCCGGTCAGGCCGCCGGTGATGCCGTCCACCAGGCCGCCGACCGGGCCCCCGGCCGGGGTGCTGCCCGGCGTCGCGGAGGCCCCCGCGGTGGCCGACGGGGGGGTCTCGTCGCGCCGCTCGGCGGCCGGGCTGGACGGGCCGTCGGACGGGGGCCGCCCGGTCGTCCCGGTCCGGTCCGCTCCGGTGGTGGTGCCCGGGCCGCCCGAGCGCGGACCGGTGCCCGGCGTGCCGGTCAACCCGCCGCCGCCGTGGTCCTGCGGCGGGAGGATGTGCAACTGCGTGGCGTCCGCCGTCATCTCGTGCAGCAGCTGGGTCACCTGCGAGGCGACCGGGGCGAGCTGCTCGGGCAGCCGCCGCCGCAGCTGCGTCCACTGGTCGTCCTGCGAGCGGGCGAAGCCCGCCAGGCGGCGCATCGGGTCCAGCGAGCCGTTGCTGCGGTAGACGGCCCAGAGCAGCCGGCGGCCGGTCGCCCCCTCCGCGTGCATGTCGGCCAGCGCGGTGCGGATCTGCTCGACGGTGGCGGGGGCGAGGGGGGCGGAGGAGCCGTCGCCGCCGGAGCGGACCACCAGCTCCCGCGCCTCGCGCATCCGGGTGGATGCGTGGTCCAGCAGCAGCGCGCCGCGCTCGCCGTCGGAGCCGGCCCAGTCCAGCTGCCAGCCCTCCAGGCTGCGCTTCATCCCGTACAGGGTGTCGCCCGGCAGCGCGCCGGTGCTGGCCATCGACACCCCGGTGAGGCCGCCGACCGCGATGCCGGCGGCCAGGCCGCCCGCCGCGAGGCGGCGGCCCCAGCGGGACCGCGGCCGCAGCCGGGCCGCCGCGCCGCCGACGGCGGCGGCTGCCCGGTGGGCGCCGCGGCCGCGCTGCTCCGGAACGCCGGAGCCGGTGCCCGCGGCGAACTCCCGCTCGAAGGCGGCCACCAGCTCCGCCCGCTGGACCGCGCGCACCTCCGCGTCGAGGACGGGCGCCGGGACCGCGGCGGCCGTCAGCGTGTCGGCTGCCGCCAGCAGTTCCGCCATGGCGGTGGAGTGGCCGCGTGCGGGGCCGCCCTCGACGGCCCCGTTCCGGCGGTCGGTGCTCTGGTGCGCCGCAAGCGCCTCGGCGAAGGCCTTGGCCCGCCGGTTCTCGAGCACGTTCGCTGTCACGGGTCGCACCTCCTCTCGTCGTTGTCGACACCCCGGACGGCCGGACTGTTGCTCTGGCTGGGCAACGAGCAGCCTCGGGCGTCGGTTACGCACGCCCGATCATGTGATCTCTGATTCATCCTCGCGTGGGTCACCTGGCGTCGCTGGGCAGCAGCCGGGCGAGGGTGCGCACCGCCCGGTACTGGAGGGTCTTGATGGCCCCCTCGTTCTTCCCCATCATCCGGGCGGTCTCGGCGACCGAGAGCCCCTGGAGGAAGCGCAGCGTCACGCACTCGCGCTGCTGCGGGTTGAGTCTGCGGACCGCGTCCAGCAGGGCCGCGTTGGAGAGGGACTCCAGCACGGACTCCTCCGGGCTGCGCTCGACCTCGTTGGCGTCGAGCATCTCCCCGGTGGTCACCTCCAGCCGGAAGCGGCTGGACTTGAAGTGGTCGGCCACCAGGTTGCGGGCGATGGTCACCAGCCAGGCGCCGAAGTCGCGCCCCTGCCAGGTGAAGGTGGAGATCCGCCGCAGGGCCCGCAGGAAGGTCTCGCTGGTGAGGTCCTCGGCGGTGGCCCGGCCGCCGACCCGGTAGTAGATGTAGCGGTAGACCGTGTCCGCATAGTGGTCGTACAGGCGGCCGAAGGCCTCGCTCTCGCCGGCCTGGGCCCGCTCGACCAGTTCCATCACCGGGTTGTGCCCGTCCTCGGTGGTGCCGTGGCGGGCGCGGTGGCCGGTGGTGCGCGGTCCCGGGGCGGTCCGGGAGCGGGTGCCGGAGGCGGTGCCGCTGCGGAGCGCGGTGCCGGCCGGGGCGAGGACGGGGGCGGCCGGGAGCAGCTGGTCGCGGACCAGGGTGCGCAGCAGGTCCAGGCCGGAGGCTCCGCAGGTGTCGTAGGGAGCGGGCGCGTCGTTCCGGACGTGTGGGTACACGGGACTCCCAGAGGCAGAACTGTATACGTGCAGTGCGGGACCGCCCACCCACCGTGGGACGCATGGGTTCCGGCGTGCGTCAGACGAGAATAACGCTTCGTGAAACTGTCGCTACTCGGTGTCGCCAAAGTGGTCGCTTGAGCCTCTTCTGTTACCTGCGATGAGCTGAAAGTGACCGCCTGGGGCGGCCCGTGACTGTCCGTGGGTGACGCTTCCGTGGCCTTCCGTGACCGTATTTCTCCGCAGCGGCGCGTCGTTCCCCGTGACGCAGGGCCGTAATCCCCCATTTCCGGGGGCGCCGGAGCGATCGGATCCGGTCAGCACGCGGACGGCCCCGCCCGGGATCGGGCGGGGCCGTGCTGTCCGGAGGTGCCGGAACGGACCGGAGGTGTCGGAACAGGCCCGGGGCGTCCGGGCGGACCGGCGCGCCGGGGAGGGGCGCGGCGGGCGAGGGCGCGGCGGGGCGCCGCGCACGCCGGGGGCCGCGCGTCCCCGCGGGCGGGCCTCCCGGCGGGTCTGCCGCCCGGTGGGCCGGCCGCCCGGCGGGCCGACGGGTCAGCGGCGCCTGCGGTACAGCGCCAGCGCCGCGGCGGTGCCGCCCGCGGCGGCGCCCAGGCCGGCCGCGGCCGGGATGCCCACCCGGGCCGCCTTGCGCCCGGTGCGGAAGTCCCGGACCCGCCAGCCCTCGGCGCGGGCGTGCCGGCGCAGCGCGTTGTCCGGGTTGATGACGTAGGGGTAGCCGACCAGCGACAGCATCGGGATGTCGTTGGAGGAGTCGCTGTACGCGGCGCAGCGCTCCAGTTCGAGCCCCTCGCGGCGGGCGAGCGCCCGCACCGCCGCGGCCTTCGCGGGCCCGTGCAGCGGCTCGCCCACGAGCCGCCCGGTGTACACGCCGTCCACCGTCTCCGCGACGGTGCCCAGGGCGCCGGTCATCCCGAGGCGGCGGGCGATGATCCGCGCCGCCTCGACCGGGGCGGCCGTCACCAGCCAGGCCCGCTGGCCCGCCTCCAGGTGCATCTGCACGAGGGCGCGGGTGCCGGGCCACACCTTGTCGGCCATGACCTCCTCGAAGATCTCCTCGCAGATCACCTCGAGGTCCTCGACCCGCTTGCCCTCCACGATGCCCAGCGCGGTGTCCTGCGCGTCGGCCATGTGGGCCGGGTCCTCGGTGCCGTGCAGCCGGAACCACGCCTGCTGCCAGACGAACCGGGCCACGTCGCGGTGGGTGAAGAACTGCCGCTTGTAGAGGCCGAGGCCGAGGTAGAAGACGGCGGCGCCCTGCAGCAGGGTGTTGTCGCAGTCGAAGAAGGCGGCGGCGCGCGGGTCGCCGGTGGCGGGGGGCGCGTCGCCCGGCGTCCGCGGGGCGGGGCGCTCCGCCCGGCCGCCGCGGTCGCGCAGGTGCAGTCCGCGGCGGCGTGCCTGGACGCCCGCCTCCGCCTCCGCGCTCCCGATCCGGGCGGCCTGGTCGGCCCGGGCCGCCGGGTCGGTCTGGGCGGCGTGGGCGGCGGCCTCGCCGGCCAGCACGGTCCGCTCGGTCACGGACCGCTTCCTCCGGGTGAGCCTTCGCAGCACAGCCATGAGGCGAGCATAGCCAGAGCGGCGGGCCGACCCGGTGACGCGGAGGTTCGGCGCCCGTCAACGCCGCGCGTCGGTGCGGTGGCGGAGGAGGTGCCGGGGCCCCGGCGGCCCGCGTCCGTGGTGGACGCCACACCGCCGTGCCCGCCCGCGCCGCCCCTCCGTCCCGCGGCCCCTCCGCCCGTCCCGCCCCGCCCCCTCCGCCCCCCGGGACGGGTCCCGGGGCCGTCCGGCCGCTGTCGCCGCGGTCCGCGCCGGGAGCAGAATGGCCGGATGAGTCCTCTGCTCCGCCGCCCCGGGCGGCCCGACCCGTCCGCCCGCACCGTCACCCTGATCGCGAAGCCGGGGTGCCACCTCTGCGACGAGGCGCGGGAGGTGATCCTCCGGGTGACCGGGGACCTCGGCGCCTCGTTCGAGGAGAAGGACATCACCCGCGACGCGGAGCTGCACCGCCTGTACTGGGAGCAGATCCCGGTGACGCTGGTCGACGGGAGGCAGCACGACTTCTGGCGCGTCGACGAGCAGCGGCTGCGCAGCGCGCTGACCCGTTGACCGACCGTGCACACCGGATCCGCCGACTTGTCGCACGGACAGTTCGTCGGCTTACCATCGAGGGGTTTTGAGCCGTACGGGGGTTGGACAGAGAGGGACCGTCCCGTGCTTCCCCGCCGACTCCCGGCGGCGCCCGCCGCGCCCCGTACGGCTGCGGCCCACGCCCGCGGCTACGCGGTGGTGGACGTCGAGGCCACCGGCCGCAGCCCGTGGCGGCACCGGGTGGTGGAGGTCGCGGTGGTCGCCCTGGACCGCTTCCTGCACCCGGTGGCCGAGTACACCACCCTGATCGACCCGGAGGGCCCGGTGGGCCCCACCCACGTCCACCGGATCACCCAGGACGAGGTGGCGGGCGCGCCGCGCTTCCGGGAGGTCGCCCCGCAGCTGCTGGAGCTGCTCTCCGGCCGCCTGCTGGTCGGCCACCACGTGGCCTGCGACCGCGCCTTCCTGGAGCGCGAGTTCGCCCGGATCGGCGTCGACCTGCCGCCCGTCCCCTCCCTGTGCACCATGCGGCTGGCCCGCGACCACCTGCCCGCCGCGGGCGGCTTCGGCCTGCGGGCCTGCGCGGAGGCGGCGGGCCTGCCGCCGTTCGCGGCGCACACCGCGCTGGGGGACGCCCTGACCACGGCCGACCTGCTGCGGCACTGCGCGGCGCGGCACCCGGCCCGCCCGCTGCGGCCCGCCGAGTGGACCCGGGCGCTGCGGGAGGCCGCCGCCCTGGCGTGGCCCAGCCTGGCCGCGCCCCGCGTCCCCCCGGCGCGGTGCGCCCGGACGCGGGCGAACGCACCGGCGGCCGCGCCGGTTCCGGACGCCCGCGGGGGTGACGCGTGATGCGCGTCACTGTTCGGGGACAAATCGGACACAATCTTTGTGCACACGTTCACAAACGCATAGCCTGGCTGCCAAAGCCCAGCTTCACCCTCAGGAGCACCGTGGCAACTGGCCGACCCACCCACACCGCCGACCGCGGCCGCCCGGCCAACCGTGGCCGGGGCATTCCGGAGGCAACGGTCGCGCGCCTGCCGCTGTACCTGCGCGCGCTGACCGCCCTCTCCGAGCGCTCGGTGCCCACGGTCTCCTCGGAGGAGCTCGCCTCCGCCGCCGGGGTGAACTCCGCGAAGCTCCGCAAGGACTTCTCCTACCTCGGCTCCTACGGGACCCGGGGCGTCGGCTACGACGTGGAGTACCTCGTCTACCAGATCTCCCGCGAGCTGGGCCTGACCCAGGACTGGCCCGTGGTGATCGTCGGCATCGGCAACCTCGGCCACGCCCTGGCCAACTACGGCGGCTTCGCCTCCCGGGGCTTCCGCGTGGCGGCGCTGCTGGACGCCGACCCCGCCGTGGTGGGAACCAGCGCCGCCGGGCTGCCCGTCCGGCACATGGACGAACTCGAGGACATCGTGGAGGACGAGCAGGTGTCGATCGGCGTCATCACCACGCCGCCCGGTGCCGCCCAGCAGGTCTGCGACCGGCTGGTCGCGGCCGGGGTGACCTCCATCCTGAACTTCGCGCCCACCGTGCTCTCCGTGCCCGACGGCGTGGACGTGCGCAAGGTCGACCTCTCCATCGAGCTGCAGATCCTGGCCTTCCACGAGCAGCGCAAGGCGGGCGAGGAGGCCGAGCAGGCCCTCGCCGCGCCCGCGGCCGCCAAGGCCGCCGCGTCCTCCGGGCCCTCCTCCGAGCCGGTCGTCCCCGCCGCGGCGGACCGTCCGGCCAGGACCGCCGCCAAGCTGCGCCGCGCCGCCGCGTCCGGGACCGACGGGGACCTCCCCGCCGTGATGCCGGCATGAGCCTCCTCGTCGTCGGCCTCAGCCACCGCACCGCGCCCGTCGGCGTCCTGGAGCGCACCGCGCTCACCGGGGACTCCCGCGAGCGGCTGCTGCACGCCTCCGCCGCCTCCGCCACCGTCGCCGAGGCCGCCCTGCTGGCCACCTGCAACCGGGTCGAGCTCTACGCCGACGTGGACAAGTTCCACGCCGGGGTCGCCGAGCTCTCCACCCTGCTGGCCCTGCACAGCGGCGTCGACCTGGACGAGCTGACCGCGCACCTCTACGTCCACTACGAGGACCGCGCCGTGCACCACCTCTTCTCGGTGGCCTGCGGCCTGGACTCCATGGTGGTCGGCGAGGGCCAGATCCTCGGCCAGATCCGCGACGCGCTCTCCCTCGCACAGGAGGAGCACACCGCCGCCCGCGGCCTCAACGAGCTCTTCCAGCAGGCCCTGCGGGTCGGCAAGCGCGCCCACAGCGAGACCGGCATCGACCGGGCCGGGCAGTCGCTGGTCACCTTCGGCCTGGAGCAGGTCGCCGCCGTGTCCGGCCCCGTCGCCGGCAAGCGGGCCCTGGTCGTCGGCGCGGGCTCGATGAGCTCGCTGGCCGCCGCGACCCTGGACCGCGCCGGGGTGGCCGACCTCGTCATCGCCAACCGCACGGCCGACCGGGCCGAGCGCCTCGCCGCCGGCCTGGGCGCCCGCACGGTCGCCTTCGACAAGGTCGCCGCCGCCATGGCGGAGGCCGACCTCGTCGTCTCCTGCACCGGCGCCGCCGGGCTGGTCATCGACGCCGACCAGGTGCGGGACGCCGTCCGCGACCGCGAGGCCGGCGCACCGCCGCTGGCCCTGCTCGACCTGGCGATGCCCCGCGACGTCGACGCCGCGGTGCACGCGGTCGAGGGCGCCCGCCTCGTCGACATCGAGAGCCTCGCCGGCGCCGCCGCCGACCAGCCGGGCGCGGTCGACGTGGACGCCGTCCGCGGCATCGTGGCCCAGGAGGTCGAGGCGTTCGGCGCGGCCCAGCGGGCCGCGCGGATCACGCCCACCGTGGTCGCCCTGCGCACCATGGCCTCCGACGTCGTCCTCAGCGAGCTGGACCGGCTCGACGGCCGGCTGCCCGGCCTCGACCCCAAGGCCCGCGCCGAGATCGCCCAGACCGTGCGCCGGGTCGTCGACAAGCTGCTGCACGCGCCCACCGTGCGGGTGAAGCAGCTGGCCGGGGAGCCCGGCGGCGCCTCCTACGCGGAGGCCCTGCGGGAGCTGTTCGACCTCGACCCGGCGGCCGTCGAGGCCGTGTCCGGCGCGCCCCGGCAGGAGGCGGCCCCGGCCGCGAAGGGCGGCGCCCGATGAACCACCACCCAGGCAACCAGCACGACCGGGACGATCATGTCATGAATGGTCAACTCAGCGCCATCGCAGGCGAGTTGAAGCAGCGGACCCTGCGGCTCGGCACCCGCCGCAGCGCCCTGGCCATGGCCCAGTCGGGCATGGTCGCGGAGCAGGTCTCCCGGGCCACCGGCCGCCCCGTCGAACTGGTGGAGATCACCACCTACGGCGACACCTCCCGCGAGCACCTCGCGCAGATAGGCGGCACCGGCGTCTTCGTCTCCGCCCTGCGCGACGCGCTGCTGGACGGGCGCATCGACCTGGCCGTGCACTCCCTCAAGGACCTGCCCACCGCCGCCCCCGACGGGCTGCTGCTGGCCGCCGTCCCCGAGCGGGAGGACGTCCGCGACGCCCTGGTGGTCCGCGACGCCCTCACCCTCGACGAGCTCGCCGAGAAGTGCGGCGCCCGCGGCGAGGGCCGCCCGGCCCGCGTCGGCACCGGCTCGCCCCGCCGCATGGCCCAGCTCAACGCGTACGCCGCCGCCCGCGGCCTGGACCTCGAGACCGTGCCGATCCGCGGCAACGTCGACACCCGCATCGGCTACGTCCGCGCGGGCGAGCTCGACGCCGTGGTGCTGGCCGCCGCCGGGCTGAGCCGCCTCGGCCGCCTCGCCGAGGCGACCCAGCTGCTCGGGACCGACCTCATGCTCCCGGCCCCCGGCCAGGGCGCGCTGGCCGTCGAGTGCGCCGCGGGCGACACCGCGCTCGCCGCAGCGCTCGCCGTGCTCGACCACCGCCCCACCCGGGCCGCCGTCACCGCCGAGCGAGCCCTGCTCGCCGCCCTCGAAGCCGGCTGCTCCGCCCCCGTGGGCGCGCTGGCCACCGTGCTCGGGCCCGAGGGGCCCGCCACCGAACTGCGGCTGGAGGGCGTGGTCGGCACCCCCGACGGCGCCACCCTGCTGCAGATGTCCACCACCGGTCCGATCGTTCTCGACGGGACCTCCGAGCAGCAGGCGCAGGCCCTCGGCCGCGACCTCGCCGCCCGGATGCTCGCCGGGGGCGCGGCCGGTCTGATGGGGGAGCGAGTCCTGTGAGCCCCACCGCCACCACCGACGCACACGGCCACCGCAAGGGCGGACAGGTGACCTTCCTGGGCGCCGGACCCGGCGACCCCGGACTGCTGACGCTCCGCGCGGTCGAGGTGCTGGCGTCGGCCGACGTGCTCGTCGCCGACCCGCTCACCGCCGCGGCCGTCCGCACCCACTGCCCCGAGGGCGTCGAGGTCCACACGCCCGGCGACACCGACGGCGCCGACGGCGCCGGCGGAACCGCCGGCGACGCCGCGGAGACCGCCGACTGGGGCGCCGCCGCCCTGGCCAAGCTGGTCGCCACCGCGGTCAAGGCCGGGCGGCACGTCGTGCGCACCGTCGACGGCGACCCCGGCCTGGACGGCCGTGCCGCCGAGGAGATGCTGGCCTGCGCCAAGGACCGCATCCCCTTCGAGGTCGTGCCCGGCGTCGCCCAGTCCGTGGGCGTCCCCGCCTACGCCGGCGTGCCGCTGCGCGGCCGCCGCGGCGCCGACGTGCGGTTCGTCGACGCCGCCACCCTGGAGCCGCAGGGCTGGGCCGACCTCGGCACCTGCGACGCCACCCTGGTCGTCCGCACCACCCTGGGCCAGCTGCCCGCCACCGCCGCCGCCCTGACGGCCCACGGCCGCAAGCCCGACTCGCCGCTCTCGGCCACCCTCGGCGGCACCACCACCCGGCAGCGGACCTTCACCGCGACGCTGGCCACCATCGCGGCCGAGCTCAAGAGCGCCAAGGTGCTGCCCTCCCCGGTGTCCGCACCGGTCGACCCGCAGACCCCCGTCATAGCGGTGGTCGGCGAGCAGGTCGGCATGCGCGACTCCCTGTCGTGGTTCGAGACCAAGCCGCTCTTCGGCTGGAACGTCCTGGTGCCCCGCACCAAGGAGCAGGCCGCCTCCCTCTCCGACCAGCTCCGCTCCTACGGCGCGGTGCCCCACGAGGTGCCCACCATCGCCGTGGAGCCGCCGCGCACCCCGCAGCAGATGGAGCGGGCGATCAAGGGCCTGGTCACCGGCCGCTACGAGTGGATCGCCTTCACCTCGGTCAACGCGGTGCGCGCGGTCCGCGAGAAGTTCGAGGAGTACGGCCTCGACGCCCGCGCCTTCGCCGGCATCAAGGTCGCCGCCGTGGGCGAGACCACCGCCCAGGCGCTGGTCGACTTCGGCGTCAAGCCCGACCTCATGCCCTCCGGCGAGCAGTCCGCGGCCGGGCTGCTGGAGGACTGGCCGCCGTACGACCCGGTCTTCGACCCGATCGACCGGGTGCTGCTGCCCCGCGCCGACATCGCCACCGAGACCCTGGTGGCCGGGCTCATCGACCTCGGCTGGGAGGTGGACGACGTCACGGCCTACCGCACCGTGCGCGCCTCGCCGCCGCCGGCCGCGACCCGTGAGGCGATCAAGGGCGGCGGCTTCGACGCCGTGCTCTTCACCTCGTCCTCCACCGTGCGGAACCTCGTCGGCATCGCCGGCAAGCCGCACAACGTCACCGTCATCGCCTGCATCGGCCCGGCCACCGCCAAGACCGCCGAGGAGCACGGCCTGCGGGTCGACGTGCTCTCCCCGGCGCCCTCCGCGGCCGCGCTCGCCGAGGCCCTCGCCGACTTCGGCGCGGCCCGCCGCGACGCCGCGCTGGAGGCCGGCGAGCAGGTGTACCGGCCGAGCGAGCGCCGCCCCGGCTCCCGCAGGAAGGCCCGCTGAACCGCCCGAACCGCCCGGAACCGCCCGACCCGTCCCGTCCGGGACACCCCGCCGCCGGCAGCACCCGGCCGGCGGGGCGCCGCCGGGAGCCACGCTGAAAGGCACCGCACCGTCATGACCGGCTTCCCCCTCCACCGCCCCCGGCGGCTGCGCACCACCCCGGCGGTGCGCCGCCTGGTCGCCGAGACCCGGCTGCACCCGGCCCAGCTGATCCTCCCGGCCTTCGTGCGGGAGGGGATCGCCGAGCCGGTGCCGATCGCCTCCATGCCCGGCGTCGTCCAGCACACCCGCGACACGCTGCGCAAGGCGGCGGTGGAGGCGGCCGAGGCCGGCCTCGGCGGGATCATGCTCTTCGGGGTGCCCGCGGTGCAGGACGCCTGCGGCTCGGAGGGGACCAATCCCGACGGCATCCTCCAGCAGGCCATCCGCGACGTGGTGGCCGAGGTCGGCGACCGGCTGGTGGTCATGTCCGACCTGTGCCTGGACGAGTTCACCGACCACGGGCACTGCGGCGTGCTCGCCGCCGACGGCACCGTCGACAACGACGCGACCCTGGAGCGCTACGCCGAGATGGCCGTGGTCCAGGCCGAGGCGGGCGTCCACATGGTCGGCCCCTCCGGCATGATGGACGGCCAGGTCGGCGTGGTCCGCGAGGCCCTGGACGGCGCGGGCCACCAGGACGTCGCCGTCCTCGCCTACACCGCCAAGTACGCCTCCGGCTTCTTCGGCCCCTTCCGGGAGGCCGTCGGCTCCTCGCTCCAGGGCGACCGCAAGGGCTACCAGCAGGACCCGGCCAACGCCCGCGAGGCGCTGCGCGAGCTGGAGCTCGACCTCGCCGAGGGCGCCGACCTCGTCATGGTCAAGCCCGCCATGGCGTACCTGGACGTGCTGCGGCAGGTCGCCGACGCCTCCCCGGTGCCGGTCGCCGCGTACCAGGTCTCCGGCGAGTACGCGATGGTCGAGGCCGCGGCCGCCAACGGCTGGATCGACCGCGACCGGGTGGTCATGGAGACGCTGACCTCCATCCACCGGGCCGGCGCCGAGCAGATCCTCACCTACTGGGCCGTGGAGGCCGCCCGCACCCTGCGGGAGCGGCTCTGACCGCGGCGCGCACGCCGCGCACGCGCCGAGGGCGGCTCCCCGTGGGGGAGCCGCCCTCGGCGCGTCACGGGCGGGGGCCGGCGCTCAGCCCCGCACCGCCCCGCCCAGGACCTGGCCCAGGACCGGCAGGTCCTTGAGCCCGCCGCCGCCGCTGAGCGGCGCGGTCAGCGGCAGGGTGCTGAGGGGGCGGGTCTGCCCGTTGGGGGTCTTCGGCTCCACCGAGACGGCGTTGGTCAGCGGGTCGGCGGAGGAGTTGGCCCAGGGGTCCAGCCGCAGCTCCGTCACCGGGCGCAGGGCGCTGCCCGCGGTGGTGCCGAGCGTGCCGAGCGCCGCCCTGGTGTCCACCGGCTGCAGCGTGGCGTCGGGGGCCTGGGCCGGCTGCGGGGCACGGGCCTCGGCGGCCATGGCGGGCGTGTGCGCGGCGAGGGTGCCGAGCACGGCCGCTCCGACGGCGGCGAGTGCGCGGCCTGCCGCGCGGGACGGGGTCTTCATGGCTGTCGTCCTCTCCTGGGGGCGGGCTCTCCTGGGGCCGGTCTGCGGCGCGGCGCTGCCCCTCGGGCTCTCGGGCTCCGAGGGGCAGCGCCGTACGGTGCGACGCGGATCAGCAGTCCTTGCCGTGGCCCTTGCCGTGCTCGCCCTTGTGCTCGCCGTGGCCCTTGTCCCAGCCGCCGTGCTCGTGGCCGCGCTCGCCGCCGTACTCGTGGCCGCGCTCGCCGCCGTACTCGTGGCCGCGCTCGTGGCCGAAGCCGCCCGAGGCGTTGATGCAGGTGTTGCCGAAGGCCGGGTTCAGGATGCCCACGACGTTGATCGAGTTGCCGCAGACGTTGACCGGGATGTGGATCGGCAGCTGCACGACGTTGCCGGAGGCCACACCGGGGGAGCCGACCGCCGCACCCTGGGCGCCGGCGCCCAGGGCGGAGGCGGAGGCGGCACCGGCGACGATCATGCCGAGGGAGGCGGCAGAGACGAGGGTGGCCTTCTTGATGTTGCGCATGGTGAATCTCCTGGATTCGGATGGGTGCCGCCTGCGGTGGCCGCGGACGGCGGTGTGGAACCGGGTCAGCCGGCGTTGACGCAGGTGTTGCCGAACGCGGGGTTCAGCAGGCCGATGACCGTGATGGTGTTGCCGCACAGGTTGACCGGGACGCTGACCGGGACCTGGATGACGTTGCCGGAGACGACGCCGGGGGAGCCGACCGCGGCACCCTCCGCGCCGCTGCTGGCCGAGGCCGCACCGGCACCGGCGGCGAGCAGGCCGGACGCCGCGACGGTGATGACGGCAGCCTTCTTGAAAGAGCGCATGGTGGGAATTCCTCCGTGTTTCCGCCCTGCCGTGGAACCGGCGGGCGATGTGCGAAACGACAATGCTGGCCCCAGGGATGCGCGCAATGTGCGGCGATCACTCGGGCGGCCCACCCCGGGCATTTCCGCCACGGTGCAAGCCGGAGTGTTCAGACGATTACACACAGTTCCCCGAGAAGTTTTGGCACACGCCGTGATGCCCCGCATGTCGAGGCGGTCCGCTGGGATGGAGACCCGCTCCCGGGAGCGGCCCGAGGGTGCGTCAGGCGGTGCGCCGGACGTCCCGGAGGGCCGGTTCCAGCGCTGCGACCGGCGTGCTGACGGCGTTTCCGGGTGCCGTCCCGACGATGTGGCGCATGGTTTCTTCTCTCCCGAGGGGCTGGATCGAGGACCTCGTGCTGGAGAACGACCGACCCGCCGCCCGGGAACGGCCTCGGGTGCGGCGATCACCCGGATGGGGGGTGCGGGCCGGGACTTTGCTGCATGCGGGTGAATGTGCGACACCGCTCATGCCCTGCGGTCCGGAGCGTCGTTGATCAGGGGGCACGCCCAGTGCTCACGGTTCGACAGGTATGTACACAAAGGAGACATCAATGAACGCGCCCAAGAAGGTGGCCGCCGTTTCCCTCGCCGCCGCCGGCCTGATCGCCGCGGGTGCGGGTTCCGCCATGGCGAGCTCCGGGGCCGAGGGTGCCGCGATCGGCTCGCCCGGCGTCATCTCCGGCAACGCCATCCAGGTGCCGGTCAGCGTGCCGGTGAACCTGTGCGGCAACACCGTCAACCTGCTCATCGCCGCCGTCAACCCGGCCTTCGGCAACACCTGCGTCAACGCCGGCTGACCCGCTGCGCGCCGGAGCCGCCGGCACCCGTCTCCCTCCTAGGGCGGGTGCCGGCGGCTCCGTGCCGTCCGGCTCTCTGCGGTGGTGCGGCTCCCCGGCCGCGCGGCGCGGCGGGCGCCCGGCGCTGCGGCGGCCCGGGCGGGCCGGGCGGGCCGGGCGGGCCGGGGCCGGTCCGGCCGTGTGCGGGTCCGGCGGACGCCCTACCCGTCGGCGGTCGCGTCGGCGTCGGCGGCGTCGGCCGCCTGCTCGGCGCCGGAGACCAGCCCCTGCATCCGCTGCAGGTCGGCGTCGGCCGCGTCGCCCGACCCGGCCCCGGACCCGGGCGCCGCCGACGGCGCCGCCGGGGCGGGCGCGGCCGGGGCGGACGCGGCCGACCGGTCGGTGCAGCCGGTGACGGCGGGCGCCGCCAGGGCGAGGGCCGCGGCCAGCAGCAGCGCGGCGCGGCGCGGCGCCCCGGTCACGACGTGCCGTCCGCGTCACCGCGGGTCCGGCACCAGGCCTCGACCTTCTGCAGGTCGGCGCGCCGCTGGGTGAGGGTGCCCACCATGGACTTCCGGTGGTCGAGACGGTGGCTGAGGTAGTTGTGGACCGCCGTGTGCCCGGCGGCCTGGGCGTTGTCGACCCGCTGCTGGAGGCGGGCGATCGAGCCGCGGACCCCGGGACCTGCCTGCAGGCGGGTCAGGGCCCGGTCGATGCGGCGCTCGATCCTGGGCGCGCGGACGCAGAGCACCCTCGCGCCGTCGCCCTTCACGGCCTTCGCGCCGGCGGACGCGGCGGGGGCGGGGGAGGCGGAGCCGGTGGCCGCGGAGGCCGGGACGGCGGCCGTGGTCAGCAGGGACCCGGCGAGCGCGAGCCCGGCCAGTCCCCCGGTGAGTGCGGTCCTGCGGTTCATGGGACGTCCTTTCCGCTGGTACGACACGGTTCCCGTCCGGTGCCCCTGCCGGGGCCGGACGGCGTGCCGCCGAGCGTAGGGAGGCTCCCTGGGGATTCTCTGGGAGTTCCGGGCCCGCCGGACCCGGCCGGACCGGGACGGCGGAGCGGGCTCAGGCCGGGAGGCCCGCCGTGGTGCCGGCCAGCCAGTCGCGGCGCAGCGGGAGCTCCAGGGTGCGGGTGTCGTCGGGGGAGGGCAGCAGCGGCAGCCGCACCTCGAACCTGCTCCCGCCTCCCGGTGCGTCCAGCACCCGGACCGTGCCGCGGTGCAGGTGGACCTGCTGGGCGATCAGTGTCAGGCCGAGGCCCGAACCGGGGCTGCCGGGGCGGCGGTGGAACCGTTCGAAGACCCGCTCCCGCTCGGCCGGCGGGACGCCGGGCCCGCGGTCGTCCACCGTGAGGACGGCCGACGGCGGGCCCGCCTGCCCGCTCCGCCGCAGCCGGACCTCCACCCGCCCCGCCGCGTCCGGCCCGCGGCCGTGGACCAGGGCGTTGGTGAGCAGGTTGTCCACGGCCATCCGCAGGCCCGGCTCCCAGCCCCAGGCCCGCAGGTCCTCGGCCGCCTCCACGGCCAGGTCCGCCTCCGGGCGGCGGCGCGCGGTGTCCCGGACGCAGCTGCGGACCAGCAGGGCCAGGTCCACCGGCCCGAAGGCGTCGGCCTCGACGAGGTCGCCCTGGGCCAGTCCGCGCAGGGTGAGCAGCAGCCCCAGCAGCCGGGCGTGCTCCGTGCGCAGGTCGCCGAGGATCTCCTCCCGGTCGGCGGGGTCCAGGTGCGGGTGGGCGCTGAGGACCTCCAGGTTGGTCTGCATGCTCATCAGCGGGGTGCGCAGCTCGTGGGAGGCCGCCGCGGAGAAGGAGCGGGCGGTGGCCAGCGCCTCGGCCGTCCGCCCGGCCTGCTCGTCGTACCGGGCCAGCACGGTGTGCAGGGTGCGGGCGAGGTCGTCGACCTCCGCCACCCGGGTCGGCGCGTGCGGCGGGCGGGCGGTGCTGGTCCGCGGGTCCAGTCCGCTGGTGCGCCGCTGCAGCAGCCGCAGCGGCCGCACCGCCCGCCGGGCGACGAGCAGCCCCGCCCCGGCGGCGAGGGGTGCGGCGACCAGGGCCGCCAGCACGACACGGGACCGGACCGCGCGGATCCGTGCCTGCCGGGCGGAGTCCGGGGAGAAGAGCCGCAGCGTGCCCCCGGCGGCACCGCCCACCGGCAGGGCCAGCGCCCGCCAGCTCTCCCCGTCCGCGCGCACCGTGACCGGGACCCCGGCCACCCCGGGCAGCGGCGTCCCGGCCGGCGGGGTCGGGCCGCCCTCGGCGACCACCGCCCCCGAGCGGTCGGCGACCTGGACGCCGACGTCCAGGGCTGCGGAGAACAGCAGGCGCTGCCGGGTGCGCTCCGCCCGCGGCCGTCCGTCGAGCTGCGCGGCGAGCAGGCCCCTGGCCAGCGGGGCGGCGGCCGCGGCCCGGGCGCGCAGGTCGCCGTCCCGCTGCCGGTCCAGGTCTCGGTCGACCAGGCGGAGCAGCAGGCCGCCGGCGGCCAGGACCAGCAGGGGCACCGTGACGCCGACCGCGACGGCGACCCGGGCGGCGAGCGAGAGCCTCACCGGTCCGCCCCCGCCCGGTCCGTCCCCGCCCGGTCCGCGTCCGGGCCGCCCGCGTCCGGCCCGCCCGCGTCCGGCCCGCCCGCGTCCGGCCCGCCCGCGTCCGGCCCGTCGGGGCGCAGGACGAAGCCGACCCCGCGCACGGTGTGGACCAGCCGCGGCCGCCCGCCGGCCTCCAGTTTGCGCCGGAGGTAGCTGACGAAGGTGTCGACCGTGTTCGTGGTGACCTGGAAGTCGTACCCCCACACCCGGTCCAGCAGCGTGTCGCGGCTGAGGACCAGCCCGGCGTTGCGGGCCAGCACCTCCAGCAGCTCGAACTCCCGCCGGGTCAGGGCGACGGGCACGCCGTCGCAGCTCACCTCCCGGGTGGCCGGGTCCAGGGCCAGGCCGCCGACCCGCAGCACCCCCGAGGGGGCCTGCCCGCGGCGCCGCAGCAGCGCCCGCAGGCGCAGCACCAGCTCCTGCAGGGCGAACGGCTTCACCAGGTAGTCGTCCGCGCCCGCCTCCAGGCCGGCCACCCGGTCGTCCACCTCGTCCAGCGCCGAGAGCATCAGCACCGGGAGCTCGCTCCCCGCCGCCCGCAGCCGCCGGCAGACCTCGGTGCCGGCGAGGTCGGGCATCGAGACGTCGAGCACCACCGCGTCCTGGCCGCCGCGCGCCAGTTCGGCCAGGGCCGCGACGCCGCCGGGCGCGAGCGCCACCGCGAAGCCGTTCAGCCGCAGCCCGCGCTCCAGCGACCGCCGGATCGCCGCGTCGTCGTCCACCACCAGCACCCGTGCCGCCGCCGTCGCGTCCGCCACCTGCCGCCCACCGCCCTCCGCCGCCCGTGGATCCGGCCGCACCCTAACCCGGGGCGGCGCGGCCCGCGGCGCCGGTGGGCCGTTCCCAGAGAAATCCCAGAGTTCCCCCGGGGGCCCGCGGGCGGCGCCCGCCCGGCCCGCCCGGCCCGCCCGGCCCGCCGGTCAGCGCCCGCGCGGTGCGTACATGATCAGTCCGACGCCGGCCAGGCAGACGAGGGCGCCCGCCACGTCCCACCGGTCGGGCCGGTAGCCGTCCACGGCCGCCCCCCAGGCCAGCGACCCGGCGACGAACACCCCGCCGTAGGCGGCCAGGATCCGCCCGAAGTGGGCGTCCGGCTGGAGGGTGGCGACGAACCCGTACGCGCCCAGCGCGACGACGCCCGCGCCGGCCCACGCCCACCCGCGGTGCTCGCGGACGCCCTGCCACACCAGCCACGCGCCCCCGATCTCCAGGACGGCTGCGAGCAGGAAGAGCAGGACGGAGCGCGCGACGGTCATGGCCGGGACCCTACCGGGGCGCCCCCGGGGCCCCGGGGCCGTGCCAGCCGGGCCCGGCGGCACGGGACGCGGCGCCGAACCGCGGCGCCCCCGGGCGTCAGTACCGCTGGGCCTTGGCCACCTTCGGTGTCACCGGCCCGCCCGCGGCCTCCGCCGCGAAGGCCAGCTTGGTGGCGACGGCCCCCGCCGCCAGGTCCTTCGCCCCCACCACCGCGGACTCGACGGTCCTCCCGGAGGCGTCGACGAAGTCGACCTGCACGGCGTAGGAGGCGGTGGCCCCGCTGCTGTTGGTGATGGTGACCTTCGCCCCGGGGCGGCCCCCGGTGGTGCCGAGCGGCACCCCGGTGACCCGCACGTCGCCGACCGCGTTGCCGCTGCCGCTCACCTTGCCCAGCGCGGCCGACGCCGAGGCCTTCCCCGCCTGGACCTGGGCGGCCACCGACGCCTCGAAGGCCGACGCCCGCGCCCGGATCGAGGCGGCCGCCGCCGACGCAGACTCCAGCACCGAGGGGTGCGCGGAGGCGAACGACGCCGCGGCCGACTGGACGGCCGACGCCTGCCCCTGCGCCTCGGAGGCGATGGCCCCGGCCGCCTCGGAGGCGCGGGCCGCGGCGGACGCCGCGCCCTGCGACACCTCGGCGGCGGCCGACGCGGCGAGCCGGGACACCTGGGCCGCGGCCGACGCCGTGCTCCCGCCGCTCCCGTCCGAGCTGCTGCACGCGGTCGCCGCCGCGGCGACCGCCCCGGCGGCGGCGAGGACCGCCGCGCCGCCCGCCAGCCGCCGCCGCGCGATGCCCTCGGTCCGGGCCGTGGTGCGCCCCGTCGCCGTACGCCCCCCGCTCCCGGCGCCGTGCCCGGCGGCGTCCCGCCCGCCGGCACCGGGCTCCCGCGTGCCGCGCTCCTCGGTGCCGCGCTCTTCGGTGCCGCGCTCTCCGGTCGTGCTCATCGGGCTGCTCCTGCGGGGCGTGGGGTCGCCCGGGCGTTCCGCCGCGGGCCCGACCGCCAGCATGTCCCCCGCCCCGCCGCCCCCGCGACCGGTGCTCGCCCCAAGGAGTGACGGCCGCCCTGATCAGGCGTACGGCGGCAGCTCCCGGGTGTCGACCGTCCATCGCCCCACCTGGACGGTGTCCCCGAACACGCAGTCGTGACGTCCGCGGTGACGGGCGCCCTCCGGGCCCGTGCCGGGGTCGGACAGCACGGCCGCCCCGGCAGGTGCTCCCCGGCGGGTTCTCCCCGGTCAGGGCCAGACGAGGCAGAAGAGCTGGTGGCCGGCGTCGTGGAGGCGGTTGGCGAAGTCCTGCCACTCGTGGAGCATCTTGTAGATCACGAAGGCGTCGCGCGGCCCGCGGCGGTCGGGGACGGTGGACCAGATGAAGGCGGCGGCGCCCAGCTCGGTCTCGTCCGCCTTGCGCAGGGGCTCGACGACGCTGGAGGGCAGCTGGACCACGGCGTAGTCGGGGTGCAGGACGACCAGCTCCAGGGGCGGCACCTGCTGGAGCGGCACGCCCTTGATGCCGGTGAGCACCATCGCGCTCATCGTCTCCGGCTTGATCTTGGTGGAGAGGTGGCGCCCCACGGCGTCCTCGCGCTCGAAGGCGCGCTCCTCCGCCTCGATGCGCTCCTCCGCGCCGATGAGGTCGCCGAGGCGGCCCAGGGTGCCGAGCTCGCCGGCGTCGAGGCCGAGTCCGTCGCGGCCGAGGGCGGTGGGCACGCGGGCTGCGGTGGCGCGGTCCGGCGCCCCGAAGTACTTGTAGGTCACCCCCACCCGGCCACCGCCTCCCCTCTCTCTCCCCGCTGAATCCGCAGCCCTCCGGTAGGGCCCGGCCGTCCTCTCGGAGTCGTCACGCTCGGACACTCGGACCATCCTCACCGGAGTTCGCCGAAACCGACAGACCTGGCGCTGCCGCCCGCCCGCTGAGCGGTACTGCATGGTGCACCCCGATCATCGTTCCAGATGATCGGGCGGGACATGCCGATGGGACGGACACGATTTGAGACCATGTCCTGTGTGAGCTATCCGTACGAAGCCCCAGTGTCCCAGACGTTGTTCGAGCGCGCGTCGGTCGTGACCCCCGGCGGGGTCAACTCGCCCGTGCGCGCCTTCCGAGCCGTGGGCGGTACGCCCCGGTTCATGGTGTCCGGTACCGGTCCGTACCTCACCGACGCCGACGGCCGCGAGTACGTCGACCTGGTGTGCTCGTGGGGACCGATGATTCTCGGCCATTCCCACCCCGCCGTCCTGGAGGCCGTCCGGGCCGCCGTCGCCCGGGGCACCTCCTTCGGCACCCCCGGCCAGGGCGAGGTCGAGCTCGCCGAGGAGATCGTCGACCGGATCGCGCCGGTCGAGCAGGTGCGCCTGGTGTCCTCCGGCACCGAGGCGACCATGTCGGCGATCCGCCTCGCGCGCGGTTTCACCAGGCGGTCCAAGGTCGTCAAGTTCGCGGGCTGCTACCACGGTCATGTTGACGCGCTGCTGGCCGCCGCCGGTTCAGGTGTGGCGACTTTCGGTCTTCCGGACAGCCCCGGCGTGACCGGCGCGCAGGCCGGCGACACCATCGTGCTGCCCTACAACGACCTCGACGCGGTGCGCGCCGCCTTCGCCGCCCACCCCGGCGAGATCGCCTGCGTGATCACCGAGGCGTCCCCCGGCAACATGGGCGTGGTCCCGCCGCTGCCCGGCTTCAACCGCGGCCTGTCCGAGGTCTGCCGCGAGAACGGCGCCCTGCTGGTCTCCGACGAGGTCATGACCGGCTTCCGCGTCTCCCGCGCCGGCTGGTACGGCCTGGAGGCCGCCCACGAGGGCTGGGCGCCGGACCTGCTCACCTTCGGCAAGGTCATGGGCGGCGGCTTCCCCGCCGCGGCCTTCGGCGGCCGCGCCGACGTCATGGCCCACCTGGCCCCGGCCGGCCCCGTCTACCAGGCGGGCACCCTCTCCGGGAACCCGGTGGCCACCGCCGCGGGCCTCGCCCAGCTGCGCCACTGCACCGACGAGGTGTACGCCACGGTCGACCGCGTCGCCGCCGAGGTCTCCGGCCTGGTCTCCGAGGCGCTGGCCAAGGAGGGCGTCGCCCACCGGGTGCAGCACGCGGGCAGCATGTTCTCGGTCTTCTTCACCGACCGCGAGGTGACCGACTACGAGCGGGCGAAGGAGCAGGAGGCCTTCCGCTTCACCGCCTTCTTCCACAGCATGCTCTCCCAGGGCGTGTACCTGCCGCCGTCCGCCTTCGAGTCCTGGTTCCTCTCCGCCTCGCACGACGACCGCGCCGTCGCGCGGATCGCCGACGCGCTCCCGGCGGCGGCCCGTGCCGCGGCCGAGGCCCGGCCCGCGTAGTCTCGGTCCGCCGACCCGTACCCCCTGAAGGAGCAGCTCAGGTGAGCAGCAAAGACGTCACAGTCGTCCACCTCATGCGCCACGGCGAGGTGCACAACCCGGAGGGCGTGCTGTACGGCCGGCTGCCCGACTACCACCTGTCCGAGCTCGGCAAGGAGATGGCCGAGCGGGTCGCCGACCACCTCGCGGGCCGTGACATCGCCCACGTGGTGGCCTCCCCGCTGGAGCGGGCCCAGGAGACCGCCGCTCCCATCGCGGCCGCGCACGGCCTGGCGACCGCGGTGGACGAGCGGCTCATCGAGGCGGAGAACGTCTTCCAGGGCAAGACCTTCGGCGTCGGCGACGGCTCGCTGCGCAAGCCCTCGCACTGGAAGCACCTCACCAACCCCTTCCGCCCGTCGTGGGGCGAGCCGTACATCGAGCAGGTCGTGCGGATGATGGGCGCGCTGGGCGCCGCCCGGGACGCCGCCCGCGGCCGGGAGGCGGTCTGCGTCAGCCACCAGCTGCCGATCTGGGTCACCCGCTGCTTCGCCGAGCACCGGCGGCTGTGGCACGACCCGCGGCGGCGGCAGTGCTCGCTGGCCTCGCTGACCAGCTTCACGTACGAGGGCGACCGGATCGTCTCCGTCGGGTACAGCGAGCCCGCCCGCGACCTGCTGCCCGCGCACCTCACCGGCAAGGGCGGCGGCAGCCGGCCGGTGGGCCGCAGCTTCGGGGCCTGAGCGGCCCGGCCGGCCGGGGCTGCCCCGGGCCGGCCCCCCAGGGGCCCCGCCCGCCGCGACCGGCGGGCGGGGCCCCTGGTTTCCGTCCGGAGGCCCCGGGAAGGGGCGCGAAGGGGGACAGAACCCCCCAGGGGCGCAGGCCCCGCACGCGCACCCGAACGGAAGGAGGGTGGTCCGCTGTGTCCACCACCCTGGAGGGCAGGACCGTCGCATTCCTCGTCGCCACCGAGGGCATCGAGCAGGTCGAACTGACCGGCCCGTGGCAGGCGGTGGAGGCGGCCGGCGGCCGGCCCCGGCTGGTCTCGACCAGGCCGGGACGGGTCCAGGCCTTCAACCACCTGGACAAGGCCGACACCTTCGAGGTCCACGACGTGGCCGGCGAGGTCTCCGCGGGCCACTACGACGCCCTGGTGCTGCCCGGCGGCGTCGCCAACCCCGACGCGCTGCGCCTGGACCGGGACGCGGTCGCCTTCGCCAGGGCGTTCTTCGACGCGGGCAAGCCCGTCGCCGCCATCTGCCACGCCCCCTGGACGCTCATCGAGGCCGGGGTGCTCGGCGGCCGCACGCTCACCTCCTGGCCCAGCCTGCACACCGACATCGCCAACGCGGGCGGCCACTGGGTCGACGAGGAGGTCAAGGTCTGCCGGAGCGGCCCGAACGTCCTCGTCACCAGCCGCAAGCCGGGCGACCTCAAGGCCTTCGAGGAGACGCTGGTCGCCGAGTTCGCCGAGGGGCCCAAGCAGGGCTGAACCGGGGCCCGGCCGCCCCCGCCGCGGGTGTGACGCGGGACACCCGACCCCGGTGAAGGTCCTCCGGGAGCCATGCGAAACTTTTCACATGAGTCCTGTCCGACCCGCCTCCCGCCGCACCCGCGCACGACTGGCGGCCCTCGCCGGCGCCGCCGTGCTCGCCGCCGCCGGATGCTCCGCCTCGGGCTCCGGGGTCGGCGACACGGCCGGCGCCGGCTTCGTCAGCGGCAAGGGCGGCATCGACACCGTCGCCGCGGGCCACCGCCAGGCCGCACCGGACATCTCGGGCGAGACCGTGGACGGCGGGCACGCCGCCCTCTCCGACTACCGGGGCAAGGTCGTCGTCGTCAACGTCTGGGGCTCCTGGTGCTCGCCCTGCCGGGCCGAGGCCGCGGGCCTGCAGCAGACCTGGGCCGCGTACAAGGACAAGGGCGTGCAGTTCCTCGGGATCAACACCCGGGACACCAGCGCCGACAACGCCCGGGTCTTCGAGAAGAACTTCGGCGTCACCTACCCCAGCCTCTACGACCCGGACGGCACCCAGGTCCTGCGCTTCCCCAAGGGCACCCTGAACCCCCAGGCCATCCCCTCCACCCTCGTGGTCGACCGCGACGGGCGGATCGCCGCCCGCGCCCTCAAGCCGCTCGCCCGGGAGGACGTCGAGGCCATGCTGAAGCCGGTCGTCGCGGAGAAGCCGTGACCGGCCCCCTCGCCGCCGGGGCCCTCCCCGCCGGCACCCTCCTCGCCGCGGCGGACGGCACCAACGAGACCGTGCTGCGGGGCGCCCTGCTGCTCGCCGTCCCGGTCGCCCTGCTGGCCGGCCTGGTGTCGTTCTTCTCCCCCTGCGTGCTGCCGCTGGTCCCGGGCTACCTCTCCTACGTCACCGGCTTCTCCGCCGCCGACCTCGCCGACGCCGAGGGGCGCCGCCGCGGCCGGATGCTGCTCGGCTCGCTGCTCTTCGTCCTCGGCTTCACCGCCGTCTTCGTCTCCACCGGCGCGCTCTTCGGCTTCTTCGGCCAGACCCTCCTCACGTACCGCCGCACGATCTCGGTGGTGATGGGCGTCGTGACGATCCTCATGGGCCTGGCCTTCATGGGCCTGCTCCCGGGCTTCACCCTGCGCGAGGTCCGCTCCCACCGCCGCCCCGCGGTCGGCCTGGCCGGGGCCCCGCTGCTCGGCGTCGTCTTCGGCGTCGGCTGGACCCCCTGCATCGGCCCGACCCTCGCCTCGCTGAACACCCTGTCCATGTACCAGGCCAGTGCCGGGCGGGCGGCCCTCCTGATGGCGGTCTACTGCCTCGGACTGGGCGTACCGTTCGTCGTGGCGGCGCTCGCCTTCCGCCGTGCGCTCGGCGCGTTCGGCTGGATCAAGCGCCACTACCAGTGGGTGCTGCGCATCGGCGGCGGCATGCTCGTCGCCGTCGGACTGCTGCTCGTGACCGGGGCCTGGGACTCCCTGGTCTCCCAGCTGCAGTCCGCCACCCAGGACTTCTCGATCGGAATCTGACTGTGAGCAGCCTGTGAGCAACACGGACACCGGGAGCACCACGGACACCGGCAGCCCCGACCCGCGCCGGCCGCTCGACGACGAGGCGGCCGCCGAGCGCCTCTCCACCGCACCCGTCGAGGAGCGGCCCGACGACGCCGCGCCCGCCTTCGGGGTCCTCGGCTGGCTGCGCTGGACGTGGCGGCAGCTGACCTCCATGCGGGTGGCGCTGATCCTGCTCTTCCTGCTCTCCCTGGCCGCCGTCCCCGGCTCGCTGATCCCGCAGACCAGCGCCAACGCCCTGCGGGTCGCCCAGTGGAAGGCCGACCACCCCGGCCTCGCCCCGCTGTACGAGCGGCTGCAGCTCTTCGACGTGTACAGCTCGGTGTGGTTCTCCGCCGTCTACATCCTGCTCTTCGTCTCGCTGGCCGGCTGCATCGTCCCGCGGACGTGGCAGTTCGCCGGCGTGCTGCGCAGCCGCCCCCCGGCGGCGCCCCGCACCCTCTCCCGCATGCCGGTGTACGCGACCTGGCGCACCGCGGCGGACCCGCAGCAGGTCACCGCGGCCGCGGAGCGGCTGCTGCGCGGCCGCCGCTTCCGCGTCCACGCCTCCGGCGGCGCGGTCGCCGCGGAGAAGGGCTACCTGCGCGAGGTCGGCAACCTGCTCTTCCACATCTCGCTCTTCGGCCTGCTCGTCGCCATGGCGTGGGGCAGCGTGGGCGGCGGCCAGGGCGGCAAGCTGGTGCTGGAGGGGCAGGGCTTCTCCAACACCATGACCCAGTACGACGACTTCCAGGGCGCGCCCTTCTACGGCGCCGACCAGCTGGAGCCCTTCGGCTTCAAGCTCGACGGCTTCAGCGCCACGTACCAGACCCGGGGCGACCAGCTCGGCACCCCGCGGGACTTCACCGCCCGCATCCGGTACTGGACCGGCACCGACAGCAGCCGGCTGCACAAGGGCGCCATCAAGGTGAACGAGCCGCTGGAGGTGGCGGGCAGCAAGGTCTACCTCATCGGCCACGGCTACTCGCCCGTCGTCACCGTGCGCAACGGCAGGGGGGACGTCGTCTTCCACGGCCCCACCCCCTTCCTGCCGCAGGACAACAACCTGACCTCCACGGGCGCGATCAAGGTCGGCGACTACGGCACCAGGGACGGGAAGCCGGGGCGGAAGGTGCAGCTGGGCTTCTCCGGCATCTTCTCGCCCACCGCCCCCGTCAAGGCGGACCCGCTCACCGGCTGGAACTCGCTCTTCCCCGCCGCCGCCGACCCCAAGCTGATCCTCACCGCCTGGGCGGGCGACCTGGGCACCGACGCGGGCATCCCGCAGAACGTGTACCAGCTCGACACCAGCCACATGAAGCAGCTCCGGCAGGACGGCGACCTCGCGAGGGCCGCGCTCAAGCCGGGCCAGGGCTGGAAGCTCCCCGACGGCTACGGCACCCTCACCTTCGACGGCTACCAGCAGTGGGCCAGCTTCACCATCGCCCACCGCCCCGGCAACGCCGTGGCCCTGGGCAGCGCGGTGCTCGCCGTGCTCGGCCTGATCGGCTCCCTGCTGATCCAGCGCCGCAGGGTGTGGGTCCGCGCCTCGGCCGTCGGGGGCGCCACCGTCGTGGAGACGGCGGGCCTGGCCCGCAGCGAGTCCGCGAGGATCGCCGAGGAGCTGGCCGAGCTCGCCGTCGCCCTCCAGGACGACGCACCCGCCGCCGAGGACGGTCCGCAGGACCCCGACGGCCCGCAGGACCGGAACGGCCCCGGGGACCGGGACGGCGCAGAAGACCGGGACGGCGCAGAAGACCGGAACGACGCAGGGACCCGTGAGCACGCGGAGGCGCGGCCCCACGGATCCGGGACGACCGAGGAGAGGGGTTGACAGTGGTCCTTGCCACGGCGGTCAACGAACACCTGGCCAACATCTCCAACTACCTGATCTACTCGGCGATGGCCGTGTACCTGCTGGCGATGCTCGCCCACTGCTTCGAGTGGACCTTCGGCAGCCGCGGAGCCGTCGCCCGCCGCTCCGCCGAGCAGGGCGGCTCGCTCGCCGAGGCCGCGGCGGCCGCCGCGCGCCCCGCCGGGGCCCGGAAGGTCACCGTCACCGTCGCCTCCGCGGGCGGCGGCACCACCACGCTCACCCGCACGGCCCTGGCCGGCGAGGGCGCCGCCGTGGTCACCAGCGGCCGCGGCGGCGACGAGGCCGACGGGCCGGGCGCGGCCGGCACCGACGAGCAGGCGGACCTGCTGGGCCGCATGGCGGTCTCCCTCACCGTGCTCGGCGCGCTGGTCCACTTCGGCGGCGTGCTCACCCGCGGCCTGTCGGTGACGCGCTGGCCGTGGGGGAACATGTACGAGTTCTCCTGCGCCCTGGCCCTGACCGCCGTCCTGGCCTACCTGGGGCTGCTGGCGGCCGGGAAAAAGGTGCGCTGGCTCGGCCTGCCGGTGGTGCTCTCCGCGCTGCTGACGCTGGGCCTGGCCGTCACGGTCCTGTACACGGACTCCGAGCAGCTCGTCCCGGCGCTGCACTCCTACTGGCTGGCCATCCACGTCTCGGCGGCGATCGTCTGCGGCGGCGCGTTCTACGCGGCCTTCGTGGCCACCGCGCTGTACCTGCTCAAGGACGCCTACGAGAAGCGGGCCGCGGCCGGAAAGGACGGCGGCCCGCTGGGCGTCGCGCCGTCCGTGTGGCGGCGGCTGCCGGCGGCGGGCACCCTCGACAAGCTGGCGTACCGTATCAACGCGGTGATCTTCCCGCTGTGGACGTTCACCATCATCGCGGGCGCCATCTGGGCCGAGAAGGCGTGGGGCCGCTACTGGGAGTGGGACCCCAAGGAGACCTGGTCCTTCATCACCTGGGTCGCCTACGCCGCCTACCTCCACGCCCGCGCCACCGCCGGCTGGAAGGGCCGCAAGGCCGCCTACCTGGCGCTCCTGGCGTTCGCCTGCTTCCTCTTCAACTACTACGGCGTCAACATCTTCGTCACCGGCAAGCACTCCTACGCCGGCGTCGGCTGACCCCGTACCCCCGCCCGCACGCACGGAGGCGGCCCGGCACCCCCGCGAGGGGTGCCGGGCCGCCTCCGTGCGTACCGGGTGTCAGGCGGCGGTCTGCCAGCTGAGCGGCGAGTCGTAGGAGGGGCGGCGCTCCAGGCGCTGCCAGCGGGCGACGGGCTCGGGCCGGACGGCCTGCTGCCGGGCGCCGCCGCCGGCGGCGGCCCGGGCGAGGAGGACGGCGGTGAGGGCGGCCAGCTCCTCGTCGGTGAGGCTGCCCCTGACGATCTGGAACGCTGGGACGACCTGGGTCATCGGCGGTGCTCCTTCGGGCGTTTCGACGGTGCCGGTCACTGGGGCGGGTTGCCGTGCTTGCGGGAGGGCAGGTCGGCGTGCTTGGTGCGGAGCATGGCCAGGGAGGCGATGAGGACCCTGCGGGTGTCGGCGGGGTCGATGACGTCGTCGACCAGGCCGCGCTCGGCCGCGTAGTAGGGGTGCATCAGCTCGGCCTTGTAGTGCTTGACCATCTGCTCCCGCTTGGCCGCGGGGTCCTCGGCGGCGGCGATCTCCCGGCGGAAGATGACGTTGGCCGCGCCCTCGGCGCCCATCACGGCGATCTCGTTGGTGGGCCAGGCGTAGGACAGGTCGGCGCCCACGCTGCGCGAGTCCATGACGATGTAGGCGCCGCCGTAGGCCTTGCGCAGGATCAGCTGGATGCGCGGCACGGTGGCGTTGCAGTAGGCGTAGAGCAGCTTGGCGCCGTGGCGGATGATGCCGCCGTGCTCCTGGTCGACGCCGGGCAGGAAGCCGGGCACGTCGAGGAGGGTCAGCAGCGGGATGTTGAAGGCGTCGCACATCTGGACGAAGCGGGCGGCCTTCTCGGACGCCTCGATGTCCAGCACGCCGGCCAGCGACTGCGGCTGGTTGGCAATGATGCCCACCACCTGGCCGTCCAGGCGGGCCAGGGCGCAGATCACGTTGGTGGCCCAGCGCTCGTGGACCTCCATGAAGGTGGCGTCGTCGACGACCTCCTCGATGACCTTGCGCATGTCGTACGGCCGGTTGCCGTCGGCGGGCACCAGGTCGAGCAGCGACTCGCAGCGGCGGTCGGCCGGGTCGTCGGTCGCCACCGGCGGCGGGGTCTCGCGGTTGTTCTGCGGGAGCAGCGAGAGGAGGTAGCGCACCTCCTCCAGGCAGGTCTGCTCGTCGTCGTAGGCGAAGTGGGCGACGCCGGAGACCTCGGCGTGCACGTCGGCGCCGCCGAGGCCGTTCTGGGAGATCTGCTCGCCGGTGACGGCCTTGACGACGTCGGGGCCGGTGATGAACATCTGCGAGGTCTCGCGGACCATGAAGACGAAGTCGGTCAGCGCGGGGCTGTAGGCGGCGCCGCCGGCGCACGGGCCGAGCATCACCGAGATCTGCGGGATGACGCCGGAGGCGCGGGTGTTGCGCTGGAAGATGCCGCCGTAGCCGGCGAGCGCGGTGACGCCCTCCTGGATGCGGGCGCCGGCGCCGTCGTTGAGGGAGACCAGGGGCGCCCCGGCCGCGATGGCCATGTCCATGATCTTGTGGATCTTCTGGGCGTGGGCCTCGCCCAGCGCGCCGCCGAAGATCCGGAAGTCGTGGGCGTACACGAAGACCGTGCGGCCGTGGACGGTGCCCCAGCCGGTGACCACGCCGTCGGTGTACGGCTTCTTCGCCTCCAGGCCGAAGCCGGCCGCCCGGTGGCGGCGCAGCGGCTCCACCTCGTTGAAGGAGTCCTCGTCCAGCAGCAGGGCGATCCGCTCGCGGGCGGTCAGCTTGCCCTTCGCGTGCTGGGCCGCGGTCGCCGCCTCGCTCGGACCGTCGACGGCCTGCTTCCTGATGTCGCGCAGCTCGGCGACCCGCCCCCGCGCGTCTGCCGGGGCCTCGGCGGCGGGTTCGGCCGCCTCCCCGGTGGTCGCCTCTTGCAGAACCGTCATCTCCCACCACTCCATGTCTGTCCGGAATCGCTCGACGGCCGGTTCGGCGGCTCCCCCACGGCGTCGTGGGGGGCGGCCCGCGACAGCAGGATCGGCTGCGGCGGCTGCGAACACTTCCCTTACGACCTTACGAGCGGTCCGCTCGCCGCGCGGGGGTCGATTCCGTACAAGGTCCGGCCGGATTCCATGTCCGAGCCGGACAGGAGCACACCGCGGCCAATGTGCACAAACGGGGCGACAGGTGCGCCTCCGCCTGTCCGGAACCGCCCTCCGGGCCCGGTGGACGCCGAGTTCGGCCGGGACGGCGTCCGCCCTGCGCGCGCCGTCCGCGGTAGCGCCCCGCCCGCCGCCGTGTACTCCGTACGGGTGAATCGGGGCGGGGTGCGGAGGCCGTCGCAGCCGGTCCGCCCCCGCGGCTCCGAACGAGTGACGCGGGCCCCTCCGGCGCCCGGCACCCGTGCGGTGCGCCCCTCCGGCCCTGTGCGCCCCTCCGGCCCGGTGCGCCCCTCCGGGGGCCGGCCGGCCCCGGGTCAGTCCCCGATGTCCTCGAACCAGAGCTCCGGCTGCTCCCGGACGAACCGCTCCATCAGGGCGGTGCACTCCGGGTCGTCCAGCACCACGACCTCCACGCCGTGCCCGCGCAGCCAGTCGTGGCCGCCGGAGAAGGTCGAAGCCTCGCCCACCACGACCCGGCCGATGCCGAACTGCCGCACCAGCCCGCTGCAGTACCAGCACGGGGACAGCGTCGTGGCCATCGTCGTGCGGCCGTACCCGCGCCTGCGGCCCGCCGCCCGGAACGCCGCGGTCTCCGCGTGCAGCGACGGGTCGCCGTCCTGCACCCTGCGGTTGCGGCCGCGCCCCAGCACCTCGCCGTCCGGGCCGAACAGGGCGGCCCCGATCGGGATCCCGCCCTCGGCCAGCCCGGCCCGCGCCTCCTCGACCGCCACCGCCAGCATCGCCCGCAGATCCGCCGCCTCGCCCATGCCCCCACTCTCCCGGCCCCGGGGCGCCGCGGCAACGCACGTGCGGCGGCCCGGCGCGCCGCCGCCGTACGACGCACCGTCACCCGGGCGCACCGTCACCCGGGCGCGCCGTCACCCCGCCCCGCGGGCACGGCGCCGGTCCCGCCCGCGGGCACGGCGCCCGCCCGGCCCGCCCGCGGGGGCGGCCCGGCGGGAGGTCAGTCCTCGGCCCCCCGGCCGCCGTCCGCCTCGTCGGCGCGGTCCGCCCGGCGCCGCAGCTCCTCCTCGCGGCGGCGCAGGTCGGACTCCCACTGCTTCAGCATGTCCTCGTGGGCCGCGTTGTGCTTCCCGAGCGAGGCCAGGAACTCCGGGTCGTCGTCCGGTGCCAGCACGCGGCGCTGCGGCCGCCCGTCCTCCGGGCGGCCGTCGGCGTCCGACGGCCACGGCGCCCGCCGGCGCGCCGCGCCGACGCGCGCCCGGCCCGCGACCAGCCAGGCGATCGGGCCGACCAGCACCTCGCCGAGGAAGAGGATGACGAGGATCCACACCACCTTGGGCAGGTGGCGGACCTCCTCCTCGGGCGTGATCAGGCAGTCGACGAAGGCCCAGACCCACAGGGCGAGCACGATCAGGAACGGCAGGTACCTCAGCACGGCGGTGCATCTCCCCCGGTACGGACACGGCCCAGGGGGACCTCATGGCGGGTCCAGGGTAGTGGGTGGCGGATACTGGCAGGCATGGCATACGACGACCTTCGGTCCTTCCTGCGGGCGCTGGAGCGCGAGGGCGAGCTGAAACGCGTCAAGGCGCAGGTCGACCCCTACCTGGAGGTCGGCGAGATCGTCGACCGGGTGCAGAAGGCCAAGGGCCCGGCGCTGCTCTTCGAGAACGTCAAGGGCTCGTCGATGCCGCTGGCCATGAACGTCTTCGGCACCGAGCGGCGGCTGGCCAAGGCGCTCGGCCTGAAGTCCGCCGACGAGATCGGGCAGCGGATCGCCGGACTGCTCAAGCCCGAGCTGCCGCAGGGCTTCACCGGCTTCCGCGACGCCTTCGGCAAGCTCGCGTCCATGGCGCACGTGCCGCCGCGCAAGGTCAAGCCGGGCGACGCGCCGGTGCAGGAGACCGTCCTCACCGGCGACGACGTCGACCTGGAGCAGCTCCCGGCCCTCTTCACCTGGCCCCAGGACGGCGGGTCCTTCTTCAACCTGGGCCTGACCCACACCAAGGACCCCGAGACCGGGGTGCGCAACCTCGGCCTGTACCGGCTGCAGCGCCACGACCGGCGCACCATCGGCATGCACTGGCAGATCCACAAGGACAGCAGCAACCACTACCAGGTGGCCGCCCGGCGCGGCGAGCGCCTGCCGGTGGCCATCGCCTTCGGCTGCCCGCCCGCCGTGACGTACGCCGCCACCGCGCCGCTGCCCGGCGACATCGACGAGTACATGTTCGCCGGCTTCGTGCAGGGCGAGCGGGTGCGGATGGTGGACTGCCGGACGGTGCCGCTCCAGGTGCCCGCCGACGCCGAGGTGGTGCTGGAGGGCTGGCTGGAGCCCGGCGAGATGCTGCCGGAGGGCCCGTTCGGCGACCACACCGGCTTCTACACCCCGCAGGAGCCCTTCCCGGCGCTGACGATCGACTGCGTCACCATGCGCCGCCGCCCGCTCCTCCAGTCCATCGTGGTGGGCCGGCCGCCGACCGAGGACGGGCCGCTGGGGAAGTTCACCGAGCGGTTCTTCCTGCCCCTGCTGAAGATCATCGTCCCGGACATCGTCGACTACGACCTGCCCGAGGCCGGCGGCTTCCACAACTGCGTGATCGTCTCGATCGACAAGAAGTACCCCAAGCACGCCCAGAAGGTCATGCACGCCATCTGGGGCGCCCACATGATGTCGCTGACCAAGCTCATCGTCGTGGTGGACTCGGACTGCGACGTGCACGACTACCACGAGGTCGCCTGGCGGGCCTTCGGCAACACCGACTACAGCCGCGACCTGGTCGTGGTCGAGGGGCCGGTCGACCACCTGGACCACGCCTCCTACCAGCAGTTCTGGGGCGGCAAGGCCGGTATCGACGCCACCCGCAAGCTGCCGGCCGAGGGCTACACCCGCGACGGCGGCTGGCCCGAGATGGTCCTGTCCGACCCGGACACCGCCGACCTGGTGACCCGGCGCTGGAAGGAGTACGGCCTGTGAGCAGCGCCGCCGACGCCCTCGGGCACGCGACCCCGCCCCCGGCCGCGCCCGCCCCCGGCCGCACCCGGGCGTTCCTGCGCCTGGTGATGATCGAGCACTCGGTCTTCGCGCTGCCCTTCGCCTACATCGCCGCGCTCACCGCGATGCACCTCGACGGCGGCACGGTGCGCTGGCTCGACCTGCTGCTGGTCACCCTCGCCATGGTCGGCCTGCGGACCTTCGCCATGGCCGCCAACCGGATCATCGACCGCGAGATCGACGCCCGGAACCCCCGCACCGCGGGCCGCGAACTGGTCACCGGCGCCGTCTCCGTCCGCTCGGCCTGGACCGGCGCCCTCGTCGCCCTGGCCGTCTTCCTCGGCGCGGCCGCCCTGCTCAACCCGCTCTGCCTGGCCCTGGCGCCGGTCGCGGTCGTGCCGATGGTGGTCTACCCGTACGGCAAGCGGTTCACGGACTTCCCGCACGCCATCCTCGGCCTCGCCCAGGCCATGGGCCCGGTCGGCGCCTGGATCGCCGTCACCGGCACCTGGTCGTGGGACGCGGTGGTGCTCGGCCTGGCCGTCGGCGTCTGGATCGGCGGCTTCGACCTGATCTTCGCCTGCCAGGACGTCGCCGCCGACCGCGCCCACGGGGTGAGGTCCGTCCCGGCCCGCTTCGGCATCGCGGCCGCCCTGAACGGCGCACGCGCCTCCCACGTGGTCACAACGGGCCTGCTCGCCTGGTACGCCGTCCTCACCGACGCCGGACCGGCCTTCTGGCTCGGCCTCGCCGTCGTGGCCTGCGCCTTCCTGTACGAGCACGCCATCGTCCGGCCGGACGACCTCTCCCGGCTCAACCGGGCCTTCTTCACGGTCAACGGCTTCGTCGGCATCGCGCTCTTCTGCTTCGCCCTGCTGGACCTCGTCCTGCGCGGTCTGGGGGTCTAGCCCGGCCACGGCCTCCGGCGCCCCCGGGTGCCGCCCCGCCGACGGGCCGCCGCCTTCGGATCGAAGGTGCCGAAGGTAGAGTGCGGGTGTGGCTGAGTCGGCGGCAGTGCAGCAGCAGGAGCGGCCGCGGCGGCCGTGGGTGGTCGGCGTGTCCGGGGCGTCCGGCACGCCCTACGCGGCCTCGGTGGTCCGGGCGCTGCTGGCAGCGGGCGAGGACGTCGACCTGGTGGTGAGCCGGGCGGCCCGCCTCACCATCCTGGACGAGACCGGGATCTCCTTCCGTGACGGCCACTGGCGCGACGACCTGGGCGCGTGGCTGGCGCAGGGCCTCGGCGACTCCCCGGCCCCGGAGGCCCCCGCCGGCCTGGACCGGGTCCGGTACTGGCCCGCGGGCGACCTGGCGGCGGGGCCGTCCAGCGGCTCGTACCCCGCCAAGGGGATGCTCGTGGTGCCCGCCAGCACCGCCTCCGTCGCCGGGATCGCGCTCGGCCTCTCCAAGGACCTGCTGCAGCGGGCCGCCTCGGTGACGCTCAAGGAGCGGCGCCCGCTGGTGGTCGCGGTGCGCGAGACCCCGCTGAACGGCCAGACCCTGCGCCAGCTGGTGGCGCTGGACGAGGCGGGCGCGGTGGTCCTCCCGGCGTCGCCCGCCTTCTACGCGGGCGGCTCCACCGCGCAGCAGCTGGTGGACTTCGTCGCCGGCCGGGTCCTGGACGCGGCCGGGGTCCCGCACACCCTCTACCGCCGCTGGCGCGGCGCCCTGGGCGGGGCGCGCGCGGAGGCCGCCGGGCACGCCGCGGACGCCGGCAGCGGCGGGCCGGGGGAGCGGGTCGGCGCCGCCCCCGGGCGGGGGGAGTGAGCGGGGTGCGCGGAACGGAGTATGTTCTGGGGGACTTCGGGGACGGGGACGCCCCGGAGCCTTGGATTCCGAATGCCGGAGCGCGGGTTCGGCAACGATGCGGAGGGTCCGCGTAGGTGAGAGAGCACAGCATGGACGCGGTGGACCGACAGCTCATCCAGGCGCTGCGGGAGAACGGCCGGGCCTCCTACGCGGAGCTGGGCCGCCTGGTGGGCCTCTCCGGCCCCAGCGTCACCGACCGCATCAACCGCCTGGAGCAGGCGGGTGTGATCACCGGCTACCGGGCGACGGTGAACCCCGCCGCGCTCGGCTTCGGCGTGACGGCCCTGATCGGCCTCCAGCTCAGCGACGCCGCCGACCACGAGGACGTGGCGCGCAGGCTCAAGGACCTCGGCGAGGTCGAGGACTGCTGGTTCATCGCCGGTGACGACTCCTACATGCTCAAGGTCCGCGTCTCCGACGTCGACGGCCTGGAGTCGGTCGTCAAGCGGCTGTCCGGCACCCGCGGGGTGGCGCGCACCCGGACCACCGTGGTGCTCTCCACCAAGTGGGAGAACCGGGTGACCACCGCGCCGGAGGAGCCCGAGCAGCGGTAGGCGGCGGACGGGGCCGCCGGCGCGGCAAACGGGGCCGCGGCGGCCCACCACGACGAGGCGCCCCGGGGAGGGGCGCGGACGGGAGCGGGCGCATGGCACCGGAGCGCACGGCACCGGAGCGCACGGCACTGGTGGGGCCGGCCGAGCTGGAGCAGGCCCGGCAGCGGATCGCGGGCACGGTGGTGCGCACCCCGCTGCTGCCCTGCCCCTGGGCCGACGACGGACAGCACACCCTGCTGCTCAAGCCGGAGAACCTGCAGCCCACGGGCGCCTTCAAACTGCGCGGCGCCTTCAACCGGCTGGCCGCCCTCACCCCCGAGGAGGCCGCCCGCGGCGTGGTCGCCCAGTCCAGCGGCAACCACGCGCAGGCCGTCGCCTACGCGGCCCGGCGGCTCGGCGTCAGGGCCGTCGTCGTCATGCCCGACACCTCCCCGGCGGTCAAGGTCGACGCCACCCGCGCGTACGGCGCCGAGGTGCTGGTCGTCCCGCCGGAGGAGCGCGACACCCTCCCGCCGAGGCTCGTCGCGGAGCACGGCTACGTCCACGTGCCGCCGTACGACGACCCGTACGTCATCGCCGGGCAGGGCACCGTCGGCCTGGAGATCGCCGAGGACGCCGCCGCGCTGGGCGCCGCCGTGGACACCGTCCTGGTGCCCGTCAGCGGGGGAGGCCTCATCTCCGGCGTCGCGGCCGCCGTGAAGCACACCATGCCCGGCGTGAAGGTCGTCGGCGTCGAGCCGGAGCTCGCCGCCGACGCCCGCGAGTCGCTGCGCACCGGCGCCCTGGTGGCCTGGCCCGTGGACCGCACCTACCGCACCCTCGCCGACGGCCTGCGCACCACCTCCCTCGGCCGGCTGCCCTTCGAGCACGTCAGGGCGTACGTCGACGACATCGTGACGGTGACCGAGGACGAGATCCGGCAGGCCGTCGCCGTGCTCGCCCGGCGGGCCCGCACCGTCGCCGAGCCCTCCGGCGCGGTCGCCGCCGCCGCCCACCTCTTCCGCGGCGCCGACCTGCCGCCCGGCGGCACCCGGGTCGCCGTGGTCAGCGGCGGGAACGTCGACCCCCGCCTGCTGGCGGAGCTGCTCGCGGCGTGAGCACCGGGCAGGCGTAGGCTCAGGTGGTTGCACCGGACACGGGAGCACGGCCACCGGGCACGGAACGAGGAGGCGGAGACGCGCATGGACGCAGGACTCAAGCGCGAGCTGGAGGCGAAGGTCCTCGCGGGCGAGCGGCTGTCCCGGGAGGACGGCGTCGCGCTCTACGAGAGTGACGACCTGGCCTGGCTGGGCGGGCTGGCGCACCACGTGCGGACCGAGAAGAACGGCGACGTCGTCCACTTCAACGTCAACCGCCACCTCAACATGACCAACGTCTGCAGCGCCTCCTGCGCGTACTGCTCCTTCCAGCGCAAGCCGGGGGAGAAGGACGCGTACACCATGCGCATCGAGGAGGCCGTGCGCCTGGCCAAGGCCATGGAGAACGACCAGCTCACCGAGCTGCACATCGTCAACGGCCTGCACCCCACGCTGCCCTGGCGCTACTACCCGCGCAGCCTGCGGGAGCTGAAGAAGGCGCTGCCGAACGTGGCGCTGAAGGCGTTCACCGCCACCGAGATCCACTGGTTCGAGCGGATCAGCGGCATGCCCGCCGACGAGATCCTGGACGAGCTGATCGACGCCGGCCTGGAGTCGCTGACCGGCGGCGGCGCCGAGATCTTCGACTGGGAGGTGCGGCAGCACATCGTCGACCACGACACCCACTGGGAGGACTGGTCGCGCATCCACCGCCTGGCGCACTCCAAGGGCCTGAAGACCCCCTCGACCATGCTCTACGGCCACATCGAGGAGCCCCGCCACCGCGTGGACCACGTGCTGCGGCTCCGCGAGCTGCAGGACGAGACCGGCGGCTTCCAGGTCTTCATCCCGCTGCGGTACCAGCACGACTTCCACGACTCCAAGGACGGGAAGATCCGCAACCGGCTGCAGGCCCGCACCGAGATGGCGACCGGCGCCGAGGCGCTGAAGACCTTCGCGGTCTCCCGGCTGCTCTTCGACAACGTGCCGCACGTCAAGGTGTTCTGGGTGATGCACGGCCTGACCACCGCCCAGCTGGCGCTGAGCCACGGCGCCGACGACATGGACGGCTCGGTCGTCGAGTACAAGATCACCCATGACGCGGACAACTTCGGCACGCCCAACAAGCTGGGCCGCGACGACCTGCTGGAGCTGATCCGGGACGCGGGCTTCCGCCCGGTGGAGCGCAACACCCGCTACGAGGTGATCCGCGAGTACGAGGGTCCGGACCCGCAGCGCCGCGAGCAGCCGCAGGCCATGCGCCTCTGACGCTCCGTCAGGCGGCAGGAGCGACCCGGGCCCCGGCCCCGCCCGCAGGGCGGCCGGGGCCCCGGCGCGTCCGGGGGGCGGGCGCGGACCCCGCCCCGGGCACCGCGCCGTCGCCGGCGCCGCCTGGCCTAGGCTCGGTGGCCATGGACCTCACCTTCGCCCTCGACCCCGAGATGACCCCGGCCCTGCGCGACGAGGTCGTCGCGCTGTGGACCGACGTCAGCAACGCGGGCGGCGCCGTCGGCTTCGTCGCCCCCGTCACCGCCGAGCGGGTGCGGCCCGTGGCGGAGCGCCAGCTCGACGGCGTCGCCGACGGCCCCGACCGCCTCCTCACCGCCCGCGACGACGCCACCGGGCGGCTCGCGGCCCTGCTCTTCCTCGAGTCCCAGCGGTTCGACCTCATGGAGCACTGGCGGCTGCTCAAGCGGGTCATGGTCCACCCCGGCCTCCAGGGCCGCGGGTACGGCGCGATGCTCCTCGCCGAGGCCGAGCGGGTCGCCCGGGAGTGGGGGCTGGCCGGGCTGAAGCTCACCCTGCGCGGCGGCCTCGGCCTGGAGGGGTTCTACGGCCGCAGCGGCTACCGGGAGGTCGGCCGGGTCCCCGGCGCCATCCGGGTCGCCGACGGCGACGACCGGGACGACGTCACCATGTGGCTCGACCTGCGGTGACCCGCGCGGCGCGGCGCGGGGGCCGGGCCCGTACCGGAGCACCGCCCCGGGCGTGCTTGACTGGAGGAGGGACCGGCACGGCCGGCCCCGTGCGGTACCGAGAGGAAGGCCACCGGTGAGCAAGTCCCACGCCACGCTCCGCTACACGTCCCTGCGGGCGGGCATCTTCGTCCTCTGCTTCCTGGCCTGCGTGCTGCTGGCCCACTTCGGGGTCATCCCGGTGGCCGGGCAGGCCGGCATCGTCTTCCTGCTGCTGCTGGCCGCCCTGGTGTCGGCGCCGATCAGCTACGTGGTGCTCAGCCGGCAGCGCGACGCCATGTCGGAGCAGATCGTCGGCCGCGTCTCGGGCATGCGCTCGCGCACCGCCGAGCGGATCGCCCGGCAGAACGCCGAGGAGGACGCGGTCGACGACGCCAACCGCGCCGCCTCCGCCTGACCCGCGCCGCGCCCGGCCCGGCAGCCCCGGTGACCCCCGCCACCCCGGTGACCCCCGCCACTCCGGTGACCCCCGCCACCCCGGTGACCCCCGCGACCCCGACGCCCCCGGCGGCCCGGGACCGCCGCCCCACGGGGCGCGACGTGGCGCGCCTCGCGGGCGTCTCCCAGGCCACCGTCTCCCTCGTCTTCTCCGACGGGGGCGGCGCCCACCGCGTCTCCGAGGCCACCCGCGAGCGGGTCCGGGACGCCGCCCGCACCCTCGGGTACCGCCCGCACGCCGCGGGCCGCCAGCTGCGGCTCGGCCGCACCAGCCTGGTCCTGCTGGCCGTGCCCAACATCCTCGGCCCGTTCTTCGCCCGGGTGCTCGCCGGCGCCCACGAGGAGGCCGGGGCGCACGGGCTGGCCGTCGTCGTCAGCTCCGGCTGGAGCAGTGCCACCCTGGCCCGCGCCACCACCACCAGCCAGTTCGACGGCCTGCTGGTCTGCTCGCCGGACGACAGCCAGCTCGGCGAGCTGCCCGAGTCCACCCCCGTGGTCTTCCTCGACTCCGACCCCGCCCACGCCCGCGGCGCCGCCCGGCGACTCACCGTCGGGCTGGACGTCGCGGGCGGCATGCGCGCCGCCGTGGAGCACCTGGCCTCCCTCGGCCACCGCCGCATCGGCCACCTGCGGTCGACCCTCTCCGCCCACACCTTCCGCGCCCGCCAGGCGGGCTTCGAGGAGGCGGCGCGCGGCCTGGAGGTCGTGGAGGCCGGCGTCGCCCTCAACGACGGTCTGCCGGCGGCCCGCGCCGCCGCCCGCAGCCTGCTGGACCGGCCCGACCGCCCGCACGCCGTGGTGTGCGACGACGACGTGGTGGCCGCCGGGCTGTACCGGGCCGCGGCCGAGCTGGGGCTGCGCATCCCCGAGGACGTCTCCGTCGTCGGCATGGACGACATCGCCGCCGCCGCGCTCCTCACCCCGCCGCTCACCACCGTCGACCTGCCCGGCGAGCTGCTCGGCCGCCGGGGCGTCGCCGCGCTGGCCGCCCTGCTGGCCGGAGGGCCGGCGGTGGAGCCCGAGCCGCTGCCGACGGCGCTGGTGGTGCGGGGCTCGACGGCTACCGCCAGGTGACGAGCGCGCCCAGGTCGACCGTCACGGGGAAGAAGACGAGGGCTCCGTCGATCAGCTCCGTGTGGCGCGGGGCCTCCGGAAGGTGGTCCAGGTCCTCCGCGAGCCAGCCCTCGGCGCGGGGCGGGCGCATCCAGTCGGGCAGAGCGGTCATGCGCCCACGCTGGCGACCCGCGGGCCCGGCCGCCACGACGTCCGGCGGTGCGGCCGGGTCAGTGCGCGGGGGCGCCCGCGGCCTCCCCGGGCGCGCCGTGCGGCGCCGGGGGCCGGGCCGGGACGGCCGGGGGCACGAGCCGGCGGCGGGCGGCGGACAGGACCAGCGCGCCCGCGCCGATGCCGGCCGCGCCGCACACGGCGGCCGCCCGCAGCGAGCCGTCGACCAGCACGCCGGAGACGGCGGCCCCGGCGGCGTTGCCGGTGGAGACCACGGTGACCAGCCAGGCGAAGGCCTCGGTGGCGGTGCCGGGCGGCGCCAGTTCGCCGATCAGGCCGAAGGACGCCGCCAGCAGCGGCGCCAGGCCGAGGCCGGTGAGGAAGGAGAGCACGGTCATCACCGCGGGGGAGGGCAGCGGCACCAGGGAGGCGAAGCCCGCCGTCATCACCCACGCCAGCACCCAGGTGCGGGTTGCGGGGGCCGCCCGCCAGGGGGCCGCCCCGTACACGAGGGCGCCGACCAGGCCGCCGGAGGCCGCGACGGCGAGCAGGGTGCCCGCGCCGCCGGGCAGGCCGCCGCGGTGCTCCTCGGCGTAGGCGACGTACAGCACCGCCTGGGCGCCGAGCGCCCAGCCGGCCCCGGCGAGGCCGACGAGCAGCAGCACCAGGCCGGGGGAGCGCAGCGGGCCGAGGAGCCCGGCGCCGGCCCCGCGGGGCGGGGCGGTCCAGGCGCGGGCGGGGGCGGCGGTGGCGACGACCAGGGCGCCGGCCAGGCCGAGTCCGGCGGCGATCCAGAGCGCGGCGGCGGGGGAGGCCGCGGCGGCGACGACGGCGACGGCGAGCGGGCCGACGACGTAGAGCAGCTGCTGGGAGGCGGAGTCGAAGGCGTACGCGGTGTCGAGCTCCCGCTCCTCGACGATGTGCGGCCACAGGGCCCGCAGGCACGGCTCCAGCGGCGGCATCGCCGCCCCGGCGAGCGCCGCGCCGGCGAAGGCCGCCGCCGCGTCGCCGGGCGCCACCGCGAGCAGGGCGTAGCCGAGGCCGGCGGCGCAGGCGGAGGCGAGCAGGACCCGGGGCTGGCCGGCCCGGTCCACCAGGCGGCCGAGCACCGGGCCGCCGAGGGCGGCGGCGACGGCGTAGGCGGCGGTGACGGCGCCGATCCGGCTGTAGGGGGCGTGGGCCCCGCGCAGGGCGAGGGCGACGACCAGGGCGGTCATCCCGGCCGGGAGGCGGCCGAGGAGGGTTCCGAGCAGCAGCCGGGCGACGTACGGGCCGCGGAGCAGGGAGAGGTAGCGCACCCGGTGAAGTTATACGTATAACGAGGCGGAGGCAAACGGCCCGGACAGGGCAGGGGGCCCGTCGCGTGCGGACACGCGCGGGCCCCCTTGGGTGGTGCTGCTCAAGTGGTGCTGCTCAAGCGGTGCCGCTCGAGCCACCTGGGCGATCAGACCGGAGGACGGTCAGATGACGGTGACGTTCTCCGCCTGCGGGCCCTTCGGGCCCTGGGTCACGTCGAACGAAACGTTCTGGTTCTCCTCCAGCGAGCGGAAACCGTTCGCGTTGATGGCGGAGTAGTGGACGAAGACGTCGGGGCCGCCGCCCTCCTGGGCGATGAAGCCGAAGCCCTTCTCGGCGTTGAACCACTTGACGGTTCCGGTCGCCATACCGTTTCTCCTTGCGAGGGACGTGAAGGGAACCACACCTCGTGGTACCCGGTCCGCTGCGCTGATCGCCCTGCCTCCGAATGTTCACCCGGAGTTTCTGCACATTGCTGAAAAACTACGAAAAGCCCGCGGTCACATGCTCCGCAGGCTTCAAGTACTGCAAGGGAAATCAAACTGCAACTGGCGGTAACCGTAGCATGCTGTCCACCACCCCGCCAGGGACGACTTGACCATGGCCGGGTGTGTCGCTCGCCACCCCGCGGGACCCGGCCGCCCGCCCCCGGCGACCCCGTCGCGGACCCCCGGCGGCCCCGGTCGGGCCCCGGTAGCGGACCCGGTCGCGGACCCGTTCGCGGGCCCCCGGCGGCCCCCCGCCGCGACCCTCCCGGCGGCCCCCGCCGGGGGCGGGCATAACCTGCGGAGGGTGGACACTACAACTGCCGTCGGCGGCCACCCCGTACCCACGCGGCCCCGGGTGGGTCACATCCAGTTCCTGAACTGCCTCCCCATCTACTGGGGGCTCGCCAGGACCGGAAGCCTCCTCGACCTGGACCTCACCAAGGACACCCCCGAGAAGCTCAGCGACCTGCTGGTGCGCGGCGCGCTCGACATCGGCCCCATCACCTGCGTGGAGTACCTGCGGCACGCGGACGAGCTGCTGGTGCTGCCCGACATCGCGGTCGGCAGTGACGGCCCGGTCATGTCGTGCGTGATCGTCAGCCAGGTCCCGCTCGCCGAGCTGGACGGCCGCCGGGTCGCCCTCGGCTCCACCAGCCGCACCTCGGTCCGGCTGGCGCAGCTGCTGCTGGAGGAGCGCGAGGGCGTGCGCCCCGACTACTTCCGCTGCCCCCCGGACCTCGGGGAGATGATGCGCGAGGCCGACGCGGCCGTGCTCATCGGCGACGCCGCCCTGCGGGCCCACCTCGACGAGGCGCCGCGCCTCGGCCTGGAGGTCCACGACCTGGGCGCCATGTGGAAGGAGTGGACGGGCCTGCCGTTCGTCTTCGCCCTCTGGGCCGTCCGGCGCGACTTCGCCGAGCGCGAGCCCGAGGCGGTCCGCGAGGTGCACCGCGCCTTCCTCGCCTCCCGCGATCTCTCCATGGCCGAGGCCCCCAAGGTGGCCGAGCAGGCCGCCCGCTGGGAGGCGTTCGACGCCGACGTGCTGGAGCGGTACTTCACCGGCGCGCTCGACTTCTCCCTCGGCGAGGGCCAGCTCGCCGGCATCGCCGAGTTCGCCCGCCGGGTCGCCCACGACACCGGCTTCCCGCCGGACGTCCTGGTGCGGCTGCTGGAGGCGTAGGCGGGCCGCGCCGCCCGCCCCCGCCGCCGCGGCGGGCCCCGCCGTGTCACATCTGCGGCACAGGGGCCGCGCCGACGGGTCACGGGGGCGGACGGCGGGTACCGTCCGGTCCGACAGGGGCACGCGAGCACAGCGAGGGGGCGGGGCCGTGGAACCGCTGGGGCCGGACGACCCGCGGCGGGTCGGCGCGTACCGCCTGCTGCGGAGGCTGGGTGCGGGCGGCATGGGCCGGGTCTACCTCGGACGGACCGCGGGCGGCCGGACCGTCGCGGTCAAGCTGGTCCGCTCCGACCTGGCGGACGACGCCGAGTTCCGGGCCCGGTTCCGCCGCGAGGTGGCGGCGGCCCGCCGGTTCGACGCCGCGTGGACCGCCCCGGTGCTGGACGCCGACACCGAGGGGCCCCGGCCGTGGGTGGCCACCGGCTACGTCGCCGGGCCCGCCCTGGACGCGGCGGTCCGCGACACCGGGCCGCTGCCGGAGCGCTCGGTGCGCGCGCTGGGCGCGGGCCTCGCCGAGGCGCTGGCCGCGGTCCACGCCGCCGGGCTCGTGCACCGCGACGTCAAGCCGTCCAACGTGCTGCTGGCCCTGGACGGGCCCCGGCTGATCGACTTCGGGATCGCCCGCGCGCTCGACGCCGCGACCTCCCTCACCCGCACCGGCTACGTCGTCGGCTCGCCCGGCTACATGTCGCCCGAGCAGGCCGCCGGCGGCGGGGCGGGCCCGGCGGGCGACGTCTTCTCCCTCGGCGCGGTGCTCGCGTACGCGGCGACCGGCACCCCGCCGTTCGGCGACGGGGTGAGCGCGGCCGTCCTCCTCTACCGGGTGCTGCACGAGGAGCCGGACCTGGGCGGCCTCGCCGGGCCGCTGCGGGAGGCGGTGGCGGCCTGCCTGGCCAAGGACCCGGCCGCCCGGCCCGGCCCGGAGGAGCTGCGGGACGCCCTGACCGGGGGCGGCGCGGCCGGGCCCCTGCTGCGTGACGGCTGGCTGCCCGCGGCGCTCTCGGCGGCCGTGGGGCGGCGGGCGGTGGCCCTGCTGGACCTGGAGGACGGGCCGCAGGACGCGGACGCGGCGGCCGTCCCGCCGGGCCCCGGGGCGGACGGGACCGGCGCCGGGGCAGGGGGAGGGGCCGGCGCGCCGCGGGCGGGCGGGAGCTTCGGGCCGCCCCCGCAGGACTGGGGGCCCGCGGCGGAGGGCGCCTCCGCCGGTCCCGGCCCGGCCCCGGCCACCGTCCGGGCGGCCGGGGCCGGCGCCGCCTCCGACGCGGTCCCGCCGCCGCGGCGCGGGCGCCCCGGACCGGGCGTCAGGGCCGCCGCGGTGGCGGGTGCGCTGCTGCTCGCCGGCGGCGGGGTCCTGCTGGTCCTCCGGCACGGGGGCGGCGGCGGGGGCGGCGGGGCCGCCGCCGGTACCGCGACCGGGGGAGCGACGGCGGGCAGGGGCACCGCGCGGAGCGGTGACGACGCGACGGGCGGCGCCACGGCCGGCGGAGCCGCCGCCGGGACGGGCCGCCCCACCGCCGGGTACGGCGCCTCCGCCGACCCCGGCGCCTCCGCCGCCCCCGGCGGCGGCGCGGTGCCGGCCGCGCTCGTCGGCAGCTGGCGGGGCGACATCACCACCGCCCTCGTCCCGCTCTCCAGCACCTTCCGGGTGACCGTCCGCGCGGGCGGCCCGGGGGACGTGGTCACCGAGTCGCGCAACGACTCCCACCTGACCCGCGGCGCCTACTGCCTCGGCCGGGGCACGCTGCTCTCCGCCGGCCCCCGGCGGATCACGGTCCGGGAGGAGCCCTCCGGCGGCAACACCGACTGCACCGCCACGCCCGAGATCCAGACCTACACCCTCGGACCCGGCGGCACGCTCCACGTCGAGGTCGCGGACCAGGCGGGCACCCGCCCCTCCGGGGACCTGCGCCGGCAGGGCTGACGGGCCCGGCCCCCGCCCCGGGGGCCGCGGGGGAGCCGCAGGTGCGGGGCGTAGGCTGGTCCGGCGGTCCGCCGGCCGTACGACCACGACCTGTTCCCAGGAAAGGACGCCAGGTGTCCGAGCCCGCAGCGCCCCTCGCCGCACCCTCCGCGAGCGACCTCCAGGCCGTCCTCGACCGCGCGGCCGCCGGCGGCCGCATCACCCCGGAGGAGGCGCTCGACCTCTACCGGCACGCCCCCCTGCACGCGCTGGGCTCCGCCGCGGACGCCGCACGCCGCCGCCGGTACGCGGGCACCGAGCACATCGCCACGTACATCATCGAGCGCAACATCAACTACACCAACGTGTGCGTGACCGCCTGCCGGTTCTGCGCCTTCTACGCTCCGCCGAAGAGCGACAGGGGCTGGTCGCGCGACCTCGACGAGATCCTGCGCCGCTGCGCCGAGACCGTCGAGCTGGGCGGCACGCAGGTGATGTTCCAGGGCGGCCACCACCCCGACTACGGCGTGGAGTACTACGAGCGGGCCTTCTCCGCGATCAAGCGCGAGTTCCCGCAGCTGGTCATCCACTCCCTCGGCGCCTCCGAGGTCGACCACATGGCCCGCATCTCCGGGGTCTCCGTGGAGGAGGCGATCCGCCGCATCCACGAGGCGGGCCTGGACTCCTTCGCCGGCGCCGGCGCCGAGCTGCTCCCGGAGCGGCCGCGCAGGGCCATCGCGCCGCTCAAGGAGTCCGGCGAGCGCTGGCTGGAGATCATGGAGACCGCCCACGGCCTGGGCGTGGAGTCCACCACCACCATGCTCATGGGCACCGGCGAGACCAACGCCGAGCGGATCGAGCACCTGCGGATGATCCGCGACGTGCAGGACCGCACCGGCGGCTTCCGCGCCTTCATCCCCTACACCTACCAGCCGCAGAACAACCACCTGCGGGGCCGCACCCAGGCCACCGTCTTCGAGTACCTGCGGATCATCGCGGTCGCCCGGCTCTTCCTCGACAACGTCGCCCACATCCAGGGCTCCTGGCTGACCACCGGCAAGGAGGCCGGCCAGCTCACCCTGCACTACGGCGCCGACGACCTCGGCTCGGTGATGCTGGAGGAGAACGTCGTCTCCTCCGCCGGGGCGAAGCACCGCTCCAACCTGCTGGAGCTCATCCACCTCATCCGCGCCGCCGGCCGCACCCCCGCCCAGCGCGCCACCACCTACGAGCACCTGGTCGTCCACGACGACCCGGCGGACGACCCGGTGGACGCCCGCGTCGCCTCCCACATCGCCTCCACGGCGATCGAGGGCGGTACCGCGCACCCCGAGCTGACCATCCTCTCGGCGAACTGACCCGCACCGGCCCGGCCCGCCCGTGATCGTCCTGCACCGCGCCGACCTGGTGCTGCCCCTCGCCGCCCCGCCCCTCCCGGACGGGGCGGTGGCGGTGCGGGACGGCACGGTGGCCGCCGTCGGCCCGTACGGGGAGCTCGCCGCCGCCCACCCGGGCGCCCGGGTCCGCGCCTGGCGCGGCGTGCTCACCCCGGGGCTGGCCCACCCGCACGGGCGGCTGCTGCTGGAGCACGCCTACCACCCCGACCCGCGCGAGGCGGACCTGCTCGGCACCGCGCCGCTCACCGGCGCCGCCCTCGCGGCTCTGGCGCCGGACGAGGCCCGCTGGGGCGCGAGCGCCCGGCGCGGCCTGCAGCGGATGCTGGCCCACGGCACCACCGCCCTGTCCGGGCCGTTCGGACGGCCCTCCGTGCGCACCGCCGTCGCCCGCTCCGGCCTCGCCGTGCTCCCGCCGCCCGCCGGGACGGCCCCGGGACCGCCGGACGCCGCCGGCCCCGGCGCGGCCGGCCCCGCCGTGCCGGACGCCGCCGTGCCGGACACGGCCGTGCCGGGCTTCGACGTGCTGGGCGGGGGCCTGCGCGCCGCCGCGCACGGCCCGCTCGCCCCCGGGGTCCGCGCCGACCTGGCGGTCTTCGAGGTGCCCGCGGACGGCGACGCGGAGGCCGCCCTGCGGAGCGGCGGCGCCGCCCGCTGCACCGCCACCGTGCTCGCCGGGCGGCTGGTCCACCGGCGGCGCTGACCGCCTCCCGTACCGGCGCGCCCCCCGGGACCGGCGGGGCCGTCCCCGGTCCGGGGTCCCGCGCCCCCGCCCGGCGCCCCCGTCCCGAGTCCCCGGCGTCCTCCCCCGGCACCGCCTCTGAGCTGCGCACACGCGCCTCCGGAGCCGCCCGCCCCGCACCCGTGCCCGTCCGGTCCGCGATCCTCGGCCGTGACCTGGGGGCGGTCCTGCCGCTACGATCCCGATCAGTCCGCCGCTCCCCCGCGGCGGGTCCGCCGCCCGAGTCCGTCCCCCCATGCCCCGCGGGGCAGCAAGCAGGAACGATGCGATCCGAGTCCCTCCCCCGGATCGGCCGAGGCTGGTACGCCACCGCCGTGCTCAGCGCCGTCCTGGCGCTCGGCATGGGAGTGCTGGGCCTGCGCCAGCTCGACCAGGCCGACCGCATCGCCGCCGACCCCGTGAAGGTCCGGGGCACCGTCACCCGCCTCGCGTCCGGCACCGGCACCTACAGCCAGGTGTCCTACCGCGCCGGCGGCCGCACCCTCGCCGCCGCCGACCTCCGGCTGCCCGCCGGGGCCGCGGTCGGCGACCCCGTCTGCCTGGAGTACGCCAAGGCCGACCCCGCCGCCGTGCGGGTCTGCGGGCAGCGCTACCCCCAGGCGGCCGGCATAGGCCTGGCCCAGACCAGCGTGCCGGTGGGAGTCGGCCTGCTGGTGGTCTGCCTGCTGCGGATCCGCCGCCACCGGCGCGCCCTGGCCCTGCGCCGCGGGCCGGCCCGGTCCGCCGTCCGCGCCACCGCCGTCTTCGCCGCGGAGGGCGTGGCCCCGGCCGCCCCCCGGGCCTCCCGGCGGCGCCGCCGCGGCGGGCGCCGCGCGCGCCGCTGAGCCCCGCCTGCGGCCCGGCCCCGCCGCCGGGTGAAGAATGGGCCCCGTGACCCGAGCTTCCCTGGACAAGCAGCCGCACGAAGTCGCCGCGATGTTCGACGACGTGGCGGCCAAGTACGACCTGACCAACGACGTGCTCTCCCTCGGGCAGACGCGCGTGTGGCGGCGGGCCGTGGCCCGCGCCGTCGACGCCCGCCCCGGCGACCGGGTCCTCGACCTCGGGGCCGGGACGGGCACCTCCTCGCTGCCGTTCGCGGCGGCCGGCGCGCAGGTGGTGCCGTGCGACTTCTCGCTGGGCATGCTGGCGGAGGGCAAGCGCCGGCACCCGCAGCTGCCGCTCACCGCGGGCGACGCGACCCGGCTGCCCTTCGCCGACGACTCCTTCGACGCGGTGACGATCTCCTTCGCGCTGCGCAACGTGCAGGACACCGGCGCCGCGCTGCGCGAGATGCTGCGGGTCACCCGGCCCGGCGGCCGCGTGGTGATCTGCGAGTTCTCCAGCCCCGTCTGGGGGCCCTTCCGCACCCTGTACACCGAGTACCTGATGCGGGCCCTGCCGCCGGTGGCCACCGCCGTCAGCAGCAACCCCGACGCCTACGTGTACCTGGCGGAGTCGATCCGCGCCTGGCCCGACCAGCCGGCGCTGGCCGCGCGGCTCCAGGCCGCGGGATGGGGCCGGGTCGCCTGGCGCAACCTCACCGGCGGCGTCGTGGCGCTGCACCGCGGCACCAAGCCCGCCTCCCCGCAGGAGGGCTGACGGCACGTCGGAGAAGAGGACGGGCCGCCCCGCGAACTCCCGGGGCGGTCCGTGCGTTCTCCCGGTGCAGGCGAAGCCCGCCCGACCCCGCAGCGCTCGGCGCCGGGGGCGGGCGGGCCTGCACCAGCCGGCCGGGACTACGGCTTGATGCGCACCACCTGCGGGTCGTGGTCGCTCGCCTGGTCGGCGAACTCGGAGTTGATGTGCACCACGTCGTACCGGGCGTGGGTCACCGCCGGGCTGACCAGGATGTGGTCCAGCACCTGCGAGTTGCCCTGGTAGACGTAGGAGTACCGCTCCCGCTCGGGCAGCGTGTTCACCAGGTCGGTGAGCACGGTCCCGTCACCGGTCAGGGTCTTCACCGCGGGCGAGAACTGGTAGTCGTTCAGGTCGCCGAGGGCCACGATCCGGGCCTGCGGGTCGGCGGCGAGCAGCTGCTCCACGAAGGCGTGCTCCAGCGTCGCCTGCCTGGTCCGCTGCACCTCGGAGCTGCGGGCGGGCTGCTGGAAGCGGCTGGTCAGGCCCTGGTCGCCGCCCTTGCTGTTGAAGTGGTTGGCGATGACGAAGAGCGTCTGCCCGCGGAAGGTGAACTCGCCCACCAGCGGCTTGCGGCTGCTCTTCCAGGCGTCGTCGGCCGGCGCGATGCGGCCGGGCGACACGGTGAGGGCGGTGTCCGCGCCGGTGCCGGTGACACCGACCGCGGTGACGGCGTCGCCCCCGGCGCGGTCGGTGAAGCCGACCCGCTCGGGGTTGAAGAGGAACGCGGTGCGGATGTTGCCGCCCGGCTCGCCGCCGTCCCTGTCGTTCTGCGGGTCGATCGAGCGCCACGCGTAGTGGGGGCCGCCCGCGGCCGCGATGGCGTCCACCAGCTTCTGCAGGGTCCGGCCGGCCGTCACGGTGCCGTCGTCGGCCGGGCCGTTGTCGTCCTGGATCTCCTCCAGGCCGACGATGTCGGGGGAGCGGAGGTTGGTGACCAGGCCGGCGGCCAGCGCGTCGAACTTCGCCTGCGGGTCGCCCGGGTCGAGGTTCTCCACGTTGTAGGTGGCGACGGTGACCTCGCGGTCCAGGGCGGGGTCGGTGACCTCGCGCTGCAGGCCGCCGGGGACCAGGGTGCCCAGGGTGCGGGCCGCGACGGTGTAGGTGCCGGCGAACTGGTTGTAGTCCAGCGGGCCCTCGGTGGTGCCGGAGAGGGTGTCGCCCACGTCGGCCTTCGGGAACGCCTGCTGCGCCGCCGGCGCGAGCGACTGCACCATCAGGCGGCCCGAGTTGGGGTCCTCGTACGAGGGGTAGTAGGCGCCGCCGCGCTTCGTCCGGTTCTGGTTGCCCTTCACCGTCACCCACAGCTCGCCGTAGGCGTCGGTGGCGCCGACGACGCGGGTGTCGTCGACCCGGACGTCCATGCCCTCCAGCGACTCGTACAGGTCCAGTGCGTACGCGGCGGGCTGCAGCGGCAGGGCCTCGATCGAGCCGCCGCCCGCGTCGGGCGCGAAGGCGTCCGGCACGTTCTTCCGGGACAGCACCACGGGCGCGGGCAGCGGGTTGCCCGAGGAGAGGACCGTCACGGCCGGCTTGGAGATCTCGGTGACCGACTGGTTCCCGGAGGCGACGCCGCCCGGGTAGTACTCGGAGACGGTGCCGGAGACGGTGACGGCGTCGCCGACCGCCACGGCCGGGGCCGAGCCGGTGAAGACGAAGACGCCCTCGCTGGTCGCCGGGTCGTCGTCGGCCTGGGGGTCCTGCATCCAGAAGCCCTTGGACCCGGAGGTGCGCAGGCCGGTGACGACGCCGGTCACGCCGGTGACGGCCTTCCCGGCCAGCGGCGAGACCCGGGTGGTGCCCTGGACGTCGTGGATCCGGGCCGTCACGGGGGTCTCGGTCGGCGTGGGCGTCGGGGTGGGCGTGGGCGTGGGGGTCGGCGTGGGCGTGGGCGTCGGGGTCGGCGTGGTGCCGGTGCCGCCGGAGTTCGCGGGGCTCGGCGCCCCCGCCGCGAAGTCCGCCGCGTTGTCGTCGGTGTCCGTGAGGGTCCTCCGGGCCACCGAGGCGGTGTTGGAGGCGCCCGCGGCGGGGCCGGAGCCCTCCCGGACCAGGGCGGTGCCGTAGCCGACCAGGTCCTTGACCCGGCCGTCGGCGGCGCAGTCGGCGGCCGTCAGGCAGGTCAGCGGGTCCGCGCCGGAGACCAGCGCCACGGTGCCGCTGGTGCCGGACATGGCGGTGGAGCCGGAGGCGTCCGGCGTCGGCAGCGGGGTGGTCCCGCCGGCGCCCGCGGCCTCGGAGACGAGGTAGCGCCCGCCCGCGCCGAGCGAGCCGGTGAGCGCGGTGACCTGCCACTTCGAGGTGGAGGTGGGGCTGCCGGACAGGTACTGCACGCTGTACCCGGAGAGGTCCAGCGCGGCGGAGCCGGCGTTGGCCAGCTCGACGAAGTCGTTGGTGTACGTGGCGCCGGAGTTGCCGCCGCCCCCGTACACCTCGGCTATGACGGCGTCGGCCGAGGGAGCGGCGGACGCCGAGTGGACTCCCATGGCCGCGAGCGCCAGCGAGCCGGTGAGCGCGAGCGGGACCAGCCGCCTGCGCATCCGGGCGGGGCGGGGTCTCGCGGGGCGGGAGGGTGCGTCGGGGGTGTGCGACACCGGAGGGGTCTCCTTCGGAACGGACGGCTCGTCAGAGTGCTTGCCTGGCGGCGCCCGTCGTGTCCCCGGCCGCTGTCCCGGCCCGGGGCCGAGGAGCGCCCGGCCCAAGATACGCGCGTAGATCGACCGGGCAGAAGGGCCCCGCAGGTTAAATCTCGGGAACGCCCGCGGTCCGCGGCGCGCCCCCGCCGTCCGACCCCCGCCGTCCGGCCCCCGACGTCCCGTCCGCCGTCCGCCGTCCGCCGTCCGCCGTCCGCCGTCCGGCTCCCCGGCCCGGTCCTGGCCGTCCGGGGGCCGCCGGTCCCGGGGCCGGCTGCCGCGGCCGTCAGCCGGGGACGCCGCCGCCGTCGCGCCGGCGGGCGGAGGCGAGCAGGCCGACCAGCAGGCCGCCCGCGGCCCAGGCCCCCAGGATCCAGAGCGGGCCGGTGGTCGCGTTCCCGGAGAAGTAGACGGTGTTGCGGACCGCCGTGGTGCCCGCGCCCGGCGGCAGCGCGGGCCCGATCACCCGCCAGAACGGCGGCAGCAGGACGGACGGGTACGGCCCGCCCGCGCTCGGGTTGCCCAGCACCACGAAGAGCAGCACCGCCAGCCCGATCCCGACCGTCCCGAAGAGCGTCTGCAGCGCCATGGAGCTCGCCGCCGCCGCGAACACCACCAGCGCGCCGATCCCCCACAGGGCGGCGAAGTGCCCCGGCAGCGCGTGGAAGACGGTGTCCACGACCACCGCCCCGGCCAGCCCGGAGAGCACCGCGTACAGCGCCAGCACGGCGAGGCGGACCAGCGCCCGGTGGGCGTTGGCCGGGCGCGCACCCGCGCTGACCGCGAGCATCGAGGAGGCGAGGTAGCCGCCGACCATCCAGCCCACCACCAGGTAGAAGGAGGAGAGCCCGCGCCCGTCCGCCGGGGCGGGCGGGCGGATGTCGGTGACGGTGATGGCCCGCTTCCGGCCGACCTCGATCCGCCGTCCCAGCTGGGCGGCGGTGTCGGAGACCGCCGGGCCGCCGGCCGAGGCGACCAGCAGGGTGTCCCGCGTCCCGGCCGCGTCCACCAGCAGGGCGGCGTCGACGGTCCTGTCCAGGACCTGCCGCCGGGCGGCTGCCGCGGAGGGCGCGGCGGTGGCCCGCGCGGGCTCGCCGGGCAGCCGGTTCAGCAGGGCGACCACCTGCCGCGACACCTGCGGCGGGGCCACCACCGCGACGGGCACCCGGTGCGGCGAGGGGGAGTGGAAGGCCCCGATGTAGGAGACGACGAAGCCGACCTGGAGCAGCAGCACGCCCGTCATCAGCAGGAAGGCGCGCAGGCTCACCGCGTCGCGCAGCTCGGCGAGGAAGCCCCTGCGCCCCGGCCCGCCGGGGGTGGTGGACGACAGGGCGGTGCTCATCGGTCGGGTCCCTCCTCGCGTCGGCTGTCCGACCAGCAGAACCCACGGGGCCCGCGGCGGCGGCGGGGCTCGCCGGTCGGGGCCCGTCCACCGCCCGACCGGCCGCGCCCCGGCCCGCGCCGCCCCGCGCGGCCGCCGTGCCGCCCGCCCCGTCCGGCGGCCCGCCCCGCCCCTCCGCCGGGCGCCGCCGGGACGCACCGGCGCCCGGCCCGGTCCGCGGCCGGGGACGGCCCATAGACTGACCCGGTCCGGACCCGGACCGGACCGGACGAGCCGAGAGCAGCCAGGAGTGCCGACCGTGACCGATACCGCCGCTGACCGGACCACCGCTGCCGACGCCGCCGCCGCGGAGCCGCACGGGCCCGTCGAGGGCACCGCCGACGTCATCGTGGTCGGCGCCGGGCCCGCCGGCGCGACGACCGCGTACCACCTCGCCCGGGCGGGCCTGGACGTCCTGCTGCTGGAGAAGTCGGCCTTCCCCCGGGAGAAGGTCTGCGGCGACGGCCTCACCCCCCGCGCCGTCAAGCAGCTCGTGGACATGGGCATCGACGTCTCCGAGGAGGCCGGCTGGCTCCACAACAAGGGCCTGCGGATCATCGGCGGCGGCGTGCGCCTGGAGCTGGACTGGCCCGACCTGGCCTCCTTCCCCGACTACGGCCTGGTCCGCAAGCGCGCCGACTTCGACGAGCTGCTGGTCCGCCAGGCGGAGAAGGCCGGCGCGCGGCTGTACGAGCGGGCCAACGTCGGCGCACCGGTGCTGGACGACCGCACCGGCCGGATCACCGGCGTCACCGTGAAGCTGGGCGAGGAGAAGCGGCCGGCGGTCTTCACCGCCCCGCTGGTGGTCGCCGCCGACGGCAACTCCACCCGGCTGTCCCTCGCGATGGGCCTGCACCGCCGCGAGGACCGCCCGATGGGCGTCGCGTACCGGACGTACTTCACCAGCCCCCGCCACGACGACGACTACCTGGAGTCGTGGCTGGAGCTCTGGGACCGCCGCAAGGGGCAGAACACCCTCATGCCGGGCTACGGCTGGGTCTTCGGCATGGGCGACGGCACCAGCAACGTCGGCCTCGGCCTGCTCAACACCACCTCCTCCTTCGGTGAGATCGACTACCGCGAGCTGCTGAGGTCGTGGTGCGCCAACATGCCGGCCGAGTGGGGCTACACCCCGGAGAACATGACCGAGCCGATCCGCGGCGCGGCCCTCCCGATGGCCTTCAACCGGCAGCCGCACTACACCCGCGGCATGCTGCTGGTCGGCGACGCGGGCGGCATGGTCAACCCGTTCAACGGCGAGGGCATCGCCTACGCCATGGAGTCGGGGAGGATCGCCGCCGACGTGGTCGTGCAGGCCCACGCCCGGACCACCCCCGCCGGCCGCGAGCGCGCGCTGGAGGCGTACCCGCGGGTCCTCAAGGACGTCTACGGCGGGTACTACACGCTCGGCCGGGCCTTCGTGAAGCTCATCGGCAACCCGCGGGTGATGCGCCTGGCCACCGAGCGCGGCCTGACCCACCCGATGCTGATGCGCTTCGTCCTCAAGCTCCTCGCCAACCTGACCGACCCGCAGGGCGGCGACGCGATGGACCGCATCATCAACGGCCTCGCGAAGGTGGCGCCGAACGCCTGACGCCTTCCCGACCGTCCCGGGGCCCGGTCCGCCGCCGCGCGGGCCGGGCCCCGCCGCGTCCGCGCGCCCCCGTCCGCGGGCCCCCCGTCCGCACGCGTGTGCGGGCGGACGGGGGAGGCGGACCGGCGGCCGCGCCGTCCTGCCCCGGGCGCCTGACGCCGTGTTCGGCCGTCCGGCCCTGCCCCGATTGCCGCCCGCCACCCGTCCCCGTGTGATGAGTCCGGTGCGTCGTGCAGTCCCGACGGGTCCCTCTCCCCCCGCCCCGGGTCGACGCCCTCCGGACACTCGTCACCCTGGAGGTCCCGTTGCGCTCGCTCCGACGGTCCGCGGGCCTGGCCGCCGCGGCCGGACTCGCCGGCTCCCTGTTCCTCGCCCCCTCCGCCACCGCCCCCGCGAGCGCGCGGACGCCCGCGGCGGCCGCCGTGCGCGTCCCCGCCGTCCCCGCCGCCGTCCCCGCGGGCCGGGTGCGGCCCCACGGGGCGGAGCCGGACCGGTCCCCGTGCCTGGGGCTGGTGCCGCCGCCGTACGCCTTCGCCGTCCGGACGCCCTTCGTGTGCGGCGACTGGCGGCTCGGCCCCGCCGAACTGCCGCGCACCGGCGTCCTCGGGAGCATCCTCGCCGGGTACCGGCGGCTGGGCGGCCTGACACCGGTGGAGTTCCTCAACCGGTGGTGGGACCCCTCCCGCGACCTGGGCCGGGGCGACTGGCGGTACCCGCCGGACGACGGCTTCGAGCACGACGCGGGCGGCCACGTCATCGCGGCCCCCCTGACGCTCCACCCGGGACGGCTGCTGGACCGGTTCGGCAACGAGTTCGGCAGCTTCCTCGCGCCTGCGGGGGCGAAGTACGGGGAGCGGTCGATCCCGCCGTCCAACCTCGACACCGAGGACGCCCGGTACCCGTACAACTACCACCTGTACCGGGTGAAGAAGGACACCACCGTGTGCGCCGGCCCGGCCGCCCCGGCCTTCGAGCAGCCCGGCCAGGGGGTGCAGTTCGTGACCTCCAGCTCCTTCTGCCCGACGCTGCCGGCCGGGGTCTCCGTGAACAGCCTGCTGCGCAGCGGCAACCTGGAGCGGGCGAACTGACCGGGGCGGACGGCCCCGCCGGGCGCGGCCCGGGGACCCCCGGGGCCCCGGACGTCCGGGACCGGCGGGGGCTTCGGGGGGCGCTCCGGGCCGCGGGGGTCCCCGACGCGGCGTACGAGATCCAGGGCCTGGGCGGCGGGCCCTGGCCGGCGGACCGCCTCTACCTGGAGGAGGCGTCCGGCGGCTGGGCCGTCGGTGTGCACGAGCGCGGCCGGCGCCGGGTGCTGGAGCGGTTCCCGGACGAGGCGTCGGCCTGCCGCCGGCTCCTCGCGATGCTGACCGACCCGGGGCCGCCGCCCGTCCCCCTGACGCCGGAGGAGTCCGAGCGGCTCCTCGGCGACGGGACCGCGTGACCCGCGCCCGCCCCCTCGCCGCCGCGAGGGGGCGGGCGCGGCCGTTCCGGGCGCGGCCGTCCCGGGGCGGGGCCGTTCCGGGCCACGGCGGTCCCGGCCGCTTGTGAACCGGGGGGCAATCCGGCCCGGCCGCGCGCCGGACGGCGGGGTCCCGGGGGCCGGGGAGGCAGGAGGGGAGCGGGGGAGCGCGGCCGTCCCGCGGCGCCGCGCGCACCGGTCAAGCGGGGGCGCGGCCGGGGCCACCCGGGAGGGTGAGGGCGGTTAACACGCCATCCGGAGGGTCACAAATTTGCACTGGGACGGCGTGGGCTGATAGTGGAGCGCCCCTCCGAGCAGGCGTTTCACCGGCGGTGATGACGCAGCGGGACCGCTTGTGAGCAGAGTGTGCCCGCTTCACCGACCATGATCGATCGTCAGGTGGCGTAGATCACAAAGACCACCCGCAACCGCGTGTCGCAGATCACATGCGCACGGGCATAGGATGCAGCCGAATCGGGGTTTGTGAACTGCCTCACATGAGGTGATCACGAGCCCGGAACCGAACGGTCCGAATGCAGTCAAGGACGACCTGCGGAGGGAGCGGGGGCGTATGAACGCTTACGCGCCGATCCTCGTACTCGGTGCCATCGCGGCGGCTTTCGCGGTGGGATCCATCGTGATGGCCTCACTCACCGGCCCGAAGCGCTACAACCGGGCCAAGCTCGAGGCCTACGAATGCGGCATCGAGCCCACCCCGCAGCCGGTCGGGGGCGGGCGCTTCCCGATCAAGTACTACCTCACGGCGATGCTCTTCATCGTCTTCGACATCGAGATCGTCTTCCTCTACCCGTGGGCCGTCAGCTTCGACGCCCTGGGGATCTTCGGGCTGGTCGAGATGCTGCTCTTCATCGCCACCGTCTTCGTCGCCTACGCCTACGTGTGGCGGCGCGGCGGTCTCGAGTGGGACTAGCTGAGAGGCGAACACATGGGTATCGAGGAGAAACTGCCGAGCGGCTTCCTGCTCACCACCGTGGAGACCGCCGCCGGGTGGGTGCGGAAGGCGTCGCTCTTCCCGGCCACCTTCGGACTGGCCTGCTGCGCCATCGAGATGATGACGACGGGCGCGGGCCGGTACGACCTGGCGCGGTTCGGCATGGAGGTCTTCCGCGGCTCGCCGCGCCAGGCCGACCTGATGATCGTCGCCGGGCGGGTGAGCCAGAAGATGGCCCCGGTGCTCCGCCAGGTCTACGACCAGATGGCGAACCCGAAGTGGGTCATCTCCATGGGCGTGTGCGCCTCGTCGGGCGGCATGTTCAACAACTACGCGATCGTCCAGGGCGTCGACCACATCGTGCCCGTCGACATCTACCTGCCCGGCTGCCCGCCGCGGCCCGAGATGCTGATGGACGCGATCCTCAAGCTCCACGACAAGATCCAGCACGAGAAGCTGGGCGTGAACCGCCGCAGGGCGGAGGAGCAGGCCGAGGAAGAGGCGCTGCGGGCGGTCCCGACGATCGAGATGAAGGGGCTGCTGCGGTGAGCGGCGTCAACGGCGCCGGCGGCGCCAACGGGTCGGGCGGCGCGAACGGCCACAACGGCGCGAACGGCCACAACGGCGCGAACGGGAAGGCCGACGGCTCCCTCCCCGCCCCCCGCGGCGAGGGCGGCCGCGAGGAGGTCATCGGCGTCCGCCGCGGCATGTTCGGCACCCGGGGCACCGGCGACACCTCCGGCTTCGGGGGCCTGGTCGCCCCGGTCACGCTCCCGGGCGGGAGTACGCGCCCGTACGGCGGCTGGTTCGACGAGGTCGCCGACGAGCTGGAGGGCGCGCTGGAGGAGCAGGCGGAGGCGGGCCGCGGCGCCGGCCCCGCCGAGGCGGTCGAGAAGACCGTCGTCGACCGCGGCGAGCTGACCTTCCACGTCCGCCGCGAGCACCTGCTCCAGGTCGCCCGCACCCTGCGCGACGACCCGGCGCTCCGCTTCGAGCTCTGCCTCGGCGTGAGCGGCGTCCACTACCCGGGCGACCACGGGCGCGAGCTGCACGCGGTGTACCACCTGCGGTCGCTCACCCACGGCCGGCTGGTCCGGGTGGAGGTGTCCGCGCCCGACGCGGACCCGCACATCCCGTCCACCGTCGCGGTCTACCCCACCAACGACTGGCACGAGCGCGAGGCGTACGACTTCTTCGGCATCGTCTTCGACGGCCACCCCGCGCTCACCCGGATCATGATGCCGGACGACTGGCTGGGCCACCCGCAGCGCAAGGACTACCCGCTCGGCGGCATCCCCGTCGAGTACAAGGGCGCCCAGATCCCGGCGCCCGACCAGCGGAGGTCGTACTCCTGATGACGGACAGCCAGCAGACAGCAGGGGCCGCCGCGGCGGGGACCCGGGAGACCACCGAGGGGCGCGTCTTCACGGTCACCGGCGGTGACTGGGACGAGGTCGTGGCCGCGGCCGCCGGCAGGGCGGACGACGAGCGGATCATCGTCAACATGGGCCCCCAGCACCCGTCCACCCACGGCGTGCTCCGGCTCATCCTCGAGATCGACGGCGAGACGGTGACCGAGGCCCGCTGCGGCATCGGCTACCTGCACACCGGCATCGAGAAGAACATGGAGTTCCGGAGCTGGACGCAGGGCACCACCTTCGTCACGCGCATGGACTACCTGACGCCGCTCTTCAACGAGACGGCGTACTGCCTCGCGGTGGAGCGGCTCCTCGGCGTCACCGAGCAGGTGCCCGACCGGGCGACCGTGATCCGGGTCCTCATGATGGAGCTCAACCGGATCTCCTCCCACCTGGTCTGCCTCGCCACCGGCGGCATGGAGATCGGCTCCACCACGCTGATGATCTACGGCTTCCGGGACCGCGAGATCATCCTCGACATCTTCGAGCTGGTCACCGGCCTGCGGATGAACCACGCGTACGTCCGCCCCGGCGGCCTCGCGCAGGACCTCCCCTCCGGCGCCGTCGACCAGGTCCGCGAGGGCGTCAAGCTGCTGCGCTCCCGGATGCACGAGTACGACAAGCTGGCCACCGACAACCCGGTCTTCAAGGCCCGCCTGGTCGACGTCGGCCACCTGGACCTGGCCGGCTGCATGGCGCTCGGCGTGACGGGCCCGATCCTGCGCTCCACCGGCCTGCCGCACGACCTGCGCAAGTCCGACCCCTACTGCGGCTACGAGACCTACGACTTCGAGGTCGCCACCGCCGACACCTGCGACTCCTACGGCCGGTTCCTCATCCGCCTGGAGGAGATGAAGCAGTCGCTGCGGATCGTGGAGCAGTGCCTGGACCGGCTGCGGCCGGGACCGGTGATGATCGAGGACAAGAAGATCGCCTGGCCGGCCCAGCTCGCCATCGGGCCCGACGGCATGGGCAACTCCCTCGACCACATCCGGAAGATCATGGGCACCTCCATGGAGGCCCTGATCCACCACTTCAAGCTCGTGACCGAGGGCTTCCGCGTCCCGGCCGGGCAGGCGTACGCGGCCGTGGAGTCCCCCAAGGGCGAACTCGGCGTGCACGCGGTGAGCGACGGCGGCACGCGGCCGTTCCGGGTCCACTTCCGCGACCCGTCGTTCACCAACCTGCAGTCCATGGCGGCGATGTGCGAGGGCGGCCAGGTCGCCGACGTCATCGTCGCGGTGGCCGGCATCGACCCGGTGATGGGAGGCGTGGACCGGTGACGACCCACGAGACGGCGACGACCCACGAGGGGCCCGCGGCGCAGCCCGTGGGGCTCGGCATGCCGGCGCTGCCGGCGCCGGACTACCCCGCGGACGTGCGGGCCCGGCTGGACGCCGACGCGAAGGAGCTGATCGGCCGCTACCCGGTGGCCCGCTCCGCACTCCTGCCGCTGCTGCACCTGGTGCAGTCCGAGGAGGGCTGGGTCAGCCCCACCGGCATCCGGTTCTGCGCCGAGCAGCTCGGCCTCACCACGGCCGAGGTCACCGCGGTGGCGACCTTCTACACCATGTACCGGCGCCGGCCCGCCGGGAAGTACCACGTCGGGGTGTGCACCAACACCCTGTGCGCGGTCCTCGGCGGCGACCAGATCTTCGCCGAGCTCAAGGAGCACCTCGGGATCGAGAACAACGAGACCACCGAGGACGGCGCTGTCTCGATCGAGCACATCGAGTGCAACGCCGCCTGCGACTACGCGCCGGTGATGACGGTGAACTGGGAGTTCTTCGACAATCAGACGCCGGAGAGCGCCAAGCGGCTCGTGGACGACCTGCGGGCCGGCCACACGGTCCTCCCCACCCGGGGCGCGGCGCTCTGCACGTTCAGGGAGACGTCCCGCATCCTCGCCGGGTTCCCCGACGAGCGGCCCGGCGCGCTCGACGCGTCCGGCGCCGGCGGCGCCCCCTCCCTCGCCGGGCTGCGCCTCGCCCGCGGCGAGACCCTGCCGGGCGGCGGCGCGGCCAGGGTCGTCTCCCCCCGCCACCAGGACGGCGCCGACGCGGCGCCGGGGGGCCCGTCGCAGGGCGCCCCCTCCGCGCACGACGCGCCCGCCGAGACGGCCGCGTCCGACCCCCACCGCACCGGCGACGCCGCCGGACCCGCCGAGCCGGAAGGAGGCGAGGACCGATGACCGCCGACAGCCTGGTCGGGGAGGCGGGACCGGAGAAGCTCCTCACCCCGGTCCTCTCCGCCACCTGGGACGACCACCGGCCCTGGACGCTGGACACCTACCGCCGCCACGACGGCTACCAGGGCCTCGCCGCCGCGCTGCGCATGCAGCCCGACGAGGTCATCGCCCTGGTCAAGGACGCGGGCCTGCGCGGCCGCGGCGGCGCCGGCTTCCCCACCGGCATGAAGTGGCAGTTCATCCCGCAGGGCGACGGCAAGCCGCACTACCTCGTCGTCAACGCCGACGAGTCCGAGCCCGGCACCTGCAAGGACATGCCGCTGCTCTTCGCCAACCCGCACAGCCTCATCGAGGGCATGGTGATCGCCAGCTACGCGATCCGCTGCAGCCACGCCTTCGTGTACCTGCGCGGCGAGGTCGTCCCGGTGCTGCGCCGCCTCCAGGCGGCCGTCGCCGAGGCGTACGAGGCGGGCCTGCTCGGCCGGGACATCCAGGGCTCCGGCTTCGACCTGGACATCACCGTGCACGCGGGCGCCGGCGCGTACATCTGCGGCGAGGAGACCGCGCTGCTGGACTCCCTGGAGGGCCGCCGCGGCCAGCCCAGGCTCCGGCCGCCGTTCCCCGCGATCGCCGGCCTGTACGCCTGCCCGACCGTGGTCAACAACGTGGAGTCCATCGCCTCGGTGCCGGCCATCCTGCACCGCGGCAAGGAGTGGTTCCGCTCGCTCGGCAGCGAGAAGTCCCCCGGCTTCACCCTCTACTCCCTCTCCGGGCACGTCACCAACCCCGGCCAGTACGAGGCGCCGCTCGGGGTGACCCTGCGGCAGCTGCTGGAGATGAGCGGCGGCGTGCGCGAGGGCCACCGGCTGAAGTTCTGGACGCCGGGCGGCTCCTCCACCCCGATGTTCACCGACCAGCACCTGGACGTGCCCCTCGACTACGAGGGCGTCGGCGCCGCCGGGTCGATGCTCGGCACCAAGGCCCTCCAGGTCTTCGACGAGACGACCTGCGTGGTCCGCGCCGTCACCCGGTGGACCGAGTTCTACGCCCACGAGTCCTGCGGCAAGTGCACCCCCTGCCGCGAGGGCACCTACTGGCTGGTGCAGCTCATGCGCCGCATCGAGGCCGGCGAGGGCGTCCAGGCCGACCTGGACAAGCTGCTGGACATCGCCGACAACATCTTCGGCAAGTCCTTCTGCGCCCTCGGCGACGGCGCCGCCAGCCCCATCACCTCCTCGCTCCAGTACTTCCGCGAGGAGTACGAGCAGCACATCGCCCAGCGCGGCTGCCCCTTCGACCCGGCGGCGTCCACCGTCTGGGCCGGGCGGCAGCCCGCCGTCAACGGAAACGCCGCCCGCCGGCCCGCCCAGGAGAAGGGGGTGCTCGCCTAAATGACCGTCACCACCGGCACACCGGAAGGGACGGCCGCGGCGCCGCCACCGGAAGACCTTGTCACCGTCACCATCGACGGCGTCGACCTCCAGGTGCCCAAGGGCACCCTGGTGATCCGCGCCGCGGAGCTGATCGGCGTCCAGATCCCCCGGTTCTGCGACCACCCGCTGCTGGACCCCGCCGGGGCCTGCCGCCAGTGCATCGTCGAGGTTGAGGGGCAGCGCAAGCCGCTGGCCTCCTGCACCACGACCGTCACCGACGGGATGGTCGTCCGCACCCAGGCCACCTCCCCGGTCGCCGAGAAGGCGCAGCGCGGGGTGATGGAGCTGCTGCTCATCAACCACCCGCTGGACTGCCCGGTCTGCGACAAGGGCGGCGAGTGCCCGCTGCAGAACCAGGCCATGTCCACCGGGGCCCCCGACACCCGCTTCGAGGGCGCCAAGCGGACCTACGCCAAGCCCGTTCCGATCTCCACCCAGGTCCTGCTGGACCGCGAGCGGTGCGTGCTGTGCGCCCGCTGCACCCGCTTCTCGCAGCAGATCGCGGGCGACCCCTTCATCGACCTGGTGGAGCGCGGCGCCCTGCAGCAGGTGGGCACCGGCGAGGGCGACGACTTCCGGTCGTACTTCTCCGGCAACACCATCCAGATCTGCCCGGTGGGCGCGCTCACCTCCGCCGCGTACCGGTTCCGGTCGCGGCCGTTCGACCTGGTCTCCTCGCCCGGCGTCTGCGAGCACTGCTCCTCCGGCTGCGCGGTCCGCACCGACCACCGGCGCGGCAAGGTGCTGCGCCGCCTCGCCGGGGACGACCCGGAGGTCAACGAGGAGTGGAACTGCGACAAGGGCCGGTTCGCCTTCCGCTACGCCCAGCAGCGCGACCGGCTCACCACCCCGCTGGTCCGCGGCGAGGACGGGGAGTTCGTCCCCGCCTCCTGGCCGGAGGCCCTGGAGCGGGCCGCCGCCGGGCTCGCCGCCGCCCGCGGGCGCGCGGGCGTCCTGGTGGGCGGCCGGTCCACGGTCGAGGACGCCTACGCGTACGCCAAGTTCGCCCGGGTCGCCCTCGCCACCAACGACGTCGACTTCCGCGCCCGCCCGCACAGCGCCGAGGAGGCCGCCTTCCTGGCCGCCGCCGTCGCCGGGCACGGGATCGACCTCGACGGGGCGGGCGTCTCGTACCGGACGCTGGAGGCCGCCCCGGCAGTCCTCCTCGCGGGCCTCGAGCCCGAGGAGGAGTCGCCGATCGTCTTCCTGCGGCTGCGCAAGGCCTCCCGCAGGGGCCTGCGGGTCTTCTCGCTCGCCACCCACGCCTCCCGGGGCCTGGCCAAGCTCGGCGGCGCCCTGCTGCCCGCGGCGCCCGGCACCGAGGCCGAGTGGCTGGACGCCCTCGCCGGCGACGAGCCCCTGGTCGAGGACGCGGGCCGCGCCGCCGACCTGCTCCGCGCCGAGGGCGCGGTCGTCCTGGTCGGCGAGCGGCTCGCCACCGTGCCGGGCGCGCTCACCGCCGCCCTGCGGCTCGCCCGCGCCACCGGCGCCCGCCTGGCCTGGGTGCCGCGCCGGGCCGGGGAGCGGGGCGCGCTGGAGGCCGGCGCGCTGCCGGGCCTGCTGCCCGGCGGACGGCCCGCCGCCGACCCCGACGCGCGGGCGCAGACCGCCGCCGCCTGGGGCATCGCCGCGATCCCGGTCGACGCCGGGCGCGACACCGGGCGGATCCTGTCGGCCGCCGCCTCCGGCGAGCTGGGGGCGCTGCTGGTCGGCGGCGTGGAGACCGCCGACCTGCCGGACCCGGCCGCCGCCGAGGCCGCGCTTGACGCGGTGCCGTTCCTCGTCAGCCTGGAGCTGCGGCCCTCCGCGGTCACCGCCCGCGCCGACGTCGTGCTGCCGGTGGCGGCCGTCGCGGAGAAGGCCGGCACCTTCCTCACCTGGGAGGGGCGGGTGCGGCTCTTCGAGGCCGCCCTCAAGCCGGACCAGCAGACGCAGCGGCACCTCCGCTCCGACCTGCAGGTCCTCGCCATGCTGGCCGACGCCATGGACGTCCACCTGGGCCTCCCGGACCTCACCGCGGCCCGCCGCGAGCTGGACGCCCTCGGCCCGTGGACCGGCACCCGGGCCCCGGCCCCGGCCGAGCACCGCGGCCCGGTGCCGCGGCCCGCCGCCGGCCAGGCCGTCCTGGGCGGCTGGCGCCAGCTGCTGGACCGCGGCGTGCTCCAGGACGGCGACGTCCACCTGGCCGGCACCCGCCACCCCGCCGTCGTCCGGCTCTCGCCCGCGACCGCCGCCGAGGCCGGCGCCGCCGACGGCGCCCCGGTCGCCGTCACCGGCCCCGCCGGGTCGGTGGTCCTGCCGCTCGCCGTCACCGCCGGGATGCCCGACCGCACGGTGTGGCTCCCGCTCAACTCCACCGACGGCGGCGCCCTGCGGGCGCTGGGCACCGGCACCGGGAGCGTCGTCTCCGTCGCGCCGGCGCCCGCCGTCCCGGCGGGCCCCTCCGGGAGCCTCTCCGAGAACCCCTCCGAGAACCCCTCCGAGAACGGGGAGGAGGACCGATGACCCCCGCGGCCCTCGCCGACACCGCGCAGCAGGCCGGCCTCTTCGGCACCGACCCCTGGTGGCTGGTGCTCCTCAAGGCCGTCTTCACCTTCGCCTTCCTGGTCGTCACGGTGCTGATCGCGATCGTCTGGGAGCGCAAGGTCGTCGCCTGGATGCAGCTGCGGATCGGCCCCAACCGGCACGGCCCCTGGGGCATGCTCCAGTCGCTCGCCGACGGCGTGAAGCTGGCCCTCAAGGAGGACCTGGTCGTCACCGGCGCCGACAAGGCCGTCTACGTCCTGGCCCCGATCGTCTGCGTCATCCCGGCCTTCATGGCCTTCGCGGTGATCCCCTTCGGCCCGGCCGGGCACGAGGTCTCGATCTTCGGCACCCGCACCACGATGCAGCTCACCGACCTGCCGATCGGCATGCTGTACATCCTGGCCACCGCCTCGGTCGGCATCTACGGCATCGTGCTGGCCGGCTGGTCGTCCGGCTCCACGTACCCGCTGCTCGGCGGCCTGCGCTCGGCGGCGCAGATGATCTCCTACGAGATCGCGATGGGCCTCTCCTTCGCCGCGGTGTTCATCTACTCCAAGTCGATGTCCACCTCGCAGATCGTCGAGGCGCAGCAGCCCCGGTGGTTCGCGGTGATGCTGCCGGTCTCCTTCCTGGTCTACATCGTGGCCATGGTCGGCGAGACCAACCGCGCCCCCTTCGACCTCCCCGAGGCCGAGGGCGAGCTGGTCGGCGGCTTCAACACCGAGTACTCCTCGCTGAAGTTCGCGATGTTCATGCTCGCCGAGTACGTCAACATGGTCACCGTCTCGGCCGTCGCCTCCACCCTCTTCCTGGGCGGCTGGCGGGCCCCGTGGCCGGTCAGCGCCGTCTGGGCGGGCGCCAACCACGGGTGGTGGCCCATCCTCTGGATCACGGTCAAGATCCAGCTGCTGCTCTTCTTCTTCATCTGGCTGCGCGGCACCCTGCCCCGGCTCCGCTACGACCAGTTCATGAAGCTGGGGTGGAAGGTCCTCATCCCGGTCTCGCTGGTCTGGCTGGTGCTGGTCGCCACCGTCCGCGCGCTGCGCAACGAGGGCTACGGCTTCCCCCAGGTCGTCCTCTACGTCGGCGCGCCGATCCTCGTGGTCATCCTGCTCATGTCGGTCTGGGACGTCCTGCGGCGCCGGGAGAAGGCCGGACCGGAGCAGCCGCAGGAGCCCTTCGACCCCATGGCGGGCGGCTTCCCCGTCCCGCCCATGCCCGGCCAGGAGCTCCCGCCCGTACCGCGGCGCAGGAGCCGCGTCCAGCAGCCGTCCCCCGCACTGGAGGAGCCCGGCGAACCCGCCGCCGTGGGCGGCGGCACCTCCGACCCGAAGGGAGCCGACGGTGCCTGACATGTTGGGCCCGGCCGCCGGATTCGGCGTGACCTTCAAGGCCATGTTCAAGAAGCGCCTCACCGAGCAGTACCCCGAGCAGAAGAAGGAGACCGCGCCCCGCTTCCACGGCCGCCACCAGCTCAACCGGCACCCCGACGGCCTGGAGAAGTGCGTCGGCTGCGAGCTGTGCGCCTGGGCCTGCCCCGCCGACGCCATCTACGTGGAGGGCGCCGACAACACCGAGGAGGAGCGCTACTCCCCGGGCGAGCGGTACGGCGCGGTGTACCAGATCAACTACGCCCGCTGCATCCTCTGCGGGCTCTGCATCGAGGCCTGCCCCACCCGGGCGCTCACCATGACCAACGAGTACGAGCTCGCCGACCGCAGCCGCGCCGACCTGATCTTCACCAAGGAGCAGCTGCTGGCCGGCCTCACCGAGGGCATGGTCCCCCCGCCGCACGCCATGTACCCCGGCACCGACGAGGGCGCCTACTACCGCGGCGAGGTCACCGGCGCCGCCCCCGGCACCGAGACCCAGTCCCGGTCCCGGGACGCGGCCGGGCACGAGGCCGAGGAGGCGGGCCGGTCATGACCACCGCACACCTGGCCGCGGCCGTCACGGGCGCCACCTCCACCGGCGAGGCCGTGCAGTTCTGGATCCTGGCCGTGGTCGCCGTCGGCGGCGCCCTCGGCATGGTCCTCATGCGCAAGGCCGTGCACAGCGCGCTCTGCCTCGCCGCCACCATGCTGGCCCTCGCGGTCTGCTACATGGCGCAGGGCGCGGTCTTCCTCGGCGTCGTCCAGATCGTCGTCTACACCGGCGCGATCATGATGCTCTTCCTCTTCGTCGTCATGCTCGTGGGCGTCACCTCGGCCGACTCCCTCAAGGAGACCCTGCGGGGCCAGCGGTGGGCCGCCGCCCTCTGCGGCACCGGCTTCGGCGTGCTGCTCATGGCCGGCATCGCCAACGCCCGCCTCCGCACCTTCACCGGCCTGGCGCAGGCCAACGCCGACGGCAACGTGCAGGGCCTGGCCCGGCTGGTCTTCACCCGGTACGTCTGGGCCTTCGAGGTCACCGGCGCCCTGCTGATCACCGCCGCCGTCGGCGCCATGGTGCTCACCCACCGGGAGCGCACCGAGGAGCGGGCCACCCAGCGCGAGCTGGCCGCCCGGCGCGTCCGCGAGGGCGTGCAGGTCACCCCGCTGCCCGCGCCCGGCGTCTACGCCCGGCACAACGCGGTGGACATCCCCGGCATGCTGCCCGACGGCACCACCTCCGACCTCACCGTCAACCCGACGCTGCGCGCCCGCGGCCAGATCCGGGACGTCAGCGGGGACATGCTGCGCCGCATGGAGCAGCTGGAGACCTCCACCGCCGACTACCTCGGCCGCACGCCCCCGCCGCGCCGGGTGGCGGCCTCCGCCCGCGTCCCGCTGGCCGCGGGCGCCGGGGACGAGGCCGGCGACGCCGCCCGCGAGGAAGCCCGTCCGGAGACCCGCAGCGGGGCCCGCACCGAGGAGGCCGAGCAGCAGTGAACCCCGTCAACTACCTGTACCTCGCGGCGCTGCTCTTCACCATCGGCGCCACCGGCGTCCTGGTCCGGCGCAACGCGATCGTCCTGTTCATGTGCGTCGAGCTGATGCTGAACGCGTCCAACCTGGCCCTGGTCACCTTCTCCCGGCTGCACGGCAACCTGGACGGCCAGGTCATCGCGTTCTTCACCATGGTGGTCGCCGCCGCCGAGGTCGTGGTCGGCCTGGCGATCATCGTCAGCATCTTCCGCACCCGGCACTCGGCGTCCGTCGACGACGCCAACCTCATGAAGCTGTAGGCGGAGGCAGACGAACCCGTGAACGCACTCATCCCCGTGCTCGTCGCGGCCCCGCTCGCGGGGGCAGCCCTGCTGCTCCTCGGCGGCCGCCGCCTGGACCGCCTCGGCCACTGGCTGGGCCTCCTCGCCTCCACCGCCTCCTTCGCGGCCGGTGCGGCCCTCTTCGCCCACATGCTGGCGCAGCCCGCCGACCAGCGGCCGGTCCACCAGCACCTGTACTCCTGGGTGCCGGTGGGCGGGTTCCAGGCCGACGTCGGCTTCCAGCTGGACCAGCTGTCCATGACCTTCGTCCTGCTGATCACCGGCGTCGGCAGCCTCATCCACCTGTACTCGGTGGGCTACATGGCCCACGACGAGCGCCGCCGCCGCTTCTTCGGCTACCTCAACCTCTTCCTCGCGGCGATGCTGCTGCTGGTCCTCGCCGACAACTACCTGCTGCTGTACGTCGGCTGGGAGGGCGTGGGCCTCGCCTCGTACCTGCTGATCGGCTTCTGGCAGCACAAGCCCAGCGCGGCGACCGCCGCCAAGAAGGCCTTCATCGTCAACCGCGTCGGCGACGTCGGCCTGTCGATCGCGATCATGCTGATGTTCGCGCAGTTCGGCTCCTTCGCCTTCGGCCCGGTCTTCGCCACGGCCGGGGACGCGGGCGAGGGGAAGCTCACCGCGATCGGCCTGATGCTGCTGCTGGCCGCCTGCGGCAAGTCCGCCCAGGTGCCGCTGCAGTCCTGGCTCGGCGACGCCATGGAGGGCCCGACCCCGGTCTCGGCCCTCATCCACGCCGCCACCATGGTCACCGCCGGCGTCTACCTCATCACCCGCTCCGCGGCCATCTTCAACCTGGCGCCCGACGCCCAGCTGGTCGTCGTCTGCGTCGGCGCGGTCACCCTGCTCTTCGGTGCGGTCGTCGGTTGCGCCAAGGACGACATCAAGAAGGCGCTGGCCGGCTCGACCATGTCGCAGATCGGCTACATGGTGCTGGCGGCGGGCCTCGGCCCGGTCGGCTACGCCTTCGCGATCATGCACCTGGTGACCCACGGCTTCTTCAAGGCCGGGCTCTTCCTCGGCGCGGGCTCGGTCATGCACGGCATGGACGACGAGGTGGACATGCGCCACTACGGCGGCCTCAGGAAGTACATGCCCGTCACCTTCGTCACCTTCGGCCTCGGCTACCTGGCGATCATCGGCTTCCCCGGCCTGTCGGGCTTCTGGTCCAAGGACCGGATCATCGAGGCCGCCTTCGCCAAGGGCGGCACCGAGGGCTGGATCCTCGGCGCGGTCACCCTGGTCGGCGCGGCGGTCACCGCGTTCTACATGACCCGCGTGATGCTGATGACCTTCTTCGGCGAGAAGCGCTGGCGGACCGACGCGGAGGGGCGCGAGCCGCACCCGCACGAGTCGCCCGCGGTGATGACGGTCCCCATGGTCGTCCTCGCGGTGGGCTCGGTCCTCGCGGGCGGCCTCTTCGCCCTCAACAACGCCTTCCTGCACTGGCTGGAGCCGATCACCGGCCACGCCGAGGGCGACTCGCCGCTGAGCCCGGTCGCGGTCAGCGGCCTCACCCTGGCCTGCGTCGCGGCCGGCGTCGCCTGGGCCTGGGCCGTGTACGGGCGCCAGCCCGTGCCGGTCACCCCGCCGGTCGGCTCCGCCCTCACCCGCGCCGCCCGCCGCGACCTGCTGCAGGACGACATCAACCACGCGGTCCTGGTCCGCCCCGGCGAGTACCTGACGCGCGGCCTGGTCTACGCCGACAGCAAGGGCCTGGACGGCTTCGTCAACGGCCTCGCCGCCGCGGTCGGCGGCCTCTCCGGCCGGATGCGGCGGCTGCAGAACGGCTTCGTCCGCTCCTACGCCCTCTCCATGTTCGGCGGCGCCGCGGTCCTGGTCGCCACCACTCTCCTGATGAGGTCGGTCTGATGCCCTTTCCGCTGCTGACCGTCACCGCCGCCGTGCCGGCGGTGGGCGCGGTCGTCACCGCGGCGCTGCCGGCCGCGACCACCGCGGCCAGGCGGCGCACCCCCAAGGCCGTCGCCCTGGCCTTCTCCGCCGCGACCCTCGCCCTGGCGGCGGTCGCCACCGCCCGCTTCGACCCGGGCGGCGACCGCTACCAGCTCACCGAGTCGTACACCTGGATCCGCAGCTTCGGGATCTCCTTCTCGCTCGGCGTCGACGGCATCGGCGTGGTGCTGGCGCTGCTCACCGCCGTGCTGGTGCCGCTGGTGATGCTGGCCTCCTGGCACGACGCCGACCCCGAGGACCCGCACAGCTTCGAGGGGCCGCGCCGCACCCAGGGCTTCTTCGCCCTGGTGCTGGCCGTCGAGGCGATGGTGCTGGTCTCGTTCCTCTCCACCGACGTCTTCCTCTTCTACGTCTTCTTCGAAGCCATGCTCATCCCGATGTACTTCCTCATCGGCGGCTTCGGGGACCGGGCGGGCGGGCCGGACGCCGCGCGGCAGCGCTCCTACGCCGCCGTCAAGTTCCTGCTGTACAACCTGGTCGGCGGCCTGGTCATGCTGGCCGCCGTCGTCGGCCTGTACACCCTCACCGCCCGCGCCGGGCTCGGCAGCGGCGGGGGCGGCACCTTCGACCTGGCGACGATCACCCGGGCCGTCTCCGACGGGAAGCTCGCGATCGACCCGACGGTGGGCAAGGCGCTCTTCCTCGGCTTCTTCTTCGCCTTCGCCGTCAAGGCGCCGCTGTGGCCGCTGCACACCTGGCTGCCCAACGCGATGGGGGAGTCCACCGCCGGCACCGCCGTGCTCATCACCGCGGTCGTCGACAAGGTCGGCACCTTCGCGATGCTCCGCTACTGCCTCGGCCTCTTCCCCGACGCGTCCACGTACTTCGCCCCGGCGATCCTGGTGCTGTCGGTGGTCGGCATCCTCTACGGCGCCCTGCTCGCCGTCGGCCAGAAGGACATCAAGCGACTCGTCGCCTACGCGTCGATCTCCCACTTCGGCTTCATCATCCTGGGCATCTTCGCGATGACCACCCAGGGCCAGAGCGGCGCCACCCTCTACATGGTCAACCACGGCATCTCCACCGCCGTCCTCATGCTGGTCGCCGGCTTCCTCATCTCGCGGCGCGGCAGCCGCCTCATCGCCGACTTCGGCGGCGTGCAGAAGGTGGCCCCGGTGCTGGCCGGCACCTTCCTGGTCGGCGGCCTGGCGACGCTGTCGCTGCCGGGCCTGGCGCCGTTCGTCAGCGAGTTCCTGGTCCTGGTCGGCACCTTCACCCGGTACCCGGCGCTCGGCGTCGTCGCCACCCTCGGCATCGTGCTGGCCGCGCTCTACGTCCTGGTGCTGTACCAGCGCACCATGACCGGCCCGGTCCGCGAGGGCGTCGGCTCCATGGCCGACCTGAGGGTCCGCGAGGTGGCGGTCGTCGCCCCGCTGATCGTCCTGCTGGTCGTCCTCGGCGTCTACCCCAAGCCGGTCGCCGACATCGTCAACCCCGCCGTCGGCGCCACCATGGCCGACGTCCACCGCACCGACCCGAAGCCGGCCCACCCGGCCGCCGAGCAGCCGTGGTTCTCGTACACGACCGCCGGCACCGACTCCCCCGGAGGTGTGGCGAAGTGACCGCCCCCGCAACGGCCGCCGCCGTCCACACCCTGTGGACGGCGGCGGGCGACAACCCCGCCATCCCCGCGCCGCACATCGAGTACGGGCAGCTGTCGCCCATGCTCGTCGTCCTCGGCGCCGCCGTGGCCGGCATCCTCGCCGAGGCCTTCCTGCCCCGGCGCGCCCGGTACACCGGCCAGGTCGCCATCGCCCTGCTGGGCCTCGCCGGCGCCTTCGCCGCCGTGGTCGCGCTCGCGGCGAGCGGCCACGCCACCACCCGGGCCGGCCTCGCCGCCATGGGCGCGGTCGCCGTCGACGGACCCGCGCTCTTCCTCCAGGGCGTCATCCTGCTGGTCGCCGTGGTCGCCGTGCTCTCCTTCGCCGAGCGGCGGCTGGAGCCGCGCGGTGCCGACGGCGCGCCCGTGGACGCCTTCGCCCCGCAGGGCTCCGCCGTGCCCGGCAGCGACCAGGAGAAGGCGGCGGCCAGGGCGGGCTTCGCCACCACCGAGGTCTTCCCGCTCACCCTGTTCGCGGTCGCCGGCATGCTGCTCTTCCCCGCCGCGTCCGACCTGCTGACCATGTTCGTGGCGCTGGAGGTCTTCTCCCTGCCGCTCTACCTGCTCTGCGCCCTCGCCCGGCGGCGCCGCCTGCTCTCCCAGGAGGCGGCCGTCAAGTACTTCCTCCTCGGCGCCTTCGCCTCCGCCTTCTTCCTCTTCGGCACCGCGCTGCTCTACGGCTACGCGGGCACCGTGTCGCTCGGCGGCATCGCCGACGTGGTCTCCGGCAAGGCCCCCGTCACCCCGGCCCTGTCGGGCACCACCGGGAACGACGCCCTGCTGCTGATCGGCCTGGCGATGCTCGCCGTCGGCCTGCTCTTCAAGGTCGGCGCCGTCCCCTTCCACGCCTGGACCCCGGACGTCTACCAGGGCGCCCCCACCCCGGTCACCGGCTTCATGGCCGCCGCCACCAAGGTCGCCGCCTTCGGCGCCCTGCTGCGGCTGCTGTACGTGGCCCTGCCCGGCATGCGGTGGGACTGGCGGCCGGTGATGTGGGGCGTCGCCATCCTCACCATGGTGGCGGGCGCGGTCCTGGCGGTCACCCAGACCGACGTGAAGCGGCTCCTGGCGTACTCCTCCATCGCCCACGCCGGGTTCATCCTCACCGGCGTGATCGCCACCGACCGGGCGGGCGTCTCCTCGGTGCTCTTCTACCTGGCGGCGTACTCCTTCGTGACCCTCGGCGCCTTCGCCGTGGTCACCCTGGTCCGCGACGCGGGCGGCGAGGCCACCCACCTGTCGCGGTGGGCCGGCCTCGGGCGGCGCTCGCCGCTGGTGGCGGCGGTCTTCGCGCTCTTCCTGCTGGCCTTCGCGGGCATCCCGCTGACGTCCGGCTTCACCGGGAAGTTCGCCGTCTTCCAGGCGGCGGCGTCCGGCGGCGCGGTGCCGCTGGTGGTCGTGGGCGTCCTGTCGTCGGCGGTCGCGGCCTTCTTCTACATCCGCGTCATCGTCCTGATGTTCTTCTCCGACCCGAAGGCGGACGGCCCGTCCGTGGCGGTCCCCAGCCCGCTCACCGCCACCGCCATCGGCCTCGGCGTGCTGGTCACGGTCGTGCTCGGCCTGCTGCCGCAGTACTTCCTCGACCTGGCGGACAAGGCGTCGGTCTTCGTCCGCTGACCCGCCCGGCCACCCGCGCACCCCTGCGCGCGCCCGCGCCCCCGGCCGCCCCCGCGGCGCCGGGGGCGCGGGCACGTCCGGGAGGGGACCGCCCGCCCGTCCCCCGGGCCGTCCGGGCGGTTCACAGCCCCAGGTAGTGCGACACCGCATGCTCGATCTCGGCCAACTCGTCCCTGTCCAGGTAGTGGACCGGCTCGCCGTGGATGCAGTCGACGTCGACGGAACGGAGCTGGTCCACCAGGAACCGGGTCACGGTGCCGCCGATCTCCAGTTCCGGGCGGAACACGGCGGGCTGCGCGCCGGTCGAGGTGGGAACGACCGTGGCCACGGTCCAGGGCATGGAGCTCGGGCTCAGCACCAGGCCGTACCGGCGGCCGCGCTGCTCATGCCCCCGCTCGGCATCGCCCAGGTCCACCCGGTAGACGGCGCCCCGGATCACCAGGCGTCCTCCTCGGCGGAGAGGTCCTCGCCGGCCGGCCGCTCGGCGTCGGACCGGGCCTGGGCCAGCCAGACCTCCCGCTCCAGCAGGCGCAGGGCACGCCGCATGACGTCACTGGTCCGCTCGCCGTTGCGCATGGCGGCGCGGATGACGCGCTCGTCCTCCCCGGTCGGCCGGAACCCTATGGTCGTTGCCGTGCACTCGGAGCAGGACCTTGGTGCACGAACGTCGAGCACATGGTGCGCAGGCCGTCCGTGAACGCCCGACCGGCGTCCGAGGCGAACCAGGCCGCGTGGCCCGTGAAGTAGTCCCGGTACGTCTCCAGCGCCTGCTCAGTGCGCCCCAGCACCGTGTGGAAGTACCAGGCCTCCGACAGGGCGTAGTCGGCGTGGACCAGCGGCAGCACCTCCGGCAGGGCCGCCGCCTCGGCGGGGGAGAGCGGCCGCACCGACCGGTAGCCGTCCAGCAGCGCCTCCGCCTGACCGGGGTGCACGGCGGCCGCGCCCAGCTCCGGCAGGCGCAGCCACTCCACCGCGCACCGCTCCAGCGCGGTCGCCAGGTCGTGGACGGCGGTGGTCCGGTTCGCCAGGCCGAAGTCGAGGACGGCGGCCACCGCGTCGCCGTCCCCGCCGCCGCCCCCGTTCTCGCCGCCGCCCCAGAGCAGGTTGCTGCCGTGCCAGTCGCCGTGCGTCCACAGCGGCGCCGGCTCCGGCGGGCGGTCCGGGACCAGCCGCAGGTGGACCCGCTCCAGGTCGCCCCGCCAGTCCACCCGCTCCAGCAGCTCCCCCAGGCCCGGCCGGGCCGCGGCGAAGGCCGCCAGGGCCGCCACCGGGTCGCCGGCCGTCCCGAACACCTCGTGCGAGGCCAGCAGCGGCAGCGGCCCGCGCGGCGGCGCCCCGTACCCCTCGGCGGCCAGGTGCAGACGCGCCAGGGCCGCGCCCGCGGAGCGGGCCTGGGCCGCCGACAGGTACGGCGTCCAGGAGAAGCGGTCCCGGTAGCGGTCCTCGCCCGGAAGCGCCGTGTGCACCTCGTACGTCCACGGGCCGCACGCGACCGCGGTCGCCCCGTCCCGGTCGGGCAGCACCCGGGCCACCGGCGCCCCGCGCGCCGCCAGGTGCGCCAGGAAGCGGTGCTCCTCCGCCAGCGCGGCGGCGCGGCGCACCGAGCGGTGGTGGCGCTTGACGAAGAGGCGCCGGCCGTCGCGGGTCCGGACCAGCGCGCCCGCCGACAGGGGCCGTGGGCTGCGCCACAGCACCGCGTCCAGGCCGCCGGTCCCGGGCACGCGGTCCAGCAGCCGGGCGGTCTCGTCCCCGGTCAGCGGCGGCCAGTCCGGCGCCACGAGCTCGGCCCGGCCCATGCCGAGCACCCGCGTCCCGCCGTCCGCCACCGCCGCACCTCCTCCGCACCCGCCGCGCCCGCCCACGTCCCCCCATCCTCGCCCATCGGCCGCGGACCCCCGCCGGACGGCGTCGGCGGGGCCCGGGGAGCAGTGCCCACGCAGTGATCGAAGAGCGACCGGATACCCTGCCCTTGATGGCATCGGCGGCCGCCGCCAGGGCCGCAGGAACGACCAGCGACAGGAGTGGTCTCCGTGACCGTCGTGGGCCCCTTCGGGCTGAGCATGCAGGACGAGGCCCTCGAGGCCGACGTCCGGTACGGCATGGCCGCTGTCGAGGAGGCGTTGCTGGATGCCACCAAGAGCGACACGCCGTTCATCACCGCCGCCGCCCAGCACCTGCTCGCGGCCGGGGGCAAACGGTTCCGTCCGCTGCTGGTGCTCCTCGCCTCCCACTTCGGCGACCCGGCCGCCCCCGGCGTCGTCCCGGCCGCCCTGGTCGTGGAGCTCACCCACCTCGCCACCCTCTACCACGACGACGTGATGGACGAGGCGCCCGTGCGGCGCGGCACCCCCAGTGCCAACGCCCGCTGGGACAACTCCGTCGCCATCCTCACCGGCGACTTCCTCTTCTCCCGCGCCTCGCAGGTGCTGGCCGACCTCGGCCCGCAGGCGGTGCGGCTGCAGGCGGAGGCGTTCGAGCGGCTGGTCACCGGCCAGATCCTGGAGACCGCCGGCCCCCGGCCGGGCGACGACCCGGTCCGGCACTACCTGGACGTCATCAGCGGCAAGACCAGTGCGCTGGTGGCGGTCTCCTGCCGGTTCGGCGCCATGCTCTCCGGCGCCGACGAGCGGACGGTGGACGTCCTCACCGAGTTCGGGGAGCGGATCGGCACCGCCTTCCAGCTCGCCGACGACATCCTGGACGTCGCCAGCGACGGCCACGAGTCCGGCAAGACGCCCGGCACGGACCTGCGCGAGGGCGTCCCCACGCTGCCCGTGCTGCTGCTGCGCGCCATGCCCGCCGACCCCTCCGACCCGGACGACACCCGGCTGCGGGAGCTGCTCGACGGCGACCTCGCCGACGACGCCCGGCACGCGGAGGCGCTGGGCCTGCTGCGCCGCCACCCGGCGCTGGAGCGGGCCCGCCGCGAGACCCTGCGGTACGCGGACGAGGCCCGCGCCCTGCTGGGCCGGCTGCCGCACTGCCCCGCCCGCGCGGCCCTGGAGGGGCTCTGCGACGCGGTGGCCGTCCGCACCATGTGAGCGGGCGGCTCGCGGCGCCCGGAGGGCCCGGCCGCGTGAGCCGGACGGGGTGAGCCGGACTGCGTGAGCGGGGCCGGGTGGGCCGGGCCGCGTGAGCTGTGCCGCCGTGCCGGTCCGCACGCGCCCGGCCGCACCGCGCCCTGGAACCCCGGCCCTTCCGCCCGCCGCGGCTGCCCGGTGGGCCAGACTGGGCCCGGACCGGCGTCCGCCGGTCCCGTCCGCCGCCCAGCCCCCCAGCCGTCCAGCCGCCCACCGGAAGGCCGCCATGCTCCGCGTCGTCATCGCCGAGGACTCCGTACTGCTGCGGGAGGGCCTGACCCGCCTGCTCACCGACCGCGGGATGGAGGTCGCGGCCGGCGTCGGCGACGGCGCGGCCCTGCTGGCGGCCGTCGAGGAGCTGGCCGGCGCCGGCCGCCTCCCGGACGTCGTCGTCGCCGACGTGCGGATGCCCCCCACTCACACCGACGAGGGCGTGCGGGCCTGCGTGGAGCTGCGCCGCCGCCACCCGGGGCTGGGCGTGCTGGTCCTCTCCCAGTACGTCGAGGAGCGCTACGCCTCCGAGCTGCTGGCCGGCTCCACCCGCGGCGTCGGCTACCTGCTGAAGGACCGGGTGGCCGAGGTGCGGGAGTTCGCCGAGGCCGTGGAGCGGGTGGCCGCGGGCGGGACCGCCCTGGACCCGGAGGTCGTGGCCCAGCTGATCGGCCGCAGCCGCCGGGCCGACGTGCTGGAGTCGCTGACCCCGCGCGAGCGGGAGGTGCTGGCGCTGATGGCCGAGGGCCGCACCAACACCGCCGTCGCCCGGCAGCTCGTCGTCTCCGACGGCGCGGTCGAGAAGCACGTCGGCAACATCTTCCTCAAGCTGGGGCTCGCCCAGAGCCCGGAGGACCACCGGCGGGTGCTCGCGGTGCTGGCGTACCTGCGCTCCTGAGGCCCGCCCGAGCCTGCCCCGCGCCGTCCTCGGCGGGGGGAGCGGACCCGGCGTGCGCCTGGTTGGACGAAGGGGGTGAAAGGCGCCCCGCGAGCATCCCGGGCTCCTGACATAGGCAACCCTTACCCGCATAGGATGAGGACGGTGCACCACGTGGACGGGAGCACACGGCTCGCGCCCGCTCGTGGTGGCCTCGAGGGAGGTCCAGGCCAGTGACCAGCCAGGTCGACCAGACGGAGGCGGCGGACGGGGCGGCGGCGCCCGGCAGCCCGCCCGGGGAGTCCCGGAGCCCGGCGGGCGGGCCCGTCAAGCAGGTGAAACGGCTGGACCGCGTGGTCATCCGGTTCGCGGGGGACTCCGGCGACGGCATGCAGCTCACCGGCGACCGCTTCACGTCGGAGACCGCGTCCTTCGGCAACGACCTGTCCACGCTGCCGAACTTCCCCGCCGAGATCCGCGCCCCCGCCGGCACGCTGCCCGGGGTGTCGTCCTTCCAGCTGCACTTCGCCGACCACGACATCCTCACCCCCGGCGACGCCCCGCACGTGCTGGTGGCGATGAACCCGGCAGCGCTCAAGGCCAACCTGGCGGACGTGCCGCGCGGCGCCGAGGTCATCGTCAACACCGACGAGTTCACCAGGCGCGCCCTGGCCAAGGTCGGCTACGCGGCCGACCCGCTGGAGGACGGCTCGCTGG
>NZ_JAJLRA010000025.1 GCF_020991365.1 Streptacidiphilus sp. ASG 303
CTTGCGCCGCGTAGGCAATGCCAGCAACCGCCGGAAGGACTCCGAGGCTGCTGTTCCCCAGACGGTTAAGGGGCGACGGTGATAGCTCCATGACGTTCCTCGAGTGATCGCGCTCTACCAGCGCAGCTTATAGTCGGCGGTCCGAGCAACGTCATGCGCACCAGTTTGGAAGACGGCGTATGCAGGGAGCGGCTGACCTGGCAACTTCCCGACCTGGGTTGGAGCGTGGTCGGTACCGCTGTTCCCCGCGAGTCCCCGCCACGTCCCGCCGGAACGGGCACGCAACGGGCACGAGGCCTCTTCGTCCCGAACTATGGGCACGACAGTCGCTGAGGTTTGCCGAGCACGGCGGTCTGCCGCTGGGGGCGGGTGACGGTCGGCACTGGGCGTAACGGTTGCTGCACTTCCCGGCTATACAGCTGTAGCTGCGTTCACCGACGATGCCTCGTGCTCAGTGCGGCTGAGGCAGCGGGTCCCAGTGAGCCGTGAGATCGGCACACACGATCCGGATCGTTGCGGCGGTGAACCGGAGCTCGTGGCTGCAACCGATCTCATGCGGCAGGATCTCGTCCAGTCGGAGGCTGTTGTAGTCGCTGAGTGCGAAGGGCTCGCCGTCGTCGGTGACCACGTCCATTTGGGCCACTTTCGTGTAGCGGAGCGTAAGCCCGTGCTCGCTCACTCCGCGGCAGCAGAGCAAGCGCATCTCGAACCCAGGCGATGGAAAGCGAGTCGGCGGAAGCGCGCCAAGCTTGAGATCCTTCACGCATCGCGGTGAGGAGAATTCGTAGTGGTCGGAGTCGCAGGCAAAGGCCTGGGCGCCGGCGGGCAGCGACGTGCGGAGGTCGGGCAACGCGGCTAGGTAGGCGCTGGGGTCGTGCCAGAAGCTCCCCCTACCCTGACGCTCAACGACGACGTACTTCATGCCCCTCCTTTTGTGTTGGGTAAGGGTAGCGAGGCTGTAGACCCGGCTGCCGGATCAGTTCTTCTGGAACTGATCAGCCGATCCTGTCTTCTGCGGCGCGTCGAGGCGTCCTACCTCCGACCTGCGGCAGCGTGAGCGTTGTCTGTCAACGCTAGTCAGCCTTGGTCCGCCTCGCACGGCCCAGAGACGGTCTCACGAGTCCCAATCCTGCGATCAGGTCAATGCTGCTGACCTCTGGCAGCTCTCCACACCTGCTCGAAGTCGTAAGCGCTGATCAAGCTTGGTGTGAACTCATCGAGCTGAGCGATCTCCTCCAGCGGAGGCACCGGGACCTCGCCCAGTCCGATCGCGGGCGTGCATCGTGACTCGTCAGCCCACTCCAGCCGACCATCTCGATAGATCTCAACCTTGCGCACCTCATAGCGGTCGTCGCCGATCTCGCTGAAGAGCTCGACTGGGTCCTCCGGGAAGTCGTGGTGCCAGAGGACTTTCAAGTACCACATGATCAGCCTTCCTCCGCCTTGACTGCGTGGCCTCTTCCTTATCAGTGATCCTGCGGTGAGCAACGGCGGCACCATGTGGGCGGTCCGCCTAGGAGGTCGTCCCTCTGGAGATACGCTGCCATCCGTCGCGATCCGCTGGTGTTGCTGTCAGCCGTTGCTGTCAAGCGATGCGTATCGTCGGCGGCATCCAGCTGGAAGACTCGTCCACCGTGACAACGCATGATGCGGACAGCCTCGACGTCATCGAGGAGGAATGGCAGCGGCTGCTCTCCAGCGACCGAGTAGACCGCGAGCTGGTGCAGGCAGCCTACGCACAGCCTCGACTGCGGCAGCTCTTCCCCTGGGTCGGTATGTGGGAGCTGCACTTCAGCCGCTGCACGGAGCACCCTGCGACCTGGGACGTCCCGTACATCGCTCCCATGAAGGGCGGAGGCTTCCTCGTCGCAGGCCCGTCTCGGTCAGAGGTGGTCGGCCCCGCCAACACAGCGGAAGCGGCTGTCGCGATCGTGGTTGAACACCTACCTCCGGGCTGCGGCCGGGCTTTCCTCGGCAACCGGCACCAGCTGGCGGAGAAGGAGCAGACCGAGCAGCGGTGAACGCCTCCGCACGGGCGTTGGCGCGATCTTTGGCCGGTGGCCTGCCCGGGCTGGGGTCGAGCATGGCCAGGGGGCCATACGCTGGCCGCGAATCGGGCTGGCTCCTGCCTGCCCGCATCTAGCCCGATCGGCCCCCTGGTCTTGCTCGACGTCGGGCCCCGGACCGGGGAGGTGGCTAAAGATCGTGTCGGCGTCCGCCCCAGCCACCGGCCGGCCAATCCCCCCTCCCGCCTTGCGGCGCAGAGCGGGCCGCCGCCGGAGCGGGGCGAAGACAGGAGCGACGGCGAGCGGCGCCGCGCGGCGCCGCGGCGAGCGGAGCGAGCCTTGAACCCGTAGAGAAGGTTGTTACTCATCCCCTCATGGATGCCGGTTCCGGCTGGTGCGTTCGGGTCGTCTCGTCGTAGCGCAGTGCGACCCTGACGGTCCGACCGTTCACATGGCTGAGCACGTCCATGCGGCTGGAGAGGGCTTCGACCAGGGCGAGGCCTCGACCGCTGGTGGAGCTGTCGTCGGCCTGGCGGGCGTGGGGGATGTCGAGGGCTCCGCCGTTGTCGGAGACGGCCATGACGAACAGGCCCGGTGTCCAGGTGAGCATGACGGTGAAGAGTCCGCCGGGCCGGCCGCTGTGGGTGTGGGTGATGGCGTTGGTGCTCAGCTCGGAGGCGATGAGTTCGGCTTCGTCGGCGCACGGGTAGCCGCGGCAGACGTCCCTGATCCAGCGGCGGACCCGGCCGACTTCCTGTGCTTCCCCTGGACAGGTGAGGTGCCAGACGCGGTAAGCTTCTCGTCTACTCATCCGTACAAGTCCTTCGCTGCTGGTGGGCCTGTGTGTGGTGAGGCCGGTTGCTAGATGAGTCTCACGCCGTCGTGGGCTCGGACGGCGGGAGGGGAGGGGGCGTCGAGGGCGTCCAGGACCCGGATCGCGTAGGCCTCGTCGCAGAGGTCGGTGACCTCGTCGCGGGTGGCCCAGCGCAGGGCGTGGGTCTCGTCGCCGGTGGTGAGTGATCCCTCGACGGCTTCGCAGCGGAAGACCATCGCGACGATCAGGCGGGTCATGTTCTTGTAGACGCCGGTGAGGACGGCCGGGGTCTGGATCTTGAGTCCGGTCTCCTCGTAGACCTCGCGCGCGAGCGCGTCGGGGATGGTCTCGCCGGCCTCCAGCACACCGCCGGGCGGCTCCCAGTGGCCGTTGTCCCGGCGCTTGATGAGCAGGGCGCGTCCGTGGTCGTCCACGATGACCCCGGCGACGCTCACCGAGTGGGGTCGGTCGTTCGTCACGATCGCTGCCCTTTCCGCTGGCTACGCTTCCACCGTAGCAACGGTCCGGCCGTGCACACGTCTAGATGCCTCAAGGAGTACTCCATGGCTGCTCTCTCCTCCGGCTCCATCGGCTCGCTCGACCCCATGAGCGACCGGGCCGTCTTTCGGCAGATCGCCGACCGCATCCGTGAGGCCATCGACCGCGGCACCTTCCGGGAGGGTGACAAGCTCCCCTCCGAGACGGAGCTGATTGAGTACTTCGGCGTCTCGCGGATGACCGTGCGCAACGCGCTCCAGCTGCTCCAGGGGGAGGGCCTGGTCGTCTCCGAGCACGGGCGTGGGGTCTACGTGCGGCCCCGGCCCCCGGTACGGCGGCTGGCCTCGGACCGCTTCGCCCGGCGCCATCGCGAGCAGGGCAAGTCCGCGTTCATCGTGGAGGCGGACGCCGCGGGCAGCCACCCGGCGGTCGACAGCCTGGAGGTCAAGGAGGAGCGGCCGGCTCCGGAGGTCGCCACCCGCCTCGGCTCGCCGCACCGGGTCCTCGCCCGGCGCCGCCGCTACCTGCTGGACGGGCGGCCGGTGGAGTTTGCGACCTCCTACCTGCCGCTGGACATCGCCCGGGGCACCCCGATCGCGCAGCCGAACCCCGGACCCGGCGGCATCTACGCCCGACTGGAGGAGCTGGGCCACCGCCTGGACCACTTCGAGGAGGAGATCCGCGTGCGGATGCCCTCGCCGCAGGAGGTCAAGGTCCTCCAGCTCGCCGCGGGCATCCCGGTGATCCACCTGGTCCGCATCGCCTTCGACAGCGACGGCCGGGCCGTCGAGGTCTGCGACACCATCATGGCGGCGGACGCCTACGTCCTCTCCTACCGCCTGCCGGCCACCTGACCGACGGCCCGTCACCAGGGCGGCGCAGGTATGTGCTTGACGCTCCTCTGCAACTCGTACACACTCAGAGGTGTACTCATCTAGACGAGTGGATATCTAGAGAGTGCAGCCATCCCGTGCGCCTCCCGCTGCCCGCTGCTCGATCGCAACTCATCTAGACGACTAGGTGTTGAGGTCGGCCGGGCCCGGGAGGACGAGAAGCAAGAGGAGACATCCTGTGCGTGCCATCCGAGTCGAGACTTCCTCGGCCACGATCCTGCTCACCGAGCCCCCGGCCCCGAAGCTGCGGGACCGGCAGACCGGCGAGATCGCCAAGGACGCCGTCACTGGTGAGGCGCTGATGACGGTCGGCGTCGTCTACATCGACGAGGGGGAGTCCTCCCTCCTCTCGGTGACCGTCCCGCAGAGCGGCGTCACCGACGGGCTGCCCGTCGGCTCGCCGGTCTCGCTGCCCGGCCTGGTGGCCCGGCCGTGGGAGAGCGTCTTCAACGGGCAGGCCCGGCACGGCATCGCCTACCGGGCCGCCGCCGTCGCCCCGGGCGCCTTCCCGGTCCGGGCGGAGGGCTGATCGCCGTGACGGACCTGGTGACCCTGCTGGAGGTCGGCGGACCGCTGGCGGCCGGAGGAGCGGGGGCGGCCTGGACCAAGGCCAAGGCCCCGGCGGTGTACTGGTCGGCCGTCGGCCTGCCGTTCACCGCCGCCCGCTTCACCGCCACCTACGGCTCCACGATGGACGCGTGCGGCCTGACCGTCGCCCCCTCCCGCCTGCGGGCGGCCCTCATCCGCGCCACCACCCGGCGTGAGGTCCGCCCCGTCCCGCCGAAGGTGCGGCGCATCCGCCCGACCACGACCGGCCTGCGCGTCCGGCTCCGCCTCGCCCCCGGGCAGGAGCCGGCCGACGTGGCCGCCTCGGCCGAACGCCTCCGCCACGCCTGGGGTGTGCACGCCGTCCACGTCACCGAGATACGGCCCGGCCTGGTCGAACTCCGCATGACCGGCTTCGACGTGCTCACCCGGGTGCGCATGCCGCGCCGCCTCCCGTCCGGCCCGATGCTCGTCCCGGTCGCGCTGCGGGAGGACGGCACCGCCTTCGTCCGCGACTACCGCGCCGTCCCGCACGCGCTCACCCTGGGCGCGAACCAGTCCGGCAAGTCCATGTACCTGCGGAACCTGGTCAGCGGGCTCGCCCGGCGGCCGGTCGCGCTGGTCGGCATCGACTGCAAGCGCGGAGTCGAACAGGCACCCTTCGCCCCGCGCCTGTCCGCCCTGGCCACCGACCCCGGGCAGGCGGCCGAACTGCTCGACGTCCTGGTGGCGGAGATGCAGGAGCGCTACGACCTGATCCGGCAGCGGCAGGGCATCGCCCCCGCCACAGCGGCGGAGGAGATCACCTCCGACATCTGGGGCCTGCCGGCCAAGGTCCGGCCGGTGCCGATCGTCCTCCTGGTGGACGAGATCGCCGAACTCTTCCTCACCGCCACCCGCAAGGACGAGGAACGGCGCGACGCGATGGTCACCCAGCTCATCCGCCTCGCCCAGCTCGGCCGCGCCGCCGGGATCTACCTGGAGATCTGCGGCCAGCGCTTCGGCTCCGAACTCGGCAAGGGCGCCACCATGCTCCGCGCCCAGCTCACCGGCCGCGTCGTCCACCGCGTCAACGACCGGCAGACCGCCGAGATGGGCCTCGGCGACATCTCCCCCGAAGCCATGCTCGCCGCCACCGCCATCCCCCCGGAGCGTCCCGGCGTCGCGGTGGCGGGCGACTCCTCCGGCGGCTGGTCCCGCATCCGCACCCCCGAGATGACCCTCGCCGCCGCCGCGGCCGTCTGCCGGGAGTCCGCACACTTGGTCCCCGACGTCCCCGCCCTGGACCCGTTCCGCCCGTACGTCCCGGCCGCCCGCGAGCCGGCCGAAGCGCCCCGCACCGCACCGCTGCCCGTCACCGAGTAGCCACCCGCCCCCACCGGTCGGCGCGACCGCCTCCGCGCCAGGTCCCTACCGCCCCCATGCCCGAAACCGACCCGAGAGGAGCCCCCACGGTGGCCCGTCTGCCCCGCCGCCCGGACGCCGTGCTCGTCCAGGCCGTCATCGCCGGTGCCCTGTCCTTCGCCCACCTCCACGACATCGCGGCGGCGGCCGGGCAGGACGGCTGGAAGGCGTGGGCCTACCCCGTCTCCGTCGACCTGCTGCTGGTCGCAGCCTGGCGCCGCATGCGCACCCTGCGCGCCACCGGGGCCCCCGCCCGCTCGGCCTGGACTTGGTTCGCCACCGCCCTGACCGCATCCCTCGGTGCCAACATCGCCACCGCCGGACTCCTCGACCTGGCCGCGGTCCCCGCCTGGCTGCGCATCCTCGTCGCCGGATGGCCTGCCGTCGCCTTCTTCGGCGGCACCCTCCTCGCCCACACCCCCACCGGCACCACTGAGGCGGAGCCTGCCGACACCCCGGACTCCGTCTACGCCGAGCAGGACCCGGAGCCGGAACCGGTCACACCCCCGCCGCCGGCACCCGCCCTGCCCCCGGCCCCGGTCTCCTCCGCGCCGCCGGTCCCGGCCGCCCTGGTCGAGCACGCCCGCAAGGTCGCCGACGACCACCGCGCCCGTACCGGCACGCCGATCGACACCGCCACCCTGCGCGCCCGCCTCGGCGTCACGCCCCAGCTCGCCGACGCCATCGCCGCCCGGCTCCAGCCCGCCTGACAGGAGGTCACGCCGTGTCCCCGATCCGCCCCCGCAACGTGCTCCGCATCGGCCCGGTCCAGGTCGCCACCTACTACGACGGCCGCGGCCGCGAGCGGCACACCGCCGCCTGCACCGCCCCCCGCTGCGGCTTCTCCGCCGACTACGACTCCCGTCCCGCCGCCGAACTCGCCGCCCGCACCCACCGCTGTGCCGTCCGCTGAACAGGAGCCCCCTGCCGTGACCGTCACCCTCCCTCTGGTCGTCGTCCTCGGCGCCTTCGCCTGGATGGCCATCCGCTTCCTCGGCGTCCGCCTCTGGGTCGCCGCCGCCATCGCGCTGTTCGGCTTCTACCTCGCCCAGACCTGGGCCGCCCCCGTCATCGACCACACCACCCGCAGCGGTGTCGAGGTCGTCAACGGCGACCGCAAGTGACCCCCGAGAGGAGACCCGCCATGCTTCGCCCCAAGCTCCCCGACACCCCCGCCCACCTGGTCGCTACCACCCCGCAGCACGCTCCGGCCTGCGACTGCCGGCACGCTTCCGCCCCCGCCGCCCGACGGCCTGTCGGCCCGTACGTCGCCGCCGGTGCCGGGGCCCTCGCCGCCGTCATCGCGGTGGGCGCCGTCCTCACCGCGCTCCTGGCCGCCGTCGCCGTTACCGCCGTCTCGGTCGCCGTCTGCGTGGTGGTCCTGCGCTCCCTGCTCGCCTCCCACCACCGGGGCCGCTGATGACCGCGACCACCGCGCCCCCGCTCGCCGACCTGGTCTCGATCGCCCAGCTCGGCACGATGCCCGCCCTGCTCCGCCAGCTCCAGGGACTCGGCGGCTGCACCCACCCCGTCCGCCTCGACGGCCACCGCACCGAGATCCACGCTGGCACCGGCGAGGTCCTGCACCACCTCACCTCCACCGACCTCCCCGCCGGCCACCTCCTCATCCGCTGCGGCAACCGCCGCGCCACCCGCTGCCCAGCCTGCGCCGAGACCTACCGCCGCGACACCTACCACCTGATCACCGCAGGCCTGCGCGGCGGCAAGGGCACCCCCGACCACGTCGCCACCCACCCGCGGGTCTTCGCCACCTTCACCGCCCCCTCCTTCGGCCCCGTCCACAACCGCCCCACCGGACCGGCCGGAGCCGTCCGCCCCTGCCGCTGCGGCACCCTCCACGACCCCGACGCCCCGGACCTGGGCACCCCGCTCGACCCCGACACCTACGACTACCGCGGCGCCGTCCTGTGGAACGCCCACGCCGGAGCCCTATGGCGGCGCTTCTCCATCTACCTGCGCCGCGAGGTCGCCAAGCGCGCCGGGCTCACCCAGCGCGCTTTCCGCGACCACGCCCGCATCTCCTTCGCCAAGGTCGCCGAGTACCAGCGCCGGGGCCTGGTCCACTTCCACGCCGTCATCCGCCTCGACGGCCCCGACGGCGGCACCACCCCGCCCCCGCCCTGGGCCACTCCGGACCTGCTCGCCGACGCCATCCGGGCCGCCGCTGCTGCCGCCCGTATCCCCGGCCCGACCGTCGACGGCCGTACGTACGCCTTCGCCTTCGGCCGCCAGCTCGACATCCGCACCATCCGGTCGGCCGACCTCGACGGCGGCACCGACCTCACCGAACGCGCGGTCGCCGCCTACATCGCCAAATACGCCACCAAGGGCGCCGAGACCGCCACCGGCACTCTCGACCGCCCCGTCCGCCTGATCGCCGAACTCGCCCACCTCGACCTCACCGACCACGCCCGCCGCATGATCCGCACCTGCTGGGAGCTCGGCGCCCGCCCCGACCTGGAAGACCTCCGGCTCCGGGCCTGGGCCCACATGCTCGGCTTCCGCGGCCACTTCTCCACCAAGACCCGCCGCTACTCCACCACCCTCGGCGCCCTCCGCGACGCCCGCGCCGCCTGGCGCCGCGCCCAGGCCCTCGCCGCCCACGCCGACACCCGCCCCGACCTCACCGGCGCCCAGGAGGAGGAGACCACCCTCGTCCTCGCCCACTGGGCCTTCGCCGGCACCGGCCTCACCCCCGGCGAGACCTGGCTCACCCAAGCCCTCACCCCCGCACCCGGAACGGAAGGAGAACCCACCCATGCCTGAGCAGCTGCTGACCGTCGCCCAGGTCGCCGAACTCCTCGGCACCACGGAGCGCTTCCCGCGCCGTCTGATCGCCGAACGGCGCATCGTCTTCGTCCGGGTGGGGCGGCACGTCCGCATCCCCGAGAGCGCACTGTCGGCCTTCGTCCAGACCAACACCGTCCAGCCGGTCACCACTCGGCGGCAGGGCTACCGGAGGGCTGCCTGATGGCCAACAGCAAGGGCAGGCGCCGCCGCTTCGGCGCTGTGCGCAGGCTTCCCTCCGGCCGATGGCAGGCACGCTATCCGGGACCGGACGGAGTCCTCCGGCCGGCGGACCAGACCTTCGCCTCCAAGACCGACGCGGAGGTCTGGCTCACCCAGACGGAAGCCGACATGACACGCGGAGACTGGCGCGACCCGGATGCCGGGGCGGTCAACTTCACGGCGTACGCGGAAGCGTGGATCGCCGAGCGGGATCTCCGCCCGACCACGGAGGAGCTGTACCGGCGCCTTCTGCGCATCCACCTGGTCCCGACCTTCGGGGCCTGGAACCTGGACGAGATCAGCGCGCCCCGGGTGCGGGCCTGGCGGGCCGGTCTGCTGGAGGAGGGGAAGCGGGTCACCGCCGCCAAGGCGTACCGGCTGCTGAGCTCGATCCTGGCGACGGCCGCCGACGACGAGCTCATCCGGCGGAACCCCTGCCGGATCCGGGGCGGCGGCAAGGAGTCCTCACCCGAACGCGGGACGGCGACCATCGAGCAGGTCTACGAGCTGGCGGAGCTGGTGGGCCCCCGCTGGCGGGCGCTGGTCCTCCTGGCGGCCTTCACCACCCTGCGCCCGGAAGAGCTGGCGGAGCTGCGCCGACCGGACGTCGACCTCGACGCGGGGACCGTCCGGGTGCGCATGGCGGCGCCGGAGCTGACCACGGGCCGCCGGGTGGTCGGCGACCCGAAGTCGGACGCGGGCAGGCGCACGGTCACCATTCCGGCCGTGGTCCTGCCGGATATCCGCCGGCACCTGGAATGGTTCGCCGAGCGGGAACCCGGCGGGCTGCTTTTCGTCGGCGAAAAGGGCGGCGCATTCCGCCGCTCGACCTTCGGCCGGATCTGGCGGAGGGCGCGGGACAAGGCCGGCCTGCCGGGCTTCCGCTTCTACGACCTGCGCCACACCGGCAACACGCTCGCCGCCGCGACCGGGGCCAGCCTCAAGGAGCTGATGGCCCGCATGGGCCACGCCTCGGTGCGAGCCGCCCTGGTCTACCAGCACGCCACCGCGGAGCGGGACCGCCGGATCGCCGAGGGGATCGACGCGGCCGTGGTCGAGATCCGGGGCCGGGGGAGGCAGAGGGGCGATGGCCCTTCTGGCACGGAACTGGCACGCGACGCCTGAAAAGGTCTGGACAACAGAAAGGCCCGGGCTGGGGATTCATTCCCTGGCCTGGGCCTTTTCTTCTGGAGCGGGTGACGAGAATCGAACTCGCGCTCTGAGCTTGGGAAGCTCATGTTCTACCATTAAACTACACCCGCATGATCCGCCGTCAGACGGCGTCCCGCTGCTCCGTCACTGTACAGCATCCCCGGCCGTGGGCGCACGGATGCCGGGCGGTGGTGAAGGGGTCGGGGCGGGCTGGTGTTCGGGGGTGTCGGGGCGGTGCGGGGCGGGGGGTGCGGGCGTACTGTGGGGCCCGCGAATCCCTGGGGCTGCTGCAGGTGGTGCCGTCCGGCGCGTCATGTCCGGAATGTCCCGTGATGTGATACCGGCGGCAGGGCACGGAGGCCCGGGTGATCCGCAGTGGGCTCGTCCGATGCGGAAGGGGATCGATGGAGCAGCGCACCGTCGTCCGTTGTGCCGAAGGGCACCTGTTCAGCACCAGCACGTTTCCTCTGCAGAACCTCGGCCCCGGGCGGCTCGGTCCCGGGCGGCTGGTCCGCTGCCCGCGGTGCGGGCGGCTGCGCAGCTCGGTGCCGGCGGACGTGCAGGAGCTGTCCGGCGGCCAGTTGGCCCGGGCGATGCGGCTGGAGGCGGCGGAGTTCCTGGCCTGAGGGCCTGCCGCGGTCCGCGGCGGGCCCCGGCTGATTTAGCCGGGGCCCGCCGCGCCGCGTAACCTCGTTGCGTGCTGCTCTCTGACAAGGACATCCGGGCCGAGATCGACAAGGGCCGCGTGGTCATCGACCCGTACGAGCCGGCGATGATCCAGCCGTCCAGCATCGACGTCCGCCTGGACCGCTTCTTCCGGGTGTTCGAGAACCACCGCTACCCGCACATCGACCCTTCCGAGGAGCAGCCGGACCTGACCCGTCTGGTGGAGCCGGAGGGGGACGACGCGTTCATCCTGCACCCGGGCGAGTTCGTGCTGGCCTCGACGTACGAGGTCGTCACGCTCCCGGACGACATCGCCTCCCGGCTGGAGGGCAAGTCCAGCCTCGGCCGGCTGGGCCTGCTGACGCACTCCACGGCGGGCTTCATCGACCCGGGCTTCAGCGGCCACGTCACGCTGGAGCTGTCGAACGTGGCCACCCTGCCGATCAAGCTCTACCCGGGCATGAAGATCGGCCAGCTGTGCATGTTCCGGCTCACCTCGCCGGCCGAGCACCCGTACGGCTCCGAGCGGCACGGCTCCCGCTACCAGGGCCAGCGCGGACCGACCCCGTCGCGGTCCTACCTCAACTTCCACCGCACCCGGGTCTGAGCGCCCCGGCCGCTACTTGTCGTTGAGGCAGAGGACGAACTTGTCGTCGTCCCACTGCTGGGCCAGGGCGGCGGCGTAGCCGTCGCCGCACCTGTCGGTGTCGAAGGTGTTGTCGACGACCTTGGCGACCTTGTAGTTGGCCTTGCCGTCGCCGCAGTCGAGCAGGGAGACGTCGGGGTCGTTCTCGCTCCCGGTGACGCTCACGCAGTCGCCGGCCTTGGCGTGCACCGGGTTGTTGAGGGCGTAGCCGAGGCCGAACTTGATCCCGCCTATCACCACGGCGGCGGCGATGATGCCGAGGATCTTCTTCCCCTTCCCGCCCTTCTTCTCGGCGGCGGAGGCCGGGGGCGCGGGGTGGAAGCCTGCCGGGGCCGCCGGGGGCACCTGCTCGGTCTGCCGGCTGGGGGAGGGGGGAGTGGTCATGGTGATGCCCTCGGGGTCCGTGGATCCTGTGTGTTGATCGAACAGCGGCACGCTATCTGTTGATTCGGTTCACAGGCGGTTCGGAAGGCCCGCTGGGGCGGCTTGTTGCCCAGGAGTGACAATGCGGGTGCGGTATCCACCCGTATGCCCTGCGCGGGAGCCCGCCGACCGGGAGCCCCGTCCGCCGGCCTGGCCGTGGACGGGGCTCCCGGCCCGCGCCGTCAGCGGCGCCGGGGGGTGGTGACGGCGGTCAGTTCGGTGCCGTCGTCGGACAGGCTCAGTTCGGTGCCGAGGGCGCTGAGCTCGCCGAGGCGGTGCAGGTGGGTACCGCCGCAGAAGATGGCGGCGGTGCCCTGCGGCAGGTCGCACGCCCAGCGGCGCCGCGCGGTCAGCTCGGGTCCCGGGACCTCGATGCGCACCGCGGCGTCGGCCTCGACCCAGGCGGCGAGCTGCTCGTTGACGGCCTTGGCGATGTCGGGCAGCGCGTCGGCGAGGGCGGGGAGGCCCTCGGCGGCGTCGGAGGTGAAGCCCTTCTTCCGCAGCGACTTGCCCAGCCGGTACACGTCGATGCTGGTGCTGCCGCCGTCGGCGGTGGGCACGGTCATCCGGGACGACGCCATGGCGAGGCTGTCGAAGTCGGGGTTGCCGAAGGCGTCGCTGCGGCCCGGGTCCTTGCGCCAGCGGGGCGCCAGGGCGGCGTTCAGGGCGAGGGCGAGCAGGTGGCAGCCGGTGTGGGCGGCGGACAGCTCGGCCCGCCGCTCGGCGTCGACGCGGAGGTCGGCCTCCTGCCCGAGCAGGTCGTCGGCCGAGAGGCCGGCAGGGAGCGACTCCACCACGTGCAGGACCAGCCAGGCCCAGTCCTCGTCGCCGCGCCGGACCGGGATGTCGGCGCCCACGGCGACGGTGCCGGCGTCCGGCCCGACGGCACCCGTGAGGCAGTCGACGACGGGCAGCCCGGCGCCGCCCACGGTGAGGGTCCCGGTGTCCGCGGGCTGGTCGGGCCAGGTGTGGTCGAGCGGGTGGAACGGCGTGGCTGCGGTGGCGATGCCGTACCGGCCGTCGCCCAGGTCGTGGACGGCGACGACGGCGGACCGTCCCTGGACGGAGCCGGCCGGGAAGCCGACCTGGGTGGAGGCGGTGGGGAGGGGCATGCGGACACTCCGGAGGGTGGCGGTGCTGGACTGGTACGGGCCTCGTGGGCCGCCGTCCATCCTCGCGCACACGCCGCACGGCCGTGCCGCGCGCCCACCGCCGTGCCGTGCGCCCGCAGCCGTACCGCAGGTGCCCAGGAGTGCCGTACGGCCGTGCTGCACGGCTGCACGGCTGTACGGCACGGCTGCGGGCACGACCGGGCGGCGCCGGGGCGTGCGGAAGGGGGGGCAGGGCGTGCGGAAGGGCCGGGGCGTCGCCCCGGCCCTTCCGCGGGCGTCAGTTCAGCGTCGGCAGCTTGATCAGGATGAGCAGCGCGACGAGCTGGAGCGCCGCCGCACCCGCCGCCTTCCCCCACGGCAGGTCGTGGACCCGGCGGACCATGGTCGTCATCAGCCCGGCGCACAGCAGCCAGCTGGCCCAGCCGAGGACCTGGACCACGCCGTTGTCGGCCGGCAGGAAGAGGGCGAGCAGGAGCCGCGGGGTGTCCGTGGTCCACGCGACCAGCGCGGAGAGGCCCACGGTGGGCTGCCACATCCCGTCGCCGCCCAGCTGCCGGGCCAGGGCGTGGGTGACCGCACCGAGGGTGGCCCCGGCGACGGTGAAGCCGAGCGCGCCCCCGAGGAGGGTCCACAGCGCGACGGAGAAGGTGGAGTCCAGGACCTGGCTGCGGGCGTCGCCGAAGCCGAGGACGGCGAGCGCGCCGTAGACCAGGGAGACCGTGAGGGCGGGCAGCCACACCTGGTGCGTGCGCATCTGCTCGAACGTCCGCGACGGGTTGAGGTACATGCCGGACAGCAGGTCGCGCCAGTGGAGCCGGGGCCCGGCGGTGTGCGGTCCGGCCTGCCCGCGGGCCCGGTACACGGCGACGTGGTCCTGGTCCTGCGCCCCGGGGGCGCCGTACGCGTCCCGGTACGGGTCCTGCACGCCGAAGGCCTGGGTGTGGCCGGGATTGTCGTCGTAGGCGGCGTACGGGTCGTGCGCCCCGGGGCCGGCGGGGCCCGGGCGGGGGTCCCGGAGGCCGCCGTCGTCGCCGAAGTACTGCGGTCCGTCCTGCCCGCCGCCGTGGCCGCCGAAGTACTCCGGCCCGCCTGCGGTGTCCTGCTCGCCGCGGTAGCTGCCGAAGACCCCGGCGGGAGGGGCGGGGGGCGTGCCGCGGCCCCCGCCGTACTCGTGGGGTGCGGGGCCCCCGTTCTGCCGGGGAGCAGCGCCGCGACCGTTGTCGTATCCGTTGCCAGCCACGCCACGACGGTACCCGGCCGCGTCGCCGCTCCCCCGGAACGGAGTCCTCCGGGCCCTGTTTGCAGCCCAGTTGTGACACGCGGCGGGCCGGCGGGGAGGTCGGGGACGGAGCGGGGGCGGACATGCGGAAGGCCCGGCCGGCCGCCGCGGGGTGCGGCGGCCGGCCGGGCCGGAGGGTGCGTGACCGGGGGCCGGTCAGGCGGTGCCGGAGTCCTCCGGCGTCTTCGCGGTGCCCTGCCCGGGGGTCTCGGCCTCTGCCTCGGTCTCCGCCCTGGCGGCGGTGACGGGCGCCTCCGCGGCCTTCCCCGCCGCCTTCTCCGCGGGCTTCCCCGCGGCTGCGGCGGCCGACCCGGCCTCGGCGGCCGACTCGGGCCCGGCCTCGGCGGCGGGCTCGGCCGCGGGGGCGTCCGCAGCCTTCGCCGTGGCCACGGCGGGAGCGGGAGCCGCCTCCGCGGCCCGGGCCGCCGGCTTCGCCGCCGGGGCGTCGGTGGTCCGTGCCTCGGCCGGGCTCTGCACCGTCGCGGCCTGCTCGACCGGCCTGGCGCCGACCAGGGCGGGCTCCGGTGCGGGCTCCGGCTCCGGCTCGGGCAGGGCCTTGACCGAGTCGAGCAGCAGCTGGGCGACGTCGACGACGCGCAGGTGCTCCTTGGCGGTGCCCTCGTTCTTCTTGCCGTTGACCGAGTCCGACAGCATCACCAGGCAGAACGGGCAGGCGGTGGAGACGATGTCCGGGTCCAGGGAGAGGGCCTCGTCCACGCGCTCGACGTTGATCCGCTTGCCGATGCGCTCCTCCATCCACATCCGCGCGCCGCCGGCGCCGCAGCAGAAGCCCCGCTCCTTGTGGCGGTGCATCTCCTCGTTGCGCAGGCCGGGCACCCTGCCGATGATCTCGCGCGGCGGCGTGTAGACCTTGTTGTGGCGGCCCAGGTAGCACGGGTCGTGGTAGGTGATGAGGCCCTCGACCGGGTTGACCGGGACGAGCCTGCCCTCGTCGATGAGGTGCTGCAGCAGCTGGGTGTGGTGGATGACCTCGAAGTGGCCGCCCAGCTGCGGGTACTCGTTGGCGATGGTGTTGAAGCAGTGCGGGCAGGTGGCCACGATCCGCTTGACCGGGGCGTCCTCCAGCACGGTGTTCAGGGTCTCGACGTTCTGCGCGCCGAGCATCTGGAAGAGGAACTCGTTGCCCAGGCGGCGGGCGGAGTCACCGGTGCAGGACTCCTCCTTGCCGAGGATCGCGAACGACACGCCCGCGGTGTGCAGCAGCTCCGCGAAGGCCTTGGTGGTCTTCTTGGCGCGGTCCTCCAGGGCGCCGGCGCAGCCGACCCAGTACAGGTACTCGACCTCGGCCGGGTCGATGTCCTCGCCGATGACGGGGACCTCGATGCCGGTCTCCTTCTTCAGCTCCTTCACCCAGTCCAGGCGGGCCTTGGTGGCCATGCCCCACGGGTTGCCCTTGTTCTCCAGGTTCTTGAGCATCGTCCCGGCCTCGGTCGGGAACGACGACTCGATCATCACCTGGTAGCGGCGCATGTCGACGATGTGGTCGATGTGCTCGATGTCGACGGGGCACTGCTCGACGCAGGCGCCGCAGGTGGTGCAGGACCACAGCACGTCCGGGTCGATGACGCCGTTCTCCTCGGCGGTGCCGATCAGGGGGCGCTCGGCCTCGGCGAGGGCGGCGGCGGGGACGCCGGCCAGCTGCTCGGCGGTGGCCTGCTCCTCGCCCTCCATGTCCTTGCCGCCGCCCGCGAGCAGGTAGGGCGCCTTGGCGAAGGCGTGCTCCCGCAGGTTCATGATCAGCAGCTTGGGGGAGAGGGGCTTGCCGGTGTTCCAGGCAGGGCACTGCGACTGGCAGCGGCCGCACTCGGTGCAGGTGGAGAAGTCGAGGATGCCCTTCCAGGAGAAGTGCTCGACCTGGGAGACGCCGAAGACGGCGTCGTCGGCCGGGTCCTCGAAGTCGATCGGCTTGCCGCCGGAGGTCATCGGCCGCAGTCCGCCGAGGGCGGTGGAGCCGTCCTCCTCGCGCTTGAAGAAGATGTTGAAGAAGGCGAGGAAGCGGTGCCAGGCCACACCCATGGAGGGGTTGATCCCGATGGTGATCGCCCACGCGAAGGAGATGCAGATCTTCAGCATCGCGACGAGGTAGACCAGGTTCGCGAGCGCACCGTGGGAGAGGCCGCCGAAGGCCTGCGCCAGCGGGTAGCTGACCAGGTAGGCGGGCTCGTAGGAGTCGACGCCGGCGAGGGCGCCCTCCAGGCCGCGGAGCACCAGGATGCACAGGCCGATGCCGAGGATCGTGTACTCGACGTAGAAGGCCTGCCAGGCGATCGACCCGGCGAACCGGGACTTGCGGCCGGCCCGGGAGGGCAGGCTCATCAGGCGGATCGCCATCAGCACCAGGATGCCGAGGGTGGTGAGGGTGCCGATCAGCTCGGTGAAGACCTCGAAGGGGGTCCAGTGGCCGAGGACGGGGAGCACCCACTCGGCGTCGAAGAGCTGCCCGAAGGCGTTCACCAGGGTGAGCACCAGCGAGAAGAAGCCGACGGCCACGAACCAGTGCGCGACGCCGACGACGCCCCAGCGGTTCATGCGGGTGTGGCCGAGGAACTCCTTGGCCACGGTCTTGGTGCGCTGCGCCGGGTTGCCGGTACGGGTGTCGTCGGGCTGTCCGACCTTGACGACCTTGTAGATGTACGCGGCCGCGCGGGCGGCGAGCGCGATGCCGATCACGCTGGTGACCAGCGAGATGACGATCGCTGCGAGCTGCATCGGCTGCTCCGTCTCCTCCGGCGGTGGGGGTGGGTGGTACGGGGATACAGGGCTCCCCTCCCTCGGAGTGTACCCATGAGTAACTTAAAGAGGGCGGAGCGGGTCGGACACTACTGCGCGCCGCGGCCCGTCCATAAGGCGCGGCGCCTATGGCCGCGGTCACGTAAGGCAACACTCACCCGTCCGCGGCGCCGCCGCCACCCGTCCGCCGCGCACCCGTCCGCCGTGTCGCCGCCGCCCGCGCAGCCGCGCCGCCGCCCGCCCGCCGTGCCGTCGTCGCCCGGGCCGCCGTGCGGGGTCCGGCAGGAAAGTTGAGCGCCCGGCGCTCACCTCCGTTGACACCGGCCCCGCCGTGAGGCACGCTTGAGTCTGTTCTGCTCAACTTCCGGTGGAGGTATTCAGCGATGGCTCGCGCGGTCGGTATCGACCTCGGTACGACGAACTCCGTCGTCAGCGTCCTCGAAGGCGGTGAGCCCACCGTCATCACCAACGCCGAGGGCGCCCGGACCACGCCGTCCGTCGTCGCCTTCGCCAAGAACGGCGAGGTGCTGGTCGGCGAGGTCGCCAAGCGTCAGGCGGTCACCAACGTCGACCGCACCATCCGGTCGGTCAAGCGCCACATGGGCACCGGCTGGAAGGTGGGCATCGACGGCAAGGACTTCAACCCCCAGCAGATCAGCGCCTTCATCCTGCAGAAGCTCAAGCGGGACGCCGAGGCCTACCTGGGCGAGAAGGTCACCGACGCCGTCATCACCGTCCCGGCGTACTTCAACGACTCCGAGCGGCAGGCCACCAAGGAGGCCGGTGAGATCGCGGGCCTCAACGTCCTGCGCATCGTCAACGAGCCCACCGCCGCCGCCCTCGCCTACGGCCTGGAGAAGGACGACCAGACCATCCTGGTCTTCGACCTCGGCGGCGGCACCTTCGACGTGTCGCTGCTGGAGATCGGCGACGGCGTGGTCGAGGTCAAGGCGACCAACGGCGACAACCACCTCGGCGGCGACGACTGGGACCAGCGCGTCGTCGACCACCTGGTGAAGACCTTCCAGGCCGGCCACGGTGTCGACCTGTCCAAGGACAAGATGGCCCTCCAGCGCCTCCGCGAGGCCGCGGAGAAGGCCAAGATCGAGCTGTCCTCCTCGACCGAGACCTCGATCAACCTGCCCTACATCACGGCCTCGGCCGAGGGCCCGCTGCACCTGGACGAGAAGCTCACCCGCGCCCAGTTCCAGCAGCTGACCGCGGACCTCATCGAGCGCTGCAAGACCCCGTTCCACAACGTCATCAAGGACGCCGGCATCGCGCTGTCCGAGATCGACCACGTGGTCCTGGTCGGCGGCTCGACCCGCATGCCCGCCGTCGCCGAGCTCGTCCGCGAGCTGACCGGAGGCAAGGAGCCCAACAAGGGCGTCAACCCGGACGAGGTCGTCGCCATCGGCGCCGCCCTGCAGGCCGGCGTCCTCAAGGGCGAGGTCAAGGACGTCCTGCTCCTCGACGTCACCCCGCTGTCCCTCGGCATCGAGACCAAGGGCGGCATCATGACCAAGCTCATCGAGCGCAACACCACGATCCCGACCAAGCGCTCGGAGATCTTCACCACGGCCGAGGACAACCAGCCGTCGGTGCAGATCCAGGTCTACCAGGGCGAGCGCGAGATCGCGGCGTACAACAAGAAGCTCGGCATGTTCGAGCTGACCGGCCTGCCCCCGGCGCCCCGCGGCGTCCCGCAGATCGAGGTCACCTTCGACATCGACGCCAACGGCATCATGCACGTCTCCGCCAAGGACCTCGGTACCGGCAAGGAGCAGCGCATGACCGTCACCGGCGGCTCCGCGCTGCCGAAGGACGACATCGAGCGCATGATGCGCGAGGCCGAGCAGTACGCCGACGAGGACCACCGCCGCCGCGAGGCCGCGGAGACCCGCAACCAGGCCGAGCAGCTCGTCTACACCACCGAGAAGTTCCTCAAGGACAACGAGGACAAGGTGCCCGCGGACGTGAAGTCCGAGGTCGAGACGGCGGTCGCGGACCTCAAGGAGAAGCTCAAGGGCGAGGACGTCGCCGCGATCCGCGAGGCCACCGAGAAGGTCTCCACCACCGCGCAGAAGCTCGGCCAGGCGCTCTACGCCAACGCCGGTGCGGACGCCGCCGGTGCGGCCGGTGCCGCGGGCGCCGGCGAGGCCAAGGCCGACGACGACGTCGTCGACGCCGAGATCGTCGACGACGAGAAGCGCGAGGGTGGTGCCGCGTGACGACGGAGGAACCGCAGGGCTTCGCTCAGGAGCCCGGCGACGCCTCCGAGGCAGGGCAGGGCTCCGGCGCCGCCGACCAGGCGGCGCCGGAGGCGCCCGCCGCGGAGTCCGGCGCCGGGACCGGCAAGGGCGGCTCGTCCGACGAGCTCGCCACGGTCAGCCGGCAGCTGTCCGAGCGCACGGCCGACCTGCAGCGCCTGCAGGCCGAGTACCAGAACTACCGCAAGCGGGTGGAGCGGGACCGGATGACGGTGCGTGAGATCGCCGTCTCCAACGTCCTGGAGAGCCTCATCCCGGTCCTGGACGACATCGGCCGGGCCCGCGAGCACGGCGAGCTGGTCGGCGGCTTCAAGCAGGTCGGCGAGTCGCTGGAGACCGTGGTCGCCAAGCTGGGGCTGCAGCAGTTCGGCAAGGAGGGCGAGGCCTTCGACCCGACCGTGCACGAGGCGCTGATGCACAGCTACTCGTCCGAGGTCACCGAGACCACCTGCGTGCAGATCCTGCAGCCCGGCTACCGCATCGGCGAGCGGACCATCCGCCCGGCGATGGTGGCCGTGGCCGAGCCGCAGCCCGGCACCCAGTCCACGTCCGCCCCCGACGGGGAGGACGCCGAGGGCGAAGGTGACGGGGAGAGCTGACGGTGCGTGCGCCGCGGAGCCGTGCCCCGGGTGCACCGGTGCACGGTTCCGCGGCGCCGCGACCGTCGCGGCCGCGGCAGGCCCGGCGTCCGTGACGAGCCCGAGAACGGTCGGGAGGAGGAGTTTCCGTTGAGCACCAAGGACTACGTGGAGAAGGACTACTACAAGGTCCTCGGCGTGCCCAAGGACGCCTCCACGGCGGAGATCAAGAAGGCGTACCGGAAGCTGGCGCGGGAGTTCCACCCCGACGCCAACAAGGGCGACGCCAAGGCCGAGGAGCGCTTCAAGGAGATCTCCGAGGCCAACGACGTGCTGTCCGACCCGGCGCGCCGCAAGGAGTACGACGAGGCGCGCTCGCTCTTCGCCGGCGGGTTCCGCGGCGCGGGCGGCGCGGGCGGGGCCGGCTTCGGCTTCGACCTCGGCGACCTCTTCAACGGCCAGCAGGGCGGCGGCGGTGCCGGGGGCTTCGGGGGCGGCGGCATCGGCGACGTCTTCGGCGGCCTCTTCAACCGCGGCGGCGGCCGCCAGGCGCCCCGGCGGGGCGCCGACGTCGAGTCCGAGGTCACCCTCGACTTCGACGAGGCCGTGGACGGCGCCACCGTCCCGATCCGGATGACCAGCCAGGCCGCCTGCAAGGCGTGCTCCGGCACCGGCGCCCGGGCGGGCACCACCCCCCGGGTCTGCCCCACCTGCGTGGGCTCCGGCCACGTCAGCCGAGGCCAGGGGGCGTTCGCGCTCTCCGAGCCGTGCCGCGACTGCAAGGGCCGCGGACTCATCGTCGACGACCCCTGCGACGTCTGCCACGGCAGCGGCCGGGCCACCTCGGCGCGCACCATGCAGGTCCGCATCCCGGCCGGGGTGCAGGACGGGCAGCGCATCCGCCTCAAGGGCAAGGGCGCCCAGGGCGAGCGCGGCGGCCAGCCCGGAGACCTCTACATCACCGTCAACGTCCACCCCCACCCGGTCTTCGGGCGCAAGGGCGACAACCTGACGGTCACCGTGCCGGTCTCCTTCCCCGAGGCGGCGCTGGGCGGCACCATCGACGTGCCGACCCTCGGCGGCCCGCCCGTGAAGCTGAAGCTTCCCGCCGGGACCGCCAACGGGCGGACCCTGCGGGCCCGTGGCAAGGGCGCCACCCGCAAGGACGGCACCCGCGGCGACCTGCTGGTCACCGTGGAGGTCGTGGTGCCGCACCAGCTGGCCGGCGAGGCCCTGGCGGCGCTGGAGCAGTACCGCGAGGCCACCGCCTCGGACGACCCGCGTGCCGCGCTCTTCAAGGCGGCGGAGGGAGCGTGACCTGATGGACCCGCGAGGCACCGGCGGCATCGGCCCGGGTGTGGGGGACGGCCTTCCCGGCGGCCCCCGCCCGTCCCGGCCGGCGGCCGCCCCCTACCAGCTCACCGAGGACACCCCGGTCTACGTCATCTCGGTGGCCGCCCAGCTCTCCGGGCTGCACCCGCAGACGCTGCGGCAGTACGACCGGCTGGGCCTGGTCTCCCCGGACCGCGCGGCCGGCCGCGGCCGGCGCTACTCGGCCCGCGACATCGAGCAGCTGCGCGAGGTGCAGCGCCTCTCCCAGGAGGAGGGCATCAACCTCGCCGGCATCAAGCGGATCATCGAGCTGGAGAACCAGGTGGCCGCCCTGCAGTCGCGGGTGACCGAGCTGCTCGACGCCGTGGAGGGGGCGGCGGCCGCGATGCAGCAGCGCGAGGCGGCCGTGCACGCCTCCTACCGCCGCGACCTGGTGCCCTACCAGCAGATGCAGCAGTCCAGCGCGCTGGTGGTCTGGCGGCCCAAGGCCAGGCGTCCGGGGCAGTAGGCCCGCTCGCGTGGACGGGCTCCCTGAGCCGTCGGGCGGCCGTCCGGAACGGACGGCCGCCCGAGGCGTGTCCGGGCCCGGTGCGTGTCCGGGACGGTCCGCCGGACGGATCCGCGCGGGGCCCGAGGGGCCCTCGGGCCGCTCCGCCGGACAGGCGGTGCGCTCACGGGGTGTCCGCCGCCTCCCCGCCCTGCCTGCGCCCCTCCTCCCGCCCCATCCGCCACGCCAGCTGGAACAGGGTGTCCGCCCCGTACTGCTCGCGGACCTTCGCGATGTGGGCGGCGACGGTGCGCTGGCTGAGACTCAGCCGGCTCGCGATCGCCTGCTGGCCCAGCCCCTCGGCGAGCAGCCGCACGATGACGCGCTGCGTCTTCGAGGCGAGCTCGGCCGGGGACGGGGTGACCCCGCCGAGGGGGTCGGCCCGCGCCCAGTCCCGCTCGAAGCACGCCAGAATGTAGGCCACGGTCGCCCGGTCCTCGGTGAAGGCCGCCACGCCGGTGTCGCCGGCCACCGGCATCACGGCGGTCCTGCGGTCGATGATGAAGACCCGCTGCAGCTGCTCGTCCAGGGTCCGCACCTCGCCGCCCCACGCGGTGACGGCCTCGGCGACGCTGCGCACCGTGGGGTCGTGCCGTGCGGCCGACTGGTAGAGGGTGCGCCGTGCCACTCCGCGGCGGAGCAGGGGGAGCTCGTGCTCCAGCATCACCTCCAGGGTGTTGGGGGCGCGGTTGTTCCCCGGCTGGACCGTGATGATCTCCTCGGTGCTCGCCGAGATCAGCTGGGCGATCTGCTCGCGGATCGCCGCTTTGCCTTCTACATAGCGCGTGGCCTGCGAACGGTCCTGCGGGCGTCTGCTGCGGTGGAACTCCTGCGACAGCCCGTCGAGCCGTTCCGGCAGCCCTGCCGCGTAGTCCATGAGCGCCCGGGCCTGCTCGTGCAGGGCGATGCCCCAGCGGGCCCTCAGCAGGTCGGGATCGACGGCGACATAGGCGGAATCGGTGGCCACGTAGGTGAGCAGGCCGGTTTCCACGAGTCGTTGCAGCGCCTCCTGGTCCGCCGAGGCCATCTTTTCCGACGGCCTGGTTCCCCCTGCTTCGAGTACGGAGAGGTACAGCTTCTCCGCTCCGGCGGTCAGGACGAATCGGGATCCGTCCATCGGCGGTACAGCGCTGTCCGACACATTCGTCCCCAGTCGTCTCTCGCTCGTCCGAACGCGGGAGCGGATAGGATCGCCGTCCCGGCCGCCCACCGGCCTGTACGGTGAACGACTGGGCAAGATTATGATCCGAGCCAGTCCGAATGCGCCGCTCGCCTTCGGTCGGGGGCAAGGGGATGCCATGGATGGAGCAGGCAGGGTCGACCAGGTCACACCCTCGGCAGACCTGCTTTCCGCCGGGGCGCGGCAGTTCTATCTCGAGGTGGTGCGGTCCGGCGGGCGATGCTCGGCCGGGACGGATTCCCCCGACGGAGACGTGCTGGAGGAGCTTCGCACGATCGGTCTGCTGGTTCCCGACCCGGACGACCGCGGCGTGCTCGTCGCCGTCGATCCGCACCAGCTGTCGGCCGGCCTCAGCGCCGCGTGGCAGCGGCAGGCGCTCGAACTGATCTCACGGTCCGTCGGTATAGCCTCCGACCTCCAGGGCCTCGTCGAGGCATACCGCGAGACCGGCGCTCCGGAGGAGACCGGTGGGGTCATCGACTACGTCTTCGGCAAGGTCGGGATCAACCAGCGGCTGGTGTCCCTGCTCGAAGGCTGCTCCGAGGAGATGCTGACGGCCCAACCGGGCGGCGGACGCAGCCCGGAGGCTATCAAGACCGCGATCGAGCGTGACATCGCCGTGCTGCGCCGAGGGGCGTCGATCCGGACGGTGTACCAGCCGAGCGCCAGGTATTCGGCCCCCACACGCCACTACGTCGAGAGCATGACCAAGGAGGGCGGGCAGGTCCGCACGCTCGCGGAGCCTTTCGTGCGCCTCATCGTGATCGACCGTGCCGTGGCAGTGATTCCTGTCGGTGGGGACACGGGTAAAGCCGCCTTCGTCAGGGACGAAGCGGTCATCAGCTACCTGGTGGGCATCTTCGAGGGTTTCTGGGAGCGGGCCATTCCCTTCACGGGCGGATCGGAAGTCCCTCCGCAGGTGGTCTCCCGGATGAGGCACCAGATCGTGCAGTTCATGCTGCAGGGCGTTGGGCATCGGATCATCGCGCGCCGACTCGGCTTGAGCGAACGCACTCTGGCCCGGCACATCGCCGAGATGCGTGAGGAGTACGGGGCGGAAACGCTCTTCCAACTGGGGTGGCAGCTGGCGAAGAACCCCTACGGACTGCCCGTGGAGGACGGCGTCGAACTCCCGTGACGCGAAGGTTCAGTCCCAGGCGCTGTCGGATGCAACGAAAGTGACGACGCGTGCAGTGCTCGCCGAGGAATGGACCGTGCTCTGCTCACGAGGGCTCTTGACGTCCCACGCGCTGTCCGCACTGGCCTGAGCCGCTCCCATGAGCAGGGTGGCGACAGCGGCGAGTGCACAGACCGTGAGTCGACGCGCGTTCTGCAAGGTTGGGCTCCTTCCCCGAGAGGCTGAGGCCGCACGTCGTACCTCTACTCGACGAAGGAACGGCCGTCACCATGATGGCGCATTCCCGAAGTAGTGTCACCGCCCTCTCGCAATCAAGTTAATGTCATGAACATTTCAATTAAGAGAAGAGCGGGGTCCTCTGCTGCTCCCGCCGGTGAGTGCGGGAAGTCCCGGAAGCCCGGGCTGCGACCGGTGTTCGCTGCACCGGCCGCAACCCCCGGCGGCCGCGCGACGTCACGACCCCGTCTCTCCCCCGAGGGGACGGGGCGTCCGGCGGTGGCGCACGGCTGCCGGCACAGGAGGCTCCCCGGGGCCGCACGCCCCGCCTCCGGTGCGACTCCACGCTTTCGCGGGCGGGCCTCCGGGGACAAGGCCGACCGGAGGTCATCTTGGTGCGTTTGCACGGACATGCAGCCTTCCGACCGGCGCGGAACCGTCCGCGGCCGGCGCGCGTCCCACCCTGCGCCCGCCGATCGGCGGGGACCCCCGCCGGTCGGCGGGGGTGGTGCGTCATGTCGATGCCAGGCGGCGAGATGACACCCGGTGCCAGTGGACGCCCGGTGTGTGCGCAGTGGACGATCGGTGCTACCCCCTCAAGGCGCCGGGCCCGGCCGCCGTTCGTCCCCCGCATACCGCACCGTCACCAGGGGCTTGGCACTCCCCCCGGTCGGCCGTTCCCCCGGAGTCGACAATGAGTGATGTCTTCATGCGCCCCGGCGCCCACCGCATGCACACCCCGCGTCGGGCCAGGGTGTTCCTCGCCGCACCGCTGATGCGGCTCACCGGCCCCGCGGACAGCGTGGTGACGCTGGCCAGCCGTACCCGGCTGACCGCGCTCCGCGCCGCGCTGCTCCGCTCGGGCGCCGCCGTCTTCAGCGCGCACCACAGCGACGCGTGGACGGTGGCCGGGCGGGTCCCCGAGCCGAGGGTCCCCTCGGACTACCGGGCGATGCAGTCCGCGGACCTGGTCTTCGCCTACGTGGGCGCCCCCCTCTCGGCCGGCGTCAGCCTCGAGCTCGGCTGGGCGTCGGCGCTGCGCAAGCCCGTGGTGCTGCTGGTGGAGGAGGCGGTCACCTACAACCCGCTGATCGCCACCATCGAGCAGGTCGCCCCGGTGCTGCCCCTGGTGTTCGACGACACCTGGTCCCCCGACGCCCTGGCGCACACCGTGGAGACCGCCCTCGACTGGGCGGGCATGGCGCTGTCCAACGCCGAGGGCTTCTGGACCGCCCCCCAGGACGACCTCTACAGCCTGCACCGGGCGGCGGTCGGCGAGGGCTGAGCCGCCCGCGGCACGCGGGACCCCACACGACGGCGGACGGCCGGCTGCGGAAGCAGCCGGCCGTCCGCCGTTCGCCGCTGCCCGCCGCGGGCCGGTCGCGCCCGCGGCGGGCGCCGTCCTGCCGTCATCCGGTCCTGCCGTCATCCGGTCCTGCAGTCCGGGAGTCCGACAGCCCTGCAGCCCGGCAGCCCTGCGGTCCGGCCCTGCCGCCCCGCCGTCCGTGAGCGGCGGGAGGGCCGGCGCGCGTACGGGTGGCCGGGACGCCGCGGCAGGGTACGGGGCCCGGAAGGGCCGGGACGCGCACCGGAAGGGCTCGCCATGCCACGTTGAGCGGGTTAGACTCAACTTGTCTCACGTTGGACGAGGCAGGTCGGTGCCGCCGACCGCCACCCGGCGACACGGAGGAAGCGCGAGCAGTGGACGCGAGCAAGTTCACCACCAAGACCCAGGAAGCCCTGTCGGCCGCGATCCGGCAGGCGGCGAACGCGGGCAACCCCGACGTCGCGCCGGTGCACGTGCTGCTCGCCCTGCTGGAGCAGCCCGAGGGCACCGCCCGCCCCCTGCTGGAGGCGGTCGGCGCCGACCCGCAGCGGGTCGGCGCCGCCGCGCGGCGGCTGGCCGAGGCGCTGCCCAGCGCCCAGGGCTCCACCGTGGCCGCCCCGCAGCTGGCCCGGGAGACCATGGCGGTCGTCACCGACGCCGGGAAGCGGGCGTCCGAGCTGGACGACGCCTACGTCTCCACCGAGCACCTGCTGGTCGGCGTCGCCGCGCAGGGCGGCCAGATCGCCGACGTGCTGGCGTCCGAGGGCGCCACCCCGAAGGCCCTGCTGGAGGCGTTCCGGGAGGTCCGCGGCAGCGCCCGGGTGACCAGCCCCGACCCCGAGGGCACGTACAAGGCGCTGGAGAAGTACGGGACCGACCTCACCGAGGCCGCCCGCTCCGGGCGCCTGGACCCGGTGATCGGCCGCGACCAGGAGATCCGCCGGGTCGTCCAGGTCCTCTCCCGCCGCACCAAGAACAACCCCGTCCTCATCGGCGAGCCCGGCGTCGGCAAGACCGCGGTCGTCGAGGGGCTGGCGCAGCGCATCGTGGCCGGCGACGTGCCCGAGTCGCTGCGCGGCAAGCGCCTGGTGGCGCTCGACCTGGGCGCGATGGTCGCGGGCGCGAAGTACCGGGGCGAGTTCGAGGAGCGGCTGAAGGCCGTCCTGAACGACATCAGGTCCAGCGACGGCCAGGTGATCACCTTCATCGACGAGCTGCACACCGTCGTCGGTGCGGGGGCCGGGGGCGACTCGGCGATGGACGCCGGCAACATGCTCAAGCCGATGCTGGCCCGCGGCGAGCTGCGGATGGTCGGCGCCACCACCCTGGACGAGTACCGCGAGCGGATCGAGAAGGACCCGGCGCTGGAGCGCCGCTTCCAGCAGGTCTTCGTGGGCGAGCCCACGGTCGAGGACACCATCGCCATCCTGCGCGGCCTCAAGGGCCGCTACGAGGCGCACCACAAGGTGCAGATCGCCGACGCCGCCCTGGTGGCCGCCGCGACCCTGTCGAACCGCTACATCACCTCCCGCTTCCTCCCGGACAAGGCCATCGACCTGGTCGACGAGTCGGCGTCCCGGCTGCGGATGGAGATCGACTCCTCGCCGGTGGAGATCGACGAGCTGCAGCGCTCCGTCGACCGGCTGCGGATGGAGGAGATGGCGCTGGAGAAGGAGTCCGACCCGGCGTCCGTCGCCCGGCTGGAGAAGCTCCGCCGCGACCTCGCCGACCGGCAGGAGCAGCTGTCGGGCCTGACCGCCCGCTGGGAGCAGGAGAAGCGGAGCCTCAACCGGGTCGGCGAGCTCAAGGAGCGCCTCGACGGCCTCCAGGGCCAGCTGGAGCGCGCCCAGCGCGACGGCGACTTCGAGACCGCCTCCCGGCTGATGTACGCCGAGGTCCCGGCCGCCGAGCAGGAGCTGGCCGAGGCGCAGGCCCGCGCCGCGGACGAGGACTCCGCCACCTCCTCCATGGTCAAGGAGGAGGTCGGCCCGGACGACGTCGCCGACGTGGTCTCCTCCTGGACCGGCATCCCCGCCGGGCGGCTGATGGAGGGCGAGACCGCGAAGCTGCTGCGCATGGAGGAGGAGCTGGGCCGCCGCCTGATCGGTCAGGCCGCCGCCGTCCAGGCCGTCTCCGACGCGGTGCGGCGCTCCCGCTCCGGCATCGCCGACCCGGACCGGCCCACCGGCTCGTTCCTCTTCCTCGGCCCGACCGGCGTCGGCAAGACCGAGCTGGCCAAGGCCCTCGCCGACTTCCTCTTCGACGACGAGCGGGCGATGGTCCGCATCGACATGAGCGAGTACGGCGAGAAGCACTCGGTCTCCCGGCTGGTCGGCGCCCCGCCCGGGTACGTCGGCTACGAGGAGGGCGGCCAGCTCACCGAGGCCGTGCGGCGGCGCCCGTACAGCGTGGTGCTGCTGGACGAGGTGGAGAAGGCCCACCCCGAGGTCTTCGACGTGCTGCTGCAGGTGCTGGACGACGGCCGCCTCACCGACGGCCAGGGCCGGACGGTGGACTTCCGCAACACCATCCTCATCCTCACCTCCAACCTCGGCTCGCAGTTCCTGGTGGACCCGGCGACGCCGGAGGAGCGCAAGAAGGAGCTGGTGCTGGAGAGCGTGCGCGCCGCCTTCAAGCCGGAGTTCCTCAACCGGCTGGACGACATCGTGGTCTTCGACGCCCTCGGCACCGAGGAGCTCACCCGGATCGTCGACCTCCAGGTCGCCCGGCTCGCCGACCGGCTCCGCGACCGCCGCCTCACGCTGGAGGTCACCCCGGCAGCCCGCGACTGGCTGGCGCTCACCGGGTTCGACCCCGCGTACGGGGCCCGGCCGCTGCGGCGCCTGGTGCAGTCCGCCATCGGCGACCAGCTCGCCCGGGCCATCCTGTCCGGGCGGGTGCACGACGGCGACACCGTCGCCGTCGACCGCGACGAGGCCGTCGACCGGCTCACGGTGGGACCGGCGGGGGAGCGGCCGTCGCCGGCCAAGACCCTCTGACCGCGCGTCGCACGGCAGGCCCGTGGACGTCCCGCCCGCCGCGCGCCCGCGCGGCGGGCGGGACGTCCCGCGGGGCCGTGCCCGGCCGGTGCGCGGCCGGTGCGCGGCCGGTGCGCGGTCGGCGGGTCCCGCGGTCCCGGCGGGTCCCGGGCGTGTCGGGGGAGGCCCGCGGGGCAGGCTGAGGGGAGGCGGCGGCAGCGTCCGGGCCCGAGCCGCCGCCGGCCGTCCTCCGGACCCCCGGCCCCGCGGCCGGGAGCCCGCCGCCCCGCCCCGCGGCACCGCGTCCGGACCGCCCCGCCGCCGGGCTCCGGGCGGGCGCTGCGCCACGGCGGCGCCATGGGGGAGGATGGCAGCCGAACCGTCTCGAAGGGACCAGCCGTGAGCATCGACCCGTCCTCCATCCCGTCCTTCGGCATGCCCCCGCAGCAGCCGGGCGGCGGTCAGCCGAACCCCGCACCGCCGGTGGTGGTGCCGGACCAGGAGCTGGTCAAGCAGCTGCTGGACCAGATGCAGCTCAAGCACGTCGTGGACGAGGAGGGCGACCTCACCGCGCCGTGGGAGGGCTTCCGCGTCTACTACATGTTCCGTGGCGAGGAGAACGAGCTCTTCGCCGTCCGCTCCTTCTACGACCGGGCCTACCCGATCGAGCAGAAGGGCGAGATCCTCGACCTGGTCGACGAGTGGAACCGCGACACCCTGTGGCCGAAGGTCTACACGCACACCCACGAGGACGGCGTCGTCCGCCTCATCGGTGAGTCGCAGATGATCGTCGGCATGGGGGTCAACCTGGAGTACTTCGTGACCACCACCGCGAACTGGACCAACGCCGCCGTCGGCTTCGAGCAGTGGATGGCCGAGCGCCTGGGCCTGCAGAAGGAGGTCGACGGCGAGGACGGCGAGTCCGAGCCCGGCTCCGACGAGGCCTGAGCCTCCCCCGTCCGCGACGAAGGGCCCGCCCCCTGCCGGGGGGCGGGCCCTTCCGCCGTGCCGGGTACCTCTGGACTTGCTCAAGTCCGCTTTGGCCGCACCGCGGGGAGGGCACATACGCGGCACGCGCACGGATGCGCGGGAACAAAGGGGGACACCATGGGCTTCGTCATCGTCGCCGCCGTCGTCCTGGCCGTGGCGGCCATTGCCGCCGCGTCGGGGAGGAGCCGCGGGGGCGGCCGCCGGAAGGGCCGCAGGACCGGATCGGACACCTCCTCCTCGTGGTGGGCCGGCGGGGACTCCGGCGGGAGCTCCGGCGGCGGCCACGGGGGCGGCCACCACTCCTGCGGCGGGGGCCACTCCTGCGGGGGCGGCCACGGCTGCGGGTCGGGCTGCGGATCGGGTTGCGGCTCCAGCTGAAAGGCCCCCGGTGATTCCTCGCTCGTACGGGTAAATCCCCCACGGGCGGGCGGAATTCGTGCTTTCCTCTCTGAGTCACCGGACGATCTTTACCGCCACGGCCGGCCGCGCCGGCGGGCACGCGGAGCGGAGAATGCTCACCACACTGCAGACCTCCTACACCGACACCCGCGCCGGGGAGCTGGCCTGGTGCCTCGGCAGCGGCCCGCTCCCGGCGCTCGCGGTGCTCGACCTCCAGTTCGGCCCGGTGGCCCTGCAGCTGCGCCTGCTCGGCGCGTCGCACCAGGTCGTGCTGGCCGCCGGGCAGGGCATCCGCTCGGAGACGGTGGCCTGCCTCCCCGGGCGGCGCGCGCCGCTGCCGGCCCGCGTCGCCGAGCACGTCCAGGGCTGGGAGTACGACTTCGCGGCCAGGGTGGAGACCCTGGCGCCGGCCGCCTTCGCCGCCCGGGCCCAGGAGCTGATCGAGCTGGTGGAGGGGCATCCGAGCGGGCTGGCCGGGGTCTTCCCCGGGGACCCCAGCGCCTTCACCGCCCTGGTGGCGGCGGGCGACGGGCGGCGGCTGCGCTGGCGCACCTGGCACGCCTACCCGCAGGAGGGGACCCTGGTCTGCACCCGGTCCGCGCTGGTCGCGCCGACCCATGCGGAATCTGTTCGGTAATCGCTTTCCCGGTCGAACGGCCATGGAATTCCGCATCGGTGTCCCCCGGTCGGGTGACGAGAATTCCCGCGGTCTTCCCCTAGCGTTTGTTCGTGATCGACCAGTCCACCGGAACGGCCGTCCGCCGGCCCGTCGGCGACCCGCCTGCCGCCCCGCACCGCACCCGCGCCCGCACCCGGGCACCGTCCGGGCCGGCACGGCTGCTGGTGCTGCTCGCCGCCTTCGTCTGCGCGGCCTGCGGGCTGGTATACGAACTGGAGCTGGTCGCCCTCGGCGGGCGGCTGATCGGCGACCCGGTCACCCAGACCTCCCTCGTCCTCTCGGTGATGGTCTTCGCCATGGGCCTGGGCTCGCTGCTCGCCAAGCGCCTCACCCGGCGCCCGGCCGCGGCCTTCGCCGTCGTGGAGTCGCTGCTGGCCCTGACCGGCGGCCTCTCCGGGCTCGCCCTGTACGCCTGCTGGGCCTGGCTGGGGGGGTGCCGGGCCGCCACCGTGGGCCTCGCCGCCCTGATCGGGGTGCTCGTCGGTACCGAGATCCCGCTGCTGATGACCCTCGTCCAGCGCATCCGCCGGGAGGACGCGGGCCACGCCGTCGCCGACCTCTTCGCCGCCGACTACGTGGGCGCCCTCGTCGGCGGCCTCGCCTTCCCCTTCCTCCTGCTCCCGGCCCTCGGCCAGGCCGCCGGGGCGATACTGGCCGGCGCGGTCAACGCGGTCGCGGGCGGCGCGGTCGCCCTGTGGCTCTTCCGCGACGAGTCGCCGCCGCGCACCCGCCTGCTGCTCCGGGCGGCCTGCGGCCTGGTGCTGGCCGCGCTCGCCGCGGCGGCGTGCGGCACCCCCGCGGTGGAGCGCGCCGCCCGGCGGACGCTCTACGGGGACCGGGTGCGCCTCGCCGAACAGGGCCTCCACCAGGAGGTCGTCCTCACCGGGACGGCCTCCGGCGCCGGACTGCGGCTCTACCTCGACGGACGGCCCGTCCTGTGCGCCGCCGACCGGGACCGCCTCCCGCAGGCCCTGACGCGGCCGGCCATGGCCGGCCCGCACCGCCGGGTGCTGGTCCTCGGCGGGGGCGGCGGCCTCGTCGTCCGGGAGGTGCTGCGGCACCCGGGCGTGCGCCGGGTCGTGGCCGTGCAGCCCGACCCCGACGTCACCCGGCTCGCCCGGACCGACCCGGCACTGACCGCGCTCAACGGGCACGCGCTGGACGATCCCCGGGTCCTGGTCGCCGCGGCCGACCCCCTGGTCTGGCTGCGCGGCGCGGCGGCCGCCGCGCCCCCGTTCGACGTCGTCCTCGTCGACCCGCCCGGGCCCGGGGACGCGCACGGCGCGGACCTCCGGACGGAGGAGTTCTACGGACTGGCCGCACGCCTGCTCGCCCCCCGCGGCCGGCTCGCCGTGGCGGCCGGGCCGTTCGGGTCGGGTGCCGGGACCGCCGACCGGGGCCGGTTCAGGACCGTGGAGGCGGCGCTGCGCGCCGTGCCGCTGCGGACCGCCGCGTACACCGTGCGCCAGGCCGCGTCCGGCTGCGGGAGCACGGCGGACCAGGGGTTCCTCCTCGCCGCGCCGCCCGGGGGCGGGGCGCTTGCGCGTCCGGTTCCCCCCGCCGTCCCCGCGGCCTCCGGCACCGGTCCGCTCCCGCCCCCGGAGACCCTCCTCCGGCCGCTGCGGTGAGGACGCCCCGGAGCACCGCCGCCCGTACCGCACGCCGCCCGCCCCTGCCGCCCGCCCTGCCGCCCGCTCCCGGCTCACGTCGCACGCCCCCTTGCGCGCCGCGCGCCGACCGCCGCCGGGGCCGTGCAGGGGCCGTGCCGGGGCCTGCGGACCTGCGACGGGAGGGCCGGCGGGCCGGGGTCCGCGCGTCCACGGCGCAACGCCCTTCGCGACCGCGGCAGGTGGGTAGGCTCCCCACATGGAGCATCAGGTCCCCGTCCCGCTTCCGGCCCGGCTCGTCCGGCAGGCGCTCCGCGAACCCGGCCTGCTGGCCCGGTGCGTCCCGGGGCTGACCGTCGACGGTCCTGAACCCGGAGTGCCGCAGCCGGACGGACCGGGTTCCGGCGGGCCGGGCCGGGCGGACGGGACCGTCTCCGGGCGGCTGCGCCTGCGGGTCGGCGGCGCCAGCATCACCTACCGCGGCGAGTTCGCCGTCGCCCCGGACGGCGGCGGCGGGGACGGCGGCGGCGGGGACGGCGGCGGCGGGGACGGCGGCGGCGGGGACGGCGCCGTCTCGGTCACCGCCGAGGCCCGCGAGGTGCGCGGCGCCGGGCAGGTGTCCCTGGCCCTGCGCGTCGCCGTCGAGGAGGGGCCCGCCGGCTCCGGCACGGCGGTGCTGGTGGTCACCGGCAAGGTCGCCGTCCAGGGCCGCCTGGCCGAGGCCGATCCGGCGGCGGCCGCCGCGGCCGGACAGCGCCTGCTGGAGCGGACGGCCGCCGCGCTCGCCGCGGAGCACGCCGCGGGCGACCCCGCCGCAGGCGACCCCTCCGGGGACGGCTCCGCCGGGGCCGCGGCCCCCGAGGACCGGGCCGGTGACGCGGGGGACGTCGACGACCCTGCGGCGGACGGACCGGAGGAGCCCGCCGAGGCCGCCGGGACGGTCGACGCCCGCCTGGAGGAGCTCGAGGAGCTCGGGGAGTTGGAGGGCCTGGAGGACCCGGACGCCCCCGGGGCCGCCCCCCTCCCGGACCACGGCGCCCTCCCGCTCCCCGGCGACCCGCTCCCCGGCGACCCGCTCCCCGGCGGCCGGGCCGCGGCCCGGGGCGCCGACGGCGCGGACCCGCTCGACGGGCCGGTCCGCCGCTCCATCGTGGGCCGCTCCGCGGAGGAGGTCGACCACGCCCCGCCCCGCGGCCGGTACGCGCCGGCGCTGCCCGCCCGCGGCGCCCGAGGCAGGGTGGCGGCCCGCAGGCCCGGCGCCGACCGCGGACCGGCCACGCCGGTGGCCGCGCCGGACGCCGACCGCAGCCTGCTGCCCTGGGTGATCGGGGGCGGTGCGGCCGTGGTGGGCGGTGCGGTCGCGCTGGCCCGCGTCCTGCGCAGGCGCTGACCGGGCCGGCCGGGCCCGCCGCCCCTCCGCCCCGCCCCTCCGCCCCGCCCCTCCGTCCCGCCGCCCCGTCCCGTGCGACCTCCCCGCCCGTCCGCCTCCCGCCCCGCCACCCCGCCCGCCCGCCGCAACGAAGACGGAGCCCCCTTGACCAGCGCTGCCGCCGACCTCCTCCCGGACACCCCGTCCGCCGTCCGCCTCACCGCCGGCGAGGCCGCGCTGACGGTGCTGCCCGACGCGGGCTGCCGCCTCGGCAGCCTGCGCATCGGCGGACTGGAACTCCTCCGCCGGCCCCCGGCGGAGCCCGACGCCGCACCCTCGGACCGGCTCTTCGGCTGGGGCAGCTTCCCCATGGTCCCCTGGGCCGGCCGGGTGGACCGCGGGGTCTTCAACAACGGCCCGGTGCGGCACCGGCTGCCCACCGACGTGCTGCCGCCGCACGCGATCCACGGCACGGCGCTGACCGGGGCCTGGCGGCTCGCCGCGCCGCCGACCGACCGGGAGGCCGTCTTCGTCCACGACCTGGCGGACCCGTGGCCCTACCCCGGACGGGTCACCCAGCGCTTCGTGCTCGGGCCGGACGAGCTGCGCACCACCCTGGAGGTGGAGACGCGCGGGGACTCCTTCCCGGCACAGGTCGGCTGGCACCCCTGGTTCCTGCGGCACCCCCTCGGCGCGCCGGAGGGCAGCCGGCCGCTCCAGGTGGACTTCGCGCCCGCGTGGCAGGAGGAGCGCGGCGCCGACCACCTGCCCACCGGCCGGCGCATCGAGCCGCAGCCGGGCCCCTGGGACGACTGCTTCGGCATGCCGGACGGCGTCCGCGCCGTCCTGGACTGGCCGGGCCTGCTGCGGATGACCGTCACCAGCGACTGCCGCTGGGCGGTGGTCTTCGACCAGCTGGGCGACGCCCTCTGCTTCGAGCCGCAGAGCGGGCCGCCCAACGGCCTCAACACCCGGCCCCGCCTGGTCACCCCGATCGACCCCCTGGAGGCGGAGACGGTCTGGCGGTGGGAGCGCCCGTGAGGCGCCGGCCGCCGGGCGAACTAGGCTGGTGGTCCATGAGCAACGACCGTGACGCCCTGCTGGCGCAGATCAAGGACAAGGCCGTCGTCCACGGCAGGGTCACCCTCTCCTCCGGCAAGGAGGCCGACTACTACGTCGACCTGCGCCGCATCACGCTCGACGGCGAGGCCGCCCCGCTGGTGGGCCGGGTGATGCTGGACCTCACCGCCGACCTGCCGTACGACGCCGTCGGCGGCCTGACCCTGGGTGCCGACCCGGTCGCCGCCGCGATGCTGCACGCCGCCGCGGCCCGCGGCCGCCGCCTGGACGCCTTCGTCGTCCGCAAGACCGGCAAGGCGCACGGCCTCCAGCGCCGGATCGAGGGCCCGGACGTCCGGGGCCGCCGGGTGCTGGCCGTGGAGGACACCTCCACCACCGGCGGCTCGGTCCTGACCGCGGTGGAGGCGCTGCGCGAGGCGGGCGCCGAGGTGGTCGGCGTCGCGGTGATCGTGGAGCGCGGCGCCGCCCCGGCGGTCAAGGAGGCGGGCCTGCCCTACTACACCGCCTACGTCCCCGGCGACCTCGGCCTGGACTGACCGCCTCCCCGGACGGCGGGAGCCGGACCGGTCCGGTACACGGCCGAGGGCGGATGTTCCACGTGGAACATCCGCCCTCGGCCGTGTACCGGACCGCTCAGCGGCGGCGGTGCCGCCCGCCGCCCTGCCCGGCCGTGTCCCGGGCGTACGGGGCGTCGACCTCGGGCTCGAGGTCGAGGCCCGCCTTCTTCTTCCGCCGCTCGCGCCACACCTCGACCAGGATCGGCGAGACCGACAGCAGCACGATGAGCGCCATGGCCGGGATGAGGTACTTGTCGATCACACCGGCCAGCTGGTCGCCGGTGAGGTAGCCGATGAGCAGCATGGACTCGGTCCACAGCACGCCGCCGACGACGTTCCAGACGAAGAAGGTGCGGGCCGGCATCTCCAGGGTGCCCGCCACCGGGTTGAGGAAGGTCCGCACGATGGGGATGAAGCGGGCCATGACCACGGCCTTGGCCGGCCCGAACTTGCCGAAGTAGTACTCGGCCTTCTCCACGTACTCCCGCCGGAAGACCTTCGACTCGGGTTTGTCGAACATCCGCGGGCCGACCTTGGCGCCGATGAGGTGGCCCAGCTGCGCCCCCGCGACGGCCGCCAGGGGGGCGCCCAGCAGGAGGGCCGCGATGGGCATCTGGACGCCCTCGCCGAAGACCTTGGCGGCGGCGCCGGAGGCGGCCACGCCGGCCAGGATCAGCAGGGAGTCGCCGGGGAAGAAGAAGCCGATCAGCAGGCCCGTCTCGGCGAAGATGATCGCGAGGATCCCGATCGCGCCGAGCGAGGAGATCAGCGACTTGGCGTCGAGGAGGTTGAGCGCGAGCGTCGTCGTGTCCACCGGTGCAGAGTAGCGGGAGGGCCTCCGCCGACCACGAGTCCGCCCCTGCGGCGGCCGCGCCGCACCCGAGGGCCCCGGCGCCCGCCGTCCCCCGCCGTCCCCCGCCTCCGGACCCTCCCCCGCCGCGGCCCGGCCCGCGCCGACGCGCCCGCCGTCCCGCCTGACGGGCAGGAAGGTGAAGCCCAGGGCCTCTTCTGGGAGGATGGCACAGGCGTTCACCGTACGTACACCGCACACCGACAGGAGCGGATTCGCATGCCCATCGCAACTCCCGAGGTCTACTCCGAGATGCTGGACCGGGCCAAGGCGGGCAAGTTCGCCTACCCGGCCATCAACGTCACCTCGTCGCAGACCCTGCACGCCGCGCTGCGCGGGTTCGCCGAGGCGGAGAGCGACGGCATCATCCAGATCTCCACCGGTGGCGCCGAGTTCCTGGGCGGCCAGTACAGCAAGGACATGGTGACCGGCGCCGTGGCGCTGGCCGAGTTCGCGCACATCGTGGCCGAGAAGTACCCGGTCACCGTGGCGCTGCACACCGACCACTGCCCCAAGGACAAGCTGGACGGCTACGTCCGCCCGCTGATCAAGGTGTCGCAGGACCGCGTCGCCCAGGGCCGCAACCCCCTCTTCCAGTCCCACATGTGGGACGGCTCCGCCGAGACCCTCGCCGACAACCTGGAGATCGCCCAGGAGCTGCTCGCCGAGGCCGCCAAGGCGAAGATCGTCCTCGAGGTCGAGATCACCCCGACCGGCGGCGAGGAGGACGGCGTCTCCCACGAGATCAACGACGAGCTGTACACCTCCGTCGCCGACGCGGTCCGCACCGCCGAGGCCCTCGGCCTGGGGGAGAAGGGCCGGTACCTGCTGGCCGCCTCCTTCGGCAACGTCCACGGCGTCTACAAGCCGGGCAACGTCGTCCTCAAGCCGGAGCTGCTGCGCGAGCTGCAGGACGGCGTGGGCGCGAAGTTCGGCCGGAAGGACCCGTTCTACTTCGTCTTCCACGGCGGCTCCGGCTCCACCGCCGAGGAGATCTCCACCGCCCTGGAGCACGGCGTCGTCAAGATGAACATCGACACCGACACCCAGTACGCCTTCACCCGCCCGGTCGTGGACCACATGTTCCGCAACTACGACGGCGTCCTGAAGGTCGACGGCGAGGTCGGCCGGAAGTCCACCTACGACCCGCGGACCTGGGGCAAGCTCGCCGAGGCCGGCATGGCCTCCCGCGTCGTCGAGGCCGCGCAGAGCCTGCGCTCCGCCGGCGCGAAGCTCAAGTAGGCGTCACCCGGGTGCCCCGGCGCGGACTCCCGCGCCGGGGCACCGGCGTGCCCGCACCCGTCGGGCCCACCCGTCAGACTGGTGCCATGAACCTCCACGAGAACCTGCTCGGGGGCCCGCCCCCGACGCACCTGCCCGCCGAGCCCGAGCCGGCGGATCTGCTGGCCTCCGGCGCCTCCCCGGCCGAGGTGGCCGCCGCGCACCCCACCTCCTCCCTGGCCTGGGCGCAGCTCGCCGACGACGCCTTCGCCGGCGGCCGGGTGGTCGAGTCCTACGCCTACGCCCGCACCGGCTACCACCGCGGCCTGGACGCGCTGCGCCGCAGCGGCTGGAAGGGCCACGGCCCGGTGCCGTGGGAGCACGAGCCCAACCGCGGCTTCCTGCGCGCCCTGCACGCCCTGGCCCGCGCCGCCGACGCGATCGGCGAGAAGCCCGAGGCCGAGCGCTGCGCCCAGTTCCTGCGCGACAGCTCGCCCACCGCGGCGGACACCCTCGGCTGACGGCCGCCCCGCCCCCGGCGCCGCCCGCCGCGGCGGCGCCGGGGGCGCACACCGGCGGCCCTTCCCCCCGGACCGGGGCACATGATAGGGATCACAACGGTTCGCGGAGCCGATGAGGAGACCCCTGTGAACGACCCCGACACCGATCCCGCCGCCGTCACCGGAGACTCCGCGCAGGGCACACCCACCCTGGAGTTCGAGGGGACGACCCCGTACGAGGACTACGTGCACGCCTCCGTGCTCACGGGCCTCCAGCAGCCGCTCTCCGACGATCCGGGCGAGATGGCCTTCCTGGTCACCACCCAGGTCATGGAGCTGTGGTTCACCCTGCTCGTCCACGAGTGGCGCACCGCCCGGGACGCCCTGTTCAAGGACGACACCGAACGGGCGATGGAGGCGCTGCGCCGCAGCCTCACCGCGCACCGGGCGCTCAACGACTCCTGGCGGCCCATCGCCGCCCTCACCCCGGCGCAGTTCAACGCCTACCGCACCGCGCTGGGCGAGGCCTCGGGCTTCCAGTCGGCGATGTACCGGCAGGTGGAGTTCCTGCTGGGCGACAAGTCGCTGTCGCTGCTCCGCCCCCACCGGGGCCACCCCCGGGTGCACGCGGAGCTGGAGGCGGCCCTCGCCGAGCCGTGCCTCTACGACGCGGTGATGGACCACCTGCACCGGCAGGGCCTGCCGGTGCCCCGGGAGGTGCTGGACCGCGACGTGACGCAGCCCTGGACCCCGCACCCCGGCGTCGAGGAGGTGTGGCGGCAGGTCTACGCCGGCCCCCAGGGCAGCCCGCTGGTCGCCCTCGGCGAGGTGCTCACCGACGTCGGCGAACTGGTGTGGCGCTGGCGCAGCGACCACCTGCTGGCCACCCGCCGCGCCATGGGCGCCAAGGCGGGCAGCGGCGGGTCGCCGGGCGTGGCGTGGCTGGAGAAGCGGGCCGCGCGCTCGGTCTTCCCGGAGCTGTGGACGGCCCGCAGCCATGTCTGACGCCCTGCGGGGCGGCGGACCGCACCGCGCCGCCCCGGCCGCCCGCGCCGCCGTGTCCGCCGTGTCCGCCGCGGCCCCGCCGACCGCCGTCGCCCCGCCGACCGCCGCCGCCTGCGGCCCCGCCGAGGAGGAGCGCCGGGCCCTGGGCAGGCCGCCGGTGGAGCCGCCGCGGACCCTGCGCTACGGCGGCCACCCGGACCAGGTCTGCGACCTGTGGCGGGCCGCCGACCCGGACGCGCCCACGGTGCTGCTGCTCCACGGCGGGTTCTGGAAGCAGCAGTACGACCGGCGCCACCTCTCGCCGCTCGCCGCCCACCTGGCCGCCTCCGGCTTCCACGCCGTGCTGGCGGAGTACCGGCGGGTGGGGGGCGCCGGGGGCTGGCCGGGGACCCTGGACGACACCGCCGCGCTGGTCGACGCCGCGGCGTCCGGCACCCTGGCGGCCGACGTGCCGTCCTCGGGGAGGGCGCCGCTGCTGCTCGGCCACTCGGCCGGGGGGCACCTGGCGCTGTGGGCGGCGGCCCGGCACCTCCTCCCGGCCGACGCGCCGTGGCGCGGCGGGCGGCGGCCGCGCGGCGTGCTCGCCGTCGCCCCGGTGGCCGACCTCGCCGCCGCCGTCGCGGACGGCAGCGGCGGCGGTGCCGCGGCCGCCCTCCTCGGCGGTGCCGACCGGGTCGCGGAGCGCCTGCCGTACGCGGACCCGGCGGCCCTCGGGCCGACCGGGGTCCCCACCGTCGTGGTGCACGGCGAGGACGACCCGGACGTCCCGGTGGCCCGCTCCCGGGCGTACGCGGCGGCCGACCCGGCGGTGCGGATGCTCCCGCTGCCCGGGGTGGGCCACTTCGCGCCCGTGGACCCCGGCACGGCGGCGTGCGGGGTGCTGCTGGACGCCCTGCGCGCCCTGGACGCGGCCACGACGGCACCGGCGGCGGCCCCGCCCGCGGACGGCGCCCCGGAGGCCCCGGAGGAGGGAGGCCGGTGAACGCCCCGTCCGCCGAGGCCCTCGGCTTCGACCCCTGGTCGCCCGCCTTCGTGGCGCACCCCTACGACGTGTACGCCCGGCTGCGGGAGCAGGCCCCGGTGTCCCGCTACGAGCCCACCGGCCAGTGGCTGGTCTCCCGCCACGCGGACGTCTCGGCGCTGCTGCGGGACCGCCGCCTGGGCCGCACCTACCTGCACCGCTTCGGCCACGAGGAGTTCGGCCGCACCCCGCCGCCGCCCGAGCACGAGCCCTTCCACACCCTCAACGGGCACGGGCTGCTCGACCTGGAGCCGCCCGACCACACCCGCATCCGCCGCCTGGTGTCCAAGGCCTTCACCCCGCGCATGGTGGAGTCGCTGCGCCCCACCGTGCGGCGGCTCGCGGAGGAGCTGGCGGCCGGCCTGGTCGCGGACGGCGGGGGCGACCTGGTGGCCCGGGTCGCCGAGCCGCTGCCGGTCGCGGTGATCGCCGAGATGCTGGGCGTCCCGGAGGCGGACCGCGGCCTGCTGCGGCCCTGGTCGGAGGCGATCACCGGCATGTTCGAGCTGAACCCCTCCGAGGAGGCGGCGGCCCGCGCGGTGCGGGCCTCCACGGAGTTCTCGGACTACCTGCGGGCCCTGGCCGCCGAGCGCCGCCGCAACCCCGGCGGCGACCTCGTCTCGGCCCTGGTCGCCGCCCACGACGAGGGGGACCGGCTCAGCGAGCAGGAGCTGGTCTCCACCTGCGTGCTGCTGCTCAACGCCGGCCACGAGGCGACCGTGAACACCACGGCCAACGGCTGGTGGGCGCTGCTGCGCCACCCGGACCGGCTCGCGCAGCTGCGGGCCGACCCGGAGCGGCTGCTGCCCACCGCGGTCGAGGAGCTGATGCGGTACGACACACCGCTGCAGATGTTCGAGCGGTGGGTGCTGGACGACATCGAGGTCGCCGGGGTGCGGATCCCGCGCGGCTCGGAGGTGGCGCTGCTGTTCGGCTCCGCCAACCGGGACCCGGCGCGGTTCGCGGACCCGGACCGGCTGGACCTGGCCCGGGCCGACAACCCCCACATCAGCTTCGGCGCGGGCATCCACTTCTGCCTGGGCGCCCCGCTGGCGCGGCTGGAGCTCGCCGAGTCCTTCGGCGCGGTGCTGCGGGCCGCGCCGCGGCTGTCGCCGGTGCGGGAGCCGCAGTGGCGGCCCGGCTACGTCATCCGCGGCCTGGCGGAGCTGCCGGTCGAGGTGTGACGGACCGGTCTGCGGGAGGCGGCCGGCCGGGCCCGGCGGCCCCGGCCCCGGCCCGCCGGTGCCTCCGGCCGACGCCGCCCGTCCGGGGCCGCCGCCCGTTCATGGCGGTGCGTCAGGAATGCCGCGCGGAGGGCACCGTGAGCCGCCAGGCCGCGGGCCGGACGGTCCAGGTGCGGAAGCGGACGGGCCCCGCGAACCCGCTGTCCGCCTCGTAGCTGAAGCCGCGTCCGGAGACCGTGACGGTGCGGGCCCGGACCCGCAGGCCGTGGCCGGCCGCCGAGGGGGAGCGGACCAGCACCTCCACCGCGCCGTCGGCCGGCCCGGGCCGCCAGGCCGTCTCCCCGTGGAGCGCGGCGAGGGCGGCGAGCCGGACGGCCACCAGGTGCACCGGCCGGTCGGTGTCGGCGAGGAGGGTGCCGTCGGCCTCGATCCGCAGCCGCTGGCCGGGTCCGTCGTGCACGGCCGCCGGTCCGGCGAGGACCGCGCGGGCGAGGCTGCGGGCCGTACGGCCCAGCCGCGCCGGTACCAGCAGGGAGCGCCAGCCGGACTCCGCCGGGGTCGCCTGCCCGGCCGCAGCGGATTTCGCCGAGAGCGAACAGCACGGCGGGTCGTCCCCGTCCCCGTACGCCCGGACGGCCGTCGGCCACCCGTCCGGCGGGCCGTCCGCCCCCGGCGCCCCGGGGTGCGCCCCGGCGTCCGCCGCCGACCGGTGCTCCCCGCCGCCGCGGACGCCCGGCCGCAGCGGCGGACGGCCCGGGATGCACAGGCCGCCGAGCACCACCCCGCCGCTGTCGTCCACCAGCAGGTCCAGGCTCCGCTCGCCGCCGCCCAGGACCGCCCGGGCCGCCGCCACCGGCTCCGCCGGGACGCCCAAAGCCCTGGCCAGCGCGGTGGAGGGGGTGTCGCCCACCGGTATGAGGCCCACCGCGCCGGCGCCCAGTTCCCGCTGCCGGTGCAGGGTCTGCACCACCCGCTGCAGCGCCCGGTCGTCGCCCACCACCACCGGCCGCTTGCGGCCCCGGTGGGCGAGCACCCGGTCGAGCTCCGCCGCCGTCTCCGGCACCGCGACCTTCACCGCGGCGGCGCCGCGGAGCACGTCCCCGGCGATCCGCACCGACTCCCCGTCCGCCCGCCGGGCGGCGGGATCGATGACCACCAGCAGCGGCTGCCCTGCCGTGTGCTCGGACGACACCAGCGGTCCTTCCTCAGGTAATCTCTCGGTGCAAGAGCCCCTTGCGCTGTTGCGCCAGGGGCTTCGTCTATCTCGGGGCCGAATCCGGCGGCCTTCCGCCGCCAGGATGCCCCGCCCGGAAGGGGTGTACGCCTGTGCCCGCACTCGTGCTCGTCGGGGCTCAGTGGGGTGACGAGGGCAAGGGGAAGGCCACCGACCTCCTCGGCGGCTCCGTGGACTACGTGGTCCGCTACCAGGGCGGCAACAACGCCGGCCACACGGTGGTCGTCGGCGACCAGAAGTACGCCCTCCACCTCCTCCCCTCCGGCATCCTCAGCCCCAACTGCACCCCGGTGATCGGCAACGGCGTCGTGATCGACCCGGGCGTGCTGCTCTCCGAGCTCTCGGGTCTGGAGCAGCGGGGCATCGACACCTCCAAGCTGCTGATCTCCGGCAACGCGCACCTGATCACGCCGTACCACCGGACGATCGACAAGGTCACCGAGCGCTTCCTGGGCAAGCGGCGGATCGGCACCACCGGGCGCGGCATCGGTCCCGCCTACGCGGACAAGATCAACCGCGTGGGCATCCGGGTGCAGGACCTCTTCGACGAGTCGATCCTGCAGCAGAAGGTGGAGGCCGCCCTCCACGACAAGAACCAGATCCTGGTCAAGCTCTACAACCGCCGCGCGATGCCGGCCGAGCTGGTCGTCCAGGAGTACCTCGGCTACGCCGAGAAGATCCGCCCGTACCTCGCCGACACCACGCTCGTCCTCAACCAGGCGCTCGACGCCGGCAAGGTCGTGCTGCTGGAGGGCGGCCAGGGCACCCTGCTGGACGTGGACCACGGGACGTACCCCTTCGTGACCTCGTCCAACCCCACGTCGGGCGGCGCCTGCACCGGCTCCGGCATCGGGCCCACCCGCATCGACCGGGTCATCGGCATCCTCAAGGCGTACACCACCCGCGTGGGCTCCGGCCCGTTCCCGACCGAGCTCTTCGACGAGGACGGCGAGGCGCTGCGCCGCATCGGCGGCGAGCGGGGCGTGACCACCGGCCGCGACCGGCGCTGCGGCTGGTTCGACGCGGTGATCGCCCGCTACGCGACCCGGGTCAACGGCCTCACCGACTTCTTCCTCACCAAGCTGGACGTGCTCACCGGCTGGGAGCAGATCCCGGTCTGCGTCGCCTACGAGATCGACGGCCGCCGGGTGGAGGAGCTGCCGTACAACCAGTCGGACTTCCACCACGCCAAGCCGGTCTACGAGATGCTGCCGGGCTGGTCGGAGGACATCACCAAGGCGAAGACCTTCGGCGACCTGCCGAAGAACGCCCAGGCGTACGTGAAGGCGCTGGAGGAGATGTCGGGCGCCCCGATCTCGGCCGTGGGCGTCGGCCCGGGCCGCACCGAGACGATCGAGATCAACTCCTTCCTGTGACGCGGGTCCTGTGACACGGGTCCCGTGACACGGGTCCTGCGACCCGGGTCCGGTGACCGCCGCCCCGGCCCCCGCGGGCCGGGGCGGCGGCGGTGCCGCCGGCGGATCCGCGCCGGCGCCACCGCCGTCTCCGGACCCTTTTGCACTGGTGCAGAATCCCGTTGCCTCTAGTGCAATCGGCCGCTACAGTCCCGTCCATGCCCGCCGCCACACCCGTGCCCACCGTCCTGGAGGGCGGCCGCGTCCGCCTGGAGCCGCTGACCCCCGCCCACCTGCCCGACCTGTTCGCCGCGGGCGGCGGGGACGACGAGGTGTGGCGCTGGCTCCCGCACCGCACCCCCCGCACCGAGGACGAGCTGGGCGTCCTCGCCGGACAGCTGCTCGCCGACGCCGGCCGGGGCCTCTGCGTCCCCTTCGCGGTCGTGGACCGCACCACCGGCCGGGCCGTCGGCTGGACCGCCTACCTGGAGGTCGTGGAGGAGGACGAGCGGCTGGAGATCGGCTGGACCTGGTACGGCCGCGCCGTCTGGCGCACCGCCGTCAACACCGAGTCCAAGCTGCTGCTGCTCACCCACGCCTTCGAGGACCTCGGCTACGGGCGCGTGCAGTGGAAGACCCACCACCGCAACGAGCGCTCCCGCGCCGCCATCGCCCGCCTCGGCGCCGTCCAGGAGGGCGTCCTGCGCCGCCACCGCCGGTACCCCGACGGCAGCTGGCGCGACAGCGTGTACTTCTCGATGCTGGCCGACGAGTGGCCCGCCGCGAAGGCCCGGCTCGCCGCACGCCTCGCCCGGGGCTGACCGGCGGGCCCGAGCGGCTCCGTCCGGCGGGGCTGGCCGGCGGGACCGAGCGGGGCCGGCCGGCGTGCGCGCGTGCCGCACCGGCTGACAGGGTGTCGCGCGCCGGGGGCAACGGCAGACAGGGTGCAGCTGCCCCCGGCGGGCGGCGCTTCCTAGGGTGGCCGGTATGAGCATCGCTGCCGACCCTTCCGCGGGGCAGGCCGTCAAGGCCGCGGACCGCGCGCACGTCTTCCACTCGTGGTCCGCCCAGGGCCTGATCGACCCGCTGGCCGTGGCCGGCGCCGAGGGCTCCTACTTCTGGGACTACGACGGCCGGAAGTACCTCGACTTCTCCTCCCAGCTGGTCAACACCAACATCGGCCACCAGCACCCCAAGGTCGTCGCGGCCATCCAGGAGCAGGCGGCGAAGCTCTGCACCTTCGCCCCCGCCTTCGCCATCGACGTCCGCAGCGAGGCCGCCCGGCTGATCGCCGAGCGCACCCCCGGCGACCTCGACAAGATCTTCTTCACCAACGGCGGCGCCGAGGCCAACGAGAACGCCGTCCGCCTGGCCCGCCTGCACACCGGCCGGCAGAAGGTGCTCGCCACCTACCGCTCGTACCACGGCTCCACCGCCAACGCGATCGCCCTCACCGGCGACCCGCGCCGCTGGCCCAACGAGACCGGCACCTCCGGCGTCGTCCACTTCTGGGGCCCCTACCTCTACCGCTCGAACTTCCACGCCGCCGACGAGGCGCAGGAGTGCGAGCGCGCCCTGGCGCACCTGGAGCAGGTCATCGCCTTCGAGGGCCCGCAGACGGTCGCCGCGGTCATCCTGGAGACCGTGGTCGGGACCGCCGGCATCCTGGTCCCGCCGCCCGGCTACCTGGCCGGCGTGCGGGAGATCTGCGACCGGTACGGCATCGTCCTCGTCCTCGACGAGGTGATGGCGGGCTTCGGCCGGACCGGCGCCTGGTTCGCCGCCGACCACTGGGGGGTCACCCCGGACCTGCTCACCTTCGCCAAGGGCGTCAACTCCGGCTACGTGCCGCTGGGCGGCGTCGCCATCTCCGCCGAGATCGCGGCGACCTTCGACGAGCGGCCCTTCCCCGGCGGCCTCACCTACTCGGGCCACCCGCTGGCCTGCGCCTCCGCCGTCGCCACCATCAACGCGATGGCGGAGGAGGGCGTCGTGGAGAACGCCCGCGAGATCGGCGAGCGGGTGCTCGGCCCGGGCCTGCGCGAGCTCGCCGAGCGCCACCCGTCGGTCGGCGAGGTGCGCGGCACGGGCGTCTTCTGGGCGCTGGAGCTGGTCCGCGACCGGGAGACCCGCGAGCCGCTGGTGCCGTACAACGCGGCGGGTGCGGCGGGGAAGCCGATGGCGGACCTCACCGCGGCCTGCAAGGAGCGCGGGCTGTGGCCGTTCGTCAACATGAACCGCCTCCACGTCGTGCCGCCGTGCAACGTCTCGGAGGGCGAGGCCAAGGAGGGCCTGGCGATCCTGGACGAGGCGCTCGCCGCCGCCGACGCGCACACCGTCTGACGCCGCGCCCCTCCGCACGCCCCACCCGCACGCCCTCCGCGTGTCCGGCGGGGACACCCGGCCCGGGGGCACCCGGCCGGGGCCGCACACGCACCCGGCCGCCCCACCGCAGGCCGCCGACGGGCCGGGTCCGCCTCCCCCGCACGGGAGCCGGACCCGGCCCGCCGGCCGTCCGCCGGCCGTCCGCCCCGGGGCCGCGCCCCCGCCGGCCGCCCGTCCGCCGTCCGTCCGCCGGTGACCACCGGCGCCCCGGCGCCCCCTTCGCGTACGGTGTACGGGACGTCGGCCGCCGGGGAGGAGAGCGCGCATGACCGCAGGCAGCGGATCCGCCGTCGTGCGCCGCAGCAGCCTCCGCGAGCAGATCGCGGGCGCCCTGCGCGAGGAGATGATGGCCGGGCGCCTCGCCGCCGGCACGCACTTCACCGTCAAGGAGATCGCCGAGCTCTACGGCGTCTCGGCCACCCCGGCCCGGGAGGCGCTGGTCGACCTCACGGCGCAGGGGCTGCTGCGGGTGGAGCACCACCGGGGCTTCGCCGTCCCCGCGCTGGACTGGCAGGACTTCCTCGACATCGTCGAGGCCCGCACCCTGCTCGCGGACAACGTCTTCCGCCACCTCGGCCGCCGCCCCACGGGCATCGCCTGGGACCGGCTGCCCAGCGTGCGGCGCCGGGCGGAGGCCGCGACCCGGGCGGCCCGGGCCGGCCAGCTGGACGTCCTGGTCGGCTGCGACCGCCGGTTCTGGCGCGAGGCCGGGGGACTGCTGGGCAACCCGCGGATCAGCGACTACCTCGACCTGCTGCGGGTGCAGTCGTGGATGTACGCCGCCCCCCGGCTGCGGGGCCGCCCCGACCTGGTCCGGACCTGCTGGGACGGCCACGTGGAGCTGGTCGACCGGATCGCGGAGCGCGACCGGGCCGGCGCCCACCGGATGGTCCTCGCGTACAACCGGGCCGCGGTGGAGCTGATGGCCCGGCTGGACGGGCACGAGGTGCCGGGGCTGCTGCCCGACGGGCCGGACGCCCCTGCGGCCCCGCCCCCCGCCGCCCCCGCGTCCGCGCCCGCCCCCGCGTCCGCGCCCGCCTCCGCGTCCGTGCCCCGGCAGTCCGCCCCCGACGGCGTCCCCGCCCCCGGCGGCGGCCCCGCCCCCGGGGACCGGTCCGCCCCCGGCGGCCGCTCCGCGGAACCCGGCTGACAGTCCGGTCCGGGCCGCGCCCCCGGCCGGTAGGGTGAGCGTTCCGTGCCCGGGCGGAGCACAGAGCGCCACGGTGCAGCGGACCGTCCCCACCCCCGACGCCGCGCCTGACCGGCGCACAGGAGTGCCTGTGGCCTGCGACATCTGGCTCGTCCCCCTCGTGGACGTCCTCTGCCACGCTCCGGAGAACCCCTTCCGGGACGACCTCGACGTCTACAACGCCGCCCTCGCCGCCCAGGGGCTGCCCGAGGTGCCGGTGTACCGCTACATGCCGGGCCTGAGCGGCGACGTCGAACCCGTCGCCGCCTTCGACTACGACTCGCTGCACTTCCTGCGCCGCGCCTACCTGCTGCAGCTCACCGGCTTCGAGGTGGCCCCGGTGGGCGAGCTGGGCGGCGACTACGAGCAGCTGCTGGAGATGTTCGAGTCCACGGCGGAGCAGTCGCACCTCGTCTGGCACTTCGACCACGCGGGCGCGTACGTGCCGGTCGACTTCGCCGCGCCGCTGGTGGACGAGTCGCTGCTGGCCGCCGGCGGTCCGCTCGGCTCGGTCCACGGGCTGCTGCGCGAGCTGGAGGCGGTGGCGCCGGTGCTGGGGATCGACCCGGCGGCCCCCCCGGCGCCGACCCGGCCGCTGGGGCCGACCGAGCTGGAGCAGCCGTTCCACCCCCCGCTCGACGACCTGGGCCCGTTCGCCCGGGAGCGGCACGCCTGGGCCGGACTGCACGCCGCGGCGGTGCGCAGCCTGGGCCAGGGCTCGATGATCGTCTTCGCCTGAGCCGTCGTCCCGGCCCGCCCCGCGCGGGGCGGGCCGGGACGACGGACGCTCAGCGCAGCGGCCCCTCCGGGGGCCGCTGGCGCGGCATGGTCGGCCGGTTGCCCGGGCCCGGCAGGACCCGCACCTGGGCGCCGCCGCCCGCCTCGCTGCGGCCGCCCCACACGCCGGGGGCCTGCGTCGGCAGCCGGGTCATGGCGGCGCGGAACTCCAGCATCCACTCCGCGGTCTCGCTGCGGACCATGTCCGAGACGTCCTCGCAGAACCGGCGCAGCACGCCCAGGCAGCGCTCCGCCGCCTCGGCCGCGGTGCCCTCCGTGGGGCCGAGCACCTCGCGCACGCACTCCGACGCCCAGTCGAACTGGAACGCCTCCAGGCGGCGCTGCAGCGCCTGCGCCGTGCTGACGTCCCGCATCCACCCGGAGGTCAGGCCGAACGCCCGGTCCGCGACCACGCAGGCGCCGGCCAGCACGAACAGCACGTAGCCCCAGGGCGCCGCCCCCCGCCACACGCCGGTCAGCCCGAGCAGCGGCAGCCCCGCGCCGCAGGCCGCCGCGACGGCCGCCACCAGGCGCAGGGACCGGGCGGCCCGGCGCTTCCAGGCGCGGTCGCGCAGGTACCAGTCGACCGCCTCGACGGCCCGCTCCTCGGACCAGCGGTACAGCTCCTCCAGCCGCTCCGCGGGCTCGCCCCAGTCGCCCAGCGGGAACTGGCGGGCCCCCAGGTCGGCGCGGCGGGGCCGGGCGCCCTCCTCGGCGGTGGCCGCGGCGGGCTGGTCCTCCTCGCCCGGCTCCCCGCTCCAGGGGTTCTCCTCCTCGGGCTGCATTTCCGGCTGGCTCACCTGTGGCACTCCCTGTGCGGCCGTACCGGCCGGGTGCCGGCAGTTCTCCAAAGGCACTTCTTACCGCCAAATGGCTGACCGCGGGGGCGGTTCGACAGGGACGCACCCGGGGTGCCGCCCCCGGACCCCGAGGTGGGAGCCGGTCCGGACCGGCGCGGATTTCACCCGGGAGAGTGGGTGTCCCGCGCGCCCCGAATGTGACGGAATCGACAAATGCCCACCTCGGGCGGGCCGCCGCCGCCCGGGCCGCCGGGCCCAGGCACTACCCTTGCCAGGCGTGAAGGTCCTCGTCATCGGCGGCGGCGCCCGCGAACACGCCCTGTGCCGCTCCCTGTCCCTCGACCCCGACGTCACCGAGCTCCACTGCGCCCCCGGCAACGCCGGCATCGCGCAGGTGGCCCGGCTGCACCCGGTCGACCAGCTGGACGGTGCGGCGGTGGCCGACCTGGCCGCCGGCCTCGGCGCCGGCCTGGTGGTCGTCGGCCCGGAGGCCCCGCTGGTGGCGGGCGTCGCCGACGCCGTGCGCGACCGCGGCATCCCCGTCTTCGGCCCCTCCCGCGAGGCTGCCCTGCTGGAGGGGTCCAAGGCCTTCGCCAAGGACGTGATGGCCGCCGCCGGGGTGCCCACCGCCCGCTCCTATGTGTGCACCACGCCCGAGGAGGCCGCCGACGCGCTGGACGCCTTCGGCGCCCCGTACGTGGTGAAGGACGACGGCCTGGCCGCGGGCAAGGGCGTCGTCGTCACCTCCGACCTGCAGGAGGCCCTCGCCCACGCCGCCGCCTGCGGGCGCGTGGTGATCGAGGAGTTCCTCGACGGCCCCGAGGTCTCGCTCTTCGCCGTCACCGACGGCACCACCGTCGTGCCCCTCCAGCCCGCGCAGGACTTCAAGCGCGCCCACGACGGCGACGAGGGGCCCAACACCGGCGGCATGGGCGCCTACTCGCCGCTGCCCTGGGCCGGCCCCGAGCTGGTGGACGAGGTCCTGGCGACCGTGCTCCAGCCCACCGTCGACGAGCTGCGCCGCCGCGGCACCCCCTTCTCCGGCCTGCTCTACGCGGGCCTGGCGATCACCTCGCGCGGCGTGCGGGTCATCGAGTTCAACGCGCGCTTCGGCGACCCGGAGACCCAGGTGGTCCTGGCCCGCCTGCGCACCCCGCTGGCCGGCCTGCTGCTCGCCGCCGCCACCGGCAGGCTCGACGAGCTGGAGCCGCTGCGCTGGAGCGACGGCGCCGCCGTCACCGTGGTGGTCGCCGCCGAGGGCTACCCGGCCTCCCCGCGCTCCGGCGACCCGGTCGAGGGCCTGGCCGAGGCCGAGGCGGCCGACGGCACCGCCTACGTGCTGCACGCCGGCACCCGGCTCGGCGAGGACGGCGCGGTCCTGTCGGCCGGCGGCCGCGTCCTGTCGGTCACCGCGGTCGGGGAGGACCTCGCCCTGGCCCGCCGACGGGCGTACGACGCGGTGGCGCGGATCCGGCTGGCCGGCTCCCACCACCGCACCGACATCGCGCTGAGGGCCGCCGGCGGGCAGGACGCCGGTCGGGACGGCAGGCAGGACGACGGCGCGCGGTAGGCGGAGCGGCGGTCCGGGGCCTCGGGCCCGGTGGCGTGCGGGCGGTGCCCTCACCTCACCGGACCCAAGGCCCCGAACTGTTTTCCGGGTCCGCCGCCGTGGGGCGGCCCGGTGCCGAACGGAGCCGCCCGGCCAGTCCTTCGGGTGAAGCGGGCGGTATCCGGCTGACGCCGGAAGGGAGGTGGCCGTATGGTGCCCAGGACCGCGGATCCGGCTCGTCGTACCGGGGGGAGTCCCGCCGGGTGACCGGGGCCGCGCAGGGGGATGCTGCGGTTCGGGACCAGCCGCCTCTTTCGGGGGAAGGAGGCGGAACCCGGAACGGCGGCCCGTGCACGCACGTCAGACGTGACAGGGGCGCTGCGGAGAGCATCCGGTCCATGACCGGATCGCGGCGGTTCTCCACCGTTCCACTGTGGATTCTCGGACTCTTCGGACCGGGTCGCAGCGCCCGCCGTCGGAGCAGGACCGGCGGACGGGCGAGGCGGCGGCAGGGGGTGTGACGGAAGGTGGCAGGTGTCGACGCGGCGCGAGCCCGTGCCCATGCGGTCCTGCGGGTCCGCGGCCTGGCCGTGGCGGCCGCCGCGCTGCCCGCGGCCGTCGCCGTCGTCCTCCTCGCCGGGCGGGCGACCGGCAGGCTCGGCGCCCCCGGGTCGCCCGACGCGGCGGTCTGGGACGCGGCCCGCTGGGCCGCCTGCGCCGTGGCCGCCGCGACCCTGCTGCTGGGCGCCGCCGTGGCCGCGGTCCTCACCCGCGCCCGGCCCCCGCAGACCCCCTCGGTGGCGGTCCGCGAGCGCGAGGCGCCCGAACTCCACCGGCTGATCCGCGACCTCGCCGCCCGGATGGAGGTGCCGGCCCCGTCCGCGATCGCCCTCACCCCCGACTGCGACAGCTGGCTGGAGGACGCCGACACCCCCGCGCTCGGCCCCCCGCTGCCGCACCTGCCCGGCCGCCGCCCGGAGCCCCCCGCCCCGGTGCTCGTCATAGGCTCGCCCTTCCTGTGGTGGATGCGCGTCCCCGAGCTGCGCGCCCTCCTCGCCCCCGTGGTGGCGGGTACCGCCGCCTCCGCCGACCCGGACATCGCCGCCGCCCGCCGCTTCGTCCGCGGCCTGGACGCCGCGTCCGCCACCGTCCGCCGCGGCCGCGGCGGACCGCCCTCCGGCACCCCCTCCGGCACCTCCTCCCTTCTGCGCCCGCTGCACCGGGCCGCCCTGGCGGTCCTCGACCGGATCACCCGCACCCTGCTGCGCGCCTGCCGCGGCCACGCGGCCGAGCTGGAGCGGGCGGTGGCCGCCTGGGCCTCGGAACAGGCCCTCGCCGTCGACTACGGGCTGCGCATCGCGGCCCAGGAGCAGGTCGGCCTCGCCTACGCGGGGTGGGACCGCCTGCTGACCCGCGTGGCCCTGCCCGCCTGGCGCATCGCCTGCCTCCCCACCCACCTGAACGCCGGGGTGGTCGCCGCGCTGACCGAGCTCTCCCGCCGCGACCGGCTCGCCGAGGGCTTCGAGCGGCGCCTCGGCGACCGCCCCGCCTGCGACCTGCTGGAGGAGCCCGGATCCGTCGACGAGGCCGTCTCGCTGCTCGCCGCCCGCCTCTTCCACGGCGTCCCCCGCGACGCGGGGAAGGGCGCCCGCGGCTGGGGCCGGGTCGGCTGGGAGGAGTACCCGGCGGCGGTGGTCGACCGCATCTGGCGCTCCCAGGCCGCCGCCCTGCACGCCGCCGTCGACCGCACCGCCCCCGGGGGCCCGGCCGGTCCGGGCCGGGGGCCGGACGCCGTCCGGCGCCCGCCGCGGCGGACCCGCCTCGGGACCGGCCCGGGGGCCCGGGGCGGCCGGGGCGGCCGGGACGACGCCGCGGCCGGCACCGGCCCGACGCTGGCCCGGGTGCTGGAGCGGCTGCGGGCCGGCGACGCCGACCGGCTGGCCGCCGAGCTGGCCCCCCGGCCGGGCCGCGCGTCCGGCGGGGCGGGCGGGTCCGGCGGGTCCGGCGGGGCCGGTGGGTCCGGCGGACCGTCCGGGGCCTGGGAGCCCGCAGGGCAGCCCGAGCCCGGCCAGGCGCTCCTGCCGGTGCCGCCGCGCACCGGGCGGGACCTCCTCGCCGACCACGTCGCCGCGATGGTGTGCTGCGCCGCCGTGGACACCGCCGGCGCCGTGCCCGGCCTCGACTGGCTGGACGGCCCGGCGCTGCTGGTCCGCGGCACCCGCCGGACCGACCTGACCGCCCCCGTCGTCCGCGCGGTCGAGCAGGGCGACGACGGCCCGCTGCGCGACTGGCTGAACGCCGTCGGCGTGCGGCTGGAGAAGCCGGTCCGGCTCGCCTGACGTCCGCCCGGTATCCGTCCTTCCGGGCGTCCGCCCCGGCGGCGGCGCCCGCGGTGGCACCGGCCGGGGAAGCCCCCGAGGACGCCCCCCCGGGGGCCTGCCGAGGATGATCGGCAAGAACATTTGTCATATTCGTACCCACACGGGGTGACGCAACGGTGGCAGGATGTGATGTGCTGGACGTGCGCCGGGCGCGGGCGGTCCGGACGGCCGCCGCACTCTCCCGCGTCCGCGTCGGGGCAGGAGGGACACCGTGGGGACGGATCAGATCCGCCGCTGGGAGTCGGGTGCGCTCGCGCACGCCGTGACCGACCCCTTCGGGCTGGGCCCGCTGCCCTGGCTGCGCGGCGCCGACACCTACGTCGAGGGCTCCGGTCCCGACGCCGCCGGGACCGTGCTCCCCTGGTACGTCGACCTCGCCGCCCCCGGGCAGCAGCTGCTGCCCGGGACCAGGCGGGTGCCCGACCGCGCCGGACCGGCGGGCGCGCCCCGCAACTCCGACGACGTCGACTGCCGGATCAAGGGCTTCGCCTCCGCCGGGACGGTCCGCCCCGGCGGCTCCGTGGACCTCCGGGTGACCGTCGACCCGCCCCGCGAGTTCACCGTCGACGTCTACCGCATCGGACACTACGGCGGCGACGGCGCCCGCCACATGACCTCCGGACCCGGCGTCAGCGGCCTGCGGCAGCCGGCCCCGCTGGTGGCGGGGCGCACGGTCTCCTGCCACCACTGGTGGCTCTCCTGGCGGCTGCACATCCCCACGCACTGGCAGCCGGGCGCGTACGTCGCGGTCCTCACCACCGTCGACAGCCTGGACCGCACCCACATCCCCTTCACCGTCCGCGACGACCGCCCGGCCGACCTGCTGCTGCTCCTCCCGGACGTCACCTGGCAGGCCTACAACCTCTTCCCGGAGGACGGGCACACCGGCGCCAGCCTGTACCACGCCTGGGACGAGGAGGGCAGGCTGCTCGGCGAGCAGGACGCCGCGGTGACCGTCTCCTTCGACCGCCCGTACGCCGGGGCCGGCCTGCCGCTGCACGTCGGCCACGCCTACGACTTCGTGCGCTGGGCGGAGCGCTACGGCTACGACCTCGCGTACGCCACCGCCACCGACCTGCACGCCGGCGCGGTCGACCCCGCCCGCTACCGCGGCCTGGTCTTCCCGGGCCACGACGAGTACTGGTCCGCGCCCATGCGGCGGGCCGCGGAGCGGGCCCGGGACGCGGGCACCTCGCTGGTCTTCCTCTCGGCCAACACCATGTACTGGCGGGTCGAGCTGTCGCCCTCCCCGGCCGGGGAGCCCGACCGGCTGGTCAGCTGCCGCAAGCGCCGCCGCCCCGGCCCGGGCGTCCCCTTCCAGGGGCCGGCCGGCGCCCGCACCGCGCTGTGGCGGGACGCCGGCGAGCCGGAGCAGGGGCTGCTGGGCGTCCAGTACGCCGGGCGGGTCCCCGAGCCCGCCCCGCTGGTCGTGCGCAACGCGCACCACTGGCTCTGGGAGGGCACCGGGCTGCGGGAGGAGGACCCGGTGCCGGACCTGGTGGCCGGGGAGGCGGACCGGTACTTCCCCCGGGTCGCCCTGCCCGAGCACTCCGAGCGCGTCCTGCTGGCCCACTCCCCGTACACGGACGCCGCCGGCGTGCGCCGCCACCACGAGACCTCGCTCTACCGGGCGCCGAGCGGTGCCTGGGTCTTCGCCTCCGGCACCTTCGCCTGGTCCCCTGCGCTGGACCGCCCCGGCCACACCGACGACCGCATCCAGCGCGCCACCGCCAACCTGCTGGACCGCATCTGCAAACGGGGGTGACCCGGCGGGCCGTCCGCCGCGGCCCGGCGTGGGTGCCCGGGAAAGCCCGACCCGGGTGATATCCACCTGAGGTGGGCGGAATATGACGGTATGCCGGATCAGTCCGGTCCCGTCCGCCCGCGGCAGACGCTCGCGGAACGGAGAGGGGCCGTGCATGTCCGGCAGTGACGATCAGGAGACGGCGTCCGGACCGGTGCGCGGCGGGACCCCGCCGTCGCGGTGGCGGTGGGTCTCCGAGCACCAGGTGCTGGCGGGCCTGCTGGCCGGCGCGGTCCTGCTGGCGGGCGGCGCGGGGGCGGCCTGGCTCACGGTCGGCGACCCGCGGCCGGACGTGCCGACCGCCCGGGTGGAGCGGCGGGCGCTGGACGGTTCGGTGCTGGTCCGCGGCACGGTGACCACGGCTCAGACCGTCCAGGTGACGGCGCCCGCCCCGGGGTCCGGAGGAGCCGTCCGGGCGGTGGTCACCGGACTCCCGGTGCGGACGGGCCAGACGGTCGCCGCCGGACGGGTGCTGGTGGAGATCTCCGGCCGCCCCGTCTTCGCGCTGCCCGGCGCCCTGCCCGCCTACCGCGACCTGCGGCCCGGCGACCGCGGCGCGGACGTCACCCAGCTGCAGAAGGCCCTGCGCGGCCTCGGCCTCCGCACCGGCCGGGACCGCGCGGGCGTGTTCGGCCCCGGCACCGCGGCCGCGCTCACCGCCTTCTACGCCTCCCGCGGCTACACCCCGCTGCCCGCCCGCCCGGACGGCGACACCCGGCTCGCGGAGGCCCGCAACGCCGTGGCCGCCGCCCGCCGGGCGCGCCAGGACGCCGCGGACGCGCTGGCCGACGCCCGCGACCGCAGGGCCGCCCTGCCCGGCGACGCCTCCGCGGCGGACCGGACGGCCGCCGGGCAGGCGGTCGCCGAGGCGCGGCGCCGGGTCAGGAGCGCCGACGCCGACCTCGCGGACGCCCGGGGCCTGCTGACGGCGGAGAAGGCGGCGGACGGGCCCCTGCTGCCCGTCTCCGAGGTGCAGTACCTCCAGGGCTTCCCGGCCGTGGTGGACGCGGTCCCGGTGGCGGTCGGCGGACTGGTCACCGGCAGCGCCATGACCGTCTCCGCGGACGGCATGGTCGTCTGCGGGGGGCTCCCCGCCTACCAGCGGGCAGTGGTCCGGCCGGGCCAGCCGGTGCGGATCGTCTCCGAGGCCGGCCGGGTCAGCGCCGGGGGCACCGTCGTGTCGGTGGCGGACGTGCCGGTCCGCCAGCCGGCGGCCGTCGTGACCCAGGACGGCTCGGCGCAGGACGGCTCGGCCCAGGACGGGTCGGCGCAGGACGGCTCGGCGCAGGACGGGTCGATGCGGCAGGGGGCGGTACCGGGCCGCCCGGCGCAGGACTCCGGCCGGGTCGCGCCCGCGGCGGACCCCGCCGCCTGCCCGGTCGTGGTGCGCCCCGACCACCAGCTGGACCCGGGCATGGAGGCCCAGCAGGTCCTCCTGTCGGTCCAGGCCCCTCCCTCCCGCGGCAGCGTGCTGGCGGTGCCCGCACCGGCGATCCGCACCGGCGGCGACGGGCGCGCGGTGGTGACGGTGTACCGGAAGCACCGGGAGCGCACCGTGGAGGTCGTCACCGGCGCCTCCGGCGGCGGCTGGACCGAGATCCGGCCGCTCGACGACGGCGCGGTGCGGGAGGGGGACCGGGTGGTCCTGGACGGGGCGGACCGGACGGGCACCGGCCCCGCCACGGCCGCGCCGTTCCCGGCCCCTTCCCCGGCGGCCCCGGGACCGGCCTCGGCGGGCCGGCGGCCGGGGCCGCCCGCCGCCGTCCTCACGCCGGGGACCCCGGCGGCCCGACCGTCCCGGGCGGCGGGCCGGCACGCGTGAAAGACTCCCGGCAGGCAGCCCCTGAACACGAGGTAGTGAAGCGTTGAGCGGATTCGTCGAGAAGCCCGAGCCGGTCCAGGTCCCCGGCCTCGTCCACGTCCACACCGGGAAGGTGCGCGACCTCTACCGCAACGCCGCCGGCGACCTGGTGATGGTCGCCAGCGACCGGATGTCCGCCTACGACTGGGTGCTGCCCAACGGGATCCCGGACAAGGGGCGGATCCTCACCCGGCTCTCGCTCTGGTGGTTCGACCTGCTCGCCGACACGGTCCCCAACCACGTCCTGTCCGCGGAGGTCCCGGAGGGCGCCCCCGCCGACTGGGAGGGCCGGACGCTGGTCTGCCGCGACCTGCGGATGCTCCCAGTGGAGTGCGTCGCGCGCGGCTACCTCACCGGCTCCGGCCTGCAGGAGTACCGGCGCGACCGGACCGTCTGCGGCCTCGCGCTGCCCGAGGGGCTGGTCGACGGATCGGAGCTGCCCGCCCCCGTCTTCACCCCGGCGACCAAGGCCGAGGTCGGCGAGCACGACGAGAACGTCCCCTACGAGGAGGTCGCCCGCCGCGTCGGTCCGGAGCTGGCCGCCCTCCTGCGGCAGACGACGCTCGCCGTGTACGGGCGGGCCCGGGACGTGGCGAGGGAGCGGGGGATCATCCTCGCGGACACCAAGTTCGAGTTCGGCCTCGACCCGGCGACCGCCGAGGGCGGGGAGCCGCGCCTGGTCATCGCCGACGAGGTGCTGACGCCGGACTCCTCGCGCTTCTGGCCGGCCGACAGCTGGGAGCCGGGCCGGCCGCAGCCGTCCTTCGACAAGCAGTACGTCCGGGACTGGCTGTCGTCGCCGGCCTCCGGCTGGGACCGCAGCGGCGACACGCCGCCGCCCGCGCTGCCGGACGAGGTCGTGGAGCGCACCCGCGCGAAGTACGTGGAGGCGTACGAGCGGCTGACCGGCACCCCCTGGAGCTGAGCCCGGCCGCCGGAGCCGGGCCCGCCGCCTCCCGCACCCCGACCGGGGTGCGGGAGGCGGCGGGTTCCGCCGGTGCGCGGAAACGCAGAAGGCCCGCTCCGAGGAGCGGGCCTTCTGCATGTGGAGCGGACGACGAGATTCGAACTCGCGACCCTCACCTTGGCAAGGTGATGCTCTACCAACTGAGCCACGTCCGCATGATCTTTATGGTACCACCCGCTTCCGGGTGGACGTTTGTGCTGCGAGCGGACGACGAGATTCGAACTCGCGACCCTCACCTTGGCAAGGTGATGCTCTACCAACTGAGCCACGTCCGCACGGTGCCTTCGGCACCTGCCTCCGCCTCCCTGCCGGGCTGCGGCGACGAGGATTACTCTACAACATCCCCGGGGGTGCTTGTCGCATCCCCGCCGCGGCGGCGCGTGACCGTCGCGGCGGGGCGTGACCGGGAGGGCTCTCAGCTGGCCTCGGCGAACTTCTCGTACACGTGCTTGGGGATGCGGCCGCGGGCCGGCAGGTCCATGCCGTGCGACTGGGCCCAGGCGCGCACCGCGGCCGGGTCCGGGGCGACGGCGGTGCGGCGGAAGGACTTGCCGCTGCGGCTCTGCCGGCGGCCGGCCGCCACGTACGGGGCGAGGACCTCCCGCAGCTTCTCGGCGTTCTCGGCCGACAGGTCGATCTCGTACGACTTGCCGTCGACGCCGAAGTGGACGGTTTCCTCCGCCGCACCGCCGTCCAGGTCGTCGGAGAGCGTGACCACTACACGCTGTGCCATGGGTGTCAATCCTCTCGGGCAATAGGACCGCCCCCGGCGACGGGGAGCGCCGGGAGGTCCGGTGTGCACCGGCCGTCGGGCGGTCCGCCGCAGGGGCGCGGCAATCCGCCGGGTGCGAACCACCTGCCGCGACCGGTGCTCTTATTCTGCACCAAAACCCGGCAGGAATTGAACCCTCTACTTTTCCCGCGCCGAATATCCGCACCGGCCGGATACCGGGTCGGATACCGGGCCCATACCTCCGGTCGATCTGCCCGGAGTGCCGGTAATGGCAGCGTTCCCCGGGGCCTTCGCGCGGGCCGGTCCCCGTGGTGCGGAATCCGGCAAAAGAGGTGCATTTCCGTGGTCGCCGCCCGCCTTCCCGCCGGCTCCCGAGGGGCTTCCGCGCCGCGTCGCGGCCTGCTCGGCGCGGGGTGTGCGGGCGGGCGGGTAAGGGGCGGAAGTCTACGCGCGTTGCGCCGCCCGGGCCGCCGGAGTGCCCGAAACGCTGGGTATTCTGGGGATCCCGCCCCCACGCACCAACACCGGGAGTGCCAGTGGCACGCGTCGTCGTCGACGTCATGCTCAAGCCGGAGATCCTCGACCCCCAGGGCCAGGCGGTGCAGCGCGCACTGCCGCGCCTCGGATTTGACGGGATCTCTGATGTCCGCCAGGGAAAGCGCTTCGAACTCGAGCTGGACGGCCCCGCCGACGAGGCCACCCTCGCGCGTATCCGCGAAGCCGCCGAGACCTTCCTCGCCAACACCGTGATCGAGGACTTCACCGTGCGCGTCGAGGAGGAGGCGAAGTGACCGTCCGCGTCGGCGTCGTCACTTTCCCCGGTTCGCTCGACGACCGCGACGCCCAGCGCGCGGTCCGCCTCGCGGGCGCCGAGCCGGTCGCCCTCTGGCACCGCGACAAGGACCTGCACCAGGTCGACGCCGTGGTCCTCCCCGGCGGCTTCTCCTACGGCGACTACCTGCGCTGCGGCGCCATCTCCCGCTTCTCGCCGGTGATGGACACCCTCATCGAGCAGGCGAGGGCCGGCATGCCGGTGCTCGGCATCTGCAACGGCTTCCAGGTCCTGTGCGAGTCCCACCTGCTTCCGGGCGCCCTCACCCGCAACGACAGCCTGCACTTCGTCTGCCGCGACCAGCGGCTGCGCGTCGAGAACGCCGCCACCGCCTGGACCTCCGACTACGAGCAGGGCCAGGAGATCACCGTCCCGCTGAAGAACGGCGAGGGCCGCTTCGTCGCGGACGAGCACACCCTGGACGCCCTGGAGGCCGAGGGCCGGGTCGTCGCCCGCTACCTGGACGTCAACCCCAACGGGTCCTACCGCGACATCGCCGGCATCACCAACGCCGCCGGCAACGTGGTGGGCCTCATGCCGCACCCCGAGCACGCCGTGGAGCCCCTCACCGGCCCCGGCACCGAGGGCCTCGGGTTCTTCACCTCGATCCTGAAGAAGCTGGTCAACGCCTGATGTCGCAGAAGCACCTGGACACCGTCGCGCACGCCGCCGAGACCCCCGACGCCGAGCAGCCCTGGGCGGAGCTCGGACTCAAGCAGGACGAGTACGAGCGCATCCGCGCCATCCTCGGCCGCCGCCCCACCGGCGCCGAGCTGGCCATGTACTCCGTGATGTGGTCGGAGCACTGCTCGTACAAGTCGAGCAAGGTCCACCTCAAGCAGTTCGGCGAGAAGGCCCCCGCCTCCGACGCCATGCTGGTCGGCATCGGCGAGAACGCCGGCGTCGTCGACGTGGGCCAGGGGTACGCGGTCACCTTCAAGGTGGAGTCGCACAACCACCCCTCCTACATCGAGCCCTACCAGGGCGCGGCGACCGGCATCGGCGGCATCGTCCGCGACATCCTCGCCATGGGCGCCCGCCCCGTCGCGGTGATGGACCCGCTGCGCTTCGGCGCCGCCGACCACCCCGACACCCGGCGCGTGCTGCCCGGCGTCGTCGCCGGCATCGGCGGCTACGGCAACTGCCTGGGCCTGCCCAACATCGGCGGCGAGGTCGTCTTCGACCCCTGCTACCAGGGCAACCCCCTGGTCAACGCGCTCTGCGTCGGCGTGATGAAGCACGAGGACATCCACCTCGCCAAGGCCAGCGGCCCCGGCAACAAGGTCGTCCTCTACGGCGCCCGCACCGGCGGCGACGGCATCGGCGGCGTCTCCGTGCTGGCCTCGGAGACCTTCACCGACCAGGGCCCCACCAAGCGCCCCGCCGTCCAGGTCGGCGACCCCTTCCAGGAGAAGCTCCTCATCGAGTGCACCCTGGAGGTCTTCGCCGAGAAGCTGGTCGTCGGCATCCAGGACCTCGGCGGCGCCGGACTGTCCTGCGCCACCAGCGAGCTGGCCTCGGCCGGCTCCGGCGGCATGCGGGTCGACCTGGACCGGGTGCCGCTGCGCGACGCGACGCTCTCGCCGGAGGAGATCCTCATGAGCGAGTCGCAGGAGCGCATGTGCGCCGTGGTCGAGCCCGACAAGGTCGACCGCTTCCTGGAGATCTGCGAGAAGTGGGACGTCATCGCCACCGTCATCGGCGAGGTGACCGACGGCGACCGGCTGGAGATCTTCTGGCACGGCGAGCAGGTCGTGGACGTGCCGCCGCGCACCGTCGCCCACGAGGGCCCGACCTACCAGCGCCCCTACGCCCGCCCGGAGTGGCAGGACGAGCTGCAGGCCGACGCCCCCACCGCCGACCGCCTCAAGCGCCCGGCGAGCGGCGACGAGCTCAAGGCCACCCTGCTGGCCCTGGCCGCCCACCCGAACCAGGCCGACAAGTCCTGGATCACCTCGCAGTACGACCGGTACGTGCTCGGCAACACCGTCCTCGCCCAGCCCGAGGACTCCGGCATGATCCGCATCGACGAGGAGACGAACCTCGGCGTCGCGGTGGCCACCGACGGCAACGGCCGTTACGCCAAGCTCGACCCGTACACCGGTGCCCAGCTGGCCCTGGTCGAGGCGTACCGCAACGTCGCCGCCACCGGCGCCCGGCCGCTGGCCGTCACCGACTGCCTCAACTTCGGCTCGCCCGAGGACCCGGCGGTCATGTGGCAGTTCGCCGAGGCCTGCCGCGGCCTGGCCGACGCCTGCCAGGTGCTCGGCACCCCGGTCACCGGCGGCAACGTCTCCCTCTACAACCAGACGGGCGAGACCGCGATCCACCCCACCCCGGTGGTCGGCGTGCTCGGCGTCATCGACGACGTCGAGCGGCGCACCCCGATGGCGTTCGCGGAGGAGGGCCAGCTGGTCTACCTCCTCGGCGACACCGGGGACGAGTTCGGCGGCTCCGCCTGGGCCCAGGTCGCCCACGACCACCTCGGCGGCCTCCCGCCGAAGGTCGACCTGGAGCGCGAGCGGCTGCTGGCCGAGATCCTGATCGCCGCCTCCCGCGACGGCATGGTCGACGCCGCCCACGACCTCTCCGACGGCGGCCTCGCGCAGGCCCTGGTGGAGAGCTGCCTCAAGGGCGGCCGGGGCGCCCGGATCGTCGTCCCCCAGGGGACGGACCCGTTCGTGCTGCTCTTCTCGGAGTCGGCCGGCCGGGCGATCGTCGCGGTGCCGCGCAGCGAGGAGCTCCGCTTCACCGACATGTGCGGCGCCCGGGGCCTCCCCGCCACCCGCATCGGCGTGGTGGACGGCGACACCATCGAGGTCCAGGGCCAGTTCTCGGTCTCCCTGGACGAGCTGCGCACCGCGCACGAGGCCACCTTCCCGGCCCTGCTGGGTTGAGCCTCCCCGCCGCGCCCCCGGAGGGCGCGGCACCCGCCTCCGGGGCGGTCCGTCCGCAGGGACGGGCCGCCCCGCGGCGCACCGGTGGCTACCCTCGGTCCCATGCCGCAGCCGCAGGCCCGCAGGGGCGCCCGCCGTGTCCGCACCCACGACCCGGTCCGGGTCCGCACCGCCCTGGCGACCCAGACGGAGGTGGTGCGCGGTGCCGTGCGCGCCCTGTGCGCCCACCCGCGGGCCGCCGAACTGCTGGCCGCCCCGACCCGGCTCGGCGCGTGGGCGGTGGGCGACCTGGTCGTCCACCTCTGCCTGGTCCTGGAGCAGATCCCGCCGCGCCTCGCCGACCCCGTGCCGGACGGCGAGGCGCTCTCCCCGACCGCCCTGCTCCGGAGGGCCCCCACCGCCGCGGCGGACGTCGCCTCCTGGGTGCGCCGCACCTCCGAGGAGGAGGCCGCCAGGGAGGAGGCCGCCCGGGAGGCCAGCCGGGAGGCCACCGCACCCGGCGGGGCCGTACCGGACGGCCCGTCGCGCGGCGGACCGGACGGCGGCCGCCGGATCCCGTCCGCCGCCCGGACCGGGGAGCGGTTCGACGCGGCCGCGGGCGCCTTCCTCGCCCTGCTGGACGGTCCCGAGGCGGCCGACCCGCAGCGCCGCTTCCCGTTCCGCTTCGGCCCGGTCCTGCTCGCCGACTACCTGCTCACCCGCCTCCTCGAGCTCGTCGTGCACGCCGACGACCTGGCCGAGGCGCTGGACCGCGCCGCCCGCGCCCTCGGCACGGAGAGCCCGGTGCCCCTCCCCGACGCCTTCCGCCACGACCGGCAGGCGCTGGCCGCCCTGACCCGGCTGCTGGCCGACACGGCCGCCGAGGCCGCGCCCGGGGGCGCCGTCGAGCTGCGGGTGCCGCCGTTCGCCGTGGTGCAGTGCGTGGAGGGGCCCCGGCACACGCGGGGAACCCCGCCGAACGTCGTGGAGACCGACCCGCTCACCTGGATCCGCCTGGCCACCGGACGGACCTCCTGGGCCGACGCGGTGGACTCCGGGGCGGTCTCCGCGAGCGGCGAGCGGAGCGACCTGTCGGGGCTCCTCCCGGTGACGGGCTGAGCCGGCCGCCCCGGCGGGACGGCCCGGCCTGCCGCGTCGCCGCGCCCGCCCGGGCCGGGCCGGTCCGCTCACCGGACGCCCCCGGCGGCGGACGGGCCGGTGCGCGCCGCCCGGCCGAGCCGGACGGCGTCCAGGAGGAGGCCGTCCGCGAGGACCGCCAGACCGTCCCGGCCGTCGTCCAGCGCCTGCCGCAGGAGCCGGCCCACCCGCTCCGCCTCGGCCGGGCAGACCGCTCCGGCGGCGGCCAGCGCCGGGCTGCGGGCGGCCTCCCGCACCTCCCGCGCCGCCTCCCGGACCGTGGCGGCCGCGGCGTGCCACACCAGCGGCGCCGCGTCGGGCCGCGCCGCGGGCCGTGCGGGGTGCCCGCTCACCGTCCCGCCGTCCCGGCCGGGGCCTGCACCCGGGCCCCGACCCCGCTCGCCGCCCTGCCCGCCGCCGCCCCGGCCTCCCGCGCCGCGCGGCGCCGGCGGTCCGCGGCGGCCAGTGCCGCGCGGTGGGCGGTCTCGGCCCTCCAGCGGTCGGCGCAGGCGTCCGCCGCCGCGGCCGCCCGGCGCAGCCCGTGGGCACCGGCCGCCGTCGCCCGCACACGCTGCCGCAGTCTGCGCCGGAGGGCGGCCGCCGCCGCGCCGGGCAGCTCCCCGGCCTGGTCGCAGGCGCGGCCCAGGCGGCGCGCGCAGCCGTCCATCTCCTCGGCCCGGTGCCGCAACCGCTCGGCGAGCCCGTGCAGGCCGTCCGGCGAACCCGCCGCCGTGCCCGGCCCCGGGACCCCCGCCGTGCCCGGCCCCGGACCCGGCGGCCCGGTCCCCGCCCTGCCCGCCGCCGCTCCGGACCCCGCCCTGCCCGCGGCCCTGTTCGCGGCTCTGTTCGCCGCCGTCGCCGCACCCGCCGCCGCCGTACCCGCCGCCGCACAGGCCGCCGCACAGGCCGCCGCCGCACCCGCCGTCATCGCGGTCCCTCCTCGCTGGCACAGGAGGCGGCCACGACCGGCGTGCCCACCCCAGCCGTACCGGTCAGTCCGCCGCCACCGTACGGCCGCACCCTCCCGGGACCGCAAGATCCCGGGCCTCCAAACCACCCGCGGGGGTCGGATCCGCCGGATGTGACCAGGTTCATGTCCGGAGGGGACCGGACCCGCCCCGCAGGCCCCAGGGACGCCTTCTACGCGCGTCCGGGGCCCCGCGGCGGCCCTGCAGGACCCCCCTCCGGGCCCGCCCGGGGCCGGCCCGCCGGTCCCCCGTTCGGCCCGTCCCCGCACGCTGCCCTAGACTCGACGGCGTGCCACGTGGTGACGGACGACTCAGCCACGATCTCCTTCCCGGCGAGAAGGGCCCCCAGGACGCATGCGGCGTCTTCGGGGTCTGGGCTCCGGGAGAAGAGGTCGCCAAACTCACCTACTTCGGGCTGTACGCCCTGCAGCACCGCGGACAGGAGTCCGCGGGCATCGCAGTGAGCAACGGCTCCCAGATCCTGGTCTTCAAGGACATGGGCCTCGTGTCCCAGGTCTTCGACGAGACCTCCCTCGGCTCCCTCAGCGGCCACATCGCGGTGGGCCACGCCCGCTACTCCACCACCGGTTCCTCGGTGTGGGAGAACGCGCAGCCGACCTTCCGGGCCACCGCCCAGGGCTCCCTCGCCCTCGGTCACAACGGCAACCTGGTGAACACCGCCGAGCTGTCGCGGATGGTCGCCGAGCTGCCCGGCGAGGAGCACGTCTCCCGCTCCGGGCGCACCGCCGCGACCAACGACACCGACCTGGTGACGGCGCTGCTGGCGGGACACCCGGACCTCTCCGTCGAGGAGGCGGCCCGCAAGGTCCTGCCCGCGGTCAAGGGCGCCTTCTCCCTCGTCTTCATGGACGAGCACACCCTCTATGCCGCCCGCGACCCGCAGGGCATCCGCCCGCTGGTCCTGGGCCGCCTGGAGCGCGGCTGGGTGGTGGCCTCCGAGACCGCCGCCCTCGACATCGTCGGCGCCAGCTTCATCCGCGAGGTGGAGCCGGGCGAGCTGATCGCGGTCGACGAGAACGGCATGCGGTCCTCCCGCTTCGCCGAGGCCCGGCCCAAGGGCTGCGTCTTCGAGTACGTCTACCTGGCCCGCCCGGACACCACCATCTCCGGCCGCAACGTGCACCTCTCCCGCGTGGAGATGGGCCGCCGGCTGGCTGCCGAGGCCCCGGCCGAGGCGGACATGGTGATAGCGACCCCGGAGTCCGGCACCCCGGCCGCCATCGGCTACGCGGAGGCCAGCGGCATCCCCTACGGCTCCGGCCTGGTGAAGAACGCCTACGTGGGCCGCACCTTCATCCAGCCCAGCCAGACCATCCGGCAGCTCGGCATCCGCCTCAAGCTCAACCCGCTCAAGGAGGTCATCGCCGGGAAGCGGCTGGTGGTCGTGGACGACTCGATCGTCCGCGGCAACACCCAGCGCGCCCTGGTGCGGATGCTCCGCGAGGCCGGCGCCGCCGAGGTGCACATCCGCATCTCCTCGCCGCCGATCAAGTGGCCCTGCTTCTTCGGCATCGACTTCGCCACCCGCGCCGAGCTGATCGCCAACGGGCTCACCGTGGAGGAGATCGGCAAGTCCCTGGGGGCGGACTCGCTGGCCTTCATCTCCATCGAGGGCATGGTCGAGGCGACCACCCAGCCCAAGGACCGGCTCTGCCGCGCCTGCTTCGACGGCGAGTACCCGATGGAGCTGCCGGACCCGCAGCTGCTCGGCAAGCACCTGCTGGAGGCCGAGATCGCCTCCGGCCGGCAGCAGCCCGCCACCCGCGGCAAGGCGGCCGCGCAGCTGACCGACCTGGACGGCGTGCAGACCCTGCTCGGCGGCGCCGGCGCCGCCGACGCGCTCCGCCGCCCGTAGACGCGCGGACGGGCCCGCACGACCGCGTGCGGGCCCGCGGCGCCGCACCTCCGCACCATCCCCCCGACCCGAGAGGGCCGCTCCCGTGACCGAACAGACCTCCCCCGCCGCCCCCGGCGCCACCTACGCGGCGGCCGGCGTGGACATCGAGGCCGGCGACCGCGCCGTCGAGCTGATGAAGCAGTGGGTGGCCAAGGCCACCCGCCCCGAGGTGGTCGGCTCCATCGGCGGCTTCGCCGGGCTCTTCGACGCCTCCGCGTTCAAGCGGTACGAGCGGCCGATGCTGGCCACCTCCACCGACGGCGTCGGCACCAAGGTCGCGATCGCGCAGGCGATGGACCGGCACGACACCATCGGGCGCGACCTGGTCGGCATGGTCGTGGACGACCTGGTGGTCTGCGGCGCCGAGCCGCTCTTCATGACCGACTACATCGCCACCGGCAAGGTGCACCCCGAGCGGATCGCCGCCGTCGTCAAGGGCATCGCGGAGGGCTGCGCGCTCGCCGGCTGCGCCCTGGTCGGCGGCGAGACCGCCGAGCACCCCGGCCTGCTGGGCCCGGACGAGTACGACGTCGCGGGTGCGGGCACCGGTGTGGTGGAGGCCGACGCCCTGCTCGGCGCCGACCGGGTCCGGGCCGGCGACGTGGTGATCGCGATGGCCGCCTCCGGCCTGCACTCCAACGGCTACTCGCTGGTGCGGCACGTGCTGCTGGAGCGGGCCGGCTGGAAGCTGGACCGGGAGGTCCCGGAGTTCGGCCGCACGCTGGGCGAGGAGCTGCTGGAGCCCACCCGCATCTACTCGCTGGACTGCCTGGCGCTGGCCCGCACCGCCGAGGTCCACGCCTTCTCGCACGTGACCGGCGGCGGCCTCGCCGCCAACCTCGCCCGGGTGGTCCCCGACCACCTGCACGCCCGCCTGGACCGCGGCACCTGGACGCCCATGCCCGTCTTCCGGACGGTCGCCGAGGTCGGGCGGGTGGCCCTGCCGGAGGTCGAGAAGACCCTCAACATGGGTGTCGGCATGGTGGCCGTGGTCCCGCCGGAGTCCGTGGACGTGGTGCTCTCGGTCCTCGCCGACCGCGACCTGGAGGCGTGGCTGCTCGGCGACGTCGTGGAGCGCACCGCCGACCACGCCGCCGGCGCGACCCTCTACAACGAGTACCCGCTGGCCGGCTGACGGCAGGCGGGACCCGGGCCGGGACCGGGGGGACGGACGGGGTCCGGACCGCCGGACGGCTCCGGGCACACCACGAGCCGGTCCGGGGTGCAGCACCCCGGACCGGTGGTGGTGAGGTCCCGACCTGCGGTTGACGCAGGGGCGGTACGCCGGCGAGGAGGGGCTAGGCGCCCCGGCGAGAACGGCTGTCGTCCTCGTCGTCGTCCTCGTCGGCGTAGTAGTCCGCGTACGCCGCGTAAGGGTCGTCCTCGTCGTCGTCCTCGAACGGCTCGCCGTTCACCGGCGCCGGCTCTTTCGACGGTACGCCCAGCTCCTGGGACAGACGGGAAGCGTCGAAGCCGCCGCTGTTGTACTTCAGCTGGCGGGCGACCTTCGTCTGCTTGGCCTTGGCCCGGCCGCGCCCCATGGGTCGACCCCCTCAACGACGGGGCTCACGGCCCCGAGTCTGACACGCGTTCATGTTCGGCAACGGCCTCTCCGAACCGAGAGGACCGCTCCTTAGAGCAACAACGGTACCTGCTTCCGTCGCCGGGCGGTACGCCGCCCGTGCCACGTGGCGCGGAGTTCCGTGCATCGCGAGTGCGTCATTCCTGCTCAAGAGGGTAGCCGACGGCTGCGGCGGAGGACGGGAGGAGTCCTCCGACCGTCCCGCCGGAGGGCGTCGGGCCCCTCCTGCGGGCCCGCACCCGCCGCACGGGGCCGGAAGGTGAGAACCGCGTTCTCGTCCCGGCCGCCCCCTCCCGCCCCTCCCGCCGGCCGCCTCCGGCCGCCTCCGGCCGCGTGCCGGCCCCGCCGGGGACGGCGGCCGTCCCCGGCGGGGGCCCACGCACCGGGGACGGCGCGCGGGCGGCGGTCCGCGCCCTACGGGCGGCGGGTGTCCTCCGGCAGCAGGATCGTCCGCAGCCGGCCGACCTCCGACATCCGGCGCTCGGCCAGCCGGTCGGCCGCCACCGCCGGCGGCACGCCGTCCGCGGCGGCCAGCGCGAAGATCTCCAGGGTGGTGTCGTAGATCTTCGACGCCTTGGTCCGGGCCCGCTCGAAGGAGAAGCCGTGGATCTCGTCGGCCACCTGGATCACGCCGCCGGCGTTCACCACGTAGTCCGGCGCGTACAGGATCCCGCGGTCGGCCAGGTCCTTCTCCACACCCGGGTGGGCCAGCTGGTTGTTGGCCGCACCGCAGACCACCGAGGCCGTGAGGACGGGCACGGTGGTGTCGCCCAGCGCGCCGCCGAGGGCGCAGGGGGCGTAGACGTCGAGGTCGGCGCGGATCAGGGCGTCGGTGTCGGCGACCACCTCCACCCCCGGGTGCTCGGCCCGCACCCGGGCCAGCGAGGCCTCGTTCACGTCCGCGACCAGCACGGTCGCACCGTCCTCGACCAGGTGCCGCACCAGGTGGTGGCCGACCTTGCCGACACCGGCGACGCCGACCCGGCGTCCGGCCAGCGTGGGGGCGCCCCACAGGTGCTGCGCGCTGGCGCGCATGCCCTGGAAGACGCCGTAGGCGGTGAGCACCGAGGAGTCGCCGGCGCCGCCCTGCTCGGGGGAGCGGCCGGTGACCCAGCGGCTCTCGCGGGCGACCACGTCCATGTCGGCGACGTAGGTGCCGACGTCGCAGGCGGTGATGTAGCGGCCGCGCAGCGACTCCACGAAGCGGCCGTAGGCCCGCAGCAGGGCCTCGGTCTTCACCTGCGCCGGGTCGCCGATGATGACGGCCTTGCCGCCGCCGTGGTCCAGACCTGCAAGCGCGTTCTTGTAGGACATGCCGCGGGAGAGGTTCAGCGCGTCCTGCACGGCCTCCTCCTCGGAGGCGTACGGGTAGAAGCGCGTCCCGCCCAGCGCCGGCCCGAGGGCGGTGGAGTGGATGGCGATGACGGCCTTGAGGCCGGAGTGGCGGTCGTGGCAGAGGACGACCTGCTCGTGCCCGTCGCCGGGGGCCCCCTCGGACCCGCCGCCGAAGATGCGGCCGAGGATTCCGGTGCCGGTGGACGCCCCTGTTCTGGTGGAGGGGGCGGTCTCGCGGTGTACGTCGGTCACTGTGGTGACTCCCGTGTGTACAGGCCCGCTGCTGTGGGTGCGGGCGCCTGACCGAAGCGTAGGACCTGGGAGGGGCCGGGGGTATGCGGCGGACGGCGGATGTCACCTGGCCGGGCGCCGGGCGGAGAACCCGGCCCTTCCCTCCCCGGCGCGGGGCGCCGCGTGCGACGATGCCATGCGTGACCGCCGTGCGCACCTCGGTGCTCCCCCCGTACGCCGCCTATCTGCGCGTGTACGAGCCGCTGGCCGCCTTCCCGGAGCCCGAGCGGGCCCACTGGCAGGCGTTCGCGGCGGAGCGGCACGCCGACGCGGCACCCCCCGGCACCCCGCCCTCGGCGCTGCACGAGCGCCGCCGCAGCCTCGCCGAGCTGGTGACGGTGACCCCCAAGGCGCTGCCGGAGCGCGAGAGCGGCGGTGCGCTGCTGCGGGTGGTGGACGGGGTCACCTACGTCTGCCCGTCGCGGATCAGGCTGCGCAGCTGGCTGGCCCTGGAGGAGCTCAAGCAGGAGCTCCCGGCGCCGCTGCTGGACGCGGTGCTGCCGCCGGCGGTGCGCGAGCAGGCGGAGGCGGACTGGGAGCGGTGGCGCGGCGAGCACCCGGACACCCGGCCGTGGATCCTCACCCGCACCTGGCACGTGCCCGTGCGGTGGTTCCTGCTCTTCTCGGACGAGGAGCGGCGCTTCTCGCCCTCCCTGCCGGCCGCCCCGGACACCCCTGCCGCCCCGTCCGCCTCTGCCACCCCGTCCGGCCCGGCCGCCCCGTCCGGCCCTGCCACCCCGTCCGCCCCGGACGGTCAGGCCGGTCCCGGCGGTCCCGGGGAGCGCGCCGCGGCGGGGGAGGGGGCCGGACCGGCCCGGAGCGCGGCGCCGGCGCTCTTCTACCTGACGCCGATGGCGCAGGCCCGCCGCCGGTTCGCCCGCGGTTACCGGGTGCTGCGGGAGAACCTCGAGGAGGGCCCGCTGGTCTCGGGGGTGGAGCAGGTGGGCCGGTGGCTCGAGGAGTTCCACCCCCGGTCGCTGGTGGAGCTGGACTACGGCGGCCTGGTGCACGCGATCCCGGAGGAGCGGCTGGCCGCGGACCGGTCGGCGGCCGAGGTGGCGGAGGGGGTCGCCGCCCTGCGGGCGGGCGACGGGACCCGTGCGGGCCAGCTGTACCGCAGCGTGACCGAGCGCTGGCGCGCCGTGCAGGAGCTGCTGTACGCCAACTGAGGCCGCCCCCCGCGGCCTGCTGGCGGTTTCCTGCCAGTGCCTGATCGCGCCAGGTCCGAACCGGCGGACTCGTCGGACATGCGTGGCATCCTGCGTATCGACACGGCAGGACGCGCTTCACGCCTTCCGGGACCTAGGTCCGGTTTTGGGACGATGCCTCGCGAACGTGACGCTACTCACCGTTGACGTGAAGTGGTCCCTATGTGTCAAAATAGGACAACCGGTCCAGCTCTCTGCTGGCATGCCCACTTTTGGGTGGATCCAAGGGGGGATGAGATCTTTGCGGAGAGCGTTCCGTGTGACGGTGTCATGACTGTTCGTCACATCGGAGTGACTGTCCGCTATGGCATGGTCCATCGCCATCCGTCGACCTTGGCCCCCTGCGGTGCCGATTCCGGCGGTTTGGCCGATGGCGTTGGACGGATGGTGTAGTTGTAGTCCCCAGGACAAGCCGTTCGTCCTATTACCGACTCGGCCTGTGTATGTCATTTCGGGCATCGCGGGCCAAGGTGCAGAATTTGAAGGAAAGAACCGTGTTGGTTCGGTTCTCCCGAGGAGGCCGCTCATGACCGCTCGAACCCCTGACGCCGAGCCGCTGCTGACGCCGGCTGAGGTCGCCACCATGTTCCGCGTTGACCCCAAGACGGTCACCCGCTGGGCCAAGGCAGGCAAGCTGACGTCCATTCGCACGCTCGGCGGGCACCGCCGCTACCGCGAGGCCGAGGTCCGCGCCCTGCTTGCGGGTATCCCGCAGCAGCGCAGCGAGGCCTGACGCTTCGACGGCGGCCCTTCCGGGGCCTCCGGGCGGCCGGACGTCAGCGAAACGTCCGTCCTCCCCGGTCCTGGGGCTCAGGGCTCCCCCGTGCACGCGACAAGAGGTCGTATCGGACTCCGCCGGGTCCGATGCGGCCTCTCGGCGTTTCCGGCCCCTGCGCGCCGCTCCCGCACCGCCCGAAGGGGGGCATCCGGGACGAGTGCAATTTCACATGTTAAATCGCCGGGCCCGGAGGAGGGGTCTCCGCACCCCGTTTTCCGACCGGTTCAGGTGACTCCCGTCACACCCGCCGCCCTCTTGCGCCCTGCGGAGCGGTGCGATATTGGTCCAGACCTCCGCGCGGTCCTCCCCCTCGGACCGCCCGACAGTACACCGGGCCGTCCGCCCCGCCGTACCCGCCGATCGGCGGGTCCCGCCCCGGCGGGGCCCGGGGCGCGGCCCACGGGCCGACGGGTACGGCGGGGCGGACCGGGGCCGCGGGCGGACGCCGGCGTGCGGGCGCGCGGGCGCGCGGGGTCCGGGGGAGGGGCCGCACGTCCGCACGCCGCGGGCCGCCGCGTCGCCCGTGCGACCCGCGCGGCTCGTGCCGCCGGAACCGCCCGTGCGACCCGTGCCGCCCGTGCGGTGCGGAAACGCGCGCGGGCGTCGCCGGGCACGGGAAACGCGAGAGGCCCGGAACCTCGCGGTTCCGGGCCTCTCGCGTGATGCGATCCCGACGGGACTTGAACCCGCGACCTCCACCTTGACAGGGTGGCGAGCTAACCAACTGCTCCACGGGACCAGGATCTTTCGCCGCCGCTCGCGCGGTGACATCACAGATGCTACTGCATACGGAGCCCCAGGTCGAACCACCTCGCGGGCGCCGGGCGGACGCTCCCCCCGGCCGCCCCGCGCCGCCCCCGGGGGCGGCCCGCAGGACGGCCCCGCGCCGTCCTGCGGACACCCCGGCCCGGCGGGCCGGGCGGCCTGCCCCGGAGGGTCAGGCGGCGGCCGCCGCCCGGTCCATGGCCTTGCTGATCCGCTTCTCCGAGACCGGCGTCGGCGTGCCCAGCGTCTGGGCGAAGAACGACACCCGCAGCTCCTCCAGCATCCACCGGATCTGCAGCAGCTCCTCCGAGGGCCGCTGCCCTGCTGGCACGGACGCCAGCAGCTCCGCGTACTCCTCCTGCAGCTGCTGGACCCGCCGCAGGTGCTGCAGGTCCCGCTGCGGGTGGTCCGGCAGGGCCTCCAGGCGGCGCTCGGCCGCCAGCAGGTACCGCCGCAGGTCGGGCAGCCGCGCCCACCCCGTCTCCGTGACGAAGCCGGGGTGGACCAGCGACGCCAGCTGCGCCCGCACGTCCGACACCGCGGGCAGCAGCACCGGGCTGCCGACCGTCTTCAGCCGGTTGGTCGCCCGCTGGAAGGCGATCAGGGCGGAGGCCGTCCTGAGCGTGGTGTCCGCCGCCGTCTCGTACAGGTCGGCCCGCACCCGGTCGCGCAGCGCGGCGAAGCCCTCCGCGTCCCAGGCCGGGCCGCCCGCGTCCGCCATGAGCCGGTCCACGGCGCAGGAGACGACGTCGTCGAAGAGGGCGGCGACCGACCCGTGCGGGTTGTTGGCGAGGGCGAGCTTGGCCTGGTTGCCGAGCCGGCCCTGGATGGACTTCACGGGGGAGGGGCAGGTCAGCACCAGGAGGCGGCGCGTGCCGGCCCACATGGCGTGCGCCTGCTCCTCGGGCGTGTCGAGGAGCCGGACCGCCACGGTGGCGCCGTCGTCCACCAGCGCCGGGTAGGCCCGGATGGCGTGGCCGCGGCTGCGCCGCTCGAAGGTGCGCGGCAGCGCCGGGACGCCCTCGGGCCAGCCGGTCAGGCCCTCCTGCTCCAGCCCGTGCCCGGAGGCGGCGGAGGAGAGGGTGGCCTTGAGCTTCGGCTTGAGCCGCAGCCGCAGCTCCTCCAGGTCCTTGGACTCGGCGAGCCTCCGCCGCCGCTCGTCCACCACCCGGAAGGTGACCTGGAGGTGGTCCGGGACCGGCGTCTGCCCCCACGCCTCGGGCGGGACGGTCACGCCGGTCATCCGCCGCAGCTCCCGCTCCAGCGCCGGCAGCAGGGGCTCCTGGCGCGGCGTCAGCTTCTGCAGCACGGCCTTGGCGAAGTTCGGCGCGGGCACGAAGTTGCGGCGCACCGCCTTGGGCAGCGAGCGGATCAGCGCCGTGACCAGGTCCTCCCGGAGGCCGGGGATCTGCCAGTCGAAGCCCTCGGAGGTGACCTGGTTGAGCACCGGCAGCGGCACGTGGACGGTGACGCCGTCGGCGTCGCTGCCCGGCTCGAACTGGTAGGTCAGCCGCAGGCGGAGCTTCCCCTGCTGCCAGTGGTCGGGGTAGTCCTCCTCGGTGACGCCGCCCGCCGACTCGTTGATCAGCATCGACTTCTCGAAGTTGAGCAGGTCCGGCTGCTCGCGCCGGGCCTTCTTCCACCAGGAGTCGAAGTGGCGGGCCGAGACGACGTCCTCGGGCAGCCGCTGGTCGTAGAAGTCGAACAGGGTCTCGTCGTCGACGAGGATGTCGCGGCGGCGGGCCCGGTTCTCCAGCTCCTCCACCTCGGAGAGGAGCCTGCGGTTCTCGGCGAAGAAGCGGTGGTGGGTCTCCCAGTCGCCCTCCACCAGGGCGTTGCGGATGAACAGCTCCCGGCACAGCTCCGGGTCGATCCGGCCGTAGTTGACCTTGCGCTGGGCGACGATCGGCACGCCGTACAGCGTCACCTTCTCGTACGCCATGACGGCGCCGGCCTTCTTCTCCCAGTGCGGCTCGCTGTACGTGCGCTTGACGAGGTGCCCGGCGAGCGGCTCCACCCACTCCGGCTCGATCCGCGCGTTGATCCGCGCCCACAGCCGGGAGGTCTCCACCAGCTCCGCCGACATCACCCAGCGCGGCGGCTTCTTGAACAGGCCGGAGCCGGGGAAGACCGCGAAGCGGGCGCCGCGCGCGCCGACGTACTCGCGCTTCTCGACATCCATCAGGCCGATGTGGGAGAGCAGGCCGGCCAGCAGCGAGGTGTGGATGCGCTGCGCGTCGGGCTCGGCGTCCGGTGCGGCGTCGGCCACGTGGACGCCCAGCTGCCGCGCCACGGTCCGCAGCTGGCTGTGGATGTCCTGCCACTCCCGTATCCGCAGGTAGTTGAGGAACTCGTTGCGGCACATGCGGCGGAACGCGGAGGAGGAGAGCTCCCGCTGCTGCTCGCGGACGTACCGCCACAGGTTGAGGTAGGCGAGGAAGTCGGAGGTCTCGTCGGCGAAGCGGCGGTGCTTCTCGTCCGCCGCCTGCTTCTTCTCGCCCGGCCGCTCCCGCGGGTCCTGGATGGAGAGCGCCGCCGCGATCACCATGACCTCGTGCACGCAGCCGTTGCGGTCGGCCTCCAGCACCATGCGGGCCAGGCGCGGGTCGACCGGCAGCTGGGCCAGTTTGCGGCCGAGCGGGGTGAGGCGCTTGCGGTGGTCCTTCTGCTCGGGGTCCAGGGCGCCCAGCTCGTGCAGCAGGTGGACGCCGTCGCGGATGTTGCGGGAGTCCGGCGGGTCGATGAAGGGGAAGGCCGCGATGTCGCCGAGGCCCGCGGCGGTCATCTGCAGGATGACCGACGCCAGGTTGGTGCGCAGGATCTCCGCGTCGGTGAACTCCGGCCGGGAGAGGAAGTCCTCCTCCGAGTAGAGCCGGATGCAGATGCCGTCGGAGGTGCGGCCGCAGCGGCCCTTGCGCTGGTTGGCGCTGGCCTGGCTGACCGCCTCGATGGGCAGCCGCTGCACCTTGGTGCGGTGGCTGTACCGGGAGATGCGGGCGGTGCCGGGGTCGATGACGTACTTGATGCCGGGGACGGTCAGCGAGGTCTCGGCCACGTTGGTGGCCAGCACGATCCGCCGGCCGCGGTGCGCCTGGAAGACCCGGTGCTGCTCGGCGGAGGAGAGCCGCGCGTACAGCGGCAGCACCTCGGTGTCCCGCAGCCGCAGCTTCTCCAGGGCGTCCGCGGTGTCGCGGATCTCCCGCTCGCCGGAGAGGAAGACCAGGATGTCGCCCGGCCCCTCGGCCTGGAGCTCCACGGCTGCGTCGCAGATCGCCTGCACCTGGTCGCGGTCGCGGTCCCGGTCGGTGTCGTCGGCGCCGTCGCCCTCCTCGGCCAGGGGGCGGTAGCGGACCTCCACGGGGTAGGTCCGGCCCGAGACCTCGATGATCGGGGCGTCGGAGAAGTGCCGGGAGAACCGCTCCGGGTCGATGGTCGCGGAGGTGATCACGACCTTGAGGTCGGGGCGGCGCGGCAGCAGCTGCTTGAGGTAGCCGAGGATGAAGTCGATGTTGAGGCTGCGCTCGTGCGCCTCGTCGATGATCAGGGTGTCGTACTGGCGCAGCTCGCGGTCGGTCTGGATCTCCGCGAGGAGGATGCCGTCCGTCATCAGCTTGACCAGGGTGTCCCGGCCGACCTGGTCGGTGAAGCGGACCTTCCAGCCCACCGCCTCGCCGAGCGGCGTCTCCAGCTCCTCGGCGACCCGCTCGGCGACCGTGCGGGCCGCGATCCGCCGCGGCTGGGTGTGGCCCACCAGGCCGCGCACGCCCCGCCCGAGCTCCAGGCAGATCTTGGGGATCTGGGTGGTCTTGCCCGACCCGGTCTCACCCGCGACGATCACCACCTGGTGGTCGCGGATCGCCGCCAGGATGTCGTCCTTCTTGCGGCTGACCGGCAGCTCGGGGGGATAGGTGATCTTCGGTACGGCGGCCCGTCGCTGCTCGACCCGCAGCTCGGCCTCGGCGATCTCGGCCTCGATCTCCGCGGCGATCGTGCCGCGGGCGTCGGGGTCGCGCACCCGGCGGGCGCCGTCCAGCCGCCGCTCCAGCCGCCGCTGGTCGCGCAGCGTCAGCTCGGGCAGGCGGGCCTGCAGGTCGGCGAAGGGAGAACTCACGGACGGCATCCCCATACGGTCGCAAGAAACGGCGTGCGGCCGCACGCGGGTTTCCCCCGCGGGCATGCCGCTGTCGACAGCATCGCTGCCAACAGCAAGTGTGCGGCATCCGCCTTCCGCTTCCGGGACCGGCCGGGCGCGCGGCGGCCGCCGCCGGCCTGCCACGGCCCGGCCCGGCCCCCGTGCCAGGCCAGGCCCCGGCGTCGGCCCAGGCCCGGCCCCGGGCCCGGCCCCGGCCCCGGCGTCGGTCCAGGCCCGGCCCCGGCGTCAAGCGGATCCGGTCCGCGCCGCCAGCCCCAGCAGCGCGGACATCCGCGCCGCGGCCGAGGGAGCCGCGTCCCCGCAGCAGTTGTTGAACAGCACGTGCACCTCGGCCGCGTCCCCGGCCAGCGACCGGATCCGGGGGACCCACTCCGCCAGCTCCCCCTCCGTGTAGCGGTGCCGGAACCGCTCCGTCCGGTCGCCCCCGGACCAGGCGGGGCTGCGCCCGTGGAAGCGCACCACCGACAGCCGCCCCGAGGAGGCGGCCGCGACCGGCGGCACCGACGCAGCCTGCCCCTGGACCGTGTCCGCGCAGACCAGCGGCAGGCCGTGGCTCCGCAGGAAGTCCAGCGTCCCCTCGCGCCGCGCCCCCTCCTCCAGCCACGCGCCGTTGCGGAACTCCACGCCCACCCGGTACGGCGCGCAGCGCCTGCGGCACTCCAGCAGGTACTCCCGTGCCTGCGGCCCCGGCCGGAACCACGGCGGGAACTGCAGCAGGACCGACCCCAGCCGGCCGGCCTCGTGCAGCGGCCGCAGCGCCCCCAGGAACCTCTCCCACACCTCGTCCACGGCCCCCGGCGGCAGGTCGTCCGCGTAGACCGTCGGACGCCCGGTGTGCGGCCGCATCGCGGCCGGCAGCGCGGCCGCCCGCGTCGGGTGCCGGGTTAGGAGCGAGAACGCCTTCACGTCGAAGACGAAGCCCGGCGGCGTCCGCTCCACCCACAGCAGGCTGTTGCGTCCGCTGGGCAGCGCGTAGTACGTCGCGTCCACCTCGACCAGCGGGAAGCGGGCGGCATAGTGGCGCAGCCTCTCCTCCGCCGAGCGGGCGTCGGGCGGGTACCACCCGGACTCCGCGAGCGCCGGGTCCGTCCACGAGCAGGTGCCGACCAGGATGCGTCCCATGCCGTGCGCCTGCCCCGTGGGCCGCGGGACGTGCGGTCCCGGCGGCCGCGGTGCCCGCGGTGCCCGCGACAGGTCCGGACCGGCGTCCTGCGCGCCGCTGCCGCGGGACCGCGTTCCGCGCCCGGGTCAGGCACGGAGCCGGGCCAGGACCGCCCGGTGGGCGGCGGCCACGGCGCGGCGGGAGTCGTCGCTGTGGTCGGCCACGTCGAAGCCGTGGTGGCCGGCCGGGACGTCGACGGTCTCGACCTGGGCGCCCGCGGCCTCGGCGGCGATGAGGAACTCGTCGACGGTGGCCGCGATCTCGGCGTGCTCCAGGCCGGCCCGGATGAGGACGATCGGCAGCTCCCCGGCCGTCCGGACGGCGGTGACGGGCCGGAACCGCGCGTCCACCGTGCTCCAGCCGGGGAGCGGCGCGAGGACGGGGTAGCTCGCCGCGACGCAGCGCAGCCACGACGGCGGCGCGGCGAGCCAGTCGGCGGCGAGCAGCCCGCCGCCGGAGAAGAACCACAGGGCGATGCGGTCGGCGTCCACCCGCGGGTCGGCCCGGACGCGTTCGACGGCTGCGGCGATGTCCTCGGCGGCCCGCCCGTAGTCGACGAGGGCGTGCAGTCCGTGGTCGACGGTCACGCCGACGACGCCTTCGCCCGCCGCGTACCGGGCGTGGCCGGTGTAGACCGGCCAGTCCCGCGGGGTGGGCCGCAGCCCGGCGGGGACCGGGCCGCCGCGGACGAGGACGACGGCGGGCCGGGGCCCGTCCGCGTCCGGCAGGTGGAGGTCGACCGCGCCGGTCCGCTCGCGCGGCCGCTCGGGGACGTCCAGCACGAAGGGCCTGAGGTGGAACGGCTGCTCGTCGCCGCTCGCGGCGATCCGGTGCCCCCCGCCCGCCTCCGCCTGCAGCAGGACGGCGGCCAGCTCGTCGGGGGCGGAGAGCATCGGCCAGTGCCCGGTGGCGAGCTCGAAGAAGGTGACCCCCGGGTCGGCGAGCGCCCGGAACTGCGGCTGCCCGGACCGCACCAGGGTCTCGACCATGGCGATGGTCGTCCCTCCCGCGGTGCAGAGGACGCCGGTGGTGGGCAGTCCGGCGAGCGCCCCGGTCAACCGCAGGGGCTGGACCAGGGTGCCGGACGGCTGCGGCGCGGCGTGGCGGTCCAGTCGGGCCAGCGCCTCCGCCGGGAGGCCTGCGGTGCTGCCCCAGCGCTGCCACGCGTCGGGCTGCGGCGCGGGGACCCGCCAGTCGTGCTCGGCCGGCCCGTCCGGGCGCAGCAGCCGCTCGCGGACCTCCTGGTCCGGGACCAGGGCGAGGGCGGCATCGCCGTCCTGCGGCAGGCCAGCGTCGAGGTGGACGATCCGGCCGATCCGCTCCGGCCGGCGGTCGGCGGCACCCAGGACCGGGTGGATGGCGTAGTCGTGGCCGACCAGCACCAGCTCGGGCGCGTCGAGGTGGTCGATCAGCTGCACCACGTCCTCGATGTGCGTCTCCATGTCGGTGCCCGGCCGGGCCAGGTGGCGGCGCTCTCCGAGGCCGGTGAGGGTCAGCGGGTGCGCCTCCGCCCCCGACCCGCGCAGCCGTTCGGCGGTCTCCCGCCAGATCCAGCCGCCCGTGAAGGGGCCGGAGACCAGGACGAACACCGTCATGATCGCCTCCTCGCGTGTCTCGGTCGTGCGGCCGGCCGTCCCGGCCGTCCACACCCGCGGGTACGTTAGGAACTCCCCCTGAGGGAGGTTCAAGCCTTGTCCCCTGACGGCATGTGGAGCATCGGCGAGCTGGCCGAGCGGGCGGGCGTCACCGTGAAGACCGTCCGCTTCTACTCGGACCGTGGTCTGCTGCCCGAGACCTCCCGCAGTTCCGGCGGGCACCGGCGGTACGGGTCCGACGCGTTGGACAGGCTGCGGCTGATCCGGTCCCTGCGCGCCCTCGACCTGCCGGTGCCGGAGGTGGGCCGGGTGCTCGACCACGGCGACGGGCTGGCGGACACGCTGGAGGAGGCCGTCGACGGCCGACTGCGCGAGCTCGGCTCGCAGCTGACCGCGCTGCGCTGGCGGGAGGCCGCCCTGCAGCTGGTCCGGGACTGCCCGGCCGAGGAGCGCGCCGATCGCCTGCGGCTCGTCGGCGCGGTGTCCGCCCCGCCCGGTACGGCGGCGCTGGCGCGCTTCTGGCGGGGGGCGCTGCCCGTCCGGCTGTCGCGCCGGCTGGTCTCCTCGATCCTCGAGCACGCGGTTCCGCAGCCGCCGGCGGATCCGACGCCGGCTCAGGTGCTGGCCTTCGCCCGGCTGCACGCCATCGCCACCGCGCCCTGCCCGACCACCGACCCGCGCCGGCCGGCGGGCAACCGGACCGACGAGGGGTGCCGCCCCGACGTGCTGTACCGCGGTCTGTTCGACGCCTACACGCTGGCCGCGGCCGACCTGAGGGCGAACCGGGCGCCGGACCGGGGGCAGACGCTCGACTGCTTCGTCGCGGCCCACGCCGAGTCGCGCGGCCTGCGGGACGGTCCGGAGTTCCGCCGCAGGCTCACCGAGCTGCTGGCACTGGCCGCCGATCCGATGGTCGAGCGGTACTGGGAGCTGGCCGGCGAACTGTCCGGCTCGCCGGAGCCGACCCTCGGGGCCGCCCACGCGTGGATGCGGGCCGCGCTGGCCGCGGACGTCGCCGCGGCTGCGGACCGGACGGGGCACGCCCGCCCGGTCGGCGGGGTGCCCGCGCGACCGTGACCGGTTCCCCTGGGCGGGTCCGGCCCCCCGCCTCTTCCGCGTCCCTGCGGCTGCCGGGCGCTGCCCCGCCGGGGGACCGGGGCCGGCGGTGCAGTGGCGGACCACCGGGCGGGCGCCGGGCGAGCGCGACCTGCCGGCGCCCGGCCCGGCGGACGGGCCGCCCGCACCGCCGAAGGCGCCGGGCGTGCGGTGAGCCGGAACAGGGCCCGGAGGGTGTGGCCGTCCGCCGCCACGTCGGCGTCGACCGACACGAAAACGCCCCCGAAGCGAGCTGCTTCGAGGGCATCGTGCCTGGTCAGGCGTGGTGGCCAGGGCCGGGGTCGAACCGGCGACCTTCCGCTTTTCAGGCGAGTACGTCGTGGCAGGTCGCTCTTGGGCGGTGCCTGCTTCTGCACGTCATGGTTGACCGTGACTCCCCGCTGCGTACCGCTGCGTTCGCTGACGTTGCCGTCACGCTGCCGTCACGTCCCGGGGAATCCTGTCGAGGACCGTCGTCGCCAGCCCTATCCTGACCGCATGCCGCATGGAAAGACCTCGTACGTCTGCCTGCCCTGCCGGGCTTCCTACAAGCAGCCGTACCTGGGCGATCACGAGCGGCCATGTCCGCGTTGTGCCGAGCCACTGCTCCATGTCGGCTCCGCTTTCGCCGCGCCACGTCGGCGTGACGAGGCCGGCTGGCGGACACTCTCGGTGCTGCTGAACGCGGGCGTGCGCTTTCACAAGAGCTGCTGCGGTGGGCCTGGCTATCGACCGCAGACACTGAGCGAGGTCAAAGAACGAATGGCATACGCTCGCAGGAGTGGGGAGCCATACGCCAAGGCGCTGGTGCGCTGGGAACTACCGTGAACCAGCCCCGCTGCCGCTCGCAGATGCACGACTTCTTGCCCTGGAAGTGACGACCCGCTCCTCTGACCTGGGCCTAAGTTCCCGATCGACGTTCTGACCTGGGACTGAGCCGTCAAGGGTTGTCGTCGTCGGTCATCGCCGAGCACCCCTGCACGGCCCAGAGACGGCCCAGTGCGCCCCACCCAGCGGCCTACTCGGCTCGCAGCTTGTCGAGTAGCTCGAAGAGAACCTGAATAACCTGGTGACCGGGGTCCGGTGGGGACCACTCAGGACAATGAGCGCTTGCCACGCATGCAGCCGCCCCGTGAGCTGCCTCTTACTCCCACCGGTTCGGCAGTGCCTCGGGCGCCCCCGGACGCCTGTTGTCGGGACGTGATGAGCGTATCCGCTTCCGGAGGAGCTTCGCAGATCTTCACTACTCGCCAAGCGTCGGCGGACGAAGGGCCGCGCCGATGCCCACTGCGGCAATGAGTTCAAGCGGCAGCTCCTTATCCGCCTGGCCGATTGCAAGTCCGACCCAGTGATCTGCCTCCGGCTGCCGCCAGACCTGCATAGTCACGGCCGTTTGGCACAGCATGTCGATCGGCTCAGGAGCTGCTGCGCCGTCGAAGCTGGCCGTCAAGTACTGCCACAGGTCGACTGCTTCGGGCTCGCCCCAGCGATCGGTCAGTGCGCTGATAAGAGCTTCAAGGTGGGACTCCATGTCTGCGTAAGCCTGCCGAGAGGCCTCACCGTCGGAATCTTCCCAGAAGTCCTGACTCTGCCGTAGGACGAGCACATGATGACTGGGGCCGGCATCGGTGGCCGCGTCGCGATAGCTCTCTGTGGGGAAGGGGCGGGAGAGCAGGTCATCGATTGCGGCCAGGTGCTCACCGAGGACGGACTCGGTCGTGTTGTCGGAGTCAGCAGCGTTCATGACAGCAGGCTAAGGGGCAACATGGCCTGGCCAGGAAGACGGCGAGGCGAGCACTGATGCACGCGGGCGGTGGAGCGGCTTTGGGCGGTGTCCTGTCCGGTCTGGGGTCGGGCATGGCCAGGGGGCCGTACGCTGGCCGGGAATCGGGCTGGCTCCTGCCTGCCCGCAATAAGCCCGATCGGCCCCTGGTCTTGCTCGACTCGGGGCCCGGTCCGGAGAGGTGCGTAAAGCCGTGGAACCGGCCGCCCCAGCCCCGGCCGGCCTACCCAAGCCTCCCGCCTTGCGGCGCGGAGCGGGCCGCCGCCGGAGCGGGGCGAAGACAGGAGCGACGGCGAGCGGCGCCGCTGCGAGCGAAGCGAGCCTTGACTCGGGCTTCGTCTTCACGACGGCGGTCGGCTCGCCCATCGACCCGCGTAACCCCAACCGGCACTGGTACGCCGTGCGGAAGCGGACAGGCCTCGACGGTTACCGCTTCCACGACCTGCGGCACTCGTTCGTCTCGCTGCTGCTCGACCTGGGTGTCCCGCCTCACACGGTCCGTGAGGTCGCCGGGCACAGCGACCTGCAGGTGACCCTCGGCGTGTACGCCCATGCGTCGGTGGATGAGAAGCGGAGCGCGCTGGCCAGGCTCTCCGAACTGCTGCGCTGACCCGGCCGCTGCCGTCAGGCTGCCGTCAGAGGACACGCGAAAGCCCCGAGCGAATGATCTCGCTCGGGGCTTCGTGCTGGTGAGCACTTGTGGCCAGGGCCGGGGTCGAACCGGCGACCTTCCGCTTTTCAGGCCGTGCAACCTGGCTGATCGAGCGGTGCTCTCCTGCTGGGGCGGTGATCATGAGGTCCTTGGATGTCCGGCCCAGTTCGCCACTGTTGGCGTACCCGTTGGCGTACTCTGCGGGACCCACTTCCAAGAGCGCAGCCTGCCGCCATCGACTGTCAGAGCCCTCTGAGAGAGTCGATCCGCAACCATCCGCGACGCACTGTCCGTCACGGAGAGCCCACGTACAGCACGCCTGTGCTCTTTTCGTGAACGAACTGGGGTGATAGAACAGCTCTGCGCCCGTCAGGCGCCGCAGCGCAGAGGGTGGGAATGGCAGATCATCCATACGCCGGGCCGCTGACGTCCGGGCCGGACCATGTGGTGTCGGAGTACACCATCCCGGCACAGGCGGCGGCGACCAACCGTTTCGATACCCGAACCCCGCTCCAGCAGGTCTACTTCTGGAAGTCGGACGAGTGGGAGCAATTCGCCTTCGAATGGGTGAAGTTGCGGGCAAGCCACGAGGGCTATGCCGGCGTCGAGATGATCGGGGGCAGTAACGACCGCGGCGCGGACGTGGTCGCCTTCTTCACCGAGGCCAAGCTCAACGGGCCCTGGCATTGCTTCCAATGCAAGCACTATCAGGACGCTTTGCAGGTTGCAGACGCCATGCCGGAGATGCTTAAGCCCTTCGTGGCGAAGGTCGAGACAACCCGCACCCTGCCCACCCGCTACACGTTCGTCGCACCGCGCATCCACCCGCGCCTGACCGACATCATGCTGACGCCCAAGGAGCTCAAGCGGCAGTTCCTGGGCTACCTGAACCGACGCCCCGACCCCGTGAAGAGGCTGGATCCTGCGGTGCTGGACAAGGTGCACGCCCTTGCGGAGGCAGATGACTTCACCTGGTTCTACACGGTCAACCTCAGCACCATCCTTGAGGTGGTGCGCGACACCCCACTGTACGTGGAGAGGTTCAACCTCCCCCCGGCTGGGAAGCCCAAGAGAATTCCGGTGCCGGACGAGCCAGACAACTCCGTGGAAGCCCGGTTCGTGGAACAGCTGCTGCAAGTCTACCGAGGGTACTACAGCCCACACATCAACACCTTCGCGGACGCACTAGAGCACGAGGAGGCCGGAGACCATGTGCGCCGCCAGCGGCAAGCCTTCTATGCGGCAGAGTCGGTGCGGATGTACGCGCGCGATAGCCTTCCCGGCGATCCGTACAGGGAACTCCAGGAAGACGTGCTGCCGGTGCTGCTCGAGGTGGCGGCTCCCAGATTCCCAACCGGCTTCGACCGGTTGCAGGAGGTGCTGGTCAGTGCTTCTAAGGTCGAACCGCACTCGCCCATGCTCAAGGATCATCTCAAGAACATCGAAAAGATGGGTATGTGCCATCAGTTCGCCAACGTGAATGGGTTGGTCTGGTGCCGGAAAGGAGACGCACGGTGAACACTCCCAACCCGCTCAACGGGCCCGTCGAGGTGGCTGTGCGCGTCCTAGTGCTCCTCGCGCGGTCCTACCCGGATCCCATCGACGTGTCGATGCTGGTGGCATTGGACCACGCCATGCTCCACAGCGGACAGTTCGACGGTCCCCCCAGTCTGCACCCTCACCTTCCAGCAGGGCCCGGGGAACTGGGGCTACGACGCCAACTGCTGCACAAAGGACTGGCAGTTCTCATGCGCTCGGGTCTGGCAGAGGTCGAGGCCCGAGACGACGGCCTGCTCTACCGGGCGACCCATCGCGGCTCTGGCTTCGTCGGTATTCTTGAGGCCCCGTACGTGGCCCAACTGCAAGACCGGGCACGGTGGGCGGTGGAGGAGTATGCGCCGCGCACCGACACATTGTCGGCGATGCGGACGATCGCCGCCATTTGGAACGAGGATTTCCTGGCGAGCGCGCGCGACCACGAGGGGCGATTCGGTGCCTGAGTTGAAGCTGACCCACCTGACTTATGCTGGCTCGGGACTACCACTGGCACAGGTGACGTTCGGCGATGGGCTAACCATCATCTGCGGTGATTCCGACACCGGAAAGTCGTTCATTGTCGACTCCATCGACTACATGCTCGCCGGTCGCCAGAAAGCCCCCTCGGTCAGCCGCTCAGCCGGTTACAGTCAGATCCTACTCGGCATGCTACTGCCTGACGGCAGCCCGCTGACCCTGGTCCGAGCCCCCGGCAACAACTCCATCCGCATCTACTTGGAAGACCTTCGGGACTTGGTCCACGAAGTGCCGCACGCCATCGTCTCGGCTCGCCGTGCCACTAGCGGTCAAGATCTGTCGAGCTACCTGCTGGGCTGTCTAGGTCTGGACGGGGCATATGTCCGTACCAATGAGGAGGGTCGAACCGAGCCGCTGCGGTTCGCAGATATCTTGAACCTGGCTGTCGTCACCGACGCCCGAATCGATTCCGTCACCCCACCCTCACAACGCACGCGCAGCGTGTCCTACCCTACGCGCGCCCGCTCGGTCATGCGTTTCGTCCTGACTCGCGAAGACGAACCCGTGGCCGAGGGGCCCAACGCAGCTCAACGCCGCGTCCAGCGAGGCAAGATTGCCTTCATCGACCAACTCGTCATCGACGCCCTGGCCAAACTCAAGAACAAGGGCAACTTGAGTGCTCTGCGCGAGCAACTGACCCGGCTAGACGAAACTCTGCAGGACGCAACCCGTTCCCACCACGCGGAGAGTGAACGTCAGGCAGTAGCAATCGCCGCCCGAACCCGAATCAGCGAACAGGAATCCTTGATCGCCAGCCGTCTGATCGAGATCACTGACCTGATCAACCGCTTTGTCCTCCTGCGCCAGCAATACGAGTCCGACCTGGATCGCCTTGCCATGGTCAGTGAGGCCGGAAACCTTCTCGGATACTTTGAGGAGGGAACATGCATTTTCTGTGGTGCAGAACCCGAACATCAAAACCCCCAGCACCATCAGGTAGAGGCCACCCAACTGCACCAGGCCGTTGCGGCCGAGATCCACAAGACCCGTGCGCTGCTCGCCGATCTGAAGCTCACCATCAATGATATGGACGACCAATGCGCCCAGGTTGCTACTGAATTGGCGCAAGCAAAGGCCAAGGGAGACGCGCTGGACATGGCCATCGCGGAGAGTGGGGCTCGCCTGGAACCTCTCGCAGCGCAACTTGACGAGGTCTTGGCCAGGCGTACCCAACTGCAGCGAGACCTAGACGTGCTGTCCTACGTCGAGGAACTCGATGCGCACCGGGTCAAACTTGCCGGCGACTCTAGCCCCGCTCGTCGCGCCCCATCTTACATCCCCGTTAGCGCACAGATCGCCTTTGAACGTATCCTGCGGGACACACTGGAGAGCTGGCACGTTCCCGCCGTCGAACATGCCACTTGGGACCCCTACGACGGAGATGTACACGCCGGTGGAAGTCCGCGCGCTTCCAGAGGCCGCGGTATCCGTGCCCTACTGCATGCGGGATTTTCCACCGCCATGGCGCAGTACTGCGTCGAGCAGCGCAGCCCTCACCTGGGGTTCTTGGTTCTAGACTCCCCGCTGGTCACCTTCGGGCAACTGGTCGCCGACGATGTCCAGGTCCCATTCTACGTCAAGGACTACTTCTATCGGCACTACCGAAACTTTCCAATGCAGAGCGTTATCGTCGAGAACTCCCGGCCCCCCGCCGATGTCATCGAAGGGGCGCACGTCATCGTATTTGGTGCCACCGGAGACCGGCAGGGATTCTTCCCTGAGGGCTCCCAATGAGCCAACGGTCACCGCGCCTCCCGGAGTGTATGCGGCCTATAGCCAAGCGGTAGCTACGCTCGAGTTACTCCGGCGCCCTTCCCACTGCGAGCAGGTGAGAGCTTGCGGAAAGGAGCTCAGGGTACGGCTCGGCCAGTCGCGCTGCGGTTAGGACGGACTCGAAAAGTGCTTGAAGCGCGGACGGCTCTATACCGGGCAGGTGATCCGCCGTCTTGAGGAGCGACCAAGCTGGTCCCTCGATCCCAAACACCGACACCTCCGTGAACCCCGCGGCTCGCAGCTCATCCACCAGCTCCTCGGCGCGGTGGAAGTATGCGAGAGTGAATCCATGCCTGCCGTTATGGACGGCTGTCCGGAGGATTTCGGAGATGGTCACCTGCAGCCGTTCGTTCTGCAGATGTGCGAGGGCCGCGTGCTCGAACAACGCCGAGTATCGGTTGATGGCAGCCGCCGCGACGAGGCCTCCAGGGGCGAGGACGCGGAGTGCCTCGGTGAGGGTCTGGTCCCGGTCGGCAGGATCAGGCAGGTGATAGAGCGGGCCCAGAAGTTGCACGACGTCGTAGCTGTTATCTGCTGCTTCCAGCGCGCGAGCGTCTCCTAGCGATGCAGGGCAGATCTTCGCCGCCTGTTCTACGTGTCGCGCAATGGGGTCGACCAGGTCTACGCGGTAGCCATCTTTGACCAGCCAGCAGGCGTGTACGCCGGTGCCGCCTCCGACGTCCAGGACGCGTGCGGGGGCTGGCGGGAGGAAGCGCCGCAGGATCTCCTTAGTTCGGAGGAGTTCCAGCCGCCCGTCTGCGGACATGCTCAGGCGCGCGTCCTCATCGATGACGTGGGAGTAGAAGCGCTCGATCTCTGGTGCCAACTCGGGTTTCGGCATAACGGCAGTATCCTGTGTACCGGTGGACCAGTCCAGCACTGCTACCGACAAGGGGAGCCATGGCTCTGTTGAAGTACGAAGAGATCGCGGAGTCCCTGCGCTCCCGGATCGCCGCAGGGGAGTTCGCTCCCGGGGAGACCCTGCCGTCCGGGCGGGACCTCGCCGAGCAGTGGGGCGTCTCGCGGGCCACTGCCGTCAAGGCCATGGACGTGCTGCGGAACGACGGCGTGGTGGAGGCCCGGCAGGGCACGGGCTTCGTCGTCACCGAGACGCCGGTTGCCCGGCCAGCGGGCGGGCGTCGTGCTGGTTCGGCGCGGGTGGCCGGCGGAATGCCGTTCCTGCGTGTCGGTGCGCCCGACTGGGCCGAGCCCCCGGCGCACGTGGCTGCCGCGCTCCGGATGGAGGCCGGTGTGGAGGCGCTTCGCCGCATCCGTGTGCTGCAGCTGCCCGACGGCAGTCCGCACAGCTACGTGCAGGCATGGTTCCCGCCCGAGGTGGCCCAGGCTTCGCCGCGGCTGGCGCAGACCGCACCCATCGCGGAGGGTACGACGCGGTACGTGCGCCGGCAGACCGGCCGGTTCCCCGTGGAGGGCGTGGACGTGACCACGGTGCGGCTGGCCACCGAGACCGAGGCGCTGCACCTCGCACTGTCGGGCTCCACTCCCGTGGCCGTGGTGCTGCATACGGCCCTCGACCAGGAGGGGCGCCCTCTGGTGTGCGAGGAGGGCGTGACCCCCGGGAGCCTCTATGAGCAGGTGGACACCTACGCGATGTAGCTGCAGCACAAGCGCAAAGCTGGACCGGTCCGCCGGTCCAGCTTTTTTCGTGCGCTTCATGCCCTACTAGCTGCAAGAACGTTCTCTCCCGTCGTGAAGTGGCTGCAACTTGCTTGACTGGACCGGTCCACCGGTCCAGTCTTCTCATGTGGCCGCAAGCCCGACCGGAGCAGTCCGAGTCGGGGCTGCTGCGCCATGCCTAAAGGGGCCCGGGACAGAGCGGGCCGAGGGACCCGGACCCCTGGTCAACCGGAGGGCAAGACCGAAAGGTCACGTCGTCTGTGCCTGAAACGGGAGCGCGCTCCCGAAGAGACGACACCGCCGACCTCGCTCCGCCCGGGATGCCCAGGCGAAGCGAGGTCGGCGCTGCACGAGTGTTTTTGGTCCTCGTCCTGCAGGTGTCTGCCGCAGGACGGGGGTCATGGCTGCTCGTCATCCGATGAGTGGCCCCGGCTGATGAGTCGGGGCGGCTGCCTCCCGGCCAAGGAAAGCGCAGCCGCCCCGCTCCGAGCCGATCCGACCCGTGAAGGAGACCGACCCGTGAGGACCATCGTCTCAGGTCAGTACGCCGCTACGGCGGCGGAGTTCGCCGAGCTGGCGCTCGGCATCGACACCGAGTTGTTCGCCGGTCCGGCCGGTCCGGAGTCGCCCGAGGAGCGGGCGGCCAGGCTGGACGTCGCCGGCGCGGTGCTGGCGGACCTGCGCCGGGAGGACCCGCAGCTGGCCGCCTACGCCGCCGCTCTGCTCGCCACCGCCCCCGTGCCGCTGGGCTCCCGGCGGCCGGCCGCTGCCCGCCGCCTCGCCGTCCCGGCGGGGGTGGCGGCATGAGGACCGGACCGTTCCCTGCCGTGCTCGCCCGACTGCGGCTGCTGGCCGTGCTCGCCGGCCTGGCGTGGCTGCTGGGCATCACCCCCGCCGTCCCGGTGCGGCTGCTGCTGCTCGTCATGGGCGCCATGGTCCTGGCCGTGGACGTCCTCTCCGACGCCGCCCGCCCCACCGGCCCCGCCCGCGCGCCGGGCCGCGACACCCGGGGAGGTGCCCGGTGACCGCCGCCGCTCGTGAGGCCGCCGCCCGCGCCGCCGAGGCGGCCAGGGCTGCCGCTGCCGCCGCCCACGCCGCGGCGGAGGCCGCCCGCCGGGCCCGCGAGGCCGCTACCGGGGGTGCCCGGTGAAGCGCGGACCGAAGATCCTGCTCGTGCTCGGACTGCTGGCCGTGGTCGGCATGGCGTTCCGGGTCTCCTGGAACGCCCTGCGCGACGTGGCCCACGCGATCGGCGCGGACCCGGTGGCCGCCACCGTCTATCCCCTGGTGGTCGACGGCCTGATGGCCCTCGCTCTGGTGGCCGCCCTGGTGCTGCCGGAGGGCGACCGCCGGTTCGCCCTGCGGATCCTGGCCGGGTACACCGCGGCGTCGCTGGTGCTGAACTATGTCCACGGTTTGGTGCCCGGCCTGCACGGCGCCGGTCGGGTGCGGCTGGCCGACTGGTCGCCCGCCAACTGGGCCCTGGTGCTGTTGGCCACCTCGCTGCCGGTCGGCTCCATCTTCTACGGCTCCGACCTGGTCGCCAAGGTGCTTCACCACCGCCCCGCGACCGGCGAAGCACCGCAGACCGTGACGAATCGGTCGGCGCCTGACCTGCCCGCACCGGCCGACCCCGCCCCGGAGAAGTCGGTCTACGCCCCGCCTCCCCCGGCCTCGACCGAGGCGGCACCCCTCGTGCCGGCCGCCGCTCCTGCGGCCGACTCCCGCCCGACCGCAGCCGCCCGTGCGGTCCGGCCGCGCAAGCCGACCGGGAAGCTCCCGGCCGCCGCCCGGTCGGCCCGACCGGTCCGCACCCCGGAGGAGCTGCTGACCGAGGCCCGGGCCGCCACCGCCGGGTGGCCGGACCGGGAGCTGACGGCCGACCGGATCCGGGTCGCGGTCCGCACCTCCGCCGAGAGGGCCCGCACCCTGCGGGACGCCCTCAAGGCCGAGCGGGCCGCCGCCGCACACCCGGCAGGGCTGCACCTGGTCACCGGCCCGGCCCCCGAGGCAGACCCCGCCCAGGAGGCCGCTCCGGACGCCGCGGCGGGTGAGTGAGGGTCGCCTCTGGTGACGCTCGCCCATGCTGCCGTACTGCTGGCTGCGGCTAGACGCTCTTCTTCGGCAGGGGCGACCACAGGACGATCAGCAGCGTGGCTATCGGCCCGAGGAGCAGGGACACAAACCACCAGTTCAAGCCGCTGCGGCCCTTGCCCTGCGCAAGACCCGCGTTGACCAGGGACAGGGTGAACCAACCGCCTGCGGCGTCGGTCGAGTTGCTCATGAGGTTCCTCGCTCAGTCGACGACCCTCCCGTCTGAACGAGGGCCGTCGCAGGCTACAGCCGCTCAACTCCCCGGCGAAAGGTCAAAAGCCCAGCTCAGAGTGGCTTATGCCGCCTCGGCCGCAGCCTGACCGATCTTGCGCCACATCTCCTGTTTCGACCCGGGGCGCGCCCTCGCTTGCCGGCTTCCGGCGCGCCCCGGCACCTCCACTCATGAGAGAGGCACGCGAAGTGAACCACGACCTGCCCGACCCGGACGGTGAGCTGTTCGCCCGCCTGGAGGCGGACCTGACCGCCGACTTCCCCGAGACGCCGGGGGGTGAGGTGGTGGACCTGGGCAAGGCCCGCACCGCCCGCCGCCCCTCCGGCGACCCCGCCGCCGTGCCGGTGGTCGGTACCGCGGCGGACGCGGACGACGACCCGGACGACACCGTGTACGTGGACGACCCGGCCGCCGCCCCCGCCGACGTGGCGGCCGAGCGGCGGCGGGAGCCGATCCTGCCGAAGTGGGCCAGCAACGCGGAGCAGTTCAAGGCCGCCGCCCGCTGGGCCGCCGGCCAGGCCGCCTACGTCACCGCCTACCACGCCGCCCGCTCCCCGCTGTACGCCGCCCGCCTGACCGCCCGCGCCCCGCGCGGTGCCGCCCGGGTCATCGGAGGCGCTGGCCGCTGGGTGGCAGACGCCCAGGGGGCGCCGATGCGGGCGGTGGCGGTGCGCAAGGAGGACGCGGAGCTCTACCTGCGGCTCACCCGGCAGCGGGACGCCAAGGTGCGGCTGCGGACCCTGATCGCGGCCCTGGTCGCCGCGTTCGGCATCGCGTTCGTGGCGGTACTGCTGGTCATGACCCCCGGCTGGACCCACCTGGCGCTCGCCGCCGCCACCGTCGCCGCCCTGGGGTGGGCCGGGGCCCCGGCCGATCAGCCCCTGGTCACCCGCGCCGTGGTGAAGACCCGCGCTCCGCGGCTCACCTCGGACATCGTGGAGCGGGCGCTGCTGGCCCTGGGCATCGGCGGCATGGGCAAGGGAGAGATCACCTTCCCCGCCCCCATCACCCGCGACGGCCCCGGCTGGCGCGCGGACGTCGACCTGCCCCACGGGGTCACGGCCGGGGACATCATGGAGCGCCGCAAGCGCCTGGCCTCGGGCCTGCGCCGCCCGCTGGGGTGCGTGTGGCCGGAGGGCAACGCGGACGAGCACGAGGGACGGCTCGTGCTGTGGGTCGGGGACAAGGACCTGTCCAAGGCCGAGAAGATCGCGTGGCCGCTGGCCAGGACCGGCCGCCACGACCTGTTCAAGCCGGTGCCGTTCGGCCGCAACCCCCGCGGGCAGTGGGTCGCGGTGCCGCTGGTGCAGCACAACGTGCTGTTCGGCTCCCAGCCCGGCCAGGGCAAGACCTCCTCCGTCCGCGTCCTCGCGGCCGGCGCCGCGCTGGACCCCACGGCGGAGATGTGGGTGCACGAGCTCAAGGGCTCCGGCGACCTGGACCCCTTCGAGCCCATCTCCCACCGGTTCGTCTCCGGCATCGACGACGACTCCATCGAGTACGCCGCCGAGTCCCTCACCCTGCTCCGCAAGGAGGTGATGCACCGCACCGGCGCGCTGAAGAGGCTCCCGCGGGACCTGTGCCCGGACAAGCGCGTCACCCGCGAGATCGCCGACAAGCGCATCGGGCTGCACCCGCTGGTCTGCATCGTGGACGAGTGCCAGAACCTGTTCGCCCACGCCAAGGTGGGCAAGCAGGCCGGGGAGGACGCCGAGTTCATCATCAAGATCGGCCGTGCGTTCGGCGTCATCCTCATCCTGGCCACCCAGCGCCCCGACAAGGACTCCCTGCCCACCGGGGTCTCCGGCAATGTCTCCATCCGGTTCTGCCTGCGGGTCGCCGGCCAGGTCGAGAACGACATGATCCTGGGCACCTCCGCCTACAAGAACGGCATCCGCGCCACCACCTTCCGCCCCGAGGTCGACGCCGGCCTGGGCTACCTCG
>NZ_JAJLRA010000026.1 GCF_020991365.1 Streptacidiphilus sp. ASG 303
ACGCGCCCACCGCCCCCGCTACCCCACGGCCTTCCAGCACTACCTCGACTCCCACGGGCTGCGCTGGGAATGCTGGTGGCGGCAGGGCAAGTAACCGACCATCGAAGATCCCCGACAGAGTCGCTCATGGAGGGCCGACCGGCAGCGCCATCGCCTCGTCGGAATGCACACCCTGGGGTGGACGGCGAGCCTGGACGCTGCCGTCCATTGTCGGAACAGCCCGCCGGACCAGGAGGAAATCCCGTACCGACGGGCCTCGATGAGCCCTGAAGGGAGGTCCTCTGCTCTGGAAACCTGGCGCAGCAGTTTTCTTCGTCTTCTGGGGAGTGCCGGGTGGAGATCAGCAGGGCTGATACGGCGGTGGTGTTCATCGACCCGCAGAACGACCCGCAGAACGACGTGCTGAGCGAGGACGGGGCGGCCTGGGAGGCGGTCGGGGCGAGTGTCACGGAGAACAGGACCGTCGGGAACATGGAGAGGATCTTCGAGGCGGCGAGGGCGGGCGGATACGAGGTCTTCATCTCGTCCCACTACTTCTACCCGACCGACAACGGGTGGCGCATGAACGGTCCGCTCGAGACGAGCGAGATCGAGACCCACGTGTTCGCGCGGACGGGACAACTCGATCTTGAGGTTGCCCCTTGAGTGTGGACACCCCTGACAATCGGATCCGAGGATCCGGGAGGGGAAGTCCAGGTGGGACGTCCGTCGAAGTACAGCGACGAGTTCAGGTGGGATGCGGTGACGCTGGTCCGGTCCACGGGCCGGACGGTCGAGTCGGTGGCGGTGGAGCTCGGGGTGAACCGGGAGACGCTGCGGACGTGGGTACGCCGCTCCGAGCAGGCGGACACGGCCTCCGGTGGCCTGGGCGCGGACGAGCGGGCCGAGTTGGCCCGCCTGCGCAAGGCGGAGAAGGAGTGGCAGTTGGAGCGGGAGATCCTGCGCCGGGCGGCCCAGTATTTCGCGAAGGAGATGAAGTGAGCCGCCGCTGGACCTTCATCTCCACCGTCGCCGGGGAGTTCGGCGTCCAGCGGCTGTGCCGGGTCTTGGGAGTCTCCCGGTCCGGTTTCTACCGGTGGCAGGCCGGCGTGGAGGCCCGCCGGGCCCGCGAGAGGGCCGACGCCGAGGCGACCGCGGAGATCCGGGCAGTCCATGCGGAGCACGCCGGCGCCTACGGGGCTCCGCGGGTCCACGCCGAGCTACGGGCCCGCGGCCGGCTCATCAACCGCAAACGGGTGGCCCGGCTGATGCGCGAGCACGGGATCGTCGGCCTCCACCTGCGCAGACGCAAGCGGACAACCGTGCGGGACCACACCGCGCCGCCGGCACCGGACCTGCTCGAGCGCAACTTCACCGCCGCAGCGCTCGATGTCCGCTGGTGCGGCGACATCACCTACATCCCCGTCGGATCGTCGTGGCTCTACCTGGCCACGGTGATCGACATCTGCTCGCGCCGGGTGATCGGCTGGTCCATCGCCGACCACATGCGCGTGGACCTGGTCGTCGATGCCATCGAGGCAGCCGTGGCCGCCCGCGGCGGGAACGTCGCAGGCGTGGCGTTCCACACCGATCGCGGAGCGCAATACACCAGCCGGGCCTTCGCCGCGGCCTGCCGCCGGCACGGCATCCGCCGATCCATGGGACGGGTCGGATCCAGCTACGACAACGCCCTGGCCGAGTCGTTCTTCCAGGGCCTGAAGCGGGAGTTGGCGCACCGGCGCCGGTGGACCTCGAAGGACGAGGCACGGCTCGACCTGTTCCGCTGGCTCGCGTACTACAACCACCGCCGCCGGCATTCAGCTCTGCAGTACCTCACACCCATCGAGTTCGAACAGCGCTTGATCGACTCCGCTAGCCTCGACCTCGCAGCATGAAACCCGGTGTCCACACTTGGGGTGCAACCTCAGAAGTTGACCGACCCCAGGATGGTGGACAGGCCCGCCACGACCAGGCCCATCGCCCACAGGTCGCCGCCGGGGCCCGGCGTGCGGACCGCGTCCGACAGCGGCGTGTAGGCGAACCACCCGAACGAGGCCGCGCCCTCGGGTGTGAGGAAACCGGCCAGCACCGTGAGCCCGCCGAAGAGGAACACCCAGTAGGTGAAGGCGTTCAGCCGGGGGAAGGCCACGTCGGGCGCGCCGATCTGCAGCGGCATCACCACGTTGGCGAAGCCCGTGAACGTGGGCGTGGCGAAGAGCAGCAGCATGACGGTGCCGTGGATCGTGAACAGCTCGTTGTACTGCTGGGCGCTCACCACCTGGAGGCCGGGACGGGCCAGCTCCGCCCGCATCACCAGGGCGAGGACCCCGGCGACCAGGAAGAACCCGAAGGCGGTCGCCAGATAGAGGTTGCCGATCGTCTTGTGGTCGGTGGTGGTGAGCCACCGGGTGACGGTCGACCCCTGCCGGACCCGCCGGGCGGTCGCCTCCCCGGCGGTCCGCTGCGACGGCCTGTCGACGAGCGCCACCGCGGTCTCCCTCCGTCGGTCCGCGGGCGGGGCCGTCGGCCCGCGGAACGGGCGATGGGTTCCACCGGGTCCCCCGGGCGAAACGCAGCGGAAGGGGGCCGGCGGCGCGCGGGAGCCGGACGGCCGTGCGTCGTCCGCCCGGAAGGGGGCACCCGGAGGCCCCGGGCCGTGCGGCCCGGGACGGCCGGGCGGCCCACACCGACGCCCTCTTTCAGGCGGAGTCCCGGAGCGCTCCGGGGCGGCGCCGACGGCACGGGGCACGGTCCCGCCGACGGCGGCCGTGCAGCCGTCGGCAGGCCGCCCGCAGGAAGGACGGAGGGAGCCGTGGTGCTGTTCCGGACGAGGACGCGGCCGGGGCGCCGCGCCGGACGTGCAGCCGAGGGGGCGGCGACGGCACTCGACCGGCGGCTGCCGCTGATGGAGGCGGGCCGGTCCCTGCTCCGCAAGGCCTTCCCCGACCACTGGTCCTTCCTGCTCGGGGAGATCGCCCTCTACAGCTTCGCGATCCTGGTGCTCACCGGGGTCTTCCTGACGTTCTTCTTCCACCCCTCCATGACGGAGACGGTCTACCGCGGCGCGTACACGCCGCTGCGCGGCGTGCGGCTGTCGGAGGCCTATGCCTCGACCCTGCACATCAGCTTCGACGTGCGCGGAGGGCTGCTGATCCGGCAGGTCCACCACTGGGCGGCGCTGCTCTTCCTCGCGTCGATCGGCGTGCACCTGCTGCGGATCTTCTTCACCGGGGCCTTCCGCCGCCCCCGCGAGCTCAACTGGACGATCGGCGTGACGCTGCTGCTGCTCGCGCTCCTGGAGGGCTTCGCCGGCTACTCGCTCCCCGACGATCTGCTGTCCGGCACCGGGCTGCGCACGGCCCAGGGCTTCGTCCTGGCGGTGCCGGTCGCCGGCACGTACCTGAGCTTCCTCCTCTTCGGCGGCGAGTACCCGGGGCACGAGATCATCCCTCGCCTGTACGCCGCACACGTCCTGCTGCTGCCCGGCCTGCTGGTGGCGCTGGTCACCGCGCACCTGGTGCTGGTGGTGCGCCTCAAGCACACCCAGTGGGCCGCGCGGGGTGCGACGGGGCGCAACGTGCTGGGCAAGCCGCTGTTCCCGCAGTACGCGGCGAAGTCGGCCGGGTTCTTCTTCGCGGTCTTCGGCGTGCTGGCGCTGCTGTCGGCCGTCGCCCAGGTCAACCCGGTGTTCGCGTACGGGCCCTACCGGGCCGACCAGGTCTCCACGGACGCCCAGCCGGACTGGTACATGGGCTTCCTGGAGGGGGCTATCCGGCTCATGCCCGGCGCGGAGACCCGGCTGTGGGGGCACACGGTCTCCTGGAACCCGCTGCTGCCGGCCGTGGTCCTGCCCGGCGTGCTCTTCCTGCTGCTGTACGCCTACCCCTTCTTCGAGCGGTGGGTGACCGGCGACACGGGCGAGCACCACCTGGCGGACCGCCCCCGCAACCAGCCCGTACGGACCGGGATCGGCGTGGCCGCCCTGTCCTGGTACACGGTGCTGCTGCTGGCCGGCGGGCAGGACGTCCTCGCGTACACGCTGCACGTGTCCGTCGACGCGCTGAACCGGTTCCTGCGGGTCTGTTTCCTCGTGGTCCCACCGGCGGCGTTCTGGCTGGCCCGGCGCGCAGCCCTGGCGCTCCAGGCGCACGACCGCGAGCTGCTGGAGGAGGGGGAGGAGGCCGGCTTTGTCCGGCAGGAGGTGCAGGGTGCCTACGAGGGCTCGCACCGCCGGATCGGGGCCGACCGGGCGTACGTCCTCATGGCCCGCAGGCTGCCGCGGCCGCTGCCCGCGCCGCCCGGGGGCGCGGCGGCGCCCCGCCGCGCGCGGCTGCGGTCGGCGCTGAGCGCCTGGTACACCGGCGACCGGGTGGAGATGCCGGCCACCGATGCACAGCGGCGGCGGATCGCCGCCCTCACGGCCGGTCCGGCGCGCGGCACGGGCGGTGCGGACGGGGTGGACGACGAGCGGTAGGCGGCAGGCGGGCGGTCCGGTCCGCCGACGGGGCTGCGGGGCCGCCCGGACGCATGGGGCCGGAAGCGGAGCGGGCCGGAGGGCGGCCCCGAGGCCGGAAGGGCACCGCCTCCTGCCGGAGGAGCGCCACCGGACGCGGGCCGGCTGCCCGGGCGTGCGGACCGGCGGGGACCGCCGGTCCGCAGGGTCTCCGGCCTCAGTCCTTCAGCGGGTCGTGGCCCCAGTTCATCAGGGAGTACCGCCACGTGGTGTCGGTGACGTCGCCGGAGGGGCGCTGGGTGAGGTGCCGCCTGATGTAGCCGCAGACCTTGCGCATGTGTGCCAGGTCGTCCTCGCTCAGGTCCGCCTTCCTCGTGCGCAGCAGCCCGACGATCCGGCGGCCCGAGGCGTGGCCGGTGCTCTCGCCGCCGTCGCGGTGCTGGCCGGCCTTCTTGGACTCGTCCCGCTCCAGCCACTTCTCCAGTTGGGCCGGAGGGATGTTGACCAGGTCCTTGAAGGCGGAGACCGTCCCGTCGCGGTCCTGGCCGCCGGCCACGGTCAGGACCCCTTCTTCTTCCTGAGTGCGTCCGGGCGGTGGACCGCGGTGCGGCCGGACTTGTCGCTGCGCACCAGGTACTGCGGGTCCTCGGGGGAGGCGTCGACGGTGCGGCCGGCCTCCTCGCTGCGGGAGGTGATCTCCTTCTCCACCCTGCCGACCGCCTCCGAGCCGTGGCTCTTCCAGGAGACTTCGTCGCCGGGGCGCGGCTTCCGGTCCTTCTGCGACATGCGGTTCCCCTTCGGATCGTCCGTTATGCCTGTTTCCCGGACGCGTACCCGGCCCGTCGGGGACGTAACGATCCGGCTCCCCTCCGGCTCCCTGCCCGCCGGCCGCGAACGGGCCGGCCCGGGCGGAGGTGCCGCCCGGAGGAGCGGTCGTGCATCATGCAGACATGGGGCTCCGATCCTCCCGCACGTCGGCCGTACTCCCCGCCCTGCTCGCGGGCGCGGCCGTTCTGACGGCCTGCTCCGGCCACGCGCCGCCGCCGGACGGCCCTTCCGGGACGGCGGCGGGCCCCCCGGTGCCGGGCACCGTCCGCATCACCTCCTCCGCAGGCCCCTACGGGCCCGCGCTCACGATCACCCGCGCGGCGGTCCGGCGCGACGCGCAGGGCCGGGAGGAGCTCGTGATGACCGTGCACAACGACGGCCGGGCCCCCGAGCACCTGGCGTTCGTGCAGACGCCCCACGCGACGCACGTGGCGGTCGAGGGCGCCGGGCCCGGGGACGTCCCGTCCACGGCAGGGGTCTCCCTGCCGCCCCACGGGGAGGTCTCCTTCGGCGGACACGGCCCCCGCCTCGTCCTCGAGCACCCCCACGGTCTGGAGCCCGGACACGCGGCACCGTTCCTGCTCGAGTTCGGAGTGGCCGGCCTGGTCCGCCTGCAGGCACCCGTCTCCCCCCGCTGACGGCCCCCCCCACCGGCACCCCGCCCCCGGCACCCCGCCTCCCGGGCCACAGCGAGTCCGACGCGACCCTGTGGCGGACCGCAGGCCGGGCGCCCCGGGGTCCCTCCGGAGGAGGGCGCGGTGGTCTCAGGGCAGGGCGAGGAGGCTGACGGCGACGGCCGCGGTGTCCAGGCCGATCAGTCGGCCGCGGTGGATGCGCTCGGCCGGCACGCTCCGCGCGAGCAGGACGGCGCCCGCCGGGTGCAGGGCGCCGCCAGGTCACGCCCGGACGCACGCCCGTCCGGTCCGCAGCGCGGGAAGACAAATCCCGCAGGGTCGGACCTGCGGGCCGGTCCCGGGGCGGCGCGACGCCGCTCACCCCCGGTGGTCGAGGAACCGTCGCAGGTGGGCCATCACCTGCTGCGGCGCTTCGAGGTGCGGGAAGTGGCCCACGCCCTCGAGGGGGACGCCGCCGGGGACGTGGCGGAGCACCTCGGCCCCCACGCAGCCGTCGTCGGCGCCGTGCAGGTAGAGCCACGGCTGGGGGAGGCGGCCGCCTGCCGCGGCCTGCTCGGCGGCGAGCGCCCGGTCGGCGGCGTGGGGGTCGAACACCGACCGGTACCAGCCGAGGGCGGCGCTCAGGTGCGCACGGTCGGGCAGGGCGGCCCGCACGTGCTCCAGGTGGGGCGAGGGGTCCAGCCCCGGTGACCAGTCGCGCCACAGGCCGTGCAGGAACGCGAAGCCGTCGAGGCCGATGAGGTCCTCCGCGGCCGGGTGCTGGAAGACGAACGTGTACCACGAGCGCTTGAGCTGGCCGTACGTGGCCGCCAGCGCGGCCAGCGCGGGGGCCGGCGGTACCGACAGGGTCACCACCCGGCCGAACAGGTCGGGTCGGCGCGCCGCCGCCCCGTAGGCGATCACCGCTCCGATGTCGTGCCCGATCAGCAGGGTGCGCTCGTCCGCTCCCTCCGTTTCCGCCAGGGCCACGATGTCGCCGACGTGCGCGCTCGGACCGTGGTCGCCGTCCGCGGCCGGACTGCTGGGCGCGTAGCCGCGCAGCCAGGGCGCGACCACGCGGAAGCCCGCGTCCAGCAGCCCGCGGGCCAGAGGCTCCCAGGAGTGGGGCGTGTCGGGGAAGCCGTGCAGCAGGAGGGCGAGCGGCGCGTCGGACGGGCCGCCCCCCAGGTGGGCCGTCGTCCGGCCGTGCATCGTGCGGGTGTCGGGTCTCAACAAGGTCCAAGCCTTTCCGCAGGGTCTTGTTCTGTAAAATATTTCGCCCTACGCTACAGCGCAAGGCCCCTGCGAAGAAGGAGGGACGCAGCAATGCGTGCCGCTGTACTGACGGTTGACGAGCCATCACTCCTCGTCCGGGAGGTTCCGGACCCCACGCCCCGGCCGCACGAGCTGGTACTGCGCGTCGATGCCTGCGGGATCTGCGGATCCGACCTGCACCTGGCGCAGGCCTACAAGGCCCAGTACCCCGGGGTCGTGTTCGGGCACGAGTTCTGCGGGGAGGTCGTGGCCGTCGGCTCCGAGGCCGAGGGCTACCGCCCCGGCGACAGGGTGATCGGCTTCCCCCTGGCCGGCTGCCGCCGCTGTGCGGCGTGCCTGTCGGGCGACGTGGCCAAGTGCCCGTCGATGACGCTCAACGGCGTCCAGCGTCCCGGCGGGTACGCCGAGTACGTGGCGGTGGGGGCGCTCGAGGCGTTCCTGCTCCCCGAGCCGGTCGATCCCGACCTGGGCGCCCTGGTCGAGCCGTTGGCCGTGGCACTGCACGCGCTCGACCGGACGCCGCGCGAGGCGGGCGAGCCGGTGCTGGTCCTGGGTGCGGGCCCGGTCGGGTGCGCGGTGGCGCTGTGGGCCAGGGCGCTGGGCGCGGGGGAGGTGGTCGTGAGCGACCCGGTGGAGGGCCGGCGCCGCCTCGCGGAGTCCCTGGGCGCGGCGACGGTCGACCCGGCCAAGGAGGCCGTGGCTGAGGAGTTCGCCGGGATCACCGGGTCCGCTCCGCGCGTGGTGATCGAATGCGCGGGAGCGCCCGGCCTCATCCAGCACGCCTCGGAGGTGGTCGGCACCGACGGCCACGTGACCGTGGTCGGGGTGTGCCTGAAGCCGGACACCTTCTCCCCCGCGGTCTCGGTGGCGAAGGAGCTGTCGTACCGGTTCGTCGCCTACTACCGGCGCCGCGACTTCGCCCGCACCATCGCGCAGCTGGCCGCGGGCCGGCTCGCCGCCGACCGGCTCGTCACCGACCGGATCGGCCTCGCCGAACTGCCGCAGCGGTTCGAGTCGCTGATGGAGCCGAACAACGACTGCAAGGTCCTGGTCCACCCCAACCGCTGAGCACGCCTCCGGGTGAGCGGACTCACCCCGCACGAGAGGAACCACCTGCCATGGCCACGTACGCCACCGATGTCGACTGGTCGCGGATCGAGCTTCCCGCCGCGCTGAACACCGAGAACCGCCGAGAGGAGGACCTGCCCTGGGTGGCGCTGGACGAGAACACCGATGCGAAGGTGACGCACGTCAACCTCAGGACCGGCATGTGGGTCGTGCGCAACCGCATGAAGCCCGGCACGCAGGTGCAGACCCACAGGCACAACGGCCCGGTGTTCGCGTTCACCGTCAGCGGCTCCTGGTCCTACCTGGAGTCGCCCGAGCAGGTCAACGGCCCCGGCTCCTACCTGTTCGAGCCGGCCGGCTCCACGCACACCCTCAAGGTGGCCGACGACAGCGACGGGCCCGCGGACGTGTGGTTCCTGATCCACGGCTCGAACCTGAACCTGGACGCCGACGGGCAGATCCAGTGGGTGCTGGACGCCCCCACCATGCTGGCGATCTACACCGCGCTGTGCGAGGCCGACGGCCACGGCACGCCCGACGTCCTCATTGAGCGGTGATGGGCGACTCGGAGGTCGACTACCTGGTGGTCGGCGCCGGGGCCATGGGCCTCGCCTTCGCCGACACGCTGGTCGCCGAGACGGGCGCGAGCGTGGCGATCGTGGACCGCCACGACCGGCCCGGCGGGCACTGGCAGCTCGCCTACCCCTTCTGCCGCCTGCACCAGCCGTCGGCCGGGTACGGCGTCAACTCCCTTCCTCTGGGCAGTGACCGGATCGACCGGTCGGGCACCAACGCCGGCCTGTACGAACTGGCCGGTGTCGACGAGATCCGGGCGTACTACGAGCAGGTGATGACGCACACGCTGCTGCCCACCGGGCGGGTCGACCACCACCGGAGGACCGAGTACCTCGGCGACGGCCGCTGCCGCTCGCTGGTGACCGGCGAGGAGTACCGGATCTCCGCCCGGGTCAGGACGGTGGACGCGACGTACCAGCGGGTCAGCGTGCCCGCGATGCGGGCACCCGGCTACGAGGTCGCCCCGGGCGTCACGTGCGTGCCTCCCAACGCGCTCGTCTCCCTGCCCGTGCCGCCCGACCGCTTCACGGTCGTGGGCGGCGGCAAGACGGCGATGGACGCCTGCCTGTGGCTGCTGGAGCACGGCACGGATCCGGACCGCATCACCTGGATCGTGCCCAACGACGCATGGCTGTACGACCGCGCGCTCGTGCAGCCGGGTCCGCGGTTCGCCGAGCACGTCACCACGGTGATGACCGGCCAGCTCCGGGCGGTCATGGAGGCGGACTCGGTCGAGGACCTCTTCGACCGGCTGGAGGCCTGCGGCAGGCTGGTGCGGCTCGACCCGTCCGTGCGCCCCACCCGTTTCCGGTGCGCCACGGTCTCCCGGGCCGAGCTCGACCGGCTGCGGCGCATCCGGCACGTGGTCCGGCTCGGGCGGGTGCGGTCCATCGGCGCGGACGCGATCGTGCTCGACGACGGCCTGCTGCCGACCACACCGGGCACCGTGCACGTCGACTGCACGGCCGACGGCCTGGCGCCGCGGCCGGCGGTGCCCGTGTTCCAGGGCGACCACATCACCCTGCAGGCCGTGCGGACCTGCCAGCAGGTCTTCAGCGCCGCGCTCATCGCCCATGTCGAAGCCGCCTACGACGGCGACGACCAGAAGAACCGGCTGTGCGAGCCGATTCCGCACCCCTACCACGACGTCGACCTGCTGCACACCCTGCTCGCCGACCTGCGCAACGGGCGGCGCTGGGCCGAGGACGCGGAGCTCGACGCCTGGCTGGCCGGGTCGCGGCTGGACTTCCTGCGGCGCGTCGGTACGCCGCTGCCGACGGAACCCGCGGCGCGGGCCGAGGCGACCGCGCTCCTGCGGACGGCCCTCGACGCGGCCGCCCTGAGGGTCGGGCGGCTGCTGGGCGGGGACGCGCCCCCTGGCGACCCCGCCCGGGATCCCCGGGCGCGCGAGACCGCCTCCGGTCCGGCCTGAACGAGCACGGCAGGCATCACTGCGGCCCCGCACCCGGCGGAGTCCGGGAGGGCGGGGCCGCATCCCGCCCGCGGACTGTAAAGAATCAGTTCTTTTTCTACAGCACACGTCATCCCGCCATCCGGGAAAAGGAGTGCCACCTCATGCCTGAAGCGGTCATCGTCGCCGCCCGCCGCAGTCCCATCGGCCGGGCCGGCAAGGGAGCCCTGGCCGACGTACGCCCCGACGACCTGCTGGCCCACGTCATCGGCGAGACGGCCGGCACGATCGGCCTGACCGGCGAGCACGTCGACGACGTCATCGTCGGCTGCGGGCTGCCCGGAGGCGAACAGGGATTCAACATCGCCCGCGTCGCCACCCTGCTGCTCGGCTGGACCACCACGCCCGGCACCACGGTGAACCGGTTCTGCGCCTCCTCGCTCCAGGCGATCCGCACGGCGGTGCACGCCGTCCGCTCCGGCGAGGGCGACTGCTTCGTGGCCGCCGGCGTGGAAACGGTCAGCCGCTACGTTCACGGCTCCGCGGACGCCTTCCGGCCGGCGACGGACAACCCCCGGTTCGGCCCGGCGAAGGCCCGCACCGCGCGGCTCAAGGCCGAAGGCGGGACATGGACACCTGACACCGAGGGCCTGCCGGACGCCTACATCGACATGGGCGACACCGCCGAGAACGTCGCCGACCTCTGCTCGGTGTCACGGCGGACGATGGACGAATTCGCCCTGCAGAGCCACCAGCGGGCCCTCGCGGCGCGGGACTCCGGATTCTGGGCGGAGGAGATCGTCCCCGTCACGACACCGTCCGGTGCCGTCGTCGACACCGACGACGGCCCCCGGCCCGACACCACCCTGGAGAAGCTCGCCGCCCTGCCTCCCCGGTTCCGGGAGGACGGCCGGGTCACCGCGGGCAATTCCTGCCCGCTCAACGACGGTGCCGCCGCGGTCGTCGTGATGAGCGCCGAGCGGGCCGCCGCGCTCGGGCTCACGCCGCTGGCCCGTGTCGTCGCCTCGGCCGTCTCCGCCCTCAACCCCGAGGTCATGGGGCTCGGCCCGGTCGAGGCCTGCCGCCGCGCCATGAAGACCGCCGGTCTGACCGCCGCCGACATCGACCTGTTGGAGATCAACGAGGCCTTCGCCGCCCAGGTCGTCCCCTCGGCCGACCAGCTCGGCATCGGCTGGGACCGGCTCAACGTCAACGGCGGCGGCATCGCGCTCGGGCACCCGTTCGGCATGACCGGCGCCCGCATCATGACCACCCTCGTCCACTCCCTGCAGCAGCGCGACAGGACCTTCGGCATGGAGAGCATGTGCGTCGGCGGCGGCCAGGGCATGGCGATGATCGTCGAACGCCTCTCGTGACGGCGACCGGGGACCCGTCCCCCCACGACGCACACCCTGCCGCCCCCGAAAGGAGCGCACACCGATGACCGACCGCCCGCCCGTCTCCCTGGGCGCACGGATCCGTCAGCTCGCCCGCGAGGCCCCCGACACCGTGGCGCTGTCCTTCCTCCCCTGCGGCGGTCCGCGCCAGGACCTGACGTACACCGACCTCGACCGCCGCTCCGACCAGGTGGCGGCCCTGCTCCGCGACCACGGCGTCCGGGCCGGGCAGCGCGTGGCGATCGGGCTGCGCAACAGCCCCGAGCACGTCGCCGCCGCCCTGGGGGCCTGGAAGGCCGGAGCCGGCATCGTCACCATGCGCTGGGACGTGCCGCAGTGGGAACGGGACCGGCTTCTCGATGCGACCGGACCGGCCGTCGTCCTGACCGACCGCACCGACCCCGCGGCGCCCGTACCGGTGATCGACATCGGTGACGCCGCGGTCCTTCCCGCCCACCCCGCCGAGATCGTCCCGCCGACCCGGGCCATGGCCATCCCCACGGGCGGCTCCACCGGCTCCTCCAAAGCGGTGGTGCTGCCGGTCCCGGGGGAGATCGTGCCGGGGACCGCGTTCGGCGGCAACTACACGCTGTTCGGCATCGAACCCGTCCATCGACATGTCGTCATGGCGCCGCTGTACCACGGCAACCCGCTGATGATGCTGCACTGCGGGCTGTTCGACGGGCAGCACATCCTCCTCATGGAGAAGTTCGACCCGGCCCTGCTGCTGCGCGTCGTCCGTGAGGACCGCCCGCAGTTCATGACGCTGGTGCCGACCATGATGCGCAGGCTGCTGGACACCCCTGGCATCGAGCAGGCCGACTGGTCCTGCTTCCGCATGGTCCTGCACGGCACCGCTCCCTGCCCGCAGTGGCTCAAGCGCCGCTGGATCGACCTGGTCGGCGCCGAACGGCTCTGGGAGATCTTCGCCTCCAGCGAACTCGTCGGCAGCATCATCGTCCGCGGCGACGAGTGGCTCGCCCGGCCGGGCACCATCGGCAGACCCGCACCGGGCACCGAACTGCGCATCCTCGACGACCGGCTCCGCGAGGTGCCGCCCGGGCAGGTGGGCGAGATCTACATGCGCCTCACCGGCGTGGAGAAGCCCCTGTTCGACTACTTGGGGCAGGACCGCCCGAAGGTGATCGACGGCGGCTTCGTGTCGGTCGGCGACCTCGGGCGACGCGACGCGGACGGCTACGTCTTCTCCGCCGACCGCAAGGACGACCTGATCATCACGGGCGGTGCCAACGTTGTGCCGGCGGAGGTGGAGTCCGCCCTGGGCGAGCATCCCGCCGTCGCCGACGTCGTCGTCATCGGTGTCCCCGACGAGGAGTGGGGCCGTCGCGTCCACGCCCTCGTCCAGCTCGACCCCGCGCAGGCGGCCCCCGACGCGGCCGAGCTGATCGCCTTCGCCAGGCAGCGGCTCACCGCCTACAAGGCGCCGAAGACCGTCGAGTTCGTGGACCGGATGCCCCGGAGCGAGATGTTCAAGGTCCGGCGTTCGGCGCTCGCGGCCGAGCGCGCCTGAGGCCCGGCCGCACCTCCCGGCACCCCCTCCAGTACCCATCAGGCAGTACCCATCAGGACGTCACACGTCCGGACGCCCGGCGTCGGACACCACGCACAGGAGAACCCCATGACCCAGCTCTGCTCAGGACGCGTCGCACTGGTCACCGGTGCCGGCCGCGGGATCGGACGGGAGCACGCCCTGTCCCTGGCCCGGCACGGCGCGGCCGTCGTCGTCAACGACCGGGGCGGCGCGGTGAGCGGCGACGGCGCCGACACCGGCGCGGCCCAGCAGGTCGTCGACGAGATCACCGCACTCGGCGGCCGGGCCGTCGCCGACCACGGCGACGTCTCCGACTGGGACCAGGCCCGGGAGATGGTCCACCGCGCCGTGGAGCACTTCGGCGACCTGCACGTGGTCGTCAACAACGCCGGGATCCTGCGCGACCGGATGCTGGTGAACATGTCCCCCGAGGAGTGGGACGCGGTCGTCGCCGTCCACCTGCGCGGCACCTTCAACGTCACCCGGCACGCCGCGCAGTACTGGCGCGACCGTTCCAAGGCAGGGCGGCCGGCCGACGCCCGGATCATCAACACCACCTCCCCCTCGGGCCTGTACGGCAACGTCGGGCAGGCCAACTACGGTGCGGCCAAGGCGGGCATCGCCGCGTTCACCACGATCGTCGCGGAGGAGCTGCACCGCTACGGCGTCACCGCCAACGCCGTCGCGCCCGCGGCCCTGACCCGCATGACCGAGCACCTCATCGAGGTCGACGCCGCGACCGCCGAGCTGCTCGCCCCCCGCTGGATCGCCCCCGTCGTCACCTGGCTCGCCTCCGCAGAGTCGCGCCACGTCACCGGCCGCGTGTTCGACGTCTCCGGACAGGCGCTCGCCGTCTCCGAGGGCTGGCACCGCGGCCCCACCGCGGAGCCGGTCGCGGACCCCGCGCTGCTCGGTGCCACGGTCGCCGCGCTCATGGCCGAGGCACGCCCGAACGCGGACATGACCGGCGCCGACAAGGAGGGCCCCGGCCGGCCCGTCCGCGTCCCCGCCGCCGGCTGACGCCCAGCCCCTTCCCCCGCCCTCATCCGCACCGACCCCGAGGACACGGTTTTGCCCCTCGACACGTCATACGTCGGCCACGAGTTCCCTGCCTGGAAGGGCACGGTGGACGCCCGGTGGCTCATGGCCTACGCCGCCGGGCTCGGCCACAGCGACCCCGCCTACTTCGACACCACCCGGCCTGAAGGGATCGTCAGCCACCCCCTCTTCCCGATCTGCCCGGAGTGGGCCCTGCTCACGCAGCCGGACACCGGCCGGACCGGTCTCGGCCTCCCGCCGGACGAGTCGCTGCGCGGGGTCCACGCCCGCCACGACCTCCACCTGCACCGCACCGTCCCGGCCGGTGCCGAGGTCACCGTGGAGGCCCGGGTGGTGGCCGTCGTCCGCACCCGCGCGGGCGCACTGCTGACCGTCCGCTTCGACGGCACGTCCGACGACGGACCCCTCTGGACCAGCTGGATGTCCTCCCTGTACCGGGGGGTCGAGGTCACCGGACCCGGGACCGGCGAGGTCCCGCTCCCCGGCCTCCCCGATCCGGCCGCGGCCGTCCCGGACACCCGCAGCGGCACCCGCGCCGTCCCCGCGGGGGAGCCGCACGTGTACTCCGAGTGCGGGCGCCTGTGGAACCCCATCCACACCGACCTGGCCGTCGCCCGCGGCGTCGCGCTCCCCGGACTCATCCTCCACGGGTCGGCCACCCTCGCCCACGGCGTCGACTGGGTGCTGGACACGCTCGGAGCCCGGCCCGAGCACGTCACCCGCCTGGGCTGCTCGTTCCGCGCCACGGTGGCCGTGCCCGGCACGATCCGGCCCGTCCTCGAGGCCGTCGGAAGCGCCGACGACGGTACGCTCACCGCTCACTTCACGGTGCTGAACGAGTCGGGCGAGACCGCCGTCCGCGACGCGTTCCTCGTCGTCTCCACGCCGTGACGCGTGCGGGGCCCGGCCCGGGCACACCCGGGCCGGGCCCCGCACGCGGCGGCTCCCGGAGCAGGCGCCCGTCCTAGACTGGCCGTCGACGTTCGGGCCTTTTCCTGGAGAGTGATGACCGACACCGCGGGACGGTTCACCGTCCCACGACCGCCTGCCGCCGCCGTACGCACGTACTCACCACGCCAGGAGGAGATCCTGGACGGCATCGAGGCGCTGGTGCTCGCGGACGGCTTCCGCTTCCTCCGCCTCGCGGCGGTGGCCAAGAAGCTGAACACCTCCTTCGCCACGCTGTACCAGCTGGCGCCGTCCCGGGACGAACTGATCGCCCTCGTGGTCAGGCGCTGGTACGCGAACGTCTGCGCCCTGGCCGTCCGGCGGCTCCAGAAGGAGACCGAACCGGTCGGACGCCTGCGGATGTGGACCCAGTTCGGCGTGGCAGGCGTGACGAGGACGTCCCGGCGGTTCTGGCAGGACGCCGAGTCGCACGAGGCCATCCGCGCGATCGTCCACGCCTACTCGCACTACTACACCGAAGTGCTGCGGGCCGTCCTCGACGACGGGATCGCGGTGGGGGCCTTCCGCCCCGTCAACACGGCCCTGCTGGCCGCCGTCTGGGAGACCTCGACGACGCGCCTGGCCGACCCTGAGGACCTGCCCGGCGCCGGCAGCCTCCGGGAGCTGTCCGAGGACTGGGTCGACCTCGTCCTCCACGGCCTCCTCCCGGCCAGGGAGGGATAGACGGAACCCGCCGCCCCGTGCGCGCGGCGTCCGCCGGGGCCCGGGCGGGACGGCAGGGGCAGCCGGCCTCCCCGCCGCCCGGTCCGGGCGGGCACGGGCGGGTCCGGGCGAGCGCGGGTGCGGGCCGGCGCGCCCCGGACCGGGAGCGTCGTGCCGCGCGTCCGGACCCCGGCCCCCGCCGGACCGGAGCCCCGCCCGGACCGCTACCCTCCCGTGGCATGCGACTGATGCGCGGCACCGCGACAGCCGCAGCGGCCACCGCCGCTGCCGCCCTGCTCCTGTCGGCGTGCGGGTCGCCGGACGTGCGCGCCGGCACGGCCGCCGCACCGCGGCCCGCGACCGCCGCCGCGGCGCCCACGACCGCGGCCGCCGCACCCGCGCCGACCCGCCGCCCGCACGCCGTGGCCCGTCCCGGCGCGCACGCCCGCCACGGATCCCCCTCCGCCCCCCGCCGTCCGGCATCCCGGACCGGTGCGGCCCCCTCCCGCACGTTCACCGCCGGAAACCCGGCCGGCAGGGCTCCCGTACCCGCCGAGGCGGCGGCGGTGGACACCTCCCGGCCCACCCGGGTGGTCGGCGACGGAACCCCGGCCGGCTGCACCTCGCAGGCGGTCGTGGACGCGGTCGCCGCCGGAGGGGTCATCACCTTCTCCTGCGGCCCGGCCCCGGTGACCATCGCGATGAAGGCCACCGCCAAGGTGCGCAACACCAGCAGCCGGGTCGTCCTCGACGGCGGCGGCAGGGTGACCCTCAGCGGCGGGGGCGTCCGCCGCATCCTCTACATGAACACCTGCGACCAGCGGCAGCAGTGGACCACCTCCCACTGCGCCGACCAGGCGGAGCCGCGGCTGACCGTGCAGAACCTCGCCTTCGCCGACGGCGACGCGACCGGGCAGCGCACCGACGGGGGCGGCGGCGGAGCCCTGTTCGTCCGGGGCGGGAGGCTCGCGATCGTCCACTCGCGGTTCACGGGCAACCGGTGCGACGCCACCGGCCAGGACCTCGGGGGAGCCGCCGTCCGCGTCCTCGACCAGTACCGGGACCTCCCGGTGTACGTGAGCGGCAGCACCTTCACCGGCGGCCGCTGCTCCAACGGCGGGGCGCTCAGCAGCATCGGGGTCTCCTGGGTCGTCCTCAACAGCCTGATGTCCGGCAACGCGGCCGTCGGGCACGGCGCCAACCCCGCGCGCCCGGGGACCTCCGGCGGCGGCAGCGGCGGCGCGGTGTACACCGACGGGAACCGCTACAGCGTCCGCATCGCCGGATCGGTCCTGGAGGACAACCGCGCCGCCGAGGGCGGCGGTGCCGTGTTCTTCGTCAGCAACGACCGCAGTGGCACCCTGCGCATCGGCGGGTCCATCCTGCGCCGCAACACCAGTGCGGGGTTCGAGACCCCGCACTTCCCCGGTGTCTTCTTCCTAGGGGCCGGCGCGCCGGTGGTCACCGCGGCCGCCGGCTGACCCGCCCCGCAGGCGCCGGGCCGGCGACGGAGCCCGGCGGCCGCTGCCGCCCTTCCGTACGGCGGCCCGGCGCGCGGACCGCGTCCCCGCCCCTCGGCCGCCTCTCCTGTCCCTGTCGTCCCTGTCGCCCCTGTCGTCGGCAGGGAGCCCGTGCCTGACCGGCCGGACCGCGCTCCGGCCGTGCCCTCAAGGGGTGAGGACGCCGTGGTCGCCGCCGCGCCACCGGGCGAGCAGCACGGTGACGTCGTCGTCCGGGGTCTCGCCGTGGTGCTCCAGGACGGCGCGCATCAGGCGGCGCAGGGTCTCGTGCAGGGTGTGCTGTTCGGACTGGTGGCGCAGGACGAGGTCGGTGAATCGGTCCAGGCCGAACTCGGCGCCGTCCGGCCCCCGGCCCTCGACGACGCCGTCGGTGTACATCAGGACGCTGTCGCCGGGCTCCAGCTGCTCCCGGCACGTGCGCACCGGCAGCTCGAGGCCGGAGCCCATCGGGCCGGCCGGCGGGCAGGACAGCGGGATCGCCCACCGCCCGCCGCGGATGAGGACCGGTGGGTGGTGGCCGCGGTTCACCCACGTCAGCTCTCCCGTGGCCAGGTCCAGGCCGGCCAGGATCCCGGTCACGTAGCGGCTGGTGCCGAACTGCTCGACCAGCGTGCACTCGACCGCCTTGCTGGTCTCCGCGAGCGGTGTGCCGCGGCGGCGGGCGTTGCGGCAGGCCGCCACGGCGACGTTGGCGGTGATGCCTGCGGTGGTGTCGTGCCCCATGGCGTCGAAGACCGACAGGTGCAGTGTGCCGTCCGCCACGGCGTAGTCGAAGGCGTCGCCTCCCACTGCGTACGCCGGTTCCATCAGGGCGCCCACCGTGACGTCGTGTCCGGCGTAGCCGGGCGGCGGCATCAGGTTCCACTGCAGTTCCGCGGCCACGTTCATGGGCGCGGTGCGCACCAGGCGTGCGAAGGAGTCGCTGAACGACCGCTTGCTCAGCAGCAGGAGCGCCACCAGGGAGGCCAGGGCCCGCAGCGCCTCCCGGGTCCCCGCGTCGTCACCGTCCGTGTCGGCCCGCAGCACGCCCAGGCGTTCGACCCCGTCGGTCACCGCCGTCCACCAACGGTACGGGCCGTTGCGTGCACCCTGTCCGCCCGCCTCGCGCACGAGGTCCACCCGCTGGTAGGCACGCCCCGGTAGGGTGCCCTCCACCGGTACCTCCAGGCCCCCCTGCGCCGGCGCTCGGCCCGCGCCCGGTCAGCTCCCGCAGCACCGTCTCCCGCAGGTCGACCACGAATACGGCCGCCCGGCGCATGCCCGCCGTCTCCGCGTGCGCGGCCACCAGGTCGGGCAGCCGCTCCAGGGTGACGGTGTGGCCGGCCTGCATCAGGCCGCCGAGCATGCGTCCCACCTGCCCCGCATCAGCCATGGCCTGTCCTCTCGCTCGAGCAGAGGGTCCCCGGCCCACCGTCTACCCGCGACACCGGTGTCAACCCGTCCGCGGTGCCTGAGGACCGCCGCCTGCCGGAGCCCCGCGGCAGGCCGGCGCCGGACGCGCGTCCCGGCGTCGGCGGAGTCCGTAGGTCCGGGCGAGCACGCCTGTCGTGGCGGCCATGGCCCGGCGCAGGCTGCTCTACCTGCACGGACTCTCCTCAGGTGACTTCGTGCCCACGCTGGAGCAGTTCCTCGGCTCGGCGGCCGGACCGTCGCCGGCGACGGTCACCAGACTGACCAAGCAGTGGAGCGATGACCACGCCGCCTTCCAGGACCGCGACCCGTCCGGCCGCGACTTCGTCCACGTATGGGCCGACGGGATCCCTCCCAAGGTGAGGCTCGGCCAGGCCCACTCCTGCGTGCTGGTCCTGCTCGGCGTCCGCCTTGACGGCACCAAGGTGCTGATCGCCCTGGCCGAGGGCCTGCGCGAGTCCACCGAGTCGTGGGCCGACCTGCTGCGTGACTGCCGCCGCCGCGGCATGCGCGCCCCCGAGCTGGTCGTCGGCGACGGAGCGAGGGGCCTGTGGAAGGCCCTGGCCGAGGTGTTCCCTGCCGCACGGCACCAGCGCTGCTGGGCCCACCAAGCCCGAAACGTCACGAACGCCCTGCCGAAGTCAGCACAGCCGAGCGCGACGAAGGCGATGCAGGAGATCTGCAACGCCGAGGATCGCGCGCACGCGGAGAAGGCGATCGAGGCGTTCGCGAAGACCTACGGCACGAAGTGGCCCAAGGCCGTCGCGAAGATCATCGACGACCAGGAGGAGCTGCTGGCGTTCTACGATTTCCCGGCCGAGCACTGGATCCACCTGCGGACCACGAATCCCATCGACTCGACGTTCTCCACGGTCAAGCTGCGGACCAAGGTCACCCGAGGGGCCGGCAGCCCTGCCGCGGCCCTCGCCATGGTGTTCAAGCTCGTCGAGTCCGCCCAGGCCCGATGGCGCGCGATCACCGGAGCCCACCTCGTACCCTTGGTCCGCGCCAGGGCGCGGTTCGAGAACGGCGCGCTGGTCGAGCGCCAGGAGGAGGCTGCGTGACCAGGAAGAAGGACTACGCCAGCTGCCAGATCTTTGTCCGAGGCACTGGCCGGCAGTTCCTGGCCGAGCTCGTCGCGGTAACTCTCGGAGCCCAGGTCGACGACCACTACAGCGTCCGAGCGGGCCGGATGGTCTTCGACACCCGGCCGAACCCGGACGCCGGACTTGCCGACGACTTCATCGGCTGGCCGCTCAAAATCGATGCCGAAGCCGACGAAGACGGACCCTCCCTCGTCGAGCCGGTATCACACCTGCTCACAGCCACCTGGGACCGCGGCTACGACGCCGTTGCCGCCTGTGACTTCGAGAGCGAGCTTCCCGATCTCGGCGGCCTCTCGCGCTACCACTGACGCGCCCCGATCCACAGGTCTCGACTATTCCTCAAGGCCCCCCTGAGCTGCACGCTCCACCGAAGTGGCGCCCTGATCCTTCTGAAGTCCCTGCCCGGCGAGAGCGTGAACGCGGTGATCACGGATCCCCGGTGCAACAGCGGAGGCCGGCCGAGTTCGGAGCGCACCGGCCGCGATGCTCGTGCCAAGGACGTGGCGTCAAAATCCTTCTGTGACCTGAGGGCTTTTCCGGCGTGAACCGTGACCAGTGGTCCTGTCGTTCGCTGCCCGTCGAGCTGATCGCCGAGGCGTGCAGGGCCCCTACCGGGCATGCGGTCGCCGTGGCCTTCTCGCACCGGCGTCAGGAGCCCCCATGTCCGATGCCCTGCAGGTGGCCGGCTGGACCTGGAGCGGCACCCCCCTGGGTCAATCCCGCCGGCCGGCCTGGCAAGGGTGGCTCAAGCAGTCCGCCGAGTTCCTCGTCCGGGGCGTGAAAGGCTCTCTGACCGGAGCCGGGCCATCCGCCTGACCGGCTGCTGGACCGCTTTTCAGCTGCGCAAGGGCCGCGTCCACACCACCCGGAAGCCGTTGAGATCGTGCAGTGGCTCATCCGGCGTTTCCGCCTCGAGGGCGGCACCGTCCTCGATCCCTTCACCGGCTCCGGCTCGACCGGCGTCACGGCGCTGCGGGAAGGTCGCCGCTTCCTCGGCGTCGAAACGCTTCCTGCTCCACGCCGGGATCGCCGAGCGGCGCCTGTCGGGGGCGTGGGCGGGCAGGTGGTCGGGGAGGTCCTGGGTGGCGCGGCCACCGGGCGCCTGCGGGGGACCGCGAAGCCGTCCCGGAAGGACGGGGTGGACCTGGGGCTCGGCTCCGGATGCCCTGCCTGCCGGCACCGCGGGCACGCTCCGCGGCACGCCCGGCTCGGCCGGACCGGGTTGCGCCGCCGCGGTCCGCCGCCCGCCGGTGTGGATACTGGCGGCATGCGCATCGACTACGACCCCGAGGCCATGGACGCGGGGGCCTTTTACAAGCTGCTGACCGCCGTCGTCGTCCCCCGGCCCATCGCCTGGGTGTCCACCCTCGCCGGCGACGGGCAGACGGCGAACCTCGCACCGCACTCGTTCTTCACGGTCGCCTGCACCGAGCCGCCGATCGTCCAGTTCACCTCCGTGGGGCGGAAGGACTCGCTGCGGAACGTGGAGGCGACGGGCGAGTTCGTGGTGAACTTCGCACCCGAGCCGCTCTTCGAGCAGGTCAACGCCACCGCCACCGACTTCCCCGGCGACGTGGGGGAGTTCGACGCGGTGGGGGTGGAGCGGGAGCCCAGTATGCGGGTGAAGCCCCCGCGGGTGGCGGCGTCGCCGGTGGCGCTGGAGTGCCGGCTCCACAGCACGCTGCGTCTCGGCAACTCCACCGTGGTCTTCGGGCAGGTCGTGCACGCCGCCGTGCGCGAGGAGGTCGTGGTCGACGGGCACCCCGAGATCACCCGGATGCAGCCGCTGTCCCGTCTCGGGCGGAACGAGTGGGGGCTGACGAGCGGCATCCGGGAACTGGCCCGGATCCGGTACCAGGACTGGGAGCAGCAGGGCTGAGCCTGCGACCGTGAAGCGCTGCTGCGGTTCCGCTTAAGAAAACCTCGATGGACTTAAACCCCGCCACCGGGCAGATTGCTCTCTGCCCGGTGGATCACCGGGCCGGGGACCACCCGCACCCGCAGAACCGCACGCGCGGGCCCCCGCGCGCAGGACCGCACGCACAGGAGCCGCAGCCGTGAAGGCACTGGTGAAGGAGAAGGCCGAGCCCGGGCTGTGGATGATGGACGTGCCGGAGCCGTCCGTCGGCCCCGGGGACGTGCTGATCAAGGTGCTGCGCACCGGCATCTGCGGCACCGACCTGCACATCCGCGCCTGGGACGGCTGGGCGCAGCAGGCGGTGCGCACCCCGCTGGTGCTCGGCCACGAGTTCGTGGGCGAGGTCGCCGAGGTCGGCGCGGACGTCGTCGACGTCGCGCCCGGCGACCTGGTGAGCGGCGAGGGCCACCTGGTGTGCGGCAAGTGCCGCAACTGCCTGGCCGGCCGCCGCCACCTGTGCCGCGCCACCGTCGGCCTCGGCGTCGGCCGGGACGGTGCGTTCGCCGAGTACGTGGCGCTGCCCGCGTCCAACGTGTGGGTGCACCGGGCCCCGGTGGACCTCGACGTCGCGGCGATCTTCGACCCGTTCGGCAACGCCGTGCACACCGCGCTGTCCTTCCCCCTCGTTGGCGAGGACGTGCTGATCACCGGCGCCGGCCCGATCGGCATCATGGCCGCCGCCGTCGCCCGCCACGCCGGTGCCCGCAACGTCGTCATCACCGACGTCAGCGAGTACCGCCTGGAGCTGGCCCGCAAGGTCGGCGTGAGCCTGGCCCTGAACGTCGCCGAGACCTCCATCGCCCAGGGCCAGCGCACCCTCGGCCTGCGCGAGGGCTTCGACGTCGGCCTGGAGATGTCCGGCCGCCCCGAGGCCATGCGCGACATGATCGCCAACATGACGCACGGCGGCCGGATCGCCATGCTGGGCCTGCCGTCGGAGGAGTTCCCCGTCGACTTCGCCCGCGTGGTCACCTCGATGCTCACCATCAAGGGCATCTACGGCCGCGAGATGTTCGAGACCTGGTACGCGATGTCGGTGCTGCTGGAGGGCGGCCTCGACCTCAGTCCGGTGATCACCGGCCGCTACGCCGCCGCCGACTTCGAGGCCGCCTTCGACGACGCCGCGAGCGGACGCTGCGGCAAGGTCATCCTCGACTGGACCGCCTGAGCCCTCCCCACGGCCGCCCCGCGGCCGCCCACCGCCGCCAAGCCCCTGCGCACCCCGGGAGCCCCCGCCATGTTCGACTCGGTACGCGACGACCTGCGCACCACCCTGGACGAGATCCGCGCCGCCGGCCTGCACAAGCCCGAGCGCGTCATCGGCACGCCGCAGAGCGCCGCCGTCGACGTGACCGCCGGCGGCCGTCCCGGCCAGGTCCTCAACTTCTGCGCCAACAACTACCTCGGCCTCGCCGACCACCCCGAGGTCGTCTCCGCCGCCCACGAGGCCCTCGACCGCTGGGGCTACGGCATGGCCTCGGTCCGCTTCATCTGCGGCACCCAGGAGGTCCACAAGGAGCTGGAGGAGCGCCTCTCCCGCTTCCTCGGCGCCGAGGACACCATCCTCTACTCGTCCTGCTTCGACGCCAACGGCGGCGTCTTCGAGACCCTCCTCGACGAGCGCGACGCCGTCATCTCCGACGCCCTCAACCACGCGTCGATCATCGACGGCATCCGCCTGTGCAAGGCCCGCCGCCACCGGTACGCCAACCGCGACATGGCCGATCTGGAGAAGCAGCTCAAGGAGGCCGCGGGCGCCCGCCGCCGCCTCATCGTCACCGACGGCGTCTTCTCCATGGACGGCTACGTCGCCCCGCTGCGCGAGATCTGCGACCTCGCCGACCGGTACGACGCCATGGTGATGGTCGACGACTCGCACGCCGTCGGCTTCGTCGGCCCCGGCGGCCGCGGCACCCACGAGCTGCACGGCGTCATGGACCGCGTCGACATCCTCACCGGCACCCTCGGCAAGGCCCTCGGCGGCGCCTCCGGCGGCTACGTCGCCGCCCGCGCCGAGATCGTCGCCCTGCTGCGCCAGCGCTCCCGCCCGTACCTGTTCTCCAACTCCCTCGCGCCGGTCATCGCCGCCGCCTCCCTGAAGGTCCTCGACCTCCTGGAGGAGTCCGAGGGCCTGCGGCAGCGGCTGCGCGACAACACCGCGCTCTTCCGCTCCCGGATGACGGAGGAGGGCTTCGAGATCCTCCCCGGCGACCACCCCATCGCCCCCGTCATGATCGGAGACGCCGCCGTCGCCGGGCGGATGGCCGAGCTGCTGCTGGAGCACGGCGTGTACGCCGTCGGCTTCTCGTACCCGGTGGTGCCGCAGGGCCAGGCCCGCATCCGCGTCCAGCTCTCGGCCGCCCACTCGGCCGACGACGTGGAGAAGGCGGTGGCCGCGTTCGTCGCCGCGCGCGCCGCCCTGGCAGGATGACCGTGTGATCGATGCGCGGCGGCTGCGGACCCTCCGGGCGGTGGCGGACCACCGGACGGTGACCGCCGCTGCCGCCGCGCTGTACGTCACCCCCTCCGCCGTCTCCCAGCAGCTCGCCGCGCTGGAGGCGGAGACCGGCCACCGGCTGCTCGAGCGCCACGGCCGCGGCATCCGCCTCACCGCGGCCGGCGAGATACTCCTCAGCCACGCCAACGCCGTCCTCGCCCAGCTGGAGCGGGCCGAGGCCGAGCTCGCCGCGTACACCTCCGGCGCGGCCGGCGAGCTGACCGTCGCCTCCTTCGCCACCGGCATCGGCCTGGTCCTCGCCCCGGCCCTCGCCGGGCTGGCCCGCACCTCGCCCGGCATCCGGGTGCGGGTGCGCGACGCCGAGGGCGACGAGAGCCTGCCCATGGTGCTGGACGGCCGCGCCGACCTGGCCGTGGCCGTCGAGTACCGGGGCGCGCCGCGCGAGGACGACCAGCGGCTCGCCCGGGTGCCGCTGTACGCCGAGCCCTTCGACGCGGTCCTGCCGGTCGCCCACCGCCTCGCCGGCTCCGGCCGCGTCCCGGTCGCCGAGCTCGCCGAGGAGCTGTGGATCGGCCCCTACCCGGGCAACCCCTGCCACGACGTGGTGGTGCTCGCCTGCGAGTACGCCGGCTTCCAGCCCCGGATGGAGCACTCCTCCGACGACTTCCGCGCCGTCGTCGCCCTGGCGGGCGCCGGGGCCGGGGTCGCGATGGTGCCGCGCTCCGCGCTGCGCGGCATGGACCTCACCGGCGTCGTGGTCCGGCCCGTCGACGGCGTCGCCGCCACCCGCCGGGTCTTCGCCGCCGTGCGCCGCGGCGCCGAGGACCACCCGCTGATCCGGCCCGTCCTGGAGGCCCTGCGCACCGCCGCCGGCCAGGTCCTGCCGGGTGCCGAGGGTGCCGCGGGTGCCGACCGGGCCGCCGCCCCGGGTGCCAGCGCCGGCCCCGGCCCCGCCGGGGGCGGCTGAGCCGGGCCGGCCCGGCCGGATCCCGGCCGCCCCGCCGGATCCCGCCGGATCCTGCCGTCAGGCGGCCTGCCGCCGCCGCAGGCGGCTCGCTACGCTGAGGGGCCACCCAGGGGCGGCGGCGGGGGAGGCAGCATGGGTCTGCGGCGGGGACTGCTCGCGGTGCACGCGCACCCCGACGACGAGTCGCTCTTCACGGGCGGCGTGCTGGCCCAGCACGCCGCCGAGGGCATCCCCACCGCCGTGGTCACCTGCACCGACGGCGAGGTCGCGGAGGGCGCCCCGTTCGCCCCGCCGGGCACCCGGGCCGAGGAGCTGGCGCGGGCGCTGACGGTCCTCCGGGCGGGCAGGCCGGACATCCTCCCCTACCGCGACTCCGGACCCCTCGGCCGCGGGCACGGCTCGCTCTGCGCGGCCCCCTTCGACGCGCTGGTCGCCGCACTCGTCACCCGCATCCGCCTGCTGCGCCCCGCCGCTGTGGCCACCTACGACGCGTTCGGTGTCTACGGCCACCCCGACCACGTCCGCGTGCACCGGGCCGTCCTGGCCGCGGTGCACGCGGCGGCCCACGGCGGCGTGCAGCCGGAGGCGGGCCCCCCGTGGGAGGTCCACTCGGTCTGGCTGGCCACCGTCCCCGAGTCGCTGGTCCGGGAGCTGACCGCACTGGGCCTGGAGGCACCCCTGCCCTGCACCCCCGACGACCGGATCTCGGCGGCGGTCGACGTGCGGCCCTGGCTGGACGTCAAGTGGGAGGCGGTACGGGCCCACGCCTCGGAGTTCGCCCGCGGGGCCCGCATCTCCGCCTTCCAGGAGCCCCGGCTGCGGCGGCTCTGCCTCGGCACCGAGTGGTTCCTGCACCACCCCGGCCCGGCCGCCCGCCCCGCCGCAGCGCCCCGCGCCCGCCCCCGCCTGCTCGCCGACCCGTTCTGAGACCGGCCGCCGCCCGTCGGCCCGCCGCCCGGCAGTCGCCGCCGCCCCGTCGGTCAGCCACCACCGCCCGGGCCGGAGAGCCGGGGGAAGAGCGGCGCCGGAGGCGCCAGTGTGCTCCCCGCGCACCGCGCCGCGATCCGCGCCGCACCGTCGGGGAGGAAGGGCGCCAGTTCCCTCCCCAGGGTCCGGCAGCAGTGCACCAGGACGGCCAGGGACTCGTCCAGCCGTCCGCCCGCCCTCCGGTCGCCGCCCCGCTCGGCGCGGGCGAGCTCCCAGGGCCGCACGGACTCGACGTACCGGTTGGCCTCCTCGACGACGCCGAGGACCGCCCCGGTCGCCCGCCGCAGGTCGAACGCGTCCAGCGCCGCCGACACCTGCACGGCCACCTCCCCGCACGCCGCCACCGCCGCGCAGTCCGGCAGCGGTGCCTGCGGCACGGCCCCGCCCCGGTAGCGGTGGACCATGGCCACGGTCCGGCTGACCAGGTTCCCCACCCCGTCAGCGAGGTCGGTGTCGTACCGGGCCGCCAGCCGCTCCTCCGTGAAGTCCACGTCTCCCGTCCGAGGCACCTCGCGCAGCAGCCACCAGCGCACCGCGTCCGTCCCGTACCGTCCGACCAGCTCCACCGGGTCGGCCGCGCCGCCGCCCGCCGACTTGCTGATCTTCCGCCCGTCCGCCGTCAGGTAGCCGTGCACCAGCACGTCGGTCGGCAGCGGCAGCCCGGCGGAGAGGAGGATCGCGGGCCAGTGCACGGCGTGGAAGCGCACCACGCCCTTGCCGACGTGGTGCACCCGCCGGTCGCCGCCCTCCCACCACGTGCGGTAGGCCGGGCCGTCGGCGGCGTAGTCCAGCGCGGTGATGTAGTTCCCCAGGGCGTCCCACCACACGTACACGACCTGGCCGGGGTCGTCCGGTACCGGCACGCCCCAGCCGCGGGCCCGCTCCCGGGAGCGGGAGACCGAGAAGTCCTGCAGCCCGGAGGCGATGAAGGCGAGCACCTCGTTGCGGCGCGCCTCCGGTTCGACGCGCAGCCGGCCGCTCGCGACGAGGGCGTGCAGCCGCTCCGCGTAGCGGGAGAGGCGGAAGAACCAGTTCTCCTCCACCACCGGGTGCGGTTCGGTGCCGTGCTCGGGACAGCGGCCGCCGTCGAGCTCCTCCTCGGACCAGAACTGCTCGCAGCCCACGCAGTACAGGCCCGCGTAGTGCTTCCGGTACAGGTCGCCGTTGGCCGCGCAGGCCCGCCACAGCCGCTCCACCCCGGGCCGGTGGCGCGGGTCGCTGCTGGTGCGCAGGAAGTCGTCCGGGGAGAGGGAGAGCGGGCCGTGCAGTGCGGCGAACGCGTCCGCGTTCCGGTCCACCAGCTCCCGCACCGGGACACCCAGGGACTCGGCGGCCAGCACGTTCTTCAGCGAGTTCTCGTCGGTGCCGGTGAGCAGCCGCACCCGGTGGCCGAGCCGGCGGTGGTGCCGGGCCAGCACGTCGGCCTGCACCAGCTCCAGGGCGAAGCCCAGGTGCGGGCGGGAGTTGACGTAGGGGATGGTGGTCGTCAGGTAGTGGCGGGGCGCCCCGGAGCCCGGGGATCCGGCATGGGCCGGGCACGGCCGGTCCGTCTCGTGCGCCTCGTCCGGCTCGTGTGCTTCCTGCGGCTGGTGCGCCTGGGTGTCGTCCACGGTCGGGGAGCTCCTCGTCGTCGGGCGGCGGGGCTCCGGGTGCGCGGTGCGCGCCGAGGCCCCGGTGCGGGGCCTCGGATGGTGTGGTCGTCCGGATTCAGCAGCCCCTGGAGCGGGGCATCATCGGCTGGTGCGCGGGCGGCCTGGACATGCGGCCGACGCTAGCAGGGCGCACGGGCCGCCCGCACCGGGATTCCTCCGCACCCGGGACGGCCGCCGCGGCCCCCTCAGCCCCCCGCCGGTTCCGCCGGTTCCGCCGACTCCGCCGGTTCCGGCGGCTCGTCGCCGAGCAGGTAGCGGGCTCCCGGGCCGCCGTCCGCCGCCGCGTCGTCGGGGTTGTACAGCCGGCAGGTGCGCAGCGACAGGCAGCCGCAGCCGATGCAGCCGTCGAGCTTCCGGCGGAGCCGTTCCAGCTCCGCGATCCGGGCGTCGATGCGGTGCTGCCAGGTCGACGCCACCCGCGCCCACTCGCGGGCGTTCGGCGACCGGTCCTGCGGCAGTCCGCCCATCGCCCGCCGCGCCTCCTCCAGCGACAGGCCGACCTGCTGCGCCGCCCGGACGAACGCGACCCGGCGCAGCGCCGCCCGCGCGTACCGGCGCTGCCCGCCGGCGGTCCGCTCGGAGTGGATCAGGCCCAGCTCCTCGTAGTAGCGCAGGGCGGAGGGGGCGAGTCCGCTGCGGGCGGAGAGCTCCCCGATGGTGAGGCGGTCACGGAGTGCGGTCACATCGCCGATCCTAGGCCTCTTGACCTCAAGCGCGCTTGAGGTTGCAGCATCGTCCCATGACGCTGACCAGTGAGAGCGCACGCCTCGGCCACCGCGACCTGCCCCGCCTGATGGCCCTGATGACCGGCGACGAGAAGCACGGCCCGGCCGCCACCTCCACCCTCGACGTCCTGTGGGTCCTCTACGACCGGGTGCTGCGCGTGACGCCGGAGACCGCCGACGCCCCCGACCGCGACCGCTTCCTCCTCTCCAAGGGCCACGGCCCGATGGCCTACTACGCGGTGCTCGCCGCCAAGGGGTTCCTCGACCCGGCGCTGCTGTCCGGCTTCGGCGGCTTCGACTCGCCGCTCGGGTACCACCCCGACCGGGTGCTGGTGCCCGGCGTGGAGATCAGCAGCGGCTCCCTCGGCCACGGCCTGCCGCTGGGCGTGGGCACCGCGCTCGGACTGCGCGCCCAGGGTCTGACCGACTCCCGGGTCTGGGTCCTCACCGGGGACGCCGAGCTCGACGAGGGATCCAACCAGGAGGCCGCCGCCTACGCGGGCGCGGTCGGCCTGGAGGCCCTGCACACCGTCGTCGTCGACAACTCCTCCGCCACCCACGGCCGCCGCGGCGGCATCGCCGCCCGGTTCGCGGCGGAGGGCTGGTCGGTGCTCACGGCGGACGGCCGGGACCACGAGGCCCTGGCGGAGGCGTTCACCGCCCCGCACCCGGGACGGCCGCACGCCGTCGTCGCCGTCGTCGAGCCGAAGCACTGACCGGTCCGCCCGCCGGCCCGCCCCGTACGCCCCGCCCCTGACCGTCCCACCTGCCCGCCCGCCCGCCCGTCCCTCCGTCCGCCTGCCCGCCCGATCAGGAGACCCCGCCGTGCCCACCATGCGCGACCGCTTCGCCGCCGTCACCACCCGCCTGCTCGACGAGGACCCGCGCCTCGCCCTCGTCCTCGCCGACATCTCCGCCGACCGCTTCACCGCAGCCGCCGCCGCCCACCCCGACCGGGTCCTCAACGTCGGCATCCGCGAGCAGCTGATGGTCTCCGTCGCCGGCGGCCTCGCCCTCACCGGCCTCCGGCCGGTCGTGCACACCTTCGCGAGCTTCCTCGTCGAGCGCGCCTTCGAGCAGGTCAAGCTCGACCTCGACCACCAGGACGCCGCCGCCGTCCTGGTCAGCGCCCTCGGCTCGTACGACTGGCCCGAGGGCGGCCGCACCCACCAGGCGCCCGGCGACGTGGCACTGATGGACACCCTGTCCGGCTGGACCGTCCACGTGCCGGGCCACCCCGACGAGGCCGAGGTGCTGCTGCGGGACGCCGTCGCCTCCGACGACCGGGTCTACGTGCGGCTCTCCGCCCAGCAGAACGCCGCCGCGCGGCCCGTGGCGCCCGGCCGGTTCACCCCGGTGCGGCAGGGCTCGGCCGGGACGGTTGTCGCGGTCGGACCGATGCTCGACGCGGTGCTCGCCGCCGTCGAGGGGCTGGACGTCTCCGTGCTCTACGCCGCCACCGTGCGGCCCTTCGACGGCGCCGCGCTGCGTGCCGCGACGGAGGGCGCGGCCGACGTGGTGCTGGTGGAGCCGTACCTCGCGGGCACCTCGGTCCCGTTCGCCGCACAGGCGCTGGAGGACCGTCCGCACCGGCTGCTCGGCCTCGGCGTCGCCCGTGCCGAACTGCGCCGCTACGGCACCATGGCCGACCACCTCGCGGCCCACGGTCTGGACCCCCGCTCCCTGCGCGCGCGCATCTCCGGCTTCCTGCCGCTGCCGGTGTGACGCCGGACCCGGCCGGGGTCCGCCCAGGTCCGGCCGGGTTTGGCGGCGTGTCCCGCCCGGTGGGGCGGGGCCGGGCCGTCCCGGGACGGCCCGGCCCCGCCGGCCGTCAGGCGGCCGTCCGGTGGACGGTGCACCGGTCCGCCGGGTCCGCCTCCCGGCCGACCGCCGGGGCGGCGGTGAGCCCGCCGGGCCGCTCCGTGGCAGCGCGGTCCACGCCGGCGGCCTCCCTGCCGTGGCGCTCCACACCGGCCCGCTCCACACCGGCCCGCTGTGCGCCGACCCGTTCCGCGGCGGACGGCCGCCCGGTGCGGCGCAGCAGCAGCCAGGCTCCGGCGGCCGCCGCCGCGGGCAGCGCCCCGGCGAGGAGCGAGGCCGTGCCCATGCCCTCGACGAAGGCCTGCCGGGCGGCCGCCATGACCGCCTCGGCCGCCGGGCCGGGCAGTCCGGCGGCGACCTCGGCGGCACCGCCCAGGGAGTCGCGCACCCGGTCGGCGGCACCGCCGCCGACGCCCGCCGGCACGGCGACCCCGGCCCGGTACAGGCCGGTCAGGACCGATCCGATCAGCGCGATGCCCAGGGCGGCCCCCAGCTCGTACGCGGTCTCGGAGACCGCGGAGGCGGCGCCCGCCTTGCGGGCGGGGGCGGCGGCCAGCACCAGGTCGGTGGCCAGGGTGTAGACGACGCCCTCCGCCGCGCCGACGGCGAGGAAGGCCGCGCCGAGCAGCGGGTACGGGGTGCCGGTGCCGGTCCAGCCGAGGGAGCCGAGTCCGGCGCCCATCAGCAGCAGGCCGCCGGCCAGGGCCGCGCGGGGGCCGGAGCGCCGGGCCAGCCGTCCGGCGAGCAGGCCGCCCGCGATCGCGCCGCCGAAGGCGGGCAGCTCGGCGATGCCGGCCCGCAGCGGCGACCAGCCCCGGACGAGTTGGAAGTACTGTGAGACGAAGAAGACCACGCCGGACAGGCCGACCAGCGCGACCAGCGCGGCGGTCACCGCCGCGGTGAAGCGGCGGTCGGCGAAGAGGCGGACGTCCAGCAGCGGCACCGCGAGCCGCAGCTGCCGCCGGACGAACACGGCCAGGGCGGCTGCACCGGCCAGGCCCGCGGCCAGGACGTCGGCGCGGCCGGGGCCGTGCACGGCGGCCTCCTTCACCGCGTACACGGTGCCGACGACGCCCGCCAGGGACAGGGCCACGCTCGGCAGGTCCCACGCGCCGGGCCGCGGGTCCCGCGACTCGGGGAGCAGCCGGGCCCCGAGGACGAGCAGCAGAGCCATCACCGGCAGGTTGACCAGGAAGACCGAGCCCCACCAGAAGTGCTCCAGCAGCAGGCCGCCGAGCAGCGGACCGGCCGCGGCGCCCGCGGTCGCGGCGGCGCCCCAGACGCCGATGGCGGTGGCCCGCTCGCGGTCGTCGGGGAAGAGGACCCGGATGAGCGACAGGGTGGACGGCATGATGGCGGCGCCGGCGACGCCGAGCACGGCGCGGGCGGCGATCAGGGCGCCGGGGCCCGGCGCGTAGGCGGCGGCCAGCGAGGCCGCGCCGAAACCGGCCGCGCCCCAGAGCAGCACCCGCCGGCGCCCGAGGCGGTCGCTGAGCGAGCCCATGGAGACCAGCAGGCCGGCCAGGACGAAGGAGTAGACGTCGCCGATCCACAGGAGCTGGGTGCCGCCGGGCCGCAGGTCCTCGCTGATGAAGGGGACGGCCAGGGAGAGCACGGTGGCGTCGACGGCGACCAGCAGCACGCCGAGGACGAGCACGCCGAGGGCGGTCCACCGGCCGCGGTCCGTCAGGGCCGGTGCGGTGGTGGCGGGGGCCGCGGGGGTGGGGTGGGCGGCGATGGGGCGCGTGCCGGTGGTGGCGGGGGCTGCGGGGGTGGGCTGCGTGCGGGGGGCGGTCATGGTGCGGGTCTCCTGGTGGCTCCGCCGAGGAACAGCTCGGCGAGGGCGTGGGCACTGTCGCGGGGGGCCAGCCGGCCGTCCTGGACGGCCCAGCCCACGCCCGCGACGAGGTCGAGGAAGGCCTCGCTCAGCCACGCGGCGGGAAGTTCGATGCGGAAGGCGCCCTCCTGCTGACCGCGCAGGAACAGGGCGCGGACGCGGGCGTCGAGGCGGTCCCAGGCCTCGTTGATCCCGGTGTCCTCGTAGAGCTTGCTCTCGCCGGTCAGGAAGGCGCAGAGCTGCGAGAGCGGGATGACGGCGTCGACCAGCCGGCGGACGGCCGCCACCGCGTCGCCCTCGTCGATCCGGGCGTCGTCCAGGGCCTGGGCGAACCGCCGCAGGGCCAGTGCGCCGACCTCCCGCACCAGGGCGTCGCGCCCGGGGAAGAGCCGGTGCAGGGTGGCGCGGCTGACGCCCGCGGCGCGGGCGATCTCGTCCATGGCGGCGTTCGGCTGCCGGGAGAGGACGCCGACGGCGGCGTTGAGCACGGAGTCGCGGTCGATGGCCATGAGTCAACCATAGCCCATCTGAGACACAACTGTCTCATCAGTGATCGCGACGTATCCGCTGAGACCTTCTCGGAGCGCTCGCGCGGGGGAGGGGCACTGGGGGAGGGTGCGCCGGGACCGGCCGGACCGCGTCCGACGCGCGCGGGTCCGGTGACCGCGCGGTCCCTGCGCCCGGTCGCGGCCCGGCCGGTCCGCCGACACGCCCGCGCGGGGGCGGCCGGGAACGCGCAGAAGCCGGCGTGCGGCACGGGGCCGCCCGCCGGCTTCGGGGCCGGAGGCTCGGGAGGGGAGGGATCAGGAGGGGACGGGAGGGGACGGGAGCGGGACGGGGCGCAGTCGCGGCCGCCCCGGGGCGTCAGCTCTGGTTGTAGAACCCGGTGTCGTCCAGCGGCCGGTCGATCACCATGACCTCCACCTCCGGCGGCGTCAGCAGGAACACCCGCCGGGCGATCCGCTCGATGGAGCCGCGGGTGCCGAAGACCAGGCCGGAGGCGAAGTCGACCAGCCGCTTGGCGTCGGCGTCCGGCATCTCCGAGACGTCCATGACCACCGGCGTGCCGGACCGCACGTGCTCGCCGACCACCCGGGCGGTCTCGAACCCGCTCGGGCGCACCGAGACGATCCGCGCCGCCTCGGCCGGGGCGGGCGCCGCCACCGCCTCCGTGGCCCACGGATCCTCGTGGACGGGGACCGCGTAGCCGCCGGAGGGCATCAGCCACCCGTGGTGCTCGTCACGAAGTGCTCCCATGCCGCGCCTCCTCATCCCGTCACATCCTGTTCCGGCGGCCTACCCGTCTTCTGACGTGTCATCCACTCGCCGGAACTGTCCGAGTATCGCACTGATCAGTCCATCCGCGCCCGCACGGGACCGCCGTACGGGTCGTGGCGCGTGCGACACCGGTCGTCTCCTGCGACGCCGCAGCCCGGCGCCCGGTTCCGCGGACGGGAACGTCAATCCGGCGTGACCCGGCGTCACCCTTCCGGTCGTCACTCCCCGGTGGCGCCGTCGATCCGCTCGCGCAGCAGGTCGGCGTGGCCGTTGTGGCGCGCGTACTCCTCGATCATGTGGACGAGGATCCAGCGCAGCGAGACGTCCTCGCCGCGCCGCTGCCTCCTGCCGACCGTGTCCAGCGGCAGGCCGGCTGCCGCCTTCCGCGCCCCCTCGCACTCCGCCCGCCAGGTGGCGAAGGCCTCGGCCGGGTCGGCGGTGTCCACGTCGTCGAAGTCGCCGTCCGGCCGCTCCTCGCTCCAGTAGCGGCCCCGGGTGAACTCCTCGCCGCCCAGGATCCCCTGGAACCAGTGGCGCTCCACCTCGGCCATGTGCCGCACCAGGCCGAGCAGGGACAGGTTGGACGGCTCCGCCGAGCGGCGGCGCAGCTGGTCGGCGTCCAGCCCCTCGCACTTGAGGGCGAGCGTGGCGCGGTGGTAGTCCAGCCAGGAGTCCAGCATGGTGCGCTCGTCGGAGACGAAGGACGGGTCTGTGCGTGCCTCGGTCATGCCGGACATCCTGGCGGCCCGCTCCCGGGGGCGCGAGCACTTTTCCGGGCGCCCGGACCCCGGGCCGCGCTACGGTGGGGCGCCCCCGACGACCGGAGGCCGGACCGCGTGGTGGCCGGACCCCGGCGGCGGGGGACGACGAGGGGGACGGCGATGCGCGGTGCGGTGAAGGGGGCCAACCTGGCCCTGCGGTTCCTGCTGGAGCTGGTGGCGTTCGCCGCACTCGCCTACGGCGGCTACCACGCCCCTGCGCCCCTGCCGCTCCGGATCGCCCTGGCGGTGCTGCTCCCCGCGGCCGCGGCCTGGCTCTGGGGCCGCTACGCCTCGCCCCGCGCGGTCGTCCGCTCGGCCCCCGCCTGGCTCGCCACCCAGCTCGCCGTCATGGGCGCCGCCGCCGCGGCCCTGGCCGCCACCGGGCACCCGGCGGCCGCCGCCGGCTTCGCCGTGCTCGTGGTCGCCAACACCGCGATGCTGGCCGCCGTGGGCTCCTGGCACCCGCCCCGCCCCGGCGACGCGCCCCGTCCCGGCGACGCGCCCCGTCCCGGCGACGCGCCCCGTCCCGGCGACGCGCCCCGTCCCGGCGGCGCTCCCCGCCCCGGCGACGGCCCCGGCCCCGGCGGGCGGGCCGACCGCCGGGACGGCGGTCAGCCCGCCAGCGCCCCATAGGCGGCGAGCACGACGGACGCGCCCCGCGCGTCGCCCAGCGCGCCCGGGTGCATCCGGTTCATCATGTACGCCACGGTCAGCCGCGCGTCGAGGTCGACCACCACCAGCGACCCGCCCCAGCCGCCCCAGAAGCAGGCCCGCGGGTTGGGGGAGACCGGCAGCTCGGGGGAGTTGAGCCCGTACCCCATGCCGAGGCGCAGCACCGCGCCGAGCACGCGGTCCGGCCCGTACGCCTGCTCCTCGAAGACCCGGGCGCAGCCCGCCTCCGACAGCAGCCGCACCCCGCCCGCCTCGCCGCCGCAGGCCAGCACCGACTGGACGGCGGCCACCGAGCGGGCGTTGCCGTGGCCGTTGGCGGCCGGGACCTCGGCGCGGCGCCACGCGGCCGTGCAGGCGTCCGCGGGCCCGACGCGCGGGTTGCCGACCCGGGCGAGCGGGTCCGCGGGGGCGCCGGGCTCCGGCGGTGCCCAGGAGACCGGCGCCACCCGCGCGTCGTCCTCCGGTGCGAGCCCCAGGTGGAAGTCCGCGCCGAGCGGTCCGGTGACCTCCTCGGCGAGGAAGGCGCCCGGGGTGCGGCCGGTGATCCGCCGGATGACCTCGCCGACCAGGTAGCCCTGGGTCAGGGCGTGGTAGCCGGACTCCGAGCCGGGCTTCCAGGCGGGCGCCTGGCGGGCCAGCAGCCCGGTGGCCTTCTCCCAGTCGTACAGGTCGGCGACCTCCAGCCGCTCGGTCCACACCGGCAGGCCCGCGGTGTGGCCCAGCAGGTGCCGCACCTCCACCTCCTCCTTGCCGGCGGCGGCGAACTCCGGCCAGTACCGGGCGACGGGCGCGTGCAGGTCCAGCTCGCCCCGGTCGGCGAGGACCAGGGCGCACAGCGCCGTCATGGTCTTGGTGGTGGACCAGGTGTTGACCAGGGTGTCCCGCTCCCAGGGCCGGGTGCGCCCCTCGTCCGCCCAGCCGCCCCACAGGTCGACGACCGTCTCGCCGTCGAGCTGCACGGCCACCGAGGCGCCCAGGTCGGACCCGCGGTCGAGGGAGGCGGCGAGCGCGTCGCGCACGCCCTGGAACCGGTCGGCGCAGACGCCGTGGATGTCGGCCATGGCGGGACCCTACCGGCGGGTAGCCCGATACGGAACGGGGCCGTCCCCCGCACGGCCCGGCGGGCGGCACAATCGCGTCATGCGCGCCGACCGCCTCCTCTCCCTCCTCCTGCTGCTCCAGGGCCGCGGCCGGATGACCGCCGGGGAGCTCGCCGCCGAGCTGGAGGTCTCCGTCCGCACCGTCTACCGGGACGTGGAGGCGCTGGCCGCCGCCGGGGTGCCCGTCTACGCCGACCGCGGCCCCGACGGCGGCTACCGGCTGCTCGACGGCTACCGCACCCGCCTCACCGGCCTCAACGCCGACGAGGCCGGATCGCTCTTCCTCGCCGGACTGCCCGGACCGGCTGCCGAGCTCGGCCTCGGCGCCGAACTGGCCGGAGCGCGGCTGAAACTGCTCGCCGCCCTGCCCGCCGAGAACGCGGCCCGCGCCGAGCGGGTCCGCGAGCGGTTCCACCTCGACCCGGGACGCTGGTTCGCCGACGCGACGCCCGTGCCGCACCTGGGCGCGGTCGCCGACGCCGTCTGGCGGCAGCAGGGGCTGCGGATCCGCTACCGCAAGTGGGGCCCGGCCGAGGTCGACCGCGAGGTGCGCCCGCTCGGCGTGGTCCTCAAGGCGGGGGAGTGGTACCTGGTGGCGCAGGCCGGCGCCGACGGGCCGCCCCGCACCTACAAGGTCTCCCGCATCCTGGAGTGCGTCCCCGGCGGCGGCCCCTTCGAGCGGCCCGCCGGGTTCGACCTGGCCGCCTTCTGGGACGGCTGGTCCCGGCGCTTCCAGGAGACCGCCCACGGCCGCACCGTCGACGTGCTGCTCACCGCGGAGGCCGCCGCACGCGTCCGGGCGATCTTCGCGCCGGTCCAGGCCCGCGCCGTCGACGCGGCCGAGGCCGCCGCGCGCGCCGCCGCGGGCCCCGGCGGCCCCGCCCCCGGACCGGTCCCCGCCCCGCGTCCCGCGGAGGCCCCCTGCCCCCCGGGGCTCCGCGCCCCCGGCACACCTGCCCCCGGCGCCCCCCGCCCCGACGGCCGCCTGCGGGTGGCGCTCCCCGTCGAGTCGCTCCGCCACGCCGCCTCCGACCTGCTGCGCCTCGGCGCCGGCGCCGAGGTCCTCGGCCCCCCGGAACTGCGCGCCGAGATGGCCGCCGCCGCCCGCGCCCTGGCGGAGCTGTACGGGGGAGCGGACCCCGTGACCGGCTCCGCGACGTTAGGCTGAGACCGGGTCCGCAGGGCGGCAGCGCCGCCGGCGGCGGCCTGTGCACCGGGAGGCGAGATGGACGAGCACCCAGCCGGGTCCCGGCCCGACCCGCCGGCCCCGTGGCCCGCCGGTCCCGACGCCAGCCTGGCCCTCAACCGGATGGGCAGCTTCGACTGGGACCTCGACACCGGCCTGCTCCACCTCGACCCGGTCGCCCTCGGCATCTACGACCTCGCCCCCGAGGAGTACCGCTCCGACCCGCTCCAGCTGGGCGAACGCATGCCCCCGGAGGAGCGCGCCGCCGTCGACGCCCACGTCTCCCGGGCGATGAAGGACGGCAGCTCCACCTACGGCTACTACTTCCGCGTCCTGCCCCGCGACGGCGCCGACCGCTGGGTCCACACCCAGGGCCACATCCACCGCGACGCCCTCGGCCGCCCCCGCCGGGTCATCGGCATCCTCCGCGACGCCACCGACGAGCTGGCGCAGGCCGCCGACCGCCTCGCCCTCGAGCGCGAGCGCGCGCGCCGGGCCGAGGTGGTGCAGGGCACCGCCGCCGCCCTCGCCCACGCCGTCACCGTCCAGGACGTCACCGCCGTCCTCAGCGACCCGCACGGCCTGGGCCGCCTCGGGGCCGCCAGCCTGGTGCTGGGCGTGGTCGAGAACGGCCGCGTCCGGGTCCTCGCCGAGGGGCGCGAGGGCAGCAACGTGCCCGAGCTGGAGTGGACCCGCGTCGAGGACGACTTCCCGCTCAGCGAGGTCATCCGGACCAGGAACCCGCTCTTCCTCACCTCCGCCGAGGAGTTCGCCGCCCGCTACCCGAGGCTGTGGCCGTACATCCGCCCGCTCGGCGCCACCGCCGCCGCCTACCTGCCGCTGGTGGCCCAGGGCCGCCCGATCGGCGGCCTCGGCCTCCTCTACCACGGCAAGGACGCCTTCCCCGCCGAGGAGCGGGACCTGCTGCTCGCCCTGAGCAGCGGCATCGCCCAGAGCCTGCAGCGGGCCATGCTCTTCGACCAGGAGCACGACCTGGCCAAGAGCCTGCAGACCGCGATGCTGCCGCGCAGCCTCCCCGAGGTCGGGGGCTTCACGGTCGCCGCCCGCTACCGCTCCGCCCGCACCGGCCGCGACATCGGCGGCGACTGGTACGACGCCGTCCCGCTGCCCGGCGGCCGCGTCGGCGTGATGGTCGGCGACGTCCAGGGCCACGACACCCACGCCGCCGCCGTCATGGGCCAGCTGCGCATCGCCCTGCGCGCCTACGCCGCCGAGGGGCACTCGCCGGCCACCGTGATGGCACGCGCCTCGGTCTTCCTCTGCGAGCTGGACACCGACCGCTTCGCCACCTGCGTCTACGCCGACGTCGAGGCCGCCACCGGCACGGTGCGGCTGGTCCGTGCCGGGCACCTCGCGCCCATGCTGCGCCACGCCGACGGCTGGTGCCGCCAGGTGCCCGGCCCGGTGGGGCTGCCGCTGGGCCTGTCCGCCCAGTTCGGCGACCTGGAGTACCCGGTCACCTGCGTCGAGCTCGCCGCCGGCGAGACCCTGCTGCTGTGCAGCGACGGCCTGGTGGAGCGCCCCGGCGCCGACCTGGACGAGGGCATGGCCCTGCTCGGCCGCTCGGTGCACGAGGGCCCGCGCGACCCGGAGGAGCTGGCCGACCGGCTGTGCGAGGTGATGGCCGAGCAGACCGGCGGCGAGGACGACATGGCGCTGCTGCTCCTCACCCGGCTGGAGGGCGCGGCCGGGCCCGCCCGCCTCCTGCACCAGTACGTCGCCCCGGCCGACCCCCAGGCGCTCGTCGCCGCCCGCCACCTGATCCGGGAGGCGGTGCACAGCTGGGGCGTGCCGGAGCGCTCGGACGAGGTGGAGCTGGTCGCCGACGAACTGGTCACCAACGCGCTGCGGCACACCGACGGCGGCGCCCTGCTGAGTTTGCGGCTGCTGGCCGGGGGCCGCCCCCGGCTGCGGATCGAGGTCCAGGACCGCTCCAGCGCGCTGCCCCGGCGCACCGAGCCGGGCTGGGAGTCCACCTCGGGCCGCGGCATGCTGCTGGTCGACCGGGTGGCCGACGTCTGGGGGGTGGACCCGCGGGGCGCCGGCAAGTGCGTGTGGGGCGAGTTCCTGGTGGCCCGGGGCACCGAGGGGTGACCTGCGGCCGCGCGCCCGGGACGGCCCCGCACGGGCGGCCGCGACGGCCCGGGCGCACGGCCGGGCAGGCGGCCGGACACGCGGCCGGGCCGCCTCCCCGCGGCGGGGAGGCGGCCCGGTACCGGTCCTTGCGGTGCCCGCTACGCGTCGCGCCTCAGCCGGGCCGGCCACCAGGCCCGCTCGTCCAGGTCGTACACCAGGGCCGGCACCAGCAGCGACCGCACCAGCAGCGTGTCGAGCAGGACGCCGAAGGCGACGATGAAGGCGATCTGGGTGAGGAACGCCAGCGGGATCACGCCGAGCGCCGCGAACGTCGCCGCCAGCACCACGCCCGCCGAGGTGATCACCCCGCCGGTCGCCGTCAGGCCGCGCAGCACGCCCTCCCGGGTGCCGTGCCGCTTCGACTCCTCGCGGACCCGGGTCATCAGGAAGATGTTGTAGTCCACGCCGAGCGCCACCAGGAAGACGTACCCGTACAGCGGCACCGCCGGGTCGGTGGCCGTGAAGTCGAACAGGTGGCGGAAGACCAGCGCCGACACGCCGAGCGTCGCCAGGTAGGAGAGGGCGACCGTCGCCGCCAGCAGCACCGGCGTCAGCAGGGAGCGCAGCAGCACCACCAGGATCGCCAGGATGCAGAGCAGCACCACGGGCGTGATCACCGCCCGGTCGCGCTCCCCGGTGACCCGGGTGTCGTACTGCTGGGCGGTGAACCCGCCGACCTGCGCCTGCGCGCCCGGCACGGCGTGCACCGCGCTCCGCAGCCGCTTGACGGTGTCCACCGCGGCGTTGCTGTCGGCGGCGTCGGCAAGGGTGACGTCCAGCCGCACCCGGCCCTCGACCTGCACCGGGGCGCCGCCGGGCTTCCCGCCGGTCCACGGGGCGACGCCGCTGACGCCGTCGACGCCCTTCGCCGCCGCGGCGACCCGGTCGGCCGCGCCCGCCTCGGCGATCACGACGGCGGGGTTGCCGGAGCCGCCGGGGAAGTGCCGGGTGAGCATCTCCTGCGCCGCCACCGACGGCTGGGCGGTGGTGAACAGCTCGCTCTGCGGGACGCCGCCGGACTTCAGCAGCGGCGAGAACGCCGCGAACACGGCGAGCACCGCGAGGCTCAGCGCCCACACGGCGCGGGGCCGGCGCCCCACCAGGGCGGCGACGCGGCGCCACACGCCGTGGACCGGCGCGCCGTCGCCGTGGGCGGGCTTCGCGGGCCAGTACGCCGTGCGGCCCAGCAGCACGAGCGCCGCCGGCAGGAAGGTCAGGGCGGACAGCACCGCGCAGGCGATGCCGATGGCGCCGACCGGGCCCAGCGCCCGGTTGTTGCTGAGGTCGGAGAGCAGCAGCACCAGCAGGCCGAGGGCCACGGTCAGGCCGGAGGCCGTGATGGGCTCCACCGACCGCCGCCAGGCCGTGCGCATGGCCGCGAAGCGGTCGGCCTGCTGCTCCAGCTCCTCGCGGAAGCGGGCGGACAGCAGCAGGGCGTAGTCGGTGGCGGCGCCGATCACCAGGATGGACAGCAGGCCCTGGATCTGCCCGTCGACCTTGACCAGGCCCTGCTTCGCCAGCGCGTACACGATCGCGCAGGCCACCCCGAGGGCGAAGACCGCCCCCATGATCACCAGCAGCGGGAGCAGGACGCTGCGGTAGACCGCGAGGAGGATCACCAGCACCACGCCGAGGGCGACGCCGAGCAGCAGCCCGTCGATGCCGGCGAAGGCGCCCGCGAGGTCGGCCTGGACGGCGGCGGGTCCGGCGAGCCCGGCCGTGGCGCCGGGCACCTGCGCCACGGCGGCGCGGACGGCGTCGACGCTGTCGGGCACCTTCTCGCCGAGGTCGGAGCGGAGCTCCACCACGCCCTCCAGCGCCTTCCCGTCCTTCGACGGCAGCGCGGGGGTGGCCTTGCCGGTGGCGCCGGGGACCTGCGCGGCCTTCTGCAGGGCCTGCTGGGCGGCGGCGCGCTGGGCGTCGGTGACGCGCCCGTCCTTCGCCTCCCAGACGACGACGACCGGCAGGCCGGCGTCCTTCTCGAAGGCCCGCCGGGCGGCGGCGACCTCGGTGGACTCGGCGCTCTGCGGCAGGAAGCGGGTGCTGTCGTTGGTGGCGACCTCGCCGAGCCTCCCCGCGAAGGAGCCGAGCCCGCCGCCCAGGGCGAGCCAGGCCACGAGCAGCAGGAGGGGGAGGAGCAGCCGCGTTCTGCGGATGTTCTTGGGCATGGCAGGGGGAGTCCTCGATCCGGAGGGAGGTATCTCTCAATCGTTGAGAAGCTTAACGCCTGAGCTACCTACCCGATGCCGCCGAGCCTAAGCTGGTCCCGTCAGCCAGTCCACCGCAGTCCGCCGCCGCAGTCCGCCACCACCGGAAGGGGACCCTTGCCCGCCGACGACCACGCCCCGCCGCCCGCCCCGGACCGCCGCACCTTCGGCCGGCTGCTGCAGGCCCTGGCGTCGGAGATGAACCTGCTGGGCCACGACTTCGCCGCGTCCCAGGGGCTGCACGCCACCGACGTCCAGGCGCTGCTCGCCGTCATGGGCGGTTCGGCCGGACCGTCCGCCGAGGCCGGCGGGGCGGCCACGCCCGGGCGGCTCCGCGAGGAGCTGGGCCTGACCTCGGGCGCGGTCACGGCCGTCCTCGACCGCCTGGAGCGCGCCGGGCACGTCCACCGCACCCGCGACAGCGCCGACCGCCGGCAGGTCCGGGTGCACTACACCCCCGGGGCCAGCCGGGTGGCGATGGAGTGGTTCACCCCGGTGGCCGAGTGCACCGACACCGTCCGGGCGGAGTTCGACGCGGCGGAGCTGCGGGTGGTGGCGCGCTTCCTGGAGCGGATGACCGAGGAGCTGGAGCGGCTGCGGCTGGACCGCCGGCGCGAGGCGGCCGAGGGAGGGGCGCACTGATGGACGCCGTACGCCCCGCGCCCCCCGGCCGCGCCGCGCGCCCCACCCGCGCCGAGCTGGAGGCCGCCCGCGACCGGACCGTCCCCGACGTCGTCGCCGACGGCCTGCGGGTGCTCTTCTGCGGCATCAACCCCGGCCTGTGGTCGGCCGCCACCGGTCACCACTTCGCCCGCCCCGGCAACCGCTTCTGGCCCGCCCTGCACCGCTCCGGCTTCACCCCGCGCCTGCTGCGGCCCGAGGAGGAGCGCGAGCTGCTCGGCCTCGGGCTCGGCATCACCAACGTCGTGGCCCGCGCCACCGCCCGCGCCGACGAACTCGCCCCGCAGGAGTACACCGAGGGCGGCCGCCTCCTCACCGCCCGGGTGGAGCGGTACCGGCCGCGCTGGCTCGCCGTCGTCGGCGTCACCGCGTACCGGGCCGCCTTCGCCGCGCCGAAGGCGGCGGTCGGGCCGCAGCCCGGGCGGATCGGGGGGTCCCGGGTCTGGGTGCTGCCTAACCCCAGCGGACTCAACGCCCACTGGACGGCGCAGACCCTCGCCGAGGAGTTCGCCCGCCTGCGCGCCGCCGCCGACGGGACCGCCCCCGCCCCCGACGCGGAGCCGCTGCCCGGCCTCTGACGGCGGGCCGCCGACCGCTCTGCCGTGCCCTGACCTGCCGTGCCCTGACCTGCCGCGCCCCGTCCTGCCGCGCCCCGTCCTGCCGCGCCCCGTCCTGCCGCGCCGCGCCGCGTCCTGCCGCGCCCCGCCCTGACCTGCCGGTCCGGCCCGGTGCGCCCCGGCGGTCCGCTTCCCCCGTGCGGTCCCCGGCGCAGGTCCGTCAGGCGGCCGCCCGGCGCCGCGCCCGCCACAGCGAGGCGGCGCTCAGCAGCCCCGTGACGGCGATCAGGCCGACGGAGAGCAGGAAGGCGGGGGAGCCGGGCGAGGACGCCGAGGCGCCCGCGACCACGTACGCGGCCGTCCCCGGGATCACCCCGAGCGCCGTCGCCGCGGTGAACGGCAGCGCCCGCACCCCGGAGAAGGCGGCGCCGAAGTTGGCCGCCTGGAACGGCACCCCGGGCACGATCCGCAGCAGCAGCACGCTGCGGAAGCCCTGGCGGGTCAGCAGCCGGTCCAGGGCGGTCAGCGCCCTGCCCCGCAGCAGCGGCCGCACCGCGTCGCGCCCCAGGGCGCGCCCCAGCCCGAAGGCCAGCCAGGCGCCGAGGGTGGTGCCCGCCACGGCCAGTGCCAGCCCCTCGTGGACGCCGAAGAGCGCGCCGGCCGCCGCGTTGAGCGCGGGCTTCGGCACGAAGGCGAGCGTGCCGAGGGCGAAGAGCGCCGCGAAGGCGGGGCCCGTCCAGGGGGCCGGCACGAGCGTGGCGAAGCCCTGGGAGAAGACCTGCTGCGGGCTCCACAGCAGCAGCGAGCAGGCCGCGGCGGCGAGCACGAGGACCAGCAGGGCCAGGCGTGCGCGCGGCGACGCCGGGCCGCCGCGGGGTGCGGTGTGCGCGGCCCCGCCGGGGGGCCGCCCGTCGGCCGCCGGTCCGCCGGGCGGCGGTGCGTCGGGCGCGGGGCCACCGGGCGCCTGTCCACCGGGTACGGGGCTGCCGGGCGTCCGTTCGCGGGATGTCCGTTCCTGGAGCATCCGTGGAGCCTATAGCGGGCCGGACCGCCGCGCCTATTGTCGTCCACTTGACGATAAGTGGGCGGGCTCTCTATCGTCATCATGACGAAAAGGGGAGCGACATGGCCGACATCACCAGGCGCCTCGGGTTCCGACACCTGCGCGCCGCACCCACCGCCCACATCCGCCACCTGCGCGGCGGCACCCTCGCCCACGACGGCGTCGGCCTCGCCTTCTGGTTCCGGCCGCTGGACGCCGCCCTCTCCGAGGTCCCCGTCGACGACCGCGAACTGGCCGTGCTCTTCCACGCCCGCACCGCCGACTTCCAGGACGTCACCGTCCAGGCCACCCTCACCTACCGCATCACCGACCCCGCCGTCGCCGCCGCCCGCGTCGACTTCTCCGTCGACCCCGACACCGGCGCCTGGCGGGCCGCCCCGCTCGACCAGCTCGGCACCCTCCTCACCGAGACCGCCCAGCAGCACGCCCTCGACCTGCTCGCCCGCACGCCGCTGGCCGCCGCCCTCACCGACGGCGTCACCGCCGTCCGCGAACGCGTCACCGCCGGCCTCGCCGCCGACCCGCGCCTCGCCGAGACCGGCCTCGCCGTCATCGCCGTCCGCGTCGTCGCCCTGCGCCCCGAGCCCGAGGTGGAGCGCGCCCTGCGCACCCCCGCCCGCGAACTCGTCCAGCAGGAGGCCGACCGCGCCACCTACGAGCGCCGCGCCGTCGCCGTCGAACGCGAACGCGCCATCGCCGAGAACGAACTCGGCAGCAGGATCGAACTCGCCCGCCGCGAGGAGCAGCTCCTCGCCCAGCAGGGCGCCAACGCCCGCCTCCAGGCCGAGGAGGGCGCCGCCGCCGACCGGATCAGCGCCGAGGCCGAGGCGTCCCGCCGCACCCGCCTCGCCGAGGCCGAGGCGGACGCCGCCCGCGTCCTCGGCGACGCGAGGGCCGCCGCCGAGGCCGCCTGGCTCACCGCCCACCAGCAGGCCGACCCCGCCACGCTCCGGGCCCTCGCCCTCCTGCGGCTCGCCGAGCACCTGCCGCGCATCGACAGCGTCACCCTCACCCCCGACCTCGTCACCGGCCTCCTCTCCCGCCTCGGCGCCGCCCCGGCGGAGGCCGCACCGGGCAGGGCCGCCCCGGCGGAGGCAGTGCCGGGGGCGTCCATCCCGGGGAAGGCCGTGCCGGGGGAGGGGCGCGGCTGATGGCGCTCGCCCCGCGGGTGGTCGTCGTCCACCGCCGCACCGAGTACGAGGAGCTGGTCGCCCGGCACGGCACCCCCGGCCAGGCCGCGTTCTTCCTCGCCTCCCGGGGCCGCTCCCTCGACGAGGCCGAACGGCGCCACCACCGCACCCTGGCCGCCCTCGCCGAGGTCGCCGCCGCCGTGCCCTCCGACTGGCGCCGCACCCGCGTCGAGCGCGGCGACCTCGCCCGGTTCCTCTTCGCCCCGGACGACGTCGTCGCCGTCGTCGGCCAGGACGGCCTGGTCGCCAACACCGCCAAGTACCTCGACGGGCAGCCCGTCGTCGGCGTCGACACCGACCCGGGCCGCAACCCCGGCGTCCTGGTGCGCCACCAGCCCGAGGACGCGCCCGCGCTGCTGCGGGCGGCCGTCGGCCCCGCGGCCGGCCGCCGCCTGGAGGAGCGCACCATGGTCGAGGCGGTCGCCGACGACACCCAGCGGCTGCTGGCCCTCAACGAGGTCTACCTCGGCCAGCCCGGCCACCAGACCTCCCGCTACCGCCTCGCCGCGGGCGGCGGCCGCGAGGAGGCGCAGGCCTCCTCCGGCGTGCTGGTCGGCACCGGCACCGGCGCCACCGGCTGGTGCCGCTCCGCCTGGCTGGAGCGGCGCAGCGAGCTGCCGCTGCCCGCGCCGTCCGCCGCCGCGCTCGCCTGGTTCGTCCGCGAGGCGTGGCCGTCGCCCGCGACCGGCACCGCGCAGGTGCAGGGACTGCTGGGCCCGGGGGACCGGCTCGCCCTCACCGCGGAGTCCGACCGGCTGGTCGTCTTCGGCGACGGCGTGGAGTCCGACGCCCTGGAGCTCACCTGGGGGCAGACCGTCCGCGTCGGCGTCTCCGCCACCCGGCTGCGGCTGCTCGCCTGACGGCGGCGACGTGCGCGGCGGCGCTGCGGGCGGGACCGGCGTCGCCCGGCCGGCGTCCCCGCCGCCCTGCTGCCGGCCCGCCGGCCCCCGGGGCGCCGCCGCGCACACGGCCGCGGCGGGGCGGACCGGTGACCGCGGCCGCACCCCAGGGGGGTGCGACCGGCCCCCTCCGGTCCCTCCGCGGGCGCCGGGGACCGCCCGTGCAGTACCGTCGTCCGTCCGCCGGAGGGCCCGCGCCCGTCCGCGTGCGGCGGTCGCGGCCGGGGCGGCCGCCCCGGACGCTCCCGCCGCACGCGGACGGGCGCGGACGAGAGGACCCTGCCGCATGACCGCCGACGACCTGCTGCTGGGGGCCGCCGTCCTGCTCGGCGCGTCCGTCCAGCGCCTCACCGGCATCGGCTTCGCCCTGGTCGCCGCACCCGTCCTCGCGCTCCTGGTCGGCCCCGCCCAGGGGGTGCTGGTCGCCAACTGCGCCTCGGGCGCCGTCAGCGCCCTCGGCCTGTGCGAGGGCCGGCGCCGGGTCCGGACGGCGTCGATGGTGCCGCTGGTCCTCGCGGCGGCCTGCACCGTACCGGCCGGTGCCTGGGTCGCGGACCGGCTGCCGGGGGACGTCCTGCTCACCGCCGTCGGCACGGCGGTCGCCGCCGCGGTGCTGCTCGTGGCCTGCGGGGTGCGCGTCGCGGCGCTGCGCGGCCGGGGCGGCGCGGTCGCGGCCGGGGCGGCCGGCGGCTTCCTCAACGCCTCGGCCGGGGTGGGCGGCCCCGCCCTCTCGCTCTACGCGGTCAACGCCCGCTGGCCGGTGCGGGAGTTCGTGCCCAACGCGCAGTTCTACGGCGTGCTGGTCAACCTCTCCTCGGTCGCCGCCAAGGGCCTGCCCCGCCTCCCCGCCCCGGTGTGGCTCCTGCCGGCGGCGGGGGTGGGCGGCGGCGCGCTGGCCGGACGCCTGCTGGGCGACCGGATCCCCGAGCGCCGGGCCCGGCAGCTCGTCCTCGGCCTGGCCCTCGCCGGCGCCCTGGCCGTCCTGGCCAAGGGGCTCCTCGGCTGAACCGCCGGGCGCCCCGGGCCCCGCAGGCCGGGGCCCGCCGGCACCGGCGTCAGCGGACGGGGTCGGGAACGGCCGGGACGGCGCCCGCCGGCGCGGGGAGCGCGGCGCCCCGCAGAGCGCCCGCGGACACCACCAGGGCCGCCACCAGGACGGTGACCAGGCCGAAGGAGACGGTCAGCGACGTCGCCTGGGCCAGCGCGCCCACGGCGGCCGGGGCGACCAGGCCGGAGGTGTAGGTGATCGTGGCCACACCCGCGATGGCCTGGCTGGGGTTGGGACCGCTGCGCCCGGCCGCCGCGAACGCCAGCGGGACGACCACCGCCACGCCGACGCCCAGCAGCGCGAACCCGGGCACGGCCAGCGCCGGCGTGTCCGCCGCCACCACCAGGAGGCCGCCCGCCGCCGCCGTCGCCCCGCCCAGCCGCACGGCCCGCACCGGGCCGGTCCGCCGCACCACGGCGTCCCCCGCCAGGCGGGCCCCGGCCATGGTGAAGGCGAAGCCGGAGTAGCAGGCGGCCGCCACACCCGCCGAGGCGCCCGTGACGTCCTTCAGGTAGACGGCGCACCAGTCGGCGCTGGCGCCCTCGGCGAAGACCGCGCAGAAGCCCACCAGGCCGATCGCCAGCGCGGCCCGCGGCGGCAGCGCGAACCGCGGCGGGGCCTCCTCCCCGGGCGCGGGGCGCACGTCCAGCAGGCCGCGGCAGGCCACCAGTCCGCCCACCACGAGCAGCGCGGCCATCACCCCCAGGTGCAGGCGGGCGTCGACCCCCGCGTGCGCGGCCAGCACACCGAAGCCCGAGGCCGCCAGGCCGCCGACGCTCCACATGCCGTGCAGCCCCGACATGATCGACCGCCCGAGCCGCTGCTCGACCTCGACGCCCTGGGCGTTCATGGCGACGTCCGCCATTCCGGCGGTGCCGCCGTAGACCAGCAGCGCCACGCAGAGCGCCGGCAGGCCGGGCGCGGCGGCGGGGAGCGCCAGCGAGGCGCACCACAGGGCGAGCAGCCCGCGCACCGCCGCCCGGCCGCCGTAGCGGTGCACGATCCGGCCGGCCAGCGGCATCGCCAGCGACGCGCCGAGGGCGGGCATGACCAGGGCCAGGCCGAGGGCGCCGGCCCCGAGGCCCAGCCGCTCCTGCACCCAGGGGATGCGGGTGGCGAAGCTCCCCGTGACGGCCCCGTGGAGGGCGAAGACGAGTGCCACGGCGACCCTGGCCCTGCGGACGGCGTGCTGGTCCATGCGTGCGTGTCCTCCCCGGTGCGCGGCCGGGCGGCCCCGCGGTGGTTGTCGTCGGTCCGGTGCGGTTCCGGCCCGGTGTGGTGCGGCTGGTGCGGTGCCGCCGGTCCGGTGCGGCCGGCGCCCTGCGGTCCTGGCGGGCCGCGGTCCTGCGGTTCCGCCGGGGCGCGGTGCTGGTGTCCCGGCCGCGTCCGCCGTGCGGGCGCGCGGTCGGGGCCCGCACGGTCGGGCCGGTGCGGGCGGGCGGTGGTGGCGGTGCGGACGGAAAACTATCAGGAAGGGTCCCTGATAGAAACAGCGCGCACCTTCTGGGAGGATGCGGCCCCATGACCACCGCCCGCACGGCCACCCCGAGCACGGCCCGCGCGATCAACGACCGGCTGGCCCTCGGCCTGCTGCTCGAACAGGGCCCGCTCACCGCCGCCCGGCTCAGGGACCTCACCGGCCTCTCCCGCCCCACCGTCTCCGACCTCCTGGAGCGGCTCGGGCGGAGCGGACTGGTCGCGGTGGTGGGGGAGGCGGGCGAGGCCCGCCGCGGCCCCAACGCCCGTCTCTACGGGCTGGTCGCCGACCGCGCCCACGTCGCCGGCGTCGACGTCCGCACCGTCGGCGTGGGCATCGCCGTCGCCGACCTCGCCGGGCGCACCCTGGCCACCGCCGACCTGCCCGTCACGCCCGGCACCCCGCCCGCCGCCCTCGTCGACGCCGCCCTGGAGGCCCTCGCCGACACCGCCCGCCGCGCCGGGGCCGGCTCCCTCCACACCGTCGCCGTCGGCGCACCCGGGCTGGTCGACCCCGCCACCGGCGAACTCCGGGCCACCGCCGAACTGCCCCACTGGCACGCCGACCTGGTGCAGGCGCTCCGCGCCCGCACCGCCGCCCCCGGACCGTTCGCGGGCTCCCTGGTCCTGCTGGAGAACGAGGTGAACCTCGCCGGCATCGCCGAACGGCGCCTCGGCGCGGTCCGCGACCGCGACACCTTCGTCCTGCTCTGGCTCGGCCACGGCGTGGGCGCCGCCGCCGTCCTCGACGGCAGGCTCCGCCGGGGTGCGTCCGGGGGCACCGGGGAGATCGGCTTCCTGCCCGTGCCCGGCACCTCACGGCTCCCCAACGCGACCGACTGCCAGGGGGGATTCCACAGCACCGCCGGCGCCGCCGCCGTCTGCGCCCTGGCGCGCGACCACGGCCTGCCCGCCGGTCCGGCCGACGACGCGCCCGCCGCCGAGGCGGCCGTGCGCGCGGCCCTGGCCGCCGGGGAGTCCGGCGGGCCGTTCCTCGACGCCCTCGCCGCACGGGTGGCCGTCGGCGCCGCGGCGGTCTGCGCGGTCCTCGACCCCGGCTGCGTCGTCCTCGGGGGGGAGGTCGGCCGGGCGGGGGGAACCGCCCTCGCCGACCGGGTCGCGGCCCGCCTGGCGGACCTCCTCCCGCTGCGGACCGAGGTCCGGTTCGGCACCGTCGCCGGCAGCGCCGTCCTCGGCGGGGCCGTGCTCACCGCCCTGGACGCCGTCCACCAGGACCTCTTCGGCGGCCCCTGAGCCGCGCCCGCGGCTCCTCCGGACGTCCGCCGGCCATGTGAACCCGCACACCCGCACATCCGGACGCCCGCCGGCCACACGAACCCGCAGGCCCGCGCCACCCGTGGACGGGGCCACCCGCGGGGCCGTCCGCGGGACCGCCCTCAGCGGGGGGCGTCCGCCGCCCGGTGCACGCCGCTGCCGCCGCCGTGGTGGGCGGCCTCCGGCGTCTGCAGCGCGGGCGTGCCCAGCACCACCGCCGCGACCAGCCCGGCCGCCGCGGCCACGCCGAAGGCGGCCCGCCCGACGACCTGCCGCACCGTCGGCCCCTGCTGCGGCGGCACCGCCGCGTCGCCGAGGAACTCCTCCGCCGGACCCCTGCCCTGCTCCATGCCCTGCTCCCTGTGCATAACAGCCGTACCGTACATCCCGCGCTTTCCGGTCCCTTCCCCGGGTTCCAGTGCGCAGCGGTGCACACCGCCGCGGACCGGACGCCTCCCGGACCTTCCGGACGAGCGCTGATCCGCCGCTTGCCCGGATCGCGGGACTTCAACCCGGATCGCGTCCCCGGCCCGTCCCGTGTCCCCCCGATGCGCCACACGCCCGCCACCGGGGCGCGCCGCACGCCCGCCCCGGCCGTACGGCAGGATGGCCCCGGTCACCGCGGCCCCGCGCCCGGCCGCCGATCCGCCCGCAGCCCGCGCCGCCCCGGCGCCCGCACCACCGAGGAGGGGCCCCGATGCCGCAGCCCGGCCGGCCCGCGAACAGCTACCGGATCGGGGAGGCCGCCGCCCTGCTCGGCGTCAGCCCCGACACCGTGCGCCGCTGGATCGACGCCGGGCGGCTCGCCGCCGAACGCGACGAGCACGGCCACCGCATCGTCCCCGGCGCCCGCCTGGCGGCCTTCGCCCGCGAGCTGGCCCGTCCGGAGAACGCCGCGGCGGCCGGCCTGCCCTCCTCGGCCCGCAACCGCTTCCGCGGCATCGTCACCGAGGTCGTCCTCGGCGACGTGGCCGCCCAGGTGGAGATCCAGGCCGGTCCGTTCCGGGTGGTCTCCCTCATCAGCCGGGAGTCCGCCGAGGAGCTCGGCCTGGAGCCCGGCTCCCCGGCGGTCGCCGTGGTGAAGTCCACCAACGTCGTCGTCGAGCAGGGCTGAGGCGCACCCGTGCAGCACCCCGCGCCCTCCGGCCCCCGGCCCCGTCCCGCCCGGCCCCGCGCCGTCGCCCCCCGCGCCGCCGTGCCGCTCCCCACCACGGCCGTCCCCACCATGGCCGTCCCCGCCGCGCCCCGCGCCGTCGCCCACCGCGGCGACCCCTACCGCCACCGGGAGAACACCCTCCCGTCGCTGCGCTCCGCCCTGGCCGCCGGCGCCGACGCGGTCGAGGTCGACGTCCGCCTCACCCGCGACGGCGTGCCGGTCCTCCTCCACGACCCCACCCTGAAGCGCCTGTGGGGCCTCGACCGGCCGCTCGCCGCCCTCACCCTGGCCGACCTGCGCCGCATCGAGGGCCCGGCCGCGCCGCTGCGCGTACCGACCCTCGCCGAGGCCCTCGCGCTGGTCGCCGCGGCGCCGCCGACCCCGGCCGGCCGGCCGCCCCTGCTCATGGTCGACCTCGACGACGCCGGACCGGCCGCGGCCGCCTGTGCCGAGGCCGCGCGGTGCGGCGCGGCCGACCGCGTCGTGTACTGCGGGCCGCCCTCGGCCATGCTCGCCGTGCGCCGCCACGCGCCCGCCGCCGAGGTCTCGCTGACCTGGCGGACGCCGCTCGCGCCCCCGCCGTCGCTGCTCGCGGACCTGCGGCCGCACCTGCTCAACCTGCCGTTCGGCCTGGTCACGCCGGTCCTGGTGGACCGCGCCCGCGGGGCGGGCCTCCAGGTCAGCGCCTGGACGGTGGACGTCCGCCGCACCATGGCCCGGGTGCTGCGCACCGGGGTGGTCTCCCTCACCAGCAACCGCATCGGCGTGCTGCGGGCGCTGATCGACGCCGCCGCGGCGGCCGGACCGCCGGGGTGAGCCCTCAGCCGCCCTCGGCCGCACTGCCCGCCGGACCCTCGGCCTGACCCGCAGCCGGGCCGACGTCGCTGCCCGGCCCCCCGTCCTGCACCCCGCCCGGCCCCCTGTCCGCGCCCGCGTCCGCCGCCCGTTCCAGCCGGGCGGCCAGCGTCCGCAGGTGTGCCGCCAGCTCCGGGGGCTCGTGCACCTCGAAGTCCACGCCGAACATCGTCAGGTGCACCGCCAGCCCGTCCAGCGAGTCCGCACCGGCGCGCAGCACGCAGCTGTTCCCGTCCACCGGCTCCACCCGGGCGGACGTCGGGCTGGTCCGGGCGGCCACGACCTCCGCCGGGGCCTGCAGGGTGACCCGGGCCCGGTAGCGGTACACGTCCGTGGAGACCCCGCGCGACACCCGCTCCGCCGCGCCCTCCGGCGGTTCACGGGCCTCGAAGCGCGGACCGGTCGGCAGCGGCCCGGTGATCCGGTCCACCCGGAAGGTGCGCCAGTCCGCCCGGTCCGTGTCCCAGGCCACCAGGTACCAGCGGCGCCCGGTGCAGACCAGCCGGTGCGGCTCCGCCACCCGGGCGCTCCCCGCGCCCCCGTGGTCCCGGTAGCCGAACCGCGTGCGCATCCGGTCCCGGCAGGCGCCCGCGAGCACCGTGAGGACCTCCGGGTCCACCGCGGGGCCCTCGCCGTGCAGCGGGACCGTCGCGGCGTGCAGGGCGGCCACCCGGCGGCGCAGCCGGGACGGCAGCACCTGCTCCAGTTTCGCCAGCGCGCGCACCGAGGACTCCGCCATCCCGGCGACCGTGCCGTGCGCGGCCGTCCGCAGGCCCACGGCGACGGCCACCGCCTCGTCGTCGTCCAGCAGGAGCGGTGGCAGGGCCGTCCCGGCGCCCAGCCGGTAGCCGCCCGCCGCGCCCGGCGTCGCGTGCACGGGGTAGCCGAGCTCGCGGAGCCGGTCCACGTCCCGCCGCACCGTGCGCGCGGTGATGCCGAGGCGCTCGGCGAGGGCGGGGCCGGTCCAGTCCGGGCGGGACTGGAGCAGGGACAGCAGGCGCAGCAGGCGTGCGGAGGTCCGGAGCACGGGTCCGACTCTGCCAGCCCTCGCGGACAGGTGCCGTCCGTGTCGCGGGATCCGTGCCGGGGTGCCGGTCCCGCCGGTCCCGCCGGGCGCGGAGGGCGCCCCGGCAGGGCAGGACGGCGGGTCAGCCCCGCCCGGCCGCGCGGTGCTCGGCGCCGGCGGCCTGCTCCAGCAGCAGGAACGCCAGGCTGCGCGCCTCCTGCGGGCTGAGGCCCGCCCAGGCGCGGGAGGCGCCGTCGCGCTCGGGGCCGACGTCCAGGGCGATCCGCGGGAAGGGGCCGCCGGCGCCGCCGAGGCACAGGGCGGCGACGGAGATCCGCCGCCCGCAGGCCGTCACCAGCGACGCGGGCGCCCGGCCGGGGTCCGGCGGCGCGTCCACGGGGGCGGTGTCACGGGGGAGGGGCTCGCGCTGGGGCCCGGCGGTGGTCATGGCGTCCTCACGTTCTCTCGGCGCACCCGGTCTCGCACCCGGTCTCCTCTGGTTCAGCACCGCCGCGCCGCCGCTTGTTCCGCGTCCCGCCGCCCTGCTCCGCCGCACGTCCCCGTCGTCCGCCCCTCCGGCCTCCCGGTGCGTCACGGGGGCAGCGTCGGGCTCCAACGGCGTTGCCCGGCAAACCCGCTGACGCGCCGCCGCGCATCCGTCCCCCTCAGGCGCGGTCCGCGGCCCCGCCCGGCGCCGGCCCCGCCCGCCGCGTCCCCTGCGGGAGGGTCCCTGCGGCGGCGGCCCGGTCCAGGTGCTCCAGCAGGACCTGCCGCAGCTCGCGGGCGGCCCGCGGCGGCTCCACGTCCCTGCGGTGCGCGAGCCCCACCGTCCGCTGCAGGACCGCCCCGGCGAACGGCGTCACCTGCACCGACGGCCGCCGCTCCGCCACCATGCTCGGCACCACCGCGAGCCCGAGGCCCGCCTCCACGAACCCCAGGACCGCGTCCATCTCGCCGCCCTCCACCGCCAGCACCGGGTCGAACCCGGCCGCCCGGCAGGCCGCCACCGTGGTGTCCCGCAGGTCGTAGCCGTGCCGGAACATCACCATCGGCCGGCCCTCCAGGTCCGCCACCCGCACCGGCCGCCCGCCGCCCGGCGGCGGCGAGCCCGCCGCGGAGGCCACCACCAGGTCCTCCCGCAGCAGCTCGGTCGTGGCGAGGGCGGGGTCGTTGCCGTGCAGCGGCAGGATGATCAGCGCCAGGTCCAGGCTGCCGTCGGCCAGCCCGCGCACCAGGTCCCGGGAGCCGCCCTCCTGCACCACCAGCCGGATGCCGGGGTAGCGGCGGTGGTAGGCGCGCAGCACCTCCGGCAGCAGGCCGGTGCACAGGCTCGGCGTGGCGCCCAGGCGCACCCGGCCCCGGCGCAGCTGGGCGAGTTCCTGCACCTCCTGGCGGGCGCTCTCGGCGTCGGCCAGGATGCGGCGGGCCAGCGGCAGCAGCGCCTCGCCCGCGTCCGTCAGCGCGATGTTGCCGCGGGCGCGGCTGAACAGCTCGGCGCCCAGCTCCCGCTCCAGCGCCCGGATCTGCTGGGAGAGCGAGGGCTGCGCGACGTGCGTCCGCTCCGCCGCATGGGTGAAGTGGCGGGTCTCGGCGACGGCCACGAAGTACACGAGCTGCTGGAGCTGCACGCTCCCACGATAGCCCCCGCCTATCGGAACGAGCCCGTTCATGTCTTGGACCTGTCAGCCCCGGCGGCCGTAGCGTCCCGTCCATGGCACTGGCGACCCGGACGGCGCGCACGTCCGCACTCGGCACGCTGTGGGGCTCGACCGTCGGCAAGAAGGCGGTCATGGCGGCCACAGGCGTGATCATGCTCCTCTGGCTCACCGCCCACATGCTCGGCAACCTCAAGATCTTCTTCGGGCCGGCCGAGTTCAACGGGTACGCCGCCTGGCTGCGCACCCTCGGCGAGCCCGCCCTGCACGAGGCGTGGTTCCTGTGGATCCAGCGCGCCGTCCTCGCCCTCTGCGTCGTCCTGCACGGCGTCGCCGCCTACCAGCTCAGCCGGCGCGACCTCGCGGCCCGCCCGCAGCGGTACGCCCACCGCAGGCCGCGCGCGAGCTACGCCACCCGCACCATGCGCTGGGGCGGCGTCATCCTCGGGCTGTTCGTCGTCTGGCACCTGCTCGACCTCACCGCCGGCGTCGTCAACCCCCTCGGCGAGGACGGCCACCCGTACCAGAACGTCGTCGCCGACTTCCGCACCTGGTACGCGGACGTCTTCTACATCGCCGCGATGCTCGCCCTCGGCCTGCACGTCCGGCACGGCTTCTGGAGCGCGGCCCAGACGCTCGGCGCCAACAACCGACGCCGCGACCGCGCCCTGAAGGCGACCGCGAACGTCCTGGCGGTGCTGCTGACCGCGGGCTTCGTCTCCGTGCCCGTCGCCGTGATGACCGGACTGGTGGACTGACATGACCGACACGACCGCGACCCCCGCCCCCGCGACCCCGGCCCAGGGCCCCGCGGCCCCCGCCCAGGCCCCCGCGGCCCCAGCCCCCGCCGTCGGCGCCTACACCGTCGGCGACCCCCTCGCCGACACCAGGGCCCCCGCCGGCCCCGTCCACGAGCGCTGGGACACCCGCCGCTTCACCGCGAAGCTCGTCAACCCCGCCAACCGCCGCCGGCACACCGTCATCGTCGTCGGCACCGGCCTGGCCGGCGGATCCGCCGGCGCCACCCTCGCCGAACAGGGCTACCGCGTCGTCCAGTTCTGCTACCAGGACTCGCCCCGCCGCGCCCACTCCATCGCCGCGCAGGGCGGCATCAACGCCGCCAAGAACTACCGCAACGACGGCGACTCCGTGCACCGCCTCTTCTACGACACCGTCAAAGGCGGCGACTTCCGCGCCCGCGAGTCCAACGTCGCCCGCCTCGCCCAGGTCTCGCTGCAGATCATCGACCAGTGCGTCGCCCAGGGCGTCCCCTTCGCCCGCGAGTACGGCGGCCTGCTGGACACCCGCTCCTTCGGCGGCGTCCAGGTCTCCCGCACCTTCTACGCCCGCGGCCAGACCGGCCAGCAGCTGCTCCTCGGCGCCTACCAGGCGCTGTCCCGGCAGATCGACGCGGGCGCCGTCGAGATGCACCCGCGCACCGAGATGCTCGACCTCGTCGTCATCGACGGCCGCGCCCGCGGCATCGTCGCCCGCGACCTGGTGACGGGGCGGATCTCGGTCCACCTCGCCGACGCCGTCGTGCTCGCCACCGGCGGCTACGGCAACGTCTTCCACCTCTCCACCAATGCCAAGAACTCCAACGCCACGGCCGTCTGGCGCGCCCACCGCCGCGGCGCCTGGTTCGGCAACCCCTGCTTCACCCAGATCCACCCCACCTGCATCCCGCGCTCCGGCGACCACCAGTCCAAGCTCACCCTGATGAGCGAGTCGCTGCGCAACGACGGCCGCATCTGGGTGCCCAAGGCCAAGGGCGACACCCGCCCGCCCGCGGAGATCCCCGAGGAGGAGCGCGACTACTACCTGGAGCGGATCTACCCCTCCTTCGGCAACCTGGTGCCCCGCGACATCGCCTCCCGCGCCGCGAAGAACGTCTGCGACGAGGGCCGCGGCGTCGGCCCCGGCGGCCAGGGCGTCTACCTGGACTTCGCCGACGCCATCGCCCGCATGGGCCGGGAGAAGGTCGCCGAGAAGTACGGCAACCTCTTCGAGATGTACGAGCGCATCACCGCCGAGGACCCCTACACCCGGCCCATGCGCATCTACCCCGCCGTCCACTACACGATGGGCGGCCTGTGGGTCGACTACGACCTCATGACCACCGTCCCCGGACTCTTCGCCGTCGGGGAGGCCAACTTCTCCGACCACGGCGCCAACCGCCTCGGCGCCAGCGCCCTCATGCAGGGCCTCGCCGACGGCTACTTCGTCCTGCCGACGACCCTCGCCGACTACCTGGCCCGCCACCCCCACGACGAGCCCGACCCCTCCCACCCGGCCGCCGCGGCGGCCGTGGCCGAGACCCGCGAGCGCCTCGCCCGGCTGCTGGCCGTCGGGGGCGACCGCACCGCCGAGTCCTTCCACCGCGAGCTCGGGCAGATCATGTGGGAGCACTGCGGCATGGCCCGCACCGAGGCCGGGCTGCGCGAGGCCCTGGAGCGCATCCCCGGGCTGCGCGAGGAGTTCTGGCGCCGCGTGCGGGTGCCCGGCGGCGGCGCCGAGCTCAACCAGCAGCTGGAGAAGGCCAACCGCGTCGCCGACCACCTGGAGCTCGCCGAGCTCATGTGCCTCGACGCCCTGCACCGCACCGAGTCCTGCGGCGGCCACTTCCGCGAGGAGTCGCAGACCCCCGACGGCGAGGCCCTCCGCGACGACGAGCACTTCTCCTACGTCGCCGCCTGGGAGCACACGGGCGGCGGCCCCCCGGTCCTCCACAAGGAGGAGCTGGTCTTCGAGTACGTCCACCCCACCCAGCGGAGCTACGCGTGAACCTCACCCTGCGCATCTGGCGCCAGCGCTCCCCCGAGGAGCAGGGGGCCATGACCACCTACCGGGTGGAGGGGGTCAGCCCCGACATGTCCTTCCTGGAGGTGCTGGACGTCCTCAACGAGGAGCTCGTCCTGCGCGGCGAGGACCCCGTCGCCTTCGACCACGACTGCCGCGAGGGCATCTGCGGCTCCTGCGGCATGGTCATCGACGGGCAGGCCCACGGCCCCGAGCGGACCACCGCCTGCCAGCTCCACATGCGGCACTTCCGCGACGGCGACACCATCGACGTCGAACCGTGGCGCGCCGCCGCCTTCCCCGTCGTCAAGGACCTCGTCGTCGACCGCTCCGCCCTCGACCGGATCATCGGCGCCGGCGGGTACGTCACCGCCCCCACCGGCTCCGCCCCCGAGGCCCACGCCACGGCCGTCCCCAAGGAGGCCGCCGACACCGCCTTCGAGCACGCCGAGTGCATCGGCTGCGGCGCCTGCGTCGCGGCCTGCCCCAACGGCTCGGCGATGCTCTTCACCTCCGCCAAGGTCGTCCACCTGAACGTGCTGCCGCAGGGCGCCCCCGAGCGCGAGTCGCGGGTGCTCGGCATGGTGGCCGCCATGGACGAGGAGGGCTTCGGCGGCTGCACCAACACGGGGGAGTGCGCTACCGCCTGCCCCAAGGGCATCCCGCTGCCGTCCATCGCCGCCATGAACCGCGAGTACCTGCGGGCCCTGCGCAAGGGGGGCGCCCGCCGGCCCTGACCGTCACCCCGGCCCGGCGGGCGCCCCCGCCGGGCCGGGCACAGGGCCCGGCACGGGGCCGGGGACGGGGCCGGGCCGCCACGGGCGTGACCAAGCCCACGCCCCGAGGGGGGACACGGGCCGCGACCCGGTCACTACAGTCTGCGGCGTGGAGTTCCGTACCGACATCCTGGGCGAGCCCTACGAGGCCGTCGACCTTCCCCTGGCCGCCGACGAGGAGGGCGAGGTCCTCGCCACGCTCGTCCGCCGCCGGGCCGCCGCCCCCGGTGACGGCGCCGGGCCCTCCCGGCGCGCCGTGCTCTACGTCCACGGCTTCGTCGACTACTTCTTCCAGACCCACCTCGCCGACTTCTACACCGAGCGCGGCTACGACTTCTACGCCCTCGACCTGCGCAAGTACGGCCGCTCGCTGCGCCCCCACCACTCGCCCAACTTCGTCCGCACCCTCGACGCCTACGACGAGGAGCTGGACGAGGCGGTCCGCATCGTGCGCGAGGTCGACGGCCACGACCTGCTCCTCGTCAACGGCCACTCCACCGGCGGCCTCGTCACCGCCCTGTGGGCGCACCGCCGCGCCGGGCAGGGCGTCGTCGACGGCCTCTTCCTCAACAGCCCGTTCCTCTCCATGCCGGCGGGCTCCCTGGTCCGCACCCTGGGCGCCCCCGCCGTCGACGCCCTCGGCCGCCTCGCCGGCACCCGCCGTCTGCCCATGCCGCCCGCCCCGCACTACGTGCACAGCCTGCACCGCGACTTCCGCGGCGCCTGGGAGTTCGACCTCGCCCTGAAGCCCGCCGAGGGCTTCGGCGTGTACGCGGCCTGGCTCGCCGCGATCCAGCAGGGCCACCGCCGGGTGCGCCGCGGCCTGGACATCGACGTCCCCGTCCTGCTGATGGCGGCCACCGCCTCCAGCACCGCCACCCGCTGGGACGCCGCCCTGCACCGGACCGACGCCGTGCTGCGCGCCGACGACATCGCCGCCCTCGGCCCCCGTCTCGGCCGCCACGTCACCACCGTCCGCGTCGAGGACGGCGTGCACGACCTGGTGCTCTCCGCCGACGAGCCCCGCGCCCGGGTCTTCCGCGAGCTGGACCGCTGGATGGCCGCCTACCTGCCGGACCCCGTCCGCGGCTGAGCACCCCTCCCCGCCGCCGGGCCGGTGCCCGGCGGCGGGCGGCCGGGCCCGGGGCGGTGGGGCCGCCCCGCGCCCGGGAGCGGCCCGTGCCCGAGAATGGTGCGGTGCCCCACCCCGAACCGGCCGACGCCCCCGAGCCGCACGCCCCCGGGTCCGCCGCAGCCCCCGCCGACGAGCCCGCGCCCGCCGACGAGCCCGTCCCCGTGCAGCGCGCCGTCGCCCTCGGCACCGCCCGCCTCCTCCCGGACGTCGACCGGCCGCGTGCCCGCCTGCTCACCCTCGACGGCACCCCGCAGTCCTACGTCGACCCCGACGACCCCGCCCACCTGGAGTTCGAGTACGCCCGGCGCCTCGGCCACGTCGTCGACACCGCCGCCGCCCCGGGCCTGCCGCTGGACGTCCTGCACCTGGGCGGCGGCGCCCTCGCCCTGCCCCGGTACGTCGCCGCCACCCGGCCGGGATCCCGCCAGCGGGTGGTCGAGATCGACGGCCCGCTGCTGGAGCTGATCGCCGAGGAACTGCCCTGGCAGGGCCCGGGGGTGCACGTCGACGCCGTCGTGGGGGACGCCCGCGAGGCGCTGGCCGCCGCCCCCGACGGCTCCGCCGACCTGGTGCTCGCCGACGTCTTCGGCGGCTCCCGCGTCCCCGCGCACCTCACCACGGTCGAGTTCGTCCGGGAGGCCGCCCGGGTGCTGCGCCCGGGCGGCCTGTACGCGGCCAACCTCGCCGACGGCCCGCCGCTGGACTTCGCCCGCGCCCAGGCCGCGACCGTCCGCGCGGTGCTGCCCGAGGTGTGCCTGATGGCGGAGCCGTCGGTGCTGCGCGGCCGGCGCTTCGGCAACGTCGTGCTGGTCGGCTCGACCCGCCCCCTCGCCGCCGCCGACCTCGCGCGGCGCCTGGCCGCCGACCCCTTCCCGGCCCGCGTCGTCGACGGCGACGCGCTGGAGCGGTTCACCGGCGCCGCCGCGCCGGTCACCGACGCCGCCGCCCGCCCCTCCCCGGAACCCCCGGAGGGCGCCTTCACCCTCTCCTGACGGTCCCGGCCGCCCGGGGCGGCCTCCCCGCCTCCCGGCCCCGGCCCCGGACCCGGCGACGGCCCTGGCGACGGCCCCGCCGGACAGCCGTACGCCGGGGGCGCCCCCCGGCCCGGCGGTGCCAGAATGCGGGCAGGCCCCCGCACCGGAGCGGCGGCCCCCTCAGCAGTCAGGAAGGACCCGGATGACCGCCGACGGAGTGCCCGCCGCCCCCCGGGCCCGGCTCGGGGCGGTCCCCGAGACCGCGCTGTGGACCCTGTACCACCGCGCGGTCGAGGCCCGCCGCCCCGACACCCTGCTGCCCGACCCCGAGGCGGTGCGGCTCGTCGAGGAGGTCGACTACCCCTTCGAGGAGCGCTTCGGCGACCCGGACTCCGCCGGCGTCCGCCTCCAGGGGCAGCTCCAGGCCCTGCGGGTGCGCTGCTTCGACGCCGAGGTCGCCGACTTCCTGCTCCGCCACCCGCGCGGCACCGTCGTCTGCCTCGGCGAGGGGCTGGAGACCCAGTTCTGGCGGGTCGACAACGGCCGGGCCCGCTGGCTCACCGTCGACCTGCCGGAGTCGGTGGAGCTGCGGGAGCGCCTGCTGCCCCCCGGCCCGCGCCAGCGGCTGCTCGCCTGCTCCGCCACCGACCACCGCTGGGTCCGGGAGGTCGACCCCTCCCAGGGTGTCCTCGTCACCGCCCAGGGACTGCTCATGTACCTGCTTCCCGGGGAGGTCCGCGACCTCCTCGCGGCCTGCGCCGAGGCATTCCCCGGCGGCGGGATGGTGTTCGACGCCGTGCCCCGCCGGTTCGCCCGGCTGGCCCGCGAGGGGCGGCTGCGCTCCGGCGGCTACCAGGCCCCGCCGATGCCCTGGGGGATGGACGCCGCCGAGCAGCAGCGGGTGCGCACCGCCCACCCCGGCATCGCCGCGGTGCGGGACGTGGTGCCGCCGCCCGGACGGGGCGTCCTGGGCGCGCTCCTCCCGTACGCCCTGCGGCTGCCCGTGGTCCGGAGCCGGCGCCCGTCCGTGGTGCACCTGGACTTCGCCGTGCCGGGCGGCCCCGCGGAGCGGTAGACGCCGGCGGCCGGTCCCACCGGCCCGCCCGGCTCTCCACGACGTCCCGCACGACGGCACGGCCTCCGCGCCCGGCCGTCCCGCACGACGGCGCGGTCCCCGCCCGGCCGGTCCGTTGCGCCCGGCGCCGCACGGCCCGCCCCGCGTGACGCCCCCGCACCGCCCCGCTGTCGAGCCCGGCCGGGGCTCCCCGGGGGGCGCCCTCCGGCCGGTACGCGCGACAATCGGGTGACCGGCGGCTTCCGCGGGGCCCTTTCGGCCCCGCCCCGGGGGCCGAAGGGGCCCTGCGCCGCGATCCGGCCCTGGGCGAGGTTGGAAGGCGGGGGACGACGGCCTCCCGGAGGTGGCTGCGGTGCCTGTCCGCATCGGTGAACTGCTTCGAGCCGGGCTGTGGCGCCATCCGCGCACGGTCCTCGCGGCCGTCACGGCGCTGCCGCTCGTCCTCCTCGCCGTGGACGAGGTCACGCCGCCCGACATCCGGTTCGGATCCCTGATGGTGGCCGCGCCCACCCTGGCGGCGGTGTTCTGCGCCCCCGCCGGCGTGCTGCTCGTCATCCTGGTGACGATCCCGTGCGTCGTCCTCTCCGCCCGCGCCAACCAGCTGCTCGACGCGGCCAACTTCCCCGTCCAGCTCTCCACGATCGCGCTGATCAGCCTGGCCGCCATGGCCGCCAGCGCCGTACGCCTGCGGCGGGAGCGGGAACTGGCGCGCTCACGCTCCGTCGCCGCGATCGCGCAGCGGGTCCTGCTGCGGCCGCTGCCCCGCCGCATCGGCGCCCTGACCTTCGCCTCCCTCTACCGGGCGGCCGACGAGGAGGCCGCCGTCGGCGGCGACCTCTACGCGGCCGCGGACCTCCGGGGCACCACGCGCATCCTGCTGGGCGACGCCCAGGGCAAGGGCCTGGCCGCCCTGGAGACGGCGGGCTGCGTCCTGGGCGCCTTCCGGCGGGCCGCCCGCCACCGCACCCCCCTCGGCGACCTTGCGGCCGAGCTGGAGGAGGACTACCGCGAGGACCTGCGGGAGGAGGCGGCCGCGGCGGAGGCCGGCGAACCCGGCGCGCGGCCCGCGGGCCTGGGCGAGGAGGGCTTCGTCACCGCCGTGGTGCTGGACATCCCGCAGGACGACGCAGGGCTGGTCCACATGGTCAACCTCGGGCACCCCCCGCCGCTGCTCGTCCACGAGGGCAGGGTCTCCCCGCTGGAGCCCACCGTGCCCGCGCCCCCGCTCGGCCTGGGCGACCTCGACGGCCCCCGTCCGCGCGTGGACACCGCGGCCTTCCCGCCCGGCGCCACCCTGCTGCTGTACACCGACGGGCTCATCGAGGCCCGCGACGCCACCGGCGCCTTCTACCCCCTCACCGACCGGCTGCGCGATCTCGCCCCGCTCGCGCTGCCGCCCCGGGAGCTGCTGGCGGCCGTCCACCGCGACCTGCTGCGCCACGTCGGCGGGCACCTCGGCGACGACCTGGCCATGGTCGCGATCCACCGCGCGGCGGAGCCCCAGGCGGCACGCCGCCGCGCCGAGGTGCCCGCCGACATCCCGTACGGACGGCTCTGACCCACGCCCCCGCCCGCGGCGCGGGCACCGCCCGGCCGGCACTCCCGGCACCCGGCCCGCCGGACGGAGTCCCGCGCCGCGGGCAGGGACCGGCCCCCTACCAGGCGAGGACGGCGTGGACCTCCTTGCCGTCCGGGCGGACGGCGGTCCGCAGGTCCCGGGCCAGACGCTGGACGAGCGGCCAGCCGAAGCCGCCGGTGCCGCGCGCCAGGTCGGGCGTCCGCGGACGGGGCAGGAGCGTGCTGGTGTCGTACACGACGGCGTGGACACCGTCGCGCAGGTGGGTCAGGCACAGGGTGAGGGGGCCCGGGGCGTGCCGCGTCGCGTTGGTGACCAGTTCGGAGACAACCAGCAGCACACTGTCGCGGGTGTCCTCGCCGCCGGGCGGGACGGCGCGGGTGAGCGCGGCGAGGAAGGCCTCGGCGGTGCGGCGGGCCAGGGTGACGCTGCCGGGGCGGCCGTCGAGGTCCGCACACACGTGCTGCCCGGTGGGGGAGTGCTCGGAAAGGAGGTCCATCGGCGTCCGTCCTGCTCAGTGCTCATCCACGTCTCGGTGCACCGGGGCGTATGCCCCCTGGGGCCGCCCCGATACCTCACCTTTGCCCGACTCACCCCTTCCTCGGCGGCCGGTCCGGGAAGGAGCACGGGCGGTACGGCCGCGGCCGGGGAGGCCCGGACGGCGGCTCCGAGCCGGCGCCGGTCCCGCGACGCCTGGCCTCCGGGTCCCGGCAGGGAGCGGCCGGGAAGCGCCCCTGCGCGTGTGCGGTCGCGTGGGGACGCGTGGCCTGAGCGCCGGTCCGTCACCTGACCGGCCCGACCGCACCTTCCCCGTCCGAGCCGGCCCCGCACCCCGCCCGGCTGCGGGCCCGCCGGGCGGCCGGAGCGGCTCCGCAGGAACCGTGCCCACCGGCCCCCGTCACGTGTAGACGTTCAACTGGGGGCGGTGGCGCACCATCGCCCGCACGACCTCCTCCGGGCCCACCGGCAGGGAGACCGTGGAGATGTTCGCCGGCCCGAACCCGAAACGCAGGTTGGCCGCCGCGGTCGTCCGTACGGTCCGCGGGGCGCGGGCCAGGTACCCGGCTGAGTCGTGCAGCACCAGTTCGACCACCCGCTGGGTCGTGGACCTGACCTGGAACTCGCGGATCCGGACCCCGCCCACCTCGTCCCAGGTGATCCTCCCGAGCTGCACGTGGTCCAGCCCCGTCCCGTCCAGGACCAGTTCGGGCCGGCGCCGCACCAGCCGGGACCCCCACGCCACCGCGCAGAGTCCGAAGAACACCACGGCGGCCGCCCCGCCGACCACGCCCTTGACCGAGTCGTGGCGCAGCAGCAGCACCGTGCCCAGGACGCAGAAGGCCAGCGATCCGAGGAACAGGAGGAGGACACGCCCCGGGGGGGACCGGTACACCGTCGGCGGCAGGGCCGCGCTCTTCTCGATCACGGGCCGCACGATAGCGCCGCCGCACCTGCCCGCGGAAACCCCTTTCCGTGCCTCTCCGCCCGATGCCCCCGTCCCCGGTCCTGCCCACGTCCCGGCCCGTACCGCCTCCGGAGCGGCAGCCCCCGGCGGGAACGCGCCGGTGCCGCCCCGGGGTGCTTCCGCCCCGGTCCGGGACTCAGGCGGCGGTCTGCGGGTCCGGGGCCTCCAGGAAGGGCAGCACGGTGCCGGCCAGGAGGGGGTGGGTGAGGATGTCGTAGTGGGTCGCCCCGGGGAGGACGGCGAGCCGCGCCGTGGAGCGGTCCGACCCGTCCCAGCCCGGGTCGCGCAGGCCGCCGCCCAGCAGGGCGTAGGCCTCGACCATGTGGTCCGGGCGCACCGCGTCGGCGTCGCCGAAGACCAGCAGGGTCGGGGCGGTGATGCGGGCGGCCTCGGCGGTCCAGTCGAAGTCGCGGTGGAGCTGCTCGGCGATCTTGCCGACGAGCACCGGCCAGTCCTCGGGCCGCGGCGCGTGCCGGGCGTAGGAGGCATAGGCGGGGGACTGCTTCAGCGCCTCTGCGGCCTCCGCGCTCATCGCGTCCATGCCCGCCAGGGCCTCCGCGTGCCAGCCGCCCCGCCTGAGGGCGGCCGAGACCAGGACCAGGCGGCGCACCGCCCCGGGGTGCTGGACCGCGGTGCGCAGTGCGACGGCCGCGCCCAGGGAGTAGCCCAAAACGTCGGCCCGCGGCAGGCCGAGGTGTGCGACGAGGGCAGCGACGTCGTCGGCCATCAGCTCCGGCCGCAGCGGACGGTCGACGTCCGCGGTGCGCCCGTGGGCCTGGAGGTCGACCAGGACCACCCGGCGCCGTGCGGACAGCGCCGGGAGCAGCGGGGCGAACATCTCCCCGGACCCGATGCCGCCGTGCAGCAGCACCAGCGGCTCCCCCGAACCGTGCTCCTCGACGTACAGCGGCACCCCGTTGACCTCTGCGCAGCCCATCGCCTCACCCTTCACCTCTCGTGCGGTCGTCACCGAGGGGTGACCGCCGCGGCCGCCCGGACTCATCGGTCCCACCGCCTCCTGCGGCGCGGGGAGCGGTGCGTGACTCTGCGGCAGCCGTCCGGCGGCCCCGGAGCACCGGGGAGGGGCGGGCTGCGGCCTACCGCAGCTCGCCCTCCAGCAACCCCATCACCAGCTTGTCGTACCAGCGGCCGTCGCGCCGGAAGGACTGGCGGAGCCGACCCTCCTCGACGAAGCCCACCTTCCGGTAGACGCGCCGGGCGGCGTGGTTCTCCTCGACGACGGTGAGGGAGATCCGGTGCAGCCGCATCTTCTCGAAGCCGTAGCGGCAGACCGTCCGCATGGCGTCGGTGGCGTGGCCGCGCCCCCAGTACGCCTTCTCGCCGAGGTAGATGTCGAGCTCGGCGCACCCGGTCTCCGGCTCGGCGCCGTGCAGCCGGACCAGGCCCACGAGCACCCCGTCGGAGAGCGACTCGATCCCCAGGAGCAGGTCGCCGTACGCGTTGCCCGGCCGTTCGGCCAGCCACTTCTCCGTCCGGGCCAGCGGCTGGGCGTAGCCGTCCTTCATCCAGCGCATGACCTCGGGGTCGTGGTTCCACCGCCACAGCGCCCCGGCGTCTGCCGGACCCATCGCCCGCAGCCCCACCAGTTCTCCGAGCACCATGCCGGACGCCTCCTCGCGCAGTTCCATGATCGACTCTCGTGGACCCGCCAGTGGTACCACAGGCCATACGGTGCGCTCCACGGGTTTCCAGCCGCCCGGCGCCGCAGCCCCGCCCCGTGCGTGCACCCCCGTGCGCCACCGCCGGAGTCCCACCGCCGGAGTCCCACGCGTGGACCGGTCCCGTCCCGGCCGCCGACCGGATACGGGCCGTGCGGCCCGACCCGGTACACCGCCGCCCGCTTCCAGGCCGCCGCGCCCGATACCCGCGGACCCGGGCCGCCTCTCCGCCGGCGCGGCCCCGGAGGCACGCGGTCAGCGGGACCGCGACGGGTCACCCGCCGCCAGCGGCACCGCGGCCGCCCCGGCGGTCCCCGCCGCACCGCGACGCCGTGCCCCCGGTGTGCAGACCAGCGCGCAGAGCCCGACGAGCCCCGGACCGGCGGCGAACGCCGCCGCCGGTCCGGGCCGGTCGGCCAGGGCGCCTCCGGCGGCGGCTCCCATGGCCGCGCCCAGGTTGTAAGCGGTGTTCAGCCACGCGCCGGCCTCGGTGCGCGACCCCGCGGGGACGAGGATGTCGACCAGCTGGTACGCCGCGATCAGCAGCACGTCGGTGCACACGCCGGCGACCAGCAGGGCCGCGCCCGCGGCGGGCGGGGCCTGGACCAGGGCGGGCAGCGCCCAGCAGGCGGCCGTACCCGCCGCCATCGCGAGCGGCCGGCGGGCGAGGGACGAGCGCCACCGCCGTCGGCCGTACACCAGGCCGCCGAGGACACCGCCGATCGGGAACAGCGCCGTCAGCACCCCGGCCGTCGCCGCCCCCCAGGCGGCGACGGCCCCGACCTCGCACGCGGCCAGTGCGGCCGCGGCCGCCCACACCAGCGCCAGGAGGCGCGGGAGGCGTGCCGCGAGGACGAAGCCCCCGGCGCCGCCCGAGGGCGTGGCGTTTTCGGCGTCGAGCGCGCGCCGCAGCGCCGCCGCCAGCAGTCCGGACCCCGTCAGGAGCAGGAGCCCGCACCCGGCCAGCACCGCCGGGGCCGAGGAGGCGGCGGCCAGCGACCCGCCCAGGACCGGCCCCACGGCGAACACGGCCGACTCGGCCGCCGTGTCCAGGCTCAGCGCACACTGCCGCTGCACCCCGCCGGGGGTCAGCCCGCTCCACAGGGCGCGCATCAGCGGACCGACCGGAGGCGGACACAGCCCCGCCAGGACCGCGAGCCCGACGGCGGGCAGGTCCGCGACGCCGACGGCGCATGCGGCGGCCAGTGCGCCCAGGGAGAGCGCGTGGCCCACGGCCAGCAGTACGAGCGCGGAGCGCCGGCGCCGGACCAGCCGTGCCCGGGCGGGGCCGAGCAGGGCGACGGCCAGTCCGTACAGGCCGGTCGCCGTACCGGCGGCGGCGTAGGAGCCGGTGCCCTCCCGCAGGGCGAGCAGCAGGGGAAGGCCGGTCAGGCCGTAGCCCAGCCGGGCGAGGAGCGCGGCGGCGAACAGGCGGCGGGCATGGGGGAGTGCGAGGACAGCGCGGTAGGACGCACTGCCCCCGTCGGGGCGTGGCATGGTGTCTCCGGGGTGCACGTGCCGCGGCGCGGCCGGGGCACGAACGGACATGACGGGTCGGCGTACCGCCCCGGAGGAACCGTCACGAGAACGCGTTCGGGGGGCGGTGGACGACCTGTCAGTGGGGCCCGGTGATGTCCATGATCGGCACGATAGCAAGCCGGGCCGTGCTGCGGAACTGCCTTTCTGACGGACCGTCGCACGACGGCGCCGGGCCGCCCCCGCGGCACCGGCGGCCGCACGGGGCGGGCGGGCGCCCGGGTGGCGCGACCCGTCCCCGTCCGGCCCCCTCCCGGTCCTGCGTGCGCCTCCGTGCCTTCGGAGGGTGAAGGCGAACCTGCACCTTGACACCTCCGAGGGGCCGGTGGCTTGATGGACTGCAGAAATTGACCGTGTCCAATCAAGGATGGTTCGCCGCGGGCGGCCGCCCCGGCGGCGCGGCGCGCCGCCACCCCTGCCAGAGCCGCGAGGATCGGCGCGGCCTGCCCATCGGTGGGAGCGCTCCCAAGTGCGACCGCCCCCATCCGTCCACTTCGACCCCGCACTGTGCGGCCGTCCTCCCGGACACCCCCCCCGGGCCGGACGTTCCCGGCCCTCCGGCCCCCGGCCCTCCGGCCCCCGGACCGGCGGTCCGCCGCGGACGCCGCCGAGCACACCACGCCGCAGGTGCCGCACCGCACCGAGGAGTACCCCGGTGGAAACCCGCTCCGGGGAAGCGCGGACGCCGGACATCGGCACCCGGCAACCTCGCCCGACCCGCCCGTCCTACCCGACCCGTCCGGCCCAACCGACCCGTCCGGCCCAACCGACCCGTCCGGCCCAACCGACCCGTCCGGCCCGCGGAGGACCCGGACGGGCCGCCCACCCGAGGAGCGCAGCTTGAGACACCATCCCCCGCAGGACGCCCTGCCGGACCGGCGCCCCTCCCGGCGCCGCGTCGCCGGTGCGCTGCTCGCCGCCGCGGCGACCGCCCTCGGCGCGGCCCCGGCCCCGGGCGCCTCCGTCGCCGCCACCGGGCCGGGGGCGGCGACCGCCGCGCACCACCGGCCGGCGCCGTACCTGGACGCCCGGCTGCCGGTCGAGCGGCGGGTCGCCGACCTGCTCGGCCGCATGACGCTGCAGGAGAAGGTCGGCCAGATGACGCAGACCGAGCGCGGCTCGGTCGACGCCGACCGGTCCCGGATCACCGACCTCGCCTTCGGCTCCCTCCTCTCCGGCGGCGGCTCCGCACCCACCCCCAACACGCCGGAGGCGTGGGCCGACATGGTCGACGCCTACCAGGAGCGGGCCCTGGCGACCCGGCTGCACATCCCGCTGCTGTACGGCATCGACTCGGTCCACGGCGACGGCAACCTGGTCGGCGCCACGGTCTTCCCGCACGACATCGCCCTGGGCGCCACCCGCGACCCCGCGCTGGTGCGCGAGGTCGAGCACGTCACCGCCGCCGAGACCCGCGCCACCGGACCGCAGTGGGTCTTCGCCCCCTGCCTGTGCGTCGTCCGCGACGACCGCTGGGGCCGCACCTACGAGAGTTTCGGCGAGGACCCGGCGCTGGTCGAGCGGATGGAGACCGCCATCGACGGCTTCCAGGGCACCCGCCCCGGCGACCTGGCCCGCCCCGACCGCGTCCTGGCCACGGCCAAGCACTTCGCCGGCGACGGCGACACCGCGTACGGCACCTCGACCACCGGCACCTACACCCTCGACCAGGGCGTGACCGTCACCGACCACGCGCACTTCGCGAAGGTCGACCTGGCGCCGTACGTCCCGGCCGTCCGCAGGCACCGCGTCGGCAGCATCATGCCGTCCTACTCCAGCGTCCGCTGGACCGACGTGCCCGGCAGCACCCCGGTGAAGATGAGCGCCGACCGGGAGCTGCTCACCGGCTTCCTCAAGGAGAGGAACGGCTTCGACGGCTTCCTCATCAGCGACTGGGAGGCCGTCCACCAGCTCCCCGGCGACTTCCCGGCCCAGGTCCGTACCGCCGTCGACGCCGGGATGGACATGTTCATGGAGCCGTACAGCGCCCCGCAGTTCGAGCAGACGCTGACCGCCGAGGTCGAGGCCGGCCGGGTGCCCGTGTCCCGGATCGACGACGCGGTGCGGCGCATCCTGCGCGCCAAGTTCCGCCTCGGCCTCTTCGAGCACCCCTACACCGACCGCACCGGCATCCCCGCGATCGGCTCGCCCGCCCACCGCGCCGTGGCCCGCCGCGCCGTCGCCGCCTCCCAGGTGCTGCTCCGCAACCGGCAGCGCACCCTGCCGCTGTCGCCCTCCGCCCGCATCTACGTGGCCGGGGCCGATGCCGACGACCTGGGCAACCAGTCCGGGGGCTGGACCGTGACCTGGCAGGGACGGTCCGGGGACACGATCCCCGGCACCACGATCCTCGAGGGCATCCGGCAGGATGCCGCCCACGTCACCTACAGCGCCGACGCCTCCGCCCCCACCGCCGGACACGACGTCGGCATCGTCGTCGTCGGCGAGACCCCCTACGCCGAAGGTGTGGGCGACGTCGGCAACGGCCACACCCTGGAACTCTCCGCCGCCGACCGGGCGAACGTCGACCGCGTGTGCGCTGCCATCCGGACCTGCGTCGTCCTCGACGTCGCCGGACGCCCGCAGATCGTCACCGACCGGCTGCCGAGGACCGACGCCTTCGTCATGTCCTGGCTCCCCGGCAGCGAGGGCGGGGGCGTGGCCGACGTGCTCTTCGGCAAGCGCCCCTTCACCGGCAGGCTCCCGGTCTCCTGGCCGCGCAGCGAGGCCCAGGAGCCGGTCAACGCCGGCGACCCGCGCCACGACCCGCTCTTCCCCTACGGCTACGGCCTCACCACCCACCGGCGCCACCGGTAGCCGCCCCCCGCCCGCAGGCAGCAGCCCGCAGGCGCCTCGACCGCCCGCGCGGCCCACGGCCGTCCTCCCCGGCCGCCCTTCCCGGGGAGGGCGTCCGGTCCGCCGGACGGGCCGGCGCGCCGCGGATCCCCCGCCTCCGCCCCCGCGCCGGTACCTATCAGGTACCATTCCGGCATGCCGTCCTTGAACATCACCTTCACCGACGAGGAGCTCGCCTCCGTCCGCGCCGCCGCGGCCGCGGAGGGCAAGTCCCTCAAGCAGTACGTCCACGACCTCCCGCTGCGCGAGCAGCAGCGCCTGCAGTTCGTCCGCTACGCCGCGGCCTGGGGCGACGCCCACCGTGCGGAGTTCGACGAGGCGTTTCCCGACGAGGCCCCGTCCGCCGCGGGCCCGCAGGGAGTCGAAGCCGCCTGATGACCGTCCACATCGACGTGCCCTGGCTGCTGGACGTCCAGGAGCAGGCCGTCCCCGAGGACCTCGCGGTCGCCGACTACTCCGCCCTCGTCGCCGCCGTGGCCCGGCACCGCACCCGCATCCCCCGCCCGGCCACCGCCGACCCCGACGCGGCCTGGAAGGCGGCGGCCCTCCTGCACACCCTGGTCCGCCTGGAGCCGCTGCCGTACCGCAACAGCCTCTACGCCTGCCAGGTCGCCGTCGCCTACATGCACGTCTGCGGCGAGGGCGTCGACCCGCCGTACGGCGCCCTCGTCGACCTCGTCCGCGACATCCAGGCCCGCAAGGCGGACGTCTACCAGGCCGCCGAGCGCATCCGCTCCTGGCGCATCTGACGCCTGCCGCCCGTCCTGCCGCTCCCGCCCGTCCTACCGCTCCCGCCCGTCCTCCCGCCCCGGCCCGCCCTCCTGACGCCGTCCCGGCACCCTCCCGCTCCGCCCCCGCCGGGGCGGTGGTATGCAGGCACGATGAACTCATGCGTCAGGACGGACACGGCCGGCGGCGTGGGCCGCCTGGTCCTCGACCGGCCGTCGGCCCTCAACGCGCTGGACCTCCCCATGGTCCGCGCGCTCTCCTCCGCGCTGCTGCGGTGGCGCGACGACCCGGCCGTCGGCGCCGTCGTGGTGGCGAGCTCCTCCCCCCGGGCGTTCTGCGCGGGCGGCGACATCCGGGCGGTCCGGGAGGCGGTGCTGGCCGGCGACCGCGAGGCCGTGCGGGCCTTCTTCACGGAGGAGTACCGCCTGAACCGGCTGATCGCCGAGTATCCCAAGCCGTACGTGGCGCTCATCGACGGCTTCGCCATGGGCGGCGGCCTCGGCATCTCGGTGCACGGCTCGGCGCGCGTGGTCACCGAGCGGGCCTCCCTCGCGATGCCCGAGACGCACATCGGGTTCTTCCCGGACGTCGGCGCGAGCCACTTCCTGCCCCGGCTGCCCGGCGGCACCGGCATGTACCTGGGGCTGACCGGCGCCCGCATCGGGGCCGGCGCCGCGGTCGCCTGCGGTCTCGCCACCCACTTCGTGCCCTCGGCCGGTCTGCCCGCCCTGGAGCGCGACCTGGCCCGCGCCGACGCGCGGGAGTTCCCCCGGGTCCTGGACTCCCACGCGCGCCCCGCCCCCGCATCGGAACTGGCCGACCACCGGGAACGCGTCGACCACTGCTTCGGCGCCCCCGCCCTGGAGGAGGTGGTGGCCAGGCTGGAGGCCGACGGCGGCGCCTGGGCCCGGGGCGCGCTCGCGGACCTGCGGCGTGCCTCGCCCACCAGTCTGGCGGCCACCTTCGCCCTCCTGCGCCGCGGGGCGCGCTCCCCGCTCGCCGCGTGCCTGGAGCGCGAGCTGCGCCTGGGGGAGGTGCTCACGGCGGGTCCCGACTTCGCCGAGGGGGTCCGCGCGGTCCTGGTGGACAAGGACGGCGCCCCCGCGTGGGCCCCCGTAGACACCCGTACGGCGGCCTGCCTCCAGGAGGCGTGACCGCGTCCGCCGGCGGTGCCGGGCCGCGGCCGCGTTCCTGAGGGTGCGCCAGGCGGCCGGCCCCGTACCGGTCGCCCGGGGCGGGACCGGCCGGCCCGTCCTCCCGTGTGTGCAGCGGTCGCAGGCGGCGCAGGAGTCCAGGGCGGGCGACCGGTCGGACCACCGGCCCTGGCCCGGCCACGACCGCACCGGGTGGCGGCGGACGGCTCGTCCCTGCTGCCGCAGCTGCCGCAACTCCCGGCGTGGACGGCGGACCGCTCCGCCTGCGTCCCCCGGCAGGACGGCCCCCGGGTGGCCGTGGCGCCCGGGGAGGGCGCCGCCGGCGCGGCGACGGGGCTGGCGCCGCTCCGCCCGGCGGGTCTGCCCGAAAGGGCACGCTTGCCCGCCCTCCGTCCGGCGGTCCGGCCGGCCGTACCGGGGCCCTTCCTCGGCCTGGCCTCCGCACGCCGCACATGTGTCCTCTTTTGTCCTTCATTGGCGGCCCGACGCGGCCTTTCCGCCGCGCTCCCGGGACGGATGCGCCCTGGTGCGAAAAAGAACGCGGCGTGGCCTTCCCATGTCCGAAAGGACCGTGCTTCCGCCCCGGCGGCTCCTCGACCTTATGGCGCCGTTTCGTTCATGTACGCTGCACGCGCAACGTTTCCGGCCGAGGGCCCGGCAGGCGGGACACTTCCGGCCTGCGTCCCGGCGTGTCCCAGGAAGCAGTACAGAAAGCAGGTGTCCCGTGCCCGTGTGCCGAAAATTGCAGAGGGCCGGCTCCTCCCGGATGCCGGGCGACATATCCGGACCTGCGTGCGGGTCCGCGTCCGGAATCGGCGGCGCCTGAGCGACCGTACACGCCGCCGCGTGCTGTTTTCTCGGGAACGGCACGCACGGGCGGGCCGAGGGACACTGCCCCGCCCCGCCCGGTCCCGGGTCCACCGGAATCATGCTTCCGACGGCCTCGGACGCCACTGCCGTGCGATTCCCGTCCGGCCGCGCCCGCGGCCTGACAAAACCGGTGCCATTGCGCCGGCTATTCCGCTCCTCCCGTGCCCCCCGGTCGGGAGGAAGCATGCGGTGCGGAAATGAAAGGCGCCTTCCGGCGCGGTGCGGCGCCTTGCCGCAGTGGATATGGGGAAATGTTCATGAGATCGCGTCGGATGACCATTCGCAGCAAGCTGACCGCCCTGCTGCTGCTCCCGCTCGTATCGCTGGCGGCCCTCTGGGCCTACGCCGCGTACCTGTCGCTGGGCAACGCCCTCACCCTCTCCCGCGTGAACACGATCGGCACCCACCTCGCCCGCCCCCTGGGCAAGGTCGTGATCGGCCTCCAGGCCGAGCGCCGCTCCTCCCTCGTCGCCCTCGTCGGCAACGTCCGGAAGGAGGGGCCCGGCGGCGTCCCGGTCCCGCCCGAACTGGCCCGCAGCCGGGCCGGCACGGACAGCGCGGTCGCCGCCTTCCTCGCCGAGGCCGACGACCCGGACGTCCGCAAGGACGAGAACGACCGCGTCCGCCGGAGCGTCGACGCAGCCCGGCAGGCCCTCGAGGGCATCACCGACCTCCGGAAGGGCGTCGATGCCGGTGTCCTCGCCGCCGACCGGGTCCTCGCCTCGTACACCATGGTCAACGCGGCGATCTCCGAGGCCTTCGACGCCATGACCGTCCTGCCGGACCAGGACGCCCAGGACTTCGGACGGGCCCTGCACACGCTCGTCCTCGGCGGAGACTTCCTCTCCCAGGAGGACGCCCTGGTCTCCGCCGCCGCGGCGGGCCCCTCCCACCGCCTGGGCCGCAGCGCCTACGCCGCCGTCGTCCAGGACATCGGCCCCCGGCGGTACCTCAACCGCGCGGCCGTGGCCGGCCTGCCTCCGGCCCAGCGGGCCCCTTTCCTCAGGCTCTCCGAGCCCGGCGGGCCCCTGCAGCAGGTGGCGGCCATGGAGCAGCAGATCATCGACGCCGGCCCGGACGCCCGCGCCCTGCCGTTCCCGATCGCCCGCTGGCGCGCCGCCTACGACGCCCAGTGGAATGCCACCAACCGGCTCGCCCTGGACGACATCGACGTCGTCTTCACCCTCACCGGCCCACCTGCCACCCGCGCCCTGGTCGAGCTGCTCCTCGCCGGCCTCCTCGGACTGGTCGCCCTCGTCGTCTCCGTCGTCCTGTCGGTCCGCATCGCCCGCTCCCTCGTCGGCGACCTCGGCCGCCTGCGCACCTCCGCGCGCAACCTCACCGACGACCGGCTGCGCGACGTCGTCGGCCGCCTGCGCCGCGGTGAGACGGTCGACGTCGCGGTCGACACGGCACGCCCGGAATTCGTCAACCGGGAGATGGCCCGGCTGGGCGACGCGTTCCTCGCCCTGCAGAGCACCGCCGTCGAGCTCGCCGCCGAGGACATCCGCCTGCACCGCGGCTTCAGCGAGGTGTTCCTCAACCTCGCCCGCCGCAGCCAGGCGCTGGTCCACCGTCAGCTCAGCCTGCTCGACACCATGGAGAGGCAGGAGGACGACCCCGGTGTCCTGGAGAACCTCTACCGCCTGGACCAGCTCGCCACTCGGCTGCGCCGCTACGCGGAAGGCCTGATCATCGTCTCGGGCGCCGCCCCCGGCCGCGTCTGGCGCCGCCCCGTCCCGGCCGTGGACGTCGTGCGCGCCGCCGTCGCCGAGACCGAGGACTACGCCCGCGTCGTCGTCCCCCCCGTGCCGGACGTCGGCATCGCCGGCCGCGCCGCCGCCGACGTCATCCACCTGCTCGCGGAGCTCGTCGAGAACGCGCAGAACTTCTCGCCGTCCGACAGCGAGATCCGGGTGAGCGTCGGCACCGGGGCCGGCGGCCTCATCGTGGAGATCGACGACCGGGGCCTCGGCATGGCCCCGGAGGACCTCGAGGCCGCCAACGCCCGCATCACCTCCCCCGTGGACATCAGCGACGTCGACAGCACCCGCCTGGGGCTGATCACCGTCGGGCGCCTCGCCCAGCGGCACAAGGTCAACGTGGCCCTGCGCTCCTCGCCCTACGGCGGCCTGACCGCCGTCGTCCTGATCCCGCACGCCCTCCTGGAGCAGCTCCCCCCGCGCGACGCGGCGCAGCTCGCCCCCGCCGCCGCCGCCCTCCCGCCCGCCGGTCCGCACGGACACGCCGGCGATCCGTACGGGCACGACAGGCAACCCGGGGCCACCGCTCACGCGATGCCCGCGCCGCCGCACCGCGAGGGGACCGCGTTCCCCGAGGGGCCGCCCCTCCCCGGGGTCGCCGACGCCCTGGCCGCGCCCGTACCGCAGGTCCACGCCGCGCAGCAGGTCCACGCCGCGCCCCCGCCCGTCGTTGCGGCCTCCGCAGCCCCCGAGACCGTTCCGAACGCCTGGCAGGGTCACCATCAGGTTCCCGCCGCCCGGCAGCCGGAGACCATCGACGGCCTGCCGCGCCGCGTCCGCCAGGCGAGCCTCGCCCCCCAGCTCAAGGACGATCCCGCCGCGGCGGCCGGCCCGCTGGACTGGGGAGGCGCGTCCGCCCACGCGGTCCGGGCCCCCGCCGGGCCGGTGCCGCACCCCGGGGCTCCGCTCCCGGGCGGCGCCGGCACCGCCGCAGACCCAGGCCCTTGGCCCGGAGACCCCTTCGGCTCCGTGCCGCAGGTCCGGCCGGCCGGTCCCGCACCGGCTGCCGACGGGAACCGCGGCGCCCCTCCCCTGTTCGAGGCCGCGTTCTCTTCGGCCGGCGCCCGCCCCCCTGCCCCCGCGGCACACGGCGGGCGCCCCACCCAGGTGCGTTCGCTGATGTCCGCCCTCCAGTCCGGCGCCGCCCGCGGACGGCTGGAGCAGCCGGTCCCCGGCGGCGGCCCCGAACCCCGACCCCGCCGTCCCCACGTCCCCCATCACGGAAACGGAAGCACGCGATGACGCAGCCACTCGTGACCGACACGACCGCGAACCTGGGCTGGCTCCTGAACGACATGGCTCACCGCGTGCCGGACGTCGGCCACGCGGTCGTGCTCTCGACGGACGGGTTGATGCTGGCCGCCTCCGGCGGACTGACCCTCGACCACGCCCAGCAGCTCTCCGCCGTGGCCTCCGGCTTCCACAGCCTGGCCAAGGGGGCCGGCCGCCACTTCGGCGGCGGCGCCGTACGCCAGACGATGGTCGAGATGGAGGCGGGCTACCTCTTCGTCTGCGCCGCGGGGGACAACGCCTGCCTCGCCGTGCTCACCCCCGAGGGCGCCGACATCGGCGCCGTCGCCTACGAGATGGCCATGCTGGTCAAGCGGGTCGGCCAGCACCTGTCCGTCGACGCCCGGGGCCGCTGAGGCCACGGCAGCGGACGACCCCGTGATCGACACCGAATGGGTCGACGAGGAGGCCGGGCCCCTCGTCCGCCCCTACGCCATGGTGCGCGGCCGCACCCGGTCCCGGCAGGAGGTCTTCGACCTGGTGGCCTTCGTCGTCGCCGCCGTCGACACCCTGTACGGCTGGGTGAACGTGGAGCCCGAGCACAGCGCCCTGCTCTCCCTGTGTCGCCGTCCGCTGTCCGTGGGCGAACTGTCCGCCCGGACCGACCTGCCGGTCGGGGTGGTCCGGGTCCTGCTCGGCGACCTGCTGGACATGGGAGCCATCCGGCTTCGCGAGCCCGCCTACGCCGGCGGCAGACCGAGCCTCGACCTCATCAGGGAGGTGCTCGATGGACTCCGCGCGCTCTGATCCGCGCGGTGCCGGAACAGCGGCCTCCGCCGGCGGCCGTCCACGGCCACTGCCGGCGCACGCAACGCCCAGAAACGGAGTGGGAGTGTGGTCATGACCAGAGCCCTGCCGGGTGGATCCCCGGGAACGGCGCCCCAGGACGACCTGCCCCAGGCCGTCAAGATCCTCGTCGCCGGGGGCTTCGGGACGGGCAAGACCACGCTGGTCTCCGCGATCAGCGAGATCACCTCGTTCCACACCGAGGAGAACCTCACCCGGAGCAGCCTCGGTGTCGACGACACCGCAGGGGTGGAGGCCAAGACCACCACGACCGTGGCGATGGACTTCGGCCGCATCACCCTCCATGACCGGCTGGACCTCTTCCTGTTCGGCACACCCGGCCAGGACCGGTTCTGGTTCATGTGGGACGAGCTGGCCGCCGGGGCGCTGTGCGCGCTCGTCCTGACCGACACCCGGCGCCTCGCCTCCTCCTTCGCCGCCGTCGACTACTTCGAGCGGCGCGGACTGCCGTTCGTCGTGGCGGTCAACACCTTCGACGGTGCCCGCGACTACCCCGCGGAGACGGTCCGGGCCGCCCTGGACCTCGACCCGCACGTGCCGGTGCTCTTCTGCGACGCGCGGCGGCGCGACTCGGTCAAGGCCCTCCTGGTCGACGCCGTGGAGCACGTGCTCGCCGTCGAGGGGCGCCTTTCCCGGTGAGCCCGGGCGGACGCCGGCCCGGCCCGGCTCTCCGGGGCCGGGCCGACGTCCGCCGCCTGACGCAGCGGCTCCCGCCGCTCGTCCGGTGCAGGCCGGGTCCTCCCGTGGCCACCCACGGCGAACGTCCGGCCCACCGCCCTGCCCGGACGCCTCGGGGCGGGCGCCCTCCCGCTGCCGCCGTGCCGCATCCCGGGAGGGGCGCGGTGGGCTGCCGGGGAGGCCCGGGGCGTACCCCCGCTCTCAGCGACGCCCGGGCGCGACGCCCTTGAGAGGGATGGCCCCGACCTCCGCCGTCTGCGGCTCCCCGCTCCGGACGCCCAGGGCCGCGCGGAGGTCCGCGACGCTCGCGCCGACGGAGACGCCCCCGTGCGGGTTGATCCACACGGCGGTCTCCTCCGGCAGGGCGGCGACCAGATCCGCCAACCCGACAGGCAGCAGTTGCGGCACGTCGTCCGGCCCCTGCCGGGGGTCGGTGAGGACGGCCACGAAAAGGCCGTCCCCGTCCCGGTGGGCCGTCAGTCGTCCCCGGGAGTCCGCGGGAACGTACACGCTGACTCCCGCCAGCGCGTCGAGCACCTCGGCGTACGCGGCCCGGCCCGTCGCGGCGTCCTGCATCACCGCGTCCACCGGATCGGTGGGTGCGGCGAGGCCCAGGCCCTGTGCTGACGGCCGGTAACCGGGGTTGGCGGTGAACCCCACGGGAGCGCCCTCTCCGTCCACCTCCCAGGCACCGGCGATCCCGTCCGGGGGCACGGCGCCGTCGGGGTCGTAGGAGGGGTCCACCAGGTAGAGCCACCGTCCCGGGGAGCGCCGCGCCCGTGCGCGCACCTCCTCCGTGGCCGTGGGCGGACCCGTCTCGCCTGCCGGGGTGTCCTCCACCGTCGTTCCTTCCTCCCTCTGCATGCTCGCGAACGGATCCGCTCAGGCGCCCGGGGGCGGCGGGGGCGGTGGGGGCAGCGGCCCGGTAGGCCTGGGCCGGGGCGGGAGCGGCAGGCCCGTGACCGGCGGGGGGCCCGGGGGCGGGCCGGGCGGCGGTGGGGGCAGCGGTCCCGTCGGCCTGGGCCGGGGCGGGAGCGGCAGCCCCGTGACCGGCGGCGGGCCCGGCGGCGGGGGCAGGGCGCCGTGCGGCGGGCGGCCGGCCGGCGGCAGCGGCCGGATCCGCGGCGGACGCAGGACGGGCCCGTCCGGCTGCACCGCGCCGGGGACGTGGGGCCTGATGTCGGCCGGGAAGGATCCGCCCGGCGGGGGACTGGGGGGCAGCGGCAGGAACGCCGGATTGAAGTTCGGATTCGGCACGAACCTGCCCACCGTCACCGGCAGGAAGGGACCGGACCCGCCGGTCACCAGCTGGGCGCCCCGGATGTTCTCCGCGCTGATGCCGCCGGGGAAGCTGACCTCCTGCTGCCCCTCGCCCGCGTGACTGCCCAGCGTCCTGTTCACGTCGACCCCTCCGGGGGCCTGGATGTGGAACCGGAAGACGTGCTCGCCGCCCGGCCCGGTGCCCCCGAGGAAGTTCAGGTCCTCCCGCCTCGTCGTCGACACGAACGCCGACGGGGTGTTCCGGTCCACGAAGTCCGCCAGGTCCGTGTGCGACGGGTCCCTCGGCGCGAAACCCGTGGTGAAGATGCCGTCCGGGCCCACGGGGAGCCGCGTGTCGTCGCGGAAGAGCGGGTTGTTGTCGGTACGGAACTGGGGGAGTCCGGCCGGGTTCTCCGCGCTGGGCCTCACCCCCGTCACCAGGTGGGGGTCGACCGACGGGTCCTGCCGCGCCGGGGGCAGGCCGACCGGGTGCGCCGGGGGCACGGGGCCCGCGGTGCCCTGTCCCCCGGGGAGACTCCTGGACCGCCCCGGCGCTGACCCGCCGGGCCGGCCCGCGCCCTCCGCGCCCCTCCTGCCCGGCAGCCGCCCGCGGGACACCGCGCCCCCGAGCACGCCGGCCCCCAGGATCGCCGCGGCATCGAGCCGCTCCCCGTTCAGCGCCTCGGTCGCCGCCTCCCGTCCGGCTTCCCCGGCGATGTGCCCGGTGACCGCGACCGCAGGCCTGGCGGCCGGGCCTCCGATCACCGCTCCGACCGTCCGGGGACTGCCGAGCGTCTGCCGGATCCTCGAAAGGCTTCCGCCCACGGTCCTCCCCGCCCCCGGGAGGATCCGCCCTACGGCACCCGCGGCGGCCTTGAGCCCCACGCCCCCGAACCTGAGCAGCGCCGCTCCCGGGACCAGCCCGATCAGCCCGACCAGCAGGTCGCCGAGTTTGAAGCCCCCGGTCGCCACGGCGACCACCTCGGTGAACGCGAACAGCGCCGCGCCGAGCAGGGCTCCCACCACGGGGAAGAAGACCGCCACGACGGCGGCCAGCAGTCCCAGGAGGATCTGCACGAACGGGAAGTCCTTGAAGAAGTCGGCGATCCGCTGGAAGACGTTCCGCGGGGGGATGGCCTCGCCCGCCGCCCGGTCCAGCACGTCCGCGCAGGTCCGCTGGGCACCCTCGCGCAGCGCCCTCGCCTGCTCGGCCAGGTTCCGGGCGGCCCCGAGCCCGCTCCGGCCCGTCTCGATCTCCTCCTGCCTCCGGCGCGCCGCGTCCCTCTCCTCGTCCGTGGGGTTCTCACCCAGCGCCACCGGGGGCCGGTCGGCCTGGGCCGACGCGCTCCGCGCCTGCTCGACGGCCCGGTCGAAGGTGTCCTGGGCCTCCTGGAGCCGGGGGGCGTAGTCGCTGTAGGCCTGGGCCGCGTCGTGGTAGGACGTCGCGGTCCTGGAGAGCTTCTCCGGCAGGTCGTCGCCGACCTTCTCCCGCAGGGCGTCCATCGCCGCCCCCCGGCCGCGCGTGAGCTCCCCGTCCCGCCGGAGCACGCCCAGGGCCCGCTCCGCGGCGTCCCCGACGTCCCGGTACCGCCGGGCCACGTCCCGGATCAGCCCGGGATCGCCAGGGGTCGGGTCCTCGTCCATGCCCACCAGCCGGAAGTCCTCCAGGCCCGAGTGCAGCCGCGCCATGCCCGCCTCCCGCTGCTGTGCGCCCGTGCATTCCAAGCCCTACACGAGGCACGGCGGCGGAAGGTTCAGTGCGCACCCTCACGACGTCCGCCGATCGGCCCACAGGTACCTCACCCGAGGACGCTGAGGCTCCGAGCAATTCCGGTGCGCTTCCATGAATCGGTCTCTCCAGCCTCGCGCCCGTACGGATGGCGGCGGAGCGGGGGCGGTCGCGGTGTGCCCGCCGATGGTACGGATCACGGCACGGAGAAACCTTACGGCGGGCGGCGGCCCCGAATCAGTCCAGCACGGCCGGCAGCCGGGTCTGCGGGTCGTTCGATCGTTGGAGGAGGGGCAGGGCGACGAGCGGGAGGACGACGACCGAGAGCAGTCCGGCGGCGACCAGCGCGGCGGCATTCTCGGGCCGTACGGCGTGCAGTCTCAGGCCGATGGTCGCTGCGGCCACGATGACCGGCAGCGAGGTGGCCTGGAGCAGCGCGGTGGCCGCCACCTCGGTCCAGGACAGACCGGCGGCCCGGTACAGCAGGGCCGGGAGACCCCGTACCAGCAGCAGCGCGGCCAGGAACATCGGAACCCGCAGGACGGTTCCTGCGTTCTCGAACAGAGCGCCCAGGTTGAACTGGACACCGCTGGCCACGAAGAACACCGGGACGAGAAATCCGTGGCCGAGCCCTGCGAGCTTCATATGGAAGCGCGGGTGGGAGCGCTCGGCATCCGGGTCGATCAGTCGGAGCACGGCTCCCGCGACAAAGGCGCCGAGGATGGCTTCGAAGCCCAGATGGAGCGACATCGCCGAGAGCCCGACGACTAGCAGCATCGCCAGTCGGATGCGGATCTGGGCGCTGGTGTCGGCCAGCCGGTCGAGTGTGTCCGACAGCCAGCGTCGGCGCCCGGCACGCAGGGACGCTGTGACGATGAGCGCTGCGACGCCGATGAGGACCAGAAGCAGGAGGATCTTGGAACCGGCGTCGGACGACCTTTCCGAGAACAGCAGCGACAGCAGGACGACGGCGCCCACCTCGCCTGCCGAGGCGCCGCCGATCACCAGCTGCCCGACCGGCTGGTCGATCGCGCGGGAGTCCTTCAGGATGGGAACCAGCAGCCCGAGTGCCGTCGCCATGAGCGCTGTGCCGATCAACAGGGGACTCTCGACCAGGCCGGCGAGGTGCATGAGCAGGCCGACCGACAGGGCCAGGACGGCGGACACCAGTAGGCCGACGCCGATCAGGCGCGCACGGGGCCCGCGGAGCTGCTGGATGTCGATCTCGAGTCCGGCCAGGAAGAGCAGGAATCCCAGCCCGATCACCGACAGCATTTCTACGGCGCTGTCCGCCGTGACGACGTCCAGCACGGCCGGACCCAGGACGATGCCCGCCAGGATCTCCAGCACCGCGCCCGGCAGTGGCAGGCGGGGTACGACGGAGAGCAGAAGCGGCACGCCGGCCGCTGTGGCCAGCACGATCACGAGGTTGTCGTAGGACATCAGGGCTCCAGGGACCGACACGGACGGACCGGCGCCACACCACTATCGGCGCGCCGCGCGCCGCACCGTGATGAGGCGTGAGGCCCTCGTCCCTGCAACCGTGGCGGCAGGAACAGAACGGTGCGCCAGTCGGCCACCGGCCGACGACGTATCGACACGCTATCAATGTTGCATATCAAATACATATTAAAGAGACGTGTGATGCGCGCCCCATCGGAAGCCTTCCGCCCGCTTGTTCCCACGGTCACGGACGAGCTGTGGGTCCGGTGGAGCCCGGAGGGTGGTGCCTCCATGGCCTTCGCCAAGCGAGGCATGGGGTTCCGGGTCCTTGGACCATGTCCTGCGTGGCGGGCCGGTCGTTGGGAACGTCATGGGGCGGGGTGCGTGGAGTTGGGGATCGTTCCGGAGGGGTTGTGGGAGATCACGGAGCCGCTGATCCCGCCCTCTCGGGTGCGGCCGCAGGGTGGCGGGACGCAGCACACGCCTGATGAGACGGTGTGCGCCGCGATCGTCTACGTGCTGGTGTCCGGCTGCGCCTGGCGGGCGCTGCCGCCCTGCTTCGTGATGTCGGAGTCCACCGCGCATCGCCGGTTCCCGATCTGGTCCAGGGCCGGGGTGTGGGGTCGGCTGCACGAGGCGGTCCTGCACCGCCTGGACGACGCCGGCCTGCTCGATGTCTCCCGTGTCGTCCTGGACTCCGCGCACGTCCGGGCCAAAAAGGGGGCGAGCTCACCGGTTCGGGCCCCGTGGACCGGGGCAGGCCGGGTTCCAGGACGCTCGTCCTGTCGGACGCGAACAGGCTGCGCCTCCTCGTCGGCCTCTCGGCCGCCAACACCCACGACAGCCAGGCCCTGAAGCCCATGGTCCAGGGCCACAAAACGAGACACCACCCCCACCGCGGCCGTCATCTCAAGCCCCATCGCCTCCACGCGGACAAGGCCTACGACATCTCTCACCTGCGGACATGGCTCCGCGGGAAACGTGTCGGCGTCCGCATCGCCCGCAAGGGCATCGAGTCGTCAGCACGACTCGGCCGCCGCAGGTAGGTGATCGAGCGGACCATGTCCTGGCTCACCGGATACCGTCGGCTCAGCCACCGCTACGAACGCCACCCCCGCAACTACCTGGCCTTCCTCGGCCTTGCCGCAGCCCTCTGCTGCTCCAAGCGACTCCTCCGCCTCACTGCATAGGACACGGTCTTACAGGACGTCTCATTTGGCGTGATCGCTAGTCTGGTGCCATGGTGACGATGGTCGAACGCATGGTGCCGGACGGGTTGTGGGAGCTGTTCCAGCGCGTGGTGCCGCCGGCGCCGACGCGGCCGCAGGGCGGTGGACGGCGGCGCTACGGGGACCGGGAGGTGCTGGCCGCGATCGTTTTCGTGG
>NZ_JAJLRA010000027.1 GCF_020991365.1 Streptacidiphilus sp. ASG 303
TGCCGGTGATCCCGCCACGGACGACCCCGCCCGTCGGCACCCGGCAGCAGCGGCGCGATCCGCTCCCACGCCGCATCCGTCAACTCACCACGACCCACCACAAGATCAATTATCAGACACGGCCTAGGCCCTGTTGGCACCCCTTGTCGTCGTAGCTGTCCGGCACCGGCAGCAGTGTGGCGTCGGCCGCGGTGTCCACAGCGGGCGATCGGGCGCTCCTGGGAGTGATCCGCAGTCGTACAGCCTCATGGGCCGGGTCGGTGCCGTCAGGCAGGTCGAGGCCGACGGCCATGATCTCCTGGGCCAGGATCTCTCCCCTTCGGCAGTGGCCGAAGGGGAGAGGCTCCAGGCCCGGGGGCGTCGCCGCAGGCCCGGCGCGGTGTCCGCCGCCTCCCCGATGTCCCCCGATGTCACTCGACGTACCCCGCGGTACCCCGCTGTGCCGTCGCCGAGGACGCCATGGTGCCCGGAACAGGCCGGTCGGCCGCCCACCGGCACGGGGGGCCCGTGAGCTCCCTCCCGGACCGTGACGGTCTGCATCGCGGTTCTCGGCGGCCTCCTGTTCGTCGCCGCCCGGCGGGGCCTGCCGAAGGCCGGGGGCGGGCCGTCAGGGCGTCGGCCGCTCCCCGGGTTCGGCGGGGCGGTCGATGCCGAGGTGGTCGCGGAGGGTGGAGCCGGTGTAGTCGTGGCGGAAGACCCCGCGCTCCTGGAGCAGGGGGACGACGGTGTCGGCGAACCCGTCCAGGCCGCCGGGGGTGAGGTGCGGGACGAGGATGAAGCCGTCGGCGGCGTCCGCCTGCACCAGCGCGTCGATCGACGCGGCCACCGTCGCCGGGGAGCCGACGAAGGTCTGGCGGTTGCCCGCCTCGATGACCAGGTCCCGGATGGACCAGTTCTTCTGCGCGGCGAGCTCCCGCCACTCGCGGGCGGTGGCCAGCCGGTCGCGGTACATCCGCACCTGGGCGCGGCCCTGGGCGACGGTGTGCTCGCCCGGGTCGGGGTCGATGTCGGGGAGGGGGCCGTCGGGGTCGTAGGCGGACAGGTCGCGGTTCCAGACGAACTCCAGGTGGCGCAGGGCGGTGGCGCCGCTGACCTGCCGGCGGCGCACCTCCCGGGCGGCCTCCTGGGCCTCGGCGTCGGTGTCGCCGAGGACGAAGGTGGCGGCGGGCAGGATGAGCAGCTGGTCGGGGCGGCGTCCGTACCGGGCGAGGCGGCCCTTGACGTCGGCGTAGAACGCCCGCCCCTCCTCGAGGGTGCCGTAGCGGCTGAAGATGGCGTCCGCGCCGGCCGCGGCGAACTCCCGGCCCTCGTCGGAGTCGCCGGCCTGGAAGACGACCGGGCGGCCCTGGGGGCTGCGGGGGGTGTCGAACCGCCCGTGGATGTCGAACTGCTCGCCCCGGTGGACGAACGCCCCGGCGCGGGCGTCGCGCAGGAAGGTCCCGGACACCGGGTCGGCGGCGAGGTCGTCGTCGCGCCAGGAGTCGAAGAGCTCGTTGGCGGTGGCCAGGAACTCCCTGGCGCGGGAGTAGCGCTGCTCCTGCGGGAGGAAGCCGCCGCGGCGGAAGTTCTCGCCGGTGAAGGCGTCCCAGGAGGTGACGACGTTCCAGGCGGAGCGCCCGGCAGAGAGGTGGTCGAGGGCGGCGAACTGGCGGGCGACCTCGTAGGGCTCGTTGAAGGTGGAGTTGATGGTGCCGGTCAGACCGAGGCGGTCGGTGACGGCGGCGAGGGCGGCCAGCACGGTGAAGGTGTCCGGGCGGCCCACCACGTCGAGGTCGTAGATCCTCCCGTTCTGCTCGCGCAGCCGCAGTCCCTCCGCGAGGAAGAGGAAGTCGAACTTGGCGCGCTCCGCGGTGCGGGCGAAGTGGACGAAGGAGTCGAACGCGATGTGGCTGCCGGCCCTGGGGTCGCTCCACACGGTGGTGTTGTTCACGCCGGGGAAGTGGGCGGCGAGGTGGATCTGCTTCACGGGCCTGCTCATGGTCGGGCTCTCCCTCAGGATCGGGCGGCCGCGGCCGCGTAGCGGTTGGCGGGACGGGGCAGGCCGAGCAGTCCGCGCAGGGTGCCGACCCCGTACGCCGTGCGGAAGGCGCCGCGCGACTGGAGCTCGGGCACCAGGCCGCGGGTGACGGCGGGCAGGTCGTGCCCGAGCACCGCGGGGTGCAGCCGGAAGCCGGTCAGTCCGGCGGCGCGCAGGTCCAGCAGCAGGTCGGCGAGTCCGGCCGGGGTGCCGGCGAAGACGGGGATGCCGTCGGCGACGGGTGGCCCGTCCAGGTCGTCGAGGCGGGCGCGCCGGTCCGCGGCCGCGGCGGCGGTCTCGTCCAGGAGGACGGCGAGGTCGCCGAGGACGTGCAGGGGCCCGTCGGCGTCCCGCAGGCCGCGCAGGCGTGCGACGGCGTCGCGGACCCGGTCGGCGTCGTCGGCGGGGACGTGGACCAGGTCGGCGGAGCGGGCGGCCGTCCGGAGGGACGCGGGCCCGTCGAGCGGCACGGCGACAGGGGGCAGGCCCTGCGGCGGACGCGGGGTGATCGAGGGGCCGCGCACCCGGAAGAAGCGGCCCTCGAAGTCGATGTGGTGCAGCTTGTCGCGGTCGACGAAGCGGCCGGTGGCGGCGTCGCGGATCTCCGCGTCGTCCTCCCAGCTGTCCCAGAGGCGGCGCAGCACCTCGACGTAGTCGGCGGCCTCCTCCCACAGCTCCTCGGCCACGGCGGCGGGGCTGTCCGTGGGGGCGGAGGTGCCGGGGGCGGGGAAGGTGCGGCGTCCGAAGTGCGCGGCCTCGTCCGGCCTCGCGGTGACGCGGATGCGCACGCCGGCGCGGCCGTTGCTCACGTGGTCGAGGGTCGCGACCGCCTTGGAGAGGTGGAACGGCTCGGTGTGGGTCGCGGTGACGGTGGGCACCAGGCCGATGTGCCGGGTCAGCGGGGCGACGCGGGCGGCGGTCAGCACCGCGTCGAGGCGTCCGTGGACCCGGTCGGTGCGCCCGTCCGGTCCGTCGGGGCGGGAGGACTGCGGGGCCAGGGCGTCCTCGAAGGTCACGAAGTCGAGCAGTCCGTGCTCGGCCTCGGCCACGAGGTCGGCCCAGTAGCGTGCGGTGAACAGCTCCCGGGGCCGGGAGGCGGGCTCGCGCCAGGCGGCCGGGTGCCATCCGGCCCCGTCCAGCGCGGCGGCCAGGTGGAGGGGGGAGGGAGCGGACACGGGAGGGGCCTTCCTGATCGGCGGGGGCCGCCGTCCCCGGGTCGGGGAACGGCAGCGGGGGCGGGCGGGGGCGGCGAGGACGGGGCGGGAGGGAGGGGTCCGGGGCGGGAGCGGCGGGCCCGGGGCGGGCCCGGGCCCGCCGCTCCGCCGACTTCCCTGAAAATACGTGACGAAATGTCAGGAGTTGTCGAGCGGTAGCCCGGGCGGGTTGACCAGGGACCGGTCGACGCCCTCGTTGGAGAGGTTCCAGGCGGACAGCCACTGCGCGTACTGGCCGTTCTTGATGAGGTGGTCGATCGCGTCCGCGATCGGCCTGGCGAGCCCGCTGTCCTTCTTCGTGGTGGCGGCGATGAGGCCCTGGAGGGTCGCGCCGGCCCCGGAGAAGGTGCCGGCGTTCCGCGTGGGGTGGGCGGTGCCGGCGTCCTGGCGGATGTGGTAGGCGATGTCGGGGTTGGGACCGAAGTAGGCGTCGATCTTCCCGCCGTCCAGCGCGAGCCAGGTGCTGTTGTTGTCGGGGAAGTACTTGACGGTCAGCTGCCTGCCCTCGGCCCTGAGCTTCTCCTGCCAGGTGAGGAGGATCTTCTCCTGGTTGGTGCCGCGGCCGACGGCGACGGTCCGGCCGGCGAGGGCGCGGTAGTCGCCGCGGAAGTCCCAGGTGCTGCTGCGGAGGACCTCGAACCCCAGGTTGTCCTTGCGGTAGGAGGCGAAGTCGTACTTCAGCTTGCGCTGCTCGGTGTCGGTGACGTTGGCGAAGGCGACGTCGGTCCGGCCGCTGTCGAGGCCGACGAACATGTTCTCCCAGGTGGCGTTGGACAGCACCGGCTTGAGGCCGAGGACCGCGGCGACCAGTCGCCCGAGGTCGGGCTCGGAGCCGGTGAGGGTCCGCTGGTCGGTGCCGACGAACGCCAGCGGCGGGAAGCCCGCCGGGAGCGCGCCGACGCCGATGGCGAGGCGGCCGCTGTCGCGCACCTTCTTCGGCAGCTCCGCGCGGATCGACGGCACGGCGGCGACCGTGAGGACGGTCTCCTTGCCGGCGCCGTTGGAGAGGGCGCCGACCGTCACGGTGCCGTCGGACGCGGCGCCGTCGGACGCGGCGGTCACGGAGTCGCCGCCGCCGCAGGCGGCGAGGCCCGTCGCGAGGGAGGCCGCCGCGGTGGCGGTGGCGAGGCCGCGGAGGATCCGGGCGCGGAGCGGGCGGGTGCGGAGACCGGGTCTGGGCATGGCTGTCCTTGTCCTCTGTGAAGGGGTCGGGCGGGAAAGGGGGCGTTCGGCGGGAGGCCGTCGGTGGAGCGGGTCCGGGTCAGAGGACCTTGCTCAGGAACGCGCGGGTGCGCGGGTGCCTCGGGTGGTCGAGGACCTCGGCGGGCGGGCCCTCCTCGAGGATCCGGCCCTCGTCGAGGAAGACGACGCGGTCGGCGACCTCGCGGGCGAAGCCGATCTCGTGGGTGACGATGACGAGGGTGGTGCCGTCCGCGGCCAGGTCCCTGATGACCGACAGCACCTCGCCGACCAGTTCGGGGTCGAGCGCCGAGGTGGGCTCGTCGAAGAGGATGAGGCCGGGCCGGAGGGCGAGCGCCCGGGCGATGGCGACGCGCTGCTGCTGGCCGCCGGAGAGCCGGCGCGGGTACGCGTCGGCGTGGTCGGCGAGGCCGACCCGGGCGAGCAGGCCGCGGGCGAGCTCCCGCGCGCCGTCCCGGTCCAGCTGCCCGGTGGCGGCGGGGGCCGCGGCGACGTTCTCGAGCGCGGTCAGGTGGGGGAAGAGGTTGAAGTTCTGGAAGACGAAGCCGATGCGGCGGCGCTGCTCGAGGATGGCCCGCTCGCTCAGCTCCTTGAAGTGCCCGCGGTGCGGGCGCACACCGATCGGCTCGCCGTTGAGGCTGACGTACCCGGACTCCGGCCGCTCCAGGTGGTTGACGACCCGGAGCAGGGTGGACTTTCCCGAGCCGGAGGGGCCGAGGACGACGGTCACCTCCCCGGGCCGCACCGTGAGGCTCACACCGTCCAGCACCCGCCGGGAGCCGTAGGATTTGTGCACGTCGTGCACCTCTACCGCCGCCGGCCGCACGGGGGCTGCCGCTGCCGTGCCGGTCATGCCGCCGCCTCCTTCCGGAGCCGGGCACCCGCGGCGGCGAACCCGGCCCGCAGCCGCTGCAGCGGCGTCGGCGGCAGGGAGCGCACGGCGCCGCGCGCGTAGTGGCGCTCCACGTAGTACTGGACGACGGAGACGGCGCTGGTCAGGATCACGTACCAGGCGGTGGCGACCAGCAGCAGGGGCACGATGTCGCCGGAGTAGGTGCTGCCGAGGCTCTGCACCGTGCCGAAGACGTCGAGCAGCGAGACGTAGAAGACGAGCGAGGTGCTCTTCACGAGGCCGATCAGCTGGTTGACGTAGGACGGGACGACGGCGCGCAGGGCCTGCGGGAGGACGATGCGGGTGAAGCGGTAGGAGGCCGGCAGGCCGAGCGCGGCGGCGGCCTCGTGCTGGCCCTGGTCGACGGAGAGGACGCCCGCGCGGACCACCTCCGCCGCGTACGCGGCCTCGTTGAGGCTGAGGCCGACGACGGCGACCGCCATGTCGCCGGCCAGCCTCGACTCGTCGAAGGTGGCGAAGGCGGGGCCGAACGGCACGCCCACGCTCAGCACGGGGTACAGCGCGCTGAAGTTGTAGAGGAACAGCAGCACCACGATCAGCGGGACGGAGCGGAACAGCCAGATGTAGCTCCAGCTGACCGCCCGCAGCACCGGGCTCGCGGAGAGCCTGCCCAGGGCGAGCAGGACCCCGCCGAGCAGGCCCAGGACGGCGCTCCAGGCGGTGACCTCCAGGGTGACGCCCAGCCCCTGGAGGACGACCGGCCGGGCGAACCAGTACCCGAAGCGGTCCCACTGGTAGAAGGGGTTGGTGGCCAGGCCGTGTGCGGCCTGGGCGGCGACGACGAGGACGGCGGCGGTGGCCGCCCACCGCCGGGGGTGCCGCAGCGGGACGACGCGCCGCGCGGCGGGGGCGGGAGGGGGCGGCGGGGGCGGCGGCGCCGTGCCGGGGGGCACGACGGTGCCGAGGGATTCGCTCATGGGGGGACTCCGTGGGGACGGTCCGTCAGCATCGGGGGCCGCGCGCAGGGCGCGGGGCGGGGGCGCACCCGGGAGGGGGTGCACCGGTGGGGAGGAAGGGGGCGCCGCCGGGTGCGGGCGCACGGCGCGCCCGCCGGTACGGCGGCCCGTACCGCAGGACGGGTGCCGGCCCTGGCCGGGCGCACCCGGCGGGCCGGGGGCCCGGCGGCGGCGCGGGAGGCGCTAGGAGACGGTGCTACAGAGGGCGCTGCACACGCGCAGCAGGTCGACGCAGCGGTCCAGGTAGGCGTCGACGCGGCCGTGGCGCCGCCGGGCGGCCGTCCCCGGTCCTGCGTCCATCGCTGCCACCGTCACCGTTCTGCCGCAAGGGCGTCGCGCTTACCGAGCCGTCGGTCGGGTCATCACCTGGGGCACCCCGCCGCGGTGGAGGGTTGCCGGCCAGCGAGCCAGGGCTTGTCGCTGACGCTCATGACCGTTGTGGGCCGTACGTTAGGGAGCGGCTCTCCGGCGTGTCAACCCCGCGTCCCGCATGCCGGAACGGACGGAAACCGCTGGTGGGAGAGCGTTCTGACGCCGTTTCCGGACACGGCTGAGGCCCCCGCGGCAGCGTGGGGCCGCGGGGGGGCGCGTGGGGCCGCGGGGGGACGGAGGGCGCGGAGGGAGGGCGGCACCGCGTGGGGCGGGGCGTGCGGCCTCCCCGGCCCGGACGGAGCGGCCAGGGGGCGGCCGGAGCAGGCCGGGCCCGGCCGGCGGGCCCCGGCGCCGCGGCACGGCGGTCACCCCCCGTTATCTTCTTCGCGGTCCCGCAAGGGGACCGCTGGCCTCCGGGCCCGGCATGACTGTTCCCCCCTGTCGATCGGATGACCTGGGGGGTGGTGTCACCGGGCCCGAGAGGCGTCGTTGGAGACGCTGATGAGAGGTCTGACCACCGCCCGGCCAGGCGCAATGCCCGGCCGCACCCGGGCGGCAGGTCTGCATAACGTGGATGCGCGCATACGACGCCAACGCCCTGGCCAGCACCACACGAACCCGGTTCGGGAGGATGGGTTGTACGACATCGACGACGTGGGCGTCTTCCTCGGCCTGGACGTCGGCAAGAGCGCCCACCACGGGCACGGGCTCACCCCGGCCGGCAAGAAGGTCTTCGACAAGCAGCTGCCCAACAGCGAGCCGAAGCTGCGGGCCGTCTTCGACAAGCTGGCCACGAAGTTCGGCACCGTGCTGGTGATCGTGGACCAGCCCGCCTCGATCGGCGCCCTCCCCCTGACGGTCGCCCGGGACGCCGGCTGCAAGGTCGCCTACCTGCCCGGCCTGTCCATGCGGCGGATCGCCGACCTCTACCCGGGCGAGGCGAAGACCGACGCGAAGGACGCCGCGGTGATCGCGGACGCGGCTCGCACGATGCCGCACACCCTGCGCTCGCTGGAGGTGACCGACGAGATCACCGCCGAGCTGACCGTGCTGGTCGGCTTCGACCAGGACCTGGCGGCCGAGGCCACCCGCACCTCCAACCGGATCCGCGGCCTGCTCACCCAGTTCCACCCCAGCCTGGAGCGCGTCCTCGGGCCGCGCCTGGACCACCAGGCCGTGACCTGGCTGCTGGAGCGCTACGGCTCCCCCGCTGCACTGCGAAAGGCCGGTCGCCGCAGACTCATCGAAGCGATCAGGCCCAAGGCCCCGCGCATGGCCGCCCGGCTGATCGACGAGGTCTTCGACGCCCTCGACGAGCAGACCGTCGTGGTCCCGGGCACCGGCACCCTCGACGTCGTGATCCCGTCCCTGGCCCGTTCGCTCGCCGCCGTCCACGAACAGCGCCGGGCCCTGGAAGCACAGATCGGACAGCTGCTCGAGGCCCACCCTCTTTCCGCGGTCCTGACCTCGATTCCGGGGGTCGCGGTCAGGACCGCCGCCACCTTGCTGGTCACCGTCGGCGACGGCACCAGCTTCCCCACCGCCGCCCACCTCGCCTCCTACGCCGGCCTCGCCCCGACGACCAAGTCGTCGGGGACCTCGATCCACGGCGAACACGCACCCAGAGGCGGCAACCGGCAGCTCAAACGGGCCATGTTCCTGTCCGCGTTCGCCGCCTTGCACGACCCCGCCTCCCGCACCTACTACGACCGATGCCGGGCCCGCGGCAAGACCCACACCCAGGCCCTCCTCCGCCTGGCCCGCCACCGCATCAGCGTGCTGTTCGCGATGCTCCGCGACGGCACCTTCTACCAGCCCAGAACCCCACGCCTCGCTTGACGAAAGACATAGAGGCACCCCCCCGCCCAGGAGCTCGCGCACGAGCGCGCCGACCTGCCCGGTCTCGACCAGGAAGCCGTCGTGCCCGTGGGGGGAGTCGACGACGCGCACCGCGTCGGCCCCCGCGATGCCGGCCGCGAGCCGGGCCTGCTGCTCCAGCGGGTACAGGCGGTCGGTGGAGACCCCCGCCACGAGCGTGTCGGCGCGGATCCGGCGCAGCGCGGCCGCCGCGCCGCCGCGGCCGCGGCCGACGTCGTGGCCGTTCATCGCCTCGGTCAGCGCCACGTAGCTGCCGGCGTCGAAGCGCCGGACGAGCTTGTCGGCGTGGTGGTCGAGGTACGACTCCACCCGGTACCGGCCGCCGTCGCGGGGGTCCTCGCCGTCCTGGGGGTGCCGGCCGAACCGGGCCTCCAGTTCGGGTGCGCTGCGGTAGGTGAGCTGGGCGATCCGGCGTGCGAGGCCCAGTCCGGCGTGCGGGCCCTGCCCGGGCGGCGCGTCGTGGTAGTCGCCGCCGCGCCAGCCGGGGTCGGAGCGGACGGCCCGCAGCTGCACGCCGGCCCAGGCGACCTGCTCGGCGCCGGAGGCCGCCGTGGAGGCGAGGAGCAGCAGCCGCCGGACGCGCTCCGGCCGGGACACGGCCCACTCCAGGGCGCGCATCCCGCCCATGGAGCCGCCGGCGACCAGGGCCCAGCGGTCGACGCCGAGGGCGTCGGCGAGCCCGGCCTCGGCCGCCACCTGGTCGCGCTGCGTGAGCCGGGGGAAGGACCCGCCCCACCGCCGCCCGTCGGGGCGGCGGGAGGCGGGACCGGTGCTGCCCTGGCAGCCGCCGACCACGTTGGGCGCCACCACGAACCACCGGTCGGTGTCGAGGGGGAGGCCGGGCCCGACCAGCCCGTCCCACCAGCCGGGGGTGGGGTGGCCGGGGCCGGCCGCGCCGGCGGCGTGGCTGTCGCCGGTGAGGGCGTGCAGCAGGAGGACCGCGTTGGACCGGTCGGGGGCCGGCCGCCCCCAGGTCTCGTAGGCGAGCCGCACGCCGGGCAGCGCGTCGCCGCACTCCAGGGCGAGCGGCCGCTCCCGCACGTACCACCGCCGGCGGCCCGGCGGGTCCCCCTCCTGCCAGGCCCCGGAGGCCGGCGGGAGGGGGCGGAGCGCGCCGGGCGCGGCGGCGGGGGCGGCGTTCAGGACGCGCCCTTCGCCGCGCGGAAGCCGGCCTCCAGGTCGGCCCTGAGGTCGGCGAGGTTCTCGATGCCGACGGACAGGCGCACCAGTCCGGGCGCGGTGCCGGTCGCGGCCAGCTGCTCGGCGTCGAGCTGGCTGTGGGTGGTGGACGCCGGGTGGATGATGAGGCTGCGCACGTCGCCGATGTTGGCGAGGTGGCTGAAGAGCTCCACGGCGTCCACGAACCGCCGGCCCGCCTCGACGCCGTCGCGCAGCTCGAAGGAGAGCACCGCGCCGGCGCCGCGCGGCAGGTAGCGGCGGGCCGCCCCGTACCAGCGGCTGGAGGGCAGGCCCGGGTAGTGGACCGCGGCGACCTCGTCGCGCTGCTCCAGCCACTCGGCGAGCGCCTGGGCGTTGGCCGTGTGGCGCTCCAGGCGCAGGCTGAGCGTATCGACGCCCTGGAGCAGCAGGAAGGCGGAGTGGGGGGCGATGGCGGGGCCGAGGTCGCGCAGCAGCTGCACCCGCAGCTTGGCGGCGTAGGCGCCGGGGCCGAGGGCGGGCCAGTACCGCAGGCCGTGGTAGCTGGGGTCGGGCTCGCTGAAGTCGGGGAAGCGGTCGGGGTGGGCGCCGAAGTCGAAGGTGCCGGCGTCGACCACGACGCCGCCGATGGTGGTGCCGTGGCCGCCGAGGAACTTCGTCGCCGAGTGGACGACGACGTCGGCGCCGTGCTCGGCCGGCCGCAGCAGGTAGGGCGTGGGCACGGTGTTGTCGACGACGAGCGGGACGCCGGCGGCGTGGGCGACGTCGGCCACGCCCCGCACGTCCAGGACGTTGCCGCGGGGGTTGCCCAGCGTCTCGGCGAACAGGGCCTTGGTGCGGGGGCGGACGGCGGCCCGCCAGGCGTCGAGGTCGTCGGGGTCCTCGACGAAGGACACCTCGATGCCGAACCTGGGGAGCGTGTGGCGCAGGAGGTTGTACGTGCCGCCGTACAGGGAGGCGCTGGAGACGACGTGGTCGCCCGCGCGGGCCAGGTTTAGGAGGGCGAGGGTCTCCGCGGCCTGGCCGGAGGCGAGTGCCACCGCGGCGACGCCGCCCTCCAGGGAGGCGATGCGCTGCTCGAGGACGTCCTGGGTGGGGTTGTGGATGCGGGTGTAGATGTTGCCGGGCTCGGCGAGGGAGAAGAGGTCGGCGGCGTGGCGGGTGTCGCGGAAGACGAACGACGTCGTCTGGTAGATCGGGACGGCCCGTGCGCCGGTCGCCGGGTCGGGGGCGGCGCCGGCGTGGACCTGCCGGGTCTCGAAGGACCAGCCGGGGGCGGCGTCGGCCGCGCGGGGGGTCTCGGCGGTGTCCGGGGCGGCGGTGTCCGGAGCGGCGGCAGCGGTGGTGTCGGCAGCGGTGTCGGGGGTCTGGCTCATGGCTCTCTCCGGGACGGTGGGCGCGGCACGGCGCGGAGGGGCGGCCGCGTACGGGGGTACGGGGGCGTGCGCCGCGTACGCCACGGGCAGGCGGGCACGGCGGGGCGCGCGCCGGACGGGCGCGGCGGAGACGGGGTGCGGGATGCGCGGCCCGGCCGCCGTGGCGGGCGGTCAGGGGCGGGGCGCCGAGGTCAGCGGGCGGCGGGACAGCCCGTGCTGGTGACGCGGCCGTAGTCCACGTGGCGGCGGGTCACGAGGGGCGTCATGGTCCCAGGGAACCACAGCCGCGGTTCCGGTACCAGCGGTTCGGTGCATCCGCCGCCCCCGCGCCGCGGCCCGGCGGCGCAACCGGACGGCAGGCGCGGTGACGGGCCGTCGGGTACGCGGTCGCCGGAGGCCGCAGGGCGGCCGGTCACCCGCGCACCGCCCCGGCGGTGAGCCCCGCGACGAAGTGCCGCTGGAGGAGGACGTACGCCGCCACGACGGGCAGGGAGGACACGGCCACGCCGGCGAAGAGCACCGGGTAGTCGGTGAGGAACTCCCCCTGGAAGTCCAGCAGCGCCAGCGGGAGCGTGCGCGCCCCCGGCGTGCGGACGAACAGCAGCGGATACAGCAGGTCGTTCCAGTCCATGACGCACAGGAAGACCGCCGTCGTGGCGAGCGCGGGACGCGACAGGGGCAGGGCCACGGAGACCAGCGACCGCACCGGTCCCGCCCCGTCCAGCGCGGCGGCCTCGTACAGCTCCCCGGGGACGCCGCGCAGGAAGCCGCCCAGGAGGAACACGGCCGTGGGCAGCGTCGCCACGGTGTCGGCCAGGACGAGGCCCGTGAGGCTGTCGGTGAGCCCCAGCCGGTCGAAGAGGACGTACTGGGGGACGACCGCCGCCTGCGCGGGCACGGCGAGGCCGGCCACGAGGACCGCGAAGACCGCCCAGGAGGCGCGGCCGGGGACCCGCGCGCAGAAGAACGCGGCGGGGACGGCGAGTGCGAGGGTGAGCAGCACCGCTCCCCCGGTGACGGCCAGGCTGTGGGCGAAGGCGGGTCCGAGGCCGCCCTCCCCCACCGCCCGGCGGTAGTTGTCCAGCGTCGGGTGGAGCGGTGGGGCGAGCGGGTGCGCGAAGAGCTGCGGCAGGGTCTTGAGGGCGCCGAAGCCCACCACGAGCAGCGGCAGCACGACGGCGGCCGCGGCGGCGGCGAGGCAGGCGGCGCGCAGGGCCCGGGACGTCACGGCTGTCCCCCTCCCAGCGCGCGGCGCTGAACCCACGTCAGCAGCAGGACGAAGGCCATGAAGACCAGGGACTCGGCGGCCGCGTACCCGAAGCGGTCGTCGGAGAAGGTGGTGTAGATGCGGGTGGAGAGCAGGTCGAGGCCGGGGCCCGGCGGGTTGCCGCCGAGGCCGAGCACCAGGTCGAAGGCCTTGAAGGACTGGACGGTGGTGTAGGCGGCGACGATCGCCGCCGCGGGCGCCAGCAGGGGCCAGGTGACGTGGCGGAAGCGGGCCAGGCGGCCGGCGCCGTCCAGGGCCGCCGCCTCGTGGTACTCGCGCGGGATCGCCTGGAGGCCGGCGACGAAGACGACCGTCATCTGGCCCGCGTGGAACCACACCTGGGTGAGGGCGAGCCAGTAGACCGCGTGCCCGGGGTCGCCGAGGTACAGCGGCTGCACGCCGCCCAGGCCGACTGCGCGCAGCGCCGTGTCCAGCAGGCCGCCGCCGGGCTCGTACACGAAGCGCCACACGAAGGCGACGGAGACCGAGGACAGCACGGCGGGCAGGAAGAACAGGGCCCTCAGCAGCACCGACATCGGGGTGGTGCGGACCAGCAGCAGCGCCAGCAGCAGCGCCAGCGCGGTCTGGACGAGCACCACGGCCGCGGTCAGCCGGAAGGTGTTGGCGGCCGCGTGGTGGAAGAGGTCGTCGCCGGTGGCGAGACGGACGAGGTTCGCCGGGCCGATGTCGCGGTAGGAGGCGCTGTAGCCGTCCCAGTCGGTGAGCGCGTACCGGAAGGACTGGAGCACCGGGTACAGGAAGAGGAACCCGGACAGGGCGAGGGCCGGCAGCGGGAAGAGCCAGACCAGCCCCGGCCGGCGCCGGTCACGCCCGCTTCTGGTCGATGACACGCTGGGCCTCCTCCGCCGCCTGGTGGGGGTCGGTGCCGCGGACCACCGCCACCGTGGCGTTCTCCACGGCGCTGCGGATGTCCAGGTCGAGGAACTGGAAGCGGGGCGCCAGGAGGGTCCGGCGGGTGAGCCAGGGGGCGAGCGCCTTCAGGTCGGGGTTGGTGTACTCGACGCCGGCGACGGTGACGTGCTGGCCGGTGCCGTCCGCGTAGGCGGCGGCGTTGCGCGGCTCGCTGAGGAACTCCAGGAGGGCGTAGGCGGCGGGCTGCACGGAGGAGGCGTTGTTGACGCCCAGGATGAAGGTGGCGTTGAACACGCCCTCGTACCGGGCCCGGCCGGCGGCGGTGGTGATCGGCGCGACCAGGTCGACCGGGAAGCGGGCGCCGAGGGCCCGCGCCGCTGCTGTCTGGAAGGAGCCGGTGGCCAGCAGCCCGGCCCGGCCCTGGGCGAACAGCCTCAGGGTGGCGTCGGCGTCGGAGGCGGCGGCCCGGGGCTGGAGGTAGGGGCGCAGCTGCGCGTACTGGCGCAGGGTGGTGAGGAACCAGTCGTCGGTGACGCGGTGACGGCCGGTCTCGATGCCGGCGAAGGCGTCCGGCTCGGGCAGGTTGTTCATCACCATGGTGTTGAGGAGCTGTCCGGCGTTCGCGGCGTCGCCGCCGGGCCAGGCCAGCGGGGTGTACCCCTTGGCCTTCAGGTCGTCGAGGAGCTGGAGGAACCCGTCCCAGTCGCGCGGCGCGGCGGTGTGCCCGGCCCGGTCGAGGGCGTCGGTGTTGGCGAGCGGGGTGTTGAAGACCAGCTGGTAGGGCAGCCCGTACTGCACCCCGCCCTGGGCGCCGGGCGCGGTCAGGGCGTCCTGGTAGCGGCGCAGGACGGGGGTGCCGGTCAGCGGGGCGTACACGCCCGCCTTCACCAGCTGCTGGAACTGGGCGCCGCGGAAGGCGGTGAAGAGGTCGCCGGAGCGGGCGCCGCGGATGCGCCGCAGGGCGGTGGACTGGTAGTCGGCGGAGGGCGTGACGTCCTGGCGGACGTCCGTGCCGGGGTGGAGGCGGGAGAAGGCCGCGGTGAGGCGGGCGAGGACCGCCTTGTCCTCGGCGCGCCAGTGGGCGAAGGAGACGGTGCCCTTCACCGGGCCGGAGGTGGCGGGGCCGGAGGAGGGGTCGGCTGCGCGCGGGGCGTCCGGTCCGCCGCCGGGTCCGGCGCAGGCCGCGGCGGTGAGAGCGAGTCCGGTGCCGGCGAGCAGGCGCAGGGCGGACCTGCGGTCGAGGGCGTTCATGGTGGTGTGGGTCCTTTCACGGAGGGGCGGGGATCGGGCGGGGTCGGAGGCTGGGGCAGGGCCGCGGATGCGGGCGTGCGGAACCGCGCCGGGTGCCCGGGGCGGTCCGGCGGGGCCGCGGCGGAGGAGCGGCGGAGGAGGGGCGGAGGGGCCGCGGGTCAGGCGGTGGCGTGGGCGGGGACGTCGGCGAGCAGGCCGCGGGCCGCCAGGACCGGGCGGACGCACTCGCCGAAGCGGACGGCCTCCTCCAGGTGCGGCTGACCGGAGAGGATGACGTGCTCGATGCCCAGGGCCGCGTACTCCGCGATGCGGTCGGCGACCTGCTCGTGGCTGCCGACGAGCGCCGTCCCGGCCCCGGGCCGGACCAGGCCGAACCCGGCCCACAGGTTCGGGTGGACCTCCAGCCGGTCGGTGCTGCCGCCGCTCAGGGCGGCCATGGCGCGCTGGCCGGCGGACTCCGAGGAGCGGAAGCGGGCGTGGGCGGCGGCGATGTCGGCGGGGTCCAGCGCGGCGAGCAGCCGGTCGGCCTCGGCCCACGCCTCGTCGGCGGTGTCGCGGGTGATGACGTGCAGGCGGATCCCGAAGGACGGGGAGCGGCCCAGGCGGGCCGCCGCCTCCCGGACGGCCGAGATCTTCGCGGCCACGGCGGCGGGCGGCTCCCCCCAGGTGAGGTAGGTGTCGGCGTGGCGGGCCGCGACGGGCAGGGCGGCGGCGGAGGAGCCGCCGAAGAACACCGGCGGTGCCTCGGCCGGCGGCCGGCGCAGGCGGCCCGCCGCGACCCGGTAGTGCGCGCCGTCGAAGTCGTAGGGCTCGCCGGTCCAGGCCCGGCGCAGGAGGGTGAGGAACTCGTCGGTGCGGGCGTAGCGGGCGTCGTGGTCGAGCCAGTCGCCGTAGGCGCGCTGCTCGTCGGCGTCGCTGCCGGTGACGACGTTCAGCAGCAGACGGCCCCCGGACAGCCGCTGGTGGGTCGCGGCCATCTGCGCGGCCAGCGGCGGCGCGACGGTCCCGGGCCGGAAGGCGATGAGGAACTTCAGCCGGGTCGTGCGGGAGGCGAGGGCGGCGGTGGTGAGCCAGGCGTCCTCGCAGTCGCTGCCGGTGGGGGTGAGCACGGCCTCGAACCCGGCGGACTCGGCGGCCAGGGCGACCTGGGTGAGGTAGTCGAGGCTCGGCGGACGGGAGGTGGTGCGCGACTGGAGGGAGTCGCGGGAGGTGACGCCGACGACGGAGCGGTCGTCGCCGGTGGTGGGCAGGAACCAGTGCAGGCGCACGGCCATGGGGGCTCGCAATCCTGGAGGGGGGCGCCGTGGCGGCGCGCGCGGCGGGCCGGGCACGGCGGTGGGCGTGCCGGGGCTGCGTGCGGCGGGGCGGCGGAGGGTGCGGGGGGCCGGTCCCTGGCGGGGCGCCGGCAGAAGGAGACGCGCGGGGAAGGAGACGCGCGGAGGGGACGCGGAGTCGTGCCGCGGGGTCAGCTACAGAGCGCCGCTGCGACCCGGAGCAGGTCGACGTGCGGGCGCCTGACAAGCGCGACGGGGTGTCCCATGGGCCGGGACTATACACACGATCAGGTCGCGGGTGAACGCGTGATCGACATGTGGGACGGGTGGCCGACCGGACGTCACTCTGCCTTCCTGGAACGGGAGGACGGGACCCACGGCCCGCACCGGGGCCGGGCTGCGTCGGACAGGGCCGGACCGCGGCGGGGCGTGCGGGAGGAAACGGCAGCGCGGCCCCACCGGGACGTCGGGAGCGGCCGGGAACCCGGAGGAGAGCCGCGTCCGGTCATTCGGCCCAGGCGGCGAGCGGACTCACCGGGAGGGACTGGATGAACTCGTCCACGGCCTGGAAGAGACGCAGCTCCGCCCCGGGCTCGAGGAGCGCCGCGCCCTCCGCGCCGGCGGGCCCGACGGCGCCGTCGGGCAGGAAGCAGCCGGCGACGACGTGGCGGGCGCCCAGGGCGGCCAGGACGGGGCGGAGCGCGTAGTCCAGGGCGAGGGAGTCCTCCGGCCCGGCACCGGTCGCCAGCGGCAGGACCGTCTTGCCCGCGAGGGCGCCCAGGGGCAGGACGTCCAGGAACGCCTTGAGGAGCCCGGTGTAGGACGAGGCGTGCACGGCGCTGGCGATGATGAGTCCGCGGGCGGCGGCGACGCGGGCCGTCGCCTCCTCCAGCGCAGGCCCCTCCGCGCCGAGCAGCTGGTCGGGCGGCAGCCGGCGGAGGTCGAGGTGCTCGACGTCGAAGCCGGTGAGCGACAGGCGCACGGCGATGTGCTCGGCGACCAGCGCGGTCGGCACGGCGGCCGGTCGGCTGCCCGACAGAACGAGGAGCGAGGTCACAGGGAGGTCTCCTGGGAAGTGGGGGGAGGCATCGCGGCACGGAACGGCCGACCGGACGCGGCGGACACGGCGGGCGGTGCAGGCGCGGTGGGCGGCGCGGGCGCGGCGGGCGGGACCGGCACCGGCACCGGCGCCGGGCAACGCTCGCACGGACGGGACGCGGAGCACGGGGCACGGAACGGCACCGGTGACCGGCCGTCAGCAACGGTGTCGGCCGCGGCTCCCGGCGGCCGCCGGGGCCGCCGTACCGGTCAGCGAGCGCAGGGACAGAGCGCGCCGGCCTGACGGCACAGGTCGACGTGCAGGCGCGCGGCGAGGTCCTCGGACTGGCTCACGGGAGAAGGGTGGCAGCCCCGCCGGGGGGCGTCAACGCGCCCCCGCGCTCCCCCGCGATCCGGCGGGCGCGGTCGTCCTCCAGGCGGCCGGGGCACGGCGCGGGCCTCACCCCTCCCGGTCCGGCAGGGCGGCGAAGGTGCCGAAACCGCCGTCGTGGTGGATGAGCGGGGCGGCGTCGGCCGGTCCGCCCGCGTCCAGGACCCGGCCGACCACGAGGAGGTGGTCGCCGACCTCCCGGATCAGCTCCGGCCGGGCGGTGAGCCAGGCCGGCACCCCGGCGAGCAGCGGGACGCCGCCCGCGGCGGGCGTCCAGTCCACCCCGGCGAACCGGTCCGCCCCGCTGCGGGCGAAGGCGCGGGCGAGGTCCTCCTGACCGGCTCCCAGCACGTGCACGGCGAAGACCTCGGCCGTGCGGACGGCCGGGGCGGTCGAGGCGGTCGAGGAGAGGCAGAAGGAGACCAGGGCCGGCTCCAGGGAGACGGAGGTGAAGGAGGTGGCGGTGAAGCCCGCCGGTCCGGGGACGGTCACCACGGTCACACCGGAGGCGTGGCGGCGCAGGGTGCGGCGCAGCAGCTCGGACGGGGGCGCCCAGGCGGGTGCGAGGTCGGGAGCGGCGGTCATCGTGTCGGGGTCCTTCCGGTACGGGGTGTGCGGGGATGGAGCGGGCCGGGGCCGTGGTCAGCGCAGCACTGCCGCCCCGGCGTGTACCCCGGATGCAGGCCGAGGGCCGGCGGGGTCCGCAGCGCCGTGGGGGACGACGACGGGGGCGGTGGAGGCGGCCGTGGCGGTGTCGGGCAGGGGGGTGTCGGGCAGGGGGGTGTCGGGAACCGCGGCGAGCAGGCGCAGGAGGGCCCGGGCGGCGGTGTCGTTCTGCCGGAAGCCCGGGGAGTCGGTGCGGGGCCGGGCGAAGGCGGCGACCGACCGGGCGTCGGTCGGGGCGCCGAGCGCGAAGCGGCGCGGGTGGGGTCCGCCCGCCTCCGGGTCGAGCACCCGGCCGTCGGGGGCGGTGGCCAGCAGTCCCGGCCGGTGGGTCCCGGTGGCGTCGGCACGGACCTCCTCGGTGACGGCGCCGGCCCGGTGGAGGCTCCGCAGCAGCGGGTCGCCGGTCCGCCGCAGGGTGGGCCGGGGCAGGTAGGCCTCGACGAGGGCGGTGGCGGTGACCGTGTGGCCGGGCAGCGAGGGGCTGGAGGCGGTGAAGACGCCGGCGTCCTCGTCGGCGACGACCCGCACGTCGGCGCCGAGGAAGCGGACGACGCCGGCGCGGGAGAGCGCCAGCAGTTCCTGCAGGCGGAACGGGGGCGGTCCCGAGGCCAGGAAGTTGAAGAAGCCGGTCCACCACCCGTCGAGGTCCTCGGCGAGGGAGCGGGCGGTGAGCAGGCCGGAGGCGAGCGCGCGGGGCAGCCGCCCGTACAGCGAGAGCAGCGCGAGGAAGGCGCCGAGGTCGGCGCTGTGCGCGGGGTCGGTCCGGCGGGCGACGTCGGCGGCGACGTGGCGGCGCACGTGCTCCTGGAGTTCGCCGGAGGAGGCGAAGGAGAGGCCGGCGAGGGGGCGGTCCAGGGTGTCGGGGTCCAGGCGGTCGGCGGGGTCGGGCACGGCCTCGGCGACCAGTCGCTCACGTTCGGGCGTGTACCAGCCGACGCGGTCGTAGGCGGCGAGGAACCGCTCCCAGGGCACGGCGGTGCGGCCGGGGTGGGCGTGGAAGAGCTCGTGGTAGTGGCCGAAGCCGATCTCCTTCGCCATCAGCGGCCACAGGTCGCGGCGGAAGTCCAGCGGCCGGCCCGGCGCGAGCAGGGCGTCCACGGCGGCGTCGTCGAAGTGGCGGGGCAGCGGGGCGGGCGGGCCCTGGAGCCGGTAACCGGTCTTGGAGTGGTACGGCACGCCGCGCCGGGAGCCGAGGTGCAGGACGGGCTCGCGGCCGGAGGGCAGGTAGGCGAGGGTGCCGTCCGCCTCGGTGCGGAAGCGGCCGCCGCGCCCGGAGGTGAGCAGGGCCACCAGGTCGACGCAGGCCAGGCCCATGCCGCGCAGCACCACGTGCTCGCCGGGCCGGACCGGGTCGAGGTCGGCGTCGGCGGAGAAGGCGGGCGGCAGGTGGAAGCGGCCGTGCCGGGCGGCGAAGCGGGACAGCTCCCGGTGCGGCCCGTCGGGCCGCGCGTCCAGGTGGCCGAGGGTGAGGACGACGGCGTCGGCGGTGAGGACGGCGCCGCCCGCGAGCCGCACCCGCTGCGGTCCGTCGGACGGGCCGGTGACGGCGGTGGCGGTGTCGCGGTGGACGGTGACGACGGTGCCCGACGGCAGGTCGGCGAGGGCGCGGCGGAAGCACCAGTCCAGGTAGGCGCTCTGGGCGCGGCGGGTGGGGAAGCCGGTGGGGCGCAGCGCCGCGAGCTCCGCGGCGACGGCCGGGTCGGCGGGCGGCGCGTACGGCGGATGGGCGGCCGGGTCGGCGGCCCACTCGGCGAGGGACGGGCCCGGGCGCACCGGCCCGTCCAGGGTGGAGCGCTCGTCGGTGAACAGGGTGACGTCCTCGGCCATGGAGTTCATCCGCAGCAGCGGGGACTGGTCGTGGCGCCACACCCGCCCGGCGCCGGGCGGGTGCGGGTCGACGAGGTGCACGTGGAGGGGACGTCCGGCGGGGAGGACGGGGGCGTTGGCGGCGAGGCGCTCCAGCAGCCCGGTGGCGCGGGGGCCGGCGCCGACGACGACGAGGACGGCGGGCCTCACCGGCCACCGCCGGACGCGGACGCGGTACGGGACGCGGACGCGGTACGGGACATGGGCGCGGTACGGGATGCGGACGCCGGGCCGTGCGCGGCGGTCCGGGGCCGGGACGGACCGGCGGGGCGGGAGGAGGCGGCGGCGCACACGGCGAGGGGAAGGTCCGCGGGGACCGGCCGGGGACGGGAGGGAAGGAGGTGCGGCGTCGAGGCCATCACGGGCTCTCCGGGAGGGGCGGTACGGGCAGGTGGACGGGCCCCGGTACGGGGCGTCGATGCCGTCACCGCCGTGTCCCTCAACACGGCCGGACCGGTCGCCACCGGTCCGCGGACGATCGTACGCACGCCCGGATCGCAGGTGTCAAGGGACGACCGGCTGGCGGACGGCAGTTGACGGGGCGGAGACCGCGCTGTTCAACTGGGCACGTGAACGCCGAGCAGCCCCTGGTCATCCGCGGCCACATCGACTTCGGTCGGGTGTGGTCCGCGGCCTGTCGCGCCTGACTCGGCAGCGGGCCGCCTGACCGGCCCCTCACCTCCCTCGGACACCACCCCTCGCCGGGCCGGGTCCACCCGTGCCCCCGGCCGCCGCAGGCCGGGTCCGGGCGTCGAGGCGCACGCCGCTGCCCCCTTCCGCACGTCCGCCGCAACCGGCCTGACGTGCCGTCACCCACGCATCCTGCGCCCTCGCCGGCGCACCCCGCCCCGTCCCTGTCCCCGGCACCCCTTCCCCTGACGTTCCCCTCCGCCGACGCTCCCCTCCCCCGACGTTCCCCTCCCCCGACACCACCCTCCCGCCGCGCAGGCCTGCGCCACCGGGCCGCCACGGCGCGCCCGGGCGCAGTACGGCGCGCCCTCCCGAGGAGCCGCCCTCATGCCCGTGGAGTCCCCGACCGCCGCCGACAGGTCGGACACGACCTCGCGCACCGGCCCGCCCGACACCCCCCGCCGTCCCGTGCCGTGCCGGGCCTGCACCGTCCGCACCCGGGGGCGCGTCCTGCCCGTCCACGGCCCGGGGATGCCGCATGCCCCGGCCGCCGACCGCTCGGCCCCCTCCCCCGCACACCGCACGACCCCGTCCCCCGCGCCCGCCGCCGGGGACGGGACGCGCACGCCCCGCGGCCGACGCACGGCGGTGGCCGCATGACCGCCCCTGCGGCCGGGCCCGCGGCGCTCCGCGGGCTGAGGGTGGCGGCGGTGGACGCGGACGACCCCCGGGTGCGGCCGCTGGTGGACGAGCTGACCCGCGAGTACACCTCCCGGTACGGTCCCGGGGCCGAGCAGGAGATGTCCCGGTACCCGGCCGAGGAGTTCGCGCCGCCCCACGGCGCGCTCCTGCTGCTGCTCGCCTCCGGACGCCCCGTGGCCGGCGGGGCGTTCCGGCGGCACGAGGACCCCGGCACCGCCGAGTTCAAGCGCATCTGGACCCACTCCGCCCACCGGCGGCGCGGCCTGGCCCGACGGGTGGTGGCCGCCCTGGAGCGGGAGGCCTCCGACCGCGGCTACCGGCGCGTCCTCCTCACCACCGGACCCCGGCAGCCGGAGGCCCGCGGCCTGTACCTGGCGACCGGGTACACACCGCTGTTCGACCTCGCCGCCGACCCCGAGACCATCGGCCCCCTGCCCTTCGAGAAGCTGCTGCCCCGGGCCGCCGCACCGCCGGTCCCGGAGTCGGCCGCGACGGTGTCGCCCCCGGCGCGCCGGTCCTCGGAGCAGCCGCTCCTGCCGGTGGCTCCCCCCGGAGGCACCTGAGCGGCGCGCCTCCCGCGCAGCTGCTCCCGGACTCCCCGCCCGGCACCCCACGGACCGGCCCTGCCCCCTCGCCCCTCGGGCGTACGCCCGGGGGTGGGGGTGGGGGTGGGGGTCCGGCCGGCTCCTCCCGGTCCACGGCGGGGAGCGGGAGGAGCGGGCCGGGTCGTCAGGCGTCCCCACGCCCGCAGGAGGGCGGACAGGACGGCACGGCGTCCGGGTCCCCAGCGGTCGCACGTGCCCGGACGAGGCCGCCCTCACCTCGTCCGGCCGCCGTCGACGCGGGGAACACCGGTGGTGCGGGGGGCGCAGAGGGGCGCGGGCCGGTCGCGCAGCTCCCCCGTGCTGCGCTCACGCCTTGACGCTCCCTCAAGGATCCGCCGAGAATGGCCGGGACGGTCAAGATTGTCGGCGCCCGCCGTCCCGGGACCTCCCGGACCAGCGGGTCGTCAGCCCCGGCTCGCCGACAGGCAACCCCTCCACCGCGACGGGGTGCTCCGGGTGAGGACCAGGCCCCGCGCAACCGCCGGGGCAAGTGCGGTACCGGACCGCGGCCCTGCCGCCGGTCCGGTCACGGACGGGCGGGGGACGGCGATGGCCGGCACGGAGGCGCACGGCCCCGGTGGACACCCCGCTCCCGCACGTGCCTCGTCCGGGGACCTGTGCACGCCCCCACGCCGCCCGGCGCTGACCGTACGCCGCCACATCGACCTGCTGCGCGTGTGCAGCGCGGGCTGTCGCACCCGCTGAGGTCTCTCCCCCGCCCGGAGGGAACCCGCCCGCCGCCGAGGCAGCTGCGGTACCGACCGCGCCCGGGGGCACACGACGCGAGCCGCCCTCATCCGGCGGTCCGGCACCGTCCGCCGTTCCGCCGTCGCGGCCGACGCCGCCGGCCGCACGGCGTGCGTGCACACTCCCCCACCTCCCTGCCTCCCCGCTTCCGCACCGACGACCCGTCCGACCCCAGGGGGACACCATGTCCGAGACCGCCCCGAGGACCACCGCCGGCCACGCTCTCCGCCCGCGCCCGGACCGGCTGCCGCAGCTGTCCGGAGCGGAGGGGCCCGTCCAGCGCTTCCGCGGCCGCATCGGCAGCGACGCACGCAGCGGCTACTACCCCGCGCTGCACCGCTACCACCTGTACCTGTCGCTCGCGTGTCCCCTGTCCCTGCGCACCGCCGTGACCCTCTCCCTCGCCGGGCTGGAGGGCCAGGTGTCCGTCACCGTGCTGGACCCGGTGGCCGAGGACCTCGACGCGCCCGCCGCACCGGGCGGCCGGGCGCGGGACGGCGCCGCGCAGGGACTGCGGGACCTGCGACGGGCCTACGAGGCCAGCCGCCACCGGTACGACGGGCCCGTGACCGTCCCCGCGCTGTGCGACCGGTGGAGCGGACGGCTGGTCAGCAACCACGCGCCCGACATCATGCGGGACCTCGCCACCCGCCTCCCCGGCGGACCGGCGGCGGACGCGACCGGCCTCTACCCCCCGCACGCCGACGCGGACCTCGAGGAGCTCGCGCTCCTCCTCGACGAGGGGATCGGCGAGGCCGCCCAGCGCGCGGGCCGCGCCCCGGCCGGCAGGCGCGACGGCGAAGCCCTGCGGACGATCCTGTCCTCCCTCGCGGCGCTGGAGCACCGCCTGACGGACCGGCACTTCGTCGCCGGACCGCACCTGACCGCCGCCGACGTGCACCTGTGGGCGACGCTCGTCCAACTGGACCTGGTGCACCGGCTCCACCTCGACGAGGACGCCGTCCGGCGCATCGCCGACCACCCGCGCCTGTGGGCCCACGCGCGGCGGCTGCACCTGCTGCCCGCCTTCCACCGCACCCTGCGCCCGGACCACATCGCCCGCCGGCACCGGCGCAGCTGCCGCGGCCCGGAGTCCTCCGGCGCACGCCTGCCCCTCGCCGACTGGACGATCCCACCGCAGGCCGACCCCGGCGCGTGACCCCGGCGGCGCCGGAGCCCGTCCGGTCGCATCGGAACACCGCCGGACCCGCCGGCCCGCCACCCCTGCCGCGTGCGCCTCGCCCCCCTGCGGGGGGCGGGCCGCCCGCACACACGGCCGAGTGTCGAGAAGCAGTGCGAGCAGGATGGGCAGGGCTCCACCACAGCACTGCCCCGCTACCGCAGGGCGCACGATGCCGCGCGCCGACGTGGTGGCCGCCTCCGCTGCAGGTCGTGCCCGCCCTGCAGGACCGCGGTCAGCCCTGTCCGCCGAGCATGATCTTCCGCACGCGCGTTGCCACCTGGAGATTGAGCCGGGTGTCCACGTCCGCGAGGTCGCAGCCGCCGATCTCGCGGATGCGCTGGAGGCGGTAGCGCAGGGTGCTGCGGTGAACGGCCAGAGCGGTGGCGGTCTCGTCGTAGTTGCCACCGCAGTCGAAGTACTCGGAGAGCGTCTGCACCATGTCCGTGCCGTGCCGCTTGTCGTAGTCGATGAGGGACCCGAGCCACTCGCGGACGAACGCCTCCAGCTCGTGGAGGTCGTTCCCGGGCCCCAGGATCCGGTAGAGCCCCAGGTCGTCGAAGAACGTCGATCCGTCCCGTTCACGGGAGCGCTGCCGCACCTCCAGGGCCCGCAGCGCCTCCTGGTAGCAGCGGGGGATGCTGCCGGGGCAGTCGCAGCGGGCGCTGACCCCGGCCGACCAGCTGTGCGTGCCGAACTCCCGGTCGAGCGCCTCGTCCAGCGTGGCCTCGTCGGGCCTCGTCCCGGTCAGCAGGACCATGCAGTCGCCGCGGCGCATGGTCAGCGGCCGCAGGCCCAGCGCCGCCGCCGCCCGCTCGACGGGGCGCGTCAGGCGTTCGTCCGTCATCCTGCCGATGCAGTGCACCACCACCACGTAGTGCGGCCGGTGCAGGTCGTGGCCGACGGCGTCGGATCTGGCATACGCGCTCTTCTCGTCCGTGCCCTCCAGCAGGTCCTCGACCAGCTCGCGGTGCAGTCGCAGCTCTGCCTCCGCCAGGTTGCGCAGATGCATCAGCTCCAGGGAGAGCGACCGCACGGCTTGGCCCAGTGCGAACACGGTGAGGGCGTCCGCCGTCCCGTCGGGGTCCATCAGGGCCAGCACGCCCAGCACCTCGCCGCGTGGCCGGGCCAGGGCGACCAGCCGGTCCTTGACCCGGACCGGTTCCGCTCGGAGGGCCACCTCGCGCAGCATCTCCTCCCGGCGGGCGGTGACCGGCACCGGGTAGGGGGTGGGGGGGCCCGGGCCCGCCCAGGAACGCAGGTTGCCGAAGCGGTCCTCGACGAGTGCCGGCAGACCGGTGAGTTCGTACAGCGCCCGGGTGAGGCCGTCCTCTCCGCTCCCCAGGGCCGCGACCCGGTCGAGCGTCTCGTGGACGGTCCGCTGCTGCCGGATTTCCGTCCGCAGGGCGTCCAGCTGCCCGAGGACGCCGGCCTGCTGGCTGCGCAGCCTGCTCAGCTCCCGGGCGTCGTCGCTCTGCCGGCGTCGTGCGATCGCCAGGGACAGGGCGGCCGCGGTGAGCCGCACGAGCATCGAGAGGAGGAAGCGGTCCTGCTCTCGAGGGGGGAACCGTGACGACACCGCCAGGTGGCCGAGTACGCCCTCGGGGCCTCGCAGGCCGAACGCCCAGCACCAGGGCCGCCCGGGAAGCGTCAGGGGGCCGTCCGTCCGGGCCAGCCTCCGCAGTTGCGCCCGGGCCTCGACCGCATCCGCGGATCCGGCGGCGCCGACCGGCTCGTCGCCGTTCGACAGAAGGCCGAGCTCGGCGCGGAACGGCCCGAGGACAGCGACGTGCGTCAGGGCAAGACCGAGGATCTCGCGCGCGTCCGTGCTGTCGAACAGGGTGCGCGAGAGTGCCAGCAGCCCGTACGGGTCCGTTGCGCTCCGAGCCGGAGCGGCCCCTCGGCCGGGGAGGTGCCGCTGCTCGTCCGCGGTCACGGCGGAGTCCACGACGTCCGTCTCCCGAGCGTCCCGGCGCGGAGACAGTCCTTGCCTCGTACGGTCGGCCATGGGATCACTCCGTTCTCCCCATCTCATGCTAGGCCGGATTCCGGGTCCCCCGCTGCGCGTCGCCGACCCGAATCGTCCGTCCCGCCTCCTGTCCTCGCAGACCGACCGCCGGTGCCACTTTTCGACCCGCCGTGCGCAGGTCCGGCGAACGTGTGAACAGCCATGCTGGGACCTGCGGGGACCGCTCGGCGGTCACCGCGGGAAAGGACTGGCCATGAACGAGCAGGCCCGTGCGATCGCTGCCCCGCCCCCGGTGGGCCAGGCAGCCGAACGTACCGTCGATCGCCTCGCCGACCAGGGCTTTCCCGTGAAGGAAGCGGTGATCACCGGCAGGGATGAAGGCCCGGCAGAGCCGGTGATCGCTCGCACGGGGCACGACGAGGCCGCGCTGCACGGCGCGGCCACCGGAGCGCAGCCCGGCACGCCTGCCTGCTGGATCCTCGGGGCTGCCGGACCGGCTGAGCCCGGTCGTCCCCCTTCGGTTCCTCGTCCTGAACAGGCTGATCACCGGCGCGGCCGCCGACGTCCGGCCGGCGTGCTGCCGCACGGGGCCCGAGGCGCCCGCCGGCTTTCACCTCCGTGCACCCGATGCGGTCCGGCGGGTGCGGCCCCATGGCGGACGAGGACGTCGCCGAAGAGGCCGTGCGGCCGGTCGCCGGGCCGGGGAGGAGGGCCGGCCGGAGTCCGGGGAGCGCCTCCCCGAAGGGCTGCCGCCCCGGAGGGGCCCGCCGCCGACTGCGTGAGCGCCGAAGCGTCGAAGCCGGGCGAACAGGGCCCGGAGGGTGAACGGCCGCCGACGGACGTCGACCGCCGTGGAAGGAGTTCCTCATGGCCAAGGCAGTCGGAATCGACCTGGGCACCACCAACTCGGTGATCGCCGTCTGGGAGGGCGGCGAGCCGACCGTCGTGCCCAACAGCGAGGGCCACCGGACGACGCCGTCCGTGGTGGCCTTCACCGACACCGGTGAGCGTCTGGTGGGCCAGCTGGCCCGGCGCCAGGCCATCCTCAACCCCAAGGGCACCATCTACTCGGCCAAGCGGTTCGTCGGCCGGCACTTCGACGAGGTCCCCGACGAGGCGAAGGCCGTCGCTTACGACGTCGTCCCCGGAGACAACGGCGAGGCCCGCTTCAAGGTCCGCGACAAGCTGTACGCGCCCGAGGAGATCAGCGCCCTGGTGCTGCGCAAGCTCGCCGACGACGCCTCCAAGCAGCTGGGGGAGCGGGTCACGGAGGCAGTCGTCACCGTGCCCGCCTACTTCAACGACGCCCAGCGCACCGCGACCCGTGACGCCGGCCGGATCGCGGGCCTGGAAGTGCTGCGGATCGTCAACGAGCCGACCGCGGCCGCCCTCGCCTACGGACTGGACAAGAAGCAGCATGAGACGGTACTCGTCTTCGACCTGGGCGGCGGCACGTTCGATGTGAGCATCCTCGACGTCGGTGACGGCGTGGTCGAGGTGCGTTCCACAGCGGGTGACAGCCATCTGGGCGGAGACGACTTCGACCGGCGGCTGGTCGACCACCTCGCGGACGGCTTCCAGAAGGACAACGGCATCGACCTTCGCAGGGATCCCCAGGCGTTGCAACGCCTGTTCGAAGCGGCAGAGAAGGCGAAGACCGAACTCAGCTCCGTGGCCCAGACGCATGTCAGCCTGCCGTTCGTCACCGCTGACGCCTCGGGCCCCAAGCACCTGACCACGACGATCATGCGGTCCACCTTCGAGCAGATCACCGCGGACCTGCTGGAGCGCTGCCTCGGTCCGGTCGAGCAGGCCATGAGCGACGCCAAGGTCAGCGACAACGACATCGACGAGGTCATTCTCGTCGGCGGCTCCACCCGCATCCCCGCCGTCCAGGCGCTGGTGCGCCGGCTGACCGGCGGCAAGGACCCCAACATGAGCGTCAACCCCGACGAGGTCGTGGCGATGGGCGCCGCGATCCAGGCCGGGGTCCTCAAAGGTGAGGTCAAGGACGTCCTGCTGCTCGACGTCACCCCGCTGTCGCTGGGCGTCGAGACCCGGGGCGGCGTGATGACGAAGGTCATCGAGCGGAACACCACCATCCCGGTGCGCCGCAGTGAGACCTTCTCCACCGCCACGGACGACCAGCCGGCGGTGGATGTCGTCGTGCTCCAGGGCGAGCGTGAACGGGCCGCCGACAACCGGGTCCTCGGCCGGTTCCAGCTCACTGACATCCGGCCGGCGCCGCGGGGCGAACCCCAGGTCGAGGTCACCTTCGACATCGACGCCAACGGCATCCTCAATGTCAGCGCCCGCGACAAGGACACCGGCAAGGAACAGGGCATCACCATCAGCGAGAGCTCGAACCTCGACCGGAGCGAGGTCGAGCGCATGGTCGGGGAGGCCGAGCGCAACCGGAACCAGGACCATGCGCTGCGGGAGGCCGTCGACGCCCGCAACGAACTGGACGCGACCGCCTACCAGGTCGAGAAGCGCCTGCACGAACTGGGCGACGCCGCGCCCGCGCACGAGAAGGCCCGTGCCGAGATGCTGGTGGCCGAGGCCCGCGACGCGGTCAAGGACGAGGCCGGAGTGGACAAGGTCAGGCCGCTGATCTCCGAACTCCAGCAGGTCCATGCCGGGCTCGCCGCCCACCGGGCTGAAACCACGGCGGCGAGTGGTCCGTCGGGCACCGCCGGGCCGGACGGCTCCGGGCCGGGTGAGGCCGGCGCCGACGAAGACGTGATCGACGCCGAGTTCGACAAGGGCTGAGGTAAGCGCCATGCCGATCCCTCCCGAGGACCGAGCACCCGACCGGCCGCCCGCCGGCGCGGTACCACCGCCGCAGGGCGATCTGCCCGAGCCCGCCCCGCCGGCCACGGAGGCCGAGCCGGGGCCCGATACGGCCACCGGTCCGGCCGGGGCCGAGGACGAGTACGCGGCCGCGCTGAAGGCGGTCGAGGACCGCTGGCGGCGTGCGCTCGCCGACCTCGACAACCTGCGCAAGCGGCACGTCAGGGAACTGGACCGGGAGCGCGCGGCCGAACGCGCCCGCACGGCCGCGGCCCTTCTTCCCGTCATCGACAACCTCGAACTGGCACTGGACCACGCGGCCTCCGACCCCGGGGCGATCGTCGAGGGGGTCCGCGCCGTGCGCGACCAGGCCGTGTCCATCCTCGAGCGCCTCGGGTACGGGCGTCACGCGGAGACCGGCGTCCCGTTCGACCCCTCCCGGCACGAGGTCGTCGGCGTGGTCCAGGACCCCGACGCCGAACCGAACACCGTGGCGCAGGTGCTGCGCCCCGGCTACGGCGAGGCCGAGCGGCAGTTGAGGCCGGCCGCCGTGACGGTCGCCAAGCGGGAGTGACGGGCCATGGCACGCGACTTCTATGAGCTTCTCGGGATCCCGCGCAACGCCGACAAGGACGAGATCCAGCGGGCGTACCGCACACTGGCCCGCAAGTACCACCCCGACGTCAACAAGGACCCCTCGGCGGAGGAGCGGTTCAAGGAGGTCAACGAGGCCTTCAGCGTCCTGTCCGACCCTGACCAGCGGAGCCGTTACGACCGCTTCGGCGAGGATTTCCGGAAGGTCCCCGAGGACTGGGAGGAGCGGGTCGGTGCCGGCGCGGGCCCCGGCAGCGGCTTCCGCCGGTCCACCGGGGGCGGCCCCCGCAGCAGATACGCCACCAGCGGCTTCGGCGCGGAGGGCGTCGACGTCGACGACCTGTTCGGCTCGTTCTTCGGGGGCGGCGGACGCATCCGTGTCCCCGGAGCCGACCAGGAGGCCGAGCTGCCGCTCACCGTCGAGGAGGCCCACCGCGGAGGCCGCCGTACCGTCACCCTCGCCGGGCCCTCCGGGCAGCGGCGCTACGAGGTGGACCTACCGCCCGGCGTCGTCGACGGGCAGCGCATCCGGTTGGCGGGCGAGGGCGGCCGCGGCAGCGGCGACGGCTCCGCGGGGGACCTGTACCTGCGGGTGCGGATCCAGCCGCACCCCCGGTTCCGCGTCGACGGCCGGGATGTGTACGTGCAGCTTCCGGTCACCCCCTGGGAGGCCGCGCTGGGCGCGACGGTTCCTGTGCCCACGCCGAGCGGGGCGACGGCCAAGGTGGCCGTGCCCGCCGGGTCCTCCAGCGGTCGGCGGCTGCGGCTGCGCGGTGAGGGCCTGCCGGGACCGCGTGGTGCCGACGGCAACCTCTACGCCGAGCTCCGGGTCATGGTGCCGCCCGAGGTCGGCGACCGGGAGCGCGAACTGTTCGAGGAGCTCGCCGCTGTCTCCTCGTTCGACCCCAGGAGGACACGATGAGCGACCGACCCGCCGAGGCGCGTCAGGCCTTTTCGCTGACCGCTGCCCCGCCGGCACGCGTCCAGTACGCGATCGTACCGGTGCCCAGGCTCTCCCTGCAGACGGTTGCCCGCCGCTCCGGCGTCCATCCCGACCTCATCCGCCGGTTCGTCGCTCTGGGGCTGGTCGAGGCCGAGCGTGACGCCTCCGGAGGGCTGGTGTTCGCACCCGCGGCACCGGCCGCCCTCGCCCGGGTCCAGCGGCTGCGCACCGGGCTGTGCCTCAACTACGCATCCATCGGCCTGGTGCTCGACCTGCTGGACCGCATCAGCCTGCTCGAAGCCGCACTGCGCCGCGCCGGTACGAGGAGTGACATACCGCCATGGACATGAACCGCCTCACCCAGAAGTCCCAGGAGGCCCTGCAGGAGGCCCAGACGGTGGCCGTCCGCATGGGGCACAGCGAGGTCGACGGTGAGCACCTGCTGCTCGCCCTCCTCGACCAGGCGGACGGCCTCGTCCCGCGGCTGGTGCAGCAGGCGGGCAGGGAACCCGAGGAACTGCGGACCGCCGTGCAGGAGGAACTGGCCCGGCGTCCCCGGGTCACCGGCCCCGGCGCGGCACCCGGGCAGGTCTTCGTCACCCAGCGGCTGTCCCGCCTGCTGGACGCGGCCGAGCGGGAGGCCAGACGCCTCAAGGACGAGTACGTGTCCGTCGAGCACCTGGTGCTCGCCCTCGCGGAGGAAGGCCCGGCGACCGCCGCCGGACGGCTGTTCAAGCAGCACGGTGTGACCCGGGAGTCGTTCCTCAGCGCACTCACCCAGGTCCGCGGCAACCAGCGGGTCACCTCCGCACATCCCGAACAGGCCTACGAGGCGCTGGAGAAGTACGGTCGTGACCTGGTCCTCGAGGCCCGGTCCGGGCGGATGGACCCCGTCATCGGCCGCGACGCGGAGATCCGCCGCGTCACCCAGATCCTCAGCCGCAAGACCAAGAACAACCCCGTCCTCATCGGCGATCCCGGCGTGGGGAAGACCGCCATCGTCGAGGGCCTGGCCCAGCGCATCGTGCGCGGTGACGTCCCCGAAGGCCTGCGCGACAAGACGGTGTTCGCTCTGGACATGGGATCACTGGTGGCGGGTGCCAAGTACCGCGGCGAGTTCGAGGAACGGCTCAGGGCCGTACTCAGCGAGGTCAAGGCGGCCGAGGGCCGGATCCTGCTCTTCGTCGACGAACTGCACACGGTCGTCGGCGCGGGGGCGGCCGAGGGCTCCATGGACGCGGGCAACATGCTCAAACCCATGCTGGCCCGCGGTGAACTGCACATGATCGGCGCGACCACCCTCGACGAGTACCGCAAGCACATCGAGAAGGACGCCGCGCTCGAACGCCGTTTCCAGCAGGTGCTGGTCGACGAGCCGGACGTCGAGGACGCCATCTCCATCCTGCGAGGCCTGCGCGAACGCCTGGAGGTGTTCCACGGTGTCAAGATCCAGGACACGGCACTGGTCGCGGCGGCGACGCTGTCCCACCGCTACATCACCGACCGCTTCCTGCCCGACAAGGCCATCGACCTCGTCGACGAGGCGTGCGCCCGGCTGCGGACCGAGATCGACTCCATGCCCGCCGAACTCGACGAGATCACTCGGCGGGTGACCCGCCTGGAGATCGAGGAGGCGGCCCTGTCCAAGGAGACCGGCGCGGCCAGCATGGCCCGCCTGGAGGAACTGCGCAAGGAACTCGCCGACCTGCGGGCCGAGGCCGACGCCAAGCACGCCCAGTGGGAAGCCGAACGCCAGGCGATCCGCCGGGTGCAGGAACTGCGCCAGGAACTGGAGCAGGTGCGTCACGAGGCGGAGGAGGCCGAGCGCACCTACGACCTCAACCGGGCCGCTGAACTCCGCTACGGCAGACTCCGGGAACTCGAACGCCGGCTGAAGGCCGAGGAGGAGCAACTGGCCGCGAAGCAGGGCCAGAGCCGGCTGCTGCGGGAGGTCGTCACCGAGGAGGAGATCGCCGAGATCGTCGCCGCCTGGACCGGCATTCCCGTCGCACGCCTCCAGGAGGGCGAGCGGGAGAAGCTGCTGCGCCTGGACGAGATCCTGCGCGAGCGGGTCATAGGCCAGGACGAGGCGGTCAAGCTCGTGGCCGACGCGATCATCCGGGCCCGTTCCGGCATCCGCGACCCGCGCCGGCCCATCGGTTCGTTCATCTTCCTCGGCCCCACCGGCGTGGGGAAGACAGAGCTCGCCAAGACACTCGCAGCGGCCCTGTTCGACTCCGAGGACAGCATGGTCCGCCTCGACATGAGCGAGTACCAGGAGCGCCACACCGTCAGCCGGCTCGTCGGCGCACCGCCCGGATACGTCGGCTACGAGGAGGGCGGCCAGCTCACCGAGGCCGTGCGCCGCAAGCCGTACTCGGTCGTGCTGTTCGACGAGGTCGAGAAGGCGCACACCGACGTCTTCAACACCCTGCTGCAGGTCCTCGACGACGGCCGGATCACCGACTCCCAGGGCCGCACGGTCGACTTCCGCAACACCGTGATCATCATGACGTCCAACATCGGCTCCGAGCACCTCCTCGACGGCGTCACGGCCGGGGGCGAGATCAAGCCGGACGCGCGGGCCCTGGTCATGGCCGAGCTGCGCGGCCACTTCCGGCCGGAATTCCTCAACCGCGTCGACGACATCGTGCTGTTCAAGCCGCTCGGCGAGGCACAGATCGAGCAGATCGTGGAGCTGCAGTTCGACGAGCTGCGCCGCCGACTCGCCGAGCGCCGCATCACCGTCGAACTCACCGACATGGCGGAGGAGTTCATCGCGAAGCAGGGCTACGACCCGGTGTACGGCGCGCGACCGCTGCGCCGCTACATCTCCCACGAGGTGGAAACGCTCATCGGACGGGCCCTGCTGCGCGGCGACGTGCAGGACGGCGCCACGATCCGGGTCGACGCCCAGGCGGGCGAACTGGTGCTCTCCTACGAGCAGCCCGGGGCGGCGGGGGAAGCGAGGGCGGCATGAACACGATCCAGGCGGTGACCGTCAGCTGTCCGAACTGCGGGCGCAGGAACCGGACACCCGTGGCTGCGAAGGGGCGCCCCACGTGCGGACACTGCAAGCAGCCCCTGCCGTGGACGGTGGATGCGGGTGACGACGACTTCACCGAGATCGCCGAGCAGGCCGATGTCCCCGTCGTGGTCGACCTGTGGGCCACCTGGTGCGGTCCCTGCCGCACGGTCAGCCCGGCGCTGGAGCAGGTGGCCACCGACCTCGCCGGCCGAATCAAACTCGTCAAGGTCGACGTCGACAGAAGCCCGCGGCTGTCGCAGCGTTTCGAGGTGCAGGCGGTGCCGACACTGCTCGTCCTCGACAAGGGGAGGGCCGTCGCCCGGCAGACAGGAGCGGCACCGGCCCCCGTTCTGCGCCAGTGGGTGGAGCAGTCGATCATGACCCGGGAAGGGTGATCCGGATGACCCTGTACGCAGACCCCCACCTCGCGCTCGTCAAGCCGGTCCGGCCCCGGACCCCGCAAGGGTGCCAGGAGTGCCTGCTGCTCGGCTCCCCGTGGGTCCATCTGAGGCTCTGCCTGACCTGCGGGCACGTCGGCTGCTGCGACTCCTCGCCCAACAAGCACGCGCGCAGGCACGCCGCCGCCGACGCCCATCCGATCGTGCGGTCGTTCGAGCCCGGCGAGGAATGGCGCTGGTGCTACGTCCACGAGGCGTTCGTCTGATGTCCGGCGACCAGTTGCTGCCGGGCGAAGAACCGGTGCCCGAGGGAACGGACGAGGCCGCATGCCGGGAGACCCCGGATGTCAACGGGGCTTATCCTCGCCTGACGGAGGACCAGATAGCGCGTCTGACGGAGCGCGGGCAGCACCGGAGCACGGCCCCGAACGACGTGCTGATCCAGGAGGGCGAGCGCTGCGAGACGTTCTTCGTCGTCCTCAGCGGTTCCGTCGCAGTCGTCGAGGACTACGGCACCCCCGAGGAGCACGTGCTGCGCGTGCACGGCCCCGGCCGCTTCATGGGCGAACTCGGCCTCCTCCACGGGCAGGTGGCCTTCTACTCAGCTGTCGCCAGGGAGCCGGGCCAGGTTCTCGTCGTCTCCGTGGACGAGCTGCGCCGCCTGGTGGCCCGGGACGCGACGATCGGAGACGTCGTACTGCGCGCCTGTCTGGGCCGTCGCGCACTGCTCGTCGGACAGGGAGCCGGCTTCCGCATCATCGGCTCGCGCTACTCGCCCGACACCAGGCGGCTGCGCGAGTTCGCCATCCGCAACCGGCTCCCGCACCGGTGGATCGACCTGGAGACCGATGAGGAGGCCGAGGGACTGCTGCGCCGCTTCGGCGTCGGCCCGGAGGAGACACCGCTGGTCATCTGGCGGGACACCACCCTGCTGCGCAACCCCGGCAACGCGGCACTGGCCCGGCTCATCGGCCTGCCGGCACTGCCTGCCGCAGGCTGTCACGGCGATGTCCTCATCGTCGGCTCCGGACCCGCCGGTCTCGCTGCCGCGGTGTACGCCGCGTCCGAGGGCCTGAGCACCACCGTGGTGGAGGCGTTGGCCACCGGGGGCCAGGCCGGCACGTCGTCCCGCATCGAGAATCTGCTCGGCTTCCCCTCCGGGATCTCCGGCGCCGAGCTCACCGAGCGTGCCCTGCTCCAGGCCGACAAGTTCGGCGCCAGGATCAGCATCCCGGCGGAGGCGACCGGTCTCCGACCTGAGGACGACGACCACTACGTGGTGGCGTTCGCCGACGGCAGCCGGATCGCCGCCCGCGCCGTCGTGCTGGCTGTGGGCGCCCGCTACCGCCGGCTGCAGGTGCCCGGCATCGAACGTCTGGAGGGAACAAGCGTCCACTATTCGGCGAACGTCTACGAGGCCCAGCAGTGCCGCACCGACCCGGTGGCCGTGGTCGGCGGCGGCAATTCGGCGGGCCAGGCGGTGCTGTTCCTCGCCGGGTACGCGCCGAAGGTGTACCTGCTGGTCCGAGGGCCCAGCCTTGAGGCCCACATGTCCCGCTACCTGATCGACCAGGTCGACGCCCATCCGCAGGTGGAGGTCATGCTGCACACCGAGGTCACCAAGGTCGTGGGCCGGCAGGTCCTCGAGGAGCTCGACGTGGTCGACAACCGCACGGGCCGGCACCGCCCGCTCGCCGTACGGGGCCTGTTCGTCTTCACCGGCGCAGACCCCCACACCGAGTGGCTCGCCGGCACCATCGCCCTCGACTCCCGCGGTTTCGTCCTCACCGGGCCCGAGGCCCTGGAGGCATGTGCCCGCCCCGAGGTGTGGCACGGTCGCGGGCGCTCCTGCATGACCCTGGAGGCCAGCCTGCCCGGGGTCTTCGCGGTCGGGGACGTCCGCAGCGGCTCGGTGAAGCGGGTGGCATCGGCGGCAGGAGAGGGCGCGATGGCCATCCACTTCGTCCACCGGCACCTGGGGCATTCGGCCGTACCCGGCAGCATGGGCACGCCCGCCCCCGTGGGCGGCTCGGACGTCTCCCCGCGCATACGCCACAAGGAGTCCGCCTGGCTCGCATGACACAGGGCGGGCGACGAGCCCCGGGAAGGAGGGCGACGGCTCCACCCGTCCGGCGCCACCGGGCGGCGGAACAGACGACGAACACCGCAGGACCCGCCCACCCCCCGAGCACGGCTGAACCCGAAGTCGCGCCGACTGTCCACGGCGATGGATGGACGCACCGGAACGATGAACGCACCAGAACAGGGTGACCCGGCCGGACGAGTGACGCTCGATCTCGTCCTGGTGTCCGACCCCGGGTGGCCGACCGACATCGCGCACCGCCTGAAGGCCGAGCTCACCGGCCTCCTCAGCGGAGTCCGGGTGGACGTGGACTGGCGTGTGTCGGTGAATTCCAGCGCCCTCGCGCTCGCCGCGCAGGGCGACTCGCCGAGCATGGTGCAGGCGCTCACCGAACGACTGCACGACAGAACGTGGGACCTGGCCTTGTTCGTCACGGACCTGCCCTACCGGGCCAACGCCCGGCCCGTCGTGCTGATGGTGAGCCGGCCTGAGCGTGTCGGCCTGGTGTCTCTGCCGTCACTCGGATGGTTCCGCGTCACCCGCAGGGCGCGGGATGCGGCGCTCTACGCCGTCTCCGAACTCCTCGCAGCGGCGGCCGAACCCACGTCGGCACAGGAGGATGTGCAGCGGCCGGGCGGGACCGAGCGGTATCTGGTGCTGCCGGGCCGCAGCGGGAGACTGCGCCTGCTCACCGGAATGGTCCGGGCCAACCGCCCGTGGCTGCTGTTCACCGGCTTGTCCCGGGTCCTCGCTGTCGTCTTCGCGACTGCCTCCTTCGGCCTGCTGAGCAGCGACGTCTGGAACGTCAGCCGCCATTTCGGTCCAGGCCGGGCCTGCGGGCTCACCTTTCTCTCCGTCACCGCTGTGGTGGCCTGGCTCGTCATCGACCACGAACTGTGGGAGCGGCCCCGGGGCAGACCGGCCCGGCATCAGGCTCGGCTGTACAACCTGGCCACAGTCGTCACCCTCTACCTGGGGATCGCTTTCCTGTACGCCGTGCTGTACGTGCTCATCGCTCTCACGGCACTGTTCCTGCTCGCACCCGGGACGCTGGGACCGGTGCTCGGGCACGAACCCGGCGCGGCCTACTACCTGTCCCTCGCATGGTTCATCACGTCCATGGGGACGGTGGGCGGCGCGCTGGGTGCGGGGCTGGAGGACGATCAGGTGGTGCGGCAGGCGGCCTACGGGGAGCGCCAACGGCTGGGGCAACGGCAGGACACGACCTGGCCCGACAACGGCGGACAAGGGCCTTGAGCCGGGTCGCCGGCGCGGGTGCGGCGCCGGTGAGGACGGGGGGACCGTGGTGTTCGAAGCCACCTGGCGTCCCGCGCGCGACAGTGCGGAGGACCAGGTCGGCACACCGGAGTCCGGCAGCCGGTGTCGTTCCGGATTCCCGGTGACCTGGGGCAGGGCCTGACACCGAAGGGGCTGCCCGGCTCCAGTGGTCACGCACAGCTCCCGGATAGCCAGGCTGCAGTCTCGCCCGGTCCCTCGAGATCGGACTGCACGGCGCTGCTCGTGCTCCACCTCCTCTTCCTGCGGCTCCTCGGTCTGCTCCTGCCGCTCTCCCGCTCGCAGGACGCCGAAGACGTCGAGCTGCTCGCGTTGCGCCGCGAGAACGCAGTGCTGCGCCCCCGGCTCGGCGTGCCGTCACGGCCGACCTGGCCGGAATGCGCCGGACTCGCCGCCCTCGTGCGGCACATGCCGCACAGGCCGAGTCGGCACCCGTACCGCTTCGGAAGGGCTGCGCGGATGCGGGGCCCCCACGGCTCCGGCGGCGGCTCCGACGGCCGCGGCGGGAGCCCGTGCCACCGCACCCGCCGGTGCCGGGAGGACCGCACCGCGTGCTCCGGGCCGAGGACGTGCCGCACGCAGCGGCCGTCCGGCCGTGACCGGTCGACGGCGCACCGCGCACCTCCCCGGCGGAGCCGCCCCGCGGACGCCCCGCCCCTTCATTCACGGCTCCGGCCACCCGGTCGGATCAACGGCGGCCACTGCGACGGGAAGCGGGGAGCCGTCCTCCGCCCATGCCGTGCTCCGCGGCCGGCGCCCGGGCCGGACGCCCGGAACTCTCGCCGGGAGTGCGCACACCGGCACCTTGCGTGATGATCGGCGGTGGTGCTGCTGCGCCGCCCTCCTGTCCGGGGAGAGCCGTGCCCGTTCGGATGTCGTCCGCCGGAGGACGCGCCGCAGTGCTGAGGAGTGCGGCCGCGTGCCGGGCCGGGGTGGGCGCCCTGGGGCGCTCTGCGGCTGCAGGGTCAGGCCGCCGGCGGAGCCGGTGCACGCCGAGGCCGGTCCGGTGGCAGGCAGGCCGGACGACTGCCGCACGCCGGGCCGTGCGGACGCCGGCAGCGTGGTCCCACCGCCCTCACCCCCGCCTGACCGGCCGGCTCCCGGCGAACCCCAGGAGGTCCCGATGACCGTGGTGACGACGACGTGCCGGGCGGATGCCGTGCCCGCACGGGACGGCGCGGCGCCCGTCCGCAACGAATCCGGACCGTCGCGATGAGGGCCGCGAAGCCGGTCGTCCTGGCCTGCCTGCTGGCCGCCGCCCTGTCGGCCCTGTCGGCCCGGCCCGCCGTGCCGGGCGCAGCCGTCGCCGACGGGCCCATGGCGGGGGCGGGCCGGGTGCCGCGGTTCGTACCGGGCCCGTGCCCGCCCACGCTTCCGCACGGGGCGAGGGCCCGCTGCGGACACCTGGTGGTGCCCGAGAACCGGGCCCTTCCCGGCGGGCGGCAGCTCCGGCTGGCCGTCGCGGTCGTCCCCTCCCGCTCCCCGGCGCCGCACGGCGACCCGGTCGTGTTCCTGCCCGGGGGGCCGGGGCAGGACGCCGTCAGCGACATTCCGGAGATCACCGGTGCCGGCCTGAACCGGGACCGCGACCTCGTCGTCATGTCGCAGCGCGGGACGCTCTCCTCGCCACCCGCCCTGACCTGCCCCGAAATCGACCGGTTCTACCGGCGGCGGATCGGGCTGCGCTACGACGCCCCCTCGACCGGCCGCCTGTACGTGCAGGCCGCGTCCGCGTGCCGCAGCCGGCTGGCCGCCGAGGGCGTCGACCTCGCGGCGTACAACTCCACCGAGAGCGCCGCCGACCTGGCGGACCTGCGGACGGCGCTCGGCATCCGGGAGTGGAACGTGTTCTCCCACTCCTACGGGACCGCGCTGGCGCTGACCTACATGCGCCGCCACCCGCAGGGGATCCGGTCGGTGGTGCTCGACGGGGTGGTGCCGCCGTCGGTGGCGACGCCCGGCTGGACCTGGAGCAGCGCCAAGGAGTCGTTCGACGCCATGACCGGTGCGTGCGCGGCGCAGCCCGCCTGCCGCAGCCGCCACCCGGAGCTCGCCTCCGTCCTCACCGGCCTGGTGGACCGGTTGGAGGCCCGTCCGGTCACCACGCGGGTGACGGTGCCGGGCGCGGGGCCGGTGAAGGTGGTCCTGGACGGCGGAGCACTGGTGAACTGGCTCGTCCGGGCCAGCCACACGCCCGCCGGCCTCCCCGCAGCCGTGGACGCGCTGGCCCGCGGCAACCCGGCCGCGGTCGCCGGGCAGTGGGCCTCCACCCGGCCGCCCGGCAGCGACGGCGTCTTCGCCCACGGTCTCTCCCTGAGCGTGTGGTGCAGCGAATGGGTCCCCTTCGAGACCGCGCGCGAGCAGCTGACCGCCGGCCTGCGGGCCTTCCCGGCCCTCCCCACCACGGTCCTGGCCCAGGCGCCGCAGCTGGCGTTCCTGCGCGAGGCGTGCCGGGTCTGGGGCGTCCCCGCCGCGGACCCGTCCATCCGCGAGGCCACCCGCAGCGCCGTCCCGACCCTGGCCGTCTCCGGGAGCTTCGACGCGCAGACCGGCGCGGTCTGGGGGCGCTACGCCGCACTGACGCTGCCGAGGTCGACCGTGGTGACGCTCGCCGGCGTTGCGCACGGCGCGTTCATCAACCCGTGCGGCTCACACGTGATCACCTCCTTCTACGACCGCCCCGAGGCACCCGACACCGGTTGCGCGGCCTCGGTGCAGCCGCCGCCGTTCACCGTCGGGCCGCGGTGAGGCAGCCGTGGACCAGGCAGACCGCCCCGACGCCGCCCCGGCCGCCGTGCCCCGCACCGCCCGCCCGCTCCCGCGCCGCCACCTGCTCCGCATCGCCGCGGGCGGCGCCGCCCTGTCGTCCGCACCCGCACCGGCGGGACGGAGCGGTGCGGACCAGGGCGCGGCGCGCCGTCAGGCCGAGGACGGGGCCGGGGTGAGGGGCGGGGCGAGCGTGTCGGCCACCGCGCGCCAGACCTCGGCCGCGAGATCGGGGTTGCCGGCCGCCTGCGCCTCCGCGGCGAGGTGCCGCAGGCGGGCCAGGGCCTCCGGTTCGCCCGAGGCGACGGCGATGCGGGCTTCGAGCACGTCGAGGCGCACCCGGTCGCGGTAGAAGAGGAGCTGACGCCCCTCCGCGGCCTGACGGCAGGCCGCCCGGGCCTGCTCCAGTTCGCCGCGGAGGAAGGCCGTCTGCCCCTTCAGCAGCAGGAACTCGGCGAGGTGCTGAGGTGACGCCACCAGCGGCAGTACGGCGTCGAGGGTGTCGAGGAAGGACCGCGCGCGTTCCGCTTCGGGCGGCATGGCCTGGAGGGCGAGCGAGGCGGCGGCCAGCCGCAGTCGCATCCAGAGGGTCAGGTCCGCGTGGCTGTCCAGGCCCTCGATCGCATGCCGGATCAGCTCGGCCGCGCCCGCGTGGTCGCCCTGCCGTGCGCGGACCGTCGCCAGCGTCCAGCGGGCCTCGGCGGCCAGCGGGCCCCGCTCGCACTCCACGGCCGCGTGGACCTCGGCGGCCAGCCTGGCGGCCTCGGCCAGGTCGCCGAGCTCCGCCTCGGTCGAGACCAGCAGCATCCGGGCGCGGGTCAGTTCGGCCGCAGGCACGTGCACGTGGTGGCGCGCGCCGAGGTCGAGGGCCTCGCGGACGGCGCGCCGGGCGGCACGCGGGTCGCCCAGCCCGCGTGCACAGCGGGCGAGCTGCAGACGGGCGTGGACCTGGAGGGCCGGCCGCGCCAGCTCGTCGCTGAGCGCGGTCAGCTCCAGCAGGGTGTCGCGTTCGGGACCGCGGTCGCCGAGGGCGCCGTGCAGCCGCGCGAGCTGGGCGAGCGCCTGCCAGCGGGTGGTCGGGTCGGCGTCCTCGGCGTTCGCCAGGGCGTGCGAGAGCATGTCCCTGACCTCCGGGTCGCCCTCCGGGACGGACCGGCCCATCGTGGCGGCCAGGGCGTCGGCCAGGTCGCAGTCGGCGGGAAGCTCGAAGGCCTCGACCGGCAGGTCGAGCCGGGCGGCGAGGTAGGCCACCGCCCGCTCCGTCGGCGGCCGGGCCCCCGACTCCAGGCGGGAGAGGTAGGCGGCGGACATGCCGGTGCCGGTGAGGTCCGCCTGGGATCTTCCTTGCTGCTGCCGCAGCTGCCGCAGGCGCCGACCGAATTCGGGCTGCTCCAGCACCAGTCGCACCACCTTGCGTCGTTGTGCCCGCTCCCGGCGGGGACGTCCGTCCGGGTTGAAGGGTCAAGAATGACAACCTTTGCCTGCCCGAGGCAAACCCGGATGAGGTGGGGGCAAACAGATGTCCCGATCGCCCCTCAGGGCCAGTCGATCAGGGCAACGCCGGCCGTGGCGGCCGGCGCGTCGGCGGCGACGGCCGTCCAGGCGTGGGCGGCGTCGGCGCCCCGCTCCGGCGCCGGCGCCGATGCCGCGATCGACAGGACGGCTGCTGCGGCGAGGGCGGTGGCCGACAGGACGGTGGCGAGGAACTTCATGGGCTGTTTCGTCTCCCCTGTGCGATGCGGCCCGAGCCGGCCGGCCCGGGGCGATCTGGACGGTAGACCAGATCGGAAGGTTTGGCAAAGGTTGACAGGTCTTGGCAAAGATCCCTAGGTTCTCTCCGGCACGACAGCGCTGACCAGGAGGGACGACCATGACGACCCAGACGGAGCACGCATCCCGGCCCCCGGAGGGGGACCCGGAGGCGGACCCGGCGCTCGTGTACCACCGGGGCGGCAAACTGGCGGTCGGCGCGACCGTGCCGCTCCGCGACGGCAGGGACCTCGCACTGGCCTACACGCCCGGCGTCGCCGACGTGTGCCGGGCCATCGCCGAGCGGCCCGGGGCGTCCCTCGACTACACCTGGCGCGCCTCCACCGTCGCCGTCGTGACGGACGGCACCGCCGTGCTGGGCCTCGGGGACATCGGCCCCGAGGCGTCCCTGCCCGTGATGGAGGGCAAGGCGATCCTGTTCAAGCGGTTCGGCGGCGTCGACGCGGTGCCGATCGCCCTGGCCACCAAGGACGTCGACGAGATCGTCGACACCGTCGTCCGCCTCGCGCCCTCCTTCGGCGGGGTGAACCTGGAGGACATCTCGGCACCGCGCTGCTTCGAGATCGAGCGCCGCCTCCAGGAGGCCCTGGACATCCCGGTCTTCCACGACGACCAGCACGGCACCGCCGTGGTCGTGCTGGCGGCCCTGTGGAACGCGGCCCGCCTCGGCGGACGCGAGCTGGGCGGGCTGCGCGCGGTGGTCGCCGGGGCGGGCGCCTCGGGTCTCGCCGTCGCCCGCATCCTGCTCGGCGCCGGCATCGGCGACCTGGTGGTCTGCGACAGCCGGGGGGCACTGCACCGGGGCCGCACGGACCTGAACCCGGAGAAGCGGGAGCTCGCCGCCGTCACCAACCGCTCCGGGACCACGGGCGGCCTGGAGGAGGCGATGCGCGGCGCGGACGTGTTCGTCGGCCTCTCCGGCAGCCGGGTCCCCGAGGAGTACTTCGCCGGCATGGCCCCCGGCGCCGTCGTCCTCGCGCTGTCCAACCCGGACCCGGAGATCCTGCCGGACGCGGCCCGCCGGTACGCCTCCGTCGTCGGCACCGGCCGGTCCGACTTCCCCAACCAGGTCAACAACGTGCTGGCCTTCCCCGGCATCTTCGCGGGCGCGCTCCGGGTGCGCGCCTCCCGCATCACCGAGGGCATGAAGCTGGCCGCCGCCCGCGCCCTCGCCGACGTGGTGGCCGGCGAGGTCACCGCCGACCGGATCCTGCCGGACTGCTTCGACGAGCGGGTCGCCCCCGCCGTCACCGCAGCCGTGGCCGCCGCCGCACGCCGCGACGGCGTCGCCCGCATCTGAGACCCACACGCCGGAACGCCCGTCCGGGGCCCCGGCAGGACGCTAGGACACGCACACCCATGGCACTGCACGCGGTCGTCGGAATCAACTGGGGCGACGAGGGGAAGGGCCGGATGATCGACTACCTGGCCCGCGAGGCCGACCTGGTCGTCCGCTACCAGGGCGGCAACAACGCCGGTCACACCGTCGTCAACCCCCTGGGCACCTTCAAGCTGCGGCTGGTCCCGTCGGGCATCTTCAACCCCGGCACCGTCAACGTGGTGGGCCCGGGCACCGTCCTCGACCTGGAGTCGCTCGACGCGGAGCTGGAGGAGCTGCGGGAACGCGGGGTGGACGTCTCGGGCCTGCTCGTCTCCGAGCGCGCCACGGTCTGCTTCCCCTTCCACCGCGACCAGGACGCCTGGGAGGAGGACCGGCTGGCGGACCAGCCGTTCGGCAGCACCCGGCGCGGCATCGCGCCCGTCTACGGGGACCGCTACCTCAAGAAGGCGCTGCAGCTCGGCGAGCTGCTGGACCGCGGCCACCTGCGCCGCCGCCTGGAACCCGTCGTGGCGTGGAAGAACCTGGCGAACAGCGCCCTGTACCCCGGCAAGCCGCCGATCTCCCTGGACGCCATGGTCGAGTGGGGCCACCGCTTCGCACTGCGGCTGCGTCCGCACATCCGCGACGTCGGGACGACCCTGCACGAGGCGGACCGGGCCGGACGGCACATCATCTTCGAGGCGCAGCTCGGGGCGCTCCGCGACATCCTGCTGGGGATCTACCCGTTCACCTCCTCCTCCAGCTCCCTGGCCGGCTACGCGCCGGTCGGCGGCGGGCTGCCCGGCGGTTCGCTCACCCGGGTCACCGGGGTGATGAAGGCGTTCTCCACCTGCGTCGGCGAGGGCCCCTTCGTCACCGAGGAGTTCGGCGCGTGGGCCGACGGGCTGCGGCAGAGCTCGGGCGAGTTCGGCGTCAACACCGGGCGTCCGCGCCGGATCGGCCCGTTCGACGCGGTCGCCTCCCGCTACGGCGCCCGGATCCAGGGGGCGACGGAGATCGCGCTGACCAAGCTGGACTCGCTGAGCGGGGCGGGCGGGCTGCGGATCTGCACCGCCTACGAGATCGAGGGCGAGCGGACCGCCGACTTCCCGCTGACCCACCGGCTGGAGCGGGCGCGGCCCGTCTACGAGGAGCTGCCCGGCTGGAGCGAGGACCTCACCGGGGTCCGCGACTTCGCCGGCCTCCCGCGGGCGGCGGCGGACTACGTCCTGCGGATCGAGGAGCTCGTGGGCGTCCCGGTCCGGTACGTCTCCGTCGGACCGGAGCGGGACCAGCTGATCGACCGCGGCCCGCAGGGCCGCTGACCGTACCCGGGGAGCGGTTCCGCCACCGCGCCCCACGGACCAGGCGTGGTGCCGGCATGGCGTCGGCCCACGGTCACCGAGGACGAAGAGGAAGGGCCACGGCACCATGCCAGCCGCCAGTGACGCCGCCACACCCCCGGCAGCAGCCGCCCGCCGCCGCCCGCCCACCGTGGCGGTGGTGGGCATGGGTGCGACCGGAGTCGGGGTGTTCGTCGCGCTCGTGCGCTCCCTCGTGGACGGCGGCCACGCCGACGGCGCGGAGGTCCACCTCTTCGAGACCGGGAAGCGCCTCGGCGCCGGGGTCGCCTACAGCACGCCGCACGACTGCCACCTGCTGAACATGCGGGCCGGGACGATGAGCGTCCACGCCGACGACCCGGACCACTTCGTCCGCTGGCTGGCGGACCGCGACGACGTGCCCGAGGAGGCGCTGAGAGGCGAGTACGTGCCGCGCCGGCTCTTCGCCTCCTACCTCCAGGAGTACTTCGCCGAGGCGCTGGGCGAGGCCCGGCGCTCGGGCGTCCGGGTCCGCACGCACCAGGCCGTGGTCAGCGACTGCCGCGAGGACGGGGACGGACTGCACCTGATCGCGGGCGTGGACCACTTCCTCGTCGACTACGCGTTCCTGTGCCTGGGGGACCTGCCGTCCACCGAGTACCTGGAGTTCACCAAGGTCCCGTCCTACGTGCACTCCATGTGGCAGGGCACCGGCCTGGAGGCGGTCGACCCCGACGCGTCGGTCGGCATCATCGGCACCAGCCTGACGGCGGTCGACGCACTGCTGCTGCTGCGCAGCAGCGGCCACCGGGGGGCGATCTCCTGCTTCTCCCGGCGCCGTTCGCTGCCCAAGGTCCAGGGCCCCCGGCGCGGCCACACCCTGCGCCACGTGACCGTCGCCGGACTGCGGCGGCTGACGGAGGACTTCACCCGGCCCCTGGAACTGGACGAGGTGGCCGAGCTGTTCCGGCGTGAGCTGGAGGAGGGCCTCGGCGTGGCGGTCGACTGGCCCCGGATGCTCGCCGAGCCCGACGCCGCCTTCGCCGGCGTGCTGGCCAGGGACGTCCGGCTGGCGGAGAACGGACAGACCCTGTGGTACTCCATCCTGGACGCGACCTCCGAGGTGGTCCCGCAGGTCTGGCGGGCCATGTCGCCCTCGGCCCGGGAGACCTTCGTCCGCGACCACCTGTCGGTCTGGTCGATGTTCCGGCACTGCATGCCCCTGGACAACGCGCGGAGGCTGCTGTCGATGGCCGAGGACGGCGCCTTCGAGGTGCTCACCGGGCTCGGCTCCGTCGCGTGGGACGAGGAGCGGGAGGTCTTCCGCCTCGACGGCGGGCAGCGCGGCGAGGCCTACGCGCGTGAGGTGGACTGGCTGGTCAACGCGACCGGGACCGGTTTCTCACTGGACCGCAGCGACTCCTCGCTGATCCAGAACATGCTGATGCGCGGCGCCATCCGCCCGCATCCGCTGGGCGGCATCGACGTGGACTTCGAGACCATGCGGGTGCTCCGGAGCGACGGCTCCTGCTCCGACCGCGCGCTGTCCATCGGGCCGCTCACCCGCGGCGTGCACTTCTACACCAACTCCTTCGAGACCAACCTCGCCAACGCGCACAGCGCCGTCGCGGCGGTGTCGGCACGGCTCGGCGACCGCTGAGACGGAGCATCCGCCCGCCAGCACCTACCTGGAGATACCTGTGAGGGTAGCGTTCTTCGTCGGCAACGACGTCACCTCCCACCTGATCGTCAACCAGGCCTTCCCCCGCATCCTGGAGGCCGGCCACACCCCCTACCTCTGCTACACCCGGCAGCGCCCCGCCCCGCGGGCCGAACCGGAGCTGCGCGAGCTGTTCCACTACGAGCGCGGCCTGCTCGACGGATGCGTCTACCCCTACCTGGACAGCCTGCCGGCCCCGCTCCACGGGACGTTCCTGTCGCCGGCCGGGATTGCCAGGCTCCACCGCGGCGCGGTCGTGGTCCGCTCGGTCGAGGACGTCAACAGTCCCGAGTTCGTCGCCTCGCTGGCGGCCGACGGCGTGGGCGTGGGCTTCTCGGTGCGCTGCTACCAGAAGTTCCGGCTGCCCCTGATAGCGCACTTCAGCCCCGAGGCGGGCGCCGAGCCCCTCTTCGCCAACCTGCACCCCGGCATCCTGCCGCAGTACCGCGGCGTGCTGACCTTCGCCCGCTCGATGCTGCACGGCGAGGCCGAGGCCGGCTTCACCCTGCACCGCGTCGACGAGGACTGGGACGCGGGCGAGATCCTGGCGACCTGCACCCGGCCGCTCGACTACGGCCTGTCGGTGCTGGAGAACATGTGGGCCCAGGTCGACCCCGCCGTGGACCTGCTGCTGGCCGCCGTCGACGAGGCGGCGGCGCTCGGCCGGTGGACCGGCCGGCCGCAGCAGGCCGAGCTGGCCGGCTACTACTCCCACCTGGACCGCTCCGACCTGGAGCGGATGTCCCGCGCGGGCATCGACCTGATGCGCCCGCAGAGCGTCCTGGCCAAGCTGGTCGACTCCTTCACCCCGCCGGACTCGCCCGAGGGCCTCCGGCTGGGCGGGATCCTCACCGGACTCACCAGCCGCCGCCCCGGCATGGCGCCGGCCCTCGGCTGAGCCCGGCCGCCACCCCACGACAAGCCACCCGAACCCCGCACACAGAGAGGACGCCCCCATGGCGCCCAACCGCAACGAGATCGTGGAGATCCTCTGCGACATCTGGTCCGACCTGCTCGCCTGCGACGTCGAGCCGGACGACGACTTCTTCGACCTGGGCGGCTACTCCCTGCTCGTGGTCAACGTGGTCGCCGAGGCGCGCAAGCGCGGGCTCGAGCTGCCGGCGACGATCCTCCAGGTCAACGGCACCCCGGCGGCGATCGCCGACGCGCTGGTCGCCGCGGCGGACGGCGGGCCCGCCCCGCAGGGCGCGGACCCGGACTTCACCTCCGTCTGGGAGACCGGCCTGAGCCCGCTGGAGACCGAGCCCGCACGCACCCTGGTCCCGTTCGTGACGGAGGGCACCGGCACGCCGGTCTTCTGCTTCCACTGGGGCACCGGCAACGTCCGCTTCATGGGCGACCTGGTCGACTCCTTCCGGGGCGGCCGTCCCGCCTACGGGCTCGAGATGGTCGGCATGTGGAGCCGCGAGCGCCCGTCCCTGTCCATCGTCGAGATGGCCGCGCGCTACCTGCGCGAGATCCGCGAGGTCCAGCCGCACGGCCCGTACCTCTTCGTCGGCCCCTGCGCCGGCGGCCGCATCGCGTTCGAGATCGCCCGGCAGCTGGAGCAGGACGGCGAGACCGTGGCCGTCCTCGCGGTGGTCAACAGCATGCCGCCCGGCAGCACGGAGATGGACCCGGCCTGGGGCCTGCGCGAGCTCTACGACTTCCGGCTCGCCGCGCTGCGCAGCCGGTTCGAGGTCGCCGACCTGGTCGGCGACCAGCAGCGGGTGATGGACGGGATGGCCGACATCGCCTGGCTGGACCGCGGCGTGGACGGCGCCGACCTGCACTGGCGGCAGGCCGTCTGGGCGGCGGGGATCTTCGCCCAGGAGCACTACGAGCCGCGCCCCTACGGCGGTGAGCTGACGGTGTTCCAGCTGGCGGAGAACGCCGGGCTGGAGTCGGCCGACTGGGGCCGCGTCGCCGGTGCCACGGAGACGCACACCTTCGAGGCCGCCGGCACGCTGCCGCTGCTGCGCGACCCCGCCTTCGCCGAGGTGCTGGCCAAGAAGCTGGCCGCGTTCCCCGGCTGAGACGCCCGGCCGGGACGCCGGGCCCGCTCCCCCGGCGGGCGGGCCGGGCCCGGCGTCCCGCTCCCCCGGTCCGACCCGCGGACCCGACCCACACCCCACGCGGACACTCCACGAGGTGCACAGACTGTGACCAGCAACAAGGCCGTCGCGGCCGTCAAGACCTGGGCGAGCCGGCTGATACCGGACCCCGGCCCGGCCCGCCGGCTGTGCGTGCTGACGGTGGTGCAGTCCGTCGGGTTCGGCATCTTCCTCAGCTCGAGCGCCGTCTTCTTCCGGCGCGAGGTCGGGCTGAGCGCGGCCCAGGTGGGCCTGGGCCTCTCCGTGGCGGGCCTGGCCGGCCTGGTGATGACGGTGCCCGTCGGCCGCCTGGCGGACCGGTTCGGCCCCCGGCTCCCGCTGCTGGGCTGCTACGGCGGCCTGGCCGTCCTCTTCGCCGGCTGGTGCCTCGTCCGCGGGTTCCCCGGCTTCGTGCTGCTGGCCTCCCTGATCTCGGTCTGCGAGACCTCCTCGCACCCGCTGCGGATGGCCCTCACCCACGAGGTGTTCACCCCCGAGCAGCGGGTCCGTGTCAGCGCACAGGCGCGCAGCCTCTTCAACCTCGGCTTCATGCTGGGCGCCGCGCTGGCCGGCGCCGCGCTCGCGGTGGGCACCCGCCTCGCCTTCTCCACGGCCATGCTGGCGACCGCGGCGGCCCACGCCGCCTGCGCGCTGCTGACCGCGGGGCTGCCGCGGCGCGAGCGCACGGCCGCTCCGGCGGCCGACGGACGCGCGCCCCGGTCCGGACTGCGCGACGTCCGGTTCGTGGGTCTCGCGCTGCTCTGCGGGGTCCTCGAGCTCTACCAGCCGATCCTGACCGTGGCGCTGCCCCTGTGGATCATCGGGCGGACCGCCGCGCCGAGCGCCCTCACCTCCGTCCTGCTGATGCTCGACACGGTGCTGGTGATCGCCTTCCAGGTCGCGGCGAGCAGGGGCGCGGAGACCGCGCCGGGGGCGGCCCGGATGCTGCGCCGGGCAGGGCTGCTGCTCGCCGCCTGCTGCCTGCTCTTCGGGCTGACGCAGGGAGTACCGGTCACGGTGGCCGTCCTGCTCCTCCTCCTCGGCACGGCGGTCCTCGTCCTCGGCGAGCTCAGCCAGGCGGCCGGCTCCTGGGGGCTCTCGCTGCACCTGCCGCCGCCCGGGAGGCAGGGCGAGTACCAGGGCGTCTTCGCGCTCGGCCGCGGCCTGCAGCAGACCGCCGGCCCCTACCTGGTGACGGCCCTCGCCGTCGGCCAGGGGCGCCTGGGCTGGGCCGTGCTGGCCCTGGTCGTGCTGCTGGCCGGGCTCGCCTGCCCCCCGCTGGCCCGCGCCGCCGAGCAGGCCCGCGCGGTGTCCGCGCCGGAGGCCTGCACGGACACCGCGGACCGGTCCGGGGAGCAGCCCGAGGCCCGGCCCGAGCCCGTGCACTGAGCGACCGACCACCCGAACACCCCGGTCGACGGCCAACCGCCCGGTCGGCCCCGAGGACAGGAGCTGGAATGCAGCCCCATCCGAGCTGGAACGCCACATCCGCCCCCTACCCCGACGGCGAGACCCTCCACGGGATCTTCGGTGCGCTCGCCGCCGCCCGTCCGGCCGCGCCCTGTCTCGTCCACCGCGGCGAGCCCCTCGGCTACGGCCTGGTCGACCGGGCCTCCGACGCCTACGCCGTGCAGCTGGCCGCGCTCGGGATCGGCCGGGGCGACCTGGTGCCGATCCGGCTGCCGCGCGGCCCGGAACTGGTCACGGCGGTCCTCGCCGTACTCAAACTGGGCGCCGCCTACGCGCTCGTGGACGGCGGCTGGCCGCGCAGCCGGGTCGAGGAGGTCGTCGCGCAGCTCGAGGCGAAGGTGCTGGTCGGCGGGGGCGACGAGGCCGCGTCCGGCCTCTCGGTGCCGGTCTGGTCCCCGCCCCCCGGGGGGCCGGCCGCCGTGGCGGAGGCCGGGACGGCGGGCTTCACCCCGGTCGCGGTGTCGGGCGACGATCCCGCGTGCGTGTTCTTCACCTCGGGCACCACCGGGCGGCCCAAGGGCGTGCTGACGCCGCACCGGGCCACCGTCCGGCTCTTCCGCCCGGGCTCCTTCGCCCGGTTCGCCGCAGACACGGTGCTGCCGCAGGCCGCGCCCGTGCCGTGGGACGGCTACTCGCTGGAGCTGTGGTCCGTGCTGCTCAACGGCGGCACCTCACTGGTGGTCGAGGAGCCCTACCTCTCCGCCGAGGTGCTGCGGTCCGGCGTCGAACGGCACGGCGTCGACACGGTGTGGCTCACCAGCAGCCTGTTCGCCATGCTCGTGGACGAGGACCCGGGCTGCCTGCGCGGCCTGCGCCAGGTGATGATCGGCGGGGAGCGCGTGTCGGTGCCCCACGTCCGCGCCTTCCTGGCCGCGTACCCGGACACCCTGCTGCTCAACTGCTACGGCCCGGTGGAGAGCACCGTCTTCACCACCACCCACCGCATCACCGCGGCCGACTGCGAGCGCCCCACCGGCATCCCCATCGGCCGTCCGGTCCCGGACACCCAGGTGCACGTCCTCGACGGCGACCGGCCGTGCGGGGTGGGTGAGACCGGCGAGCTCTGCATCGGCGGGCACGGCCTGGCCCTGCGCTACCTGGGCCGGCCGGAGCTGACGGCGGAGAAGTTCACGGAGGTGTCCGTGGACGGGGTGCCGACGCGCCTCTACCGCACCGGCGACCTCGCCTTCTGGGACGAGGAGGGCCTGCTGCACTACCGGGGCCGGGCCGACCGCCAGGTCAAGGTCCGCGGCCACCGCATCGAGCCCGCCGAGGTCGAGCGGCAGATCGAGGAGCTGCTGCCGGGGGTGGGCCGGTGCGCCGTCGTCGCCGTCCGCGACGCGTCCGGGACCTGCCGGTCGCTGGCGGCCTTCTGCCGGACGGTCCGTCCCGGCGACGGCCTCGACGGGGGACTGGCCGAGCTGAGGTCCCGCCTGGTCCACTACCACCTGCCGTCACACCTGGTGCCGGTCGCGGAGTTCCCCCTGACGGCGAACGGAAAGCTCGACGAGGCCGCGCTGCTGGCCCTCCTGCCCGGCCCGGCGGACGCACCCGGCGACGGCACCGCCGGGGACGGGGCCGGGGACACCGGGAGCACCGGGAGCACCGCGGACACCGCCGGCGCCGCCGGTCCGGATGCGCTCGAGGCGCTGGTCGCCGGGACCTGGGCGGCCGTGCTCGGCCGGCCGGGGGTCCCCCTGGACGCCGGCTTCGCGGAACTCGGCGGCGGCTCGCTGGACGCGGGGCGCGTCTGCGCCCGGCTGGCCGCCGGGCTCGAACGGCCGGTGCCCGTCTCGGCCCTGCTGCAGAGGCCGACCGTCCGCGGCCTCGCGGCCTGGCTCCGGCACACCGCGGAGGGGGCGCCCGCAACCGCACCGGCAGCCGCGGGAGGGGACGGGCCCCTCCGGACGCCCGACCCGACGCCGCTGACACCGGCGCAGACCGGGTTCCTCACCGCGCACCTGCTCGACCCCGAGGACCGGTCCGGGCACTGCCTGGCGGCCTGGCTGGTCGAGGGGCCGCTCGACCGGGCGGCGCTGGACTCCGCCCTGGAGGACGTGCACCACCGCCACGCCGCGCTGTCGGCCGCCTACCGCCTCGGCCGGGGAGGCCCGCACAGCGTCCCCGGCGCGGGGGCGGCGCCGCGCGTCACCGTGCTGCCCTCCGCCGCGACGGCCGAGGACGCCCTGGCCGCGGTCCGGACCGGACTGGCCGCCCCGCTGGACCTGGCCGAGGGCGAGGTGTGGCGCGCCGTACTCGGCCCGGTGGCGGACGGCACCCACGTGTTCGGGCACGTCGTCCACCACATCGCCTTCGACGGCTGGTCCGAGGCGGTGCTCGCCGCCGACATCGCCACCGCCTACACCGCGCGCCTGGCCGGCGGGGAACCGGAGTGGGACCCGCTTCCCTCCCCGGGCGAGGTGCACGCCCTGCGCGAGGCGCACCGCGGCCTCGCCGACCGGCCCGCGCAGCTCGCGCGGCTCTCCGCCCTCCTGCGGGGCGTGCCGGACCTGGCCCTGCCGCCCGTGCCGAGGGCAGCGGCCGGCGCAGCCCCCGTGCTCCGCACCGAGGTCGAGCTCGACGGCGGCGTCGGCGCCCGGATCGACCGCCTGGCCGCGTCCGCAGGGGCGACCCGGTTCGCCGTGGTGCTCGCCTCCTACGCGCGGGCGCTCGCCGAGACCACGGGCCGGGCCGACTTCGGCGTCGGTGTGCCGGTCGCCCAGCGGATCGACTCCCGGCTGGAGGGGCTCGTCGGCTGCCACATCGGCACGCTCTGCCTGCGGACGACCCCGGAGCTGGTCGGCGCCGACCCGGCGGCCGCCGCCGCGGAGGCGGCGCGGCTGGCCCGTCAGGCGTTCGCCCACCAGGAGGTCGGCGTCGACGAGCTGGCCCGGGCGGTCAACCCGCCGCGCTCCGGCCGGGCGCCCTTCTTCCAGACGCTGCTCGCGTACCAGGACAACAGGCCGGCCGACCTCGACCTGCCCGGCTGCCGCAGTGTCCACCACCGCCTGCCCTACCTCGGGATCCCCGCGGAGATCCTGGCCGAGGTCTGGCCGGTGCCGGACGGCGGCCTGCGCCTCGTCCTCAACTCCAGGACCCGGGCGGTCGCCCCGGAGACCGCCCGGGCGCTCGCCAAGACCTTCGCCGACCTGCTGTCCACCTGCTGACCGGTCGCCGCCGCGACGCCTCCGCCCCCCCGACAGACTGTGAGAGCCACCATGCAGCCCACCGTCCCCGTCCTGCTCCGCCGCCACCTGCTCGAAGCCGGGACCCTGGCCGACCTGTTCCGCCGCGTCGCCGCCGTCCGCGGGGACGCCCCGGCCGTCCGCGACGACGGGGCCACCATGAGCTACCGCGAACTGGACGCCGCCTCGGACCGGCTGGCGGCCCGCCTGTCCGCAGCGGGGGTGGGGCCGGGCGACCTCGTCGGGCTGCTGCTGGAGCGGTCGGCGGAGATCCCGGTCGGCATCCTCGGCGTGATGAAGGCCGGAGCCGCGTACGTGCCGCTCGACCCCGCCTACCCCGGCGAGCGCCTGCGGTACATGGTCTCCGACGCGGGGATCCGCACCCTGGTGGGCCGCCCGGAGCAGGCTGCGGAGCGCGGACTCGCCGAGGTGCGGGTGCTCGCCCCGTACGCCGACGGGGCGGACGCCGCGACGGACGCCGCCGCGACTGCCGAGGCCGCTGAGGCCGGCGCGCGGCCGCCGGCACGTCCGCTCCGCGGCGACGAACCCGCCTATGTCATCTACACGTCCGGTTCGACCGGCAGCCCCAAGGGCTGCGTCGTCACCCACCGGAACGTCCTGGAGCTGCTCCGCCACGCGCTGCCGCTGTTCGAGGTCGGCACCGAGGACCGCTTCACGCTGTTCCACTCGTTCAGCTTCGACGTCTCGGTGTGGGAGTTCTGGGCCTCCATGGCCTCCGGCGCCACGGCCGTCACCGTGCCGCTGCGCGTCGCCCAGAGCCCGGCCGCCTTCCTCGAGCTGCTCGCGGAGGAGCGCGTCACCGTCCTCGGGCAGGTCCCGTCGGTCTTCCGGGCGCTGGCGCTGGCACACGAGGAGGCGGGCCGCCCCGGACTCGCCCTGCGCTACCTCGTCTTCGCGGGCGAGAGCGTGGACCTCGACGTGGTGTCGACGTTCCTGAAGGCGTACCCGGGCACCGCGCCCACCGCCGTCAACATGTACGGCCCGACCGAGACCACCGTCTACGCCACCCACCGGATCCTGACCGGGGCCGACTTCGACGGCGCGGTCCGCTCCCCGATCGGCGCGGGCCTGCCGCACCTGACCCTGGAGGTCCGCGGGGAGGGGCTGGAGCCGCTCCCCGACGGGGAGGCGGGCGAGCTCCTGATCGCCGGGCCAGGCGTCGCGGTGGGCTACCTCGGACGCCCCGGGCTCACCGCCGAACGCTTCGTCACCCTGGACGGCCCCGGCGGGCAGCACCGCTACTACCGCACCGGCGATCTCGCCCGGCGGCTTCCGGACGGGTCCTTCGAGTACCTGGGCCGCAACGACCAGCAGGTCAAGCTGCGCGGCTTCAGGATCGAGCTGGGCGAGGTGGAGGCGGCGCTGCGCACGCACGACCTCGTCAAGGACGCCGCGGTGACCGTGGTGACCACCCCTGCGGGCGCGCAGTTCCTCGTCGCCTGCGTGGTGCCGGCCCACGGCGCCCCGGCCAAGCCCGCCGCGCTGCTCCGCGGGCACGCGGTGAACGTGCTGCCGCGCTACATGGTCCCGGACCGCTACCAGGTGGTCGACGAGCTCCCGCTCACCGGCTCCGGCAAGCTCGACCGGCGCGCGCTCCAGGCACTGGCCGCCCCGAGCCGCCCTGCCCGCCCGGCCGCCGGCTGACCCGGAGGGGGCCGGGCAGGCGGCCCGGCCCCCTCCGCTGTCCGCACCGCGGCGGGGGACCGTGCGGACCGCGGGCCCCGGCGTCCGCGGGGTCGCGCCGCGACGGTGGCGGTGGCGGGTTCCCGACGCCCTGGCGCGCGGCCGCCCGGCCGAGGGCACCGGCTCGCCCGGCGGAGGCGGCAGACTGCCTCTCCCGCGGGGCCGCCCCCTCGATGCGGCCGCGAGTGACGGTCCGGAGCAGGCCCGTGCCATGGAGCACCCCCGCGTCGGCGGGGAGGACGCCCGAGCAAGATGTCGCAGAGGACCGTCCTGCGGAACACCCTCACGTGGTTCCGTACGGTCTTCGGCCCCGTCTCGTCATCGGTGGCAACGAACGGTGACGGGCGTCGTCGCGGCGGGCGGGAGCGTGGACCGGACCAGGGCGGCCGTCCTGAGGTCGGTGCCGGGCGGCCCGGAGGCGCAGAACCTGCCCCCGGCCCCGGGCACGGAGCCGAGCCCGAGCGGCGTCGACGCCGCGGGCGGGCGGATCACCGTGGTCGGGCGGCACCTGCCCGGGTCCGGACGACCTGTCGGCCCCGACGGTCCTCACCGCCGGCCGGTGGCGGGATCCGTCGCCCGATGACTCCACAGCCCACTCGGCTGCAGATACGACCGCTCCCGGTGGACAGCCCGCCGGCCGGAGGCGTCGCCGCTTCGCCACCCCGGCCCCCCTGCTCCCGAGGAGTTCCGGGAAGGCCCGTGCTGAGGCGGGGCGAGGCCGAAGGCCGCCCTCGCCACGGAGCACGGCGCCTCGGCACGAGGGTGGAGGACCTCGGCCCTTGCCGGTCTCGACATGCGCCGGGGCACGGCGTATGACAGCCTCCTGTTGAGCAGAAATCGCCGAAATGCCACCTGTCCGGCAGCGGACCGCCCGGTCAGCAGCAGTCGGGATTTCTTCTAGGAAGAGGGTGGACGGTGGACCTCACTGCACGGCTCCTTCATTCCGTGGGCAATCCGATCTCCTCGGACGACTTCGATTTCGGAGCACACCTCGGGGACGTGCTCGGCGGGGTGGGACTGTCCCCGGACGACTGCGGAGGGTCGGTGGCGATCACCTCCGGTGTCGACCCCCTGGTCCCGGCCCGGCTGCGGTACGGGTGCGCAGCGGCGCTGGCGCTTGCCGGGAAGGGGGTCGCGGCGTCGGCGGTCTGGCAGGACCGGGGAGGGGATCCGCAGGACGTCACCGTCGACGTCCGGAAGGCGTTCCGCCGCTTCGCCGGCTTCGCCGACAACACGTGGGAACTCGTCAACGGGCGTCCTCCGGCCCAGAAGTGGAACAAGCGCAACCCGTTCATCGACATGCCCTTCTTCCGCAGGACGAAGGACGGGCGGAGCGTCGTCCCGTTGAACATCTACCCCGGCCTGCGGAGCAGGGCGCTGGCCCTGCTGGGCTGCCCCGACAGCTCCGAGGCGGTGAACGCGGCGATCGCCGGGTGGAATGCGCGCGAACTGGAGGACGCCGCAGGTGAAGCGGGAATCGTCCTCGGCATGGTGCGGTCCCTGGAGGAGTTCCTCACCGAGCCCCAGTACACCGAGGTGCTCGCCGACCTCCCGCTGATCGACGTCGAGAAGATCGCGGAGAGTGCGCCGAAACCCTTCAGCGCCGGGGCGCGGCAACCGCTCGACGGAATCCGCGCCCTGGGCATGGCACATGTCATCGCAGGTGCCGGGATCGGGCGTGACCTCGCCTCCTTCGGCGCGGACGTCCTGAACATCTGGCGCCCCGACAACGTCGAGATCGAGTCCTTCTACTGGGACACGCAGGTCGGTGTGCGTTCTGCGTACCTGGACGAGTCCGGCCCGGACCGGCTGCGCCTCGACCGGCTCCTCGCGGACGCGGACGTGTTCTTCTCCAACCGGCACCCCGGCTATCTGGACCGGCAGGGTCTGTCGGCGGAGGAACTGGGCGAGCGCCATCCCGGGCTGGTCCAGACCGAGGTGCTGATGCACGGCCCGTCGGGCCCATGGAGGTTGAGGCCCGGATTCGACGAGATCGGTGCCTGCGTGTCGGGGATCTTCGCGATCGAGGGAACCCTCGATCACCCCCGCCAGCCGCCGATGCTCCCCATCGTCGACAACGTCGTCGGCTGGCTGGGAACGATCGGCACCCTGGCCGCGCTCCGGCGGCGCGCAGCCGAAGGCGGCTCCTACCGGGTCAGGGTCTCGCTGACGAGGACCTGCCTGTGGTTGACGTCCCTGGGGGTCTTCGACCGGGAGTTCGCCGAGGCCACGGCCGGCTCCGGGCCCGAGCACACCCTGGTCGACCCGGACCTGTTCACCGCGCGGACCCCGCTCGGCGTCTACCAGGGGATGACGGACCAGGTGGAGTTCTCGTCCCTGGTCCAGGGGCGGTTCGCCACGGTCCTCAGCCCCATGGGCGCGGACGAACCCGCATGGCGTTCCGCGGAGCGCTGACCCTTCCACGGGCCGGCGGTACCCGTACTGTCCTCGACTTCGGCAGGAGTGGCGTGTCATGGCAGTGGTGGCAATCATCGGCGCAGGGGTGATCGGAGTCTCCTGGGCCCGCCTGTTCGGTGCGGCGGGATGGGAGGTGAGGATCAGCGACCCCAGGCCGGACCTGAAGGCGGTGGCGGACCGGGACCTGGGCGGCATGCCGGTCGTGCTGGGCGACGACCTGGCGGCCGCCGTCGACGGAGCGGACTTCGTGCAGGAGGCCGGACCGGAGCGGATCGAGGTGAAGAAGCAGATGTTCGCGGTCCTCTCCGCACACACCCGTGACGACGTGGTGCTGGCCTCGTCCTCCTCCTCCCTGCTCCCGTCCGCCATCGCGGAGGGGAGCCCGGCGGCGGACCGGATCGTGATCGGCCATCCGTTCAACCCGCCGGAGCTGATGCCGCTCGTGGAGGTGGTGCCCGGGCCCGGCACATCCCCGCGTACCGTCGAGCGGGCGGTCGAGGTCTACCGTTCGCTGGGCAAACTCCCGGTCCGGCTGAAGAAGGAGATCCCGGGGTTCGTCGGGAACCGTCTGCAGAAGGTCTTCGACGACCAGTGCACCTACCTGGTCCAGCAGGGGGTGATCGACGTGGCGGACCTCGACCACCTGGTACGCGCCTCGCTGGGACTCCGGTGGGCGACGATCGGACCCTTCCAGAGCGGAACCCTGGGCGGCGGTCCCGGGGGCATGCGCCACCTGGTGACGCACGTCGGGTCCCAGATGACGTTCGAGATCGGCGAGCCGGATCCGGCTCGGACGGAGGAGGTCCTGGACGCCGTCGAGTCGGCCTACGGCACCGGCGAGGACGCCTACGAGCGGCTGGCCGACCTGCGGGACGGTCGTACCCGTGCCGTCCTCGAACCGCTGGGCTGGCCTCAGCCGCCGACCGCCGGCCCCTCGGGGCGGTGAACGGACCGGGCGAACGGGGCACTCCACGACCGAGGAGGACCACACCGTGTGGAAGGAACTGCTGGCGCTCCAGGTGGAACCCGGTGAGGTGCTCCGGGTCGACCTGTCGGACGGCGCGGCGCGCACCCTGGTCGAGAGGGCCGGCCCGGCCCCCGACGGGATCGTCGTGGACGGGGGCACCGTCTACTGGACCACCATGGGCGTCCCCGTCTCCGACCCCGACGTCCCCGGCGAGGCCGGCCAGGACTTCTCCCGGCGCAACGGCGGCATCCACGCCCTGGACCTCGCCGGCGGCGAGCGGTGGGACGTCCTGCCGCCAGGTGCGATCACCACGGGCAAGCAGCTCACCTCGGACGGGGCGGGCACACTGTACTGGGCCGACCGTGAGGGCCACCGGATCAGCCGCGTCCGGTCCGACGGCGAGGGCCTGACCGACCTGGTGGTGACCCCGCCGGGGACGGGCGTCCTGGGCGAATGCGTTGGTGTCGCCGTCGACCCTGCCCGGGGCCACCTGTACTGGACCCAGAAGGGCCCGCCGAAGGGCGGTCAGGGCCGGATCCTCCGGTCCGGCCTCGACGTGCCCGCCGGCGAGAGCCCCGAGAGCCGCAGCGACGTCGAAGTGCTCTGGAGCGGGCTGCCCGAACCCATCGACCTGCACCTGGACGGTGCCTGGCTGTACTGGACGGACCGCGGCGCACCCCCGGCCGGCAACACGCTCAACCGGGCGCCCGTGCCGGCGGCGGGGGCGCGGGGCGACGCCCCCCAGGTCCTCGCGGACGGGTTCCGGGAAGCGATCGGCCTCGCCGTCGACAGCGACGCGGGCATCGCCTACGTGTCCGACCTCTCGGGCAGCCTGCGTGCCGTTCCCCTGCCCGGCGGGCCCTCGTCCGGCCGGCCGCCGCACGAGGTGGCGCGCCTCGGGCCGTTGACCGGCCTGGCCGGCCTCGGCTGAAAGGGGCACCCGCGGCGGCGGGCCCGATCCCGTGCGCCGGGTATCCGGTGGGGGGGAAGGGTCCGCCCGCTCCCCCGTGTCCGTCTCAGTGCGCGGGTCCGGCGGGCCCGGGAGCGGGTGCGGGTGGGGGTGCGGGCAGGAAGAGCCGCCCGCTCGCGCCATGGCGGAGCGTCCCGCACGCGACGACCGCCCACGCCGCGGCGAGGAGCGCGTACAGGGCCACCGCGGCCCCGGCGAGGGCGGTGGACCCGGTCCGCAGGGCCAGCGCCGAGGTGCCGGTCACACAGGTCCCGACCGGGAAGGTGAAGCCCCACCAGGTCAGGGAGAAGGGCAGCCCGCGGCGCGCCGCGCGCAGGGTCAGGGCCGCGGCCAGGGCCAGCCACATCATCGCGAAGCCCCAGACGGGGAGCCCGTAGAGGACGGCGAGGACCTGCGCGCCCGTGGCGTAGGGGGCGGGGAGGGCGGTGGCGGCCTCCCTGCCCAGGAGGTTCGCCGCGGTCACCGACTGCCCGAGCGGTCCCAGGACGATCCACAGGGTGGGCGCCATCGGGTCCGGTCCCGCACCGTGGTGCACCAGCCTGCCCCACAGCAGGGTGATGACGGCCAGGCCCGCCAGCAGGCTGACGCCGAACATGGCACAGCAGGCCAGCAGGAGGGTCAGGCGGGCCTGGCCCGCGGGCAGGTGGGGGACGAGCAGGGCGCCGCTCGCCGCGGAGACCATCGGGGGCACGACGGGCATCAGCCATCCCCCGAAGGCGGCGTCCGGCGCCGCGGGTCCGCCGGTGATCGTGCGGTACGGGATCCAGACGCAGACGGCCAGCCCGAACAGGGTGCCGCCCGTCCACAGCACCGCGTCCGCGGCGAGGGCGGCCGTGCGGCCGATCCAGTCCCCGCCGAGCAGCAGCGCCCCTGTGCCCACCGTCATGAGCGCCATGGGGGGAGCGCCCCAGAAGTGGGCCGCCACCGGGTGGTGGGCGTGGGCCCGGGCGTTCTCCCGGTGGCGGGTCCAGTGCACCGCCCAGGCCGCGGTGAGCAGCACCAGGAGCACGGCGGCGAGGGCCCAGACCCCGGTCGCGGCGGTCCGGAGCCCCGGGACGCGGACCGGCAGGGTGGCGGCCGCGTCGGCGGTGATCCCGGTGCCCATGACGGCCGCGTACCAGTTCGGCCCCAGGTGGCGGAAGAGGTCGCCGGGGCGGTCGAGGTGGCGGAGGAGGGCCCGCCGTCCGGGAGGCCGTCCGGCGTGGCGCGAGGGCGGGTACGGCAGGACCGGGAGGGGGTCGGCGGTGCGGGGGGTCATGCCTCCATCGTCGGAGCGGCCTGCGCGGGGCGGTAGACGCCTGTTCCCGATGCATCCATAGGATGGGCCTATGCCTCTTTCCGGCCGTGTCAGCGACCTCGGGCCCTTCGACCTGCTGCTCTCCGTCGCGCGCCTGGGCAGCGTGGGGGCGGCGGCCCGGGCCCACGGGATCAGCCAGCCGTCCGCCAGCGCCCGGCTGAGCGGTCTGGAGCGCCGCCTGGGCATCGCGCTCCTGCAGCGCTCCTCCCGGGGCTCCCGGCTCACCCCCGAGGGCGCCCTGGTGGCCGACTGGGCGCGTGCGGCCGTGGAGGCCGCCGCCGCACTGGACACGGGCCTCGTCTCCCTGCGGCGCAGCGGCGGGGACCGGCTGCCGGTCGCCGCGAGCCTCACCGTGGCCGAGTACCTGGTCCCCCGCTGGCTGGCCCTCCTGCGCTCCGCCGCCCCGGACACGTCGGTGCTGCTGACGGCGGGCAACTCCGACGACGTCGCCGCCGCCGTCCTGGCCGGGGACGCGCAGCTCGGCTTCGTCGAGGGGCCCGACCTGCCCGGGGGGCTGCAGGCGCGCACCGTCGCCCGGGACGTCCTGACCGTCGTCGTCGCGCCGGGCCACCCCTGGGCGCGCCGCAGGTCTGGGATCACCGCGCACGAGCTGGCCGCCACCCCCCTGGTCGCCAGGGAGCCGGGGTCGGGCACCCGCCGCCACCTGGAGCAGGCCCTCGCCCGGCAGGCGGGGGCCTGCCCCCTGCCGCCGCTCCTCGAACTCTCCTCCACCACGGCCATCAAGGCCGCCGTCCGGGAGGGCGTCGCCCCCGCCGTCCTCAGCTCCCTGGCGGTCGGCGACGAGACGTCCTCGGGAGCCCTGGTCCGCGTCCCCGTCACGGACCTCGACCTGAGCCGCTCGCTGCGGCTCGTGCACCTGGCGGGCCGCCCCCTGACGGGGCCCGCCCGCGCACTGGCGTCGATCGCGGGACGCCGCGGCCCGGGTCCCCTGCCCCGCGGCGGGTGACGCGGAGGGCGCGCCCCGCGGCCGGGCGCGGGAGACCGGCCGCGGGTCGGCTCCCGGCGATGCGGGAGGCGCGCCCCGTCGGGCGGCGGGCCGGGGCTCTCAGCGCAGGCCGTCGAAGGCGACCTCCAGGTGCCGCGGACCGCGCAGCACCGCGTTGGGGCGGTACGGCGGCGGGTCCTCCACCAGGCGCGGGTTCTCCATGCGGCGGGCCAGCTCGGTCAGGGCGATCTGCGTCTCCAGACGGGCCATGGGGGCGCCGAAGCAGCTGTGGATGCCGCTGCCGAAGCCGAGGTGCTGGATGTCCTCGCGGTCGGGGTCGAACCGCTCCGGGTCCTTGAACCGCTCCGGGTCCCGGTTGCCGGCCGCGACCATCAGCCAGATGCGCGATCCCTTGGGGATGGTGACGCCGCGCACCTCGACGTCGGCGATGCAGGTGCGCTGCGACACGATCTGCACCGGCGGCTCGTACCGCAGCAGCTCCTCCACCAGGTTGACGGACAGCTCCGGTTCGCGCCGCAGCCGCTCCAGGACGTCCGGGTGGCGCAGCAGGGTGAGCATGCCGTTGGTGATGAGGTTGACCGTCGTCTCGTGGCCCGCGATCAGGAGCAGCACCGCGGTGCTGAGGACCTCCATCATCGCCATGGAGCCGTCCGGGCCGTCCCTGCGCACGAGGTCGGAGAGCAGGTCGTCCTGCGGCTGCGCGGTGCGCTGCTCCGCCAGGCCGGCCAGGTACGCGCCGAGGGCCGTCCGCGACTGGTGCAGGGACTTCAGGAAGGCGTCGTCCGCGCTCTGCCGGGTCCCGGGGTCGAGGCTCGCGACCAGCGGGTCGACCCAGGTGCGGAACTCCGGCTCGTCCTCGCGGGGGACCCCGAGCAGGCGGCAGATCACCGTCACCGGGAAGGGGTGGGCGAACCGGTCGACCAGGTCGATCCGGCGGGCGTCGCCGAAGCCGTCGATGAGGCCGGTGACGGTCTCCGCCATGACGCCGCGCAGGCCGTCGATCCGGCGGGGCCGGTGCGGTGGGCCGAAGCCGCTGTTGGCGATGCGGCGGAGCCGGTCGTGCTGGGGCGGGTCCGTGCGGAGGAAGGACAGGGGCAGCCCGCCGGTCTCCTCCTGCTCGTCGAGCGGGTCGCGCCCGGCGGCGGCCAAGGTGATGGTGTCGGAGCTGATCCTCGGGTCGTGGAACAGGGCCTTGATGTCGTAGTACGAACTGATGACGTAGGGGCCGTCCCCGCCCTCGTGCAGCACCGGGGTCCTGCGGAGCTCCTCGTAGAGCGGGTAGGGGTCGGCTCGGCTCGCGAAGTCGGTGATCCGGCTCACCAGCGAGGCTTCTGTCATGTCGGGTCCTTACGGGCCCTCGGACGTCGGTCCGGGGGCCGTCTAGGGGCGGGCGGGGTGGAAGACCAGCTGCCGGTCGGCCGGCGAGTAGCCGGTGAGGGTCACGGTGGCGCCGTGGGTGGGCAGCGACGGGTCGGGGAAGGCGGCGGGCACCGGCCGCCTGCCCTCGGGGCGCCGGTCCATCGTCGGGAACTCCACCGGGAACGGCGCGCCGCGCTCGATCTGCCGGGCGTAGAACTCCAGCCAGCGGGTGTTGTCGAAGCTCACGGCGGCGACGATGCGGCCCTGGTGCCCGTAGACGGCGACGAACCGGCGTTCGGCCAGCGAACCCTGGGTGACCATGACCTGGTCGCCCATCGGCGGCACGCCGACGGACTTGATGCTCACGCCGAACATCGACGACCAGAAGGCCGGCATCCACAGGTGGGGCCGCCGGTCGGCGCTCGCGCAGACCATGTTGTGGGCGGCCGTCTCCGCCTGGGCGACGGCGTTGCCCCAGTGCTCGAGCGAGAGGAACTGGTAGCCGAACAGCGGGTGCGGGGACCGGGCGACGTCACCCGCGACGAAGACGTCGTCCGTGACGATGCCCCGGACGTCGAAGGCGCGGCAGCCCGCGTCGCAGGCGATGCCGCGCGGGCCCGCGCCCAGCCCCGAACCGGTCAGCCACTCCGTGTTCCGCAGCGACCCCAGCGAGACCACGACCACGTCCGCCTCGACGGTGCTCTCGTCGGACAGGTGGACCGCCCGCACCCTGCCCGCGGCGTCGCCCTCCAGGCCGGTCACCGTGACGTGCGTGCGCAGGTCCACGCCGTTCTCGAGCTGCAGGTCCGCGGCGACCGCCGCGACCACCCCGCCGAGCGCGCCCACCAGCGGCGCACCCGCCCGTTCCGCGACCGTGACGGGGAGGCCCATCCCCCGGCAGGCCGAGGCGATCTCCGAACCGGCGAACCCGCCGCCGATGACGAACACCCGGCCCGGACCCGCCTTCAGCCGGCGGTACAGGTCGGCCGCGTCGTCCCGGGTCCGCAGCACGCAGACGCCGTCCAGCCGCGCCTCCTCCTCGTTCGGCCACGGCCGGGCGCGGACACCGGTCGCGATGAGCAGCCGGTCGTACTCCACCTCGTCGCCGTCGGCCAGCCGGACGCGCCCGGCCGCCAGGTCGAGTCCGGCCGCCGGGACGCCGAGCCGCCACCTGGCGGCGATCTCCCGGCGGTGCGGCAGCTCGGTGTGGATCGGTGACGCCATGCCCAGCAGCACGGACTTCGACAGGGGCGGGCGGTCGTAGGGCTCGTAGGGCTCGTCGCCGATCAGGGTGAGCTCGCCGGCGAAACCCTCGGCCCGCAGGGTCTCCGCGGCGCGCAGCCCCGCCAGGGAGGCCCCGACGATCACGATCCGGCCCTCGCGCAGGATCCGCGCCCCGGGGTCAGCGGCCATCGGGGACCCCCAGCGCGGACCGGGGCGCCGACCCCGGCGCACCGCGCAGGCCGTCCGCGGTGATCGCCTGCACCGGGCACGCGGCGACCGCCCGCGCGACGCGCTCACGCTGCTGCTCCTCCGGATGCGGGTCGTACACCAGCGACTCCTCGCCGTGCATCGCGAACACGTCGGGCGCGAGGAACGCGCACTGCGCATACCCCTGGCACTTGTTGAGATCGACGACGAGACGCATCGATGCTCCATCCTTCCGGTCCCCGGGCCCGGTGCGCTCCGCCTCGTGGAGCGCACCGGGCCGGGGACGGCGATCACGTTCCACCCACGAGCATGAGGGCCGGACGCGGGGGGCACCTGCCGGAGGAGGCGTCCGGATGAACGGCGCCGCAGCCGCGCCGGGAGGCGGGGGGCGCGCGCGGTCAGCGGGTGTCCGAGGCAGGTGGCCCGGGCCTCAGCAGGGGGACGCAGGCGGCGGCGACCGCGGCCAGCGTCAGCAGGAACGGCGGGAGGGCGGCCCAGGCGCGGGCGCGCTCCAGCAGCCCGGCGGAGAGGGCCGCGCCCGCGATGAGGCCGGCGAGGCGCAGCGGGACCCACACGCCGGGGCGTCCGGTGCCGACGCCCCGGGTGATGAAGGTGGCCAGGGTGCCCGTCAGGTAGGTGGTGGGGGCTGCAGCCCGTCCGGCGGCGACCATCGCGGCGGACTGCGAGCCCATGACGAGCGCCGCCCCGCACTGCAGGGCGTCACGGGTCGTGGGATCCGGGGTGCCCCCGGCCGCTCCCCAGGCCAGGGCGCCGGCGGCGAGCAGCAGCGCGTCCGCGCCGAGGACGAGCACGACCCGGCCCGGCCAGCGGTCGGCGTGGGCGGCGCAGCGGCGGGTGAGCAGGGCGACGGCCAGCAGGCCCGTGGCGAAGCCGCCCAGGGCCAGCAGCGCCGCCCTGGCACCCGCCGCCTGGGAGCGCCCGGCGGCCATGCCCAGGAGGGCCAGGTTGCTGGTCATGACACCGGCGAAGACCTTGTCCAGGGCGAGGAAGGAGACCGCCTCCACTCCGCCGGAGACCGCCACGAGCAGAACCACGGCGACCCGCAGGGAGCGGCCGGGACCGCCCGGACGCGACGGCACGTGCTGCTCCACGGCACCTCCCGGGGTCCTCGGTGTCGTCGACGGCCGCGGTCGACCGGGCCCGGGACCGCCGTCAGGAGCGATGCCGCCCGGGTCCGGGCCGCCGTCAGGGGCGGTGCCGCCCGGGACGGCGGCCCGGCCGGCCCGTTCTCACCCGGGCGAGGCCGTGAGGCCGACCATGGCGGAGGGGTCGACGATCCGGTCGAACTCCTCCGCGTCGACGTACCCGGTGGCGAGCGCCGCCTCACGGAGCGTGGTCCCCTCGTCGTTCGCCTTGTGGGCGATGGCGGAGGCCTTGTCGTAGCCGATCGCCGGCGAGAGCGCGGTGACCAGCATCAGCGACCGGTCCACGTACTCCCCCACCCGGTCCAGGTCCAGGTCCGCGCCCTCGACGCAGTACTCGCGGAACCTGTCGCAGGCGTCGGCGAGGATGCGCGTCATGTGCAGGAAGTTGTTGATGATGACCGGCCGCATGGCGTTGAGCTCGAAGTTCCCCTGCGTTCCCGCGAAGGCGACGGCCTGGTCCTCGGAGAGCACCTGGATGCACACCATGACCATGGCCTCGCACTGGGTGGGGTTGACCTTGCCCGGCATGATCGAGGAACCGGGCTCGTTGGCAGGCAGCACGAGCTCGCCGAGCCCGCAGCGGGGTCCGGAGGCCAGCCAGCGGATGTCGTTGGCGATCTTCATGAGCGGCACGGCCAGCGCCCGCACCCCGGCGGAGGCCCCGACCATGGCGTCGAGGCCGCCCTGGGCGGCGAACTTGTTGCGTGCCGTGGTGAAGGGGTGCCCGGTGCTGCGGGCGATCTCCTCCGCGACCTGCTCGGCGAAGCCCTCCGGGGCGTTCAGCCCGGTGCCGACCGCGGTGCCGCCCATCGCGAGCTCCAGCAGTCCCTCCGCGGCGCGGTCGGCGCGCTCGCACGCCTGCTCGAGCTGGTGCGCGTAGCCGGACCACTCCTGGCCCACGGTGAGGGGGACGGCGTCCTCGAGGTGGGTCCGGCCGATCTTGACGACGTCGTGCCAGCGCTCCGCCTTGCCGGCGACGGTCTGCCGGAGCGCCCGCACGCTGGGCAGCAGGACCTCGCGGACCGCCTGGAGCGCGGCGATGTGCATGGCGGTCGGGAAGGTGTCGTTGGAGGACTGCCCCATGTTGACGTGGTCGTTGGGGTGGATCGGCGTCTTGCTGCCGAGTTCGCCGCCGACGAGCTGGATCGCGCGGTTTCCGATCACCTCGTTGGTGTTCATGTTGGACTGCGTGCCCGAGCCCGTCTGCCAGACGTACAGCGGGAAGTGGTCGTCCAGGTCGCCGGCGATGACCTCGCCGGCCACCCGCTCGATCAGGTGCGCCTTCCAGGCGGGCAGCCGCCCCGCGCGGCCGTTGACGGCCGCGGCGGCCCGCTTCACGTGGCCGTAGGCGTGGTAGACGGCCTTCGGCATGCGGTCGTCGCCGATCGAGAAGTGGATCAGCGAGCGCTGGGTCTGTGCGCCCCAGTAGCGGTCGGCGGGCACGTCCACGGCGCCCATGGAGTCCGTCTCGCGGCGCAGTCCGGTCGCGTCCAGGCCGACGGGCAGGTCGAGGACCTCCGGCACTCCGCCGTCCTCGGGCGGGGTCATGCGGCGGCACCTCCGTCCGGACGGTAGACGGGCTCCCACATCCGCTCGCGGACGGCGCGCAGCGGATCGGCGTGCCGCCGGGCGGCGACGCCCTCCGCCACGGCGGCCTCCACGACGGCGGCGGCGGTGCGGGCGGAGGACTCCCACAGGTCCTCGACGGGCGGCAGCAGGGAGGCGCCGGGGGCGGTCGGGTCGACCTGGTCGGCGACGGCCTGGGCCGCGGCGCGCAGCATGCCGTCGGTGACCCGTTCGGCGCGTGCGACGATGGTGCCGAGCCCGAGGCCCGGGTAGAGCAGGGCGTTGTTGGCCTGGCCGATCCGGTAGCTGACGCCCCGGTACTCGACGGGATCGACCGGGATTCCGGTGGCGACCAGGGCCCTGCCGCCGGTCCACGCGATGAGGTCGGCGGGCATGGCCTCGATCTGCGACGTCGGGTTGGACAGCGGAAGGATGATCGGGCGCTCGGTGGCGGCGGCCACGGCCTCGACGACGTCCCTGGTGAAGGCCCCGGGCACGGTGGAGGTCCCCAGCAGGATCGTGGGGCCGACCCGCCGGACGGTCTCCAGCAGGGAGATGCCGCCGCCGTCGGCCGTCCAGCCGCGGACCTCGGCGGGGTCGCGGGCGTAGCGCCGCTGGAAGTCGCGCAGGTCCGTCATGTCGCTGGTGAGCAGGCCCTGCTTGTCGATCAGCCAGATCCGCGCCTCGGCGTCCTCCTCGCGCGCGCCGTCGCGGACCATGGCGTCACGGAGGTGGTCGGCGATGCCGACGCCGGCCGTGCCGGAGCCGAAGACGACCAGCCTCTGCTCCCGCATCGGCACGCCGCTCACCTTCACGGCGGAGAGGACGGCGGCCAGGGCGATGGCACCGGTGCCCTGGACGTCGTCGTTGAAGATGCGGTACCGGTCGCGGTGTGCGTCCAGGATGCGGCGGGCGTTGCTCGGGCCGAAGTCCTCGAAGTGCAGGAGGGCGTTCGGGAAGCGGGCGGAGGCGGTGCGCAGGTACGTCTCGATGAAGGCGTCGTAGTCCGCGCCGCGCACGCGCGGGAAGCGGTTGCCCAGGTAGAGAGGGTCCTGCAGCAGCGTCCGGCGGTCGGTGCCGACGTCCAGGGAGACCGCGACCACCCGGCTCGGGTCGATGCCGGCGGCGGCGGTGTAGACGGCCAGCTTGCCGACGGCGATCTGCACGCCGCCCACGCCCCAGTCGCCGATGCCGAGGATCTCCTCCGCGTCCGAGCAGACGACCAGGTCGACGTCGTCCGGTCCGAGGCCGAGCGTGTCGAAGGCCCGGTCCATGTCGTCGGGGCGGTCGATGGACAGGAACAGACCGCGGGGGCTGCGGTACTCCTGCGAGTACTGCTCGATGGCCAGGCCGACGGTGGGGTCGTAGACGATCGGCAGCAGCTCGGCGAGGTGGTCGCGCAGCACCTTGAAGTAGAGCACCTCGTTCCTGTCGTGCAGCTCCTCGAGGTACACGTTCTTGGCGAGGTCGCTGTCCTGGGCCTGCATCTGCCGGAAGGCGCGTCCGGCCTGCTGCTCCAGGGTGAGCACGGCGGCGGGCAGGCGGCCCGTGAGGCCTCGCGCCTCACGCTCCTCCTGCGTGAATGCCACCCCGTGGTTGAGGAACGGGTTCGTCAGGACATCGGGGATGGACGGAGTGTGGTCGCCGCTCTCGGCCATGTCGGCCTCCCTGGTCTTCCTGGGGGCGGGACGACGGATGCGCACAGCGGCGACGCACCCTGCCGGGCCGCCCAGGTGGTCGTGCGGGGGCGGTCTCACCGACGCCTCGCGGGACGCGAGGGGACGGCGTCTCCTCCCAGGATAGGGAAGCACGGCGACTGCGCACGTCCGGCGGTGGGCGGGCCCGCCGGCCCCGGACGTCTCGGCATCCGCGCCACCGAGAGGCCCCGGCGCGTTCACGCGGAAGGCCGCAGGAAGCGGGTGACCGCTGACACCTCCGCGTCGACCAGGGACTGGACCTGCGGCGACAGGGGCTCGAAGGCGTCCACCCGGACGGCACGGCCGGCATCGCGGCGGCTCCACGTGCCGACGGCCAGGCCGTCCGCGACGACCGTGGGACGGATGAGGCCGCCGCCCGGCCATACCCGGCCGCGGTGAGCGGCGGGAACGGACAGCTCCCGGCCGCGGTGGCCGACGAGGTGGTTGTCGTAGGCGGGCAGCATCCGCACGTCCAGGGTGCCGGGGCTGTCCAGGGGTTCCTCCGTGCGCCCGGTCGGCACGCTCAGCGCGCCGTACCCGGTGATCGAACCGGTGTGCGCCAGCGTCCACCAGGCCTTGCGGGCCAGGCTGACCGGGAGACCCGACCAGGTGGCGAAGTCGTCCACCGCGACGGGCGCATGGGCGCGGACGTAGCGGCGGGCGAGTTCGGCGACCGCCGTGTCCTCCTCCCGCCGTGCGTCCTCGGCGCCGGGCGGCAGCCAGTCGTCGAGCAGGACGTACGTGGCCTCGTGACCGCGCCGGGGACCGTGGCAGAGGACTCCGGTGAGTGCCGCGTGGCGGATCAGGTGGAACGGCGCCTGCCCGTCCGGCTGGACGCCGACGGCGGCCAGATGCTCCGTCAGCTCGGCCCGGGTGAGCGGTCCGTGCGTGGCGAGGGCGCGCCGGACGAGCCGGTCGGCACGCTCACGCAGGCCTTCGTCCAGGCCGAGCTGCCGGTAGCGGCTGTTCGTCGCGGCGAGGATGCGGGGGGCGAGCAGCCGCAGCACCCAGCGGGCGTCCGGGCTGGGGACGGTCTGCAGGGTGCCCCGCATGAACCAGCCGCGCACGATGCTCCGCTCGTCCTCGTACGCCGCGCGGATGCCGGCCGCCGTGATGTCCCGCCCGCGCACCCGGATGCCCAGGTCGGCGGCCGTGGCGTCCTGGGCCTGGATGGCGAAGACCCGGCGGACCACCGCCGCGGGGGAGGCTTCCCGCACGTCGTCGGCCAGGGCCTGCGCACGGGCCCGCAGCCGGCGGACGCTCTCGTGGTCGGGCATGGCCGTGTGCTCCCGTCCCCATCAGGAGACGGCCGTGTGGAGGACGTCGGCGAGCTCGGCGGGCGCCGACAGCATCGGCCAGTGCCCGGTGGACAGGTCGAAGCGCCGCCACGGCGCGTGGCCGAGGAAGGCCAGCATCGGCACCCCGCCGTCCAGCAGGCCCTGGAAGTCGCGGCAGGCGACCAGGACACGGTCCACGCCGGGGCCGGGCTCGACCGGACCGGCCAGCCGCTGGGTGTAGGTGCCGAACGGGTGAGGGGTGGCACGTGCGCTCAGCACGTCCCGCCGGTCCTCGTCGAGGCCCTCGAGGCTGGTGGACAGGCCCAGGGTCTCGAACGGCGGCATCGGGAGCCGGCAACCGCCGCCGTGGGCCGCGACCTGCCGGCCCAGCTGGTCCGCCGCCTCCGGTGGCATGAGGTCGAGCATGCGCATGCCCGCGGTGAACGGGGCGCTGTCCACGTAGACCACGCGCTCGAGCCGGTCGCCGAGTCGCCCGGCCGCCCCGGTGACGGGGGCGGCCGCGTAGCTGTGGGCGACCAGGGTGACCTCGCGCAGGTCGTTCTCCCCGACGAAGTCGGTGATGTCCGCGATGTGCGTGTCCAGGTCCGTCCGGGGCCCGCCCTCCTCCGCGCGTTCGGCCAGGCCGGTCAGCGTCAGCGCCAGCGCCGTGTGACCGCGCTCCCGGAGAGCGTCTGCGGTGTCCTGCCAGGCCCACGCGCCGAGCCAGGCGCCGGGGACGAGGACGAAGGTGGTCATGTGATCTCCCTGGAGTGAGGTGCTGTGGGGAGCATAGAGTCGATACAGGACAGAATCAGCCCTGAAATGTCGAGTGATCCGTGTCGCATCCCCTGACCCGTGTGCTGACCCTGCTGGAACTGCTCCAGTCGAACGCCGGGCTCACCGGGGGCGAGCTGGCCGACCGGCTGGGCACCGATGTCCGCACGGTCCGCCGGTACGTCGCCCACCTGCGCGACCTGGGCATCCCCGTGGAGGCCGAGCGCGGCCGCTTCGGCGGCTACCGGCTGGCCCGCGGCTACCGGATGCCGCCCCTGGTCCTCACCAATGACGAGGCCCTCGCCGTCGTGCTCGGACTCCTTGCGGCCGAACGGCTCGGGATGGGTACGACGGTGCTGGCCGGCGCGGGCGCCCGGGCCAAGATCGAACGGGTGCTTCCGCAGGCCCTGCGGGAACCGCTCGCCGCCATGCGGGAGACCCTGCACTTCACCGCGGGGGCCGTGAGCGCGCAGGCACCCGGCAGCGGCGTCCTGCTGGCGCTCGCGCAGGCCTCGCGTGCCGGGGCGACCGTGGGCATCCACTACCGGTCCCGGCGGCAGGACCGGACCGAGCGCGACGTCGACCCCTACGGCGTGGTCTTCCACACCGGCCGCTGGTACCTCGTCGGCCACGACCACCTCCGCGACGACCTGCGGACCTTCCGCATCGATCGCATCGCCTCCGTCGCCCCCCGCACACGGGCGTTCGCCGTCCCCGACGGCTTCGACCCGGTAGCCCATCTGACCGCGACCCTCGCCCAGGGGCCGTACCGCTGGCAGGTCGAGGTGACGATCCACGGCCCTCTCGACGAGATCGCCCGAAGACTGCCGCGCACGGCCGTCACGCTCACCGCCGGACCGGCCGGCGTGCTGATGCAGGCACGGGCGGAACGCCTTGACGGCATGGCGCACATGCTCGCCTCGCTCGAGTGGCCCTTCACCGTCCACGGCCCCGACGAACTCCGCCAGGCCCTCAAGGACCTGGCGGGTCGACTCGCCGCCGCCGCCGAACGGCAGCCGGAGGTCCTCTCGCCGTGAATCACGGATCCACCGCGACAGGGTCCCCGTCCTCGGAACGGCGTCCGCGCGACGGCCTCGCGTGTCCGAGCGGGCACGGCCACCACCGCCGGGGGTGAGGTGCACGCATGCACCTCGACGGTGACGGCGGAGCGGACGGAGTGATGGCCGGGAACGGGGCGGCAAGGCCCGGGCCCGGGACCGGGGGCGCACGGCGTCCTCCGCGTCCTAGGAAGGATCCGGGGAACCGCGCTTGTCCTCGACATGGACGACACGCAGTCCGGTGCCGTCCTGGTCCGCCCGGTCGGCGCCGCCCTGGCCGAGCAGAACGACGAGTGGGCCGAAGCCCGTCGCTCCATGGGCCGCGCCCTCCTCGCCGAGGCCCGTCTCCACCCGGTCGACGAGGAAGGGACCGACTCGGCCACCCCGGCCGAGCTCACAGCCCAGCCTGCAAACGGATCACCGAGCGGCCGGCTCGTACACGACCCGACAAGGCGTGGCCCATGACTGCCCACGGGTTGCACGAAACACCTGACCGGGCCGGAACGCGCGGCTGCGGCCCGGCCCGGTCAATCCTGCCGGGGCAGGGGGCGCAGGCTGCCGCTCCAGCGTTGGTCATCGTTGCCAGGCGGCGTCACGCGGAGCCCGAAGGCGTCCTCCGCGAGGGCCAGAACGCTGTGCAGGGGGGCCGGCTGCCCGGGACGGAGACCCAGGGGATGCATGAACGCATCGAGGCGGTGCGGGTCCGAACCGGTCGGCTCGATCGGCTGGAGGGTGTGGAAGTCGGTGACGACGACACCGTCGACCGCGTACCTGAACCAGTGCATCGGCTTCTCATTGCGGTGCAGCGCAACGGCCTCGGTCCCCCTGGAGACCGCGGACAGGATCCGCTCGTCCAGACCGTGGCAGCCGCCCTGCTCCCACGCCCACGTCCACGCACCGTCGGTGCCGGTCGTCACCACCGGCTCGTCCTCGTCGAGCAGGGTGTCGCCGAAGTCGTCCTCCAGGTCGAGGGGATCGCGCAGCGCGAGGGTGCCGGGGTCCACCCCCATGCGGGTCAGCAGCTCCGTGGGGGGCATCCCCTTGGCGAAGGTCAGGGTGTGGATCGGGATGTCCCCGCGGAAGAAGTCCAGGCCGCGGCGAACGTCAGAGCTCGTCATGCCGCAGATGCTGTCACCCACTGCTGACTCCCCCGCCCCGCCTCCCGGGAGCCGGGCTCGGGACGGGTCCCCGGAACGCCACGTGCACCGCGCATGCCGGTGCGGCGGACCCGCCGAGTCCTCGCCGTCACGAGGCCGGAGACGCTGCGACGGTCATGCTCATCCGTCGGCTCCCGGTCCTCGTCGGCGCCACCGTGCTGCTCGGTCCGGAGGACCCTGTCGGCGCAGCACCGTTCAGCCCCACCGGTCTGCGGCCGCTGGACCGGGCGTTTCGCTCCGATGTTCCCCAACCCCGGAAGCCTGCCGCCCACCAGGGCGCCGACCAGGGGAAATGGAGAAATCCCGCTGAAGTACCTAGGGTCGGCGGGTGGCTTTCATTGTGGTGTGCGAGGACGACGCGGCGGTCCGCGACGTCCTCAGGCGCGCGCTCGAGCACGACGGCCACACGGTCGCGGCCGTCCCCACGGCGGACGGCCTGCTGCGGCGCCTTGATCCGGTCCCCCACCTGGTCGTCCTCGACCTGGGGCTTCCGGACGCCGACGGGCGGGATGTCTGCCTGGCTCTGCGGGCACGTGGCGTCGACGCCCCGGTGCTGATGCTCACCGCTCTGGACGGCATGCACCACAAGGTGGGCGGCTTCGAGGCGGGAGCCGATGACTACATGACGAAGCCGTTCGACGTCCCGGAGTTGCTGGTACGGGTCCGTGCCCTGCTGCGCAGGGCGACCGCGACGACCCCGCCACGGGGCGTCGTTCTCGACCCGGCGAAACACGTCGTGATCCACGGGGCGGCCAGGGAGAGCCTGACGCCGACCGAGTTCCGGTTGCTGGGCAGGCTCATCGCCTCGCAGGGCGACGCCGTACGCCGTCACGCCCTCGTCGCTGCCGGTTGGCCGCACGGCGCGCAGGTCAGCGACAACACCCTCGACTCCTTCGTCCGCCGGCTGCGGACCAAACTCGGTGTGCTGGGGGTGGCCGACCGCCTGGCGACGGTCCGCGGCGTGGGCTACCGATGGGAGTGACGGGCTTCCGCGGGAGGGTCGTCGCGCTCGCGGTGGTCATCGCGACAGCGGTGGTCGCCGTGCTGGTGGTGGTCTCGCACGTGCTGCTGAGCCGGGTGACCGACGCCGACGCGAACGCTCTGGCGCACACGCGTGCAGAGGCAGCGGCGGCGAACGTCACCGTGCGCAGCGGCCACGTCGTGCTGATCGAGAACGGCAGCGAAGCGCTGGACACGGTCTCGTGGGTGTATGCCGACGGGCATCTCGTCGACGGGATCGTGCCGAGAGGTGCACGTGGCCGCGTCGAGGCTCTCGTCGGCTCCGGGCAGTCCCGCACCACCACGTTCGGCAGATGCCTTCTGTACGCCCGGCCGATCCGGCTCGAAGGCCACCGCGTCGTGGCGGTCGTGAGGGTGGACCTGACGCCGTACGAGACGTCGGAGCAGCGCAGCCTGGCGATGTCGCTCGTGCTGGGTGGCATCTCGATCCTGCTCGCAGGCGTCGTCGCCCGCATCGTGGTGGGCCGTGCGTTGCGGGTGGTCCACGACATGGCCGCTCTTGCCGACGACTGGGGCGACCACGAACCCGGGCGCCGATTCGGCCTCGGCGTTCCCCGCGATGAGTTCGGGGAGCTCGGGCAGACTCTCGACCGGCTGCTCGACCGCGTGGACCACGCGCTCGCGGACGAGCGCCGGCTCACCGACGAGATCGCCCATGAGCTGCGGACGCCCTTGACGGTCCTGCGGGGCGAGGCGCAGTTGACGCAGCTCTCCGGTCGTCATCTGGCACCGGAGTCCGTTCTGACCGAGGTCGACCGCCTGAACAGCGCGATCACCACGATTCTGAGCGCCGCCCGGACACGGACCGGTGGCGGCACCCGCTGCGATCTCGGGGCAGCGGCGCGACAGGCGGTCGCCGGCCGCCCCATCGACCTCGCCATCCCGGCCGGCGTCGATGTCGCCGTGGCGGCCGAGCTCGTCGTGGCCGTGTTGTCGCCCCTGCTGGAGAACGGCCTGCGGCATGCGGACTCGCGCGTCCGGGTCACGGCGCGCATCCGGCCCCGGGCCGTCGTGGTCGATGTCCTGGACGACGGCCCGGGGTTCGATCCGGCGGAGGTCGACCGGGTCTTCGAAGCGGGCGTGACCGGCGGCAACGGGCACGGGTTGGGCCTGGCCGTGGTCAGGCGTCTCGCCGCGTCCGCAGGAGTGGCGGTCCGCGCGATCGCCGACGGCCACGGTCGCGTCGAGGTGACCTTTCCCACGCCGTAGGCGACTGCCCGGTCAGGTTGTGTGCAGGTCGGCCGCGTCAGCCTCGTCGCATGACAACGACGAGCGAAGCCCGCACGCGCCGCAGCGGGCGGCTGATGCTGAACAAGGTTCCCGAGGTCACCGTCTGGTTCTGGGTGATCAAGGTCCTGTGCACGACCGTCGGTGAGAGTTTCGCCGACTGGATCAACATGAAGCTGGGCGTCGGCCTGGTGAACACGGCCTGGATCTTCACCGCGGTGTTCGCGGGAGTCCTGGTCGTCCAGCTGCGGCTGAAGCGGTACGTCCCGCTCCCGTACTGGCTGACCGTGGTCGTCGTCAGCGTCACGGGCACGCTGTACACCGACATCCTGACCGACCAGCTCGACGTGCCGCTGTGGATCAGCTCCGCGGTGTTCTCGGTCCTGCTCGCCGTGGTCTTCGGCGTGTGGTGGCTGCGTGAGCACACCCTGTCGATCCACTCGGTCACGACGTTGCCGCGTGAGTCGTTCTACTGGCTGGCCGTTCTCGTCACCTTCGCGCTCGGCACCGCGACCGGCGACTGGACCCTCGAGCTCACCGGTTGGAGCCCTGGGGTCTCGGTCCTGCTGCCGCTCGGCCTGATCGTGTCGATCACGCTGCTGTGGAGGTACGGCGCAAACCCGGTGCTGTCCTTCTGGCTCGCCTACATCCTGACCCGTCCGCTGGGTGCCAACATCGGCGACTGGCTCGCCTCCCCGAAGGTCGCTCAGCCGGGCGAACCGACCGGTCTCGACCTGGGAACCTTCGCCACCAGCCTGATCTTCCTCGGTCTGATCCTGGCGACTGTGGTCTACCTGACGCTGACGCGGTCCGACGTGACCGAGACCTACGAGGCCACCCACACCCCGCAGGCCGGCGCCGGCCTGCGCAGGGAGCGCATCGCGCTGGCGGGCTTCGGCCTCCTCGCCGTCGCCACCGGGGCCCTGCTGTTCTGGGCCCACAGCCGGCCCCACGTCGGCCCGGCGCCGGAGGCCGACAACACCTCCGCCGTCCGGATGGCCCCCGGCGAGGCGGTGAAGAAGTTCCCGTCCGCCAAGGTCGACGCACTGCGCACCCTCGCCTCCACCTCGCTCAAGGACGCACGCTCGGGGAACGCGAAGGGCGCCCGCGCGGCCGCCCAGTCGCTGCGCGACCTCTGGGACGCCGACCAGGACTCCCTGCAGCCGCTGGACAGCACCGGCTGGACCTCCATCGACGCCCAGATGGACAAGGTGCTGGGGACCTTCGGCATCGACCACGCGAACCCGCCGATGCCGCCTGCGCAGCAGGAGAAGGAACTGAACGCCCTGCTGACGGACATGGGCTGACGGACCGGGACGGCGGCGGCCCACCGGGGTCGCCGCCGACCCGGCCGTGGGCCGCACCGGGCAGGCGCGGCCGGTCCGGCAGCGCCGACCTGGTGAGGGCCGCCGCCCGGTCGGCCGCCGGACTGCCGGTCGTGGCATCAGTGCGGGCCGTGGCCGGGGGCGGCGGCGTCCCGGACGGCCCCGGCGATGGCGGGGGCGTCCTTCTTGAGGATCGCGCCGTGGTTGCTGGCGACCTTCGCGCTGATGCGGATGCCGGGGTTGCGGACGGTGACCGCGTCGAGGCTTGCGCGGATCCGCTCCTGCTCGTCCCCCTTGCTTCCGAGGGAGGTGCCCGAGGCGACCACGTACCGCACGGGGACGGTGATGCGGTCCAGGACGGGGCCCAGCTCGCGTTCGCGGGAGAGGCGGCCGAGCTCGATGTTGCTCTCCGCCATCTGTGCGGCGCTCATCCTCGGGGTCAGGCCCGTCGGGCGCAGGAGCGGCATGAACAGGTTCATCCGCCGGAACAGCCTGCGGATCCGCTGCTCCATGGCCTCGTCGAGCCAGTCGTGCGGGAACGCGCCGTCGACCAGGACCGCGCCCAGGGCGCGGTCCGGGTTGCGGGCGGCCCAGTGCGCCGCGACGACCGCTCCGTAGGACCAGCCCACCAGCAGCGCCCGGTCCACTCCTCGGGCGGCCAGGACGGCGTCGACGTCGCGGACGGCGGCGTCGAAGGAGTAGTCGGCCGAGCGCCCGGACCTCCTGCCGCGGGCCCGCTCGTCGTAGGTGATGTGCCGCCACCCCGTCCCCAGTTCGCCGATGACCCGGCGCCAGTACCCCTGGGTGGCGAACTGGCCGTTGAGGTAGACCACGGGCGTGCCGGGGCCGCCGGTGTCGGTGACGGACAGAGCGGTGTCGTCGACCGGCACCATGCCGGTCCACGTCGGGGTGGTCGGGGACGTGCCGTGCTTGGTCATGGGGTCTCCCAGGTCGTGTGCGGTGTCGTGCGGCGGCCCCTGCGGGGCGCCGGGCGCGGGGCGCGGGCCCCGGGGAAGGGCGGCGGGGCCGGCAGGACCGCCCGGTCGGGCGGTCCTGCCCCTGCCGGTCAGAGGCTGCGGGCGGTGATGTCGCCGTGGTCGGTGGTGGCGCGGATGTCGAGTGCGGTGGTGCCGTCGTTCCTCAGGGCGTTGCTGATGCGGCCGTGGCCGGTGCCGGCGTCGAGGGCGGCC
>NZ_JAJLRA010000028.1:0-16834 GCF_020991365.1 Streptacidiphilus sp. ASG 303
GCCCCCGGGAGCAGAGGATGCTCCCGGGGGCGCGGCGTGTGCGGACGGACGGGACCGGCCGGACGGGCGGGACCGGCCCGCGCGGAGAGGGCCGGGGGCCTGTCAGGGCTCGAACTTGTAGCCCAGGCCGCGCACCGTCACGAGGTAGCGGGGGGCGCCCGGGTCCGGCTCGATCTTCGCCCGCAGCCGCTTGACGTGGACGTCCAGCGTCTTGGTGTCGCCCACGTAGTCGGCGCCCCAGACCCGGTCGATCAGCTGCATCCGGGTCAGCACCCGGCCGGCGTTGCGCAGCAGCATCTCCAGCAGGTCGAACTCCTTGAGCGGCAGGTCGACCTTGGCGCCGTCGACCGTCACCACGTGCCGGTCCACGTCCATGCGGACCGGTCCGGCCTCCAGCGCGCCGGGGTCGCCCGCGGCCGCCGGGCCGCCCTCCTCGCCGCGCCGGCGGAGGACGGCCCGGATGCGCGCGACGAGCTCGCGGGTGGAGTACGGCTTGGTGACGTAGTCGTCGGCGCCTATCTCCAGGCCGACGACCTTGTCGATCTCGCTGTCCTTGGCGGTGACCATGATCACCGGGACGCTGGAGCGGACACGCAGCTGGCGGCAGACCTCCGTGCCGGGCAGGCCCGGGAGCATCAGGTCCAGCAGGACGAGGTCGGCGCCGTTGCGCTCGAACTGCTCCAGGGCGTCGGGGCCGGTGGCGGCGACGGCCACCTCGAACCCCTCCTTGCGCAGCATGTACGACAGCGCGTCACTGAACGACTCCTCGTCCTCGACGACGAGCACTCTGGTCACGGAAGGACCTCCGGGGCGGGAAGGGATGCGGATGCGGGCTCCTGATCCGTCCTGGAGCCCTGGGGGCGGGAACGAGTGGTCTCGGGGGCACCGTCGGGCGCGGTGCCGGTGGTGTCCGCGGTGCCGGGGGTGTGCGCGGTGCCGGGGGTGTGCGCGGACCCGGCGGGGGCGTCCGCGGACTCGGCGGGCGGCTCGCCCGCGGGCAGGCGCAGGGTGAAGGTGGAACCCTGCCCCTCCACGCTCCACACCGCGACGGTGCCGCCGTGCGAGGCCGCGACGTGCTTGACGATGGAGAGGCCGAGGCCGGTGCCCCCGGTGGCCCGGGAGCGGGCGGGGTCGACCCGGTAGAAGCGCTCGAAGATGCGCTCGCGGTCCTTCTCGGAGATGCCGATGCCCTGGTCGCTGACGGAGAGCTCCACCAGGACCGTGCCGTCGGCGTAGCCCTTGTCGTCCACGCCCGCGACGGTGCGGGCGGCGATCGCGACCCGGGTGCGGGGGGTGCTGTAGTTGACGGCGTTCTCCACGAGGTTGCCCAGCGCGGCGGCCAGCTGGCCGCGGTTGCCGTGCAGCCACAGGCCGGCGGTGCCGCCGCAGGCCATGGTGATGTGCTTGGCGGCGGCCTGGTGCCGGGAGCGGTCCACGGCCTCGGCGACCAGCTCGTCCACCGACACCGGTTCGGGGTCGGGCAGCTCCTGGTCGTCCTGGACCCGGGAGAGGTCGATGATCTCCTGGACCAGGCTGGTCAGCCGGGTGGACTCGATCTGCATCCGGCCCGCGAAGCGGCGCACCGCCTCCGGGTCGTCGCTGGCGTCCAGCACCGCCTCCGAGAGCAGCGCCAGCGCCCCCACCGGGGTCTTGAGCTCGTGGCTGACGTTGGCGACGAAGTCCCGGCGGACCGCCTCGATCCGGCGCGCCTCGGTGAGGTCCTCCGCCAGGACCAGGACCAGCCGGGACCCGAGCGGCGCGACCCGCACGGAGACCGCGAACGGATCGCCGCCGGGCCGGGTCAGTCCGGGTTTCGGCAGGTCGAGGTCGACCTGGCGGATCTCCCCGTCCCGGCGGGTGGTGCGGGCCAGCTGGAGGATCTCGTCGACCGCCAGGCGGCCGCCGCGCACCAGGCCCATCGCGTAGGCGGAGGAGGACGCCTTGACGACGTCGTCCCCCTCGCCGAGCACGATGGCGCAGGAGCGGAGCACCGAGAGCACGGTGTCCACCCCCGACGGCAGGGGCGAGTCGTACGGGGGCGCACCGGCCCGGCTGCGCGCCTGCTCACGCTCGCTCCACCGGAAGGCGAGCGAGGCCGTGAGGCCGACGCCGAGCCCGGCGATGGCGCAGGCGGCGGCGGCGGCCACGTTCACGTCCATGCCGCCAGCGTAAGCGCACGGCGCTGACCTGCCCCAAGGCCGGGACGCGCCGATCCGCGACTGGTTGCCGAGAATTCACCTCCCCGTGGCGGGTGGTTCACTCCGTGACCGGTGGGGGGTCGCCCGGACGGAGCACTGTGGGCAGCACCCGCCTCCGCAAGGCCGCAGGCGGGGGGACGCCGGCCTCGGTCCGGCGGCCCGCCGACGGCTCGGCACCGCGCCGCCGGCGGCATCCGCGGCCGCCCGACGGGCACGCGGGCACCCGTCCGTCCACGGGACGGCACCCACCACTGCGACACGACTGCTCCGCCCGCCCCCGACGCGCGGGGGCGGCGGCCGGGAGGACGACAATGCGCGACGCGTACCACGAGGAGCTCGACTCGATCGGCGACGGCCTCGTCGAGATGGCCCGCCTGGTCGGCTCCGCCATGGGGCGGGCCACCACGGCACTGCTCGACGCGGACCTGGCGCTCGCGGAGAGCGTGATCGCCGCCGACGAGAAGGTGGACGCCCTCCACCACGGGCTGGAGAACCGGGCCATCGACCTGCTGGCCCGGCAGCAGCCGGTCGCCACCGACCTGCGGATCGTGGTCACCTCGCTGCGGATGAGCGCCGACCTGGAGCGCGCCGGCGACCTGGCCCGCCACGTCGCCAAGCTCGCCCGGCTGCGCTACCCGGCGTCCGCCGTCCCCACCGACCTGCACAGCATCGTGCTGGAGATGGGACAGCTGGCGCAGCGTCTCGTCGCCAAGGCGGGCCTGGTCATCTCCACCAAGGACGTCGACGCCGCGCTGGAGCTGGAGCGCGACGACGACGAGATGGACCAGCTGCACCGGGAGCTCTTCGCCCACCTGCTGGACGACCGCTGGCAGCACGGGATCGAGACCGCGGTGGACGTCACCCTCTGCGGGCGCTACTACGAGCGGTTCGCCGACCACGCCGTGTCGGTCGCCAAGCGCGTGGTGTTCCTGGTGACCGGTGAGCACGCGGACGAGTTCGTGCCCGAGGGCCGCTGACGCACGCCGGGGGTGCGCCGCGAGCGGGGGCCGGCCCGGACCGGCCCGGGCTCGCGGCGCCCCCGGGCCCGGAGCATCCCCGGCCCGGGGTCCAAACCCCGCAGCGGGGGGCGGCGGGTGCACGGGCGCCGCACGAGGCCACGACCATGCGCCCGTTGACGCTCCGTCGAGCGCGCGGATTCAATGGGTGACCAGGCACGGCCTCACGAGGAGGGTCCGCAGCGTCATGAAGGAAGCCCCCACCCAGCCCACCGCCACCGACGCCACACCGCTCGAACCGCCGGCATCCCACCGCTCCGGCATCCCGCTCCCCGTCGTCGCCGCGTGCGGCTGCGGGTCGGGCTGCACCTGCGGCTGCAAGTCGGGCGGCAGCTGCCGCTGCGGCGGGGGCTGCGGCTGACCCGCGCCCCCGGTCCCACGGCGCCGCAGGCCCGGCCCCCCGGCGGGGGCCGGGCCTGCGGCGCCGGCCGTTCCGCGCCGTCCCCTTCTTCCCGGACGGTGTGCGGCTGACGGCTGACGGCTGACGGATTCAGGGCGGTACCGGGGCTGGACCTCGCCCGGGGACGGCCCTGCGGGCCGTGCGCTCAGGACCGGCCGGGCCGGTGCGCGTACTGCGCCCACGCCATGAGGGCGGTTCCGCACAGGGCCGTGCCCACTCCCCCGAGAATGGCGGGGGGCGAGCCGGCGAAGCCGGTGTGCGCGAGGACGTTCATGGCCGTGATGCCGAGCCCGAGGAGCAGGTACCCGGCTCCCCAGATCCGCGGCGACACGACATGCCCCCTCAGCCAGGGGACCATCCACTCGCGGAACAGCGCGGGAGCGGCAACCGGCAGCACGATGATCCAGAGGGCCGCGACGACGGCCCAGTCGAAAGCGTCCATGACGAACGCATCCCCCTCCGGGACGAGGCGCGGTTCCGAACCGCGCCTCGGCGATCATGCCACCGGGTCACGGCCGGGGGAACACCGGCCTCCCTGCGCGTCCGCGCGGCCGGGCAGGGAGGGTGATCAGAGGAGGTCCCCCGGAGCCCGCCGCGCCGTGGCCCCCTCCGGGTGGGCCCCTCCGGTTCGGACCCCACCCCCTCCCCGGCACGGTCCCGGAACCGTCGTGACGGGCGACCGTCACCGCGGGCCCGGATCCCGCACCCCGGAGCGCCGCCGCCCCGGGTTGCCGGGCGATCTTGCCTTCCGGCATAGTCCTGGGCCAATGATCGCGGGGCTCTGCTTCGTCGTGTCCACGACGATCCCTCGCGGTCGGGGGAGAAGCATGTCCACGTTCAAGCGCATAGCAGTGACGGCCGCGGCCACCGTGGCACTGACGATCGGTGCGGCGAACACCGCGTCCGCGTTCGAGATCAACGACTCCGCCGCGTCCGACCCCGACAGCTGCGGCATCGTCGGCTGGTCCAACTACGGCGACATCTTCCGCTTCATGGACCTGTGCCATGACTACCGCGGCGTCCGCGTGCAGTACACCACGCCGACCCTGGGCCAGCCGAGCACCAGCGACGGCAAGCACACCCACGACTACACCGGCGGATACACCGGCTACACCTACTCCGGCGAGTACAACCTGGACTTCGCCGAGGGCGCCTGTTTCTACTTCCGGGCGGGCCTGGAGGACAACGGCACCTACGTCTCCGGCACCTACGGTCCCTGGCAGCTCGCCTGCGCCTGACCGGATCCGGGCGCTGCGGGGGACGCGGCCGCGTCCCCCGCAGCGCCCGGCCCGGTCCGGGGGGCCGTCGCCGGCCGGCCCCGGGCGCCGTCGGGCGGCCCCGGACGGCCCGGACGACGGGCCGGTCCGGCGGCGTGCCCGGACGGCTCCCTCGACGGGCGGTCCGCGGGGAAGGGACTTACGGTCGAGCGGTGGGCGCCGTATCAGAGGGGGCCCATGCATTCCGGCACACGCCGGTTCCCCTTCCGACACCAGCAGGAGACGACCTGTTATGGCCACAGCATCCGAAACCCCGGTCCTGGACACCCTCGCCGCGATGACGGTCGACTCGGTCGAGCGGTGCAGGCTGGCCCCGGAGACGTTCATGCTCACCCGCATCGCGGCCCTCGCCGCCTCGGACGCCCCGCCGATCTCCTACATCGCCCACATCAACCCCGCCATCCAGGCCGGCCTGACCGCCGAGCAGCTGCAGGACGTCCTCGTCGCCATCGCTCCCGTCGTGGGCACGGCCCGCGTCATGACGGCGGCAGGGAACATCGCCAAGGCGCTCGGCATCACGATCGCCGTGGCCGACACCGAGGCCCAGCGCCAGGTGTAGGGACCCCACCGGAACCCGGCGGCCGCGACCGCCCACGGGTTCGGGGTCGTTCCGGTGTCCTGACCGGGACGCCGCGCCGCAGAGCGCGAACCGCACCCCGACGGTCCACGGCCCTCCGGAGGCCGGCCGGGGACCGTCGTGCACCGGTCGGCCCGGCCGCCGCGCACCACCGGCCCACGTCGACGGCCGGGGCCGTCCCCGCCCGGGAGCGGCGGCACCGGACGTGCTCACGCCCCCGCAGGACCGCCGCCCTGCGCCCTCGAGGTCTGCCGGTCCCGCTCATCGGGACGGACCGCGGCGCGGCCGCCCGCCGGGCCCGCGTTCCCACCAGGACCGACGTCGCCCCGGTCCCCCGGTCGTCCTCGACGTCCGTGTCCGCCGGCGTCGCCGACGCGCCTGACCGGCGGCCCGACCGGGCGGCCGACGGCCCGGGGACGGCCCCACCCGCACCGAGAGGCCCCCTGCCCGCGGAGGAACCGCGGACAGGGGGCCTCCTGCGGCCGGGGACCTACTTCTTGCCCTGGTTCTTCACGGCCTCGATGGCGGCCGCGGCGGCCTCCGGGTCGAGGTAGCGGCCGCCCGGGGTGAGCGGCTTGAAGTCGGCGTCGAGCTCGTAGACGAGCGGGATGCCGGTGGGGATGTTGAGGCCGGCGATGGCCTCGTCGGAGATGCCGTCGAGGTGCTTCACCAGGGCGCGCAGGCTGTTGCCGTGGGCGGTGACCAGGACGGTGCGGCCGGCCGCGAGGTCGGGCACGATCGCGTCGTACCAGTACGGCAGCATGCGGTGGACGACGTCCTTGAGGCACTCGGTGCGCGGCCGGACCTCGCTGGGGATCTCGGCGTAGCGGGGGTCGGCCGCCTGGGACCACTCGGCGTCGTCGGCGAGGACCGGCGGCGGGGTGTCGTAGGACCGGCGCCAGAGCTGGAACTGCTCCTCGCCGAACTCGGCGAGGGTCTGGGCCTTGTCCTTGCCCTGCAGGGCGCCGTAGTGCCGCTCGTTCAGACGCCAGCTGCGGCGGACCGGGATCCAGTGCCGGTCGGCCTTGTCGAGGGCGATCTGGGCGGTGCGGATCGCGCGGCGCAGCAGCGAGGTGTGCAGCACGTCGGGGAGCAGGCCCTCGGCGGCGAGCAGCTCGCCGCCGCGCGCGGCCTCCTTCTCGCCCTTCCCGTTGAGGTCGACGTCGACCCAGCCGGTGAAGAGGTTCCTCTGGTTCCACTCGCTCTCGCCGTGGCGGAGCAGCACGAGGCGGTACGGGGAGTCAGCCATGGTCACAGCCTAGTCGAGGGATATGGGGTGGCACGGGGCCAGGGCCGGTCGGTAATCTTCGCATACGGCATACACCACTTACACGCCACCCGGTGGCGCGGTCCGCCGTGCCCGCCGTCCCCCGTACCGCCCAGGAGCCGCCCGTGTCCGCACCCTCCGCCCCCGGCGCCCTGCGCCGCGCCGTCGCCGAGACGGCCGGGGGCCTGCCCGGCAGCTTCTGGTGGCTGTGGACGAGCACGCTGGTGAACCGGCTCGGCGGCTTCGTCGTCACCTTCCTCGCCCTCTACCTCACGGCCGGCCGGGGCTACTCCGCGACCTTCGCCGGGCTGGTCGCCTCGCTGTACGGGCTGGGCTGTGCGGTGGCCGCGGTCGTCGGCGGGGTGCTCGCCGACCGGGTCGGCCGCCGCCCGACGCTGCTGGGCGCGCAGCTGGGCACCGCCGTCTGCACCGTGCTGCTGGGCCTGGCCGAGGGACGGGCGGAGATCGCGGTGGCGGCCCTGCTGCTGGGCCTGACCAGCAACGCCTCCCGGCCCGCGACCTCGGCGATCATGGCGGACCTGGTGCCGCCGCAGGACCGGGTGCGGGCGTTCTCGCTCAACTACTGGGCGATCAACATCGGCTTCGGGGTCTCGGCGGCGGTCGCCGGCCTGGTGGCCGCCCACGGCTACCTGCTCCTCTTCCTGGGGGACGCGGCGGCCACGCTGCTCTGCGCGCTGGTGGTGTTCGCCAAGGTGCCCGAGACGCGGCCCCGCGCAGGGGCGGCCCCCGCCGCGGCGGCCGGCGGCCCCGGGCCGGGGAACGGCACCGGCCTGGGCCGGGTGCTCGCCGACGGGCCGTTCATGGCGCTGGTGGGTCTGACGTTCCTCGTCGCCCTGGTCGCCCAGCAGGGCTCCACGACGCTGGCGGTGGACATGGGCGCCGCGGGGCTGTCGTCCACGCAGTACGGGCTGGTGATCGGGCTCAACGGGCTGCTGATCGTGCTGCTGCAGATCCCGGTGACGCGGCTGGTCGAGGGGCGCAGCCGTGCGGCGCTGCTGGTCGTCGGGGCACTGCTGACGGGCTGGGGGTTCGGGCTGACGGCCTTCGCCCACGGGGCGGCGGCCTACGCGCTGACGGTGGCGGTGTGGACGGTCGGCGAGATCGTCCAGGCACCGACCAGCATGGCGCTGGTGGCGGAGATGTCCCCGGCGGAGGCGCGCGGCCGGTACCAGGGCGTGTACTCGCTCTCCTGGTCGGCGGCGTCCTTCGCGGCCCCCGCGGCGGGCGGGTTCCTGCTCGACCGGGCGGGCGGCGGCGCGGTGTGGGGGGCGTGCGCGGTCCTGGGGACGGCGGCCGCGGCGGGCTATGCGCTGCTGGTGCGCGGCCGCCGGGCGCAGGACCCGGGGCCGGTCCCGCAGCCCGTGCGGCCCGTGCGGGAGGTGCAGGAAGCGCCGGGGGCGGCACCGGCCGTCGCCGGGGAGGCCGCGGCAGCCGGCGCGGCCGCGGCAGCCGGTACGGCGGTGGGCTGAGCCGGGGCCCGGGCGGCGGCCGCGGGCGTCAGCCCCGGTCCGCGTCCGGGGCGTCGCCCGGCGCCGCCGAGGGCCCGGCGAGGTGGGTGAACGCCTCCAGGTTGCGGGTGGACTCGCCCCGCTTGGTGCGCCACTCCCACTCGCGCCGTATGGCAGAGGCGAAACCCAGCTCCAGCAGGGTGTTGAAGGGCTCGTCGGCGCTCTCCAGCACGGTGCCGAGCAGCCGGTCGACCTCCTCGGGGGTGACGGCCGCCAACGGCAGGCGTCCGACCAGGTAGACGTCCCCGAGGCGGTCGACCGCGTAGGCGACCCCGTACAGGCGGGTGTTGCGCTCCAGCAGCCAGCGGTAGACCGCCTCGTGGTTCTCGTCGGGGCGGCGCAGCACGAAGGCGTTGACGGAGAGGGTGTGGTCGCCGACCCGCAGGGCGCACGTGGTGGAGAGCTTGCGGGTGCCGGGGAGCTTGGCGACCAGGGTGCGCGGGTCGGAGGGGCTGGGCTCCCACTCCACCCCCGCCTCGTCGAGGGCGGTGCGGAGGGTGTCCAGGGCGGTGTCGCTGCTGGTGGCCATGGGGCGACGCTACCGCGCCCGGTCCCGGCGGAGCCGAGAGGGCGCGCGGCCCGGTTCGAGAGCGCGTCGGCCCATCGCGTCCGCGTACGCCTCGGCGGTGGCCTCGGCCGAGGCGCCCCAGCCGAAGCCGGCGGCGTGGCGGGCCGCGGCGGCGCCGAGGCGGTCGCCCAGGCCGGGGTCGTCGAGGAAGCGCCGCAGGGTGCGGGCCCAGTCGCGCGGGTCGTGGCCGTCGACGAGGAAGCCGGTGCGGCCGTCGCGGACCGCCACCGGGAGGCCGCCGACGGCGGCCGCGACCACGGGGGTGCCGCAGGCCTGGGCCTCCAGGGCGACCAGGCCGAACGACTCGCTGTGGGAGGGCATCACCAGGGCGGTGGCGGCGCGGTACCACTCGACCAGGTCGGCCTGGCCCACCGGCGGCTGGAAGCGGACGACGTCGCCGATGCCGAGCTGGGCGGCGAGCTTGTGGAGGCTCTCGGGGCGGGCCAGTCCGGTGCCGCTGGGGCCGCCGACCACCGGGACGACGAGGCGGTCGCGCAGGGAGGGGTCCTGCTCCAGCAGGACGCCGACGGCGCGGAGCAGCACGTCGGGGGCCTTGAGCGGCTGTATTCGGCCGGCGAAGAGGAGCACGGCGGCCCCGTCGGGCAGGCCGAGGCGGGCGCGGGCGGCGGCGCGTCCGGCCCGGACGGCCGCCCCGACGGCGTCCGGGCTGCCGCGGCCCTGGTCGCGCGGGCCCGCGGGGCGGAACACCTCCAGGTTGACGCCCGGGTGGACGACGGCGATCCGGTCGGGGGACGCGTCGTAGTGCAGGGCCAGCTCGGCGGCCTCGTCGGCGGTGTTGGCGATCAGCCGGTCGGCCGCGGCGACGACCTGCGTCTCGCCGATCACCCGGGCCGGGGGCTCGGGGGTGTCGCCCTCGGCGAGCGCGGCGTTCTTGACCTTGGCCATGGTGTGCATGGTGTGGACGAGGGGGACGCCCCACCGGTCCGCTGCCAGCCACCCCACCTGGCCGGAGAGCCAGTAGTGGGAGTGGACGAGGTCGTAGTGGCCCGGCCGCTGCACGGCCTCGGCGCGCAGCACGCCGTGGGTGAAGGCGCACAGCTGGGCGGGCAGGTCCTCCTTGACCAGGCCCTCGTAGGGGCCGGCGGTGACGTGGCGGACCAGCACGCCGGGCGCGAGCTCCACGGTGGGCGGCAGGTCGGAGGAGGTGCTGCGGGTGAAGACCTCGACCTCGACGCCGAGGGCGGCGAGGCGGCGGGAGAGCTCGACGATGTAGACGTTCATGCCGCCCGCGTCGCCGGTGCCGGGCTGGTGCAGGGGCGAGGTGTGGACGCTGAGCATCGCCACGCGGCGGGGCCGCCGGGCGCGCCGGGCGGCGGCGAGCCCCTGGAAGGGGTGGAGAAGGGCCCGCTGGTGCTGAGCGCGCCGTACCGGCCGCGCAGGGGGCTGGCTCACCCGATGTCCTCCTGCTCTCTCCCCGACCGTGCTTCCCTGCCACCGGTGCCGCGCCTCCCGGGGGCGAAGGCGGCGCGTCCAACCGTGTAGCAACCACGGGGGCGGCCCACCGGATTCCCCGTGACCGAAACGTGATCCGGAGGAGGTGCCCGCCGCCCGGCTCCGGCGCCCTCCCCGCACCCCGCGCGGGACCGCGCCGCGACGCGCCCGGGCACGGCGGACGGCGGCGGACGGGCCCCGCCCGGGAACCCCCGTCCGGGAAGCCCAGTCCGGGAAGCCCTGACTGGGCTCCCGGACGGCGGGGGGAGGAGGAGGTGCGGGAGGGGTGCGGACGCGCCGTACGCTGCACACCATGGCTCCCACCTCCCCCGACGGCACCCCGCGGGGCGGCCGCGGCCGGGCGGCGCGCCCGGTCGGCACGGTGACCCGTGGCACCACCAACCCCAACCGGCTGCGGCGCATGGACCGCTGGATCGCCGCGGCGCTGGGGCCGTCCCTGCGGCGCGCCGCCGCGCCGCCGACCGCGGTGGACCTGGGCTACGGGGCGGCGCCGTGGACGGCGGTGGAGCTCCACGCCCGGCTGGCGGCGGTGCGGCCGGACGTCAGGGTGGTGGGGATCGAGATCGAGCCGGACCGGGTGGCGGCGGCCCTCCCCCACGCCCGTCCGCCGGGGCTCACCTTCCGGCGGGGCGGCTTCGAGGTGCCGCTGGACGGCGGCGGGTCGCCGCTGCTGGTACGGGCCGCCAACGTGCTGCGGCAGTACGGGGAGGCGGAGGTCGCCGCCGTGTGGGAGCGGCTGTGCGGGCGGCTGGCCCCCGGCGGCCTGCTGGTGGAGGGGACCTGCGACGAGGTGGGGCGCCGGCACGTGTGGGTGGCGCTGGGGCCGGAGGGGCCGCGGACGGTGACCTTCGCGGCCCGGCTGGCCGGGCTGGAGCGGCCGGGGGAGCTCGCGGAGCGGCTGCCGAAGGCGCTCATCCACCGCAACGTGCCGGGCGAGCCGGTGCACGCCTTCCTGGGGGACTTCGACCGGGCGTGGGCGGCGGCGGCGCCGTACGCGGCGTTCGGGGCGCGGCAGCGGTGGGCGGCGGCCTGCGCCGCGCTGGCCGGGAGCTGGCCGCTGGCCGGGCCGCGCAGCCGGTGGCGGCTGGGCGAGGTGACGGTGGAGTGGGCGGCGGTCGCGCCCTGAGGCACGGGGGCGGCCGGGGCCGCCGGACGGGAGGGGGCGCGCCGCGGCCGGGTGCCGCGATTCACTCGAACGAGTTATCGATTGATACTGGCGTGTTGACGCCCCGACAGGTCACGATGGGAACATGCGCACGACCCCCAGGGACCCCCCGCGTGCCCCTGACGCCCGATCAGCCACCGGGCCCCGGAAGCCCCGCACGCACCCCTCACCGCTCCCACCGCCCGCCGGACGCCCCGCCGGGCGGTCCGGGCCCCCGCAGCACCCGGCCCTCCCCGGGCGCAGCGGCTCCGCGCAGCCGCTACGCCTCCCCCGACTCCCCGAGCCCCCGCCACACCTGCTCGAACACCTCGAAGGCCGGCCGGTCGAAGAGCACGAACCGCGCCTCCGCCACCGCGGCGCCCGCGCCCGCCACCGCGGTCAGCGCGATCCTCGCGGCATCGGCCATCGGCCATCCGTAGACACCCGTCGAGACCGCCGGGAAGGCGACGGTCCGCGCCCCCAGCCCGTCCGCCACCCGCAGGGACTCGCGATAGCAGGAGGCCAGCAGCGCCGAGCCGTCGGCGTCGGCGCGGTGGACCGGGCCGACGGTGTGGATCACCCAGCGGGCCGGCAGCCGCCCCGCGGTGGTGGCCACCGCCCGGCCGACGGGCAGCCCGCCCCCGTAGTGGGAGGCCCGCAGGCGGCGGCACTCCGCCAGGATCTCCGGCCCGCCGCGGCGGTGCACGGCGCCGTCCACCCCGCCGCCGCCGAGCAGCGAGGAGTTGGCCGCGTTCACCAGCGCGTCCACCTCCTGCAGGGTGATGTCACCCTGCACCAGCGTGATCCGCGTCACGGGACACCCCTTCCGTCGTCCTGCTCCCCGCCCCCCGACCAGGCTATCCGCACCGGCGAGGAGGGTCCGGGCCGCCGGACGGGCCCGCCCGGCCCCGGGGCGGGCCCGGACGAGATCACGTTAAGGTCACGGGAAGATTCGCGGTGGGCGGTGCCCCACGGGCACCGCCCACCGCTCCCGGCCGCCGCCCGGCCGGGGACAGAGAGGACCGACTGATGCCCGCAACCGGAGACGAGCGGGACCGCCCCGCCGCGCCCCCGGCCGGCGCCCGCACCACCGGGGCCGACGCCGCCACGGCGGTCGGCCGCCCCCCGACCCGGCCCCGTCCCCGCGACCGCGGGACGGAGGCGCCGGCCCCCGCACCCATACCCCGGCCCCGCCACGGCTCGGCCTCGGACGCGGCCGCTCCCGCCCCCATCGGCCTGCTCGTGGTCGAGGACGACGCGGGCGACGCCCGCCTCATCGAGGAACTGCTCGGCGGCACCGGGCAGCCCTTCCAGCTGCGGTGGGCCCGCGGCCTGGAGCAGGCCGGGCGGCAGCTCGCCGGGTCCGGCGGCGCCATCGCGTGCGTGCTGCTCGACCTCGCCGTCCCGGACGCCCGGGGGCTCGCCGGCCTGCGCACCCTCCTGCGGCGCGCCCCGCACACCGCCGTCCTCGTCCTCACCGGGGCCGCCGACGCCCACCTCGGCGCCGCCGCGGTCGCCGCGGGCGCGCAGGACTTCCTGGTGAAGCACGAGACGGACGGTCCGCTGCTCGCCCGGGCGATCCGGTACGCGGTGGAGCGCAAGCGGGCCGACGAGTCGCAGCGGCGGCTGGTCGAGGCGGAGCTGCGCGGCCAGGAGAACGCCCGGCTGCAGCGCCACCTGCTGCCCACGCCGCTGCTGGACGGGTCCGGACTGGCCTTCCACCGCCGGTACCGGCCCGGCCGGCGCCGGGCCCTGCTCGGCGGCGACTTCTACGACGCGGTCCGCACCGCCGACGGGGCGGTCCACGTGGTGATCGGGGACGTCTGCGGGCACGGACCGGACGAGGCCGCGCTCGGCGTCGCGCTGCGCATAGCGTGGCGCACCCTGGTCTTCGCCGGCCTCACCGGCGAGGCCCTGCTCTCCACCCTCCAGCGGGTGCTGGAGCACGAGCGGCGCAGCGACGAGATCTTCGCCACCCTCTGCATGCTGGCGATCGCCCCCGGCGGCGATCACGCCGAACTGCACCTCGCGGGCCACCCCGCGCCGGTCCTGCTGCGGCCGGACACCGCGCCCGAGCTGCTGCCGGCCGACGAACCCGGTCCGGCGCTGGGGCTGGTGCCGGCCGGGAGCGGCCTGGACCGCTGGCCCGCGGTCCGGGTGGAGCTGGGCGCGGAGTGGGGGCTGCTGCTCTACACCGACGGCCTGGTCGAGGGCCGGGTCGGGGCCGGATCGCGGCGGCTCGGACAGGACGGGCTGCTGGACCTGGTCGCCGACCACCGGGCCGCGGGCGCGGCCCACCAGCAGCTGATCGACTCGGCGATCTCCGAGGTCGAGGAGCTCAACGGCGGCGCGCTCACCGACGACGTGGCCGTGCTGCTGCTGGAGCGCGGCCCCGCGGGCGGCTGATCCGCGGCGCGTGGGGCCGGAGCGCGGACACCCCGGGCGCGGACGCCCCGGGCGCGCACGCACCGGACGCGCACGCACCGGACGCGGGCGCCCGGGGCGCGGATGGCCCGGGTCCGCGCCGTCCGGATCGGGGGACGGACCGGCGGGCCCCGGCGCGGCCGCCGACCGGGCGCACCTGGAGCAGGAACGCCTGCGGCCCGGTCCCCCGCGAGGGGGGCCGGGCCGCAGGCGGGGCCGGATCCGGGTCACCAGGGCCCGTACGGGCCGGCGTTCCTCCGGTTGCCGCCGCTGCCGCCGCCGGACACCGCCCGCACGGCCGGCCGCACGTCGACCATGTAGACGATCGCGGCGACCAGGCCGGCCAGGACGAAGATGCCGAAGACGCTGTTGGTGAAGAGCAGGTCGAGGACGACCGCGAGGCCCAGGACGAGCAGCCAGAAGGGCTTCGTCTTCTTGTCGGCCGCCGGGTAGGCGTCCTCACGGCGGACGGCCGCGTCGGCCAGTGCGACGATCTTGAAGACGATGACGCCCGTGACCAGCCACCACATGGGGTTGAGCCAGTCCAGGGACATGACGGTCAGGACTCCGGCTCCCACCGCGGCCTCCTCCGGTCCGAACTTCGGGTCTCCATCGTGGCACGGGCCCGGCCCGTCACGTGGTGAACGGACCGGGCCCGCGCCGGGTGCCCGTCCCGGCCGGCCCGCGGGCAGGTCCACGCGGACCGGCCCCGGGCCGGCGGGCGGACCGGCCGGCGGATCAGCCGGCGGACGGCTTGGAGGACGCCGGCTTGCGGGCCGCCCTCGGCTTGGCGGCGGACTTCGCGGCCGGGCCGTCCTCCGGGGCCACGGCCCCGGCCACGCCGTCCGCCACGTCGGCGGCCTTCACCACGGCCTCGTCGACGACGGAGGAGGCCTTGGACTCGAAGGTCGCGCCCTTCTCCTCGATCTGCTTCGCCGTCTCGCGGCGGCCCCGGTCGACGACGACCTTGCCGCGCTCGGCCAGCTCGTCGTAGACCTCCTTGGCCTTGACGGCCAGCTCGGCCGCCCGGCCCACCTGCTGCAGGGCGAAGCCCTGGGCGCGCTCCTGCAGCACCTTGAAGTCGGTGGGCAGGGTGGTCACGGTCTCGGTGACCTTCGTCTGGGCCTCGGCCAGCCGGGTCTGGGCCTCCTGCAGCCGGGCCGCTGCCCTCTCCTGGGCGGCCTTGCGGTCCGCGGTGATCTCCTCGACCTTCCCGGGGACCTCGCGCAGCTTCTCGTAGGCGAGGTCGCCGGCGCCGGCGAGGGCGTACAGGGGGGTCGGGTCGGTCAGGGTCTTCTTGAGGTCGTCGGTGATCGGCATGAGGGGTCCTCCCCTGGTGTCTTGTGCGGACGACCGGTCAGTCGCCCGTGGTCTGCGCGGGCCCGCCGGGGCCCGGGTCCTGCTGCTGTCCGCGCCGCGGACGGTCCGCGCCGCCCCCGGCGGTCGCGGCGGCCCGCAGCCGCGCGGCTCCGGCGCCGACGGCCCTGGCCGTCGCCACCGCCGTCTCCACCGCTCCGGCGCCCGCCGACCCGTCCGGCGCCTCGGCGGCGTTCTCCTTGAGGAACGAGTCGTATATCGCGAGCAGGACCTGCTTCTGACGCTCGTTCACCAGCGGGTCGGCCAGGATCGCCGCCCGCAGCTCCAGCCCCGCCTCCTGACGCTCGTCGAGGATGCCGGCCTGGACGTACAGGGTCTCCGCCGAGATCCGCAGCGCCCTGGCGATCTGCTGCAGGATCTCCGCGCTCGGCTTGCGCAGCCCGCGCTCGATCTGGCTGAGGTACGGGTTGGACACGCCTGCGGCCTCGGCGAGCTGACGCAGCGAGTACTGGGCGTTCCTCCGCTGCTCGCGGATGTACTCGCCGAGGGAGCCGACGTTCAGTGAGGCCATGACTCCACCATGCACCCGGCTGCTAACTTTTGCAAGCACGATGCTTGCAACTGTGTCGCACCCCACTGCACCGTTCCGGCGGGGCCGCCCGCTCCGGCGGGGCTGCCGGGGCGGCCAGTTCCGGCGGGACTGTCGGGGTTGCCGGGCCGCCCGCTCCGGCGGGGCTGTCAGGGCGACGGCCTACCGTCCCGGCCATGACCGAAGCGAGCCATCTGGGCACCGTCCGCACGGCCTACGACACCGTCGCCGCCGACTACGCCGACCTGCTGCGCACCGAACTGGACACCAAGCCGCTGGACCGGGCGATGCTGGCCGCCTTCGCGGAACTCGTGCAGGCGTCCGGCGGCGGGCCGGTCGCCGACCTCGGCTGCGGCCCCGGCCGCGTGACGGCGCACCTGCGCGCCCTCGGCGTGGACCCCTTCGGCGTCGACCTGTCGCCGGAGATGGTCGCCGTGGCCCGGCGCGAGCACCCCGGCCTGCGGTTCGAGGTGGGGTCCATGACCGCCCTGGACCTGCCGGACGGCTCGCTCCGCGGTGCCGTGGCCTGGTACTCGACCGTCCACACGCCGCCGGAGGTGCTGCCGGGGGTGTTCGCGGAGATCCACCGGGTGCTGGCGCCGGGCGGCCTGCTGCTGCTCGCCTTCAAGGCCGGGGACCAGGTCCGGCACCTGGAGCGGGGGTACGGGCACGAGCTGTCGCTCGACGTGTACTGGCTGCCCCCCGACCGCGTCGCCGGACTGGCGGAGCGGGCCGGGCTCGCCGTCGAGGCACGGCTGGTCCGCGAGCCCGACGCGCAGGAGCGTCCCCGCTCGGGGCAGCAGGCCTTCCTCCTGGCCCGCAGGCCGGAGCAGCCGTAGGCGTCCGGGGCGGGGCTCCCCCGCCACCGCCCCGGACGCGGGCCGGTCCCGTGCGGCGCCGGCCCGGACCTACGGCGGCGCGGCAGCGGGCGCACGGGTGTGCGGCGGCCCCTCCCCGCCCGGGGGGGGGGCCGCCCCCCCCCCCCGGGCCGGGGGCCGGCCGCCGGCGCGGGGGGGGCGGCCCCCCCCCCCCCCCGCCCCCCCCCCCCCCCCCCC
>NZ_JAJLRA010000028.1:16844-76820 GCF_020991365.1 Streptacidiphilus sp. ASG 303
CGGCGGCCCCTCCCCGGCCGGGGGGGGGCCGCCGCACACCCGCGGTCAGGGGTCAGGCCGTCCGGCGCGGGAGGAGCTGCACCAGTCCCGCCAGGACCAGCTCCAGCACCGCCAGGGCGGCCACGCTGTGCCCGAAGCCGGACACCGCACCGCCGGCGCCGTAGAAGAGCAGGCCGATCAGGGCGATCCCCAGGGCGCCGCCGACCTGCTGGACGGTGGCGATCACCCCCGCCGCGGAGCCGGCCAGCCGCGGGGCGACCCCGGCGAGCACCGTGGCGGTGACCGGTGCGATCACCAGGCCCATCCCGATCCCGTCGAGGAACAGCGCCGGCGCGAGCCACCAGACGCCGCCGGTGGTGCCGATCCCGTGTGCGGTCAGCTCCAGCAGGACCAGTCCGGCCGCCATCAGCACGGCGCCGAGGGCGATCGCCTGGCGGCCCAGGCGCTCCGCGACCAGGTGCGCCGTGGTGGAGGTGACGAGGTACCCGGTGCCGATGGAGACGAACAGCAGGCCGGAGCCGAGCGCGTCCAGGCCGCGGCCCTGCTGGAGGTAGAGCGCCAGGACCAGGAAGAAGGACGCCTGGCCGAGCCAGAAGGCCAGCTGGGCGAGGATGCCGACGGTGAAGGCCCGCTCCCGGAACAACCGGGTGTCCACCAGGGGGTCCCGGTCGCGGCGCCGGTGCTGGTGCGCCCCGAAGAGGGCGAGCAGCACGGCGGAGGCGCCCAGCGACAGCCGGGTCCACAGCGGCCAGCCCGTCTCCCGGCCCTGGATCAGCGGCAGCACCAGGGCGGTCAGCCCGGCCGTCAGGAGGGCGACGCCGCCGGGGTCGAGTCCCGGGCGCTGCGGCGCCCGGGACTCCGGCACGGTGCGGCGCACCAGGGCCAGGGTCGCCAGCCCCACCGGCAGGTTGATCAGGAAGCAGTTGCGCCAGCCCAGCCCGAGCAGGTCGGCCCGGATCAACAGGCCGCCGACGAGCTGCCCCAGCACGGCGCCGACCCCCATGGTCAGTCCGTACATCGCGAAGGCGCGGGCCTGTGCGGCGCCGGTGAACGCGGTCCGCAGGACGGCCAGCACCTGCGGTCCCATGAGCGCCGCCGAGGCGCCCTGGGCCACCCGGGCGGCCACCAGGGCACCCGCGGCGGGGGCCAGGCCGCAGGCCGCCGAGGCGGCGGTGAACAGCGCCAGTCCGAGGGCGAAGACCCGGCGCCGGCCGTACCGGTCGCCGAGCCGGCCCGCGGTGACCAGCCCGGCCGCGAGGGCCAGTCCGAACCCGGCGACCGTCCACTGGGCCGCGGCCGCCCCGGCGCCGAGGTCGGCCTGGAGGGAGGGGAGCGCCACGTTCACGATGAAGACGTCGAGCGCGGTCATGAAGGTCGCCGCCAGCATCACCGGCAGCAGGCCCCGGTGCTGCCCGCCGGCGGCGGCCGGGGGCAGCTCGGCGGTCGCGGTCGTGGTCGCGATCGCGGTCGTGGTCGCGATCGCGGTCGTGGTCGCGATCGCGGTCGTGGTCGCAGCCGGGACCGGGTCCGGGACCGCGGCCGGGGTGCGCAGGGGGGTGCTCATCTCCGGTTCTCCTTACGGGAGGGCGGGGGCGGGGGCCGGTCAGGCGGAGGGCACCCGGTCCAGGAAGCCGAACACCGAGGCGACGCGGCCCTCCGTGTCCGCGACCAGGACGTCGAAGCCGACGACCAGCGGTTCGCCGCCGGCGGGCCCGAGGTGCCAGGTGAACCGGGCCAGGTCGTGGTGGGTGTCGAACACCGGGCCGAGCGAGAAGGCGAGGCCCGGGAACTGCCCCTGGACGGCGCCGACGGTCGCGTCGAACGCCTCCCGTCCGACGGCCTCCCCCAGCGGGTCGGTGTAGGAGCCGTCCTCCGCCCAGAGGGCGTCGACCAGGGCGCGGCGGGCCTGCGGGTCGGTCTCGTTCCAGACGGCGAGGTAGCGCTCGACGAGGTTGCGGATGTCGCTCACGGTTCTGCTCCTTCGGTGGGGCTGCGGTGGTTCTCCTCGGTGTCCCTGCAGTCCACGACCGTAGGAGCGGCGGGCGGACCGCGAATCTGTCGGCTATCCGTCACCGACTGGGTAGGGTGCCGGTCATGCTGTACGGGAGGGCGGAGGAGCAGGCGGCGGTCGACCGGCTGCTCGCCGGGGCGGGGGACGGCCGCAGCGGCGTGCTGGTGCTGCGCGGCGAACCGGGCATCGGCAAGACGGCGCTGCTGGAGTACGCCGCCCGCGCGGCCGGGCCCGGCTTCCGGACCGTCCGTGCCGCCGGCGTCGAGCACGAGGCGGAGCTCCCCTTCGCCGGGCTCACCCTGCTGCTCACGCCCGGCCTCGCGCACCTGGCCGCCCTGCCGGGCCCGCAGCGCCGGGCCCTGGAGAGCGCCTTCGGGCTCGCCGGGCACGGCCCCGGCGACCGGCTGCTCACCGGCCTGGCGACCCTCGGCCTGCTGGCCGAACTCGCCGCCGGGCAGCCCCTGCTGTGCCTGGTGGACGACGCCCAGTGGCTGGACAGGGCCTCCGCCGAGGCGCTGCTGATCGCCGCCCGCCGGCTCCGGGCCGAGGGGGTCGTGCTGCTCCTCGCCGCCCGGGACGGCGAGGGCGCCTTCCCGGCGCCGGGACTGCCGGAGCTCAGGCTCGCCGGCCTGTCCGCCGCCGCCTCCGCCGACCTGCTCTCGGACCTCGGCACGGAGCCCGGCATCCGCCGCCGCGTCCTCGCCGAGGCGCACGGGAACCCGCTGGCCCTCACCGAACTGCCCGCCGCCCTGGCGCGGGAGCAGTCCGGGGCCGCCGACGGGACCCCCCTCACCCGGCGGCTGCAGAGCGCGTTCCACGGCCAGGTCGCGGGGCTCCCGGCCGCCACCCGGACGCTGCTCCTGGTCGCCGCGGCGGAGGAGAGCGGCGACCTGGGCGTCGTCCTGCGGGCGGCCGCCGCGCTCGGGTCGGGGGCGGAGGCCCTCGACCCCGCCGAGAGGGACGGCCTGGTGCGGGTGTCGGCGGACAGGAGACTGACGTTCCGTCACCCGCTGCTGCGCGCCGCCGTCCTCCGGGACGCCCCGACGGCCCGGCGGGCCGAGGCCCACCGGGCCCTGGGGGCCGCCCTGGAACCGGGCGACCGCCGCACCTGGCACCTCGCCCTCGCCGCCGCCGGCCCGGACGCCGCCCTCGCCGACGCGCTGGAGCAGGCGGCGCAGCGGGCGGAGGCCCGGGGCGGCCCGGCCGGCGCCGCCGCCGCGTACGAGCGCGCCGCCCGGCTCACCCCCGACCGCGACGGCGCCACCCGCCGCCTCGTCCTCGCCGCCGAGTCGGCCACCGAGGCCGGGGAGCCGGACCGCGCCGCCGCGCTCGCCGAGGAGGCCAGGGGACGCACCGCCGACCCGTTCGCGCTCGCCCTGGTCGACCAGGTCCGGGCGGTCGCCCGGTTCTGGCACGGCGACCACCCGGGCGCGTACCGGCTCCTGCTGGACGCCGCCGGCTCCGCCGTCGAGGCCCCGTACGCCGCCCGGATGCTGGTCCAGGCCTTCCACGCCGCCTGGTACCTCGGGGAGGACCGGCTCGGCACGGTGATGGACCGGATGGGCGCGCTGGAGCCGGCGCTGCCGGACGGCGACCCGGCCGCAGCCGTCCTGCGCCACCTGCGCGCCGCCGTCCTCCCCGTGCTCGGCAGGCCCGCCTCGGCGCTGCCCACGGCCGACTCGGTGCTCGCCGCCTGCCTCACGGCCGGCGGCGACCCGGTCGTCGACCTGCTCCAGGTCTGCGGCGCCGCCCTGATCCTCGGCCGCGACGACCAGACCCACGCCCTCGCCGCCGAGCTCACGGCCCGGGCACGGACCCGGGGCGCGGTCGGGGCCCTGCCGACCCTGCTGTTCTTCCTGGCCGAGGCCGAGCTCTTCCACGGCCGGCACCGGGACGCGGAGGCCACCGCCACGGAGGGCCTCACCCTCGCCCGGGACACCGGCCAGCGGCAGTGGGCCAGCCAGCTCCACGGCCTCCTCGCCCACCTCGCCGCCGTGGCCGGCGACGACGGGCGGTGCAGCGAGCTGGCCGCCCTCGCCCAGGACGGCCCCGGCGCCGGCCCGGCCGCCGGCCACCCCTGGGCCGCCTGGTCGCTCGGCCTGCTCGACCTGGCCCGGGGCCGCGCCGCCGACGCCGCCGACCGGCTCGCCGACCTCGCCGGCGGCGTCCACCGCCACCACGTCTCGGGCACCCGGTGCGTCCCCGACCTGGTCGAGGCCGCCGTCCGGCTCGGGGAGCCGGCCCGCGCCGAGGAGCCCTACCGGCGTTTCGCCCGCTGGGCCGCCGCGGCCGACCGGCCCTGGGCGCGGGCCCTGCTCCTGCGCTGCCAGGCGCTGCTCGGCCCGGACGAGCTGGCCGAGGACGGGTACCGCGCCGCGCTGGACCTCCACCGGGGCGGGGGCCGGCCCTTCGAGCAGGCCCGGACCGCGCTGCTCCTCGGCGAGTGGCTGCGGCGGCAGCGCCGCAGGACGGAGGCCCGCAGCCACCTGCGGGCCGCCCTGGAGGACTTCGAACTCCTGGGCGCCCACCCCTGGGCGCACCGGGCCCGCACCGAGCTCGCCGCCACCGGCGCCGGCGTGCCGGCCCCCCGCCCGGAGGGGCCGCTCGCCGCGCTCACCCCCCAGGAGCTGCAGATCGTCCGCCTCGCCGCCGAGGGGAACAGCAACCGGGACATCGCCGCCCGGCTCTTCCTCAGCCCGCGGACCGTCGGCTACCACCTCTACAAGGCCTATCCCAAACTGGGCGTCGGCTCCCGCACCGACCTGGCCGCCCTCCTGTAGGGGTCCGGCCCGGGCGGGGGCGCGCCCGGCCGGGCCCGGTGCGGGCGGCCCGCCTCACCCGGTGCGCCCGGCGGCCGGGGTGCCGACGACGACCGTGGCGTCCAGGTCGTCGCAGACGGCGGCCCGCGGGACGAGGCCGGCACGGGCGAGGGCCGCGGCGGTGTGCGGCGCCTGGCGTCCGCTCGTCTCGATCAGCAGGCTGCCGCCCGGCGCCAGCCACCTCGGCGCGCCGTCGGCCACCCGCCGCTGGACGTCGAGGCCGTCCGCGCCGCCGTCGAGGGCCACCCGCGGCTCGTGGTCCCGGGCCTCGGGGGGCAGCAGCCCGATCGCCCCGCTGGGGACGTAGGGGGCGTTGACGACCAGGACGTCGACGCGGCCGCGCAGCGCGGCGGGCAGCGGCCCGTACAGGTCGCCCAGGTGCACCCGGCCGCCGACCGCGGCGACGTTCCGGCGGGCGTACCGCACCGCGGCGGGCTCGATGTCGGCGGCGTGCAGCTCGACCGGACCCACGGCGGCGGCGAGCGCGGCACCGACGGCGCCCGAGCCGCAGCACAGGTCGACGACGACCGCGCCGGGCCGGGCGAGGGCGGCCGCCTCGCGGACGAGGAACTCGGTGCGGCGGCGGGGGACGAAGACGCCGGGGCCGACGGCGACCCGCAGGCCGCAGAACTCGGCCCAGCCGAGGACGTGCTCCAGCGGCAGGCCGAGGGTGCGGCGCTCCACCATGGCGGCGAGCTCGGCGGGGGTGCGCGCCGTCCCGGCGATGAGCCGGGCCTCCTCCTCGGCGAAGACGCAGCCGGCGGCACGGAGCGCGGCGACGGCGAAGGCCGGGGGCAGGGGCGCCCCGGGCAGGGAGGAGTCAGGCAGGGAGGAGTCGGGCAGGGAGGACGCGGGGTGCGACATGGAGGGCCTTCCGGGGTGCCGTGGGGCGCCCTCCCGGCCGCCTGCGTCGGTGCGTCAGGCGGTCCGCACGGTCGTGAGGGGAGAGCACCCGGTCTCAACAGCGGTAACGGGTCTCACCTCCTCCGACGGGGTCCACTTCCGGGAGCGGTGACACTACCAGAGCCGCACACCGGGTGACGGCCCGTCGCGGAGTGCTCCCGGAGCGGGCGGCGGCCGCCCCGGCCGCCCCGGCGGGCGCTGCGGCGGGGCACCCCGGTGCGGGGACGCGACCCGGCGGCGGGGACGCGGTGCGGCCCGGGACACGGGCTCCGCGCGGGCGGCGGCGCCGGACCGTCAGGCGCGGGCGCGCAGGCGGCGGAGCATCCGGGCGTCCTGGAAGCCGACGGCGCGGGCGGCGGCCTCCACGGTGGCGCCCCGGCCGATGAGGTGCTCGGCGCGCTCGGTGCGGAGCAGCTGCTGGTACCGGAGCGGGGTGAGGCCGGTGGCCTCGGTGAAGCGCCGGGTCAGGGTGCGCTCGCTGACGCGGGCGGCGGCGGCCAGGTCGGCAAGGGAGAAGCGGTCGGCGAACCGGGCGTCGAGGAGGTCCTGGACGCGGTGGACGGCGTCGCTGAGGTGGGCGCGGTGCCGCAGCATGGCGCTGGCCTGCTGCTCGTCGCCGTTGCGGCGGGCGTAGACCACCATCGCGCGGGCGACCCGGGCGGCGGCGCCGGGCCCGTGGCGGACGGCCACCAGGTGGAGGGCGAGGTCGATGCCGCTGGCGATGCCGGCGGAGGTGACGACCCGGTCGTCCTCGACGTAGAGCACGTCGCGGACGACGTGGGCGGCCGGGTGGCGGCGGGCCAGCTCGTCCTGCACGTCGTGGTGGGTGGTGCAGCGACGGCCGTCGAGCAGGCCGGCCCGGCCGAGGGCGTCGGCCCCGGCGCAGACGCTGGCCACGGTGCCGCCGGCCGCGTGGTGGGCGGCGAGGCGGCGCAGCGTGGCGGGTGCGAGCTCCCCGTGCCCGTGGAGGGTCGGCGCCCGCCAGCCGGGGACGACGACCAGGTCCTCGGGTCCGAGGGCGGGCCAGTCGGTGCGGGCCCGGACGGGCAGCCCCTGGGCGGTGGGGACGTCCTCCTGCTCGGCCGTGTAGTGCAGGCGGTAGCCGTGCCCGAGGTCCGCCGCGGTGGAGAACACCTGGGCGGGCCCGGCGAGGTCCAGCAGGTGCAGGCCGGGAACGAGCAGGAAGACGACGAGGGTCACGATCCGGTCAGCTCCCGGCGGCGGCCGCGACGGGCCGTACCAGTTCGTCGACGGTGGCGACGGCGGCGAAGCGCCCGGCGAGGGCGTACTCGGTGCGGGCGATGATCTCGGCCGTCCGCAGGGTGCGCGGGTCGGCCAGCAGTTCGGCGACGGTGCGGTCCTGCGGGGCGTCGCGGTGCGGGATGGGGAAGGTGGCGGTGGCGTCGACCGCGAAGACGACGTCGAAGCCGAGGTCGGCGGCGAGGCGGGCGGTGGTCTCGCAGCACTGCTCGGTCTGGATGCCGCAGACGGTGAGGCGGCGGATCCCCCGGGCGGTGAGCTGCTGCTGCAGGTTGGTCGTGGTGAAGGCGTTGCGGGAGGTCTTGGTGAGCACCGGCTCGCCCTCCCGCGGCTCCAGGCCGTCCATCAGCCGGACGTGGCCGGAGGCCGGGTCGAAGACCCCGCCGGTGCCGGGCTCGGCGTGCAGGACCCACACCACGAGGTCCCCCCGTCCGCGGGCGGCGTCGACCAGGCGGCCGACCTGCCCGGCGATGCCGGGGTCGGAGACGGCCTGCCACAGCGGGCGCTGCCGGAAGGACTCCTGGACGTCGACGACGATGAGTGCGCTCTGGTTCTCCATGCTCTCGATCCTGCTCCTCCGGGCGGCTCCGGGTAAGGCACCATCATGCTCCGGTCCGGACCGATCCGGTCAGGCCCTCTCCGCAGGGCTTCCCCGCCGGGCCTTGTCCGCCGGGCCGGCTCCGGTCAGGCCGCCGCGGGCAGGCCGCCGCGGGCAGGTCGTCAAGGATCGCCCGCCCGTCCGCCCGGACGGCGCCCGGCGGCTCCGACCGGCGGCGGCCGGCGCGTGGTCGCGCGGCGTCCGGCGAGGAGCCCGGCGGCGAAGGGCAGCGGCCCGGTGCGGACCGGGGCGGTGCGGGCGTCGGCGGCGCGCAGCCGCGTGCGGACGGGTCCGGGTTCCACGAGGGCGGCCCGGCCGGGTCCGCCGGGCACCACGAGCACGTCGGGCCGGGGCACGTCGGCGAGGGCGGCGGCGGCGGCCCGGGCGGCGCCCGTCAGTGCCGCGCGCTGCGCAGGTCCAGGGCCCGCAGCACCCGGTCGACGAGCTCCGGGTCCGCGCCGGGCTCGCTCCGGGCGGCCTGCATCTCCCGCCGGGAGGCGGAGAGCATCTCCTGCTCCACCTCGCGGAAGCGGTCGGCGTAGGCCTTGCGCTCGTGCGCGGCGGCCCGCTGCCCCTCGTCGTACGTCTCCGGGAGCGCCCGGACGAGGCGGTCGCGCTGGCGGCGGCGCAGCCGCTCCACGATCTCCTCGGGCAGCTCCCCGTCGGCGACCAGCTCCTTGAGGCGGACCAGGCCGGCCCGGCTGGCGCGGTGCCACAGCTGCCGTTCGGCGAGATCCTCGGCGTCGGTGTCGGCGGTGACGCCGAGGCGGCGCACCAGGTAGGGCAGGGTGAGGCCCTGGACCAGCAGGGTGAAGAGCACGGTGGAGAAGGCCACGAAGAGGATCCGGTCGCGCTCCGGGAAGGCGCCGCCGCCGTCGACGGTGCGGGGGATCGCCAGGGCGAGGGCGACCGAGGCCACGCCGCGCATCCCGGCCCACCACATGACCACCGTCTCCCGCCAGGTCACCGGCTCGTCCTCGCGGGTGCTGCGGTCGCGGTCCAGGTTGCGGGAGACCCAGGCGGCGGGCAGCAGCCACAGCAGCCGGACCAGCACGACCACGGCCAGGACCGCCGCGGCGTCGCCGAGCATGCCGTGCCAGGAGCTGCCGACCGAGGCCATCACGGTGTGCAGCTCCAGGCCGATCAGCCCGAAGGCCATGCCGGTCACCAGCAGTTCGACGACCTCCCAGAAGGCGGTGCCGGTGAGGCGGTAGGAGACGTCGTCCTCGTCGCCGGCGTGCGCGCCCAGGTGGAGGGCGCAGACGAGGACGGCGAGCACCCCGGAGCCGTCCAGCTGGTCGGCGAGCACGTAGGCCGCGAACGGCACCAGCAGGCTCAGCCCGACCTGGAGGGTGGCGTCGCCCAGCAGCCCCATCAGCCGGGTGGTGGCCCAGCCGAGGCCCCAGCCGACGGCGAGGGCGATGACGGCGGAGAGCACCAGCCGGCCCAGCGCCTCGGGCGCGGAGAAGGTGCCGGAGACCGCGGCGTCGATCGCCACCCCGTAGATCACCAGGGCCGTGACGTCGTTGAAGAGCCCCTCGCCCTCCAGGACGGAGACCAGGCGGCGCGGCAGGCCGACGCTGCCGGCGACGGCGGTGGCGGCGACCGGGTCGGGAGGGGAGACCACGGCGCCGAGCGCCACGGCGGCGGCCACCGGCACCCCGGGGACGAGGGCCTGGAAGACCTGGGCGACGACGGCGGTGGTGACGAGGACCAGCGCGACGGCGAGCAGCAGGATCGGGCGGACGTTGGCGCGGAACTGCCGCCAGGAGGTGCGCTGGGCGGCGGCGTAGAGGAGCGGGGGCAGGACCAGCGGCAGGATCAGGTCCGGGTCGACGTGCACGTCGGGGACGAACGGCAGCAGCGCCAGCACCACGCCCAGGGCCGTCATCAGCACGGGGGGCGGCAGCTTCAGCCTGCTCCCGACCGGCACCGACAGGATGCTCGCCAGCAGCACGACGAAGAGCAGGGTGAGCTGGTCCATGGTGATCGGCTTCCCCGGCGCGGGTCCCGCGAACCCCGTCTTGAACATGTTCAAAAACAGGTCTACAGTCCTGCCCACCGCAGTTTTGAACACGTTCGAAACGGAGTGGTTCCCATGGACCTGACAGTCGTCAGCTACGCCGTCTACCTGCCGGCCGCCACCGGCCTCACCGTCTGGGTGGCCCGCACCCTCAGCAGGCACGGCCGGCTCTTCCTGGCCGACGTCTTCGGGGGCGACGAGAAGCTGGCGGACGCCGTCAACCACCTCCTGGTGGTCGGCTTCTACCTGCTCAACCTGGGCTTCGTCGCCCTGTGGATGAAGACCGGCAGGAGCATCGGGAGCATCACGGGCGTCTTCGACTCCCTCTCGGTGAAGCTCGGCACCGTCCTGCTCGTCCTCGGGGCCCTGCACCTGGTCAACGTGTACGCGCTGACCCGCATCCGCCGCCGCGGCCTCATGGAGCACGAGCAGCGCCCGCCGGTGCGGCCGCAGGGCTGGACGGCCCAGGCCGCCCCCCAGCTCTGAGCAGCGGAGGAGCCGCCGTGCACCCCGCCGCCCACACCCCGGACCCGCAGCGCCCGGACCCGCAGTACCCGGACCCGCGAGCACCCGCGGCCGCCGCGCCGGACGGAGCGGGCACGCCGGGCGCGTCGGGCGCACCGGGGCCCGCCGCACCGCCGCCGGTCCGCCGGCTCACCGTGCTCCACGACCCGGGCTGCCTGCTCTGCCGCCATCTCGGCGCCTGGCTCGCCGGACGGCGCCAGCTGGTCCCGCTGGAGTTCGTCACCGTCGCGTCGGCCGAGGCCCGGCGGCGCTTCCCGGACGTGGACCACGACGCCTCGCTCGGCGAGATCACCGTCGTCGCCGACACCGGCGAGGTGTGGACCGGGCCCCACGCCTTCGTCGTCTGCCTGTGGGCGCTGGCGGACCACCGCCCGCTCGCCCGCCGGTTGGGCTCCCCGGCCGGGCTGCCGTTCGCCCGGGGCGCGGCGTTCGCCGCCTCGAAGTACCGGGCGGCGACGCGCGGGAGGGCCGTACCGGGTGCGCAGGGGGCACCCGGTGCGGCGCCCCGCGGCCGCGGGGGCCTCCCGGGCCCCGGCTGCGGGGACGGCTCCTGCCGCACGCCGGGCTAGGCTCGACCACTGTGGACGACGCAGCACCCTCCGGCCGCGCGGCCCCTGACCGAGCAGAGCGGGCGGCCTGCGGGCACCACGGCGTCCGGGCCCGCAGGGGCGTCCGGGCCCGCAGGAGTGCCGGGCGCACCCGCGCCCGCGGACCCCGTCGGGGGACGGGCCCGCCCGAAGACCGGGAAGAGCGAGCAGACCCGGGCCCTGATCCTGGAGACCGCGATGCGGCTCTTCCGGGAGCGCGGGTACGACAGGACCACCATGCGCGCCATCGCCGGCGAGGCCGGGGTCTCCGTCGGGAACGCCTACTACTACTTCGCGTCGAAGGAGTCCCTCATCCAGGGCTTCTACGACCGGATGACGCACGAGCACGCGGCCGACGCCCGGGTGCGGATGGCCGGGACGGCCGACTTCGCGGAGCGGCTGCGGATCGCCCTCGACTCGTGGGTGGACTGCGCGGCCGACTACCACGGCTTCGCGGCCCAGTTCTTCCGGACCGCGGCGGACCCCGACAGCCCCATGAGCCCCTTCTCGAACGAGTCGCACCCGGCCCGCGCCACGGCCGTCCTGCTCTTCCGGGAGGTCCTGGACGGCTCGGAGCTCGGCCCCAAGCTGGACGAGGAGCTCGACGAACTGCTGCCGGACCTGCTCTGGCTGCACCTGATGGTCGTGGTGCTGTACTGGGTCTTCGACCGCACGGAGGACACCTGGCGCACCCGGGCCTTCGTCGCCCGCTGCGCGCCGTTCGTGGCGAAGATGGTCGGCCTGTCCCGCTACCGCGTCTTCCGCCCCCTGGTGCGCGAGGCCACCGGCATGGTCCGGGACTTCGTCCTGCCGACCCTCGGCAGGGCGGCGCCCCCGGCCGGCTGACCGCCGCGCCGGCCGGCGCGGCGGTCACGGCACGGCGGTCACGGCACAGCGGTCACGGCGCGGCGGTCACGGCGCGGCGGTCACGGCGCGGCGGTCAGAAGATGTCGGGGCACCAGGGCCGGAACGGGGTGCGCAGCGTGAGGTCGGCCCGCGCCGCGGCCCCCGGCACCAGCTCCTCGACCAGGCCGGCGGCGGCCAGTCGCGGGACCGTCTCGCCGCCCAGGTGGAGCGAGGACAGGGCGGCAACGCCGAGCGCCAGGTCGGCCGGGTCGGCGGTGCGGGTGCAGATGCCGGTGCCGTCGGCGGCGGTCTCCAGGGCCCAGCGGCCCGCCGCCCAGCCGTGGGGGTCGGACACCTCCATGACGACCCGGCCGGGCGCCCCGTAGGTGCGCGCGCCGAAGGCGGCGGGCACGTCCAGCACGCGCAGCCACAGGAAGTCGCCGCTGGTCGCGGTGGAGCGGGCGGCGCGCGGGTCCTCCAGCAGCAGCGGGAGCGGGTCGTCGGGGGCGAGGTCGCGGACCTCGACGCGGCGCACCCAGTCGACCGAGAGGACGAACCGCCACAGGGCGGCGGCCGCGGCCCGGTCCAGGGCGACGTGGTCGCGGACCACGAGCGTGCAGTCGGGGCGCTTGCCGTCCCAGTCGTCGGTCACCGTGTAGGTGACCATGCCGGTGACGTCGCCCGCGGCGTCGCGGTGGAGGGCGGTGAACGGCTCCTTCCAGTCGGAGCCCGGGTGCCGCAGGTCGCCGGTCCGGAGCCGCCAGAACGTCTCGCGGCGCTCGATGGCCCCGGGCCGGGTGCGGCGGTACCGCTCGAAGAGGGCCGGGCCGAGCGTCCGGACCTCCTCCGGCGTGGCCAGGTCGATCCGGCCGGCGCCCTCGCCGGGCACGGCGCGCAGGCCGCCCGCGCGGGCGAGGTCGATCTCCAGGCCGCCGCAGCGGGTGGCCGGCCCGAAGCCGTACCGGCCGTAGATGCCGTACTCGGCGGCGACCAGGATCGCCACCGCGTCGCCGCGGCCGACGGCGGCCTCCAGGTCGCGGGCCATCATGCGGCGCAGCAGGCCGCGCCGGCGGTGGGTGGCGGTCACGGTGACGTTGCTGATCGCGTCGGCCCGCACCACCGCGCCGCCGGGGACGGTCAGCTCGGTGGCGAAGCTGCGGAAGGTGCCGACGCAGCGGTCCCCGTCGTAGGCGCCGAGCGAGCGTCCGGGCTCGAAGAACGCGCGGCGGAACTCGGTGCCGTCCTGGCCGCCGGACCGCAGGAAGCCCGCGTTCACCGCCCGGTCCCAGCCGGGCAGGTCGTCCTCGGTGATCTCGCGGATGTCGATGCCGGACCGGCCGTCCGGACTGCTCGTCTGCATGGCCATGGGGGCACCGTACGGCGCCGCCCGGACGGCGGCACGCGGTTTTCCGCGGCGCCCGGTCCGGCACCGGGCCGGGACCGGGCAAGGAGGGTCCGGCGGCGCGGGGGACGGCCGGTGCGGCCGGTGCGGCCGGTGCGGCCGGTGCGGTCAGCCTCCCGCCAGCAGGTCGTCGACCCGGGCCTCGCCCTCGCGGTAGCGCCGGGTGATCTCGGCGCTGCAGCGGTCCACCGTGCGCTGCAGCGCCTGCCGCCGGTGGGAGACCTCGCGCTCGTACCCGGCCAGCCGCTCCAGCGCGGCGGCCAGCTCCGGGTCGCCGTGGGCCGCGAGGTCGGAGAGCCGGACGTCGCCCATCAGCTGGTCGGCCTCGCAGCCGTAGCGCTCGCCCCGCGGGGTGGCGAGCGTGACGTGGCGGGCGCTGCGGAACCGGCCGGGGCCGTCGGCGAGGATCTCCGGCAGCCGGTCGACGAGGGTGTCGGCGGGCTGCGGGTCGTGCGGGTCCTGCGGGCCGCCGGAGCGGCGGGCGAGCTCCGCCCGCAGGATGTCGATCCGCCCCTGGAGCAGGCGGCGCAGGTAGGAGAGGTCGGCCTCGTCCTCCTGGGCGCTGCGTCGCAGGGCCCGCAGCTCCTCCATGCCCAGGTCGGCCTCGCCTCCGGCCGCCCGGGCCGCCGCGCCGTCGGGCCCGCTGTGCTCGTCCATCAGCCACCTGCTGTCTGTCGTCGTCCCCGGCGTGTCCCCCACCCGCTCACGTACGGCGGGGACCGGTGGTTCCCCGCCGGGTCGTCCGGCACCCGTCCGGACGACGGGCGGCGCCCCGGGACGGCCGTGGCGCGGGCGGCAGCAGGCCCCCGGCCCGGTGCCGGGCGGGAGCGGTGCGGATGCGGGTGCACGGCCGCATGCCGCCGGACCCCCGTTCGCTGCCCGCATGCTGCCATCCGGGACACGCGGCCCGCACCGCCGGTGCACCCGATCGGACCTCTGGCGAATGCCCCTGGCTAGTACGACGAACAGACCGCCCTGCACGTGCGGCTCCGCGCCGGGCGCGCACGGCTCTTGAAGGGGCGCGCACGCGCGGAGAGCGCCCCCGGCGTCCGCCGCCCGCGCCTCCCCGGCGCAACCGGGACGGGGGGCGACCGGGACGGGGGGCGACCGGGACGGCGGCGGGGCGGGCAACGGCGGGAGGCGTACGCCGGGCCGGATCCGCGCCCGGGGACAATGGGGCCATGCGTGCAGTGGTGCAGAGGGTGACCGAGGCGAGTGTGGCCGTGGACGGGGAGACCGTGGGGTCGATCCTGGGACCGGGGCTCTGCGTGCTGGTGGGGGTGACCCACGACGACACCCCGGAGCAAGCCGCGCAGCTGGCCCGCAAGCTCTGGTCGCTGCGCGTCCTGGAGGGCGAGAAGTCCTGCTCCGACCTGGGCGCGCCGCTGCTCGTGGTCAGCCAGTTCACGCTGTACGGCGACGCCCGCAAGGGCCGCCGCCCCACGTGGAACGGCGCGGCCCCCGGCCCCGTCGCCGAGCCCCTGGTGGACGAGGTCGTGGCGCGGCTGCGGGCCCTGGGCGCCACGGTCGCCACCGGCCGGTTCGGCGCCGACATGAAGGTGTCCCTGGTGAACGACGGGCCCTTCACGGTGCTGCTGGAGATCTGACCCGCCGCCGGCGCACCCCGCCCCGGACCGGCGGGCGGTGCGCCGGACAGGCCCGCGGGGGAGGTGCGAGACTGGCGGCCGGTCCCGTCGAGCCGCCCCGGGAGGCAGCCCATGACGTCCGCACCGCCCCCCACCGTCGCCGTGCGCGGCGAGGCCGAGCTGGAGGTCGACCCGGAGCTGGCCCGGCTCCTGGTCACCGTCTCCGCCCGCGACCGGGACCGCGGCCGCACCCTGGCGCGGCTGACCGAGCGCCTGGACGCGCTCCGCCGCCACATCGCCTCCTTCGGCGCGGCCGTGGAGCGGGCCGACACCGGCTCGCTCTGGGTGCAGCCCGAGTACCGGGACACCAAGCGGCCCGGGGAGCGGGTGAGCGGCTACCGCGGGAGCGCGGAGCTGCGGATCACCGTGGTGGAGTTCGGGGCGCTGGGCGAGCTGCTGCTCGGCATCGCCGACCGGGAGCTGACGGTGGTGGCGGGCCCCTGGTGGGGGCTGCGCCCCGACAGCCCGGTCCACCGGCAGGTCCGCGAGGAGGCGGTGCGGGCGTCGCTGGAGCGGGCCCGGCAGTACGCGGCGGCGCTGGGCTCCTCGCTGACCGGGCTGGTGGAGCTGGCCGACCAGGGGCTGGGCGGCGGCGGTCCGGAGCCGGTCGCGTACGGCGGCCCGGCGGGCATGATGCGGGCGGCGGCCCCGGCCGGCGCGCCGCCGCTGCCCCAGCTGGAGCTGGAGCCGGTCAAGCAGCGGGTGCGGGCCACCGTGGAGGCCCGCTGGACGATGAGCCCGCCCGCCGACCTGTGACGGCCCGCCGGTGACGGCCCGCCCGGGCCGCCCCGGCGGTCACCGCCGTCCCGGCTGTCACGGCCGTCCCGGACGGCCGGCCGTCACTGCGGGACGACGACCTCCTGGCCGGCCGGCACCGTACCGGCCAGCAGGACGGCGTCCACGGGGGTGTTCCGCTTGACCAGGGCCAGCGCCACCGGTCCCAGCTCGTGGTGGCGGGCGGAGGAGGTGACGAAGCCGACCGGGCGGCCCTCCGGGCCGTCGGCGGCGAGGCGGACCTCGGCGCCGTGCGGCGGCAGCACCTCCTCGGTGCCGTCCAGGTGCAGCACCACCAGCCGACGGGGCGGCCGGCCCAGGTTGTGGACCCGGGCCACCGTCTCCTGGCCGCGGTAGCAGCCCTTCTGCAGGTGCACGGCGGTCCGCAGCCAGTCCACCTCGTGCGGGATGGTGCGGTGGTCGGTCTCGAAGCCGAGCCGGGGCCGGCGGGCCTCGATCCGCAGCGCCTCGTACGCCCAGACCCCGGCGGGCTCGCCCCAGCCGCGCGCCAGGCCGGCCAGGTCCGCGCGGGGGACGAACAGGTCCCGGCCCCACGGGGTCTCGCGGACGGCCGCCGCACCCTCGGCGGAGGCGGTGGAGCCGGCCGGCAGGTGGGCCACGGCGTACTCGGCGGTGGCGTCGGCGACCTTCACGCGGTGGAAGAAGACCATCGACTCCAGGTACGCGACCAGCGCGCCCTGGGTGCCGGGCTCCACGTGGGCCCAGGTGGTGGTGCCGTCGTCGACCAGGTAGAGGGCGTGCTCCACGTGGCCGTGCGGGGAGAGGACCAGCGCCTCCACGGCCTGCTGCGGCGGGAGCTCGCTGACGTGCTGGGTGAGCAGCAGGTGCAGCCAGGTCAGGCGGTCCTCGCCGGTGACGGTGACGACGCCGCGGTGGGAGAGGTCGACGAAGCCGGATCCGGAGGCGAGACGCCGCTGCTCGCGGAAGAGGTCGCCGTAGTGGGCGGCGACGCCCTCGTCGGCTCCTTCGGCGGCGACGGCACCGGGCAGGGACAGCAGCGGGCTCCTCATGCCCCCACCTTACGGCGGCGGCGCCCCCGCGCGGAGGGGCGTCCCCCGGCGTGCGGGCCAGCCCCGGCCGGCCCGCTCCCGCGGGGTCACTCCGGCGGGGTGTCGTGAGGGACGTTCTGCGGGTGGGCGTCCTGCGGGTGGGCGTCCTGCGCGCCGCCGGCCCCGCGGCGGCGGGCGGTGCATCCGGCGCAGCGGCCGAAGATCGCGAAGTGCTGCATGTCGGTGTCGAAGCCGTGCTCCGCGCGCAGCCGGTCGACCAGGGGCGCGGCCACCGCCGTGTCGGTCTCGGTGACCCCGCCGCAGTCGCGGCAGACGAGGTGCATGTGGTGGTGGCGGTCGGCGAGGTGGTACGTCGGCGCCCCGTGTCCCAGGTGGGCGTGGGAGACCAGGCCCAGCTCCTCCAGCAGCTCCAGGGTGCGGTACACGGTGGAGATGTTGACGCCGCTGGCGGTGCGGCGGACCTCGGTGAGGATGTCGTCGGGGGTGGCGTGGTCGAGGGCGCCGACCGCCTCCAGGACGAGCTGGCGCTGCGGGGTGAGGCGGTAGCCGCGGGTGCGCAGCTCGGTCTTCCAGTCGGTGGGGCTGTGCTGGTCGGTGCCGGTCCTCGCCACGGTCTCCAGTCCCTCGCGTCTCGGTCCCTCGCGTCCCGCGCCCCGCGGGCCGGGGTCCGGCCCCCAGTGTAGGGAGGGGCCCGGGTCCGGGGGAGCGGCCGGACGGCCCGTCCTGCGCCGGGCGCGTCCCGTGCGGGACGCGCCGCGGGGCGCGGGGGGGGGGGGGCGGGCGGGTCAGCGGAAGAAGGCGATGCCGTCGTCGGGCAGGTCCGCGATGTCCTCGATCAGCTTGGCCGGGTTGAGGACCTTCTTGAGCTGCGCGGACATGTACGGGCGCAGCGGGACCTCGGGGGCGGCCTTCTCGCCGACCCACATCAGCTCGCCGTTGACCAGGCCGTACAGCCGCTTGCCGCCGGTGTACGGGGCCGCGGACGCGGTGCGGGCCACGGCGTCGGTGGCGACGTCGATCTGCGGGCGGCCGTCGGCCATCTCGCCGTACCAGATCTCGATGACGCCCTCGTCGCGGACCATGGAGACCTCGACGCCGCGGACGCCGCTCGCGCCCTGGGCGTTGCTGGTGATCCGCCAGAAGCCGGACTCGTTCTCGAGCGGACGGGCCTTGTTGCCCTCGGCGTCGAGCACCCAGGTGCGGGAGCGGTACTCCAGGAACGCGCGTCCGTCGTGGCGGAAGATCACCTCCTGGCCGAAGTTGCACTTCTCGTGGCCGGGGAAGTCGAAGACGCCCGCCCCCTCCCAGGTACCGAGGAGGAAGGCGAGGGGGACGACGTCCTTGTGGAGGTCGGAGGGGATCTCGATCATGGTCCTGGTCAAGCCTCGGGTGTCGCGGGCGGGGTTCGGAGGGCGGCGCGGGGCCACCCCCCACCGTACCCCGGTGTCAGCGCTGGCCCTGGTAGAGCTTCAGGACGGCGAAGACCGCGAACCAGACGATGGCCACGGCCACCACGGCGAGCAGGGCGGAGTATGCGATCTCAAGCACCTCTGTGCTCCTCAAGGCGTCGACGGTGAGCGTACGGCTGCACCTGGCAGTCTAGTGTCCGGCCGTCGCGGGGCCGCCGTGAGGGCCGCCCCGGACGGTCGGCGCCGCCCGGACACCGCCGGGCGGGCCGGACGGCGAGGCGAGGAGCGGGCAGTGGCGAGGAAGCTGGTCATCAAGATCACCGCGGGGGCGGACGCGCCGGAGCGCTGCTCGCAGGCGTTCACCGTGGCGGCGGTGGCGGTGGCCAGCGGAGTGCAGGTCTCCCTCTGGCTGACCGGGGAGTCGGCGTGGTTCGCGCTGCCGGGCCGGGCGGCGGAGTTCGAGCTGCCGCACGCCGCGCCGCTGCCGGACCTGCTGGACGCGGTGCTGGCGGGCGGCTCGGTGACGCTCTGCACCCAGTGCGCGGCGCGCCGGGGGATCACGCAGGACGACGTGGTGGAGGGGGTGCGGATCGCGGGGGCGCAGGTCTTCGTCAGCGAGGCCGTCGAGGACGGCGTGCAGGCCCTCGTGTACTGACCTCCCCGGCGGTCCCGGCCGGGCGCGCCCCCCACGGGCGCGCCCCCGCCGGGCCTCCGGCGGGCCTCAGCGCTCGTCCCACCAGCGGTCGTCGGGCCCGCGCCGGTTGGCGACGACGGCCGCGCACGGCGGGATGACCATCGCCACCACGCACATGGCGATGGCCGCGGGCACCGACCAGAGCCGGACCACGGCCCAGGCCAGCACGAAGAGGGTCACGCACGTGCCCATGAGGGCGAAGTAGAGGTGCCGCCGTCGCGCCTGCATGCCCCCCACCGTACGCGCCGGGGCCCCGCGGCCCCCAGGGCCGTACGGGGCCCGGGGGGGGCCGGACGTGCCGGGGCCCGGCCGCGGATCGCTCCGCGGCCGGGCCCCGGTCCGGCCGCACCGCCGCCGCACGGACGGCGGCGGGCCGGACGGCGTCGGCCGGACGGCGTCGGTCAGACGGCGTCGGTCAGACGGCGATGGCGACCTCGGTGAAGGCGCCCTGCTGCGCGACGACCTTCCGGTCCACGCTCGCGCCGGGGACGAGCGCGCGCAGGGTCCACGTGCCGGGGGCCGCGAAGAAGCGGAACTGCCCAGTCGCCGAGGTCGGGACCTCGGCCGTGAACTCGCCGCCCTCGTCGAGCAGGCGCACGTAGCCGTTGACCGGCTCGCCGTCGCGGGTCACCGACCCCTGGATGATCGTCTCACTGGCCACGTCGACTCCTGCCAGCTCGGGCCCGCCGGCCTTCGCACCGCACATGTGCTGTTCTCCTCAGTGGTGGGGTGGGGTGGGGTGGGACGGGGACGGGCTACTTGCCGGAGCCGAGCTCGATCGGCACGCCGACGAGGCTGCCGTACTCGGTCCAGGAGCCGTCGTAGTTGCGGACGCTCGACTGGTCCAGCAGCTCGTGCAGCACGAACCAGGTGAGCGCGGAGCGCTCGCCGATGCGGCAGTAGGCGATGGTGTCCTGCGACAGGTCGACGCCCTCGGCCTCGTAGAGGGCCTTGAGCTCCTCGTCGGACTTGAAGGTGCCGTCGTCGTTGGCGTTCTTGGACCACGGGATGTTGCGCGCGCTCGGCACGTGGCCCGGGCGCTGCGACTGCTCCTGCGGGAGGTGGGCCGGGGCGAGCAGGCGGCCGGAGAACTCGTCGGGCGAGCGCACGTCGACCAGGTTGGCCGAGCCGATGGCAGCGACCACGTCGTCGCGGAAGGCGCGGATCGAGGTGTCCTGGGCCTTGGCCCGGTACTCGGTCGCGGGGCGCTCGGGCACCTCGGCGACCAGGTCGCGGGAGTCGAGCTCCCACTTCTTGCGGCCGCCGTCGAGGAGCTTCACCGACTCGTGGCCGTAGAGCTTGAAGTACCAGTACGCGTAGGAGGCGAACCAGTTGTTGTTGCCGCCGTAGAGGACGACCGTGTCGTCGTTGGCGATGCCCTTCTCCGACAGGAGCTTCTCGAAGCCGGCCTGGTCCACGAAGTCGCGGCGGACCGGGTCCTGGAGGTCCTTCCTCCAGTCGATCCGGACCGCGTTGCGGATGTGGTTCTTGTCGTACGCGGAGGTGTCCTCGTCGACCTCGACGATGACGACCTTCGGGTCGTCCAGGTGGGCCTGGACCCAGTCGGCGTCGACCAGGACGTCGCTGCGGCTCATGGTGTCTTCTCCTCCGGGGCAGTTGCGGAAGGGGGTGCGCGGGCCGCTGCGCCGCTCCGTGTCCGGCAAAGTGTCCGGATGCCGGGACGGTGCGGGTGGGGCCGGCGGTGGTCGGTGGTGCGGCAGGCCTGCGCGGCCGGGAGCCCGGCGGACCGGGTCGTCGCCGGCCGCCGGCCCGGACGGCAGGGCGGGGAAAGCCGGGAGATGCCGTCCGGTCAGGGCATTCGACACAGGCAGGCGGACACGCGGCACAGGTCGACCGCCCGCCGCTTCGTGAGGTCCGCCTGTCGCTTCATGCCGTCGATGCTAGGGACCGACGGCGCCGCGTGTCATCGGTGTATCGAATGGCGAGACGGATGCGTTCACATGGTGGTACCGGCGGCGGATCCGCGCAGGGCCCGCCGTCCGGACCGCCCCGCCCGCGCCCCGCCGCCCGGCGCAGCGGCCCCGGGGCGGGGCGGAACGCGGCGAAGCGCAGCGGGGCGGGGCGGGACAGAACGTGGCGGAGCGCAGCGGGGCGGGGCCGGGCAGGACGAGGCAGACAGAGCAGGGCCGGGACGGGACGGCCCGGGTCAGCCCGCCAGGTCCACGTCGTGCCCGGCGAAGCCGATGGCCACCCCGTCCGGCCGCGGGTCCAGCGAGGTGAGGGAGAGTCCGACCGGCAGCCCGCTGAGCTTCTGCGAGGTCGCGAAGAGCGAGCTGAACGCCGCGTCCAGCCCGGGGATGGAGCCGAGGTCCACGCCGGTGCCCAGCGCGTTCACCTTCAGGCCGCCGACCCGGACGGTGTCCCCGCCGCTGACCGAGAGCTGCGCGGTGGCGCTGCCGTCCACCGCGCCCAGCGGCGTGTCGACCTTGCCGGAGATCTTGATCCGCCCGTTGCCGCCGTAGCCGACGGTGGCGTTCTTGTTGCCGATCAGCGAGGTGATGTCGGCGTAGGAGATCACGGCCGTGCCGTCCGCGGCGTCCGCCGTGGCCGAGGAGAAGCTGCTGTTGACCCGGACCCCGGTGATGTGCGCGGAGAAGCTCTTCAGGGTCGCCCGCCGGCCGCCGCCGCTGATCTCGATGCCGTCGGCGGAGAGCTTCACGCTGTCCAGCTTCTTCGCCAGCACCTGGGTGAGGAAGGGGAAGCCCTCGATCTGCACGTCGGGCTTCGTGCTGAGCCCCTTGCGGTTCTGGATCTGCTCGGCGACCTTGTCGTCCGCCACCCCCACGGCGACCCGGTCGGCAGCCACGAGGAGTCCGACCAGGATCACGAGCGCGATCGTCAGCTTGGGCAAGGCGCGCATGGGGCTCCCTCGGTGGGTTGCGTCGTCGTCGGTTTCGGACGCCCCGCCCGGAGGCGCGGTTCCGCCGAGCGGCCCATCATGCCGTACCGGTCCGAACGGCAGTGCGTCCCCGAACCGCCGGGCGGGCCCTCAGCCGCCCGCGAACGGCGGCAGCACCTCGACCGTGCCGCCCTCGGCCAGCGCCACCGCGCCGTGGTCGCGGCCGCCCACCGGGTCGCCGTCCACCAGGAACGAGCAGTGCGCCAGGACACGCGCGAAGCGCGGCCGGTCCGCGTGCCGCTCCCGGGCCTGCTCCAGCGCCTCCGCCAGCGTCGCGGCCCGGTACGGCTCCTCGGCCGTGCCCGCCTCGGCCTTCGCCGCCGCCCAGTAGCGGATCGTGCCCGCCGGTGCCTCCGTCATGGCTCCCCTCCTCCTCGCCGCCCGCCGCCGTCCGGGCCGGCCCTCACGCGCCGCCGCCCGCCGCGTCACGCCGTCCATCATGGCCTGCCGTGCGCCCGGCCCCCGCCGGGGCCGGCTCCCCGGCCGCCGCCGCCCGCTCCGCGAGCCGGCCGGCGATCCGGTGCAGCAGCTCCTCCCCCGCGGAGTTCTCGGCGTGGCCGAACCCGGGCTCGATCCACAGCTCGGACTCCGTGCCCGCCGCCCGCGCCGCCCCGTGCAGTGACCTCGGGTGGTCGAGCGGGAAGTACGCGTCCCGGTCGCCGTGCACGACCAGCAGCGGCACCGCGCCCAGCATCCCGGCCGCCTCCACCGGCGGCACCGGCACCTCGGCCCAGTCCCGCGGATCGATGCGGGTGCCCAGGCCGTGCCGGGCCACCGCGCGGCCCAGCGGGTGCATCACCACCCGGTGCAGCCGCCGCATGGGCGCCGTGCCGCGGTAGTACCAGCGTGCGGGGGCGCTCACCGCGGCCACCGCCGCCACCCCGCCGTACAGGGCCGCGTGGCGGACGACGACGGCGCCGCCCATGGAGAAGCCGACGGTGGCGATCCGCCGGTACCCGAGCGACCGGGCCCAGGCCGCCGCGGCCTCCAGGTCCAGCACCTCGCGGTCGCCGACCGTGGACAGGCCACCCGAACGGCCGTGTCCGCGGAACGAGAACGCGACCACCCCGCCGTGGTGCGAGAGCACGCCGACGGCGCGCCGCACGGCCGGGCGCTCCACCGCCCCGGTGAACCCGTGCGCGACCACGAAGGCCGTACCGGAGCCGCCCGGGGCGGCCCCCGGGAGGGCGCGGGCGGGGGTGTGGACGGCGTGGACGCGCGTGCCGTCGGCCGCGGTCAGCAGCGCCTCCGCGGGCGCGCTCCAGGCGCCCGCACCCCAGGAGACCCCGGCACGGACCTTCGCGGTGGGTGTCATGTCGGCTATTCTCGTTCCCGTGAAGGATCCGGGCAGAGTCGCCCCCGGGTCCTTTCGTGCTTTGAGGACGCCAGCACGGACGTCCGGGAGCGCGGCACCCGCCCGTGCCGCCGCGCCCGGGCGGACCGGCCGCCACCGCACGACGGAGTGCACCCGGCGGTCGGACACCGAGCCGATCCCGCCCCGGGCCGCCGCCCGGTACGGGGCCCTCCTCCCCGCTCCCGCGGGAGGGAGGGCAGGACACCGGAAGGGTCGTTGGATGGCAGGCGGAGCAGGGAGCAGACGCCGAGGGTCGCGGGACCCCCGGCCCCGTCCCGTCCCCGCCGCGCGCCGCGCCCCCCGCCGGCCGTCGGCCGCCTCCGCCCGCATGGCCCTCGCGCCTGTGTCCACCGCCTGCGGCGGCAGCGGACCGGAAGCGACCGCGACGACCCGGAAAGGGGACTGCCGGGTATGAGTTCACTGCTCCTGCTGACCAACGCCCTCCAGCCGTCCGCCGAGGTGCTGCCCGCCCTCGGCCTGCTCCTGCACAGCGTCCGGGTGGCCCCGGCCGAGGGCTCCGCCCTGGTCGACACCCCCGGCGCCGACGTCATCCTCGTCGACGGGCGGCGCGACCTGCCGCAGATCCGCAGCCTGTGCCAGCTGCTGCGGTCCACCGGCCCCGGCTGCCCGCTGATCCTGGTGGTCACCGAGGGCGGGCTGGCCGCCGTCACCGCCGAGTGGGGCGTCGACGACGTCCTGCTCGACACGGCGGGGCCGGCCGAGGTCGAGGCCCGGCTGCGCCTGGCCACGGGCAGGCTCCAGATCACCTCCGACGACAGCCCGATGGAGATCCGCAACGGCGACCTGTCGGTGGACGAGGCCACCTACTCGGCGAAGCTCAAGGGCCGGGTGCTGGACCTCACCTTCAAGGAGTTCGAGCTGCTGAAGTACCTGGCGCAGCACCCCGGCCGGGTCTTCACCCGCGCCCAGCTGCTCCAGGAGGTGTGGGGCTACGACTACTTCGGCGGCACCCGCACGGTCGACGTCCACGTGCGGCGGCTGCGGGCCAAGCTCGGACCCGAGCACGAGCAGCTGATCGGCACGGTGCGCAACGTCGGCTACCGCTTCGTCGTGCCGGAGAAGGGCGACCGGTCGGCCGCCGACCGGACCTCCGCCGACCGGAGCTCCGCCGACCGGGCCTCCTCCGACCGGACCGACGCGGAGGAGCAGCAGGCCGGAACGCCCCGCCGGGCCTGAACGGCCGCGGCCGCGCAGGCCCGGAGCGGCCGGGCGCCCGGGGGAGGGCGCCCGGCCGGCGGGCCCGCCGGCCGGAGCGGCCCACCGGTCCCGGGCCCGCCGCCGGACCGCGGACGCGCCAAGGGGTGGACAGCCGGTCCGCACCGGCCGCCACACGCGTAGAATCCCCGCGTGCCCAAGGTGACACGTGACGATGTGGCCAGGCTGGCAGGTACCTCGACCGCGGTCGTCAGCTATGTCATCAACAACGGTCCGCGCCCCGTCGCGCCCGCGACGAAGGAGCGCGTGCTCGCCGCCATCGAGCAGCTCGGCTACCGGCCCAACAGCGTGGCGCAGGCCATGGCCAGCCGCCGCACCAACCTGATCGGCATGGTGGTGCCCGACGCCCGCCAGCCGTTCTTCGCCGAGCTGGCGCACGCCGTGGAGCGGGTCGCCTCCGAGCGGGGCAAGCTGGTGCTGATCGGCAACTCCGACTACGTGGACGACCGCGAGGTCCACTACGTCCGCGCCTTCCTCGGCATGCGGGTCTCCGGGCTGATCCTGGTGAGCCAGGGCCCCTCGGAGCGGGCCGCGGAGGAGTTCGCCGCCATGGAGGGGGCCCGGGTGGTGCTGCTGCACCGCCGCCCCGAGGCCATCGACGACGTCGCGGTGGTCACCGACGACGTGGGCGGCGCCGAGAACGCGGTGCGCCACCTGCTGGAGGTCCACGGCCACCCGTACGTCGCCTGCTTCGGCGGCCCGGTGGCCTCCCCGGCGCCGGGCGACCCGGTGGTGGACCACATCGAGGGCTGGCTGCGGGCCATGGAGGCGCACGGCGTCGCCGAGCCGCGCCGCCGGCTCGTCGAGGCGCCCTTCGACCGGTACGGGGCCTACAAGGTGGCACTGGACCTGCTGCGCTCGCCGGACCGGCCGCCCGCGGTCTTCTGCTCCACCGACGACCAGGCCGTCGGCGTGCTGCGCGCGGCCCGGGAGGCGGGGGTGCGGGTGCCGGAGGACCTGGCGGTGGTCGGCTTCGACGACATCCCCGAGGCCGCGTTCTGCGACCCGCCGCTGACCACGGTCGCCTCCGACCGGGACGCCATGGCCCGCGCCGCCGTCGACCTGGTGCTGGACGACTCGCTGCTGGTGCCGGGCTCGGAGACCGAGCGGGTCCGGCAGTTCCCCAACCGGCTGGTCGTCCGCCGCTCCTGCGGCTGCCCGTGACCGACGTCCCGCCGCGCCGGCGCCCCCGCGGACCCGGCGGGCTTCTCGGGCGCTTCTGACCCGGCTCTCATCGCGCTCTCACGTGCGGGGCGGAGCCTGGTCGGCATGGACGAGCAGCAGCACGGTACCGGCGGCACGGCCGGTACGGACAGGACGGGCACCCCCGGCACCCCCTCCACCCCCGACGGCCCGGTCGGCACAGCCGGCCCGGCCGGCACCGCCGGCGCGGACCGGCCCCACGACCCGCCGCGGGTCCTGGAGGGAACCGTCGTCGGGCACGCCCCCGGCACCGGCGGCCACGGCGGTCCCGACGGACCGCCGCCCCCGCCCCCGCCGGCCGCCCCCTCCCCCGCCGCGCCCGGCCACCGGGGCCGCAGGCGCCGGGCGGCCGGCCCCGCCGCCCTGGTCGCGGCGGTCGCCGTGCTGGCCGCCGCCGCGGGCGCGGTCGGCGGCGGACTGGTCGCCGCCCGCCGGGACGGCGGCTCCGGCGCGGCGGGGGCCGCCGTGGTGCGCACCGTCGCCGAGCGGACCTCGTCCGGCGCCCCGTCGGCCGCCGCCGTCGCCGCGGCCGTCTCCCCCAGCGTGGTCGAGATCTCCGTGCGGTCGGCGGGCGGCACCGCCACCGGGACCGGGATCGTCCTCACCTCCGGCGGCCGGATCCTCACCAACTACCACGTGGTCTCCGGCGCGGTCGGCGGCGGCGGCACGGTGACGGTCACGTTCCACGACGGCTCCACCGCGCGTGCGGCGGTGGGCGGCACCGACAGGGCGCTGGACGTCGCCGTGGTCGAGGCCTCCGGCGTCCACGGCCTGACCCCGGCCGTCCTCGGCGACTCCGACGCGGTCGCCGTCGGGGACCCCGTGGTGGCGATCGGCTCGCCCGAGGGCCTCACCGGCACCGTCACCTCGGGCATCGTCAGCGCCAAGGACCGCGAGGTCACGGTGGAGGTCGACGAGGAGTCGACCCGCGGCAACGGAGGCTTCGGGTACCCGCACCTGCCCGGCGCGTCCGGCACCCAGGGCGCCCAGGGCTCCCAGGGCTCCTCGGGCGGCTCCTCCACCGCCACCTACCGGGCGCTGCAGACCGACGCGGCGCTCAACCCCGGCAACTCCGGCGGTCCGCTGATCGACGCCTCCGGCCGGGTGGTCGGGATCAACTCCGCGATGTACTCCCCGCCGGACGGGGGCACGGGCTCCGGCGCCGCCGCCGGCGGCGGGTCCGGCTCCGTCGGCCTCGGCTTCGCCATCCCGGTGGACGACGTGCGGAAGGTCCTCCCCCAGCTCGAGGCCGGCCGCACCCTGTCCGCCTGATCGGCACCGGCCGGCCGTCGCGGCCCCGCACCGCGGCGGCGGACAATGGCCCCCTGCACCCGCGCCCGGAGCACGACGCCGCGGCCCGTGCGCCCGTAGCCCCGTACGGCGGACCGCCCCGGCACCGCACCCCACCCCGGAGAGCCCCCATGACGCCCCCCGACGCCGACCGCGGCCGCCCCGAGGCGGCCGGCAGCGCCGCCCGCATCCTCGTGGTCGACGACGAGCCCGCCCTGCGCGACGCCCTGGAGAGCAGCCTCGCCTTCGAGGGCTACGACGTGCGCACCGCCTCCGACGGCCTGGAGGCGCTGGCCGCCGTCGAGCGCGAGCGGCCCGGCCTGGTGCTGCTCGACGTCATGATGCCGCGGATGGACGGCCTCACCGCGGTCCGCCGGATGCGGTCGCGCGGCGACACCGTGCCGGTGCTGATGCTCACCGCGCGCGACGCCGTCGGCGACCGCGTCACCGGCCTGGACGTCGGGGCGGACGACTACCTCGCCAAGCCCTTCGAGCTGGACGAGCTGCTGGCCCGGGTCCGCGCCCTGCTGCGCCGCGGCGCCCTCGCCGCCGAGGCGGCCCGGCTGGAGGAGGCGGCCGGCGGGGAGGTCCTCGCCTTCGAGGGCCTGCGGATGGACACCGCGACCCGCGAGGTCACCCGCGACGGGCGGCCCGTGGAGCTGACCCGCACCGAGTTCATGCTGCTGGAGATGTTCCTCTCCCACCCCCGGCAGGTCCTCACCCGCGAGCAGATCCTCAAGGCCGTGTGGGGCTTCGACTTCGAGCCCTCCTCCAACTCCCTGGACGTGTACGTGATGTACCTGCGGCGCAAGACCGAGGCCGGCGGCGGGCCCCGCCTCATCCACACCGTCCGGGGCGTCGGCTACGCGCTGCGCGCCGCCGGCCGGGCCGGCTGAGCCCGGCGATGAGGCGCCCCGCCCTCCCCGCCGCCGGCTGGTTCCGCCGCGCGCCGCTGCGCCGCCGGCTCGCCCTCCTCACGGCGCTGGCCGTGGCGGTGGCGGTGGCGGTGTCGGCGCTCTCCTGCTGGCTGCTGGTCCGCAAGCAGCTGTACAAGCAGCGCGAGGACCGGCTCCGGGCGACCTTCGCCCTGCCCCCGGACGTGCTCTTCAGCCCCGACCAGGCGGTCCGGCAGTTCTGCGTCGACCCGCGGGGGCCGCGGGGGCTGCGGCAGGCCGACGCCACACCGACCGTGGTCCTCGCCGACGGGCACGCCTGCAGCTCCGCGCGCGAGGACGCCGACCGGCTCAGGGGCGTGACCGCCACCGCGGCCGACCGCGAGGTCGCGGGGGAGCCCGGCGGCGGCCGGTTCCGCTACGGGACCCTCGCCAACGGCACGGAGGTCCGCGTCTACACCCGCAACATCGGCCCGGGGGTGGCCCTCGCCGTCGCCACGCCGACCGGGGAGGTGGACGGGCAGCTGGGCTCCCTGGCCCTGCGGCTCGCGCTCGTCGCCGCCTGCGGCGTGGTCATGGCCTCCAGCGCGGGCCTGGTGGTCGCGCGGGCCTCGCTCAAGCCGGTCGACCGCCTCACCGACGTGGTGGAGCACATCGCCCGCACCGAGGAGGTCGGCACCACCATCCCCGTCGAGGGCCGGGACGAGATCGCCCGGCTCAGCGAGTCGTTCAACGCCATGAGCACGGCCCTCGCCGCCTCCCGGGACCGGCAGACCCGGCTGGTCGCCGACGCCGGCCACGAGCTGCGCACGCCGCTGACCTCGCTGCGCACCAACGTGGACCTGCTGGTCCGCAGCGACTCCACCGGCCGTCCGCTGCCGCCGGAGACCCGCACCCGGCTGCTGGGGAGCATGAAGGCCCAGATGGGCGAGCTCTCGACGCTCATCGGCGACCTGCTGGAGCTGTCCCGGCCCGCGGCCGGCCGCTCCGACGGGGAGGCGTCGGTCGTCGCCCTGCACGAGGTCGCCGCCCGCGCCGTGGACCGGGGGCGGCTGCGCGGCCCGGGACTGCGCTTCGAGGTGCGGCTGGAGTCCTGGTACGTGCGGGGCGACGCCCACGCGCTGGAGCGGGCGGTGGTCAACCTGCTGGACAACGCCGTGAAGTACAGCCCGCCCGGCGGCACGGTGGACGTGGCGCTCTCCGGCGGCAGGCTCGCGGTCCGCGACCGGGGGCCGGGCATCGCCCCGGACGAGCTCCCCTACGTCTTCGACCGGTTCTGGCGCTCGCCGTCGTCGCGGCAGCTGCCGGGCTCGGGCCTGGGGCTCTCCATCGTCGCCCAGGCCGTGCGCGACGGCGGCGGCGAGGTCGCGCTGGGGGCGCCGCCGGACGGGGGCGCCGGCACCGAGGCCGTGGTGCGGCTGCCGGGCTCGCCGGTGCCGCCCGCGCCGGGGGACCCGCCCGGCCCGCCGGGGCGGGGCGGGGACGACGACGGCGGGCGCGGTGCCTGAGCACCGCGCCCGCCGGAGGTGGTGACGCCTCGTCAGCCCTGGGCGGTGCCGGGGCCGACGACCGTGATGCGGTCCTGCGCCGGCGGGGCCAGCGGGGACGCCGCCGAGGAGTGCGCGGTGAGGTAGGCGGTGAACAGGTCCAGGTCGGACGGGCCGACCAGCTTGTTCGTGCCCTGGGCGAGGGCCGGGAAGCCGTCGCCGCCGCCCGCCAGGAACTCGTTCATGGCGACGCGGTAGGTGCGGGCCGGGTCGATCGGCTCGCCGTTCAGCCGGATCGAGGAGGCCACGACCCGGTCCGCGCCGGCCTTGGTGAGGTCCAGCGTGTAGGTGAGGCCCCTCGAGACCTGGAGGATCTTCGGCGCGGCGAGGTTGGAGCCGCTGACCTGCTGCTGCAGGGCGGCGACCACCTGGGCGCCGGTCAGGTCGACCACGTTCATCATGTTGGTGAACGGCTGCACGGCGAAGGCCTCGGCGTAGGTCACCACGCCGTCGCCCTCGGTGCCGGACGCCTTCTGGACCAGGTCGGCGCGGATGCCGCCGGGGTTCATGAGGGCGATCTGGGCGCCGCCCTTGTCGGCGGGCGCCAGGCCCTCCAGCTGGGCGTCGGCGATCACGTCGCCGAGCGGCTTCTCGTAGGCGTCGCTGCCGCGCCCGTTGATGTCCGCCGAGATGTAGCCGACGGTCCGGCCGGCGATCGGGGCGGCGATCCGCTGGTAGTACGCGATCAGGTCGGTCAGGTCGGCGGCCTTGGGGACCGTCCGGCGGACCACGTGGTTGGCGGCCGTGACCGAGCTGCGGACGACGTCGCCGGTGGCGTGGTCGATGGGCAGGTCGATCTCGGTGTACAGGCGCCCGAAGGAGGCGGCGCTGGTCACCCGGCGGGGCTGGCCGGCCGGGTCCGGGATGGTGCAGTTGTACGCGTTGTGGGTGTGGCCGGTGACGATGGCGTCGACCTCGGGGTCGACGTTCTTCGCGATGTCCACGATCGGACCGGAGATGCCGGCGCCGGCGCCCGGTGAGTCGCAGTCCGCGTCGTAGGTGTTGCCGGCCGGGTAGCCGCCCTCGTGCACCAGGGCCACGATGGTCCGCACGCCCTGCTGCTTCAGCTCGGCGGTGTACCGGTTGATCGTCTCGACCTCGTCGCCGAACTTCAGGCCCTTGACGCCGGCCGCGGTGACGATGTTCGGGGTGCCCTCCAGGGTGACCCCGATGAAGCCGACCTTCACGCCGTGCACGTTCTTGACCCAGTACGGGGCCAGCAGCGGCTTGCCGGTCGCCTCGCTGGTGACGTTGGCGGCGAGGTAGTCGAACTTCGCGCCCTTGAACTTCCGGCCCTCGGCGTAGCAGCCGTCGGTCGGGTGGCAGCCGCCGTTCTGGAGGCGCAGCAGCTCGGCCGAGCCCTCGTCGAACTCGTGGTTGCCGACGCTGGTGACGTCGAGGCCGATCTTGTTCATCGCCTCGACGGTCGGCTCGTCGTGGAAGAGGCCGGACAGCAGCGGGCTGGCGCCCACGATGTCTCCGGCGGCCACGGTGAGCGAGTGCTTGTGGCCCTCGCGGGCCTGGCGCAGCGCGGTGGCGAGGTACTCGACGCCGCCGGCCGGGGTGGAGACGACGGCGCCGGAGGCGTCCTTCTCCTTGATGGTCCCGGAGGAGCCCGCGGGGGGCTCCAGGTTTCCGTGGAAGTCGTTGATCGCCAGCAGCTGCAGGTCGTCGATGCGCTGGGCGGCGAGGCCGGCCGGGGCGGGCTGCGCGTCGGCGGCGGAGGCGGTCGCCGCCGGGATCGCCAGGGCGACCAGTCCCGCGGAGGCCGCTGCGGTCAGCAGGAGGCGGCTCCGGCGGGCGCCGGTTCTGATGGTCTCGGGCAAGGGGGTCCCCTTCACCTTGGGACGAGGCACGGGAGTGTCGGGGGAAGCCTAGGGTCAACGCGCGTAGCTGTCAGGGTCCTTCGGGTAACGGTGTGGTTTCCGACCGCCGTACGCCCGGCGCCGCGGCGGTGCGGGAACGGCGCGGGAACGCGGCGGCGCCGGGCCGGTCGAGGGGACCGGCCCGGCGCCCGCATCGGGTGCCGGCCGTGGCACGACGGTGCGTCAGGTGCAGTTCTGGCCAGCGTTGATGCAGTTGACGGCCTTGTTCATCAGCTCACTGGACATCACGTTGACGAAGTCGCCGTGGTCGGTGACCGCCTTGTGCAGCTCCTCGGGGAAGCTGTCCAGCGCGAACCTGGCGCCCTGCGGGATCTGGTAGCTGAGCGTCATGCGCAGCTGCGGGATGGCCCGGAAGCCGTTCGGGCAGGCGCCGTCGCCGCCCGGGAAGACCACGTGGGTGCGGTGGTTGGCGCTGTCCGTGTTCTGCCCGTCCCAGCAGCTGGGGAAGTCCAGGATGCGGACCGTCCGGGCGCCGCCGCACAGCGGGTACTTGTCCTTCAGCCGCAGGTTGAGGGCGTTGCTGCAGCTCCACTGGGCCTTCGCGTTGGCGGGGCCGTTGGTGACGGCGGCCTTGGCGTCGCCGGTGATGATGCGGAGGAACTGCGGCATCGCGACGACCTTGGCCGTCAGGCTGCCGCGGAACTCCAGCTTGACGCTGCTCGCGCGGAGCTTGGTGCCGATGTTCTTGTCCCCCTGGCCGCCCAGCTCGTTGGCGTCGCCCTGGTCGCCGGCCCGGGTGAGGCGCAGGACGGGCCAGTAGTACGCCGACTTGTCCTGCTGCTCGGCGCAGGTGGTGCCTCCCGCGAGGAGGCTGTCGTTGGTGGAGAAGCCGTCGCTGGTCCTGTTGCCCACGTAGTCGTGCACGTGGTGGGCGCCGTTGGCGACACCGGGGGCGACGATGAAGTTGGCGGGGTTGTTGTGGTCGCTCACCCCGCAGTTGGAGGTGAAGGTGCCGGAGGCCGGGCCGGCGGCGAGGTTGGGATCGTTGGCCGGGGTGCCGGTGCGGATGTCGGCGAAGTCGGCCGCGGAGAGGCCGTTGGCGAAGCCGTCGGGGCTGATACCGCCGCCCTGGTTCTGGTTGCCGCCGTTGTTCTGGCCGGCGTTGACGTTGCCGTTGTTCTGGCCCCCGCCGTTCTGGCCGCCCTGGTTCTGGCCTCCCTGGTTCTGGCCGCCGTTCTGCAGCGCGCAGGCCGCGAGGTTGTTCAGGCCCCGGGGCCGCTGGGCGCCGGTACGGCCGATGGCGATGGCGATCCGGTCGAGCGTCGCCACCCGCTTGCTCTTCAGCGGGCCGAGGATGGCGTTCTGCACGAAGTTCGGGCCGCCCTGGCCCTGCGAGGAGGCGAGCCGCCGGTCGGCCTCGGCGACCTGCCGGTCGAGGAGCGCCAGGTTCCGGTTCACCTCGTTCTGCGCCCGGGCGGGGACGTTGCCGACGGCGCCCTTCACGTCGGGGCAGGCGATGCCGCCGGCGCCGTTCTGCGCCTGGCCCTGGTTGCCCTGGACCTGGCCGGCGTCGGCGGATCCCTGGTTCTGGCCGCCCTGGTTCTGGCCCCCGTTGTTCTGGCCGCCCTGGTTCTGGCCCCCGCCGTTCTGCAGGGAGCAGTCCGCCAGGTTCTGCAGGCCCTGCGGCCGCTGGGCGCCGGTGCGGCCGATGGCGATGGCGATCCGGTCGAGGGTGGAGACCCGCTTGTCGCGCAGCGGGCCGAGGATGGCGTTCTGCACGAAGTTCGGGCCGCCCTGGCCCTGTGAGGAGGCGAGCCGCCGGTTGGCCTCGGCGACCTGCTGGTCGAGGAGCGCGAGGTTGCTGTTCACCTCGTTCTGCGCCTGGGCGGGGACGGCCCCGATCATCTCGTTCACGCGCGGACAGGCGATGGTGGCCCCGGCCACGTTGTCGTCCGCATTGGCACTCGCGGTGAAGGCGGCGTATCCCCCGCCTCCCAGTGCTAAGGCGGCGGCCACGCCGATGGCCACCGTACGGCCCCTGCGCCGAGCGCGCTGGTGCTGGCTCATGGTGCTATGCCCTCCATCGGGGGAGTAGAGGCGATGGGCCCGCCGCAAGTGGTGGTCCGCCGGGCGCTGCCGTCCTCTACGCGCGGGTCCCGGGGCCGGTTCAAACATCCGGCGGCGGGACAGCCGTAAGGTCATGACCATGGACGCTGCTGCCGCGGGGACCAGCCCCGACGAGGACCGCATCGAGACCGTCGCCGTGCCGCTGCCGGACGACGCCCGGCTGATCGGCGCGCTGCTGGAGACGGCCGCCCGCGAGGACGGCAGGGAGGCGGTGTCCGAGCAGGGCCGGCTGCACCTGCGCGCCGAGCGGGCCGGGGTGCGGCACCTGCTCCAGCACGACGGCTACGGCACCCTGGTCGGCTACGCGCAGCTCGACGGCTCGGCCGGGGGCCGGGCGCCCGTCGTGGAGCTGGTGGTCGACCCGTCCCACCGCGGCCGCGGCCACGGCCGGGTGCTGGCGCGGGCGGCGGTGGCGGAGGCCGGCGGCGCCGTGCGGCTCTGGGCGCACGGCGGCCACCCGGCAGCCCGGCACCTCGCGGAGTCCCTCGGGCTGGAGCTGTTCCGGGAGCTGCGGCAGCTGCGGCGCCCGCTGCCGCCGGCGGGGCCCGCCCTGGACGCGGAGCTGCCGCAGCCGCCGCTGCCCGAGGGCGTGTCGGTGCGGACGTTCCGGCCGGGCGAGGACGACGAGGCGTGGCTGCGGCTGAACGCCGCGGCCTTCGCCCACCACCCCGAGCAGGGCGCCTGGACCGCCCGCGACCTGGCGGAGCGGCTCGACGAGCCGTGGTTCGACCCGGCGGGCTTCTTCCTGGCCGTCCGCGACACGCCCGGGGGCGAGGCGCTGGTCGGCTTCCACTGGACGAAGGTGGCCCCCCGCACCCCGGGCCAGGAGCAGGTCGGCGAGGTGTACGTGCTCGGTGTGGACCCGGCCGGGCAGGGCGGCGGCCTCGGACGGGCGCTGACCGCGGTGGGCCTGCGCCACCTGGCCGCCGACCGGGGGCTGCGGACCGCGGTGCTGTACGTCGACGCGGACAACCCGGCCGCGCTGCGGGTGTACGAGCGGATGGGCTTCGCCACGCACGAGGTGGACCTGATGTACCGCACCCCGGGCGCGTGACCCGGGACACGTGACCCGGGGCCCGTGCCCCGGTGCGTCACCGCAGGTGACCGGCGTGTGGACAGCGCGACCGCCCGAGCTTCCCTGGCGGCCACGCGCTGTTTACCGTGGATTCAACCACTGTTGCGAAGATCACGGGACGACGCCGGCAGTGCCCTCCCCGCGCCCGGACTCGCCGCGGCGCCCCCGGCGGTCCGGGAGCGCCCTGCGGGGTATGCGAGGAATGAGCCGGTATCGCCGGACGTCGCCGTGCAGGAGGAGCTGGAGACCATGAGCAGCACCCCGCGTCCCGCCCGCCCGGCCGTCGAGCAGCCGCCGAACGGCGGTGTGACCGCGACGCTGGGCATCCCGCTGCCGCCCGGCACCGCCCTGGTGGACGGGGACGTGCCCGAGGAGGTCTTCCCGGAGTTCGAGGAGGAGCTGCCGCAGGGCCGCTTCCTCGACCGGGAGCGCAGTTGGCTGGCGTTCAACGAGCGGGTGCTGGAGCTCGCCGAGGACCCGGACACCCCGCTGCTGGAGCGCACCAAGTTCCTGGCGATCTTCGCGAGCAACATGGACGAGTTCTTCATGGTGCGGGTGGCGGGCCTCAAGCGCCGCATCGCGACCGGCGTCGCCCAGCGCTCCGCGTCGGGCCTGCAGCCCCGCGAGGTGCTGGACCTGATCTGGACCCGCTCGCGGGAGCTCATGGCCAGGCACGCCGCCGCCTTCCAGCAGGACGTGCTGCCGGAGCTGGCGGCCGAGGGCATCGAGCTGGTGCGCTGGTCGGACCTCACGGACGCGGAGCAGGCCCGCCTGCACACCCTGTTCCGGCAGAACATCTTCCCCGTGCTCACGCCGCTGGCGGTCGACCCGGCGCACCCCTTCCCGTACATATCGGGCCTCTCCCTCAACCTGGCGGTCGTGGTCCGCAACCCGCTGTCGGGCCACAAGCACTTCGCCCGCGTGAAGGTGCCCCAGTCGCTCCACCGCTTCCTGGAGGCGTCGCCGCAGCGGTACGTGCCGCTGGAGGACGTCATGGGGGCCCACCTGGAGGAGCTGTTCCCGGGCATGGAGGTGCTCGCCCACCACGCCTTCCGGGTCACCCGCAACGAGGATCTGGAGGTCGAGGAGGACGACGCCGAGAACATCCTCAAGGCGCTGGAGAAGGAGCTCATGCGGCGGCGCTTCGGCCCGCCGGTGCGCCTGGAGGTCGAGGAGTCCATCGACCCGTACGTGCTGGACCTGCTGGTCCGCGAGCTGAACATCAGCGAGGCCGAGGTCTACCCGCTGCCCGGCCCGCTCGACCTCACCGGCCTGTTCGGCCTGGCCGCCCAGGACCGGCCCGACCTGCTGTACCCGAAGTTCGTGGCGGGCACGGCGCGCGGCCTGGCCGACGTGGAGTCGGCGTCCGCGCCGGACGTCTTCGCCGCCCTGCGCGAGCGGGACGTGCTGCTGCACCACCCGTACGACTCCTTCTCCACCTCGGTGCAGGCGTTCCTGGAGCAGGCCGCCGCCGACCCGCACGTGCTCGCGATCAAGCAGACGCTGTACCGCACCAGCGGCGACTCACCGATCGTGGACGCCCTGATCGACGCCGCCGAGGCCGGCAAGCAGGTGCTGGTCCTGGTGGAGATCAAGGCCCGGTTCGACGAGCAGGCCAACATCAAGTGGGCCCGCAAGCTGGAGGAGGCGGGCTGCCACGTCGTCTACGGCCTGGTCGGGCTGAAGACGCACTGCAAGCTCTCGCTGGTGGTACGGCAGGAGGGCGAGACGCTGCGCCGGTACGCGCACGTCGGCACCGGCAACTACCACCCGAAGACCGCCCGCCTCTACGAGGACCTGGGCCTGCTCACCTCGGACCCGCAGGTCGGGGCCGACCTGTCGGACCTGTTCAACCGCCTCTCGGGCTACTCCCGCCGCGAGTCCTACCGCCGGCTGCTGGTGGCGCCGCGCGGGCTGCGCGACGGCCTGGTCTCCCGCATCCACGACGAGATCGCCCACCACCGGGCCGGCCGGCCCGCCCGCGTCCAGATCAAGGTCAACTCGATCGTGGACGAGACCCTGGTGGACGCCCTCTACCGGGCCTCGCAGGCCGGGGTGCCCGTCGACGTGTGGGTGCGCGGCATCTGCGCGGTGCGGCCCGGCGTGCCGGGGCTGTCGGAGAACATCCGGGTCCGCAGCGTGCTGGGGCGCTTCCTGGAGCACTCCAGGATCTTCGTCTTCGGCAACGGCGGCGACCCCGAGGTGTGGATCGGCAGCGCCGACATGATGCACCGCAACCTCGACCGCCGCATCGAGGCCCTGGTCCGCGTCGCCGACCCGGCGCAGCGGGCCGAACTGGCCGGGCTCATCGAGCTCGGCATGTCCGACGAGACCGCCTCCTGGCACCTGGGCCCGGACGGCACCTGGACGCGCCACTGGCACGACGCGGAGGGCCGCAGGCTGCGGCACGTCCAGGAGACGCTCATCGAGTCGCGCAAGCGCCGCCGTCGGTCGGCGGGCCGGTAGGGGCCGCGCGGCCGCCGCTCACGCTCCACGGGGACGGGGACCACTTCCACCATGAACGACGCGCTCTCGCCGTCCTCGCAGTCCGTGTCGCTCCCGGCGGCCGCGACCGCGGGGGACGTGCTCACCGTCCACCTCACCGCGCAGGCCGGGGCGTTCCTCCGCGCCCTGCCGCTGGTGCACGCCCTGCCCCGCACGGACGGGCCGCCCCGGGCCGACGGGGGGCCGGACGGCCGCGGGCCGGGCGGGCCGGCGGACCGGGTCGGCGAGCTGCTGCGCGCCGTCCGGCGGGTCGGCGGGGCGCTGCACACCTTCGCGGCCGTGGTGCAGCCGGGCTGGGCGCAGGAGCTGCGCGACGAGCTGCGGTGGCTGCTCGGCACGCTGAGCCGGGAGCCGTCCTGCGACCGCAGGCTGGCCCGGCTGCTGGGCTCGCTGGACTCGCTGACCGGGACGGCGGCCCCCGACCGGCTGCCCCCGCAGCGGGGCGCGGAACCGCCGGGGGCCGACCGCAGCGGCGGCACCGGGATCCTGGCCGGGCACGCGGGGGCCGCCAAGGCGCGGGCGCTGCTGGAGCGGCAGCTCACGGCGGCCCGCTCCCGCGTCCACAGCGAGAACCTGCAGCAGCTGCGCTCGGCCAGGCTGCACGCCCTGGCCGACCGGATGACGCTGATGAGCGGGGAGGTGCCGCTGGCCGCCCCGGCCGCCGGACCGGCCGCCGAGGTGCTGCTGCCGCAGGCGGCGGCCGCGCTGCGGGCGCTGGAGCGGGCCGCGCGGGCGCTGCCGCTGGCGAGCGCCGGCACCGCCTACAACGGGGACGCGCTGCACCGGCTGGGCGGGGAGGGCCCGTCCGAGGGCCGCGGCCCGGGAGCCGCGGCCGGCGACCCGGGGGCTGCGGTCGGCGGGCCGGGGGCGGCCGGGGCGCCGGCGGCGGACGACGCGCCGTGGCTCCGGGTGCGGATCCTCGCCAAGCGGGCCCGCTACGCGCTGGAGGTGTGCGAGCCGCTCCTGGACGGGCAGGCGGCGGGGACGGCGGCCCGGCTGGGGGCGCTGGGGCGCGTCCTGGACCGGCACCAGGAGGCCGCCGACGCGGCCGCCACCGCGGCGGCGGTGGCCTGCACCCCGCGGATCACCCCGGCGACGGCCTACGTGCTGGGGGTGGTCCACGCGGACCAGCGGCTGGAGGTGGAGGCCGCCCGGTACGCCTTCGGCCGGCAGTGGCCCGAGGTCGCGGACCGCGCCCGGCACGGGTGGGCGGTCCGCTGAGGGGGCATGGCCCGCTGCCGGGGGGCGGCGGGGACGGCCCGGGTGCGGCGGCGGCCGGAGAGGGGGCCGGGCAGGGGCCGCGCCGGCTGCGGACGGTCCGGGCGGCGGGGGCGGTGCTCTGGCTGCCGGGGGCCTCGGGCGGCGCGGCGCGGCACGCGGCGGAGGCCCGGTTCGCGTGGTTCGAGCCGCTGGTGGCGCTGGTGCACCGGCCGAAGTACGACGACTGGTCGATGCCCAAGGGCAAGCTGGAGGCGGGCGAGGACGCGCTCACGGCCGCGCTGCGCGAGGTCCGGGAGGAGACCGGCCTGGGCTGCGTGCCGGGGGCCGAGCTGCCCGTGCGGCGGTACTGGGTGCGGGGGCGGCCGAAGGAGGTCCGGTACTGGGCCGCGGTGCCGTCGGGCGGCGCCTTCGCGCCCAACCGGGAGGTCGACCGGCTGGAGTGGCTGCCCGCCGCGGCGGCGCGCGCCCGGCTCACCCACGACCACGACCGGGTGCTGGTGGACGCGCTGCTGGCGGTGCTGGCGGGCGCCTCCCCCGGCGGCGGGCAGCCTGACATGGTACCGACATTTCCTTGATCCCACCGTGTCCCCACCGTGAGGAAACCGTTACTACCGGCCGCGGTCTCCTGGCATCCCTCCGAGGTTCACCCCCCGTTCATGTCCGCCCGCCTGCAGCTTCACCTGCCCGGCCTAACGTCGGGGTCAACGGCGTCCGGGAAGGCCGTCGTGAATCCGCGAAGCCCCAGGTCAGGTTGTACAGGGGCTGCCAGAAAGGGACACACAGTGAAGCTCCAGCGGAACGGCCGCACCAAGGCCCTCGCGATCGGCGCCCTGGCGGTCGTCAGCTCGCTGTCGCTCGCAGCGTGCGGCTCTGACGACAACACCAAGACCGGCTCGAACACGTCGGCCTCGTCCTCCGCCGGCGGCGCCTCGGCCGGCGGCGCGGCCGCCGACTGCGGCAAGGGCGGCCAGCTGCTGGGTGCGGGCTCCACCGCGCAGGCCAACGCCATCGAGGTGTGGAAGGCCGCCTTCCAGGCCAAGTGCTCCGGCACCGTCATCAACTACAACGGCAACGGCTCCGGCGCCGGCGTGGCCAACTTCAACCAGGGCAAGGTCGCCTTCGCGGGCTCCGACGCCGCCCTGAAGCCGGAGGAGGTCGACGCCTCCAAGAAGGTCTGCGCCGGCGGCCAGGGCATCGACCTCCCGATGGTGGGCGGCGCCGTCGCCATCGCCTACAACGTGGACGGCGTGGACAACCTGGTCCTCGACGCCCAGACCACCGCCAAGATCTTCGACTCGAAGATCACCAAGTGGAACGACCCGGCGATCGCCAAGCTGAACCCGGGCGTGAAGCTGCCGGACGCCAACATCCAGGCCTTCCACCGCTCGGACGACTCCGGCACCACCAAGAACCTCACCGCCTACTTCGCGGCCGCCGCCGGCAAGTCCGCCTGGCCGTACGAGCCCGACAAGAAGTGGGCCGGCAAGGGCGGCCAGGCCGCGACCGGCAGCGCCGGCCTCGCGGGCCAGGTCAAGCAGCAGAAGAACTCGATCACCTACGTCGAGCTCTCCTACGCGCAGACCAACAGCCTGAAGACCGCGAAGATCGCCACCGGTGCGGCCCAGCCGGTCGAGGCCACCGCCGAGGCGGCTGCCAAGACCATCGGCCTCGCCAAGGTCAAGGGCACCGGCAGCGACCTGGCCCTGTCCCTCGACTACGCCACCAAGGCCGACGGCGCCTACCCGCTCGTCCTGGTGACCTACGAGATCGTCTGCGACAAGGGCAACAAGCCGGAGACCCTCCCCGGCGTCAAGGCCTTCCTCAACTACACCATCAGCGACGAGGCCCAGCAGGCCATCGCCGACAAGGGCTACGTGCCGCTGCCGGCCGAGGTCGCCGGCAAGGTGAAGGCCGTCATCCCGACCCTCGCCTGACCCACCGCCCGGGGTCCCGCACACGCGGGACCCCGCCGTGGCCGGCCCCGACGGAGGGGGGCGGGACCGGCCACGGCAAGGCCCCCTCCCCCTCCGCCCGCCGACAGAACCGACAGAACCGACAGTCCGGTGCACCGCCGCCAGGCGCCGTCCCCCAGGGACAGGCGCCTACAGACCGGAGAAGACATGGACACACCCTCGCCGACCGTCCCGCAGGACCGGGACGGACCGTACGGCCCCCACCAGACCTCCCACGGCCACGCCGCGCACGGCCAGACCCCGGTCGAGCTCCCGGCCGAGCTGCCCGCCGCCCTCGCCGAGGCCACCGGCCAGCGCGGGGTCACCGCCCCGCCCAAGGCCCGCAACCGCATCGGCGACACGCTCTTCCTCGCCGCCTCCCGCGGGTCCGGCATCCTGCTGCTGGTGATCATGGCGGCCATCGCCGTCTTCCTCGGCTGGCAGGCCAGCAAGTCGCTGAGCTCGAACACGGGCCACTTCTTCACCACCTTCGAGTGGAACCCGGACGCGACCCCGCCGGTCTTCGGCATCGCCGTGCTGCTCTTCGGCACCGTGGTCAGCGCCGTCATCGCGATGGCCATCGCCGTGCCGGTGGCCGTCGGCATCGCGCTGTTCATCTCGCACTACGCGCCGCGCCGCCTGGCCCAGCCGATCGCCTACCTGGTCGACCTGCTGGCCGCCGTGCCGAGCATCGTCTACGGCCTGTGGGGCGCGCTCTTCCTGGTGCCGCACCTGGACGGCCTGACCGCCTGGATGAACGACTACCTCGGCTGGACCCACCTCCTCAGCCAGAGCGACGGCGTCTCCGGCAGCGCCCCGCGCAACCTGTTCACCGTGGGCATCCTGCTCGCGATCATGATCCTGCCGATCATCACCGCGGTCAGCCGCGAGGTCTTCAAGCAGGCACCGCGGATGCACGAGGAGGCCGCCCTGGCCCTCGGCGCCACCCGCTGGGAGATGATCCGCACCGCGGTGCTGCCGTTCGGCCGCCCCGGCGTGATCAGCGCCTCCATGCTCGGCCTGGGCCGCGCGCTCGGCGAGACGATGGCGGTCGCCACCGTCCTGTCCCCCTCGGACAAGCTGAACCTGCACCTGCTGGACCCGGGCGGCGGCACCTTCGCCCAGAACATCGCCGCCAAGTTCGGCGAGGCCTTCGACAACGGCCGCAGCGCCCTGATCGCGTCCGGCCTGATGCTGTTCGTGATCACCCTGCTGGTCAACGCGGCGGCCCGCCTGATCATCGCCCGCCGCAAGGAGTTCTCGGGGGCCAACGCATGAGCACCGACGTGAAGCACCGCGCCTCCTCCTCGCCCCTCGGCCGCACCTCCCTCACCGGGGGCCGCCTCCCGAAGTGGGCCCCCGCCGCCACCGCGGCCGGCTCCGTCGCGGCCGGCTGCGCGATCGGCGCCGGGGCCGGCCTCGCCAGCCACATCCAGTGGGGCCTCATCGCGGCCCTGCTCTTCGTGTCCGCCTCCTACGCGCTGGCCGCGAAGGTCGAGGGCACCCGGCAGGCCAAGGACCGCCTGGCCACCAGCCTGGTCTGGGTCTGCTTCATCCTCGCCGTGATCCCGCTCGTCTCGCTGACCGTGTACACGGTCCAGCAGGGCGCGGGCGTCGTGGACGGCACCTTCCTGAGCCACTCCATGAACGGCGTGATCAGCTCCGAGCCCGGCGGCGGCATCTACCACGCCATCCTCGGCACCCTGGAGCAGGTCGGCCTCGCCACCCTGATCGCCGCGCCGATCGGCCTGCTCACCGCCGTGTACCTCGTCGAGTACGGCCGCGGCCGCCTCGCCAAGGCCGTCACCTTCTTCGTGGACGTCATGACCGGCGTGCCCTCGATCGTGGCCGGCCTGTTCGTCCTCTCCTTCTGGATCATCATCCTGGGCTTCAGCTTCTCCGGCTTCGCCGGCAGCATGGCCCTGGCGATCCTGATGATGCCGGTCGTCGTGCGCTCCACCGAGGAGATGCTCAAGCTCGTCCCCAACGAGCTGCGCGAGGCCTCCTACGCGCTGGGCGTCCCCAAGTGGAAGACCATCGTGCGGGTCGTCGTCCCCACCGCGATCGGCGGCATCACCACCGGCATCATGCTGGCCGTCGCCCGCATCACCGGCGAGACCGCCCCCGTGCTGCTGCTCTGCTTCACCACGGACGTCATCAACACCAACCCGTTCCAGGACGCGCAGGAGTCGCTGCCGCTCTACATCTGGCACCAGTACTCGCTGGGCAACGACCAGACCTACGCCCGCGCCTGGGGCGCCGCGCTGGTCCTGATCGCCATCGTCATGGGCCTGAACCTGGTCGCGCGGGCCGTCGCGCGCTGGCGTTCGCCCAAGGCCGGCCACTGACATCCTGACGACGAGGAACGAGAGAAGAAACACCATGGCCAAGCGCATCGACGTCAGCGGACTGTCGGCCTACTACGGATCCTTCAAGGGCATCGAGGACATCTCGATGACCATCGAGCCCCGCTCGGTGACGGCCTTCATCGGCCCCTCCGGCTGCGGCAAGTCCACCTTCCTGCGCACCCTCAACCGGATGCACGAGGTGATCCCCGGCGCCCGCGTCGAGGGCAAGGTGATGCTGGACGACGAGAACCTCTACGGCCCCGGGGTCGACCCCGTCGCCGTCCGCCGCACCGTCGGCATGGTCTTCCAGCGGCCCAACCCCTTCCCCACCATGTCGATCTACGACAACGTGGTGGCGGGCCTGCGCCTCGCCGGCGTGCGGAAGAAGCCGCTGCTGGACGAGGTGGTGGAGAAGTCCCTCAAGGGCGCCAACCTCTGGAACGAGGTCAAGGACCGCCTGAACAAGCCCGGCGCCGGCCTCTCCGGCGGCCAGCAGCAGCGCCTGTGCATCGCCCGCGCCATCGCGGTCGAGCCGCAGGTCCTGCTCATGGACGAGCCCTGCTCCGCCCTCGACCCGATCTCCACCCTCGCCATCGAGGACCTGATCGGCGAGCTGAAGTCGCGGTTCACCATCGTGATCGTGACCCACAACATGCAGCAGGCGGCACGCGTCAGCGACCGCACCGCCTTCTTCAACCTGGCGGGCGTCGGCCAGCCCGGCCGGCTGGTCGAGATCGACGACACCCAGCGGATCTTCTCCAACCCGTCCGTCCAGGCCACCGAGGACTACATCTCCGGCCGCTTCGGCTGAGCGGTGGCGGTCCTCGCCACGAGCTGTCCCCCGGCGCTGCATGGCGGTGCCGCCGGGGGACATGGAAAAGGGCCCGTCCCCCTCGGGGGGCGGGCCCTCTCCGCGTCCGCGGCGATCGGCGTCCGGCGGCCGGCGGCCGGCGGCCGGCGGCCGGCGGCCGGCGGCCGGCGATCGGCGATCGGCGTCCGGTGGCAGGTGGCCGGCGGCGGTCAGGTGACCGCGAGCACCAGGGCGTGGGTGATCCAGTAGAAGACCGCCGCCACGAGGGCGGCGGCCGGCATGGTGATGAACCAGCCCATCACGATGTTCTGCGCCACCCCCCAGCGCACCGCCCGCACCCGCTTGGTGGCCCCCACGCCCATGATCGCCGAGGTGATCACGTGGGTCGTGGAGATCGGCGCCTTGAAGAGGTAGGCGGTCGTGTAGAGGATGCCCGCCGCCGTGGTCTCGGCGGCGAAGCCCTGCGGCGGGTCCAGCTCGATGATCTTGCGGCCGAGGGTGCGCATGATGCGCCAGCCGCCCGCGTACGTGCCCAGCGAGAGCATGAGCGCGCAGGAGACCTTCACCCACACCGGGATGGTGCTGCCCTCCTGCACCCCGGCGATGGTCAGGGCCAGGACCACCACGCCCATGGTCTTCTGGGCGTCCTGCAGGCCGTGGCCGAGGGCCATGGCTGCCGCCGAGCCGGTCTGGGCGATCCGGAAGCCGCGCTTGGCCTTGTGCGGGTTGACCCGGCGGAACGCCCACAGGATGGCCAGCATCACCAGGTAGCCGACGATCAGGCCGACGACCGGGGAGAGGAACATCGGGATGATGATCTTCTCCACCACGCCGGACCAGATGACGTCCGTGCCGCCCGCCAGCGCCGCGCCCACCATGCCGCCGAAGAGGGCGTGCGAGGAGGAGGACGGCAGGCCGTAGTACCAGGTGACCAGGTTCCAGGTGATCGCCCCGACCAGCGAGGCGAAGAGGATCGTCATGCCCTGGCTGCCCGTGGGGGTCTCGATGATCCCCTTGGAGACCGTCTTGGCCACCCCCTCGCCGAGGAAGGCGCCGGCCAGGTTCATCACGGCCGCCATGGCGAGCGCGGCCCGCGGGGTCAGCGCCCGGGTCGAGACCGACGTGGCGATGGCGTTGGCGGAGTCGTGGAAGCCGTTGGTGTAGGTGAAGAGGAACGCGACGCCGACGACGACGACGAGTGCGGCGGTGTCCACCGTGCTCAGGACTCCTTGACCGCGATGGTCTCGACCGTGTTCGCGACGTGCTCGAAGGCGTCGGCCGCCTCCTCCAGGACGTCCACGATCTGCTTCAGCTTGAGGACCTCGATCGCCTCGTACTGGCCGCTGAAGAGGTGGGCGAGCAGCTTGCGGTGGATCTGGTCGGCCTGGTTCTCCAGCCGGTTGATCTCGATCCAGTACTCGGTGAGGTTGGACATGGTCCGCAGGTTCGGCATCGCCTCGGCGGTGAGCTCGGCGGCCCGGGCCAGCACCTCGATCTGCTGTTCGATGCCCTGCGGCAGCTGCTGCACGTCGTAGAGGACGACCAGGTCGACGGCCTCCTCCATGAAGTCCATGATGTCGTCCAGCGACGAGGCGAGGGAGTAGATGTCCTCGCGGTCGAAGGGCGTGATGAACGACGAGTTCAGCTGGTGGAAGACCGCGTGGGTGCTGTCGTCGCCCGCGTGCTCGGCGGCGCGCATGCGCTCGGCGATCTCCGAGCGGGCGGCGACGTCGGAGCCGAGCAGTTCGAGCAGGAGCTTGGAGCCGGTGACGAGGTTCTCCGCGGCGGCGGCGAACATGTCGTAGAAACTCGTCTCCCGTGGGGTCAGACGAAAACGCACAGAAATCTCCGGTGTGCAGGGTGCGGACTTGTCGATGCTAGGCGCTGGGGACGCGGAACGCGCAAACCGGGTGGCGGCGCACCCCCGTACCGCAGGCCGCCGGTCCCGTGCTCCCTCCGGAGGGCGGGCGCCCCTCAGTGTGCCGGACGCCACGGCGGAGCGCCCCCCTCGTGCACCGGTGGATACCGTTGCGTGATCTGCTGCCCGTACGCCGTGCCCCTACCCCCGGGGAGCCGCGCCTCTACCCTGGGGGCATGACGGCGTCGGAGGAGCTGCCCGTGCCGGCCGGTGACGGCCCGCACGGCCCGCACGGTTACAGCATGCGCAAGGACGAGCACCTGAAGCGGCTGCGCCGCATCGAGGGACAGGTGCGCGGCCTGCAGCGGATGGTCGAGCAGGACGTGTACTGCATCGACATCCTCACCCAGGTCTCCGCGGGCACCAAGGCGCTGCAGGCCTTCGCGCTGAGCCTGCTGGAGGAGCACCTGGGGCACTGCGTCGCCGCCGCCGTGGAGCAGGGCGGCCCGGAGGCGGACGCCAAGGTGGCCGAGGCCACGGCGGCGATCGCCCGGCTGCTGCGCACCTGACGGGCCCGGCCGCGGAGGCGGCCCGGCCGCACCGCCGGCCGGAGGGCGGGCCGCGGCCCGGGCAGGCGGACCCGACCGGCGGCCCCGACCGGCGACCCGGGCAGGCGGCCTCGGCAGCGGGTCCGGACGGCCGCCGCGCTACGCGTTGCGGGGCAGGGGCACCCGGTGCGGGTCGGGCCCGTCGGGGCGCGCCACCTTCAGCACCTCGTCGATCCTGGCCGGCGTCAGCCGGTCCTCCCCGCTGGACGAGGCGGCGATCATCAGGTCGCCGCACATCTCGATCTCGTCGAGGGCCACGTGGTCGTGGACACCCGCTCGGCGCGGAGACGTCACGCACACCACCTCCTCGTCGTCGACCCCTCGCGTCGCCGCCCCCGCCCGTCCCGGTGGTGCGGAGGCGGACGCACGCCCGCACGGCAGACGGCCCGCCCCTACCAGGGTAGGCAGCGCGGGCCCGCTCCACATGGCACGGACGGGCCATTTGCACCCCACCCGAAGGACCCCTCCGACGTGTCCCGGCCACGGCGGCGCACCGGGAGGGACCGGCGACGGGTGCGCCCCGGCGCGCACCCCGGGCCGGGGTGCGCGCCGGGGCGCGGACGGGTCAGCGGGAGCTGCTCACCGGGAGCCGCCGAGGGCCTTCGTCGTGAGGACCTGGGAGGCGGGCGGCTCGGCCGCCTGCACCGGACTGCCGAAGTCCGACAGGGACGTGGTGGAGACCACGGTCACCCGGTCCCGCTTAGCGGTCGAGCCGGGCACCGAGGAGAAGGTGAACACCTCGACCACCTTGTGCAGCCGTCCCCGGTCGTCCAGCCAGACGTCGTAGGGGACCTGCTTGACGGTGAAGGCGCGGGCGGCCACCCGCAGCCCCTCGGCCGCGGGCCCGCCGGTGGCGTCGGCCGCCGCGGCCAGGTCGAGGGTGCCGCGGTAGTGCTTCAGCGAGGTGCCGCCGACCGTCTCGGTGCCGACCAGGGACGCGGTCCGGGCGCCGCGCAGCGCGCCGGCGGCGGTGGCCGGATCGGTACTGCCGCTGCTGACCAGGTTGCCGTCGGAGAGCTGCCCGACGGGGACCTTCACCCACTTGCCGGCCGGCACCCTGGCGCCGCTGTTCTTCAGGTAGACGACGCCAGGCGTGACCACCTCGCTCATCAGGCCCTTGGTGGCGGCGCCCGGCGGGAGCACGACGGAGACGGTGCCGACGCGTTTGGCGTAGTCGTAGACGCCGGTGCCGCGGAACTCCGCCTTCTTGCCGGGCGACTTCGTCACCAGGCGGGTGGCCGTGCGGGCGGACCCGGAGTGGCCGGTGATGTCGGCGGCGCTGCGGACGGCGGTGAGGGGGTCGTCGGCCAGACGGTCCGAGGAGATCTGCGGCGACCGTGCGGCCGTCCCGCCGCCGCCGACGCCGGTGCAGCCGGCCGTGGCGGCCAGCGCCGCGAGCAGGGCGGCGGCCGCCCCTGCGGAACCGATCGAGCGGCGCACCCGGTCGGTGGTGCCGCGTTCCCGACGCTTCATCAGCTCTGAGCCCCCTGTGGTCCTGTTCCCGTGTCCCGGATGGCTGCCGTTCGCCGTGCCGGGGCTCCGTCCGTGGCCGCGGACGAGTCCCCACCGGCTAACGACGGGACCGGACCGGGGTTACGACCCGGGGTCCGTCCGGGGACGCGCCGGGGTTACCGTGAGGTACGTGCCCCGTGCCATAAGCCGTCGGCCGGTCGCCGAGCGGCCCGCCGCCCCCGGCCCCCTCTCCACCGGCCTCCTCCCCGACGGCCCCCTCCCGCCGCACCCCGCCGCCCTGCGCGGCCCCGTCGCCCTGGTCGGCACACCGCCGCCGGGGACCGCGCGGGCCTCCGGCGCCGTCCGGACCGCCGACCCCGTGCCGCCGCCCGGGCTCCCCCCGGCCGGCGACCGTCCCGGGCACCGCGTGGACGTGACGGAGAACGGCTCGTTCTGCACGGCCCGCTGCAGCTGCGGCTGGTACGCCCCCGCCCGGCGGTCCCGCGACCGGGCCCGCCGGGACGCCGCCGAGCACGCGGCGGCCTGACCCCGCCCCTCCGGGGCCTCCCGCCCTCCCGCGGCCGCGCTCCGGCGTGCGGGGACCGGGCGTGGCCGGGTCAGGCGGCCATGCCGGACCCGGGGCGTCCGCTCCCGCTGTCGTACGGCGCCGCCGCGGGCCGCTCCCGGCGTCCGGGGGCGGCGGCCACCAGCGGACGGGCGGCGGAGCGGGACACGGACCGGCACAGGGGCACCAGGACGGCCGTGGCGAGCGGGGCGAGCAGCAGCACCACGGCCGTCCCCAGGGCGTAGCCGCCCAGCACGTCGGTGGGGTAGTGCACGCCCATGTACATGCGGCAGAAGCCCTCGAGGAGGGCGAACAGGAGGGCCAGGAGCCCGAGGCGCCGCTCGACCAGGAGCAGGGCCACCGCGACGGCCATGGTCATGGTGGCGTGGTCGCTGGCGAAGGAGAAGTCGTTCTTGCCGCTCGCCAGGACGTCCAGCCCGGTGTGGTCGACGAAGGGGCGCGGTCTGGCCACCAGGGCCCGGACCGGGATGTTGAGGACCTCGGCGACGCCGGCGGCCAGCGGGGCCCAGAGGACAGCCGCCACGGCGGCGGGGGCGTCGGGGCGGCGCCGGGAGCGCAGCCAGGCGGTGGCGCAGAGCGCGAGCAGGCCGAGCAGGATGCCGTACTCGCCGACCCAGGAGACGGCGGTGTCCACCCAGCCCGGCGCGTCGCGGGCCAGGCCGTTGACGTCGTAGAGCAGGCCGACGTCGGGGTTGGAGCCGTCAGCCTGCAGCGTCGGCACGCCGCACCTCCTCTTCCGCCCGCCGGTCGGCTGTCCGGCCGGGTGTGGTGCCTGTTCGGTCCCGCGTCGCCGCGGCGGACACGCCACGGCGGTCCCGCTGTCGGAACGCCGTGCGGAGGGGACGCCGTTCCGCGCGGAGCGCAGTGTTATGGAAACTTGACTGGCCGCACACGCCTCCCTTACACGGACCCTCCGCACACGGACGCTCGGCGGACGGGTCCGGCAGAGGGCCCCTGCGGACGGACCCGCCGCGGACGGACCCGCCGCGGACGGATCCACTGTGGACGAGCCCGCCATGGACGGGCCAGCCGCGCACGGCTCCTCGCCGCAGGGACCCGCACCGGGGAGGCCCGCAGCCGGGGTCCCCGGTGCGCGGCGGCCGGCCGCCCGGGCCCGACCGGGCGTCAGCTGCTCGCCGGAGGGCCTGCGGGGGCGCCGGACCCGTTGGCGATCGTGCCGTCCCGTCCGCGCGCCGGAAGGGCCGCGGCGCCGCCGGAGGTGACCCGGGTGGCGCCGATGTAGTCGGGGGTGTCGATCCGGTCGTAGCGGATCACGGCCCCGGTGTGCGGGGCGTTGATCATGTAGCCGCCGCCGACGTAGATGCCGACGTGGTGGATGGTGCGCGGGTCGTTCAGGTCGTGCGCGAAGAAGACGAGGTCCCCGGGGCGCAGCTGGTCGCGGGCGGGGTGCCCGCCCGCGTACCACTGGTCGTTGGCGACGCGGGGCAGCCGGATGCCGACGGTGGCGTAGGCGGCCTGGGTGAGGCCGGAGCAGTCGAAGCGGCCGCCCTGGGAGGGCAGTCCCTCGCCGCCCCACAGGTAGGGGGTGCCGAGCTTGCCCTGGGCGAAGTAGATGGCCCCGGCCGCCTGCGCGGAGTAGCCGACCGGGCCGGCGGCGGCGGTGAAGCTCGCCGCGAGGGAGCGGATGCGCCGCACGTACCCCTGCGTCTCGGCGTAGGGGGGGACGCCGCCGTTGCTGATCACCGCGTACGGGCCGGCGTTGTAGGCGGCGAGCATGTTGGCGACGCGGTCGCCGGGCACGCCCCGGGTGTCGCGGGCCAGCGCGCAGTCGTAGGACGCGGCGGAGGGGATGGCGTCGGCCGGATCCCAGATGTCCCGGTTGCCGTCGCCGTTGCCGTCCACCCCGTGGCTCGCCCAGGTCGCGGGGATGAACTGGGCGATGCCGTAGGCCTTGGCGGGGCTGACGGCCGTGGGGTCGAAGCCGCTCTCCTGGTAGAGCTGGGCGGCCAGCAGCGGCGGGCTGAGCTCGGGGCAGAGGGTGCCCCACTTCTGGATGAGGCCCTGGTAGGCGGCGGGCACGGTGCCGGGGGCGAGGGCCGCCGTGCCGGCCGGGGCGGGCCCGGAGGCGGCGTAGGTGCCGACGGCGACCAGGCCGACGAAGGAGAGCCCGACGACCCCTGCCGCCCCGGCCACGGCGAGGGACCTGCGGAGTACCATCACATGCCCCCTGCACATGCCGGGTCGACGGACTGACGCCACCGCACAGTGTGCGGCAGAGAGTTGCTCTGAGCAATCATCAGAGGTACGAGGAGTGAGCGGTATCCTCTACAGGGTGCCGCGCCACGGACCATCGTGGCCGACACGTCCCGCACCGCACGACACATCCCCCGGAAACAGCCAAGTCGACACCAAATCTGGCCAAGAACCGTCCCCGTCCCTTCGCCCGGAGCCGGTGCGGGGCCTTGAATGCCTGATCAGGCGGTGAGAGAACATGACCTTCCAGTCTGCGGACCACTTCAGCGCGGCGCCCTCGAAGGGCGACATCAACACGATCATCGGCGGCATCGCGCCCGACTGGGGCCCGTTCGCCAGTCTCGGCGCGGAGGCGCGGGTCATGGTCGAGGTGGTCATGGCGGTGGCCATCCTGGGCTGCCTGGCGATCGCGATCTGGGGTGCGGCCAAGCAGCGCATCGGTGCCACGGCGATGCGGGACACCTTCAGCGCCGAACAGGGGAAAGGCCTGATCATCGCCGGGCTCACCGGCGTGTTCATCATCGGTTCGCTCGGCACCCTGTTCACCATTGTCTACGGGATGGCCATCTGACGATCTGATTAGTCATCCCGCAGCGGGCGCTGCGCCCTCCCACAGCGCACACGTCCCGCGGCCCTGCCCCCGGACGCCGGTCATGCGCCCCTTGTGACCGCCGCTCCCGTCCACCACCATCCACCACTGTTGCCACCGCGTGCCCCGGGTCCGCCCGCCGGGGCTGCTCCTTCCTTCGTCCCAGGAGGGCCCGCCGTGTCGTTGTCGGACGACCAGCCGCACACCCGTACGCGGCTCCCGGTCGGCGACCTGCCCTCCGCGCCGCCGACCAGGCAGCCGCGCCCCCTGCGCACCCTGCTCACCGTCATGACCGTCCTCGTGCTGCTGGTGGTGGCCATCTCCTTCGCCAACCGCGACAAGCCCGTCCCGCGCAGCGGCACGGGCACCTCCTCCGGCGGCGGCTCCGGCGACTCCGGCGGCGGGGCCGCGCCCACCGCCGCCACCGGCCGGCGTCCCGTCGACACCACCACGGCCGACGGCATCCCGACCGGCTTCCCCCACACCGACCAGGGCGCCCAGTCCGCGGCCGCCAACTACGCCGTCGCCCTCGGCTCCGCCGGGATGTTCGACCCCGGCACGCGGCACTCGGTGGTCGCCGCGATCGCCGACCCCGCCGCCGCAGCAGCCCTGCAGCGCCGCCTCGACGACGCCTTCGCCCAGGGCGCCGCCGCCCGGTACGGCCTCGACGAGCACGGCGCCGCACCCGCCGGCCTCACCTTCATCAGCCGCACCGTCCCCGTCGGCACCAGGACCGAGCAGTACGGCGGCGACGGCGCCCGCGTCGCGGTGTGGAGCAACGGCCTGATCGGCCTGGCCGGACAGGGCTCCACCCAGCCCGTCGCCGAGAACTGGTTCACCCTCACCCTCACCCTGCGGTGGGCGGGCGGCGACTGGAAGGTCGCCGACTTCCGCCAGCAGGCGGGCCCCGCCCCGGTCAACGGCGACCAGCGGGCGGCGAGCGCCGACGAGATCAGGTCCGCGGCCGAGCAGTACGGAGGCTTCCGCTATGCCCGCTAGCCCCCTCCTCCGCCGAGTCGGCGTCCTCGCCGGCGCCCTCGCCGCCCTGCAGTTCACGGCGCTGGCCGCGGCGCGGGCCGTCCTGGCGGCGCCGAGCCCGGGGCCGTCGCCCAGCCCGTCACCGACCTGCGTCACGCTGCCCGGCCCCGGCAGCGGCCGCTGCGACACCGGCGGCGGACTGCCCGGCGGCGGCACCCTCGACACGGTCACCGACCCCCTCGGCTCCCTCGCCAAGGGCTGCGCCGAGGCCGCCGCCTGGGTCATCCGCCGCCTGTCCGCCGCGATCGACGGCACCACCGAGGTCGACTTCACCAACGCCGCGTTCCTGCGCCAGTACGCCGTCGTCTTCGCCGCCTCCACGATCCTCACCCTGGTGCTGTGGCTGCTGGCGGTGGCCAAGCGGGCCGTCCGGGGCGCGCCGCTGCAGCAGGCGTTCTCCGAGGCCGTCGGCTTCCTGTGGCTGACGGTCCTCGCCTCCGCGTTCACCCCGCTGATCCTGTACACGGTGGTCACCGCCACCGACGGGGTGACCAAGGCCATCGCGCTCGGCACCAAGTCCGACACCGGCACCTACCTGGGCGGCTTCGCCGACACCCTGCAGAAGGGGGACCTCGGCGGCGGCCCGCTGATCCTCATCATCGTCTCGCTGGTCGCCGTCCTCGCCGCCGCCGTGCTCTGGCTGGAGCTGCTCATCCGGGCCGCCATGCTCTACGTGGGCGCGCTGCTCGGCACGGCCGTCTACGCCGGGCTGGTCGACCGGCAGCTGTGGCAGCACGTGCGCCGCTGGGCGGGGCTGATGGTCGCGGTGGACCTCGCCAAGCCGGTGATCGTGATCGTGCTCGGCCTCGCCGGGGCGATCGCCACCGACGCGGGGGCGTCCGACGCGTTCGCCCGGGTGCTGTCGGGCCTGGCGATCCTCTTCCTGTCGATCTTCGCGAGCACCGCCATCTACCGCTTCGTGCCCGGCTTCGGCGACGACATGATCGCCATGCGCCGGGCCCGCGCAGGCGCCGTCTCCGCCGGACAGGCGGTGGTCAACGGCCCGGCGAACTTCGTGAAGCAGGGCATCTCCACCCACGGCTCGCGCGGCGGCGGCGACGCCCCCGCCCGCGCCCAGGGCGGCCCGGCCGCCGCCTCCGGCGGCTCGGTCGGCTCCGGCATCGCCGCCCACTCCGGCCGCGGGGGCCGCCAGGCCCCGGCCGGGCCCCCGGCGCAGTCGCCGCCGCCCGCCTCCTCCGCCCACCGCAGCAGCCCGACCTCGAAGGGGGTGTGACGGACGGTGTCCAGCCAGCCCGTCGGCCAGTACGGAGGGCAGTACGGCGGCAGCCCGTACGTCCACCAGCGCCGGACCTACCTCATCGGCAAGGCCAGGCCCAACGCGGTCATCGGCCGCAACCGGGAGACCGGCGAGGTGCTGCTGATCATCGCCGGGGCCTTCCTCGGCATGATGTGGGGCCTGCTGGTCCCGCTCCTCCCCCTGCGCATCCTCGGCCTGGCCGGCTTCCCGGCCCTGGCCTTCGCAGCGGTGTACGTCCCGTACCGCAAGCGCACCTTCTACAAGTGGGCGGAGATCAACCGCAGCTACCGGCGCACCGTCCGCTCCGGGCGCGCCGCCTGGGCCTCGACCGCGATGGAGGCCGGCACCCGGCTGGACGGCCGCGAGGTGGAGGTCGGCCCGCCGCCCGGCGTGGGGCGGCTGCGCTGGCTGTCCGCACCGTTCGGGCCCGACGAGGTCGCCGTCCTGCTCCACCTGGACCGGCACACCGTCACCGCCGCCATCGAGATCGAGGGGCCCGGTGTGGGCCTGCGCGACTCGGAGGACCAGGAGGCGCTGGTCGACCGGTTCGGCACCCTCCTCAAGCACGTCGCCAACGGCGACGGCTTCGTGACCCGCATCCAGATGCTGGCCCGCACCCTGCCCGCCGACCCCGACGCCCACGCCAAGGACGTCGAGCGCCGCGGCGACCCGGGGGCCCCGCCGTGGCTGCAGCACTCCTACGACCAGCTGCAGTCGATGGTCTCCACCTCCTCCGAGCAACACCGGGCCTACCTGGTCGCCTGCATGCACTACACCCGCGACCTCGCCGCCGAGGCCAACGCGATGGGCCGCACCGCGCACCGCCGCGCCCGCGGCGACGAGGGGATCGCCGCCGTCATGGCGCGCGAGCTCACCGACATCTGCGCCCGCCTCGCCGAGGCCGACATCCGGGTCCGGCAGCCGCTCGGCCAGGCCCGGCTCTCCTCGCTGCTGCACTCCATGTACGACCCGGACCACCCCATCGACCACATCCAGGCCATGTCGCGGCGGAACGCCTGGCCGGCCGAGCTGGACGCCACCCATCCCCAGTACCTGACCGCCAAGACCCGGGAGTCCGCGACCCGCGAGCCGTGGTGCCACGCCACCGCCTGGGTCAAGGAGTGGCCGCTCACCCCGGTGGGCGTCAACTTCCTGGCACCGCTGCTGGTCCACACCCCGGACGTCATCCGCACCGTGGCCGTCACCATGGACCTGGAGCCGACCGACGTCGCCATCGAGCGGATGCTCACCGAGAAGACCAACGACGACGCCGAGGCCAGCCGGGCGGCCAAGATGAACCGCACCGTCGACCCGCGCGACCTCGCCCACTCCGGCCGGGTCGACCAGCGCGGCGACGACCTCGCCTCCGGCGCCGCGGGCGTCAACCTGGTCGGGTACATCACCGTCTCCTCCCGCTCCCCCGAGGCGCTGGCCCGCGACAAGCGCACCATCCGCGCCTCGGCCGGCAAGAGCTACCTGAAGCTGGAGTGGTGCGACCGCGAGCACCACCGGGCCTTCGTGAACACCCTCCCCTTCGCCACCGGCATCCGCCGGTGAGTCCGCCGCACGCCGCCGCCCCCGCCTGCCGCCGCACCGAGGAGTCGCCATGCCGTCCCCGCTGAGCGCGCTGACCGAGGCCTTCACGAGCTTCGTGTTCGGCAAGGTGGAGACCACCCGGCTGCCGGTGCGGACCTCCACCGGCCAGGCGCAGGCCGTCTACCTGCCCACCGCCGCCCCCGGCCTGGGCGACTCCGGTGTGATCATCGGCCGCGAGGTGTACAGCGGCAAGGGCTACGTCTACGACCCCTTCCAGCTGTACGGGCAGCAGCTGCCCGCCCCGCACTGGCTGGTCCTCGGCGAGTCCGGCAACGGCAAGTCGGCGCTGGAGAAGACCTACGTCCTGCGCCAGCTGCGCTTCCGCGACCGGCAGGTCGTGGTGCTCGACGCCCAGGGCGAGGACGGGGTCGGCGAGTGGAACCTCATCGCGGAGGCGCTGGGGATAACTCCCATCCGGCTCGACCCGGCGGCGGCCCTCGACGGGGGCATCCGCCTCAACCCGCTGGACCCGGCGATCGCCACCACCGGCCAGCTGGCGCTGCTGCGCACCATCGTCGAGGTGGCGATGGGCCGCGGCCTGGAGGAGCGGGCCGGCTTCGCCCTCAAGGCCGCGCACGGGCACGTCCACGCCGCGGTCACCGACCGCCAGCCGGTGCTCACCGACATCGTCGACACGCTGCGCAACCCCCACCCCGCCTCGGTGGAGTCGCTGGGCGTCTCCCTGGACGACGTCCGCTCCTGGGGCCTGGACGTCGCCCTGGTCCTGGACCGGCTGGTCGACGGCGACCTGCGCGGCATGTTCGACGGCCCCACGACGGCGGGCATCGACCTCGACGCCCCGCTGATCGTCTTCGACCTGTCGCACATCGACCGCAACTCCATCGCCATGCCGATCCTGATGGCGATCGTCGGCGTGTGGCTGGAGCACACCTGGATCCGCCCCGACCGGAAGAAGCGCATCTTCCTGGTCGAGGAGGCCTGGCACATCATCAACAGCCCCTTCGTGGCACAGCTCTTCCAGCGGCTGCTGAAGTTCGGCCGCCGCCTGGGCCTGTCCTTCGTCGCCGTCGTCCACCACCTCTCCGACGTGGTCGACGGCGCGGCGGCCAGGGAGGCGTCCGCGATCCTCAAGATGGCCTCCACCCGCACCGTCTACATGCAGAAGGCGGAGGAGGCCCGCGCCACCGGCCGGGTCCTCGGGCTCCCCCGCTGGGCCGTGGAGATCATCCCCACGCTGTCCCCCGGCATCGCCGTCTGGGACGTCAACGGCAACGTGCAGGTCGTCAAGCACATCATCACCGAGACCGAGCGGCCGCTCGTCTACACCGACCGCGCCATGACCGAGGACGCGGTCGCCGAACGGACGCGCGCGGAGCAGCAGCTCGCGGACGACCCGGCCGCCTAGCCCCCACCGGAACGCCATGACCCGTCCCCCCGCACCCTCCCCGTCCGCACCTGCCCCACCGCCCCGCTCGGGGATACCCGACGGGGCGGTGGTCGCCCTGCTGGCCTTCCTCCTCGGCTCGGTGACGCTCGTCTGGACGGCCACCGGGCTGGCCGCCCTGGCCACCCGGGGCGCCTGGCCGCAGGACCTGCCGTTCACCCGGTCCGCGCAGGCCCTCCGGCGCCTGGCGACCGCCCCGCACGACCTGGGTGCGGCCTGGGCCCCGGCCGCCCGCACCGACCGGGCGCCGGCGCCGCTGCCCTCGGCGGCGGCCTTCTGGTGGGCCTTCCTCCTGCTGCTGGCGGCCCTGGCCGGGCTGCTCCTGCTCGGGTACGCCGCCCGCGCACGCCTGAGCCGGACGGCCGCCGGCGGCGCCGCACGGGGCGCGCGGGGGGCGGACGCAGCCCCGGCCGCCCCGGCAGCAGCCCCGACAGCGGCGAAACCCGCGCCGGATCTCCGTCCACAGCCTGTGGACGAGGATCCGGCGCCCGCAGCACCCGCCGTACCGGCCCCCGCCCCCGGAGGCCGCCCGGCCCCCGCCGGGCCCCCGGAGGCCGCACCGCCCCCGCCGCTCCCCCGCACGCCGGCGCCGCCGCACCCGCTGTCCTTCGACGCCCTGCTGCCCCGGGCGGCCGCCATCCGGTCCCGGCCCGACACGGGACTCGCCGGCCCCGGCGCCCGCACCGCGCCCAACCCCCTCGCCTACGGCGTCTCCCTGGGCCGCGACACCGCCACCGGCACCCCCCTCCTCGCAGCCCTCGACCGCGGCCACTGCGTCCTGGCCCCGCCCGCCGCGGCCCGCTCCAAGGGCCCGCTGCTGGTGCACCCCGCCATCGCGCACGCCCCCGGGCCCGTCCTGGCCACCTGCGCCGGTCCCGCCGCCTGGGAGGCCACGGCCGAACGGCGCGGCAAGACCGGGCCCGTGCTGGTCTTCGACCCGCTGCGCCTGACCGCCGCGGACACCCCCCAGCGGCTGCGGTGGGCGCCCCACGACTCCTGCGGCGACCCGGCCGCGGCCACCGCCCGCGCCGACGCGCTGCTGCACGCCGTGACGCCGCCGCACGGCGGAGGCGCGGCCGCCGCCGTCCACGCCGCCGCCCGCACCCTGCTGCGGTGCTGGCTGCACGCGGCCGCCCTCGACGGACGGCCGTTCCGCCAGGTGCACCGCTGGGCGGGCGGCCACGGCGCGCGGGAGGCGCTGCGCGTCCTGCGCACGGACCGCGGCGCGGCCGAGGGGTGGGGCGGGGAGCTGGAGGCGGTGCTGGCGGCGCCGCACGCCTCCGGCGCCGGACTCCGGGACGCCGCATCGGGCCTGGTGGCCGGCGCGCTCTCGTCCCTGGAGGAGCTGCACGTCCTGCAGGCCTGCTCGCCGTCCCCAGGGGACCGGCTCGACGTGGAGTCGTTCCTGTCCGAACGGGGAACCCTGTACCTGGTGGGGCGGCCCGTCGAGGCGCCCCACCACCAGCCCGGCGTCATGCCGCTCCTGACCGCCCTCGCGCAGGACGTGGTCGAGCGTGGCCGGCGCATGGCCGTAGGGTCATCCGCCGGCCGGCTCGACCCACCACTGCTCGCCGTCCTCGACGACGTGGGCGCGGTCGCACCGCTGCCCTCCCTGCCGGACCTGGTCGCGCGCGGCGGCGCCCAGGGCGTCCCCGTGCTCGCCGTGCTCCGCTCCCCGGAGCAGGCCCGGGCCCGCTGGGACGGGCGCTCCGTCCACAGGCTGTGGACGGAGGCGGCGACCCGGACGGTCCTGGGCCCGGCGGACGGCGCGTCGGTGGGGGCGCTCCTGGCGGCGACGGCGGGGCCGGAGGCCGGGGGGCCGGTTCCGGCCGCGGCCCGGGGGGCCGCCGAGGGCGAGGCGGTCGTCCTGCACCCGCCCACGGGGGCGTCCGCGGTGGTCCGGTTCGACGACACGCCCTGACGGACCGATTCCCCGGCGGGCCGGTGCGCCGACGGGCCGGCGCGCCGACTCGGCATGCTCGCGCCATGTCCCCGACGGGGGGCGACGAAGCGGACTTCTCCCTGACAAAAGGTCTCACACGAGCCCCCAGCGGGCCGGACACCCCACGCACGGCCACCGGTTGCACACAAACTTGTCGTCCTTTCTGAAAGAACTGCAACTGACGGGTAATCTCCTCTTCCACCCGGCAGCAAAGTCCAGCAACATGGTCAGCCCCAACCCCACGATTTCGAGGGGCGCCCCGGGCCGCGGCGGAGCGATCCGGTGTCCACGCACCACCGGAGACCGACCGGATCCTGCCGCGCATCTGAACCGTTTCGCGCGGCCGCGCGTCACCACCGGCAAACGGGAGCGCCGCAGGACGAGGAGTCGAGAGCGTGTCTCAGCTCCACCGGTTCGACCAGTCCGACCGTCCCCGCACCGCGGACGCGGCGGGGACCGCCGACACCCTCTGGGGCGAGGCCAGCCTGGACGCACCGCCGTGCACATCCATGCCCGACGCCGAGCTCGCCCGGCTCCTCCGCAGCGACGAGCCCATCGCCCACGAGGCGCTCGACGAGCTGCGCCGCCGCCACCTGCCCGGGACGCTCTCCTACGCACGCATCTGCACCCGCGACTCCCACGCGGCGGAGGAACTCGCCGACGACGCCTTCCAGGCCGCCCAGCGGGCCGTCCAGGCCTCCGGCGGCCCCAAGGAGGCGTGGCGGCACCACCTCCTGATGCTCGTCCAGCGGACGGCCGCGGGATGGGCGGCCACCACCCGTCGGGCCGAACTCGCGCCCGACTTCGCCGCCTGGCTCGACGAGGAGCGGGCGGCCCCGGCCGCGGGGCACCCGGACACGGGATCCCCGGAGTCCCGGTCGCTGATGCTGCTGAGCTTCCGCTCCCTCCCCGAGCGCACCCAGGCGCTCCTGTGGCACGCCGTCGTGGAGGAGGACGACGACGCCACCACCGGGCACCTCCTGGGCATCGAGCCGCAGAGCGTCCCCTACCTCCGCGAGAAGGCCCGCGAGGCCTACCGCGACGTCTACCTCCAGGTCCACACCGAGAACTCCGCAGGCGAGGACTGCCGGCGCTTCAGCGGCCTGGTCGAGGCCGCCGCCCGGCGTTCCGGCGTCCACCAGAACGAGGACCTGGACCGGCACCTCGCGGGCTGTCCGCGCTGCTCCCGCCTGCTCACCGACCTCGTGGGGATGGACGAGCGCCCGGACGCCGTGCTGGCCGAGGGGCTCCTGCTGTGGGGAGGCGCCGCCTATGTCGCCGCCCGCCTCGCCAGGACCGTCACCGGCCGGACCATCCCCGTCGGCGTCCCGCGCCTGCCGGGCACCGGCCCCGCCCACGCACCGGCGGTGCACGGCGGCGCGTCCGGGGCCACGGACGGCGGGGGCGGGCCGTTCGGCGGTACCCGCGCGGGGGCCGCGGACACCGCCTCCGCCGGATGGCGGCTGGTGCGGCTGGCCCGCCAGTTCCCGGCCGCGGGAGCGGCGGCCGCGGTCGTGTTCGTCGTGGCCACCGCCGCGACCACGATCGTGACGCTGGTCCCGTCGACCAGCACCAGCGCGGCCGGAGGCGGCAACGACCCCCTCGGCGGTCCCCCGCTGGTCGTGACCGGCACGACCGCCTTCGCCACCGTGACGACGACCCTCCCGGCCTCCCGTCCCCCTTCGGCTCCGGCGTCGGCTCCGGGGAGTGCGTCGGCCTCCCCGAAGGCGTCCGGCCCCTCGGCCTCCCCCGGTGCCCCGGGCCCCTCCAGCGGCACCGGCCGGGCCCCCGGCGCCTCCGGCCGTCCGGCCCCGGGCAGGTCGGTCCCCGTCCCCCCGCCACCGACCAACGGCATCACCTACAGCGAGCTGGTCAACGTCCGCTCCGGCCTCTGCCTCGACGTCGCCAGCCAGTTCGTCGCGCAGAACGCCGACGTCGTGGTGAGCACCTGCACCGGCGCGACCACGCAGAAGTGGTACACCGGCTCGGACAACCTCATCCGCAACTACGCCAACCCCGACTTCTGCCTCGACTCCCGGGGGAGCACCGGCAACGGCGTCGGGATCTGGGAGTGCTCCGCCGTGTCCGGTTCCAACGGCAACAACCTCCGCTGGCAGAACGGGGCGGACGGGTCCATCCGCCCGTTCGTCGACAGCCGCTTCGCCCTCACCCCGACCAGCGGCACCCCGGGCACCGCCGTGGGCCTCGCATGGGCGGAGGGCCGCACCGAGCAGACCTGGCGCACGGGCGCCACGGCCGTGCTGCAGGGCTGACCGTCCGGGCCGGCAGCCCCGCGGTCCGGACGGGCGAGCCGGCCGCCCCGTCGATCCGTCCCGTCCGGCGGTCGTGGTCGCCCCCACCCGGTCGTGCTCCGTTTCCGGGCATGCGAAAGGGGCCCCGCCTCCGTTCCCGGCCACGAGGCCCCCTCCCGGACCCACCCGATCCCCCGGCACACCACACACACGCACACGCGCACAGACGCGAAAAAGACCGTGGCCCCGGCAGAATCCTGCCGGGGCCACGGCCCTCAATGATTGTTCGGCGGCGTCCTACTCTCCCACAGGGTCCCCCCTGCAGTACCATCGGCGCTGTAA
>NZ_JAJLRA010000029.1 GCF_020991365.1 Streptacidiphilus sp. ASG 303
TGCCGGTGATCCCGCCACGGACGACCCCGCCCGTCGGCACCCGGCAGCAGCGGCGCGATCCGCTCCCACGCCGCATCCGTCAACTCACCACGACCCACCACAAGATCAATTATCAGACACGGCCTAGGACGGATTTGGCGCTAACCTCGTCCCATGTCCTTGAGCGCCGACGACCCCCGGCCCGCCTCGCAGCAGGTGGCGGACGCCATCCGCGCAGAGATCCGGTCAGGGGAGCTGGCCCCCGGCGCCAAGCTGCCGTCCGTGCGTGACCTGGCAAAGCGCTACACCGTCGCTCCGATGACGGCGCAGAGCGCGGTGGAGATCCTGCGGGGCGAAGGACTGGTGTACACGAGCCCCGGACGCGGCAGCTTCGTCCGTGAGCAGGCCGAGGCACCCGAGCCCGAGCACTCGCCCGAGTACCTCGCCATCAAGCAGCACCTGGACGCCCTGGACGCGACGGTCCGGGATCTCTCCGCTCGACTTGCCGAGCTGGAGGAGCAGGCGAAGCAGGCAGCGCCGTAGCCACCTGGTCCACCCGCTCGGCCAGCCCCGCCACCTCTGCCGTCACGGCCGAGAGCCGATCGAGGATGGCCGCCATTTCCTCCGGCGTCATGGTCACCGGTCGTCCTCCGAGTCCTGTAGCTTCCGTCCCGAGCACAGACAGCACACCGCACGCCAGGGCAGTGACTACAGCCTGAGAGTCGATCACTCACAGCTCACTCACAGGCACACCCGCAGGGGAGGCGGAATGTCGAGCGAGGCCCCGAGCGCAGAGCCGTTCATCGCGGAGTTGAAGCGGTGGCGCGACGTGCGGGGGGTGTCCCAATCGGCGCTCGCCCGATCCGTCGGATACACCCCCTCCTACGTCTCCAAGGTCGAGGGCGGCCAGCAGCGGCCCAGCCGGGAGTTCGCCGAGCAGGCCGACCGGGTGCTGTCCGCGGGCGGCGCACTGCGGCGGACCTTCACCGAGCTGGAGACCGGCGGCCGGCCGGGCATCACGCTCCCGCACCAGCACACCGCCGAACCCCAGACGCTCGAATCCCAGCCCGCCAGCCTGATCGTCGTGCACGACGACGCCGAGCTGCGCTACGACGGCGCCACCTACCGCGCCACCCAGCGGCGGCGGATCCACAACGCCAGCCCTGACCCGATCACCCAGTACCTCATCCGGATCTCGGTGGACCGCTACCCCGGCAACCCCGAGCACTCCAACCGGCACTACCGCGACAACCCCCTCACCTGGGACGAGATCGCTCTGACCGCGCGTATCGGCAACGAGCCCATCGGCTGGCGCGTCCAGCACGACCGCGACGCCTTCAAAGAGCTGTGGCTCCTGTTCGAGAACGACGACGGGCGCTACCCGCTCTACCCGGGCGAGACCGCATGGATCGAGTACTCCTACACCGTCAGCGACGACAAGTGGGGCACCTGGTTCCAGCGCGCGGTCCGCCTGCCCACCGAGCGCCTCAGCGTCCGGCTCGACTTCCCCGCCGACCTCGACCCGGTCGTCTGGGGCACCGAGACCACCATGACCGCGGCCGCCTTCCCGTTCCGCACCGCCATCCACCAGAGCAGCTACGGCGACCGCCGCCTGTTCTCCTGGACCACCGACGACCCGCCCCTGCACGCCCGCTACCGGCTGGAGTGGAAGTTCCGCGCCCGCCCCGACCACGAGGAGACCGCCCCCGCCATGCCCGCGAGCGCCAGCGAGAAGATGCGATCCATCGGCGTCGTCCAGGCCGGAGACCCCCTCCTCACCCAGCGGGCCCGACCCTTCGACCTCCCCGCAGAGGCCGAGGACGCCCGGCGCGTGGTCGCCGAACTCAACTCCGCCGCCGAGAGGGCCGCCGGCATCCACACCTTCAGCAAGGGCATGGGCTGCGCCGCACCCCAGATCGGCATCGACCGAGCCGCCGCCATCGTGCGCACCCCGAACGGCGAGACCCTCACCCTCCTCAACCCCCGGGTGATCGAGGAGTCCGCCGAGACCGACGAGCAGTACGAGGGCTGCTGGAGCTTCTTCGACGTGCGCGGCATGGTCCCCCGGCCCCTGAGCATCACCGTCGAGCACCAGGACACCGACGGCCAGCGCCGCATCACCATCTTCGACCAGGGCGTCGCCCGCCTCGTGGCCCACGAGATCGACCACCTCGAAGGCGTCCTCTACACCACCCGCATGCGCCCCGGAGTCGAACCCATCCCCGTCTCGCAGTACCGAGGCACCGGCCGGATCTGGTCCTACGAGGGGAAGGCGTCCTAGCTGTGACCACGACCGAAAGGCGGGCCTTGCATGGCTTTCTTCGCGAAGCGCCGTAAGCATGGGGCCGTGCAGCGCTCCGCACCACCAGAGTTGCTGGCCGAGGCCGAACGGTACCCCGGCGGCTGGGTCTACGAGATCGATGCGGACCTCATCGAAGACGGCCCAGACGGCGCAGTACCGCCCGGAGCGATCATCGGCGGCTGGCAGGTCGACAAGCGAGGCCGGTTGACCGGGGTCTTCAGGGAGAACCCCAACTACGAGGGCAAAGGCTGAGTGGTTACGGATTTCTCTACTGGATCAAGGCGCTCGCTTCGCTCGCTGCGGCGCCGCGCGGCGCCGCTCGCCGTCGCTCCTGCCTGCGTCCCGCTCCGGCGGCGGCCCGCTCCGCGCCGCAAGGCGGGAGGGGGATTGGCCGGCCGGTGGCTGGGGCGGGCGCCGACACGATCTTTAGCCACCTCCCCGGTCCGGGACCCGACGTCGAGCAAGACCAGGGGGCCGATCGGGCTAGATGCGGGCAGGCAGGAGCCAGCCCGATTCGCGGCCAGCGTATGGCCCCCTGGCCATGCTCGACCCCAGCCCGGGCAGGCCACCGGCCAAAGATCGCGCCAACGCCCGCGCGGTACGCTCCCTACCCGGGATGCCGAGCCAAGGAGAGGGCCTACATGAGCGCCACGCTTCTGGTAGCGCTGGCCGAGTCGCTGGCTCGGCTCGCGACCGATATCGATCTCACCGACGACGAAGAGGTTGATCCCGACCTGGCTACCAGGTGGTTCGAGGATCTGGCCTACCGCTTGGATCAGCTATCCCGAGAGGACCGGTCGAAGCTGGCGGAGATCGTCCGGCAGATGGCCGAGCGGGAGAGCGTTCCCGCACGGCGCGGAGCGCTCCTGGAGTTCCCCGAGAACTTGGGCTTGGACCAGGACGACGAGCCCTGAGAGCAGTAGCTGACAGCAACGGCCCCAGACTCCGACGGATCAGGGAGTACAACAGCGGAGTGGAGTGCCGTGGCCTGAGCCGCCGAACTGGTCAGCGCCGACGCCTACGGCATCACTGATAAGGAAGAAGCCACTTCGCTCGGCCGCGGGTCTTCAAATGAGGGCCGCGCGCCCTATCTGTACTCGGCAAGGAACTGCGGCCGGCACCTCTGCCGATAGTCGTCCAAGGCACGTTGCAGCATGATCGCCCCGCGAGGGATGCGGTCGCTGAGGTGCTTCCACCCTGTAAGGCGGACATGGTCCGGAATCTCGACAAGCCCAGTGATCGCGTCCCAGAAGGCGTCCCAGTTACTGCCGTAGAAGTCGGGAAAGTGAAGAGTCTGCGCGAGCACAGCGTGTAGTTCGCGCTCATCAGTAACTGAGCTGACGTCGATGGTGAGCATGGCCAGCATCGTGGCATATACCGACGGCTCAGCTCGTTGGCGCCGTGCCCGCTACGTGCCCGTTCGGGCGGGGCACAGCGGAGACTCACGGGGAACGCCGGTGCCGACCGCGCTCGGGCGCAGGTCAGGGATTTGCCAGGTCAGCCGCGATCCGTATACGCCGTCTTCCAAGCTGGGACACTGGATGCGAGCCCAGGAGTCAGCTGCCCTGATCATCCTCCGGTCCGAGCGAGCGTAGGACGCCTTCGTAGTCGCCGGTAGCCACCAGGTCATCGATGACTCGAACCATGGCGGGGATGCCGGCTTCGCGGACAATGAGCCCGTCCCAGCACCAGAAGTAGCTGCCGTCCAGGCACTCGCCGGTGCCCTTCCAGTGGTCCATGATGCGCTGCACCTCATCGAGGGTGAACACCGTTCCGGACCAGCGGTTACCGTCGGTGAACGTCACCCACATGTCGACGTTGCACACCTCGTCCAGGTCTTCATCCGCCCCGGGCACGAAACAGATCTCGTACCGGACCCGCTTCACCCGATAGAACGGGCCATCCCACACAGTGCCCCCAAGAAGGTGCCGCCGCGTTGGCGGCGGACCAGATCGACTCGGTGCGGAAGCTACAACCGCAAGCCGCCCCAGGGCCAGCCGGACCGCGGACGCGAAACGGCCCCGGGCGATCAAGTCCCGGGGCCGTCTCTGGGCCGTGAAATGACGATCAGCGCCGACCAACAATGACAACCGCTGACGGCATCAGCACTGGTCAGAAGAACACAGCCGTTGGGCAGTGCAGCTCAGCAGATCGATTGATCAGTAGACGGGCTTCTCCGGCTCGATCTGGTTGACCCAGCCGATCACGCCGCCGCCGACGTGGACCGCGTCGGAGAAGCCGGCCGACTTAAGCACGGCCAGGACCTCGGCGGAGCGGACACCGGTCTTGCAGTGCAGGACGATCTTCCTGTCCTGCGGCAGGTCCTGGAGGGCGTTGCCCATCAGGAACTCGTTCTTCGGGACCAGGCGGGCGCCCGGGATGGAGACGATCTCGTACTCGTTGGGCTCGCGGACGTCGATGATGTCGATGTTCTCGCCCTCGTCGATCCACTCCTTGAGCTGCTTGGGAGTGATCGTCGAGCCGAGGACGGCCTCCTGGGCCTCCTCGGACACCACGCCGCAGAACGCCTCGTAGTCGATCAGCTCGGTGACCGTCGGGTTCTCGCCGCAGACCGCGCAGTCGGGGTCCTTGCGGACCTTCACCGTGCGGTACTGCATCTCCAGCGCGTCGTAGATCATCAGGCGGCCGACCAGCGGCTCGCCGACGCCCGCGAGGAGCTTGATCGCCTCGGTGACCTGGATGGAGCCGATGGAGGCGCAGAGCACGCCCAGCACGCCGCCCTCGGCGCAGGAGGGGACCATGCCCGGCGGCGGGGCCTCCGGGTAGAGGCAGCGGTAGCAGGGGCCGTGCTCGGCCCAGAAGACGCTGGCCTGGCCGTCGAAGCGGTAGATGGAGCCCCAGACGTAGGGCTTGCCCAGCAGCACGGCCGCGTCGTTCACCAGGTAGCGCGTGGCGAAGTTGTCGGTGCCGTCGACGATGAGGTCGTAGCCGGAGAAGATCTCCATGACGTTGGAGGTGTCCAGCCGCTCCTCGTGGAGCACGACGTCCACCAGCGGGTTGATCTCCTTGACGGAGTCGCGCGCGGACTCGGCCTTCGACCGGCCGACGTCCGACTGGCCGTGGATGACCTGCCGCTGGAGGTTCGACTCGTCCACGACGTCGAACTCGACGATGCCCAGCGTGCCGACGCCCGCCGCGGCCAGGTAGAGCAGGGCGGGCGAGCCGAGGCCGCCGGCGCCCACGCAGAGCACCTTGGCGTTCTTCAGCCGCTTCTGCCCGTCCATCCCGACGTCGGGGATGATCAGGTGGCGGGAGTACCTGCGGACCTCGTCGACGGTGAGCTCGGCGGCCGGCTCGACCAGGGGTGGCAGCGACACGGGGACTCCGATGGTCGTCAGTTCGTCTGTTCTCCGGGTCAACAGTGTCACGGCGGTTCTTGTTCCGAGACACCCGTTCCGAGGGGCGAGACGTCCGGCGACGGATCGTGGACGCGCTCAGCCCTCCGCCGGGTACCGCACGGACCGCGAGGTGCCGAAGGCCGTCCCGACGGGCTCCGGCAGCGGCACCCGGCCGCCGAAGCGGTACCGGTGGCGGCCCGGGCAGGACTGCCGCGCCGGGTCGGGATCCTCCAGGACGTCGGTCCAGCCCTCGCCGTCGGGGTTGACGACGACGGAGGGCGGGACACCCGCCGAGGCGTGCATCTCCGGCTTGACCTCCAGGTCGCGCACCACCCCGGTCCGGTTCCTCCTCCCCCCTGGGGGGAGACGGTCTCGAGGACCGCGGCGACGTGCACCGGGTCGACGCCGTCCACGAAGCCGAGGTCGCGGTCCGCCCAGACGGGCATGGTGTCCGGGACGGGCTCACCGTCCCGCTCGGGGACGGCGACCGCCTGGTTCGGCCACACCTCGCAGCGGTCCTCGGGGACCTGCCGGTCGATGAGGCGGACGATCCGGTTGTGGAAGGTCTCCGGCGTCGTCGTCATGACGATCTCGCCGTACAGGTACCCGGCCCGGACGCCTTCGACCGGCTCCGTCTCCCTCCCCACGCGCAGCATGTCGATCGTCGCCGGCGTCCCGGTCCGGAGGGCGCGCGGCCGCCGCGCCCGTCTGCGGGCGCAGGTGCCGCACGCCCCCGCCGGCCTCACACGCGGCAGGCGATCTCGGTCCAGACGTCCGCCAGGGACTCCTCCAGGGGGATGCGGGGCCGCCAGCCGAGGCGGTCGCGCGCCGTGCGGACGTCGGCCTGCCGCCACAGGACGGGCTCGGCCGGGTAGCGGGGCTCGGCGGCCCCGTGCCCCGGGGGCGCGGACGCCGCGCCCCCGGGGACGGAGGACCCGTCGGCCGGGGCGGGCGGCGGGGGCAGCGCGGGGCGGCCCTCCTCCACCAGGCGCCCGTCGAAGCCGGAGGCGCGGACCAGCAGCTCGGCCGCGTCGCGGACCCGCGTCCCCGTGCCGCTGCCGATGTTGACGATCCCGGTGGCGGCGGACACGGCGGCCGACTGCACGGCCCGCGCCACGTCGCGGACGTCGACGAAGTCGCGGAAGGCGGACAGGTCGGGGGCCCGCAGCTGCGGCTCGCCGCGCTCCAGGGCGCGCCGCAGCCCCTCGGCCAGGCGGCCGAAGAGCGATCCGGTGGGGGCCCCGGGGCCCACCGCGTCGAAGACCCGCAGCACGGCGGCGTCCAGCCCGGAGGAGAGCACCAGCTCGGTGCCGGCCAGCTTGGTCACCCCGTACGGGCCGAGGGGGCGCGGTTCGGCGGTCTCCGGGACCGGCTGGCCGAAGGGCGCCGGCCCGTACTCGGCGGCGGACCCCACGTGGATGAGGCGGGCGGGCTCGTGGCTGCGCCGGACGGCCTCGCAGACGGTGGCCACGGCGACGGTGTTGGCCCTGGTCAGGGCGCGGGGACTGCCGTACGTGGCACCGGCGCAGTTGATGATCACCCGGGGCATGACGGCGTCGAGGAAGCGGGCGAGCGCGCCGGGGCTGCCCGCGGAGAGGTCGAACCGGATGTCCGCGGTGTCGCGCCGGCCGAGGACGGTGACCTGGAGCTCGGGGTCGGCGAGCAGGCGGTCGGCGACGCGGCGGCCGATGAAGCCGTCCGCGCCCAGCAGCAGCACCCTCATGTGGGGGTCGGTCCTTCCGTGAGCGGGGTCCGGGCGGACGGCCCGGAGCGTGCGGGGGCCGGGGGAGGCCCGGCCGGTGCGGCACGGTGGGCGCCGGGCCGCACCAGTGCGGCCCAGGCCCAGGGCAGCAGGGCGGCGGCCGCGGCGCCGCAGCCGGCGAGCTGGACGGCCGCCGGGCCGTGGGCGGCGAGGAGGTCCCGGCCGGGCAGGGCCAGGGGCAGCGCCCGCACCGCGAGGAGCAGGCCCGTCCCGCCGGCCGCGGCGGCGGCGCCGGCGGCCGCGGCCCCCGGGCGGCCGCAGCGGAGCAGCAGGACGACCAGGGACAGCAGCAGTGCGGCGGCCCCCTGGGCGCCCCACTGGAGCGCGCCGAAGTCCTCCTCCCGACCGCCGGGGCGGACGGCGAGGACGGCGGCGGTGAGCAGGGCGACGGCGCAGAGGTGCAGCAGGACGGCCGCCGGCAGGACCGGGACCATCCGGCGCCGGAACTCGGCGATGCCGGCCGCCGCGGCCAGGTGGGACCGTCCGGCGTGCCGGAACCAGCGCGCACACCACTCGGCCGCGCCCATGCCGACCGCCAGGGCCGCCGGCGTGGCGGGGGAGGCGGGATCCCCCCCGCCCGCGAACGGCAGGACCAGCGGCATCACCAGCACCGCCCCGACCCCGGCGGCGGCGACCGCCCGCAGGGAGGTGCCGGCCGGGCCGGTCCCGGGCGGCGCCGGGGCGGACGGTCCGGGGCGGCCCCCCTCCCACCGGGCGGTCTCCAGCGCCGTGGCGGCGTACCAGGCGCCGGCGACGGCCGCGGCCGCCAGCAGGGCCCAGGGCGAGGACCGGGGGGCGACCGCCCGGATCGCGGCGAAGGCGGCGCAGGGCAGCGCGTAGAGCACGGCGGCGAGCAGGCTCGCACCGGCGCGGCGCCGCCAGGGGCCGGCCGCGTCCGGGGCCGCGGAGTCGGCGGTCCGCCGCGGCACCCGCGCGTACAGCTCCTCCGCCAGGGCGAAGACGTCCGCGTGGCGGCAGCGGGCGACCGCGTCGGGCCCGACGCCCGCGGCCTCCAGACCGGCGGCGATCTCCAGCGGGTCGGTGGCGCTCTCGCACAGGTCGCGGTGGCGTTCCATGAGTTCGCGCACGGGATCGGCCCCGGACGGCCGCGGGGGGCGGGGAGCGGTCACGGCGCCTCCTGCGGGCGTGCGAGGACGGGCGGGCGTCTGGTCATGCGACCTCCCGGTGGCGGGACGGACGGGTGTCGCCGGGCGGAACGGCCGGGCCGGGCCCGCGGACCGGGCCGGGATCACGGACCGGGTCGGGCCCGTCGACCGGGTCGGGCCCGTCGACCGGTTCGGGCTCACGGGCGGAGGCCGGCCGGGCGGTCCCGCGGACCGGGCCGGGCGGGCGGCCGGTGCCGGCGACCGGACCGGCCCCCGGACGGTGCCCGGCGGGCCGCTGCCCTGCCGACCGGTACTCGGCGGGCAGGGCGAAGGGCTCGGCGGACGGGCGGCCCGCCTCCGGGAAGGCCGGCCAGCGGGCGGCGGCGTCCAGGTAGGCGCGCCGCAGGGTGCCGGCGGCGGTCTCCGCGGAGAAGAGCTCGAGGGCGCGCCGCCGCCCGGCCGTCCCGAGCCGGGCGCGGCGCCGCGGATCGCGCAGCAGGGCGGTGCACGCATCGGCCAGCGCCTGCGGGTCGCCCGGCGGCACCAGGACGCCGGCGGGGCCGAGCACCTCCCTGGCGGGCCCGACGTCCTCCGCGACCACGACCCGGCCGCTGAGCATCGCCTCGGCCAGCGGTCCGGCGGACGGCCGGTCGGAGGCGGGCAGCAGGACCACGCTGCCCGCGCCGTGCACCGGGCCCGGGACGCCGCCGGCCCCGGCGGGGCCGCCCGCCGCCGGAGCGCTCGCCGCAGGGTCGGGAGCAGCGGGGGCGGGAGCAGCGGGGGCGGGGGCGCAGGCCCGTACCCGCAGTGCGGGGAACGACCCGCGCACCAGGGCGACGGCCTCCCGCACCGCCGGGTCCGCCGCGACCGCGTCCGGCTCGCGCAGCCACAGCAGCGTCGGCACGGGGGGTTCGGGGCCCGCCGCCGGGCGCGGGCCGTCCGCCACCGGGTCGCGGAGCACCCGCGTGCGGGCCGGGTCGGCCCCGCACCGCTCCAGCCAGCGGCGTTCGTGGTCGCTGCCGGCGAGGACCACGGCCGCGCGCCCCAGCGCCTCGCGGGCGAGCAGACGGGAGAAGGAGAGGAGGAGCGCACGGGCCGGCCCGGGACCGGGGGCGGAGCCGGGGGGCGGCTCCCCCGGCAGGAGCCGGTGGCCGCTGACGGTGCAGGGCACGCCGTGCAGCCGCCCGGCGAGGAGCGCGGCCAGGGCGGCGGGGGTGCCGCCGGTGACGTGGCACAGGTCGGCCGAGGGGGCGCCCGCCGGGTCGCGGAGCCATCCGGCGGCGAGGGGCCGCAGGGCCCGCTCCAGGGCGTCCGACGCGGCGAGGACGTCGCGGGCGGCGGGGGCCCGGACCGAAGCGGGGCCGCTCCCGGACCGCCAGGTCCGCTCCAGCAGCCGCGCCGCCTCCTCGCACCGCAGCAGGGCCGGGAGGTGGCCGGGGGGCTCCGCCGCGTCCGCCAGGGCGTACAGGGCCGCGGGGAGGGAGGCGCTCTCCCGCGGTTCGGCCAGCGCCCGCACCAGGGCCTCGTAGGACCGCAGCAGGCGCGCCCGGCGGCGGCCGCGCGGCGCGCGGTCCCGGCGGCCCGCCGGGGCCGCGTCGAGGACCGGGTGCAGGAACGCGTGCTCGGGCAGGCTGCGCTCCGCCCAGGCGCACCAGTCGGCACCGCCGGGTGCGGAACGCGGAGCAGTCGCGTCGTCGCTCGCGGTGAGCAGGGCGATGCGCACGGGACCTCCGGGGCGGATCGGGCGGCGGAACGGCGGGGCTGTCGGAGGCGGGGCGGCGGCCGGGGACGGCAGCGGCCGGGGCACGGCGGCACGCGGCGCCCCGGAGGGCGCCGGACCGGCCCGTACCGGGACCGCCCGTGCCCGGACCGTCCGTGCCGGGAGGGCCCCCACCGGGGCGGACCGGCGGCGGCCGGGCGTGCACGGGCGGGCAGCCCACGCCGGGGCCTCCCGACGCGAGGCACCCGACGCTTGTTCGGTCCAGCCCCTCGAAGGTAGGCGCCCGCGCGGCCGGGCCGTCGGTCACTTGCGTGGCCGCCACCTGAAGGAGTGAATGGCCGTAACCTGCACGTCCGCGGGGGCGCGGGCCCGGACGGCGGACGGCGGACGGCGGACGGCACGGCCCCGGGACGGCGCCGGGACGGCAGGGGGCGGGGCGGCGGGAACGCGGAGGCCGCCCGGCGCGGTCGGCGCGGGGCGGCCTCGGACGGTACGGCCGGCGGGGCGGCCGCAGGACGGGCGACGGGGCGGCGGGCGGGCGGCCCGGCCCGCCGCACCGCGCACGGCCGCGGCGGTCCGGCTCGGGCCGCCGCGGCCCGGCTCGGCCCGCGGCGGTCCGGGCTCAGGCCACCGCGGCCGGCTCCGCCCCGTCCGCGCTCCGGTCCAGGGCGAGCAGCGCCCGCCGGGCCCGGCGCCGGGACGCCGCCTCGGCCGGGTCCAGCACCGGGACCGCGGCGAGCAGCCGCCGCGTGTAGGGGTGCTGCGGGGACTCGTACACCCTGTCGGCGTCGCCCCACTCCACGACCTGCCCCTGCCGCATGACCGCGACCCGGTCGCTGACCTGCCGGACCACCGCGAGGTCGTGGGCGATGAAGACCAGGGTGAGCCCGAACTCGCGCTGCAGGTCCCCGAGGAGCCCCACGACCTGGGCCTGGGTGGAGACGTCCAGGGCGGAGACCGGCTCGTCGCAGACGATCAGCCGGGGGCGCACCGCGAGGGCGCGGGCGATGCCGACGCGCTGCCGCTGGCCGCCGGAGAACTCGTGCGGGTAGCGGTCGTACCAGGAGGCGGGCAGCCCCACCCGCTCCAGCAGGTCGCGCACCTCGGACCGGGCGGCCGCGGCGTCCGCACCGCCCGCCAGCAGGGGCTCGGCGACGGAGTCGCCGACGGAGCGGCGCGGGTTGAGGGAGGAGACGGGGTCCTGGAAGACCATCTGCAGGTCGCGCCGGACGGGGCGCAGGGCGCGCTCGCCGTCCCGGGAGATGTCCCGGCCGTCGAGGAGGATCCGTCCGGAGGTGGGCTCCAGGAGCCGGACCATCATGCGGCCGAGGGTGGTCTTGCCGCTGCCGCTCTCGCCGACGACGCCGAGGGTCTCGCCGCGCCGCACGTCGAGGGTGACGCCGTCGACGGCGCGGTGCTGCGGCCGGCGGCCGAGCAGCCGGCCGAGGCCGGGGGCGCGCTCGCCGCCGGAGCCGCGGGGGGCCGGGTAGTGCCGGTGGAGGTCCTCGACGCGGAGCAGCACGTCGTCGCCGACCGGCACGGGGGTGCGCCGGGCCTCCAGGCGGGGCACGGCCTCGACGAGCTGCCGCGTGTACGGGCGCCCGGGGGCGCGCAGCACGTCCTCCGTGCCGCCGTGCTCGACGGCGCGCCCGCCCTGCATGACGAGGACCTCGTCGGTGGCGCCGGCCACCACGCCCAGGTCGTGGGTGACCAGCAGCAGCCCCATGCCGGTCTCCTCCCGCAGGTCGTGCAGGAGGTCGAGGATCTGCGCCTGGACGGTGACGTCCAGCGCGGTGGTGGGCTCGTCCGCGACGAGCACGTCGGGCTCGCAGGCGAGGGCCATGGCGATGAGCGCGCGCTGGCGCATGCCGCCGGAGAACTCGTGGGGGTGGGCGCCCGCGCGCCGGGCGGCGTCGGGGATGCCGACCCGGTCCAGGACCTCGACGGCCCGGGCGCGGGCGGCCCGGCGGGAGGCGCCCGTGTGCAGCCGGTACACCTCGGCGATTTGGTCGCCGACGGACCAGAAGGGGTCGAGGGCGGAGAGCGGGTCCTGGAAGACCATGGCGACCCGGTTGCCGCGCAGGCGCCGCAGCTCCTCGTCTGAGGCGGCGTTGACGTCCGTCCCGGCGACCCGGACGGTGCCGGTGACCTCGGCCCCGGTGCCGCGGTGCATGCCGAGCAGGGCGAAGGCGGCGGTGCTCTTGCCGGAGCCGGACTCCCCCACCAGGCCGAGGGACCGCCCGCGGGCCAGGGAGAGGGAGAGGCCGTCCACGGCCGTGACGGACCCGCCCTCGGCGTCGGCCGTGGGGAAGGAGACGCGCAGGTCGCGGACGTCGAGGAGCAGGTCGCCGGCCGGCTGGCCGCCGGAGGGCGACCGGTCGGTCAGGAGGTCGTCGGTCATGCCAGGGCCACCCGGGGGTCGGCCACCGCGTACAGGACGTCCGCGACGGCGTTGGCGATCACGATGAAGAAGGCGGCGAAGAGGGTCACGCCGACGACGACCGGCAGGTCGATGTGGTTGACCGCGTTCACCAGCAGCCGGCCGAGACCGTCGAAGCCGAAGACGGTCTCGGTGAGGGTGGCGCCGCCCAGCATGCCGCCGACGTCGATGGCCAGGAGCGTGATCACCGGCGTGAGGGCGCCGCGCAGGGCGTGCCCGGCGACGATGCGCCGCTCGGGCAGCCCGTACGCCCGGCCGGTGCGGATGTGGTCCTCGGCCAGCGTCTCCAGCATGGAGCTGCGGGTCATCCGGGCGTAGGCGGCGGCGCTGATCAGCGCCAGCGACAGCCAGGGCAGCACCAGGTTGGCGGCCCACCGGGCCGGGTCGTCGGCGATCGGCGTGTACTGCGGGAAGGGCAGCCAGCCCAGCCAGGAGCAGAAGGCCATCATCAGCAGCAGGCCGATGAGGAAGACCGGGGTCGACATGCCGGCCAGGGTGAGGCCGGTCAGGAGCCGCTCGGTGGCGCCGCCGCGGCGCAGGGCCGAGAGCAGGCCGGTGCCGACGCCGACGACCATCCAGATGACCATGGCGCCGAGGGTGAGCGAGACGTCCACCGGCAGGCGGGCGGTGATCATGCCGAGCACCGGCTGGTCGTACTGGAAGGAGTAGCCGAAGCAGGGGGCGGCGCAGTGGGTGGTATCGGCGCCCGCGTCGTAGTCGCGGCCGGCGACCAGGCCGCGCAGGAAGTGCCAGTACTGGTCCCACAGCGGCAGGTCGGTGCCGAGCTTGTGCCGGACCACGGCGAGCCGGTCGCCGTCGCAGCCCTTTCCGCAGGCGAGGATCGCGGGGTCGCCGGGGGTGGCGTAGAAGAGGGTGAAGACCACGGCCGACAGCACCAGCAGCACCAGGACGGTGCTGACGGAGCGTCGGAGGAGGAAGCGGAGCATGGCGGATCAGTCCTCGGTCCTCGGCGGCGTGGCGGCGTCGGCTGCGGCGGCCGGCACGCCGGCGCCGGGCCGGGCGGCCGACGCGGCCCTGCGCGGGGCCGCGTTCCCGCGCCGGGTGCCGGCCCGCAGCCGGGAGGCGGCGCGCGGGTCGAGGGCGGTGCGCAGCCCGTCGCCGAGGACGGTGAAGGCGAGCACGGTGACGAAGAGCAGCCCGGCGGGCAGCAGGACGTACGTCGGGTCGGTCTCGTACCAGGTGGTGGCGGTGGAGAGCATCTGCCCCCACGAGGAGGAGGGCGGCCGCACGCCGACGCCGAGGAAGGAGAGCCCCGCCTCGGAGGCGACGTTGACCGGCAGCCGCAGCAGCGCGAACGTGATGACCGGCGCCGCGAGGCCGGGCAGGATCTCGCGGCGGGCGACGCGCCAGCGGCCGGAGCCGCCGAGGCGTGCCGCGGCGACGTAGTCCAGGCCGCGCAGCGAGAGCACCTGGGCGCGGACGACGCGGGCCGGGGCGCCCCACCCGAGCACGCCGATGACGAGCATCAGCAGGACCGGCCGGGGGAAGCCCTCCGGCACGATCGCCATCAGGGCGATGGCGAAGACCAGCTCGGGGAAGGCGATGACCAGGTCCATCGCGCGGCTGAGCACCGTGTCGGCGAGCCGGTTGCCGAGCCCGGCGGCCAGCCCGACGAGGGTGCCCAGGGCGACCTGGACGAGGGTGGCGCCCACCGCGACGCCCAGCGAGACCCGGGCGCCGTGGGCGAGGCGGGCGAAGACGTCGCGGCCGTTGCCGGGCTCCACGCCCAGCCAGTGGTCGGCGCTCACGCCGCCGAAGGAGCCGGTCGGCACGCCGCCGGTCGCGGAGTCGACGAGGTCGCTGTGGAAGGTGGTGGGGTCCTGGCCCTCCAGGGCCGACAGCAGCGGCGCGGCCAGTGCGAAGAGCACCAGGAGCGCCACCACGGCCAGGGCGGCCATGGCGGCGCGGTTGCGGCGCAGCCGCTGCCACACCCGCCCCCGCCGCCGGGGCTCGGCGGCCCCGGCGGCGGTGGCGGTGTCGAGGACCGTCGCGGTCTCGCTCACTGCGTCCGTCCTACTTCACCGAGATGCGGGACAGGTCGTAGAGCCCGTTCCACTGGCTGACGTAGGTGTTGGTGACGTCCTTGCCGAAGAGGCGCTTGTAGACCGGGTGGTAGAGCGGCACGGTCAGGGCGCGCTTGCCCAGCTCGGCGTCGAGCCTCCCCCAGCGGGCCGCGGCGGCCTCCGGGTCGGTGAGCTTGTTGATGGCGTCGATCTCGGCGTTGACCTTCGGGTCGTCGAGCTGGCTGGCGTTGTAGTTGCCGCCGCCCTTCAGGATCTGCCGGCCGTCGAAGACCGGGGCCAGGAACGGGCCGCCGGACGGCCAGTCGGCGCCCCAGCTCTGCAGGAAGAGGCCGGGCTCGGTGGCCGGCTTCTGGGTCTTCTCGGCGTAGTCGTTGGACTCGGAGGCGTGCAGCCGCACCGTGATGCCGGCCTTCTTCAGCGCCTCCTGGACGGCGGTGGCGACCTCGGGGCCGTTGCCGTCGCCGGCGGAGGTGGTGTGGTCCAGGGTGATGGTGAGGCCGTTGGGGTAGCCGGCCTCGGCCAGGACCTTGCGGGCCTTCGCCGGGTCGCCGGAGGCGCCGCCGGGGAAGTAGTCGTAGGGGGTGTAGCCGAACGCCTTCTGGTCGGGCAGGAAGGTCGTGGCGGGCTTGGCGACGGCGGTGCCGCCGACGGCGTTGACCACCGACCGCCGGTCCACGGCGTAGGAGATCGCCTCGCGCACCTTCTGGTTGTCGAAGGGCTTGGCCTTGGTGTTGAACGCGAGGTACCAGGTCTCGCCGAAGAAGCCGGTGGCGACCCGGTCCTTCAGGCCCTGCGGGCCGTTCAGCTTCGCCAGCACCGAGGCGTCGATGTTGGTGTCGGTGGTGACGGCCCGCGCGTCGGCGCCGCTGCTCGCGGCGAGGCGCTGGTTGATCACGGACTGGTCGAGTCCGGACTGCACCACGATGCGGTCGGGGCCGGCGAGGCGCTGGTCGTCGTTCTTCTGCGACCAGTGCGGGTTGCGGGCCAGCACGATGGTCCGGCCCTGGTCGTTGCTGACGACCTTGTAGGGGCCGGAGGAGACCGGGTGCTTCTCGTAGTTCACGCCCGTGTCCTTGGCCTTCGGCACCGGGGCGAACTGGGTGGCGGTGGCCAGGTACGGGAAGTCGCCCTCGGGCTTGCGCAGGTGGAAGACGATGGTGCGGTCGTCGGGGACGACGATGGAGTCCAGCTCGCCGCCCTTGTACGGGCCCTGGTAGTCCTCGCCGCCGACCAGCCAGTCGCGCAGGTAGGGGGCGCCGCCGGGCAGCTCGGGGGCGAAGGAGCGCTCGATGCCGTACTTGACGTCCTGCGCCTTGATCGGCGTGCCGTCCTCGTACGTCAGGCCGTCCTTCAGGTGGTACGTCCAGGTCCGCGCGCCGTCGCTGGGCGTGCCGGTGTCGGTGGCCAGGTCCGGGACCGGCTTGGCGCCCTCGGGGCCGCCGGTGGTGTGGTCGCGGGTGGTCAGCGTGCGGAAGACCAGGGTGGGGATCTTGCCGCCGCCGGAGGTGTAGAGCCGCGCGGGGTCGAAGTGGCCCTGGTCGTTGTGGTTGAGCACGGTGAGGGTGCCGCCGCGGTAGTCCTTCGGGTCGAAGGCCTTGTGACCGGACCCGCCCGCACCGCCGCCGCTCCCGCAGGCGACGGCGAGGCTCGACAGGAGTGCCGTACCGGCGGCCGCGTACAGGGCTCTGGACTTGCGCATGGGAGGTACCTCTCGGGGTGTTGCCGGACGTCCCGGGGGCGGGACGGGGCGGGACGGGGCAGGGACGGAGGGGGCGTGGCGGGGCCCGGGGCGCGGCGGTGCGCCGTTCGGCCGGGCGCGGTGCGGGGCCGGGCGGGGGGTCGCGGGGCGGCGCCGTGGAGGCGGCCCGGGGCGGTCGGCGTCAGGGACAGTCGACGTCGGCGACGCAGAGCGCGGCCACGCCGAGGAGCGCCAGCCGGAAGGCGGCGCTGCGACAGGGCGGACCGGTGCGAACCATGAGGGAAACTTTGAACCCTCATAAGTAAATAGTCAAAGTCGATCGGCATACCGAGACAAACACCACATCCTTCGACCGGAACCGCTCGTTGGGACACGGCGGGGCCCCCGTCCGCCGCGGAGGCGGCCCCGCCCCGACCCGCCCCGCGCCGCGCGCACGACGCCGCACCGCGGCGGCCGTGCAGCCGCGCAGCCGTGTCCGCGCAGACCCCGCCCCCGCCGGAGGACGCCCCGATGCCCGCCGTTCCGCCCCAGGGCCGCCCGGCCCCGCCGGTCCCGCCCCGCACCGCACCGTCCCGGCCCGCCCCCGCCCGGCCCGCGCTGTCCTGGGTGGTCCTGCTCTGCGCGGCCCTGCTCTGCGGCTGCGTGTCGACGGGCCCGGGCCGGGACCCCGGCCCGGCCCGGACCGTCGCCCCGGCCGCCCCCGCGGCCCCCTCGCCGCTCCCGGCGGCGGGCGGGGGCACGTCCGTGGAGCGGTACGGCGTCGCCGAGGGCGACCCCGGGGCGCAGCCGACGGGGCGGCGGCCCGACGAGGCCGGCGGGAACCCAGCGACGGCCGGGGACCCGCACGGCGCGGAGGCGGCCGGGCGGGAGCGCGGCGCGGAGGCGCACCCCTCGCACCGCCGCCTGCTCCGGCCGCAGCGGCGCGCGGCCGGGCGGCACGGCGCACACGGCGGCACGCACCACGGCCGCCGCCCGGGCCCGCGCACCGGCGGCCGGCACACCGGCGGCCGGGGCGGCGTCTGCGACCTGGGCACCCGCTTCGGCCGCTGGGCGCCGGGCAGCGCCGCGGAGCGGACCTGCCGCCAGGTCTACGGGTGAGCGTCCGTCACCCGGAAACCCCCTCCCGGAGGGATGGGTGACGCCGCGTCACGCCTTCCGGACGACCCGTCGGCCCTCGGCCGGGACCGGCCTCCCCCCGCGCGCCGCGGCCTCCGCGGCCAGCTCGCGGAAGGCCCGGGCCACCTGCACCGGGTGCTCCATCATCGCGACGTGCCCGGAGTCCGGGAGCACCAGCAGCCGGGCGTCGGGGAACGCCTCGCAGGCCCGGCGGGCGCTGCGGTACGACACCAGCCGGTCCCGCAGCCCGTACACCAGCAGCACCGGCGCCTGCACCTGCCCGGCCTGTCGCCACAGCGACTGCGCGCCCCGCTCGGCGTAGGCGCGGACGATGCCCCGGGCGGAGCGTGCCAGCACGTCCATCGCGTAGGGCAGGTCCATCCGGCGGCGGTACTCCCGCACCGCGAGGTCGCGCCGGTCCTGGGGGATCAGCTCCGGGTCGCCGTAGACGAGGGCGAAGAGCGCGGCGGTGCGCTGCTCGGCGCTCTGCCCCGCCGCCAGCCGCTCCAGCAGCCGGGCCGCCCCGGGGACGGCCAGCAGGCCGGTGGGCAGCGCGGTGTGCTGCGGCGGCAGCTCGGGCAGGGCCGGGGAGACCAGGGTGAGGGTGCGGACCAGGTCCGGGCGGAGCGCCGCCAGGCGGACGGCGACGGCGCCGCCGAGGGAGTTGCCGAAGAGGTGCACCGGGCCCCGGTCCGCGGACTCCAGGTAGGCGGTGACCGCGCGGACGTGCCCGGACAGCGACAGGTCGCCGTCGTCCGGCGGGGCCGAGTGGCCGAAGCCGGGCAGGTCCACGGCCTCGGCGTGCACGTCGCCGGCCAGTTCCGCCATCAGCTCGGCCCAGTTCTGGGTGGAGCCGCCCAGGCCGTGCACCATCACGGCGGGCGGCAGTCCGTCGGCGTCCGGCTCCACGGCGCTGACCGCCAGGGTGCAGCCGGGCACGGCCACGGTGCGCAGCGGGTGCCCGGGCACCGGGCCGGTCCGGTGCGGGTCCGCCTGGTGCGGGACCGCGGGGTGCGGGGCGGGTATCGGACCGGTGGCGGGGGTCGGCGTCATGGACGCCGATGCTACGCAGGGCGGCCCCGCCGCGCAGGAGGACGCCCGCCCCGCAGGAGGTCCCGCCGCCCGGGGCGGACGCCCGCGCAGCCGGACCCGTCCGGCCCGTGTGCGGAGCGGCGCCCGGGGCACGCTCCCCCGTGCCCGGCCGAGGAGTGGCCGGGCGAGCAGAGGCCGCAGGCGGGCCGGCGCCCGCCGGTCCGGCCGCCACAGGGAGGCACGATGTCCGACACGACGCCGCACGGCGGGGCCGTCGCCCGTACCGACCGGGGCCCGGCCCTGGAGGAGGGGCTGGCCGGTGCGCCGGCGCCCGCCGACCCGGACGAGATCGCGGACCGGGAGGAGGACACGGAGGCCCCCGAGATCGACCTGGAGGCGCCCGAGGCGGACGCGCAGGAGCAGCACCGGGAGGTGCGGCGGCACCGCGACGAGCCGGAGGCCGCGAGTGCCGGGTTCGACGCCGACCCGGCGGACGCCACCGAGCAGCGCCGGGTGGTGGACCTCGACGAGGACGACTACCGCTGACCTGCCCACCTCTCCGCCCGGCGCCCCGCCGCCGGTCCGCGCCCCGAGGGCTGCGGGCCGGCGCGGGCCCGCCGCCCTCCCGCGGCGGCTTGTCGCGTTCCCACAAGGGGGAGCTGCGCTTTTCTCCGCTTCACCGTGGGCAGGAGGGGTTACCGAAAAGTAGGATGGGCACCTTGCAAGGCACCGACCGCACGGCCCCGGCCGCCGGCCGGCCGGCGGACGGGTCGCAGCAACGGTGCGCGACCCGCCCGGCGGCGACCGGACGGCGTCACCGCGAGCCGTTGACCGTGATGTGAGGGAGCGCCGTGACGGCCATCCAGGACACGGACGAGCGCCCGCGCCCGGGCGGCAGGAGCACCGGACGGCTTCCGCGGAGCGCGCGCCGCAACCAGCTGCTCGGCGCCGCCCAGGAGGTGTTCGTCGCCCAGGGCTACCACGCCGCGGCCATGGACGACATCGCCGAGCGGGCCGGTGTCAGCAAGCCCGTGCTCTACCAGCACTTCCCCGGGAAGCTGGAGCTGTACCTGGCCCTGCTGGACAAGCACTGCGACGCCCTGGTCGAGGCGATCCGGGCGGCGCTGGAGGCCACCACCGACAACAAGCAGCGGGTGGCGGCCACCACCGAGGCCTACTTCACCTACGTCGCTAGCGAGTCCGGCGCGTTCCGGCTGGTCTTCGAGTCCGACCTCACCAACGAGGAGGCGGTCAAGGAGCGGGTGGAGCGCGTCACCCGGGAGACCGCGACCCTGGTCAGCAAGGTGATCGCGGAGGACACCGACCTGCCCGAGGAGGCGGCGATGCTGCTCGCCGTCGGCGTCTGCGGCGCCTGCCAGGTCACGGCGCGCTACTGGCTGGCGGAGTCCGGCGACATCCCGCGCGACGAGGCGGTGCGGCTGGTCTCCAGCCTCTCCTGGCGCGGCCTCAAGGGCTTCCCGATGCACCCCCGGGAGGGGCAGCCGGGCCAGCAGGCCGACTGAGACCCCGATCGTGCACGTCACCGGCGGCCGCACGGTTAAGGTGGGGCCGTACGAAGGATCACTGCAACCCCCGGAGGGACGGGAAGCCGTGGAGGTCAAGATCGGCGTGCAGAACGCCGCCCGCGAGATCGTTCTCGAGAGCGCGCAGTCTGCCGATGAGGTCCAGCGGGCAGTGTCGCAGGCGCTCGAGGGCGGGGCGAAGCTGCTCACGCTCGCCGACGAGCACGGCCGCCGCGTCATCGTCCCGGCCGAGCGCCTGGCATACGTGGAGATCGGCGAGCAGACGGTGCGCAAGGTGGGCTTCGGCACCCTCTGAGTACTTCCCCCCGCCCCGCGCGGAGGGGGTCCGTGCCTCACGGGGCCCCGCGTCCGGACGTCCGGACGCGGGGCCCCGTCGCGTGCCGGGCGGGAGGCCCCGTCGCGTGCCGGCGCGGGGCGCCCCGGCCGCGGCCCGCCCCCGCGCCGGCCGGCGGTCGTGCCGGCGGTCGTGCCGCCGTCCGTGGCACCGCACGTGTCACCCGGCGTGCACCTGGGTAGTGCCCGGGGTGACCGGAAAGCGCCGTTTGCAGGGGGCGCTCCGGCACCGGCGGCAAAGGAGGCGCCCCATGCTCGCGGAGACCCTCGTCCTCGCCCTGGCGGGACTGCTCGTCGGGGCGGCAGCGGTGGCGGCCCTCCCCGAGTACTTCCCCTCGCCGCGCCCGCTGACGGTGCTCACCGGTGCGGTGTCCGCGCTGGTCGCCGGGCTGGTGACGCGTGCCGCGCTCGGGTCGGAGCACCCGGCGCTGAGCACCGGCGTGGGGGTGGTCACCGCCGGGCTGCTGGTCTCCGTGCTGGCCCGGCCGGACCGGGTGCGCCGCGGCCGCGGCGGCCCGCAGGGCCACCGTCCGGCCTGACCCGCCGGGCCGCCCCGGCCCGGCCTCGGCGGCCGCCGGCGCCCGCACAGCCCGCCGGGCACGGGCCCGGCGGGCGCCTCCTCCCCCGGGCGCGGCTCAGGAGGCCAGGCCCAGCGCCGCCATCCGCTTGGTGTGCGCCTCGGTGATCCGGTTGAACATCTTGCCGACCTCCACCAGGTCGAAGCCCCGCACCTCGGCGCCGCCGATCAGCAGGTTGGAGAGCGCGTCGCGGTCGGCGACGACCCGCTGGGCCTGGCTGAGCGCCTCGCCCATCAGGCGCCGGCCCCACAGGGCGAGGCGCCCGCCGACCCGGGGGTCCTCCTCGATCGCGGTGCGGACCCGGTCCACGGCGAACCGGCCGTGCCCGGTGTCGGCCATCACGCCGAGCACGAGGTCCCGGGTGTCGTCGTCCAGCCGCACCGCGACCTCGCGGTAGAAGTCGGCGGCGATGGCGTCGCCCACGAACGCCTTGACCAGGCCCTCCAGCCAGTCGGCCGGCGCGGTCATCCGGTGGAAGGAGTCCAGGGGCTCCACGAAGGGCCGCATGGACTCGGCCGGGTCGGCGCCGACCGCGGCCAGCCGGTCGTGGAGCTGCCGGTAGTGCTGGAACTCGGCGGCGGCCATCCCCGCCAGCTCCGCCTTGTCGGTGAGGCCGGGGGCCATCTTGGCGTCCTCGGCCAGCCGCTCGAAGGCGCTCAGCTCGCCGTAGGCGAGGGCGCCGAGCAGGTCCACCACCGCGGCGCGGTAGTGCGGGTCCGCGGAGCACGCCTCCCAGTCGCCGATCGACTCGTGCCCGGCCGCGGCGGTGCCGGCCGCGCCCGCGGCCCCCGCGTCCGTGCCGTCCGTGCCGCCGCTGCCCTCGGCCGCGGTGCCCGCGGCGTCGCCATGAGTGTCCATGACTCCGCACTGTAGTGCGCGGACCTGCGGCGCAGCAGCGGTACCGGGCCCCGCACCGGTGCGCGCCGCCGCCCGCCCCCTCCCGGAGTGGTGCCCGCCGGGTATGGTGGTAGTGAGGCCCGCCGTGTTCACCCGATACGAGCAGTGGGTACTCAGTACGCGGATGCCCGGTCGGAGGACCGATCGGCTCCGACCAGACAACGCTTCAGTGGCCGAGCGAGGGCCGTCGCGGATCGCGCCGAGTACGGCGCCGGTCCCGCGCCGGGGCTCTTCGCGGGAATCTCCCGACGCCACGGGGCGCCGGGCCGACAGGCCGGCACGGCTGGTCGCGGTGCACGTCAGGGGCCGTACGGGCTCCCGGACCGCACCGCGGGCCCGCCCGCCGCCCTGCCGGGCACGGCGGTGCCCCGCAGGCCGCAGGGACCGGCGCGGTTGCGCGCCCCACGGGCCCCACGGCCCGCCGGGCGCCCGCCGTCCTCGTGCCCGGCCCCCACACGGAAGAGGCAGCATCCTGTCCACGTTTCGAGACCTCGGAATCCTCCCCGAGACCGCCGAAGCCCTTGAGGCGGTCGGCATCACCACTCCCTTCCCCATCCAGGAGATGACCCTCCCGGTCGCGCTGACCGGCCACGACGTCATCGGCCAGGCCAAGACCGGCACCGGCAAGACCCTGGGTTTCGGCCTGCCGCTGATCGACCGCGTGGTCGTCGGCGCCGACGTGGAGGCCGGCCGGGCGACCGACGCCGACCTGTGCGACGCGCCGCAGGCCCTCGTCGTCGTCCCCACCCGCGAGCTCTGCACGCAGGTGACCAACGACCTGCAGACCGCCGGCAAGGTGCGCAACGTCCGCGTGCTCGCCGTGTACGGCGGCCGCGCCTACGAGCCGCAGGTCGAGGCCCTGAAGAAGGGCGTCGACATCGTCGTCGGCACCCCGGGCCGCCTGCTCGACCTCGCCGGCCAGCGGAAGCTGGACCTGTCGAAGGTCCGCGCCCTGGTGCTGGACGAGGCCGACGAGATGCTCGACCTCGGCTTCCTCCCCGACGTCGAGAAGATCATCACCATGCTGCCGGCCGGCCGGCAGACCATGCTCTTCTCCGCCACCATGCCGGGCCAGGTCATCAGCCTCGCCCGCCGGTACATGCGGCAGCCCACCCACATCCGGGCCACCGCGCCGGACGACGAGGGCGCGACCGTCGCCTCCGTCACGCAGCACATCTTCCGCGCCCACTCGCTCGACAAGGTCGAGATGGTCTCGCGCATCCTGCAGGCCGACGGCCGCGGGCTGGCGATGATCTTCTGCCGGACCAAGCGCACCGCCGCCGACGTCGCCGACCAGCTGACCCGCCGCGGCTTCGCCGCCGGCGCGGTCCACGGCGACCTCGGCCAGGGCGCCCGCGAGCAGGCGCTGCGGGCCTTCCGCAACGGCAAGGTCGACGTGCTGGTCTGCACCGACGTCGCCGCCCGCGGCATCGACGTCGAGGGCGTCACCCACGTGGTGAACTACCAGTGCCCCGAGGACGAGAAGACCTACCTGCACCGGATCGGCCGCACCGGCCGCGCCGGGGCGTCCGGCACCGCCGTGACCCTGGTCGACTGGGACGACATCCCGCGCTGGCAGCTGATCAACAAGGCGCTGGACCTCCCCTTCAACGACCCGGAGGAGACCTACTCCACCTCGGCCCACCTGTACGAGCTGCTGGGCATCGCCCCGGGCACGGCCGGTGTCCTGCCGCGCTCCGAGCGCACCCGCGCCGGGCTGGACGCGGAGCAGATCGAGGACCTGGGCGAGACCGGCGGCCGCGGACGCGGCGGCCGGGGCGGCGAGCGGGGCGGCGACCGCCCGCGCGGCGGCCGGCCCGGGGGCCGGGGTCCGGCGGCCGACGAGGCGGCCGGGTCCGGCGACGGGGCGGAGCAGCCGCGCCGCACCCGCCAGCGCCGCCGCACCCGCGGCGGCTCGGCGGCCGCGGACGGCGCCGCGCCCGAGCAGGTGGCCGACGACGCGAAGGCCGCGGCGGGCGCTCCCGCCGTGACCGCCCCGGCGGCGGAGTCCGGCGAGGGCGGCGACGCCCCGCGCCGCCGTCGCCGCAACCGCCGCCCGGCGGCCGCCCGCACCGACGCCGCGGCCCCGGCCGCGGAGTCCGTCGGGGCCGCGGCCCCCACTGCCGCCGACGCGTCCGGGGAGGCCGGCACCGGCGCCCCGCGCCGCCGTCGGCGCACCCGCCGCCCGGCGGCCGACGGGGCGGCCCCGTCGGAGGGCTGACCCGCAGCGCACCCGGCCGGGGCACCCGGCCGCACCCGTCGCCCCCGTCGCCGCCCCGTGCGGCGGCGGGGGCGACGCGTGTACGCACCGGGGCGGGCCGCTGCCCCGGTACGGGCCCGCCGCGGGGCATGATGGCGTCCGGGGCCCCGCGCCCGCCCGGGCCGGTGCGCGCCCGGAGCGGCCCGGGACCGGCCACGGGCCGGCCGCACCCGCGGCCGGCCGCGACCCCGCCCGGCACCGGCACCGCCCGGCACCGACCCCATCCGACACCGACCACGCCCGAGACCGGCGGAGGACCCATGAGCACCCCGCCCTTCCTGAGACTCCCGGCCTGCGCCCGCACCGTGCGGCTGGAGACCTCCCGCGGCTCCTTCGCCGCCCTGGAGGCGCTGCCGGACGGCCCGGTGCGCTCCACGGCGCTGCTGGTCCCCGGTTTCACCGGCAGCAAGGAGGACTTCATCGCGCTGCTGGAGCCGCTCTGCGCGGCGGGCGTCCGCGTGGTCGCGGTCGACCAGCGGGGGCAGCACGAGACCGGCGGCCCGGCCGACGAGGCGGCGTACGAGCTGGCGGAGCTGGGCCTGGACGTGCTGGCGCTCACCGAGGCGGTGGGCGGGCACGGCGCCCCGCACCTGCTGGGTCACTCGTTCGGCGGATACGTGGTGCGCGAGGCGGTGCTGGCGGCGGGCGGCGGCGCGTCCTGGCGCTCGCTGACGCTGCTCAGCACCGGTCCGGCGGCGATCGAGCCCGGCGAGGCGGCGCGTACCAAGCTGCTGCTGGACGCCCTCACGGTGATGGACCTGGAGGGGATCTGGCAGGTCATGCGGGAGATGGACGAGGGCAGCGGGGACCAGGCCGCGCGGCCCGCGCCGGAGGTCGCGGAGTTCCTGCACCGGCGGTGGGTGTCCAACGTGCCGCAGTCGCTCGCCGCGATGGGGCGCCGCCTGGTCTCCGAGACCGACCGGGTGGCGGAGCTGGCCCGGGCCGCGGCGGCGCTGCCGAAGCTGGTGCTGTCCGGGGAGCGCGACTACGCCTGGCCGGTCCCCTGGCAGTCCGCGATGGCGGAGCGGCTGGGCGCCCGCCGGGTGGTCGTGCCGGAGGCGGGGCACTCCCCCAACGCCGAGCGCCCCGCGGAGACGGCCCGCGCGCTGCTGGATTTCTGGGCGGATTTTCATTAGACAGCGTAAAATTCGAGGTGTTCGGGAATCAGCAGCCCCACAGGTCGCGTTGGCACCTGTGGACACTCCGGCTCCCCCCGCACCGACGTGTGCTCCGGTCGCGCCTCCCGCCCCTCCGGTGGAAGATGTGGCGAAACCCGGACTTTACGGACGGGCAACCGCAACGAAGCAGTAGCACGGCACCGTGAACCGTGGGGGGAAAGCCCTGCCGGCACCATCCGCTCCTCGTGAGAGGCCAGGAAGGGAGAGGCCATGCGCTTCGAGATCATGCGACTGGACGACGTCGACGGCACCGCCACCGACCGCTTCATCGCCGACGCCGACACCGTGCGGGAACTCGTCGAGACCGCCGCCGCCACAGGCGAACGCCTCTACATCCGACCGTGCCCGACCACCGCCTGACACCAGGCACCTGCGGCACGCCGCAGCGCCCGCCGAGGGCGCACCGACGCCCCGCCACCGGATCCCGGTGGCGGGGCGTCGGCCGTACGGGCCCCGCGAACGCCCCCCGCGGACGGCGGCGCCCGCCTACCCTCGGACCATGGGACCGCTGCGGGAGGCGGCAGGGGAACCGGTCGCGGACACCGCGGCCGGGCTGCCGTGCGCCGCGCTGCGGCCGCTGGTGCACCGCTACCTCGGCTACCGCTACCGGGGCTTCCCGCCGGGCGTCCACCTCGGCCTGCCCTCCCCCCACCTCACCGTGGTGGTCAGCCTCGGCGCGCCCGTCCGGGTCGCCCTCCGGCCGGACGGGGAGCCGCGCCTCCACGCCTCGCTGGCCGGCGGCCTGCACGTCCGGCCGGTCCTGCTCCCCCACGACGGCGAGCAGTACGGCGTGCAGCTGGAGCTGACCCCGCACGGCGCACGCGCCCTGTTCGGGGCGCCCGCCGCGGAACTGGCCGCCTCCGTGGTGGACCTGCCGGAGCTGCTGGGCGGCGCGGCCGCCCTGCTGCCGGAGCGGCTGGCGCGGGAGCCGGACTGGTCCGGGAGGTTCGCGCTGCTGGACGCCTTCCTCGCCCGCCGGGCGGACCCCGCGGCCGCACCCCGGCCGGAGCTGGCGCACGCCTGGCGGCGGCTGACCCGCCCGGGCGGCCCGGGAGCGGCCGGGGACGGGCCGCCCGCCGCAGGAGAGCCGGTCGCGGGAGGGCCGGTCGCGGGAGGGCCGGTCGCGGGAGGGCCGGTCGCGGGAGTGGCCCGCGAGCTGGGATGGAGCCGGCGCCACCTCTCGGGGCGGTTCACCGCCGAGTTCGGCCTGTCCCCCACCGCGGCCGTGCGGGTCGCCCGCTTCCACCGGTCCAGGCGGCTGCTGCAGCGCCCCGGCCCGCGGACGCTGGCGGCGGTGGCGGCCGCGTGCGGGTACTTCGACCAAGCGCACATGGCCCGGGAGTGGCGCGGCCTGGCGGGGATGCCCGCGTCCGCGTGGCTGGCCGCCGGGGAGCCGCCGGTGCCCGGCGACGGGTGACGGCCCGGACGGACGGCGGCCCGCCCGGCCGGCGGCCCGCTCCGCCGGCCGGGTGGGCGGGACGCGGCGGTTCCCCTCCGTACAAGGCGGGGCGGCCGCGCCCGGGCACGCTGGCCCCATGGACGAGAACACCGCACACGCGGACACCCGAGGCCCCGCCGCGGCCACCCCCGCCCGGCCCGCCACCGCGGTCTGGCCGGCCCTGCGCTACCGGGACGCGCGAGCCGCCGTCCGCTTCCTCGTGGAGGCGTTCGGCTTCGAGGAGACGGCCCTGTACCCGGTGGACGGGGACGGCCCGGAGGTGGCGCACGCCCAGCTCGACTGGCCGCTCGGCGGCGGGGTGATGCTCGGCTCCGCCCGCGGGGACAGCGCGATCGCGGACCTGCCGCCGGGCACCGGTGCGGTGTACGTGGTGACCGACGCGCCGGACGCCCTCTTCGCGCGGGCACGCGCGGCGGGGGCGCGGGTGGTCCGCGCCCCCGCCGACCAGGACTACGGCTCGCGGGACTTCACGGTCGCCGACCCCGAGGGCGTCCTGTGGTCCTTCGGCACCTACACCGGGGCCTGAGGCACGGCGGTACCGGAGGCACGGCGGTACCGGAGGCACGGCGGTACCGGAGGCACGCCGGAGGCACGGCAGGCCCCCGGGACCCGGGGCGGAGGGCCCCGGGTCCCGGGGGCCGTACGGCCGGTCGGGCCGGTCGGGCCGGTCGGTCAGCCGCGGGCCGCGGCCCCGGCCGGGAGCGGCTCGGCGGCCGGTGCGGGCGCGCCGTGGGCCGCGCCGTGGTCCACCGCCAGGTGCCGGCGGCGCACGGCGGCGACCAGGGCGGCCGCCAGCGCGGCCCCCGCCGCGACGGTGAACGGCGCGTGCACGTCCACGTGCTCCGCCAGCTTGGGCGCCAGGTAGGGCGCGGCGGCGGCGGCGAACCAGCGGACGAAGTTGTAGCCGGCCGAGGCCACCGGCCGGGGCGCGTCGGAGACCCCGAGGGCCAGCTCGGTGTAGACGGTGTTGTTCATGCCGATGAACGCGCCGGAGGCGATCACCGCCGCGATCGCGGCCGTGTGCGAGCCGTAGCCGAGCAGCAGCAGGTCGGCCGCCATCAGGACCAGCGAGCCGCCGAGCACCCGCACGGAGCCGAGGCGCCGCTGGAGCCGGGGGGCCACCAGCACCGAGAAGACGGCGAGCAGCACGCCCCAGGCGAAGAAGACGCCGCCGCTGCGGTAGGGGCTCATGTCGAGCACGAAGGGCGAGAACGCCAGCACGGTGAAGAAGGCGTAGTTGTAGAAGAAGGCGCTCGCGGCGGTGGTGGCCAGGCCGCCGTGGGCCAGCGCGCGCAGCGGTTCGGTGAGCCCGGTGCGGCGGGCGGGCCGGGGCTGCTCCTTGAGCAGGGCGGCGATGCCGGCGAAGCCGACCGCCATGAGGGTGGCGGTGCCGAAGAACGGGTAGCGCCAGCTGGCGTTGCCGAGGACGGCGCCGAGCAGGGGGCCGCAGGCCATGCCCAGGCCGAGCGCGGACTCGTACAGCAGGATCGCCGACTCGCTGCCGCCGCTGGCGGCCCCGACGATCACCGCGAGCGAGGTGGAGACGAAGAGCGCGTTGCCCAGGCCCCAGCCGGCGCGGAAGCCGACGAGCTGGCCGACGGTGTCCGAGGTGCCGGCGAGGCCGGCGAAGACGACGACGAGGGCGAGGCCGGCGAGCAGGGTGCGGCGGCCGCCGATGCGGCTGGAGACGAAGCCGGTGACCAGCATCGCGACGGCGGTGATCAGGAAGTAGCTGGTGAAGAGCAGGGACACCTGCCCGGGGGTGGCGTCGAGGCCCTTGGCGATGGACGGCAGGATCGGGTCGACCAGTCCGATGCCCATGAAGGCGACGACGGCGGCTCCGGCGGTCGCCCAGACGGCCATGGGCTGGCGCAGCAGGCCGGGCCGGGCGCCCTGGCGGCCAGTGGTCACGGTCCTTCTCCTCTCCGGCGGTGTCTCCGGTTGTCGTTAGGTACGCTAATTGATGCTAGCTGCATCAGTTGCATTGCGCAACCGTGTACGGACGGCGCGGCCGTGACCCGGTCGGGTGATCGTCCTTGACGCCGCCCGTTCGAGGGAGGACCGTTGACGGCTATGAGGGGCGAGCCCAGTTGTCCGAGGTGCGGCGGCCGTGTCCGCGCCCCCGGCCTCTTCTCCGACACCTGGCAGTGCGACACCCACGGCGCCGTGCACCCCCTGCAGCCCGTGGTGCCGCCCAGCATCGAGGCGCTGGCCGTGGCGGTGGCGCGGTCCCAGGTGCCCGTCTGGATGCCCTGGCCGCTGCCCGTGGGGTGGCTCTACACCGGCATCGCCCATGCGGGCGACGACCTCTCGGGCGCCCGCGCGACCGCCGTGGCCTGCTCCGGGCCGGGACCGCTGGGCGGCTTCGGCGAGCTGGTCCTCGTCGCCGAGGAGCTCGGCGTGGGCCTGGGGGCCCGGTACGCCGGCATCCCGGGGCCCGACCCGGGCGAGGCCCTCTCCGTCGACCGGCCCGCCGACGCCAAGCTGCTGGCCGCGGGCCGCCCCACGCCGATGTGGCACGTCCCCGGCGCCCCCGACGACCGGGCGGTCTTCGTGGGGGAGGCGATGGGCCTGTGGATGTGGGCGGTCGCCTGGCCGGAGCGGTCGGGGGTGCTCATGTACGACGAGCTGGTGCTGACCGACCTGCGGGACGCCGGAGCGGAGCTGGAGCTGCTGCCCTGCGGAGCCCTGTCACCGAGGATTCTCTCCTGAAATCGCCGCAACGCCTTAGGATCTTCGGCATGTGGCGCAGATGACAGGATAATCGGCAGGCATTGGCCGCCCGATCCGGCCATCGCCACGCTATCCTGGAACGGCCCCGACCCCCCGGCCCCCCAGGAGCGACCGCCCGTGCGCATCGACCTGCACGCCCACAGCACCGCCTCGGACGGGACCGACTCCCCGGCGGAGCTGGTCGCGGCCGCGGCCGGCGCCGGGCTGGACGTCGTGGCGCTCACCGACCACGACACCACCGCCGGGTACGCCGAGGCCGCCGCCGCGCTCCGGGCGCTGCCCGCGGGCGCGCTCACGCTGGTGACCGGGGCCGAGCTCTCCTGCCGCGGCGGCGACGGGATCGGCATGCACCTGCTGGCCTACCTCTTCGACCCGGACGAACCGGAGTTCGCCCGCGAGCGCGACCTGGTCCGCACCGACCGCGTCCGCCGCGCCCAGGCCGTCGTGGAGCGGTGCCGCGCCCTCGGCGCCCCCGTCACCTGGGAGCAGGTGCGCCGCATCGCGGGCGACGGCTCGGTGGGCCGTCCGCACGTGGCGAGCGCCCTGGTGGAGGCGGGGGTGGTCCCCACCGTGGGGGACGCCTTCACGCCCGAGTGGCTGGCCGACGGCGGCCGGGCCGACGTGCCCAAGCACGAGCTGGACCCGCTGGAGGCGGTGCGCCTGGTGCGCGCGGCCGGCGGGGTCGCGGTCCTGGCCCACCCGGGGGCGTCCAAGCGGGGCCGGACGGTGTCCGACCGGACGGTCGGGGAGCTGGCCGCCGCCGGGCTGGCCGGCCTGGAGGTCGACCACATGGACCACGACGGGCCGACCAGGGCCCGGCTGCGCGACCTGGCCTCCGGCCTCGGGCTGCTGGCCACCGGTTCCAGCGACTACCACGGCAGCCGCAAGACGGTCCGGCTGGGCGACTCCACGACGGACCCGGCCGTGTACGAGGAGCTCGTCGGCCGGGCCACCGGCGCCAAGCCGCTCACCTCCTAGGCCGCCGGGGCCAGCGCCGGACCGGAGCCGGACCGGCCCCGCCGGACGCGGGCCCGCGCGCCCGCCCACCCGCCGTACCCGCCCCCGCCGACCCGGCCGCACCCCGGCCCGGACCGGCCGACCCGCCGCGCCGCCGACCCGCGCCCGCCGCCCCGGGGCGCGGGCGCCGCCGCGCGTCCGCGCGGGCCCGGCCCCGCCTCCCGCCGTTCCACCCGTTCCACGAGAGACCTGCGAGCACAGACCCATGGCCCTCTTCGACATCGCGACCTTCGGATCGCTCTTCGTCACCCTCTTCGTCATCATGGACCCGCCCGGCACCATCCCGATCTTCCTGGCCCTGACCTCCGGCCGCGCCGCCCGCACCCAGCGCCGGATGGCCTGGCAGGCCGCCGCGGTGGCCCTCGGCGTGATCACCGCCTTCGGGCTCTTCGGCCACCAGATCCTCGACTACCTGCACGTCTCCATACCGGCGCTGCAGGTCTCTGGCGGCCTGCTGCTCCTGCTGATCGCGCTCGACCTGCTCACCGGAAGGATCGAGGAGCCCACACAGACCAAGGACGTCAACGTCGCGCTGGTGCCCCTCGGCACGCCGCTGCTGGCCGGCCCGGGCGCCATCGTCGCGGTGATCCTGGCCGTGCAGGGCGCGCACGGTGCGGGCCAGGAGGTCGCGGTGTGGGTCGCGATCGCGCTGATGCACGTGGTGATGTGGCTGACGATGCGCTACTCGCTGGTCGTGATCCGGGTCATCAAGGAGGGCGGCGTGGTCCTGGTGACCCGGCTGTCCGGCCTGCTGCTGTCGGCCATCGCGGTGCAGCTGGTCGCCGACGGCGTGATCGCGTTCGTCCGCGGCGCCTCCTGAGGCGTCCCGGGGCGTCCCGGCCCCGCCTGACGCCTCCCGGCGTCCCGGACCGGTCGCCGTTCCGGCCCGCCGGGCCGCCCGCCCGTCCGAACCGCGGCGGGCCCGCAGGGCCCCCCGGGGGTCAGTCGAGCGGCACCGCGCGGCGGCGCGGGTCGCGCAGGTCGGTGCCGTGCCGCAGCCACCGCTCCTGGAGGGCGGCGCCGCCGTGCACCCGCTTCCAGGCGGCCTCGGTCGGCGTCATGGGCAGCAGCGGCAGGAAGCGCACCGGCTCGGCGGGCTCCGGCAGCTCCAGGTCCTCGACCAGGCCGCCGGGCTCGGCGACCAGCACGGAGGGGAACGGGGCGCCCTCCCAGAGCGGCGTGCCCAGGTCCAGCGAGGCGCCGGGGGCGACGACCAGGCCCTCGACCTGCGGCGCCGCCGCCAGGACGGCCAGCGCCCGCAGCACGTCGTCGCGGCCGCCGCGCACCGAGAGCAGCAGCTCCGCACGCGGGCCCCGCTGCGGGTCGGCGACGGGGCTGAGCGGGTCGGCCATGGGGGCGGCCGACATGCCGAGCGTCGCGTACCGGACCAGCGCCGGGTCGGCCGTGCCGGTGACGGCGCCGGTCTCGGCGCCCGGCCCGAAGCGCAGCACCTCGATGCGGTCGGCGCCGAGGAAGGTGACCGCGGCCCGGCCGGTGGGCTCCCCGAACGCGGTGAGCAGCCGGGCCTCCACCGCCGCCAGGACGGCGTCGCGGGAGAGCGGGTCGGGTCCGGAGGCAAAGCCTGGGTCATGGAAGGCCATGCGCGCGAGGTTATCGGGCAGACTGAGGACAGGCCGGTACGGCCGCCCTGCCGCGCGGCCTCCGGACCGCCTGCTAGGGTGGGCCGTCGGCCCGCTGAAGCGGACATGCCGCAGGGACCCCTGGCGGGGTCGACGCACCCCGGTCTACCCGGCCGGAGTCGTGCGAAACCCGGCGGCCGCGTCCTTTCCGGCGGACGCACCGGGCGCGCACCGCGCGCCGCGAGGACGAGGCTCTCCCCCAGCGGGGACCGGCCGAGGGAGGTGGTTGCGGGTGGATACCAGCCGACCGTGCAGTACCGGCAGCTCTCCCGCACCGGTGCCCTGCGGCCGCCCCCCTCGCATCTGAGGCCCTGACAGCAGTCGGAACACCCGCGCGGCAGCGAGCCCTCCCGGCTCCCGCCGCCCCCGTGTCCCCTCCTCCCGGATCGGGAGTGCTCACGGCCCCACCTGCGCCCGCACCACGGGCGGCGACCGCGCACGACGGGCACGCACCACCGGACGGGAGAGCGCCGCCCCGGGCGCCCCCGAGACCCCGTCAGGAACCCTCCTGCGCCAGGTCTCCGGCGCCACACGCCAGGCGTTCCCCGCCGCCGCACTCCCGGCACCTGCCGGGGCGGGCCCGCACCGCCCCGTCCCGCCCCGCCGGCAGTCGACGGCCCTTCCCGTGAAGGAGCCCGCCATGTCGATGATCCGCGACCTGCGCGCCGCAGTCCGACCGCACCGCCGCCGCCCCGGCGCCCCCTACGACGGCACCCCGACCGACTCCGCCCCCAGCGCGGTGGTGGACTGCGCCGTGTACTCCGGCGGGAGGCGCGTGGGCGACTCCTGCTCGCCGCGCGAGGCCGCCCACCGGGTGCGGCTGGCCGCCGACGGCGACCCGGTCGAGGGCGGCTCCTTCGTCTGGATCGGCCTGCACGAGCCCACCGAGGCCGAGTTCGAGGGCATCGCCAAGCGCTTCGGCCTGCACCCGCTGGCGGTGGAGGACGCCGTCCACGCCCACCAGCGGCCGAAGCTGGAGCGGTACGACGACGTGCTCTTCGCCGTCTTCAAGACGATCCGGTACGTGGAGCACGACCAGCTCACGCCGACCAGCGAGGTGGTCTCCACCGGCGAGGTGATGGTCTTCACCGGCCGGGACTTCGTCATCACCGTGCGGCACGGCGGCCACGGCTCGCTGCGCGGCCTGCGCCGCCGCCTGGAGGAGGACACGGAGCTGCTGGCCAAGGGCCCGTCCGCGGTGCTGCACGCCATCGCCGACCGGGTCGTCGACGACTACCTGGCGGTGGTCGACGAGCTGCAGACGGACGTGGACGAGGTGGAGTCCGACGTCTTCTCGCCCCGGAGCACGAAGAGCGCCGACATCGGCCGGGTGTACCAGCTCAAGCGCGAGGTGCTGGAGTTCAAGCGCGCCGCCGGCCCGCTGCTGCGGCCGATGCAGCTGCTCTCCGAGCGGCCGATGCGCCTGGTGGACCCGGACATCCAGAAGTACTTCCGCGACGTCGCCGACCACCTGGCCCGGGTCAACGAGCAGGTCTCCGCCTTCGACGAGCTGCTCAACTCGCTGCTCCAGGCGAACCTCGCCCAGGTCTCGGTGGCGCAGAACGAGGACATGCGCAAGATCACCGCGTGGGCCGCCATCTTCGCCGTGCCCACCATGATCACCGGCGTGTACGGGATGAACTTCGAGCACATGCCGGAGCTGACGTCCGAGTACGGCTACCCGGCGGTGCTGGTCGGCATCGCCGTGGTCTGCGCCATGATGTACCGCGGCTTCCGCCGCAACGGCTGGCTCTGATCCGTCCTGCGGCTTCCGGGCCGGGCGCGCCCGGCCCGGAAGCCGCAGGACGGGCGGCTCAGCCGCGCCGGCCGGCGCGGACCACCAGCACCAGGCCGGCGAGGATCAGCGCGACCGCCGGGTAGGCGGCGACGGGCGGCATCTGCCCGAGCCACAGGGCGGCGATCAGCGCGGCGCCGGGCGTCTCCAGCAGGATCGCGGTGGAGGTCACCGCCGGCCCCAGGGTGCGCACCACCCGGTTGCTGAGCGAGTGGCCGAGCAGCTGCGCGGCGGCGGTCAGCAGTGCCAGCTTCCCCCACGTCCCGGCGTCCCAGCCGGCGAGGGCGGTCCCCGAGGCGAGGGCGGCGGCGAGCAGCAGCACCGCCGTGGTCGCATAGCAGACGAGCGTGTACGCCGTGGTGGAGACGGTGCGCCGGACCTCGGCGCCCAGCAGCAGGTAGCCGGCGGCGGCCAGGCCCGCCGCCAGCGCCAGGGCGTCGCCGGCCAGGGCCCGGGGGGAGAGCGAGAGGTCGACGCCGGTCAGCACCAGCACGCCGGTGAAGGCGATGGCGGTGCCCGCCCAGACCGCGGGCGCCGCGCGCCGGCCCCGCAGCCGCATGATCAGCGTGGCCCACAGCGGCGTGGTGGTGACCAGGGCGGTGGAGGACGCCACCGAGGTCATCCGCAGGCTGGGCAGCCAGAGCGCGAAGTGCACGGCGAGCAGCGCGCCGGCCGCGAGGGTGAGCAGCAGGGCACGGCGGCCGATCCGGCGCAGCTCGGCGCGGTGCCGCAGCAGCGCGTACGGGCCGAGGACGCCCACGGCCATGGTGTTGCGCCAGAAGGCGATGGCGAGGGCGGGGGCCGCGGTGGCGCTGATCAGCGGGGCGGAGAGGGAGATGCCGCCGACGGAGACCGCGAGGAGGAGCAGGTCGGCGACCGGCAGGCGGTGCGGCTGCCCGGCGGCGGCGTCGGCGGCGCCGGCGTGCCCGGTACCGGTGGCGCGGGCGGGGGTCTCGGGCCGGGCGGCGGGCACGGCGCTCCTCGTGGTGCGGCGGGGCGGGGTGGCACCTCTCACCGTAAGGCCCGTAACCGTCGGACACCACTGTCGTCCGGGAAGTGGACCCCTCGGGGCGGCCCCCGCGGCGCGGGGCGGCCCCCGGCGCGGCCCTGCGGCCCCGCCGCCCGGGACCGCCCGGGACGGCCCCGCCCCGTACGCTGTGCGCCATGGACCGAGTGACCGCCGCACCCGCCCCGCAGGCCGAGGAGGCCGGGGAGTTCCTCGACCCCGCCCTGGTGGAGGAGGCCGCGAGGAAGTCCGGCCTGCTCTGGGTCTCGGCCGGCGGCGCTCCTGCCCGCCCCCTGTGGCACGTCTGGCAGGACGGGGCGGTGGTCGTCGTCGGCGACGGGGCCGAGCAGCCGCTGCACGGCCTGGCGGACGGTCAGGACGCGCTGGTGACGGCCCGCAGCAAGGACAAGGGCGGCCGCCTGGCGGCCTGGCCCGTGCGGGTGGTGGAGCTGGCCCCGGGCGGGGACGCCTGGCGGGCGGCGGTCGAGGAGCTCAAGGGCAAGCGGCTCAACGCCCCGGACACCGACACCGTCACCGACCGCTGGGCCCGCGAGTGCCGGGTGCTGCGGCTGGAGACGGCCGGTCCGACCGCGCAGCGGCCCGGCGCGATGCCCGACGGCTCCCACGCCGCGCGGCCCCTGCCGTCCGCGGCCACCACCCGCCGCCCGGTGCCGGCGGGGCTCCCCCGGCTGCTCCTGCGCCGCCGCGGCCGCTGAGCCGCGCCGACGGGCCGGGACGGGCCCGCCGGGCGCCGGCGCGCGTCAGCCCCCGCCCGCCGCCCCCGCCGTGCCGTAGTCGAGCACCTGGCCGGGCGCCGGGGCCTTCACCGTGAGGTCCTTGCCGTAGTCGGTGAGGGCGAGGACGCCGGCGCCGCGGGCGCGCTCCACCCGGACCGGGTAGGGGGTGCCCTCCAGCGAGACCCGCAGGGTGCTGCCCCCGTCGGTGCCGACGGCGACCGTGCGCACCCCGCCGACCTCGCGGTAGTCGCCCTTGCGGGCGGGCCCGCCCAGGGCGGTGATGCTGTTCAGCAGGGCCGCCTTGTCGGTGAAGACCGCCAGCTGCCGGTAGGCGGGGTCGGTCGCGTGGACCCGCACGTACCGGCCCTCCAGCCTGCTCGGCGGCTTCCCGCCGGCCGCCTGCGCGTAGAAGTCGGCGTCGCCCTTGACGTAGAGCCGGGAGCCGACGCGCAGCAGCTCGAAGGAGCGGTTCCCGCTGACGACGCTCCCGGTGCCGCCCGCGGCGCTGAGCCGCACGTCGAGGCGGTAGGTGGCCCCGCCGCTGACGACCGTGCCGGACAGGTGGACCGAGGGGGCGGCGAGCGCGGCCGCCCGCGCACGGGAGGCGATGGCCTCCGGGGCCTGCCGGCCGATGCCGTTGGTGCCCGCGTCGGGGTCGGGGGGCGGCGGACTGCTGCAGCCGGCGACGGCGGCGAGCGCCAGGGCGGCGGTCGCGCAGGCGGCGCCGAGGGCGGTGCGGCGGGTCGGCATGGGCCTGTTCCTCCCGCGGTCGGCACGGGCGGCGGGGCGGTGGCCGCAGCGTGTCGGGGTAGGGGCTGGTGGGACGCCAGAAAGCTACCGCAGCGTAGGCGGGGACCCGCAACGGAGGTTCGGCTCGGGGAGGCTCCCCGGGCGCCCTCCACCGCGCCCGCACGCCCCGCCCGCGGGACGGACACACGGACGGGTGCACAGGCGGGGCGGGCCGCACGGGTCCCGTGCCCGGCGGGCCCGCGCCCGGAGCCGCAGGTAGCCTGGCTGCACGGCGACACGCCCGTGAGCAGGCCATGACGAGGGAGGAGACCGAGGAGGCCATGGCAGGAGCAGCCAACCGGGTCTTCATCTCCCACCTCTCCGGCGTCGCGGTCTTCGACCCCAACGGCGACCAGGTGGGACGGGTCCGCGACGTCGTCGTCTCGCTGCGCCTGGGCGGCCGGCCGCCCCGGGTGCTAGGCCTGGTCGCCGAGGTGGTGAGCCGCCGCCGCATCTTCCTGCCGATGACCCGGGTGACCAGCCTGGAGTCCGGCCAGGTGCTGACCACCGGCGTGATCAACATGCGGCGCTTCGAGCAGCGCCCCACCGAGACCCTGGTGCTCGGCGAGATGCTGGACCGGCGCGTCACCCTCACCGACACCGGCGAGCAGGTCACCGTCCTGGACGTGGCGATGGTGCAGACCCGGCTGCGCGAGTGGGAGGTCTCCAAGGTCTACGTGCAGCGCGGCAAGACGGGCCGGCTGCGCCGCCGCGGCGAGACGCTGACCGTGGACTGGTCGGCCGTCACCGGGTTCTCCCTCACCGAGGAGGGGCAGGGCGCCGCCAACCTGCTGGCCACCTTCGAGCAGCTGCGCCCCGCCGACCTGGCCAACGTGCTGCACCACCTCTCGGCCAAGCGCCGCGTCGAGGTGGCGGCGGCGCTGGACGACGAGCGGCTCGCGGACGTCCTGGAGGAGCTCCCCGAGGACGACCAGGTGGAGATCATCGGCAAGCTGAAGGACGAGCGGGCCGCCGACATCCTGGAGGCCATGGACCCGGACGACGCCGCCGACCTGCTCTCCGAGCTGCCCGAGGACGAGGCCGAGCGGCTGCTGCGGCTGATGGAGCCCGACGAGGCCGAGCCGGTGCGCCGCCTGCTGGGCTACGAGGAGAACACCGCGGGCGGCCTGATGACCACCGAGCCGATCGTGCTGGAGCCCGACGCCACGGTGGCGGAGGCCCTGGCCCGCGTGCGGGTCGCGGACCAGAAGTCGGCGCTGGCGGCGCAGGTGTACGTCTGCCGGCCGCCGAGCGAGACGCCGACCGGGACCTACCTGGGCATGGTGCACTTCCAGCGGCTGCTGCGGGAGCCGCCGTTCACCCTGGTCGGGGCGATCGTCGACCGCGCCCTGGACCCGCTGCCGCCGGACACCCCGCTGCCCGTGATCACCAGCTACCTGGCCACCTACAACCTGGTGGCCGCACCCGTCGTGGACGACGCCGACCACCTGCTGGGCACCGTCACCGTGGACGACGTCCTGGACCACCTGCTGCCGGAGGACTGGCGGGAGTCCACCGTGCACGTCGAGGACCTCCCGCCCGAGGGGGTGGCCGGCGGTGGACGGTGAGCGGGGCGGCCGGGGCCGCCGGGACCGGGAGGGCCGCGAGGAGGGCCGCTCCCGGCTCCAGAGCGAGCTGCGGGAGCTGAGGGAGCTCAGGGAGCTGCGGCTGCGCGAAGGGGGCCCCTCCGCGGTCCAGGGCGCCGCGGCGCGGATCGGCGAGCACGAGGAGCGGCGGCGCATCCGGCTGGACCAGCCGCGCAGCGGGCGCCGGTCCTGGGTGCGGCTGCCCGCGTACGACCCGGAGGCGTTCGGGCGGCTGTCGGAGCAGATCGCGCGCTTCCTGGGGACGGGCCGGTTCATCGTCTGGATGACGGTGGTGGTGGTCGTCTGGGTCGGCTGGAACAGCCTGGCGCCGGGCTCCCTGCGGTTCGACCAGTACCCCTTCATCTTCCTCACCCTGGCGCTGTCGCTGCAGGCGTCGTACGCGGCGCCGCTGATCCTGCTGGCGCAGAACCGGCAGGACGACCGCGACCGGGTGAACATGGAGCAGGACCGGGCGCGCAGCGAGCGCAACATCGCCGACACCGAGTTCCTCACCCGCGAGGTGGCGGCCCTGCGGCAGGGCCTGGGCGAGGTGGCGACCCGCGACTTCCTCCGCTCGGAGCTGCAGATCCTGCTCAAGGAGCTGGAGGAGCAGCGGCGGGAGCTCTCGCCGCACGCCGACGACGTCCCCGACCGCCGCTGAGCCCCGGCCGCGCCGGCGGCCCGGCCGGTCCGGCCGGTCCGGCCGCGCGGTCCGGCCCCGCGGTCCGGCCGGGTGGTCGGCCCCGCGGCCCGGCCGTGTGATCGGCCGCACCCCACCGGCGGAGCTGGGGCGGAGCCCGGCGCCGTACCATCGGTGCATGGCCAATGAGACGCAGGGCGGGGCCGGCGGCGCGACGGCACTCGAGGAGTCCGTACGCAGCGCGCTGACGACCGTCCAGGACCCGGAGATCCACCGCCCCATCACCGAGCTGGGCATGGTGAAATCGGTGGAGATCGGCGAGGGCGGCGCGGTCCGCGTCGCCGTCTGGCTGACCGTCTCGGGCTGCCCGATGCGCGACACCATCACCTCCCGCGTCACCGAGGCGGTCGGACGGGTGCCCGGCGTCTCCGGCGTCGAGGTCGAGCTGGACGTGATGAGCGACCAGCAGCGGCGGGAGCTGTCCGAGCTGCTGCGCGGCGGCGCCGCCGAGCGGGAGATCCCCTTCGCGAAGCCGGGCTCGCTGACCCGGGTGTACGCGGTCGCGTCCGGCAAGGGCGGTGTCGGCAAGTCGTCGGTGACCGTGAACCTGGCGGCGTCGCTGGCCGCCGACGGCCTGAAGGTCGCCGTGGTGGACGCCGACATCTACGGCCACAGCGTGCCGCGGATGCTGGGCGTGGACGGCCGTCCCACCCAGGTCGAGAACATGATCATGCCGCCGTCGGCGCACGACGTGAAGGTGATCTCCATCGGCATGTTCACCCCGGGCAACGCGCCCGTGGTGTGGCGCGGCCCGATGCTCCACCGCGCGCTCCAGCAGTTCCTCGCGGACGTCTACTGGGGCGACCTGGACGTGCTGCTGCTGGACCTGCCGCCCGGCACCGGCGACATCGCCATCTCGGTGGCGCAGCTGGTGCCCAACGCGGAGATCCTCATCGTCACCACCCCGCAGCAGGCCGCGGCCGAGGTGGCGGAGCGGGCCGGCACCATCGCGCTGCAGACCCACCAGAAGATCGTCGGCGTGATCGAGAACATGTCCGGCATGCCCTGCCCGCACTGCGGCGAGATGGTGGACGTCTTCGGCACCGGCGGCGGGCGGACCGTCGCCGAGGCCCTCACCCGGGCGACCGGCGCCGAGGTCCCGGTGCTGGGCTCGATCCCGATCGACGTGCGGCTGCGCGAGGGCGGCGACGAGGGCAAGCCGGTCGTCCTGTCCGACCCCGACTCGCCGGCCGGCGCCGCGCTGCGCGCGGTGGCGGCGAAGCTCGGACGGCGGGAGCGCGGTCTGGCGGGCATGTCGCTGGGGCTGACGCCGCGCAACAAGTTCTGAGCGGCGCGGCACGGCGCCCCGGCAGGGGCGGTGCGGGGCGGTCGGGACGCGGTCCCGGCCGCCCCGCGGTGCGTCCGGACCCCGCACCCCGGGCCGCACGCCGACGGCGGCGGTGACGGCGGCGGCACGCCGACGGCGCCCCGCGGTGTCCGCGGGGCGCCGTGCGGGGAGTGCGTCAGGAGGAGCCGAGCGCGGTGGCCCCCGCCGGGCGGGGCTCGGCGTAGCGGCGGGCGACGTCGCCGACGGCGGCGAAGCCCAGCCCGTACGCGCTGATGCCGCGCCCGTAGGCGCCGATCAGCACCCCGGGGGCCTCGCCGGCCAGCACCCAGCCGTACTCGGACTCGCGGTAGCGGAAGTCCTGCGGCTGCCCGTTGACGGGGAGGTTGAGCGAGGACCAGTTCGGGCCGTCGAGGTCGTCGGCGAGGTCCCACGCGATGGCGGTCTGCTGGTCCAGCCAGTCCTGACGGAGCGTCCGGTCCAGCTGGCCCGGCCAGGTGGCCGACAGCAGGCCCGAGCCGGCCAGCCAGGCGGCCGACGAGGCCGAGGTGGCCTCCAGCACGCCGGTGCCGTCGGCGCTGCGCCGCACCGGGCGGCGCGCCACGGTGACCACCACGGCGAAGCGGCGGGTGTCCGGCACCTCGTACTGGCGGGCTGCGGGCTCGTCGCCGTGGCCGACGGAGCCGTAGTCCACGGTGCCCTCCGCGCCCGCGCCGACCTGCAGCAGCCAGCGGTCGCCCGTCCAGCCGTCGTCCAGGCCGTACCAGGGGAAGTCCGCCGCCAGGTAACCGTCGAGCGCGACCGCCGCTCCCGCCGCACGACTCGTCGTGTCCATCCCGGGCCTCCTCCGACCGCTGTGGTCACTGCTCCGGCGCGGGGTGCGCCGGGCCCCTCGGGCACAGACGATGCATCAGGGCAGAAAATAGGATAGCGAGGCCAGGGGCGCGCACCGGCGTGTCGCCGCACACACCGGTGTTTCGGGTCCCGGGCAGGGCCGGACGGCTCAGGTGGCGTCCGGGTCGTACGGGGGGCGCTCGTCCGCCTGCAGACCGCCGGCCCCGGCCGGGCCGCCGTCCTTGGACAGGTCCAGGGAGCCGGAGACCGTGCGGCGCGGCGCCGGGGCGGGCTCGGCGTCCGCCGCCAGGTCGAAGCCGTTGCGGATCTCCTTGAGCCCGAGCTCGTCGCCGGTCAGCAGGTTCTTGCGGACGAAGGTCTTCGGGTTGAGGTCCTCGAACTCGAAGTCCTTGAACTCAGGGCCGAGCTCGTTGCGGATGTCGGCCTTGGCGTTGTCGGCGAAGGAGCGGACCTTGCGGATGAAGGCCATGGCGTCCTGGATGACCTTCGGCAGCTTGTCCGGGCCGAAGACGACCACCGCGATGACGGCGAGGACCGCCATCTCGGGCAGGCCTATGTCGTTGAACACCCGGGGCTCCCTGCTGCTGGACGGCGTACCGGTGCGGCGGCACTCCCCACCAGGGTAACGGGAGGCCGGCGGAAGGCAGGGCCGAGGAGCGGGGCGCGGCGGACAGGGCACCGCCGCCCCCGGCCCGGGGTGCCGCGGCCCCGGACGGGCCCCGGACGGGCCCCGGACCGCCCGGCCGCCGGCCCGCTCAGCCTCCGGCGGCTCCGAGGACGACCGCCACGGTGCGCCGGCTGCCGCCGCGCTCCACGGTCAGCCGCAGGGTGTCCCCCGGCCGGTGGCTGCGGATCACGACCACCAGCTGGTCGCCGTCGTGCACCGGCCGGCCGTCGGCGGCGGTGATCACGTCGCCGGGCCGGAGGCCGGCCCGGTCCCCCGGACCGCCGGGCGTGACGGGGGCCCCGCCCTTGGCGGACGCCCGCACCAGCACCTTCGCCCCGTCGCCCGCGAACTGCATGTCCAGGGTGACGCCGATGACCGGGTGCACCGCCTTCCCGTCGTTGACCAGCTGCTCGGCGACCCGGCGGGCCTCGTTCACCGGGATGGCGAAGCCCAGGCCGATGCTGCCGGACTGCTGGTCGCTGCCGAACGGGTCGCCGGTGCCGGAGGCCGACCGGATGGCGGAGTTGACGCCGATCACCCGGCCCGCCGCGTCCATCAGCGGCCCCCCGGAGTTGCCCGGATTGATGGGCGCGTCCGTCTGCAGCGCGTCGACGTACGAGACCCCGTCGCCCCCGGCCGTGCCGCTGGCCGTGATCGGCCGGTGGGTCGCGCTGACGATGCCCGTGGTGACGGTGCCCTCCAGACCGAACGGGGCGCCGATGGCGACCACCGGGTCGCCCACGCGCACCCGGTCGGAGTCGCCGAGGGTGAGCGGCCGCAGGCCCGAGACCCCGGCCACCCGGATCACCGCCAGGTCGTACCCGCTGTCCCGCCCGACGACGGTGGCCCGGCGGGTCTGGCCGCCGTCGAAGGTGACCGTGATCGTGCCGGACGACGCCGCCGGGGCGACCACGTGGTTGTTGGTGAGGATGCGGCCCCGGGTGTCGAGGACGAACCCGGTGCCGGTGCCCTCGGCCCGGGGGCCCTTGACGTGGATGTACACCACGCCGGGCAGGGTCGCCCGGGCGACGGCCGCGACGCTGCCCGGCGCCCGCTCCGCGGCCGCGTCGGAGACCTGCGGCAGGGTGAGGCGGCCGCCCGTGCCGCGGGCCTCCAGGAGGGCGCCCACGCCGCCGCCCGCGGTCCCCGAGACCAGGGCCAGCAGGACCGCCCCGGCCAGCAGCGCGGCGCGCCGTCGGCGGGCCGGTGCGGCGTCGCCGGGCGGGGTGGGGGGCGGGGCCCAGGGGTCGGGGGCGCCGTGCGGCTCCGGGGGTGCGGGCGGCAGGGGCGCCCGCACCGGGCGGCCGTCCGCCGCGCCCCCGGCCGCGGGCGCGCCGCCCCCGTCCGCCGGCCGGTCGGGGTGGCTCCACCACTGCGGCGCGCCGGCGTCCCGACCCGGCCGCTCCTCGGTCGCGCTCATCCGTGCTGCTGCTCCTCTGCGGCCACCGCGGCCACCGCGGCCGCAGCTCCGATTCAACCAGTCCCGGCGCGGCCGCGGGCACCGTGCGGAGCAGCGGCCCGCCCGGGGACCGGCCGCGGGCGGGCTGCGGGCCGGCTGCGGGCCGCTACCGGCCGGCGTGGAGGCGCGTGCCGGCCGGCGGGGAGGCCGCCGCGCCGGTGGCCGCCGCGTCCGGGAGCGGGGCGGGCACGGAGACGGGGTAGCCCGCCCGCACGGGGGCGTTGAGCGGGGAGAGCTCGCCCGCGTCGAAGGCGCCGCCGGTGTCGGCGACCGGGCTGACGCTGGTGCCGTACGGCTCGTCCGCGGGCGCGTCCACCGCGCCCACGCCGCCGAAGCCGGTGAGGGCCACCGCGGCCACCGAGAAGGCGCCCGCCGCCGCGAAGGCGAACCGCCGGCCCCGAGCCGGGGACGGCCGCGCCGAACGCTCGGCGGCCGTGCCCGCGGGCCTGCGGTCGGGGGGCGCCACCGCGTTGCGCAGCCGGGCCAGCGGGCGCAGGTCGCCGCCGCGCTGCACGGTCCGGGGGTCGGGCCCGGGCAGGGGGGTGCCCGCGCCCAGCGCCCCGGTGCCGAAGGCCGCACCGCCGCCGAAGGGCGTACCGCTTCCGAAGGGGTCGGCGCCCCGGCCGAAGGACCCGCCGTCGAGCCTGCTGCCGCCGAGGGTGCCGCCGTCGCCGTCGGGCCGGTCGGCGCCGACCGCCAGCAGCCGGGCCGTCAGCAGCGCGGAGGGCCCGGGCGTCCCGGCGCCGGCCAGCAGCTGCTTGACCGCGCGGGCGTCCTCCGCCTCGGCGAGGCAGTCGGGGCAGGTCGCCAGGTGGGCCTGCACCCGGTCCCTGGCCTCGTGGTCGAGTTCGCCGTCGACGAAGCCGTCGAGCCGGTCGCCCAGGTGGTGCCGGCCGGCGGACTGCTCGGACGCGGGGGCCGCGCCGACCCGGGTGAGCTCCACGAGGGAGCCGGGGCGCTGCTGCTCCTCGGCGGCGGCGTCCTTCCCGGCGTGCTGCTTCCCGGCGTGCTGCGGCCTGCTGCGGCGCCCCGACCCGGTGTGGCGCTCAGCGCTCACGACGGCCTCCGTCCCGTGTCACCGGAGGATGCGGGGGGCGCGGCGGTCGCGGCCGCCGCGGCGGGGCCGGAGCCCCCGCGCCGGGACCGGCCCGGGGCGGAGCCCGGCGCGCGGTGCCGCAGCGCGGAGCGCAGGTGGGAGCGGCCGCGGTGGATGCGGCTGCGGACGGTGCCGAGCTTCACCCCGAGCGTGGCGGCGATCTCCTCGTACGACAGGCCCTCGATGTCGCAGAGCACGACGGCGGCCCGGAACTCCGGCGCCAGCGTGTCGAGCGCCTGCTGCACGTCGGCGTCGAAGTGGTTGTCGTGGAAGTGCTGGGCCGGGCTCGGGTCGCGGCTGGGCAGCCGCTCGGCGGCGTCGTCGCCCAGCGCGTCGAAGCGGATCCGCTGGCGGCGGCGCACCATGTCGAGGAAGAGGTTGGTCGTGATGCGGTGCAGCCAGCCCTCGAAGGTGCCGGGCGTGTAGGTGGAGAGCGAGCGGAAGACCCGGACGAAGACCTCCTGGGTGAGGTCCTCGGCGTCGTGCTGGTTGCCGGTCAGCCGGTACGCGAGGCGGTACACCCGGGCGCTGTGCGCCTGGACGATCTCCTCCCAGCTGGGCGGCGTCCAGGCCTGCGCGTCGGCGCCCTCGGCGAAGGCGGCCGTGGCGGGCGTCCCCTGGTGCGGGATCGCCGTCTGCGGGGCCGCCGGCAGGTCGGCGGAGGGCTCGTCGGCGGGGGACTGCGCAGGCTGGTTCATCACGGGCTCCGGCGTACGGGCCGACGCTGCGCTGCGGAAGTGCCGCCGCACAGGGGCGCCGCCCTCAGCCACACCTCCTCGGTCGGCTCTTCTGCCCAGCAGGGCCACCACCATATCCGCCTCGCCCGTCAGTTCCGGATAAAGCCCGTTTCACACGCTCGGACCGTCACGGGGGCCGTTCGCCTCCGTATCCGGTGAACGCACCGCCGTCGGACGCGGTTCCCGGGACGGCCAGTAACCTGTGGCTGGAAATATCGACATCGACTTCGGCCAGGTCCCTGACGGAGGCAGCCATCACCGGCTTCGGGCTCGCGGGCGTGGCCCTCGCCGACACCTTCGTCGGGGAGGACGACGCCCTGGCACACGCCCGCGCACGGGCCGCGCGCGCCGGGGTGCGGGCGATAGGGCCGGGCGGCGGCGCCTGCCTGCGGCTGCTCGCGGCGGCGCTGGGGGCCAAGGCGGTCGCGGAGATCGGCACCGGCGCCGGGGTGTCCGGCGTGTACCTGCTGCGCGGGATGCGGCCCGACGGGGTGCTGACCACGGTCGACCCCGAGCCGGACCGGCAGCAGCTGGCCCGCGAGGCCTACGCGGCGGCCGGGTTCGCCGCCAACCGATCCCGGCTCATCGCCGGACGGGCGCTGGAGGTGCTGCCCCGGCTCGCGGACGGCCAGTACGACCTGGTGTTCTGCGACGGGGACGCGGCGGAGTCCCGCGAGTACCTCGCAGAATCGTTGCGCCTGCTGCGGCCGGGCGGGATGGTCTGCTTCGAGGGCGTCTTCCAGGAGGGCCGGCTGGCCGACCCGGGGCTGCGCGACGCCCAGACCCACGCGGTGCGGGAGCTGGTGCGGGTGGTCCGGGAGAGCGACGCCCTGCTGCCGGCGCTGCTGCCGGTGAGCGACGGGCTGCTCTGCGCGGTCCGGCGCTGAGGCCGGTCGGGCACTGGTGCCGGTCCGGCGCTGAGGCCTGGCGGGCGCGCGGGTTCCGGGGCCGCGGGCGGTCCGGTACCGGGGGTTCCGGTACCGGGGGTTCCGGGGCGCCGGCCGCCCGGAGGGGCGCGGCCGGGCGCCGCACCCGCTGCCGCACACACCGAGGCCCCGCCGGGACGTCCGTCCCGGCGGGGCCTCGCCGCTCTCGCGGAGGGGAAGGGCCGGCCGCCTCAGCCGCAGGCCTTCCGCAGGCTCAGCCGCAGGCCTTCTTCAGGGCCTCGCCCAGCGCGTCGGCCTCGTCGGGCGTGAGCTCGACGACGAGCCGACCGCCGCCCTCGAGCGGAACTCGCATGACGATGCCCCGCCCCTCCTTGGTCACCTCGAGCGGGCCGTCGCCCGTCCGCGGCTTCATGGCCGCCATGCTCGTTCCCCTTCCTGCAACCTGCTCATCGACGTACCGCCGGTCCGTCCACCGCCGGTATCGAACGCATTGATCGGAGACCATTATCCCGCATGAGAAGGCCCGATGACCAACATCACTCTTCGCGCATCCGCAGCCACCAGCCCCCAAACCTGCCCATTCCGTCGTCCGGACGCCGGAAGAACGCGCAACGGGGAGGCCCCGGAAGCGGCGGCGGCCGCTCCCGTCCGGACCGCCTCCGGCCACCTCCGGCGGCCCTCCGGCCGCCGCCGGGCCGCCGCCGGGCGCCGCCCCGCACCGCGGTCCGGGCCGGACCGGCCGGGGTGCCGCACGTCACACTGACGCGACCCGGTCCGGCTCCGGCATGCTGGCCGTGATCCCACCCGCAGGACCGCGTCCCCACCGGAGCGCGCCCCCACAGGACAGGACAGACACGCCATGGCCGACAGCCCCGTGCTGTACGAACGCGACGGCGGCCTCGCCGTCGTCGTCATCAACCGCCCGGACGCGATGAACGCGCTGGACACGCCGACCAAGGTGGCGCTGCGCGACACCGTCGCGGCCGCGGCGGAGGACCCGGGGGTGCGCGCGGTGCTGCTCACCGGCGCCGGGGACCGGGCGTTCTGCGTCGGGCAGGACCTCAAGGAGCACATCGGCAGCCTCGCCCGGGCGCGGGAGGGCGGCGGTCCGGCGCTGGCCACCGTCGCCGAGCACTACAACCCCCTGGTCAGGGCGCTGGCCGGGATGCGCAAGCCGACCGTGGCGGCGGTCAACGGGGTGGCCGCCGGGGCAGGGGCGTCCCTCGCGTTCGCCTGCGACTTCCGGATCGTCGCCGACACGGCGGGCTTCAACACCTCCTTCGCGGGCGTCGCGCTGACCGCCGACTCCGGCGCGTCCTGGACGCTGCCGCGCCTGGTCGGGCACGCGCGGGCGACCGAGCTGCTGATGATGCCGCGCACGGTGAAGGCGCCGGAGGCGCTGGAGATCGGCCTGGCCACCCGGGTGGTCCCGGCGGCGGAGCTGGCCGCCGCCGCCCGCGACTTCGCCCGCCGCCTGGCCGAGGGGCCGACGGTGGCGCTGGGCGCCCTCAAGGAGTCCGTCGACTTCGGCTGGTCGCACTCGCTCGCCGAGGCGCTGGAGAAGGAGGACGAGCTCCAGACCCGGGCCGGCGCCTCGGAGGACCACGCGATCGCCGTCCGGGCGTTCCTCGCCAAGGAGAAGCCCGAGTACCTGGGCCGCTAGCCCGCCGGGCGGCGGGCGCGGTGGCCCGCCGGGCGCCGGGGGCGGTCGCCCGTCAGGCGGCGGGCGCCGCCCCGCCCCGGAACCGGCAGTCGGCCAGGTGGTCGTCGACCAGCCCGCACGCCTGCATGAGCGCGTAGGCGGTGGTGGGCCCCACGAAGCGGAAGCCGCGGCGCTTGAGCTCCTTCGCGAGCGCCGCGGACTCCGGGGTGGCGGCCGGCACGTCGGCGAGGGTGCGCGGCGCCGGGCGGCCGGGGTCGCCCGCGTACGACCAGACCAGCGCGTCCAGGCCGTCGGGCAGCTCCAGGGCGGCGCGGGCGTTGGAGACCGCCGCGTCGATCTTGGCGCGGTTGCGGATGATGCCGGGGTCCTGCAGCAGCCGCTCGCGGTCGGCCTCGGTGAAGGCCGCGACCCGCTCGATCACGAAGCCGGCGAAGGCGGCGCGGAAGCCCTCCCGGCGGCGCAGGATCGTGATCCACGACAGGCCGGACTGGAAGGCCTCCAGGCAGACCCGCTCGAAGAGCGCGTCGTCGCCGCGGACCGGGCGCCCCCACTCGGTGTCGTGGTAGGCCCGGTAGTCCTCGGCGGAGAGGCCCCAGGGGCAGCGCAGCAGCCCGTCGGGGCCGGCGGCTGCGGCGCTCACGCCCGGTCCTCCGGGGTGCCGGACGCGGGGCCGCCGGGCGTCGTGCCGCCCGGCCGGGGGGCGTCCTCGCGGGACGCGGGGGCGTGCGGCGCGGAGGCGGGCCCGGCCTGGTCGGACCAGGAGCCCCGGCCGCCCGCCGCGGCGGCCTCCAGCTCGGCGATGCGGGCGTCGCGCAGGGCCAGTTCGGCACCGAGCCGGTCGAGGACGTCGTCGACCTCGTCCATGCGGTAGCCGCGCAGCGCCATCGGCAGCCGCAGCCCGTCGACGTCGCCCCGGTCCAGGGGACGGTCCCGGGGCAGCACGGGGACGAGCCGGTCGTGCACGGCCTCGGGCATCGACCCGCCGGCGCCCAGCGCCACCAGGGCGGCCACGCCCACCACCACGGCCATACCCGCCACGATCAACCAGAACACGATCCGCTCCTCCCGGTCACCCCCGCGCCGCCGCGTGGAGGATCATGGTCCCTGGCAGGGCCCCCGGGCCATCATCGCGCACGCGCGGTGACCATCATGGACCACCTCGGCGCGGACCGGGACGGCACGGGCCGTCGCGGGCCGCACGGGCCGGCAGCCGGATTCTGGAGGACGCGTGGCACTCAGGCTCGGACGGTGCGAGTTCGGCGACGACGACCTCGTCGTCATGGCGATCGTCAACCGGACGCCCGACTCCTTCTTCGACCGCGGCGCGACCTTCGCCGACGAGGCCGCCTTCGCCGCCGCCGACCGCGCGGTGGCCGAGGGCGCCGCGATCCTCGACATCGGCGGGGTGAAGGCCGGCCCCGGCGAGGAGGTCACCGTCGAGGAGGAGCTGCGGCGCACGGTGCCGTTCGTGGCCGAGCTGCGCAGGCGCCACCCGGAGGTGGTGATCAGCGTGGACACCTGGCGGCACGAGGTGGGCGAGGCGGTCTGCGAGGCGGGCGCGGACCTGCTGAACGACGCCTGGGGCGGGGTGGACCCGAAGCTGGCCGAGGTGGCCGCCCGGTACGACGCGGGCCTCGTCTGCACCCACGCGGGCGGCGCCGAGCCCCGCACCCGGCCGCACCGCGTGGGCTACGAGGACGTCATGGCGGACATCCTGCGGGTCACCACCGGGCTGGCGGAGCGGGCGGTCGCCCTCGGCGTGCGGCGGGACGCCGTGGTCATCGACCCCGGCCACGACTTCGGCAAGAACACCCGCCACTCGCTGGAGGCCACCCGCCGCCTGCCGGAGATGACGGCGACCGGCTGGCCGGTGCTGGTGTCGCTCTCCAACAAGGACTTCGTCGGCGAGACCCTGGACCGGCCGGTCGACGGGCGGCTGCTGGGCACGCTGGCGGCCACCGCGGTCTCCGCCTGGCTGGGCGCCCGGATCTACCGGGCGCACCAGGTGGCGGAGACCCGGCAGGTCCTGGACATGGTCGCGTCGATCCGCGGCACCCGGCCGCCGGCGGTGGCCCGCCGGGGCCTGGCCTGACGCGGCGCCCCGGGCCCCGGCCGGCCCCGGCCGTCCGGGGCCCGGGGGCCCCTCAGCACTCCTCGACGTTCTCCTCGAAGGCCGCGTACGCCGCCGCCTCGGCGGTCTCCTGGGCGGAGACGCCGTTGCGCCGCCGGGCGTCCTCGATCACCTTCATCACCTCGGCCACGTCGTCGGTGACGTGGAAGAGGTCCAGGTCGGCGGGGGACGCCTTGCCCTCGGCGACGAGGGTGCCGCGCAGCCACTCGACCAGGCCGCCCCAGTAGGCGGTGCCGAAGAGCACCACCGGGAACCGGGTGACCTTGCGGGTCTGCACCAGGGTCAGCGCCTCGAAGAGCTCGTCGAGGGTCCCGAAGCCGCCCGGCAGCACCACGAAGGCCTGGGAGTACTTCACGAACATCGTCTTGCGGACGAAGAAGTACCGGAAGTTGAGCCCCAGGTCGACGTACTCGTTGAGCCCCTGCTCGAAGGGGAGCTCGATGCCGAGGCCCACCGACACGCCGCCGGCCTCGGAGGCGCCCCGGTTGGCGGCCTCCATCGCCCCGGGCCCGCCGCCGGTGATCACCGTGTAGCCGGCCCGGGCGAGCGCCCGGCCGACCTCGACGCCCGTCCGGTACTCCTCCGAGTCGCGGGGGGTGCGGGCGGAGCCGAAGACGCTCACCGCGGACGGCAGCTCGGCCAGCGCGCCGAAGCCCTCGACGAACTCGGAGGTGATCCGCAGCACCCGCCAGGGGTCGGTGTGCAGCCAGTCCGTGGGGCCGGTGGTGTCCAGCAGCCGCTGGTCGGTGGTCTGCGCCCCGACGCGGCCGCGCCGCAGCAGCAGCGGCCCCTGCTGGCGCTCCGGCCAGCGGTGGCGCCCCGGCGGACCCGCCGCCGGGACCGCCGGTCCCCGACCGTTCGGCAGCGCCTCGCGCAGCCCGTCGCCCTGCCCGTCGCCCGGGCCCGTTCCCTGCCCACCAGTGCCGTTCATGCAGGAAGGGTAGTGGCGCCGGGGCCCGGACGGGGGCGGACGGGCCCGGACGTCAGGCGGTGAGCCACTCCCGCAGGCGGCGCTCGCACGCGGCGACGGCCGCGAGCGAGCAGTGCTCCTCGCGCTTGTGGGCGAGGTTCGGCTCGCCGGGGCCGTAGTTCACGGCGGGGATGCCGAGGCCGGCGAAGCGGGCGACGTCGGTCCAGCCGTACTTGGCCCGCGGCTCGCCGCCGGTGGCCGCGAGGAAGGCCTTGGCCGCCGGGTGGGCGAGGCCGGGCAGGGCGCCGGGGGCCGCGTCGGTGACCTCGACGTCGTAGCCGTCCAGGACCTCCCGGACGTGCGCCTCGGCCTGCGCCACCGTGCGGTCCGGCGCGAAGCGGAAGTTCACGGTGACGGTGCACAGGTCGGGGATGACGTTGCCGGCCACGCCGCCCTCGATCCCCACCGCGTTGAGGCCCTCGCGGTACTCCAGGCCGTCGATCTCCACCCGCCGCGGCCGGTAGGCGGCCAGCCGCGTGAGCAGCTCGCCGGTGCGGTGGACGGCGTTGTCGCCGAGCCAGCTGCGGGCGGCGTGCGCCCGCTGCCCGGTGACCCGGACCCGCACCCGCAGGGTGCCCTGGCAGCCGCCCTCCACGACGGCGCCGCTGGGCTCCAGCAGCACGGCGAAGTCGCCGTGCAGCCACTCGGGCCGCTCGCGGGCGAGGTGGCCGAGGCCGTTGCGGGAGGCCTCGACCTCCTCGCAGTCGTAGAAGACGAAGGTGAGGTCGCGGTTGGGCTCCGGGACGGTGGCGGCGATCCGCAGCTGCACGGCGACGCCGGACTTCATGTCGGAGGTGCCGCAGCCGTGGAGCAGGTCGCCCTCGACGCGGGAGGGCAGGTTGTCGGCGATCGGCACGGTGTCCAGGTGCCCGGCGAGCACCACCCGCTCGGCGCGGCCGAGGGAGGTGCGGGCGACCACGTTGTTGCCGTACCGGTCCACGGCCAGGTGGGGCAGGGTGCGCAGCGCCGCCTCCACCGCGTCGGCGACGGCCTTCTCGTCCCCGCTGACGGACGGGATGTCGACGAGCTGCGCGGTGAGCGCGCCGCCGTCCAGGGAGAGGTCGAGGAGGGCGGGGGCGGGCCGGTGATCGCTCATGCGACCACCCTAACGAAGGCCCGTCGGGGGCCGGCCGCACCTCGTGCTCCGCCGCGGCCTGCCGGTACCTTGGGTGGCCGCAGGGCAGGGAGGGCAGGGAGGGACGGCGTCCGATGGCGATGGGGACATCCTCGGCAGGGGCACCGCCGGCGGGCGCGCCGCCGAAGGGGGCGTCCGCGCGGCGGAGGCGCCGGTGGCGGTGGCTGCTGCCGGCCGTGCTGGCGCTGGCCGTGCTGGCGGCGGCCGTGCTGTTCGCGGAGCGCCGCCACGTCCTGCCCGCCGCCGAGGAGTGCCACGTCGTCACCGCCGCCGGGGAGGTGGTGCTGGACCCCACGCAGGCGTCCAACGCCGCCGTGATCGCGGCCGTGGCCCGGTCGCGGAACCTGCCGGAGCGGGCGGTCACCATCGCCCTGGCCACCGCGCTGCAGGAGTCGCACCTGGAGAACCTGGTGGGCGGGGACCGCGACTCGATCGGCCTGTTCCAGCAGCGGCCGTCGCAGGGCTGGGGCACCGCCCGGCAGATCGCCGACCCGGTGTACACCGCCAACAAGTTCTTCGACGGGCTGGCGAAGGTCCCCGGCTACTCGCGGCTGCCGCTCACCGAGGCGGCCCAGGCGGTGCAGAAGAGCGGCTTCCCGCAGGCGTACGCCAAGCACGAGACCGACGCCACGGTGCTCGCGGGCTCCCTCACCGGGCGCGAGGCGGAGTCGCTGGGCTGCACCGTGGACGGCGCGGCGCCGGTGGCCGCGGCCTCGCCGCGGGTCGGGCGGGACGGGCTGACCGCGGGCGCCCGGCGGATCGCCGCGCAGGTGCGGCGGGACTTCGGCCGCACCGTCGCGGTGCGTGCCGCGGCCGGGGGCCGCGGCCTGGAGCTGCTGCCGTCCGGTGAGGGCGCGGCGGCCCGCCGCGGCGGCTGGGCGGTGGCGCACTGGGCGGTGGCGCGGGCGGCGGACCTGGGCGTCGCGTCGGTGGCGTACGGGGGCGCGGAGTGGCGGACCGGCGGGTCCTCCGGCGCCTGGCGGGCCGGCGGGGAGCGGGCGCCCGCCGGACGGGTGCTGGTGACCGCGGGCGGCTGACACGGGGCACCCCCGGCGCGGACCGCGGTCCCCGGGCAGGACCGCGGCCCCCGGCCCGGGCCCAGGTCCCGGGCCGGCCGGGCGGAACCGCAATCAGGTGTTCGAGTGTCACGGGGGTTGGCTACAGTCGTCGCGTGCGCCTCCCGGGCGCGCTGCAGGGGGACACACGGGGGAAGCGGGGGGATCCGCGCCGTACCGGCGCGACCGCACACTTTCGGGCTCCGGCTGCCGCGACGGCGGGTGCACACCCCTGTCCCGACGACGAGGAGTCACCTGTGCAGTCCTCCCTCCCCGGCGGCGCCCGCCGCACCCTCCGCCGCCTGGCCACCGCGACGGCCGCGGCCGGCATGGCGGCCGCCATGGCCGGCACCGCGACGGCCGCCGAGGCCGCGGGCCCGTCCGCCCCGGCCGCCCCGACCGCCGCCGTCCGCACCGGCGTCCCGCAGGGCGCCGTCGCCCTGCCGTCCGCCCTCGCCCGGGCGGGCACCAGCCGCGTCGCCGCCCTGCCGCTGAACGCCATCGACGGCAAGGGCACCCTCTGCGGGTGGAACCCGTCGAGCAAGGGCGGCTTCGGCTCGCCGACGTGCTACTCCGGCTACTCCTTCGTGAACGGCGCGGTGGCGGGCAGCATCAACAGCGACCGCACCGAGGACGTGTTCCTGCGCCACAGGAGCAACGGCCACCTGTACGGCTTCGTCTCCGGCGTCTCCAAGCCCGTCGACGAGGGGGCCGGCTGGAACGGCTACACCGCGCTCGCCATGCCGGGGAACCTGGGCGGCACCGCGGCCGACGACGTGGTCGGCCGCGACCGGTCCGGCGTGCTGTGGGTGCACCCCGGCTACTCCAACGGGCACCTCGGCCGGCGCATCCGGGTCGGCAGCGGCTGGAACACCTACCGCGCGATCTTCGGCAAGTTCGACTACACCGGCGACGGCCGCACCGACCTGCTCGGCGTGGACTACCACAACACGGTGTGGGTGCACCCGGGCACCGGCGACGTGAAGCGGCCGTTCCACCGCCGGATCCGCCTGGCCACCAACTTCCGGGGCTACGACTACGTGCTCTCCACCGGCGACGTGAACCGGGACGGCCGCTCGGACTTCCTGGCCCGGGACACCTCCGGCCGTCTGTGGCTGTTCCGCGGCTACAACCGGGTGAGCCGGCCGTTCGCCGCCCGCTACTCGCTGGGGACCGCCCTGAGGAACGAGAAGATCATCTTCTGACCCGGCCGGATCCGTCCGGCCCGGCCCGGCCGAACCCGGACGGGCTGCGGCCGCGGCCACGGGCCCCGGTGCGCCGCCGCGTGCGGCGCACCGGGGCCCGTCCGCGTCCGCCGCGACGTCCGGGGCGCACGGGACACACGGGACGCACGGGGCGCACGGGGCGCACGGGGCGCCGGCAGCGTCCGGGGCGTCCGGGGGACCCACCGGGGGATGAACCGGCCCGGCCGCCGGTTGACGGCTGCACGGCCCGGGGGCGGGGCCCGCGGACGGAGGGGCGCCGCACCGGGCGAGGGGGCCGCCGCCGTTGCGGCGCAAGGGGAACGGCGCTCCGCGGACGAAGCACCCCGCGGGCGCAATGTCCGTAATGCGACACGGAGGCCGCCCTCCGCTTTACCGAGTCTTTGCTTCCGGCGGCCGCAACCTTCCCGCTCCCCCGGCGGTAATCACCACGTCCGCCCGGCGGACGGGTCCTGTTCGCATTTCCGTTAGGAGCACCATGTCTCTCCCCCTCACGCGTCGGATCGCCCAGGCCGCGCTGCTCGTCGCGGCCGGAGCGGCCCCCGTGGTCGCGGCGGCCGGCACCGCGTCCGCCGCGGAGCTGCCCCGGACGGCCGACCTGGGTGGGCTGACCCAGCTCGACAGCGACGGCCTCGCCCACCAGGTGCAGGACGTCGCGCACCAGGCCGGCCGCCAGGCCGGATCCGCGGGCGGCCACGCGGTGGCCTCCGGCGTCCCGACCGCGGCCGACACGCTCGGCGCCACCGCCGGTGCCGCGATCCCCGAGCTCAACAGGCTCGTCGGCTCCACCGCGGAGCAGGCCGGCGCCACCGCGGGCACCACCGGCGACATGGCCTCCGGCGCTGCCAACCGCGCCGTCAGCCCGGTGAGCGGCGGCAGCCCGCTCGGCGCCCTCACCGGCGGCGGCCTGCCCACCGGCCAGCTCACCGGCGGCCTCCCGCTCGGCGGCCTGGACCAGATGGCGGGCGGCGGCGCCCACCACCGCCTCGGCGGCCTGCCGGACCTCGGCTCGTCCTCCGGCGGCCTCGGCGGCCTGGACTCGCTGACCTCGCTGATCAGCGGCATCGGCGGCGCCGCGAGCCAGGGCACCCAGGGCCTGCAGGGCGGCGGCTCCCCCATCCAGGGCCTGCCGCTCTGACGCACCCGGGTGCGTCCGCACGGACGGGCGGGGCCGGGGAGCTGCACACTCCCCGGCCCCGCCCGTCCGTGGCGCACGGCCTCCGGCCGCCGGTGGGCCGCCGGCCGTCCGGCCGCCAGGTGTCGGGCCGTCAGGCGCCGAGCCGCCGGACCGCGGCGTCCACCCGCTCGTCGACGGCGGTGAACGCCACCCGCACGAACCGCTCGCCCGCCTCGCCGTAGAAGTCGCCAGGCGCGACCAGGATGCCGAGGCCCGCCAGCTCCGCCACGGTGTCCCAGCACGGCTCGTCCCGGGTCGCCCACAGGTAGAGGCTGGCCTCCGAGTGCTCGATCCGGAAGCCGTACGCCTCCAGCGCCTCGCGCAGCGCGCTGCGGCGGCGGGCGTACCGCTCCCGCTGCTCCGCCACGTGCGCGTCGTCCTCCAGCGCGGCCACCGTCGCCGCCTGCACCGGCGCCGGCACGATCATGCCGCCGTGCTTGCGGACCTGCAGCAGCTCGTGCACCACCGCGCGGTCGCCCGCGACGAAGGACGCCCGGTAGCCCGCCAGGTTGGACCGCTTGGAGAGCGAGTGGACCGCCAGCAGGCCGTCGTGGCCGTCCCCGCAGACGTCCGGGTGCAGCACCGAGACCGGGTCGGCCTCCCAACCCAGCTCCAGATAGCACTCGTCGCTGACCAGGAGCACGCCGTGCTCGCGGGCCCAGGCGACGGTGCGGCGCAGCTCGTCCGTCCCGAGGACGCGGCCGGTGGGGTTGGACGGCGAGTTGAGCCAGAGCAGCCGCAGCCCGGCCGGGTCCAGCTCCCACGGGTCGTCGTAGACCACCGGCTCGGCGCCCGCCAGCCGGGCGCCCACCTCGTACGTGGGGTAGGCCAGTCGCGGCAGGGCCACCCGGTCGCCGGGGCCGAGGCCGAGCTGCGTCGGCAGCCAGGCCACCAGCTCCTTGGACCCGATCGTGGGCAGGACCCCCGACGGGTCGGCGCCGGTGGCGCCCAGGCGGCGGCGCAGCCAGCCGGCGATCGCCTCCCGCAGTTCGGGGGTGCCCCAGACGGTGGGGTAGCCGGGCGCGTCCGAGGCCTCGGCCAGCGCCTTGCGGATCAGCTCCGGGACCGGGTCCACGGGGGTGCCGACCGAGAGGTCGACGATGCCGCCGGGGTGCGCGGCGGCGGTCGCCTTGTACGGCTCCAGCCGGTCCCAGGGGAAGACCGGGAGGAGCCCGGAGACGCGGCGCGCCGCTCCCGAGCCGGTCGGGAGCGGCGCGTGCGTGCTGTCGTTGGTGCTCACAGCGTCGGTGCCACCGATCGTCAGGCCTGCTGCGGGGGCAGGGCGGCGATGAAGGGGTGGTCGCGCTCGATCAGCCCGAGCTTGGAGGCGCCACCGGGCGAGCCGAGGTCGTCGAAGAACTCGACGTTCGCCTTGTAGTAGTCCTTCCACTCCTCCGGGGTGTCGTCCTCGTAGAAGATCGCCTCGACCGGGCACACCGGCTCACAGGCACCGCAGTCGACGCACTCGTCCGGGTGGATGTAGAGGGACCGCTGCCCCTCGTAGATGCAGTCGACCGGGCACTCCTCGATGCAAGCCTTGTCCTTGACGTCGACACAAGGCTGCGCGATGACGTAGGTCACGCTGTCGTTCCTCCTCGTAGGGGCTGGCTCTCGCGCGGGGGAGCGCGTCGTCGTCGATGCCCGCCCCTAGTATCGCGGGTCTACGACACTGGATGCACGGGAGGTGGCCGGGATGGCGCACGGAGATCCGCCGCAGGGGCGCGCCGGGGTCCGGCTCACCCCTTCCGACGTGGGACGACGCGTCTCGGTGCGGCGGGTCCTGGACGTCTCGGGGGACCGTCCGGTCTTCGGCGACACGCTGGGCGTGCTCGCATCGTGGGACGCCGGGACGCTGGTCGTGGTCGGCCGGGACGGCAGGGAGACCGCCGTCCCGGAGCACCTGCTCGTCGCGGGCAAGCCGGTGCCGCCCGCGCCCGCCCGGCGGGCCCCCGCGCCCGAGGCCGGGCCGGTGGAGCTGCAGCGCCTCGCCGCCCGCGGCTGGCCCGCGGCCGAGACGGAGCGGCTCGGCGCGTGGACGCTGCGCGCCGCCGGCGGCTTCACCCGGCGGGCCAACTCGGCGCAGGCCCTGGGCGATCCCGGCGTGCCGCTGCCGGACGCCCTGGCGGCCGTGCGCGCCTGGTACGCCGCCCGCGGGCTGCCCGCCCAGGTCGAGGTGACCGTGCCCGGCTCGCCGGAGGGGCTCCGCGAGGAGCTGGCGCGGCTCGGCGCCGAGGAGGCGCCCACGCTCTTCCGCACGGCCCCGCTGGCGCCGCTCGCCCGGCTCGCCGCGGCGGACGACGGGGTGCGCCTCGCCCGGCGGGCTTCCGGCGGCTGGCTGTCGCGCTACCGGCGCGTGGGCGGCGACGCCGCCCTGGAGCGGGCCGCGCAGGCAGTGCTGCACGGCGGCCCCTCGGTCTGGTTCGCCTCGCTGCCCTCGGCGGACGGCTCCGGGCCCGACGCGATCGGCCGGTGCGTGGTCGACGGCGCGTGGGCGGGCTTCTCGGCCGTCGAGGTGGTGCCGGGGAGGCGCCGCGAGGGGCTGGCCACCCGGGTCATGGCGGCGCTCGCGGCGCGCGCCGCCGAGGAGGGCGCCACCGGCGCGTACCTCCAGGTGGAGGCGGAGAACGACGGCGCGGTGGCCCTGTACGACCGGCTGGGCTTCACCACCGGCCACACTTACCACTACTGCCGGCTGCCGCAGGGCTGACGCCCGGGTCGGGCCGGCCGGGCCCGACGCGGCTGGCCGGGCAGGCCGGGCAGGCCGGGCAGGCCGGGCAGGCCGGGCAGGCCGGACAGACGGAACAGACCAGACCGACGCGAACGGGCCGTACCAGTCGTGAGCGAAGAGAGCCGGGCGCGGTTCAGCGCCGAGGCCAGGGCGGAGTGCCCGGACCCCGTGCTGCTCTGCCTGCTCGCCGCCGTGGAGGCGGACCCGCAGGCCGACCCGGACGAGGCGGTCGCCGCCGCCGGCGCCGCCCTGGACCGCCTGGCCGCCGCGGTGCGCCGGGCCGTCGCCGAGCGCCGGCCCCGCGGCGCGGAGGCGGTGGCGGCGCTGCTCGCGGCGGTGCTGGCGGGCCGCGAGCGGTTCCACGGGCGGCCGTCGGACTACAACCGGCTGGAGTCCTCGCTGCTGCCGGCGGTGCTGGAGCGCCGCCGCGGACTGCCGATCATGCTCTCCCTGGTGTGGTCGGCCGTCGGCGCGCGGGCCGGGCTGCCCGTCCACGGCGTCGCGCTGCCGGGGCACTTCGTGGTGGCGGTCGGCGGCCCGGAGGAGGGCGGGCCCGTGCTCGCCGACCCGTTCCGCGGCGGGCGCCGGCTCTCCCCGGAGGACGCCTCGGACCTCGTCGCGGCGGCCACCGGCGGGCCGCTGACGGAGGACATGCTCACGCCGGCGCAGCCGCTCGACACCGTGCTGCGGGTGCTGGGCAACATCCGCACCTGGGCGGCGTCCCGCCCGGAGCACGCGCGCACCCAGCTGTGGGCCACCGAGCTGTCGCTGCTGCTGCCGCGGCACCCGGCCCAGCTGCGCCTGGAGCGCGCCGAACTCCTGGTCCGCACCGGGGACTTCCTCGGCGGCGCGGCGGAGATGGAGTCCTACGCGGGGATCCTGGACGCCTTCGACCCGGAGTCCGCCGCCCGCGTCCGGCTGGAGGCGAAGGCCGCACGGCACCGCCTCAACTGACCGGGGCGCCCGCCGGCGCCGGCCGGTCCCCGCACGGCCGGGGTCCCGGGGGCCGCGGACGGTACGGGACCGGCGCGCCGGGCGGCCCGGCCGTGCCCCGCGCGCCGTACGCTTCGGCGGGTTCGGGACGCGCGGGCAGGGAATCCCCCCTTTGTGCACTCGTGAACCGGGCCCCGACGAACGCCCCCGGAAAACCCGCGGAGAGAGATGCGCCTCCTGCTCGTGATCGTCCTGGCCGCGGTCGCCGCCTCCCTGCTGCTCGGGGTCGTCTGGGCCGTCGTCGGCTCCCGGCTGGGGGGCGGGCCCGCGGAGCGCGAGCGCACGCTGCGGGAGGGCCCGGGGCCGTCCGGCCCGGGGGCGCCGGGCCCCGGCCGGCCGCCGGGCCGCGAGGACCCGCCCGCCGCCTGAGGCCCGGCCGGGCACCCGGCCCCCGCCCCGCCGTGCCCCGCCGTGCCCCGCCGTGCCCCGCGCTCCGGGCGTCCGGCCCGGCCGCGCGGGGCGGCCGGGCCGGGCGCCCCGCACGGCGCGGGCCGCGGGCCGCGGGGCCTCAGAGGCCCAGCGACCTGCGCAGGAAGTCCACCTGGAGCAGCAGCAGGTTCTCGGCCACCTGCTCCTGCGGCGTCATGTGGGTGACGCCCGACAGCGGCAGCACGGTGTGCGGGCGGCCCGCCTCCAGCAGCGCGGAGGAGAACCGCAGGGTGTGCGCGGCCACCACGTTGTCGTCGGCCAGGCCGTGGACGAGCATCAGCGGGCGGCTCAGCTCCGCCGCGTCGGCGGCCAGCGCGTGCGCGTCGTACACCTCGGGCCGCTCGTCGGGGTGGCCGAGGTAGCGCTCGGTGTAGTGGGTGTCGTACAGCCGCCAGTCGGTGACGGGGGCTCCGGCCACGGCGGCGTGGAAGACGTCGGGGCGGCGCAGCACGGCGAGGGCCGCGAGGTAGCCGCCGTAGGACCAGCCGCGGATCGCGACCCGGCCGAGGTCCAGCGGGAACTCCTCGGCGAGCGCCTGCACCGCCTCCACCTGGTCGTCCAGGGTCACGCCGGCCATGTCGAAGGCGATGGCCTTCTCCCAGGCGGGGCTGTGGCCGGGCGTGCCGCGGCCGTCGGCGACGACGACGGCGAAGCCCTGGTCCGCGAACCACTGCGAGGTGAGGTGGGCGTTGCGGGCGGCGACGACGCGCTGGCCGTGCGGGCCGCCGTAGGGGTCCATCAGGACCGGCAGCAGCCCGTCCCGGTCGCGGTCGTACCCGTCGGGCAGCAGCACCGCGCAGGGGATGCGCCGCTTGCCCGCCGCGACCAGCCGCACGCCGGTGCCGATGACCGGGGTCTCGGCGTACGAGGCGATCTCGGCCACCGGCTCGGCGCCGCGCAGCACCCGGACGCGGCTGCCGGGGCGGTCCAGGGCGGCGGAGGAGAGCACGGTCACGTCCCCGGAGCGGACCGCGGAGTGGTACCCGGGCCGACCGGAGACGCGGACGGCGCCCGCGGGGCCGACCCGCAGCACGTGCACCTCGCCGAGTTCGGGGTCCGCGGCCCCCTCGCCGGCCGAGGCGGCGACGAGCACGTCGTCGGGGCCGACGTCGAGGACCGCCCGGACGTGCAGGGCGGCGCCGGTGAGCACCCGGTCGCCGACGGCGAGGACGCGGGCGCCGCCCTCGTCGGCGATCCGCACCAGGCGGCCGTCGGGGGTCCAGGCGGGCACGCCGGGGAAGAGGTCGAGCCAGACCGGGTCCTCGTCGACGTGGAGGGTGCGGGTGGCGCCGGTGTCCGGGTCGAGGGCGAGCACGAGCTGGCTGCGCTGGTCGCGGGCCTGGACGAGGAGGAGCGGCGGGCCGCCGGCCGACCAGTGGACGCGGGCGAGGTAGGGGTACCGGGCGCGGTCCCAGGTGACGTCGGTGCGGGAGCCGTCGAGGCCGAGGACGGCGAGGGACACCTCGGCGTTGGGGGTGCCGGCCGCCGGGTAGGCGACCTCGGCGGGCGCGGCGGCCGGGTGGGCGGGGTCGGCGATCCACCAGCGCTGCACGGGGGTGTCGTCGACGCGGGCCGCGAGCAGCCGGCCACCCTCGGGCGCCCACCAGAAGCCGCGGCCGCGGTCCATCTCCTCCTGGGCGACGAACTCGGCCTGACCCCAGGTCACCCCGTCGGCGTCGGGCTCGGCGAGGGCCCGGTCGGTCTCCCCGTCGGAGGTGACCACGCGGAGGTCGCCGCGGGTGGTGGCGTAGGCGATGTGGCGGCCGTCGGGGGACGGGCGGGGGTCGAGGACGGGGCCGGTGACCAGGATCTCGCGGGCGCCGCCGCCCCCGGCCTCCCCGGCGCCGTGCGCCAGCGGCGCGGTGAAGAGCCGCCCGGAGAGGGCGAAGGCGGCCAGCGCGGCGTCGGCGTCCACGGCGTAGCCGACGATCCCGGCGGACCCCTCGCGGGTGCGCTCGCGGCGGGCCCGCTCGGCCGGGGAGAGGTCCTCCTCGCCGCCGCCCAGCAGCTCCGCCGGGTCGGCCGCGGCGCGCTCGCGGCCGGTGGCGGTGTCCAGCACCCACAGCAGGTTCGCCCGGTCGGTGCCGGAGCGGGAGCGCAGGAACGCGACCCGCGCACCGTCCGGCGAGACCGTGAAGGAGCGCGGTGCGCCGAGGGTGTAGCGCAGCGTCCGCGAGTACTGGCGGGGGAAGGAGGTCTCCTTGGTCATACGGGTGACCCTATGCCGCCGCGCCCCCACCCGGAGGGAGTACGGGCGCCCGTCGTCCTGTCGTACCGGCGGCCGGCGCCGGAGGGGCCCGGAGCCCGCCGGGCACCGGGGTTCCGGGGTGCGTGCGCCCCGCCGGTGCATCTGTGCACCGGCATATGCGGGCTGACGGAAAGTAATGGCGGGCTCACCGATCGGGTATGAAGGGATAGCCGGTTGGCCCCAGCCGGTGCGGCGGGGTCCCGCCTCCGCCGCGCAGTCGCACCCGTCCCCGCCGTCCCGCCCGTCCCGACCGCCGCCCCGGCGGCGGCGCGCTGAGAGGTGTTGAACCGCCATGGCCCTGACGGTCTCCGCAGCCATCCTGCTGCTGGTCATCGTGGTACTGCTGATCCGCCGCTCCGGCCTGAAGTTCTGGCATGCACTGGCGTGCACCCTGCTCGGCTTCTACCTCGCGTCCAGTTCCATCGCCCCGTCGATCCAGCAGGTCACCAGCAACGTGGCCGGCATGATCAACGGACTGAAGCTGTGACCTGAGCCGGCCCCGCGCCCCGGCACGGACCCACCGGTCCACCGCCCCGGCGGGCCGCCCTTACCCTGATCCCATGAGCGACCTGCCGCACCAGCCGGACCCGACCGAAGACGCCGCCGGTGCGGGCGTGGACGACCTCCCGCCCCGCCGGCTGCTGCTGGTCCACGCCCACCCCGACGACGAGTCGATCGGCAACGGCGCCACCATGGCCCGGTACGCCGCGGAGGGCGCCCTGGTCACCCTGGTGACCTGCACGCTCGGCGAGGAGGGCGAGGTCATCCCGCCGGAGCTCGCCCACCTGGCCGCCGACCGCGACGACACCCTCGGCGCGCACCGGACCGGCGAGCTGGCCGCCGCCATGAAGGAGCTCGGCGTCACCGACCACCGCTTCCTCGGCGGCCCGGGCCGCTACCGGGACTCCGGGATGATGGGCGTGCCGAGCAACGACCGCCCCGGCTGCTTCTGGCGCGCCGACGTGGACGAGGCCGCCGCCCACCTGGTCGCCGTGGTGCGCGAGGTGCGGCCGCAGGTGCTCGTCACGTACGACGAGGACGGCGGCTACGGGCACCCCGACCACATCCAGGCGCACCGGGTCGCCATGCGCGCCCACGCGCTGGCCGCCGACCCGGCGTTCCGGCCGGACCTCGGCCCGGCCTGGGCGGTCCCCAAGGTCTACTGGAACTGCATGCCCCGCTCGGTGCTGGAGGCCGGCTTCGCCGCGCTGCGCGCCGCGGGGAAGGAGAGCCCCTTCCCCGGGGTCGCGAGCGCCGACGACGTCCCCGGCGTGGTGGACGACGCCCTGGTGACCGCCGCGGTGGACGGCTCCGCGCACGCGGCGCGGAAGGCCGCCGCCATGGCGGCGCACGCCACCCAGATCGCCGTGGACGGCCCCTTCTTCGCGCTCTCCAACGACTTGGGCCAGCCGATGCCGGCGGTGGAGTACTACCGGCTGGTGCACGGCGTGCCCGGCGTCGCCGACGGCTGGGAGGACGACCTCTTCGCCGGCCTGGACACGGGTCCGGACAGCGGCCGGGGCGCCGCCCCCGCCCGCGCCGGGGAGACCCGGTGAGCCCGGCCATGCCGGAGGACCCGCGCCCGGGCAGGCCGCTGCCGGTACCGCCGCGCCCCCGGCCGTCGGGGGTCGCCGCCGTGCTCGGCTCGCGCGCCGAGCGGCTGTCGGAGGCGCCCCCGCCGCGCGCCGCGCGGGCCGCCGCCTACGCGGCCCTGACGGTGGCGGGGGCGGTGACCGCGCTGGCCGGCTCCTTCACCCAGTCGCTCTGGTTCCCCGGCGGCCTGCTGCTGGCGCTGGCGGCGACCCTGGGCCTCTTCTACGGCGGGCTGCGGCTGACCACCACGAAGCTCGGGGCGGGCGCCCCGCTGGCCGGCTGGTTCCTCGCGCTGATGGTGCTGATGAGCCCGCGGCCGGAGGGCGACTTCGTCCTCGCCAGCGGCATCGGGTCGTACGTCTACCTCTTCGCGGGGGCGGTGGGGGGCGTGATCTGCGCCACCCTGCCGACCCGCCCGCTGTACGAACCGGGCTCCGGGGCCGGGCGCGCGGGCGGTCGCTGAGCCGTCCGGCCCGTCGGGGCGGTCCTCCCTGAACCGTCCGCCGCCGGGACACGTCATCGGTGGTGTCCGCCGGGAGCCGGCCCTCCGGACGACGACCGGACGACGGTGCGTCAGCAGCCCGGACAGGGAGGTGCATACGCCGCGATTCGGACCAACGGGGTTCTATCGGAACCGGACCGCCACCACGGCGTTCCCAGTATGGTGGTGCGGCGGCCCCCCGAACGGCGGGTCGCCCGCAGGACCCTAGACTCCCGACAGCGGTACGCACGCCGGGAGGCACCGGCCGTGCCCCGCGGGGCCGGTCCGCGGGCCGGCGCCGGCCAACCAGATCCTGTGTGCGGTGCGCCGCACGGAGGTCGATCCACCATCCGCGACTGGAGCCCCCGGCGGGCGACAGAGGCGAACCCGGAGCAGCATTGAGCAGCCGCGAAACTGACAACGCGTCCCCGAGCCCCCGCCGCAAGGGCGGGGACGCCTATCCGTCGGGCACGCCCCCGTACGGCGTGCCGCAGGTCACCGGCGCCGACGGCCGCGCGCCGGGCGGCTTCGGCGGCAACGGCCTGCGGGACGGCGGCTTCGGCACCGGGGGGCCCGGCCCGGCGGGCGGCGCCGAGGAGCCCGCCGCCGAGGACGGCCCCCGCACCGAGACCACGCTCACCACGCGCATCCGCATCAACATCCCCGGGTCCCGGCCGATCCCGCCGGTGGTGGTGCGCAGCCCCGTGAAGGACGGGGAGGCGGCCGAGCAGCCGGCCCCCGGCGACGGGAAGGACACGGCGCCCCGGCGCCGGGCGGGTGCGCCCGCCTCGCCGGTGCTCGGTGTGATGGACCCCGAGAACCGCACCTCCACCCCGCCGGACCTGCCGCCCGAGTGGCAGACCCCCGGGAGCGGGGAGGCGCCCGCCTCGCCCGACGCCACCGGCGAGTGGTTCCGGCCGCGCCGGAAGTCCGGGCCCGGGGCGGACGGCCCGCCCGCGAGCACGCCGCCCTCGAGCACGCCGCCCCGGGGCACCCCGAACGGGAGCGCCCCGAACGGGTCGGCCCAGAACGGCGGTCGGAGCGCGGGCGCGCCCGTCCCCCCGCCGTCCGCTCCGGCGCCCGACGAGTCGTTCGCGCCCCCGCGCACCACCGGACGCCCCGGCCAGGCCGAGCCCGGCCGCGGCACCGCCCCGGAGGGCACCCCGCCCCGGCGGGGCCCCGGCGGCCCCCGGCCCGGCGGCGCGCCCGCGTCGCCCTTCGCCCCGCCGCCCCAGCAGGGGTCCGGTGGCGACGCCTTCCCGGACGGCCCCGCACCGCGGCCCGCGGCCGGACCGTTCCCGCCCGGCCTCGGCGTCCGCAGCCGCCCCGCGGGCGGCGCCCCCGGCGGCGCTCCCGGCGACGGCTTCCGGCCCGACCGCGGGGACGACCCCTTCGGGCCCGGCCCGGCCGGGCCGGGCCGGGACACCCGTCCGCGGAACACCGCACCGGGGGACGCCGCCCTGGGGGACACCGCCGTCGGCGGCTTCCCCCCGGTCGCCGGCGGGCGCCCGGAGGAGAACACCGCCGCCTTCCCGGCCGCAGCCGACCCGTTCGCCGGCGGCCCGGCGGGCCACCCGGCCGACCCCTTCGCCGGCGGTCCGGCCGCGCCGTCCGCGGACCCCTTCGGCCCGGGCTTCCGCGAGGAGGACTTCCGCCCCGGTCCCGCGGGCGCGTCCCGGCCCGCCCCGGTCACGGTGCCCGTGCCCGAGGCCGGCCCGGCCGACGGCGGGGCGGCGGACGACGCCCCCGCACCGCGCCGTCCCGGTCGCGCGAAGAAGCTCCTGGTCTACGCGGTGGGCGCCCTGGTCTGCGCGGCCGGCGCCGCCTACGGCGCGGGCCTGATGCTCAACCAGGCCGACGTGCCCAAGGGCACCACCGTGCTCGGCACCGACATCGGCGGCAGCAGCCGTGACGCGGCCGTGCACACCCTGGACTCCACGGTCGCGAGGATCGGCCGGCAGCCTGTCCCGATCAGCATCGGCGGGCGGCAGGTGTCCCTGGACCCGGCCACGGCGGGGCTGTACTTCGACACCACCGCCACGGTGGACGGGCTCACCCGGCACAGCTACAACCCGGTGGACGTCGTCGGCTCGCTGACCGGCGCCACCAAGGCCGTGGCGCCGGAGGTCAGGATCGACCTGCCCAAGCTCCGCGCCGCCCTGCAGCAGCTCGCGGGCCGGGCGGGCCAGGGCCCGAAGGAGGGGTACGTGTCGTTCGCCTCCGGCAGGCCGGTGGTCGTGCCGCCGAAGGCGGGCAAGAGCGTCGACGTCGACTCGGCCGCCGCAGCGGTCCGGCGGGCCTACGAGGCCCGGGCGCAGGGACGGACGTCCGCCCCGATCGAGCTGCAGGTCACCGACGCGCGGCCGAAGGCCTCCCTCGCCGACCTCCGGGCGGCCGCGGCGGGCCTGGGCCGGCAGGTCGTGCAGGGCGGTTTCGTCCGGGTCCGGCGCGGCCAGGCCGACCAGGTGGGCGTCCCGTTCGGACCCGCCACGTTCGCCCGCTCCCTGCGGCTCGCCCCCGACGCGAGCGGCAGGGTGGTCCCGGTGTTCGACCTGCCCGTCCTGGAGTCGCGCATCAAGGGCGCCTTCACGGGCCTGCAGATGAAGCACGGCTCCACCGTCGGACCGGTGACCGTCAAGGACGTCGCGGACGCCATCTCCTCGGCCCTGGACAAGACCGGCGCCGGGCGCACCGTCGTCCTGCCCGTGACCGCCGGCTGACCCCCGGGCGTCCACCGGTCGGCGGCACGCCGGCCGGACGCCGCCCCGCACGGCGAAGGCCGGGCCCGGACGCTCCGGGCCCGGCCTTCGGCGCGTCCGCCGCCCGGGTTTTGTCAACGGCGTGTAAACCGGCCCCGGAATGGTGGCGGGTTGGCGTCTGTGGCGAGTATTGGCCACCGCCCCCGGAATCCCCGCCGAAGCGATTAGCGGACCGCCCGCAAACCGCGGGGAGGGCACCCACCGGTCGGCCATACCTCCCGAACCGCGCACTCGCTCCATAGATCCCAAAAGCGGCATAACCACAGCCCCCACCCCGCCGTACGGCGGGTCCGGAAAAGGCTTGTGAGCCACCGTCACCGCTCAGCGGACAGTCGTGGAAATGACGTCCGATTATCGAACAGGATGATCGGCGGAGGCGCTGCGGGGGAATAGTGCGCTTCCCCCGCACCGGGCTTCCGGGAACCAAAGAGCGGCGGCCCCTAAAAGCGCCGAGCGTTACCAATCTTTGATCGGCTGCTTGTCGACAACGCCGTCACGCCGCGGCAAGGATATGGCCCGAAGCCGTTCACCAGCGGCAGTTCGACGTCCGGTCATCACCCGTGGCGCATGCTCATGTCATACGTCGTCGTCGGCCGCGCCACTCGTACGCGACCCGCGCGGGGCCGCAGCGTGCGCGGCAGAGCACCGGACCGTAGGGAAGGGTAAGAGCGTGGGTCGCTTCCTGCTGCGCAGGTTGGCCAACTACATGGTGCTCGTCATCGTGGCATCCTGTCTCGCCTATTTTCTGGCCGCCCTGAGCCTGAACCCCCGCTCGAACTTCGAGTCGAAGAACCCCAGACCGCCGGAGGCGGTCATCTCGAAGACCCTGCAGGAGTACAACCTCGACCCGCACACCCCCGTCTTCGAGCGCTTCGGGCACTGGGCGGCCGACGTGGCCACCGGCAACCTGGGCAAGAACGTCAAGGGCGGCTCGGTCAACGACGACTTCGGCCGGCGGGTCGGCGTCAGCGTCCGCCTGCTGCTCATCTCCACCCTCCTCGGCTCCCTCGGCGGCGTCTTCCTGGGCGCCTGGGGCGCGATCAGGCAGTACCGGTTCTTCGACCGGTTCACCACGCTGGGGTCGTTCTTCGTCCTGGCGATGCCGATCTTCGTGATCGCGATCTCGCTGGAGCTGCTCGCGGTCAACTTCAACCACGCCGCCGGCAGCACCGTGCTGCAGTACACGGGCGAGTACGACCCGGACGTCAACGGCTTCTGGGCGCAGCTGCTCAGCCGGTTCAACCACCTGATCCTCCCCACCCTGACCCTCGTCCTGGTGCAGATGGCCACCTACAGCCGGTACCAGCGCAACACCATGCTCGACGTCCTGGGGAGCGACTTCCTGCGGACCGCGCGGGCGAAGGGCCTGCGGCGGCGCACCGCCCTGATCAAGCACGGCCTGCGCACTGCGGTGCTGCCGATCGTCCCCCTGCTCGTCTACAACGTGGTGCTGCTCTTCACCGGCGCCACCTTCACCGAGAAGATCTTCAACTGGCACGGCATGGGCGAGTGGCTGGTGGACTCCATCAACACCAACGACACCAACTCCGTCGCCGCCGTCAGCCTCTTCACGGCCGTCGTCGTCCTGGTGGCGGGACTGCTCTCCGACGTCATCTACGCGGCACTCGACCCCCGCGTCCGCGTCAGCTGAGCACCGCCCGCACCGCACCACCAGTCCGCCGCCCCCAGGAGTTCGCGCCATGAGTCTTCAGCAGCAACCGGCCCTCGAGCCGGAGGAGGCCCCCGCCGTCGCGGTGGGTGCCCCCCTGTCCTCCCAGGTCACCGCCCCCGTCGCACCCGGCCGCTCCGGCCGCCTGCGCCTCACCCTGCGCCGGTTCGCGCGCAACCGGCTCGCGCTGGTCGGGATCGGCCTGCTCGTCCTCCTCTTCCTGCTGGCCTGGGTCGGCCCGCTGCTGGACAAGTGGAGCTACGAGGACCTCGACTTCGACGCGTTCCTCCAGCCGCCGTCGGGCGACCACTGGTTCGGCACGGACCAGTCCGGTGCCGACCTGTTCGCGCAGACCTGCCGCGGCCTGCAGAAGTCGCTGGTGATCGGCCTCCTGGTGGGCCTGATCGTGACGGCGCTCGCGGCCGTGGCCGGCGCCTCCGCCGGCTACTTCGGCGGCTGGGTGGACCGGGTCATCATGTGGGTCGTCGACCTGCTGCTGGTGATGCCGAGCTTCCTGATCATCGCCGTGCTGTCCCCGGTCTTCCAGGGCGCCACCTGGCTGATCTTCGTGGTCCTGCTGGCCGCGTTCAGCTGGATGATCACCGCGCGGGTCATCAGGAGCATGACCCAGACGCTGAAGGACCGCGAGTTCGTCAAGGCGGCCAAGTACCTGGGCGTCCCCACGTGGAAGATCATCGCCCGGCACATCCTGCCCAACATGGCCTCCCTGCTGATCATCGACGCCACCATCCAGGTCAGCGTCGCGATCATCGGTGAGAGCGGCCTCTCCTACTTCGGCTTCGGCATCCAGGCCCCCGACGTCTCGCTGGGCACCGTCATCGCCGCGGGCACCACGTCCGCCACCACCTACCAGTGGCTGTTCTGGTTCCCGGCCGGCTGCCTGGTCCTGGTCGGCCTCGCCATCGCCTTCATCGGCGACGGACTGCGCGACGCGCTCGACCCGAACGCGGCCGGCGCCAAGGCGAAGCCCGGGAAGGCCCGCCGCAAGGCCGCGGCCGCCCGGGCCGCCGCCTCCCCGCAGACCTCCGAGGCAGACGTGCTGGGGTCGAAGTGACCAGCGAGCCGCAGGACAGCAGCAGCCCCGCCGGCCCCGGGCCGGAGCAAGCAGGAAGGACCACCCGCGTGATCGAGACCCGTCCCGAGCCGGGTCGGGCGCCGGCAGCGGCGACCGCCCCCGTGCTGGAGGTGGAGGACCTCCACGTCACCTTCCCGAGCGAGGCCGGCGAGGTGCAGGCGGTCCGCGGGGTGTCGTACTCCGTGCGGCCGGGCGAGGTGCTCGGCATCGTGGGCGAGTCGGGCTCGGGCAAGTCCGTGAGCTCGATGGCCGTCCTCGGCCTGCTGCCGGAGAGCGCCTCGGTGCGCGGCGCGATCCGGCTGGGCGGCCGCGACATCCTGGGCCTCGGCGACCGGGAGATGTCCCGGATCCGCGGCCGGGAGATCGGCATGGTCTTCCAGGACCCGCTGTCCGCCCTGACCCCCGTGTACTCCATCGGCACGCAGATCGTCGAGGCCCTGCAGATCCACCAGGACCTGTCGAAGGAGGCCGCCCGCAAGCGGGCGATCGAGCTGCTGGACGTGGTCGGCATCCCCGACCCCAACCGCCGGGTCGACGCCTTCCCGCACGAGTTCTCCGGCGGCATGCGCCAGCGCGCCATGATCGCGATGGCCATCGCCAACGACCCCAAGGTCATCATCGCGGACGAGCCCACCACCGCCCTGGACGTCACCATCCAGGCCCAGGTGCTCGACGTGCTGAAGAAGGCCCAGGACGTCACCGGCGCCGCGATCGTCATGATCACCCACGACCTGGGGGTCATCGCCGGCTTCGCCGACCGCGTCATGGTGATGTACGCGGGCAAGCCGGTCGAGACCGGCACGGTCGACCAGGTGTACTACACGCCCCGGATGCCGTACACGATCGGCCTGCTCGGCTCGATCCCCCGCCTCGACAACGACGGCGGCCCGCTGATCCCCATCGAGGGCACCCCGCCGTCGATGGTGGAGCTGCCGCCGGGCTGCCCCTTCGCCGCCCGCTGCCCGATCACGATCGACCGCTGCCTGGAGGTCGAGCCCTCGCTCGTCGCGCCGGAGGGCGTGGACCACCCCGTGGCCTGCATCCGCGGCTACGAGCTGGGCCGGGAGGGCGGCCTGGTCCCCGAGGAGATCTACCCGGTCCCGGAGCTGCCGGAGGCGGGCCCGCAGGAGCGGCTGCCGCGTGCCGAGCGCGCCGCCGTCCTGGAGGTCGACGACCTCGTCAAGCACTTCCCCCTGATGAAGGGCGCGGTCTTCAAGCGCCGGGTCGGCACCGTCCGCGCCGTCGACGGCATCAGCCTGGAGATCCGCGAGGGCGAGACGCTGGGCCTGGTGGGCGAGTCGGGCTGCGGCAAGACCACCACGCTGCTGGAGATCCTGGACCTGCCCACCGGGCAGGGCGGCACCATCAGCGTGCTCGGCAAGGACACCCGGCACCTGAAGCGGGCCGACCGCAAGGCGCTCCGCCGCGACGTGCAGGTCGTCTTCCAGGACCCGATGGCCTCCCTGGACGCCCGCATGCCCGTGGGCGACATCCTGGCCGAGCCGCTGGAGACGCACGGCTGGTCGAAGGACCGGATCGCCGCCCGCATCCCCGAGCTGCTCGAACTGGTCGGCCTCAAGCCCGACCACGCCGACCGGTACCCGCAGGAGTTCTCCGGCGGCCAGCGCCAGCGCATCAGCATCGCCCGCGCCCTGGCCCTGGAGCCGAAGCTGGTGATCCTGGACGAGCCGGTCTCCGCGCTCGACGTCTCCATCCAGGCCGGCGTGCTCAACCTGCTGAACGACCTCAAGGCGCGGCTGGGCCTGAGCTACCTGTTCGTCGCCCACGACCTGTCGGTGGTGCGCCACACCGCCGACCGCGTCGCGGTGATGTACCTGGGCCGGATCGTCGAGGTCGGCGAGACGCACAAGGTCTTCGAGGCGCCGTCCCACCCCTACACCCAGGCGCTCCTGTCGGCCGTTCCGCTGCCGGACCCGCACAAGGAGCGGGAGCGGAGGCGGATCCTGCTCACCGGCGACCTGCCGAGCCCCGCCGACGTGCCCAGCGGCTGCCGCTTCCGCAACCGCTGCCCGAAGTTCGCCCAGCTGGACGAGGCGAAGGCCCAGCAGTGCCGGGACGAGGACCCGATGCTGCACTCCCTCGCCGCGGACCACTCCGCCGCCTGTCACCACGCGGCGGCGCTGCAGGTGGTCTGACCGCTGCGGCATCACCCCAGATCCAGGTGCCGCCGGCACCGTGCTCGACCCGGAAAACCCGTTCCCCCTGGGAGAAACCCTGTGAAGCACTCCAGAATCCCGCTCGCCCTGGTGGCGTCCGTCGCTGTCGCCTCCCTGAGCCTGACGGCCTGCGGCAGCGGCGGCGGCGACAAGAAGGCCGACCCTGCGGCCAGCAAGTCCGCCGAGAACGCGGTGAAGATCACCACCAGTGACAACAACACCGTGCCGCGGGAGAAGCTCAAGAAGGGCGGCACCCTCACCTGGGCGATCGACCAGTACTCCGAGCAGTGGAACTACCTCCAGATCAACGGCGCGGAGTACTCCACCGACGCCGTGATGGAGGCCCTGCTCCCGGTCCCGTTCCACGTGGACGAGAAGAGCACGCCTTACGTCGCCAAGGAGTTCTTCAGCGACGTGCAGCAGTCCACCAAGGACGGCAAGCAGGTCGTGACGTACGACATCAACCCGAAGGCCAAGTGGTCCGACGGCTCCCCGATCACCTGGAAGGACCTCGCCTCCGAGGCGAACGCCCTCAGCGGCAAGGACGCCAAGTTCCAGGTCGGCAGCACCACCGGCTACGAGGACATCGAGAGCGTCGTCAAGGGCACCAGCGACCAGCAGGCCGTGGTGACCTTCAAGAAGAACTTCGGCGACTGGACCGGCCTCTTCGCCCCGCTGTACCCGGCGAAGTACACCGCCACCGCGGACGCGTTCAACAAGGGCTACCTGAACAAGATCCCGATGACCGCGGGCCCGTTCAAGCTGCAGTCGATGAACGCGACCACCAAGACGGTCACGGTCGTCCGCAACCCCGACTGGTGGGCCGAGCCGGCCATCCTCGACAAGATCATCTTCCGTGCGCTGACCACGGACGCCGCCCCCGGCGCCTACGCGAACGGCGAGATCGACTTCGTCAACATCGGCCCCAGCGCGGCCGGCTTCAAGCAGGCCCAGGGCCGCACCGACGGCGAGATCCGCGAGGCCGCCGGCCCGCAGTTCCGCCACTTCACCTTCAACACCAAGAGCCCGGTGCTCGGTGACGTCGGCGTCCGCAAGGGCATCGCCCAGGCCATCAACCGCGAGGCCATCGCCAAGTCCGACCTCCAGGGTCTGAACTGGCCGCCGCTGATGCTCAACAACCACTTCTTCGTCAACGGCCAGAAGGGCTACCAGGACAACTCCGGCGACGTCGGCAAGTACGACCCGGCCGCCGCGAAGGCCACCCTGGACTCGGCCGGCTGGAAGATGAACGGCCAGTACCGCCAGAAGGACGGCAAGACCCTCGAGGTCAGCTTCGTCTACCCCGACGGCACCGCCGTCTCGGAGAACGAGGGCAAGCTGGCGCAGAAGATGCTCCAGCAGGTCGGCGTGAAGCTCGACATCAAGGCCGTGCCGTCGGACGACTTCTTCGACAAGTACGTGCAGCCCGGCAAGTTCGACATCACCGCCTTCTCCTGGCTGGGCAACGCCTGGCCGGTGTCGTCGAACAAGTCGATCTACCAGAGCCCCAAGGGTGACAACAACTTCCAGAACTTCGCCTGGTACGCCAACCCGGCGATCGACGCCGCCATGGCGAAGAGCGTCAGCGACCTCGACCCGGCGCAGGCGATCGCGGACACCAACGCGGCCGACAAGCTGATCTGGCAGGGCGTCACCGTCTTCCCGCTGTACCAGCGCCCGGCCATCTTCGGCGCCAAGAAGACCCTGGCCAACCTGGGTTCGCCGCAGAACCAGCAGGAGGTCGTGTACCAGAACATCGGCTTCACCGGCTGACACAGCCGCCAGGCCGCATGAGGGAGGCCCGGACCGCACCCGCGGTCCGGGCCTTCCGGCTGTCCGGCTGTCCGGCTGTCCGGCTGTCCGGCTGTCCGGCTGTCCGGCTGTCCGGCTGTCCGGCTGTCCGGCTGTCCGGCTGTCCGGCTGTCCGGCTGTCCGGCTGTCGGACCGTACCGTCTTCCGTTCCGGTCCGGGGGGCGGTGGGTCGGGAGGGCGTGCGGGGCCGTGCGGGTGACGCCCGCGCAAACGGCCCGGCCGCGCCCGCCCCCTCGACGGGGGGCGGGCGCGGCCGGGCCGCTGCGAGCCGGAGCCGGCACGCCGTGGCACGCCGCGGTCAGGCGGCGTGCACCACGTCCTTCTCCTCGGCGAAGTGGCACGCCGAGTCGTGCGCCGCCTCGCCCTTCAGCCACGACGGCGCCGCCAGCAGCGGCACCTCGGTCGCACACCGCTCCTGCGCCTTCCAGCAGCGCGTGCGGAACCGGCAGCCCGACGGCGGGTTCGCCGGCGAGGGCACATCCCCCTGCAGGATGATCCGCTCCCGCCCCTCACGCGCCTCCGGATCCGGCACCGGCACCGCCGAGAGCAGCGCCTGCGTGTACGGGTGCGTGGGGTGGTCGTAGATCTGGGTGTCCGTGCCGATCTCGACCATCTTCCCCAGGTACATCACCCCCACCCGGTCCGAGATGTGCCGCACGATCGACAGGTCGTGCGCGATGAACATGTACGACAGGTCGA
>NZ_JAJLRA010000002.1 GCF_020991365.1 Streptacidiphilus sp. ASG 303
CCCACTTCGATCGTTAAACACCCGATTCGCACGAAAACAGAGGTTTATCCGGGCCGTGGACGGGGCGCGGGGGTCTCCTACCGGGCGTCGTAATCCCCCACGGGCGTGTGAGCCTCTTCACGCGAAAGCCCCCTCCCGTGGATCGCAAAGAAACGTTTGCAAAGAACTCTTGGCGGTTGTACGGTCGTCGCATGGACGACCGCCGCGGGCCGGACCCCGCCACCGACGTCGTACTGGACGCCCGCGGACTGCGGGCCCTGGCGCACCCCGTCCGGGTGCAGCTCCTGGGCCTGCTGCGCCGGCACGGGCCCTCGACCGCCACCCGGCTGGCCGACCGGACCGGGCTCACCTCGGGAGCCACCAGCTACCACCTGCGCCAGCTCGCCGCCGCGGGCTTCGTCGAGGAGGACACCGGCCGCGGCAACGCCCGGGACCGCTGGTGGCGCTCCGTGCACCGGGTCACCCGGTTCGACGACCTCGACCTGGCCGCGCAGGAGCCCGAGGCCACCCTGGCGTACCTCCAGTCGGTCGCCGCCGCGCACACCCTGAGCCTGCAGCGGACGCTGAACGAACTCCCGACCGCGCCGCGCGCCTGGCAGGAGGCCTTCGACATGAGCGACTGGGCCCTGCGGCTGACGCCGGAGGAGGCCTGCGCCCTGCAGGAGGAGCTGGCGTCGGTGGTGGCCCGCTACCGCCAGGACACGCCCGGGGCGGCGGCGTCCGCACCGCCCGGGGCGCAGCGGGTCTCGGTGGTCTCCCACCTGCTGCCCGAGCTGGACGCGGACGGGGCGGACGCGGACGGGGCGGACACGGACGAGGCGGACACGGACGAGGCGGGCGCGGACGCGGAGGAGGAGTCGTGAGCGCACCGGCCACGGAGGCGCCCGCTGCGGAGGACCCCGCCGGGCGGCGCGAGCTGCGGCCGCTGGCGGCGGTCCTCACGGCGACGGCGGTGTCGCTGACCGGCACCCGGATCTCCGCCGTCGCGCTCCCCTGGTTCGTCCTCGCCACCAGCGGCAGCGCCACCCGGACCGGCCTGGTCGCCTTCTGCGAGATGGCGCCCTACGTGCTGGTCAAGGCGCTCACCGGACCGCTGCTGGACCGGGTCGGCCCGCGGCGGGCCTCCTGGACGGCCGACGCCGCCAGCGCCGTCGCGGCGGCGCTCGTCCCCCTGCTGCACGCCCTGGGGCTGCTGCACTTCGGGACGCTGCTGGCCCTGGTCGCCGCCGTCGGCGCGGTGCGCGGCCCCGGCGACCTGGCCAAGCACGTCATGGTGCCCGAGGCGGCCGAGCGCAGCCGGGTCCCGCTGGAGCGGGCGGCCGGCCTGGCCGGGGTGACCGAGCGGCTGGCCTCCACGGTCGGTCCGGCGGCGGGCGGCGCGCTGGTCGCGCTCGTCGGCCCGCTCGCCGGCGTGGCCGTGAACGCGGCCTGCTTCGCGCTCGGCGCCGTGGTGGTCGGCCTCGGCCTGCCGCGCGGCGCCGGCCGGTCCGCCGCCTCCCCGCAGGACGCGGAGGGCGGTGCCGGGCAGGGCTACTGGCAGCGGTTCGGGGAGGGGCTGCGCTTCCTGCGCGGCGACCGGCTGCTGCTCACCGTCAGTGTGATGGTCGCCGTCACCAACCTGCTGGACGCGGGGTTCACGACGGTGCTGGTCCCGGTGTGGGCGAAGGAGTCCGGGGGCGGGCCCGCCGCCATCGGGCTCACCGGGAGCGCCTGGGGCGTCGCGGCGGTCTGCGGGAGCCTGGTGGCGGCGGCGGTCGCGCACCGGATGCGGCGGCGGACCGTCTTCTTCGCGGGCTTCCTGGTGGCCGGTGCCCCCAAGTTCCTGGTCCTGGCCCTGGGCGCGCCGACGGGGGCGGTCCTGGCGGTCTTCGCCGCGGGCGGCTTCGGCGCGGGGTTCCTCAACCCGATCCTGGGGGCGGTCGCCTTCGAACGGGTGCCGCGCCGTCTGCTCGGACGCGTCGGCGCCATCGGGGACTCGCTGGCCTGGGCCGGCATCCCCCTGGGCGGCCTCCTCGGCGGCGCGGCCGTGGCCGCCGCCGGCCTGGCGCCGGTCCTGCTGGCGGCCGGCGGCGCGTACCTCCTCACCACGACCCTCACCGGGCTGCGGCCGGAGTGGCGCGGGATGGACCGGCGGCGCGGGCGGGGCGCGGGGGCGGCAGCCGTCCCCTCCCCCGCAGGCCCGCGGGAGCCCGCAGTTCCGCAGGAGCCCGCAGGGCTGCCGGACCCCGCCGGGGCCGCCGACGGCGGGCGGTCCGTGGCCGACGCCGTCGGCACGCCGGGCTGAGGGGCGGCCGGGCTGAGGGGCGGGGGTGCCGGAGCCTCCTCCGGCCAGCGGGCGGGCGGCCCCGCAGGCCGGGAGGGGGCCTCCGGCCGGCTGGCGCACCGGTAGGGTCGTCCGCCATGGGCGGAGCGGCGGACGGGCTGAGGGCAGGCGGACTGACGGCGGGTCGGATCGGGGAGTGGTTCGGCGCCGACGGGGTGGGACGGGCCCGGACGGCGCCGCCGGCGGCCCTGGCGCACGGGCCGAGCCGCCGCTTCCTGGCGGAGGTGGGCCTGCCCCTGCGGGCCGCGGACCTGGAGCTGGCCCCGGACCTCGGCGCCGGCCGGGCCGCCCCCTCCCCCGGTGCTCCGCCCCGGCAGGGCCCGCCCGGGGAGGAGGGGCTGCTCGGGCTGGGCAGGCCCGCCTACGGCCTGGACCGGGTGGTGCTGGACGGCGCCACCGGGCGCGTCCACCTCGCCCGGCGACCCGGGACCGCGGCAGGGCCGGGACGGGACCTGCTCGCGTCGGACCTCTCGACGCTGGTGGCACTGGCGCGGGAGGTCGAGCTGGTGTGGCGGACCGCGTCCGACCCGGCGGCCCTCGGCGGCAGGCGCGGACCGGCCGTGGCCGACGAGGTCGCCGCGGCGGCCCTGGGGAGGATGCGGGAGATCGACCCGGAGGTGTTCGCGGGGGACGCCCCGCCCGCGCACTGGGCGCACGCCGTCCTGGCGCGGAGCCTGCGGTGGGGCGCGCGGCCCGGAGGTCCGGGCGGTCCGGCGTACGAGATCACGCCGGACCTGGTCGCCGAGCTCGGCGAACCGTACCGCTATGCGGAGGCGGACCTGCCGGAGCGGCTCGTGCACGGGCCGACGCGCCGCCTGCTGGCCGAGGTGGGCGTGCCGCTGGGGGACGGCCTGTTCCAGGAGCCGGAGGAGCGGCTCGTCCCGTTCGGCGAGGCCTGGCCGGAGTGCTTCGAGGACGTGGAGCCCGGCGACCCGGACGCCCGGTGGCACCAGCGGGACTTCCTGCTGCTCGCGGGCTGGGTCGACGACCTGCCCGTGGTGCTGGACGGCGCCACGGGCCGGCTGGAGGTGCCCGTCGGCGGGGACGAGGGCCGGCCGGACGCCTACCTCAACCGGGACCTCTCGGCCCTGCTCCACGTCTGCTGGGCCGTGCGGAGGGTCCGGACCGAGAACAGCCGCTGGAGGCGCGGACCAGCACCCCTGCCCTGGCGGGCCTACGCCCCGGACGCCCTGCTGGGGATGTGGGCGGAGCGCCTGGTCGAGCACCTCGACCCGGAGGCCTTCGCGGAGCCGTCGCGGCCGTGGCGGTCCCTGGCCGAGGACGGCCCCATGGGAGGTCTGGCCGGATGACGGACGGCCGCGCGGCGGACGGACGGGCTGCGGACGGACGGGCTGCGGACGGAGGGAAGGAGACCCCGGGAGCGGCGGGGCGGGACGGCCGGGTGCGGTGGGCGGCGGCGGCCGCGGCGGCGGCGGTGCTCGCCGCCGGGCTCGTGCTCCGGGCGGCGGGCGGCGCGGCCGCCGCGTACAGCGGGGCCGCCCTGTACACGGCGCTGGTGTACGCGCTGGCGGTGCTGGCCGCCCCCCGGACGGCTCCGCGGGCGGCCGCGGCCGCCGCGCTGGGGTGGAGCTGGGCGGTGGAGTGCCTCCAGCTCACCGGGCTGCCCGCGCGGCTGTCGCAGCACAGCACCGCGGCCCGGCTGGTCCTCGGCTCCACCTTCGACGCCCGCGACCTGGCCCTGTACGCGGTGGGCGCGCTCTGCTGCGGGCTCCTGCACACGGCGGCCCGGGCGGGCCGGCCGGCCGCACGGTGACCCGCCCGGGCCGGCCGGCCGCACGGACGCGGCAGGCCGCGGGCGGCGCTCAGCCGGCGACGCGGCGGGCGTCGCGCGGCCCGGGGCAGTCGCCGACGGGCGGCTCGGGGTCGGAGGAGCGCACCTCCGGCGCGATGCCCTCGGTGGGCGCGGTGCGGCGGCGGCCGACGTCCGTACGCCAGGCCTCGAAGGCGGCGGTGGTGGCGGCGACCACGGCGAGGCCCAGCAGCCAGCCGCCGACCACGTCGCTCAGCCAGTGCACGCCGAGCGCCACCCGGGTGTAGCCGACGCCGACCACGGAGACGACCGCCAGGGCCCACGGCAGCGGGCGCCACCGGCGGGGCACCATCGGCAGCAGGACCAGCAGCAGCACCGGGCAGCAGGTGGCCGCGGTCATGGCGTGGCCGGAGGGGAACGAGAAGCCGGGCGCGTGGGCGACCGGGTCGGGCAGCGAGGGGCGGGTGCGGGCGACGACCGTCTTGACCAGCAGGCCGACCAGGCCGCTCGCGGCGACGGTGACCGCCGCCCAGGCGGCGAGCCGCCAGGCGCGGCGGAACAGCAGCCAGACGACGAGGAGGACGGTGAGCAGCCGCATGGTCACCGGGTCCCAGACCATGTCGGTGAGGACCCGCAGGACGGAGACCAGGGCGGGGTGGGCCAGCGCCTGCTGGTGCAGGTCCTCGGCGGTGTCGCGGTCGAGGCGGAGCGCGGGCGGCCAGTGGGCCTCGACCAGCAGCAGCACCAGGCCGAACGGCACGGCCGCCACCGCGAAGGCGGCGACCGCGAGCAGCATCCGCATGCCCAGCCGCCGGTCGGGGCCGTAGCGGCCCGGGTCCAGGAATCCCACCATGTCACGTACACCCATGGATGCCGCCCTACCCTCTCTCGAACGTTTCAGTGCCCGGCGCGCTCAGGCGCCCGGGTCCTCGGTGATCGGCTCGCGGACGCCCGCCCGCCTCGCCTCCAACTGGGCGGCGAAGGCCAGGCCCAGGAAGAGGGCGAGCGAGGTCAGGTAGCACCAGAGCAGCAGCGAGACGAACGCGCTGAGGGGCCCGTAGACGGACTTGAAGGAGCCCTCGGCGCCGACGTACAGGGCGAGCCCCCAGGTCGCCAGCGTCCACAGCAGGAGGTGGACGGCGGCTCCGAAGGCCAGCCAGGTGTAGCCGGGCTGGACGCGGCGCGGCGAGCGGCGGAAGACGACGCTGCCGGCGATGAGCGCGAGCAGGACGCCGACCGGCCAGCGCAGCACGTTCCAGGCGTCCACCGTGGCCGGGTCCAGGTGGTAGACCTGCGTGAGGGAGGCCGCGATGTCGGCCCCGGCCACCATCAGGACGAAGCCCACGCCCATGGGCAGGCCGGTGGCGACGGCCATGATCAGGCCCCGGGTGTACTTCAGGTGGAAGGGCCGGTCGCGCTCCACGCCGTAGATCCGGTTGGCGCCGCGCTCGATCTGGCACATGGCGGTGGCGACGTTGACGACCGAGAAGAGCAGGCCGAACCAGAGGGCGGCCTGGCTGCCGTCGCCCGCCTGCCGCCGGCTGCGGGACAGGGCGTCCTCCACGACCTGCTGGCTGGGTCCCGCGGTGATGCGGCGGATGGTCAGCTCGACGACCCGGCCGATGCCCTCGGTGTGCACGACGCTGGAGAGCCCGATCACCGCGATCGCGAACGGGACGAGCGAGAGCGCGGTCTGCAGGGCCAGGGCCCGGGAGTGGCTGAAGCCGTCGGCGTAGCGGAAGCGCAGGAAGGAGTCGCGCAGCAGCTTCCAGCCGCCGTAGCGCCGCAGGGCGGTCCAGGCGTCGTCGGCGGAGAGCTCCTCCCCCTGCATGTCGCGGGTCTGCGGGACGCGCGTGGCGGTACCCATCGGTCTTCCTCTGTCTCCTTCGGTGGGGCGGTGCGGACGGTGGCGGCGGGGTGCGGGCGGGCGGCGGTGCGGACGGTGCGGGGACAGCGGCCGCCGGCCGCCCCGAGGGCGGCCGGCGGGCGGGGTGCCGGGGCCGGCCGGACGCCGGCGGCCGGGCACCTGCGGCCGGGCACCTGCGGTCAGGTGCCCGCGGTCAGCGGACCGGCCTCGCGGGCCGCGGGGGCGCGGTCCGCCGTCCCGCTCCCCGCCGCCCGGTCCCGGCCGGCGGCGCGGTCGGCGGGCAGCCGGACCAGAAGCGCCCCGGGCCGGACCTCGACCACGAGGGTACGGCCGTCGGCGACGGCGTCGCCGTCGAGCTCACGGGGCTGGGGGCCGCCGAGGTCGAGTTCGACCCTGGCGGCGGTGAAGTACTCCAGGGCGCCGCGGGCGGCCCGCCGGGTGGGGGCGGCCTGCTCGGGGGTCCGGTCCCGGCCGGGCAGCATGCGGGCGCCCAGGTGCCCGGCGGCGGCGATCCAGCCGGCGGGTCCGCGGGGGTCGAGGAGCAGCACGTCCATGCGTCCGCTGTCGTGGCGGGCGTCCGGGAGCAGCGGGAGGCCGCCCTGGAGGGAGCCGACGTTGCCGACGACGGCCATCCGGGCGCGGCGGTGCAGCACGGGGCCGCCGTCGAGCCGGAGGGTGATCCGCATCCGGGGATCGCGCAGGTGGCGGGCGGCGGAGAGGAGGTACGCGACCCAGCCGAGGCGGGCCTTGAGCCGGTCGGAGGCGTCCCGGACCATGGCGGCGTCGAAGCCGGCGCCCGCCATGACCGTGAAGCAGGTGGGCTCGAGGCCGTCGCCGCTCGCCACGCCGAGGTCGACCGGGGCGGGCTCGCCGCCGAGGGCGTCGTCGAGGGCGGCCACCGGGTCGAGGGGCAGGCCGAGGTTGCGGGCGAGGAGGTTGCCGGTGCCGCAGGGCACGACGGCCATGGGCGTGCCGGTGCCGCACAGGCCGCCGGCGCAGGCCATCACGGTGCCGTCGCCGCCGCAGACGACGACGAGGTCGGCGCCGGAGGCGGCGGCGGCTGCGGCGGGGCCGCCGCCGGGGTCGTCGACGGTCGTCTCCGTCCACGCCTGGTCGGTGTAGCCGTGGCGGTCGAGGACGGCGCGGAGGCGGGCGCGCAGGTCGTCGGAGGTGACCGTGGGGTTGTGGACCACGGCGGCGCGCAGGCCCGCGGCGCGGGGGCGCGGGGCGGCCACGGGCGCGGTGGACGCGGACGCGGTGGACGCGGCGGCGGACGCGGACGCGGCGGCCGGGGCGGGGCGGCCGGGCACCCAGGGGGACCGGCGGGCGAGGAGGGTGCGGCCCATGACGAGGAGCGCGCAGGTGCCGTTGACAAGGCCGCCGAGGACGTCGGTGGGGTGGTGCATGCCGCGGTAGAGGCGGGAGACGGCGACGGCGGGCGGGACGAGGAACAGGACCGCGGCCGCGACGTACCGCCAGGGGCCGCGCAGGCGGGAGAGCGCGAGGACGGCCAGTCCGCCGTAGAGGGCGGTGGAGGCACCGGTGTGCCCCGAGGGGAAGCTGGAGGTGGGCGGCGCCCCGTCGAGGTGGTGCACCTCGGGCCGCGGCCGCTCCACGCACAGGGTGACCAGCAGGAAGACGGCGGACTGGACGGCGACCGCGCCGCCGAGGAAAACGGCCTCGCGCCAGCGGGGCAGCCGCGGCAGCAGGAGCAGCGCCGCGATGCAGACCGCGGTGCCCGTCACGACGGCGGGCGTGTTGGCGATCGTGGAGAACCACGAGGTCACCGTGTTCCCGGTCGGGGTGCGGTGGGCGGCGAGGAAGCGGTTGACATTGTCCTCGGCGCTCACCGGGAGGTGGTGGGCCATCACCAGGGTGAGCAGGAGCCCCAGGCCCACCATGAGTGCCGCCTGCCCCAGCAGCAGCACACCGATCCGTCTCGCGGCAGGGCCGCTCTCCTTCAGCATGGTCGGCTTCTTGCCCGCGCCGGGCAGGAGATTCCTGCCGGGTTCCGGAAAGGGCGTCAGACCCGCTCCTTCGTCGGCCGCCGACCCCGCCCGGCCGTGCGGGCGGCGGCCGGACGGGGCGGCCCGCGGACGGGGCCGGGCGGCAGGGGTCGGGGCCGGGTCCTCGGGGCCGGCCGGGTGCCGGGTGCCGGGTGCCGGGTGCCGGGGGTCAGACGCCGGGGGTCAGACGCCGGGGGTCAGACGCCGGGGGTCAGACGCCGGGGGTCAGGTGCCGGGGGTCAGGTGCCGGGGGCGAACTCGGCGCGCAGCGCGTCGGTGTGCTCGCCCAGCGCGGGGACGGGGCGCATCGGCGCCTCGCGGCCGTGGACGCTCACGGGCGGCAGCAGTCCGCGCAGCGGCCCCGCCGGGGAGTCGAAGGTGCGCCAGCGGTCGCGGGCCGCCAGCTGCGGGTGGTCGGCGAGCTCGGCGACGGTGCGCAGCCGGGCGTTGGCGATGCCCGCGGCGTCCAGTTCGGCGGCCAGGCCGTCGGCGGTGCGGTCCGCGAGGCACTCCTCGATGACGGCGGTGAGCTCGTCGTCGTGGGCGCGGCGCAGCGGGTTGTCGGCGAAGCGCGGGTCGCGGACGAGGCCGGGCCGGCCGAGGACGCGCTCGCAGAGCAGCACCCACTCGCGGTCGTTCTGGACGCTGAGGAAGACCTGCGCGCCGTCGCCGGTGCGGTAGTGGCCGTAGGGGGAGATCGACGGGTGGCGGGCGCCGCTGGGGACGACGGGGGTCCCGCCGTACGCCTGGGCGTAGTAGGGGTGGCCCATCCACTCGGCGAGGGCGTCGAGGAGGGAGACCTCGAGCGCGGTGCCCTCGCCGGTGCGTTCGCGCTCGTAGAGGGCGGTGAGGATGCCGGTGTGGACGTACATGCCGCCGGCGATGTCGGCGACGGAGATGCCGGGGCGGGCGGGGTGCCCGGGGGTGCCGGTGACGGAGAGCAGGCCGGCCTCGCACTGGACGAGCAGGTCGTAGGCCTTCTTGTCGCGGTAGGGGCCGTCGGTGCCGTAGCCGGTGAGGGAGCAGGTGATCAGGCGGGGGTGGCGGGCGCGCAGGCCGGCGGCGGCGAGGCCGAGGCGGTCGGCGGCGCCGGGGGCGAGGTTCTGGACGAAGACGTCGGCGCGGGCCAGCATCCGGTCGAGCAGGGCGCGGTCGGCGTCGTCGCGGAGGTCGAGGACGGCGCTCTCCTTGCCGCGGTTGATCCAGACGAAGTAGGCGGACAGCCCGCGGACCTCGCGGTCGTAGGCGCGGGCGAAGTCGCCGCCGCCGGGGCGTTCGACCTTGATGACGCGGGCGCCGAGGTCGGCGAGCTGCCGGGTGGCGAAGGGGACGGCGACGGCCTGTTCGAGGGCGACGACGGTGATGCCGCGGAGGGGCTGCACGGGCGGCTCGCTTCCGGGGAGGCCGGCCGGTGTCGGGCACGGCGGGGACGGCGGGGACGGGGAGGTGGAGCGGCGGACGCGGGAGGGCGGACGGGGGGCGGGACGGCGGGTGGGACGGCGGGTGGGGGGCTGAAGGACGGGCGGGGTGGAGGACGGGGGCGCGCGGGTGCGGCAGGGGGCGCGGTCACGCTACCGGGGGCGCGTACGGAGCGGGATGACGCCGAGCGCGGCTTGCGGCAGACTCCGGGAGGCCCGCGGCCGTCCGGGCCGCCCTCCCGTGGAGGAGATCCATGCCCCACTCCCTGTCAGGTGCGCTGCGGCGCACGGTTCCTGCGGCGCTCGCCCTCGCGCTGTTGCCGATGGCGGCGCCCTCGGCGGCCGAGGCGGCGACCTCACCGGTGGCGTGCGGCTCGACCGGCCGCCCCGCACTGGCGACCCAGCTCTCCCGGGACATCGGCGCGGCGGTGGCGGGCCGGGCCGGGACGGTCTCGGTGGGCCTGTGGGACCGCGCCACGGGCACGTGGTGCGGGATGCACTACACCTGGCACTACGACTCGGCGAGCGTGGTGAAGGCGATCGTGATGCAGGCCGTGCTGCGCCGGGCCATGGAGTCGCACCGGAAGCTGTCCTCGCAGGAGGACGCGCTCATCACCGCGATGATCACGAGGTCCGACAACGACGCCACCACGACGCTCTGGCGCAGCCTGGGCCGCGCCCGGGTGCAGCGGTACCTGCAGCTGGCGGGCCTGACCCACACCACGCTGGACGCCGGGGGCGCCTGGGGCCTGACCCGGATCACGGCGCAGGACGAGCTGCGCGTCCTGGCCCTGCTGGACAGTGCGAACACGGTGCTGTCCGACGCCTCGCGGGCCTACGGCCTGCGGCAGATGGCGAACGTGGTGAGCTCCCAGCGGTGGGGCACGCCCGCGGGCGCCCCGGCCGGGATCGGCGTGCACGTGAAGAACGGCTGGCTCCCGCGGGCCACCCACGGCTGGCGGGTGCACAGCATAGGCGCCTTCACCCGGACCACGGGCCCGGGCTACCGGCTGGTGGTGCTGACGCAGGACAACGGGACGATGGGCTACGGGGTCACCACGATCGAGCGGATAGCCCGGGTGGTCCACCACGACCTGAACCCGGGCGCGGCGGCCGCCACGACGAGCGGCAGGACCAGCGGGTACCCGGGCGCGGGGACGCCGGCCCGGGTGTCGGAGCAGTCGGACGGTTCGGACCACGGCTCGTTCAAGTAGTGAACACATCGGGTTTGTTTCTGAGGGGTTAACTACGTAAGTTGAAGCCGCGGCGGGGTCCACCCCCCGCCGCGGTGTTCAGTGTGGAACCCCGGCAGGAGCAAGAACGTGAGCGTCACCAAGCCCCCGGCCCCCGGCCGGACAGCCGCGTCGGCGGCAGGAACCGAGCACCTCGCCCATGTGGTGTTCATCACCGCTGCGGCCGCGCTGGGAGGATTCCTCTTCGGCTACGACAGCTCCGTGATCAACGGCGCCGTCTCCGGGATCAAGGACCGGTTCGGCGTCGGCGACAACGTCAGCTGGATCGTCGCGTCCGCCCTGCTGGGCTCCGCGGTCGGCGCGGCCCTCGCCGGCCGCTTCGCGGACCGGTGGGGCCGCATTCGGGTCATGAAGATAGCCGCCGCCCTCTTCGCGGTGAGCTCGGTGGGCTCGGCGCTCCCCTTCTCGGCCTGGGACCTCACCTTCTGGCGGGTCCTCGGCGGCGCGGCGATCGGCATCGCGTCCGTGATCGCCCCCGCGTACATCGCCGAGGTCGCCCCGTCCGCCTACCGCGGCCGGCTGGCCTCCTTCCAGCAGCTGGCGATCGTGCTCGGCATCGCCGTCTCGCAGCTGGTGAACTGGGCGATCGACAAGGCCGCGGGCAGCGACGTCCGCGGCGAGCTGGCCGGGCTGGAGGCCTGGCAGTGGATGCTCGGCGCCTGCCTGGTGCCCGCGGTGGTGTACTTCGTGCTGGCCTCGGTGATCCCCGAGTCGCCGCGCTTCCTCGTCTCCGCCGGGCGCACCGAGGAGGCCCGCGCGGTGCTGCGGGAGGTCGAGGGCGGGTCCGCGGACACCGACGCCCGCATCGCCGAGATCCGCGAGCTGATCGCCACCGACCACAAGCCGCGCCTGAAGGACCTGCTCGGCGGCCGCTTCGGCCTGCTGCCGATCGTCTGGACCGGCGTGCTGCTCTCGGTCTTCCAGCAGCTGGTCGGCATCAACGTGATCTTCTACTACTCGTCGATCCTCTGGCAGTCGGTGGGCATCGACCAGAGCAGCTCGCTGCTGATCAGCTTCTCGAGCTCGATCATCAACATCGTCGGCACCCTGATCGCCATCGCCTGCGTCGACCGCATCGGCCGCAAGCCGCTCGCGCTCATCGGCTCCGTCGGCATGGCGCTCTCGCTGGGCACCGCCGCCTGGGCGTTCAGCTACGCCAGCGGCAGCGGCGACGCGGTCTCCATCCCCGACCTGCAGGGCACGGTCGCCCTGGTCGCGGCCAACGCCTTCGTGCTCTTCTTCGCCATGTCGTGGGGCGTCGTGGTGTGGGTGATGCTCGGCGAGATGTTCCCCAACCGGCTGCGCGCGGCCGCGCTGTCGCTGGCCGCCTCGGCGCAGTGGATCGCCAACTGGGTGATCACCGTGTCGTTCCCCCGCATGTCGACCTGGAACCTCTCGGCGACCTACGTGGTCTACGCGGTGTTCGCCGCGCTGTCGGTCCCCTTCGTGGCGCGCTTCGTCCGCGAGACCAAGGGACGCCGCCTGGAGGAGATGGGCTGAGCCGCGGCCGGGCCGCCGCACGGCCCCGGACGTGGTGCCGCGGGCACCGGGCGTGCGGCTCGCCCGGTGCCCGCGGTGTCGGTGCCGCCGGGCCCTCCCGCCCCGGGTGCGGGGCGGGAGGACGCCGCGGGGTCCTGCGGGGCGTTCCGTCAGTAGACGCTGACGCCGTAGTAGTTGAGCGCCTCGGTGACCGGCTGGAAGTAGGTCGTGCCGCCGGAGGAGCAGTTGCCGCTGCCGCCGGAGGTGAGGCCGTAGGCGGTGGTGCCCGCGTACAGGGAGCCGCCGCTGTCGCCGCCCTCGGCGCAGACCGTGGTCTTGATCAGGCCGGAGACGGTGCCCTCGGCGTAGTTGACGGTGGAGTTGAGGGCCGTCACCGTGCCGCTGTGGACGCCGGTGGTGGAGCCGCTGCGGTAGACGGTCTGGCCGACCGACGGGGTGCCCGCCGAGGTGATGTCCTGGTAGGACCCGTTGTAGAGGTAGACGTTGCCCGCCGGGGTGCCGGTGGTGGTGTAGCGGACGATGGCGAAGTCGTTGCCGGGGAAGCTGGAGCCGGCCGTGGTGCCGATCTGGCTCGTCTGCGAGGAGTTGGAGTACCACGTCGAGGTGAGGTTGCCGCAGTGGCCCGCCGTCAGGAAGTAGTACGTGGAGCCGCTCCGGACGTTGAAGCCGAGCGAGCAGCGGTAGCCGCCGCCGTAGATGGCCTGGCCGCCGCTGAGGCGCAGGCTGAACCTGCCGTTGACGCGCTCCAGGCGGGCGGCCGCGCCGAGGCCCTTGGCGGCCTTCTGGATGCGGGCGAGCCTCGCGCCGGTGACGGAGGAGTCGGCGGAGACGACGACCTGGTTGCTGACCGGGTCCACCGACCAGGCGGTGCCGGGGATGCGGGCGGTGCGGTCGAGGGTGGCGGTGGCGGCCTTGAGCTGGGCGCCGCTGCGGGCGACCATCCTCGCGACGGCCCCCTGGGCGCGGACCTTCGCGGCCGAGGCGGAGTCGGTGACGGTGACCACGAGGCGGCCGCCGTCGACGTACGATCCGGCGGTGTGCGCGTCGCCCAGCTGGTGCTGGACGGCGGCGGAGAGGGCGGACGCCTGCTGCGGGCTGAGGGCCTTCGCCTCGGCCGCCTGCGCCTGGGGCAGGGCGAGGGCGGTTCCGGTGAGCAGGGCGGCGGCGGTGGCGAGCAGGGCGGTCCGGCGGCCGGGGGTACGACTGATCCTCACGCGGGTCTCCTGGAGACTTGAGGACGGACACGGGGGCGTGCCCGGGCCCGCCGGTCCGGCGGGCGCGGTGTGGCCCGGTACGCGGCGTCCGCGGGTGAGCGGGTTCCGAGCCGCGTACATGTCAAGCCGTCAGTCAGTGTTCCCGCGTGCCGGCGGGGGCCGCAAGCCCCGCCCTCTGGCGACTTGTGGCCAGTGGCGGCCCCCGGCCACCGGCGGCCGCCCGGGGCGGGAGCCTTGCGGGGCAAGGGTGCTGCGGACACGAAACAGCGGCCCCGCCCGGTTCGGGCGGGGCCGCTGGGGCCGTGCGGAGGAGGTCAGGCGTGGCGCAGCAGCGCCGCGATGCCGTCGACCGGGCGGGGCCCCTCACCGCCCTCCAGCACCACCAGGTCGGCGGCGGTGGCCGCCAGGGCGCGCGCCATCGCGGCGTCCGCCCGGTCGTGCTCGGGCGTGTCCACGCCCATCAGCCGGGCGTCCTCGCTGAAGAGGGCCAGCTGGCCCGGCTCGGGGCCGATCCACAGCTGCGTGTCCGACTCCGGGTGGTCCTCCAGCAGCACCGTGAGCACCTTGCCCTCGGAGAGGGCGTTGACGACCGGGCCCACGCCCTGCACGGCCAGCGCGCGGCGGCCCAGCTCCTGGCTGAGGCGGTCGGCGGAGGCCCTGCGGCGGCGGGCCGCGTACTCGGCGAGGGCCGCCCGGCGGGCGGCGTCCAGGTGCTCGGGGCTGATCCCCACGGCCCGGCCGCCGGTCTCCAGGTCGACCAGCGGCTCCTGCCAGCGCTGGGGCAGGTGCTCCTGGAGCAGCCTGCGGGCGCGGACGTCGCCGGCGGTCATGATCAGCTCGACCCCGAACCGGTCCGCGACCTCGGCGACCTCGGCGGCGACCGCACGGGCGTTGCGGTCCCAGGTGTTCTCGGCGCGCCGCTGGAAGCGGGCTTGCGACCAGCCGCCGGGGCCGCCGGGGTGGACCTTGGTGATGGGGTCGGTGCTGCCCTCGACCTCGCGGCCGCCCGCCAGGACCTCGTGCCCCTCCGGGTCCGCGGTCCACACGGAGATGTCGGCGCCGGCGCGGTCGACGGCGACCACCATGTGCGGGATCCGCGCCCCGCGCTGCACCAGCAGCGGCATCACGTGCGGCAGCGGCGCCCAGTCGGCCGTGGTGTCCGTGGGGCCCTCGGGCAGCAGCTCGCTGTGGACGACCTCGCCGCCCGCGGCGAAGACCGCGAGGCCGCGGCGGCCGGGGGGGCTCGGGCGGTCGATGATGAAGTCGTGCACGGCCTGCGCGGTGCGGGCGTCGGCGCCCTGCTCCAGGAGCTGCTCGCGGGCGGACCGGGCGCGCAGCTGGATGGCGGCCCGCACGTCCTCCACGTCGCCCCCGATGTCGGCGTACACGCTGGCCCAGGGGCCGGGCCGCTCGTACAGGGGGCGAAGGTCGGTGAGTCTCACAGCAGGTTCCTCCTGACCTCGGGGTTTCTGCCGGACCGCCGGGCGTGGCCCGCGGCTGCCCTGCGGGTTCCCGGTCAGCAGGGGGCGAAACCGCCCTTACCGCCGTTTTCCGGGCGCCCGCCGGTGCCGTCCCGGTCCTCCCGGACGTCCGGATCCCCACCGGGCCCCCCGCTCCGCGCGTCCTCCGGCGCCCCGGGCCCCGCCGGGCGCGCCGGACCGGCGGCCGGGTGGCGCAGGGCGAGGCCGTCGAGGAGGGCCTCCAGCCCGGTCTCGAAGGCCCCCTCGTCGATCTCGCGGCGCCGCTCGGCCAGCAGGTGGGCCTGGTCCAGGTGCGGGTACCGGTCGGCGTAGACCGCGGCGTCGTCGGGGAAGCCGCGGGCGAAGGAGCCGAGGGCGGACCCGGTGACGAAGTAGCGCATCAGGGCGCCGATCCGGGTCGCCTGGGCGCGCGGCCAGCCGGCGCTGACCAGGGCGCCGAAGACGGCGTCGGCCAGGCGCAGGGCGTTCGGGCGGCGGCCGGGCCCCTGGGCGAGGACGGGCACGACGTGGGGGTGGGCGGCCAGCGCGGCGCGGTAGGAGCGGGCCCAGGCGCGCAGCGCGCCGGACCAGTCGGCGGCCGGTCCGCCCGCGCCGGGCGGGGCGGGGGCGGGCCCCGGGACGGCGGGCGGGGCGGGGGCGGGCCCCGGGACGGCGGGCGGGGCGGCGGCGAGCGGGCCCGGGTCGGGGAGGCCCGGGTCGGGCGGGCCGAACATGGAGAGGTCCACCTCGCCGACGACCGCGTCCGCCACCGCGTCCAGCAGGTCGTCCTTCGTGGCGAAGTGGTTGTACAGGGACGGCCCGCTGACGCCGAGTTCGGCGGCGAGCCGCCGGGTGGACAGCGCCTCCAGCCCCTCGGCGTCGACCAGGCGGAGGGCGGCGGCCACGATCCGGTCGTGGCTGAGGAGCGGCCGGCGCGGTCGGGCCACAGCACCTCCTGGGTCGTCGCCGGCGGCGGGCGGGGCGGGGGCTTCATTGTGGCAGCGGCCCCGGCGGGCGCAGCCCCTCTCCCCCGGCCCCCTCCCCCGACCCCCTTTCCAGGCGGCCGGTCCAGGGCTAGAGTCCGTAAAACTTGCACCGCTAGTTTACGGGACGAGGAGCACGATGGACCTGGCACTCTCCGACGAGCAGGCCGCCGTACAACGGCTGGCGGCGGAGTTCGCCGACCGCGAGATCGTCCCGTTCGCCCGGGAGTGGGACCGGGCCGAGCAGGTGGACCGGTCGATCGTCGGCAGGCTAGGCGAGCTCGGCTTCCTGGGCATGACCATCCCCGAGGAGTACGGGGGCTCCGGCGGCGACCACCTGGCCTACTGCCTGGCCACCGAGGAGCTGGGCCGCGGCGACTCCGCGGTGCGCGGCATCGTCTCCGTCTCGCTCGGCCTGGTCGCCAAGTCGGTCGCCGCCCACGGCACCGAGGAGCAGAAGCGGGAGTGGCTGCCCGAACTGACCTCCGGGCGGGCGCTCGGCTGCTTCGCGCTGACCGAGCCCGGCACCGGCTCGGACGCCGCCAACCTCACCACCCGGGCGGTGCGCGACGGCGGCGACTGGCTGCTCACCGGCTCCAAGATGTTCATCACCAACGGCACCTGGGCCGACGTGGCGCTGGTCTTCGCCCGCACCGGGGAGGCCGGGCACCGCGGGGTGACCGCGTTCCTGGTCCCCACCGGGCTGCCGGGCTTCGGCCGCCGCGAGGTGCACGGCAAGCTCGGCCTGCGCGGCCAGGCCACCGCCGAGCTCTCCCTCGACGACGTGCGGGTGCCCGACTCCGCCCGGCTGGGCGCCGAGGGCCGGGGCTTCTCCGTGGCCATGTCGGCGCTGGCAAAGGGCCGCATGTCGGTCGCGGCGGGCTGTGTGGGCATCATCCGGGCGTGCCTGGACGCGGCGGTGCGGTACGCGGGCGAGCGCGAGCAGTTCGGCCGGCCGATCGCCTCCCACCAGCTGGTGCAGGAGCTGATCGCCGACGTCTCGGTCGACCTGGACGCCTCCCGCATGCTGGTGTGGCGGGTCGCCGACCTGGTCGACCGGGGCCTCCCCTTCGCCGTGGAGTCCTCCACCGCCAAGCTCTTCGCGAGCGAGGCGGCCGTCCGGGCGGCCAACAGCGCCCTGCAGGTGTTCGGCGGGTACGGCTACATCGACGAGTACCCGGTCGGCAAGTACCTGCGCGACGCCCGCGTCATGACCCTGTACGAGGGCACCAGCCAGATCCACAAGCTGCTCATCGGGCGCGCCCTCACCGGCGTCAGCGCCTTCTGAACCACCCGCACAGCCCGCCCCCGCCCCCGCCTCCGCCACCCGCACAGCCCGCCCCCGCCACCCGCACAGCCCGCCCCCGCCACCCGCACAGCCCGTCCCCGCCACCCGCCCCGACTGTCCCCACCGCCCGCCCGGCCGCTTCCCTGCGACCGGCTCGACGAGGAGCCCGCGTTGCGTCCCGTCTACTTCGCCGCCGCCCGCCGCACCCCCGTCGGGCGGCTGCGCGGCGCCCTGTCCGCCGTCCGCCCCGACGACCTGGCCGCCGGCGTCCTCGCCGGCCTGCTGGCCGACGTCCCCGCCCTCGACCCGGCCCGCATCGACGACGTGTACTGGGGCGCCGCCAACCAGGCCGGCGAGGACAACCGCAACGTCGCCCGGATGGCCGTGCTCCTCGCCGGCCTGCCCGACAGCGTGCCCGGCGCGACCGTCAACCGGCTCTGCGCCTCCGGCATGGAGGCCGTCACCAGCGCCGCCCGCGCGATCGCCGCGGGTGAGGCGGAGGTCGCGGTGGCGGGCGGCTCGGAGTCGATGAGCCGGGCGCCGTTCGTGCTGGCCCGGCCCGACGAGGCGCTGCCGCACCGCATGGACACCTTCGACACCCGGCTCGGCTGGCGGCTGACCAACCCCCGGATGGCGGAGCTGCACGGCGTGCTCTCCATGGGTGAGACCGCCGAGGAGGTCGCGGAGCGGTACGGGATCGGGCGGGAGCGGCAGGACGCCTTCGCGCTGCGCAGCCACCGCAACGCGGCCGCCGCCCGCAAGGACGGGCACTTCGACGCCGAGATCCTGCCGGTGGTGCGGCCCGACGGCGTCGCGGTCACCGCCGACGAGTGCATCCGCGAGGACACCTCCGCCGAGCGGCTGGCGGCGCTGAAGCCGGTCTTCCGCAAGGGCGGCACCGTCACCGCGGGGAACTCCTCGCCGATGAACGACGGCGCGGCCGCCCTGCTGCTGGTGAGCGGGGAGGCGCTGCGCGACCTGGGCCTGGAACCGCTGGGCCGGTACGCCGCCGGGGCGTCGGCCGGCGTCCACCCGGACACCATGGGCATCGGCCCGGTGCCCGCCACCCGCAAGGCGCTCGCCCGGCTCGGCTGGGCGGTCGGCGACGTGGAGGAGGCCGAGTTCAACGAGGCCTTCGCCGCCCAGGCGCTGGCCTGCACCGACGCCCTGGGCATCGACCCGGGGCTGGTCAACCCCAGCGGCGGCGCCATCGCGCTCGGCCACCCGCTGGGCTGCTCCGGCGCCCGCATCCTCACCACGCTGCTGCACCGGATGCGCCGCACCGGCGCCCGGCGCGGCCTGGCCACCATGTGCGTCGGCGTCGGCCAGGGCAGCGCCGTCCTCGTCGAGCGCGACTGACGCACCGCCACCTCCCCCTCCCCCTCTGCAGAGGAGCACGTCCGTGAGCAGGTTCACCGGCAGGGTCGCCGTCGTCACCGGCGCCGCACAGGGCATCGGCGCGGCCACCGCGCTGCGGCTGGCCGAGGAGGGCGCGGCGGTCGCCGTCGTCGACCTCACCGCCGAGCGGGCGCAGGGGACCGCCGACGCGATCGCCGCCAAGGGCGGCACCGCGCGCGCCTACGGCTGCGACGTGGCCGACCACGAGGCCGTGGCGGCCGTCTTCGCCGAGGTCGTCCGGGACCTCGGCGGCCTCCACGTCCTGGTCAACAACGCGGGCATCACCCGGGACAACCTCTTCTTCCGGATGCCCCGGAGCGACTGGGACGCCGTCCTGACCGTCAACCTCACCAGCGCCTTCAACTGCGCGCAGGCCGCCCAGGCGTACATGGTGGAGCAGCGGTACGGGCGGATCGTCTCGCTCAGCAGCCGCTCGGCGCTGGGCAACCGGGGCCAGGCCAACTACGCCGCCGCCAAGGCCGGCATCCAGGGCCTGACCGCGACCCTCGCCATCGAGCTCGGCCCGTACGGGATCACCGCCAACGCCGTCGCCCCCGGCTACATCGCCACCGCCATGACCGCCGCCACCGCGGAGCGGGTCGGCTCCACCGCGGAGGAGCATCAGCGGCTGGCGGCCGAGCGCACCCCGCTGCGGCGGGTCGGGCAGCCGGAGGAGGTCGCCGCCGTGGTCGCCTTCCTCGCCAGCGACGACGCCTCCTACGTCTCCGGCCAGACCCTCTACGTCAACGGCGGCGCCCGCTGACGTGCCCGGGACTCCCGGCCCGGCGGCGGGCCCGGGGGTCCCCTCCGCCCGCGTTCCGGGTGCGGCGCCGCGGCGGGGGTGCCACGGTGGACACGGCACCGGCACGGGCGAGGAGAGGACACCCCAGTGGCACTGCACAAGGGCCGGGACGACGACCGGCGGCTGTCGGTCAACCCCTTCCTCGGCGAGGCGGACCCGCTCGGTCCCATGGAGGTCGCCCCGCCGGTGCACCGGCTGCCGGACGGCCCGATGCCGCCGTCCACCGCCTACCGGCTCATCCACGACGAGCTGCTGCTCGACGGCAACGCCAAGCTCAACCTGGCGACCTTCGTCACCACCTGGATGGAGCCGCAGGCGTCGGTGCTGATGGCCGAGTGCGTCGACAAGAACATGGTCGACAAGGACGAGTACCCGCAGACGGCCGAGCTGGAGCGGCGCTGCGTCGCCATGCTCGCCGACCTGTGGCACGCCCCCGACCCCGGCGCAGCCGTGGGATGCTCCACCACCGGCTCCAGCGAGGCGTGCATGCTCGCGGGCATGGCGCTCAAGCGCCGCTGGATGCACCGCAACGCCGACCGGTACGCCGCCGGGGCGCGGCCCAACCTGGTGATGGGCGTCAACGTGCAGGTCTGCTGGGAGAAGTTCTGCACCTACTGGGAGGTCGAGCCGCGGACCGCGCCCATGGAGGGCGAGCGGTTCCACCTGGACGCCGAGCGGGCCGCGGCCCTGTGCGACGAGGACACCATCGGCGTGGTCGCCGTGCTGGGCTCTACCTTCGACGGCAGCTACGAGCCGGTGTGGGACATCTGCGCCGCCCTCGACGGACTCCAGGAGCGCACCGGCCTCGACGTGCCCGTGCACGTCGACGGCGCCTCCGGGGCCATGGTGGCGCCCTTCCTCGACGAGGAGCTGGTGTGGGACTTCCGCCAGCCGCGGGTGGCCTCCATCAACACCTCGGGGCACAAGTACGGACTGGTGTACCCGGGCGTGGGCTGGGCGCTGTGGCGGGACAAGGAGGCGCTCCCCGAGGAGCTGGTCTTCCGGGTCAACTACCTCGGCGGCGACATGCCGACCTTCGCGCTCAACTTCTCCCGCCCCGGCTCCGAGGTCGTCGCCCAGTACTACACCTTCCTGCGGCTCGGCCGGGACGGCTACCGGGCCGTGCAGCAGGCGTCCCGGGACGTCGCCGGGCGGCTGGCGCGCGGGATCGAGCAGCTGGGCTGCTTCCGGCTGCTGACCCGCGGCGACCAGCTGCCGGTCTTCGCCTTCACCACCGCCGACGACGTCACCTCCTTCGACGTCTTCGACGTGTCGCGGCGGCTGCGCGAGCGCGGCTGGCTGGTCCCCGCCTACACCTTCCCGGAGAACCGCACCGACCTGTCGGTGCTGCGCGTGGTCTGCCGCAACGGCTTCTCGGAGGACCTCGCCGACCTGCTGCTCGCCGACCTCGGCCGGCTGGTCGGGGAGCTCCGCCGGCAGCCCGCCCCGCTGCGGGAGATGGGCGTCGAGGCCCGCTCGGCGTTCCACCACTGACGGCGCGTGGCGTACCGTCGTCCCCCGCCCGTACCGTCACGCCGCTCCCGGAGGACCCATGGCCGAGCAGGCCCCCGCCCCCGCACCCTTCACCCGCGAGGACCACGCCGCCCGGATGGACCGCGCCGCCCGCGACGCGGCCGCGGCGGGCCTGGCCGGACTGGTCGTCATGCCCGGGCCCGACCTGGCGTGGCTGACCGGCTACCTGCCGACCGCCACCACCGAGCGGCTCACCGCGCTGGTCCTGTCGGCCGGCGAGGAGCCGCGGATGCTGGTCCCCGCCCTGGAGCGCGGCGACGCCGAGGCGGCCCCGGGGGCGGGCGCGTTCGCCGTCTCCGACTGGCGCGACGGCCAGGACCCGTACGCCGCCGCGGCCGGCCTGCTGCGGCCCGACGGCCGGTACGGGATCTCCGACTCCTCCTGGGCGATGCACCTGCTGGGCCTGCAGCGGACCCTGCCGGGGACCTCGTACGCGGCGCTGAGCGAGGCGCTGCCGATGCTGCGGGCCGTCAAGGACGCGGCGGAGCTGGAGCGGCTGGCCGCCGCGGGCGCGGCCGCGGACGCCGCGTACCGGGACGTGCTGGGCGTGCGGTTCGCCGGGCGCCGGGAGTCGGAGGTGGCCGCCGACCTGGCCACGCTGCTGCTGGAGCACGGGCACAGCCAGGTGGACTTCACCGTCGTCGGCTCCGGCCCCAACGGGGCGAACCCGCACCACGAGGCGGGCGCACGGGTGATCGGGGACGGCGACACGGTGGTGCTCGACTTCGGCGGGCTCAGGCACGGGTACGGCTCGGACACCAGCCGCACGGTGCACGTCGGCGAGCCCACCGCCGAGGAGCGGCGGGTGCACGACGTGGTGCGGGAGGCGCAGCAGGCCGCCTTCGAGGCGGTGCGGCCCGGGATCGCGTGCCAGGAGGTCGACCGGGTCGCGCGGGCGGTGATCACCGGGGCCGGGTACGGCGAGTACTTCATCCACCGGACCGGGCACGGCATCGGGGTCACCACGCACGAGCCGCCCTACATGGTGGAGGGCGAGGAGCTGCCGCTGGTGCCGGGGATGTGCTTCTCGATCGAGCCGGGGATCTACCTGCCGGGGCGGTTCGGGGTGCGGATCGAGGACATCGTGGTCTGCACGGAGGACGGCGGGCGGCGGCTGAACACCACCTCGCGCGAGATGGCGGTGGTGGCGTAGCACGCAGCCCGGCCCGGGGCCGGACCGGCGGCGGGCGGGTGTGCTCCTGGCCGGCGCGCCGGCCTGGAGCACGTCCGGGCCGGCCCCCGCGCGAGGCTCGCGCCGGGGTCAGGCGTCGGGCCGCATCTCGCCGAGCTGGGCGAGGTAGCGCTCGGCGGCGCGCAGCTTGCGGCCGTCCGGGCCCGGCACCCGGCCGCGCAGGGCGATCATGGCGGGGGCGATCCGGCGGGCCTCGGCGACGTCGTGGACGGCGCGCCAGCAGGCGTCGGCGTTGGAGGCGGCCTGGAGGGTCTCGGGGTGCTCGGGGCCCCGCACGGCGAGCAGCTTGAGCGCGACGTCGCGGTAGAGGTCGGCGGCGAGCGCCTGCCTGCCCGCCAGGCGGGAGACGTGGGCCCGCACCTGGCGGACGTGGAGCGCGGCGGGGGCGGCGTCGCCGTGCATGGCGACGGCCTGGCGCTCCAGGGTGGCCGCCAGGTCGGCGGCCGTGGCGTGCTCCCCCGCGTCGGCGGCGCGGACGATGCGGCCGATGGGCTCCCGGTACTCGGCCAGCGCGGCGGCGGGGTCCTCGGCGGGGGCGGGGGCGGTCTGCGGGACGGCCGCGGGCGGCGGTCCCGCGGGGGCTGCGGGGGCGGCCGCCTTGCCGAGGCGGACCGCGGGCGGCCGGGCCGGGGGCGGGGGTCCGGGCTTGTCCAGCGTGACCGGGGCGGCCGTGGCCGGACGCGACGCCGGGGCTCCGGGTGCCACCGGGTGGGACGCGGCCACCGGGTGGGGCACGGCAGCCGGGTGGGGCACGGCAGCCGGGTGGGACGCCCCGGGCTTGTCGAGGAGGACGGCCGTCCGCGGCCCGGCCGGAGGGCCGGGGACGGCGGCCGGGACGGCGGCGGTGCCCGACACGGTGGTGGTCGCGGCCCGGGGGGCGGGGGCCGGTACGGGGGCGGCCGCGGCACCCGCCGGGACCGGCGCGGCCGCGGCGGCCCCGTCGTGCGGCGCCTGCGGGGCGGGCTCCGTGCGGCGCGCGGTGTTGCGGAAGACCGGCCGGCCGGGCCCGTGCGAGGCCACGACCAGCACGTCGGGCCGCAGCACCGACTGCACCTGGTGCTGGAGCTGCTCCGGGCTCAGCGCGGCCCCGGCGCCCGGCTGCCCGCTGTGCAGGGCCTCCACCAGGGCGCGGGTGAAGGTGCCGACCTGCTGAGGGTCCGGGTTGACCGCCGCCCACAGCGGCAGCCCCTCGGCCAGCGGCGAGGGGACGGTGTGGAGCATCGGCCAGACCGCCTCGTCGGCGCTCAGGTCCGCGATCACCAGGGCGCCCCACTCCGCGGGGCGCGTCCGCAGCTCGGCGGCGATCCACTGCCAGGGCAGGCCGTCGTGCCGCACGGTCGCGGGCCGGGTGTCGCGCAGGGCCAGGTGGAGGCGGCCGCCGCGGCGGTCGGCGAGGACGTGTCCGGCCAGGTGGACCAGGACCGGTCCGGGGTGGCGGGCGGCGGACCGCAGGTGGGCGAGGACGGTCTGCGGGTCGGTGGCCGACGGCAGGTGGACGGCGTCCACGGCGTCGGCCGCCAGCAGCACCTGGGGCGAGACCGCGGCGAGCACGGCGGACAGCGCCGGCGCCCCGGCGGACACCGCCTGGCGGGACCACGGCCACCTGCCTGACGCGGCGAAGCCGCCCTCGACCACCAGGATCCGGCCGCGCGGCGCCGAGCCCGGGGCGGGTGCGTGCAGGGGGGCGGCCGTGCGGACGGCGCCGGCGACCGGCTGCAGCACGGCCGTCTCCGCCGCCGCGTCCGGCCACGGCGCCCCGGCCGTCCGCGGGGGCGGCGGGGGGAGCGGCATGCGCATCGTGGTCCCCGGGGCCGCGGCCTCCGCACCGGGACCCGGACCCGTCGTACCGCCCGTCACCGTGCTCCCCGTCACCGCACGTCACCGTCCCGTCCCGCAGCCGCCCGCGCCGCTGCCGCGGCGTCCGTCCGCCGTGCGGCGCCGACCGCCGCCACCGGCGTGCGTCACCTTATGGGGTCGCCCCGGCGCTCGGCCATCCGGCGGCGCGGGGCGTCCGTCCGGACGGCCGGTGCGAGAGCCGCCTCCGGGAGGTGTGCCGCCGCGGCCGTCCCCGGGGGCCGCCCCGGGGCGGGGCCGGGGCGGGGCCGGACCCCGGCAAGCCGCCGGGAGCGGCACGGTGGTGACGGGGGGTCGGCCGACGGGGTGCGCGGTCAGGGCTGCTCCATCAGGTCGCGGAGCAGCGAGACGGTCTCGGGCTCGAGGTCGCGGGCGGCGTGGCGGCTGGTGGCGTCCAGCCGGTTGACGGCCTTGAGGAGCTGCTCCCGGGCGCCCGCGGAGGCGTAGACGTAGAGCAGGTCGCGGTGGAGGAGCTCGGCGTCGGGGCAGACCGCGAGGCCGCGGAAGGCCGCCGCCTCGGCGCTGCGGTAGTCGCCGTGCTGGAGGCGGCGGGCGGTGAGTTCGTGGGCGGTGTCGAGGACGGCGGCGACCATGTCCTCGCGGAAGGGCTCCGCCCACCCGTACGCACCGGCCGGGACCTCGGCGAACGGGGCGCCGCGCACCAGGGCGAGGGCGTGCGCGAGCGCGGCGTCGGCGGCGGGGCTGGTGCTGCGCATGCCGCGCCGGTACAGGCTGCGGAAGTCGTCCCAGTCGCAGGTGACGGCCGGTGAGAAGGTGTGGGCGCCGCTGCCGTCGGTGAGCAGCAGGCCGCCTCCCTCGGGGTCCTGGGCCAGCCAGTCGCGCAGCCGGTCCACCGAGGCGGCCAGGTCGCGGCCGGCCTGCTCGGCGGCCTCGGGGTCGCGGTGGACGGCCCCGGGGTGCAGGACGAGGTCCAGGGCCCGCTGGTCGCTGCCCGGGTTGAGGGCGAGGTAGGCCGCCACCTCCGTCAGCCGGCCGCGGGCGGCGGGGTCCAGCGGGCCGCGGGCGCCGAGCACGTCCACCGGGCCGAGCAGCCGCACCCGGGGGGCGGTGCGGACCGTGTGGGCGCGGGTGGACCGCAGGATGGCGAGCAGGTCCTCGGCGTCGGTGCGGCCCGGACGGGGCTGCTCCCCGGGCGTCCCGGCGGCCGGCGCGGGGGCCGGGGCCGGGGTCAGGGCCGGTGCGGGAGCGGGAGCGGGGGCCGGTGCGGGCGCGGGGGGCTCCGCGGTGCGGGGGGCGGTGCTGGACGGGGGTGCGGGCGGCATCCGGACGGGGGCGGCCGGGTCGGTGCCGGCGAAGGCGCTCGTACCGGTCCCGACGTGCGGGCGCAGGACGGTGAGGGCGGGGAGGGCCGTGCGCCGGGGCACGGCGGCGCCGTGCCCCCCGCCGTCGGGGCCGGAGGCCTCCCCGGCCTCCCAGGGGCCCTCGCCCTGCCAGGGGTCCGGGGGGCAGGCCCCGGCCTCGCGGTCGAGGAAGGGCCAGTGCGCGGGGTCCGGCTCCGGCCCCTCGACGGTCCAGTCCGGCGCGGGGAGCTGCTCGGTGCTGCCGGAGGCGCGCAGCAGGTCGCCCCAGAGGGCGTACTGCTCCGCCGTCAGCCGCTGCAGCTCCACGGTGAGGCCGAGGCCCGGCAGCGCGGTGGGGCCGGACGCGGCGAGGGTCCAGCGGGCGACCGGCCCGTCGCCCCGCGCCGGAGCCCGGGTCACCGCCGCCACGCAGGTGCGGGGGCGGGCGTCGAGCAGCCGGCCGAGGTCCTCGGGGGCGGTCCCGGCGGGGGCGTGGCCGCAGAGCACGACCTCGGGCGTCCAGGCGTCGTCGGCGAGGCCGCGGCTGCGCGCCTCCCGGGGGTGCGCCGCACCGGCGGCGGCCAGGGCGGAGCGGGCGGCGTCGTCGCGGTCGGCGAGCCGGCGGAGCGCCTCGTCGAGGGTGCCGTGCCGCAGCACCCGGGCGGCGGCCCGGTCGGTGGCGGGCAGGTCGGGGGCGGCGTCGACCAGGTGCAGGTGCAGGTCCTCGGCGAAGGGGCTGTGGGCGAGCTCCAGCGCGAGGGCCCGCTGCACGGACCGGACGTCCTCGGGGTCGCCGGAGAGGTGGACCAGCCGGACGGCCTCCAGGTCGACCAGGACGGCCCCGCCGTCGGGCGCGGAGCCGATCCCGACCAGGGCCGGGTAGGGGGCGGGCACGGCGGCGGCCTCGTCGGCGGGCAGCAGGTCCGGGGCGTCGGGCGGGCACCACCAGGTGGTGGAGGCGTGGGACGCGCGGAAGGGGGAGACGGGCACGGCGGGGACGGACAGGTGCAGTTCGACGGTGTGGCCGGGGGTGATCCGGACGGCGGTGAGGGCGGGCAGCCGCCGTCCGGCGGCGGCCGTGTTGCGGGCGAGGGTGCGCAGGGCCCGGTCCACCAGGTCGAGCCCGGCGGCGTCCTGACGTGCCCGCAGTTCCGCCTCGAAGGCGGCGGCGGGCGGCGGCGGCAGGGCGATGCGGTGGCGGGGGCGGCGGCGCTGCTGCTGGCGGCCCCGCCGGGCGGCGACCGCGCCGACGAGGAGGGCGGCCAGCAGGACCGTCACACCGGAGGCGGTGAGGGCGGCGGCGCTCGGGTCGCGGTCGGCGGAGGCGGTGGGGGTGCCGCCGTCGGACGGGTCCGCGGGGGTGGCGGGGGCGGTGGTGGGGGTGGGGGCCTCGGACTGCGGGTCCCCGGACTGCGGGTCACCGGACCGGGGCTCCCCGGACTGCGGCGCCTGCGGCCCGGGGGTACGGGTGGCGGGGGCCGTCGAGGCGCCCGGGGCGGGTGTCGCCGGGGCGGACTCCCCGGGGGCGCCCGGCCCGTCCGCACCGGGTCCGTCCGTACCGGGTCCGTCCGCACCGGGCGGGGTGGCGCCGGGCGGGGTGGCGCCGTCCCCCGTCGGGGGCGGGGTCGTCCCGGGCGCCGGGGTGCCGGGCCGGGCGCCGGGGACCGCCAGGACCATGCCGGGGGCGATGACGTCCGGGTCGGTGAGCCGCTCGCCGTCCGGGGCGCGGACCCCCCGGTTCGCCTCGTACAGGCGCGGCCACGCGTCCGCGTCGCCCAGCTCGCGCCCGGCGATCGCCGACAGCGTGTCGCCCGGCCGCACGGTGACGGCGGCGTGCTCCGGCGTGCTCCCCCCGAGGTCGGCGGGCGCGTCCTGTCCGGCGGCGTCGGGCCGGGCGTCGTCCGGCATCAGCAGCCGCCAGCCGGGCTGGATGGGCCGGTCCGCGTCGAAGCGGCGGCCCTGGTCGTCCATCACCCGGCCGTCGTTGAGCCGGGCGATCTCCTGCCACCGCTCCCCGGACCCCAGCTGCCGCTCGGCGATGGTCCACAGGCTGTCGGCGGGCCGGGTGTCCCGCACGGTGTAGACGGGCCGGTCGGCGGCGGGCGCCGCCGCCCCGGGCCGGGGGGCGGGGGCCGCGGGGAGCGCGGCGTGCCGCGGTGCGGCGGTGATCGCCGCCGGCGCGTGGACCGGCGCGGCGAAGGCGCCCCCGGCGGCGGGCAGCACCGCGAGGACGGCGCCGACCAGCCCGGCGGCGGCCCGCTGGCTCCAGCCGAGGACCGGCAGGCGCCGGGCGACGCGGCCGCGCAGCTGGGCGGGGACCTCCACCAGCACGGAGAGCGCGAAGCAGAGCCACGCGGCCCAGCCGACGGCGACCAGCGCCCACAGGAAGAGGCGCCCGTCGTCGGGGCGGGTGAGCAGGTCGAGGACGCCGCCGTGCGCGGGCGCGCCCATGCCGGCCACGGCGCGGGTGCCGAGGAGCAGCAGGGCGGGCACGCCCGCGAGCAGCGCCGCCAGCGCGACGGCCGCCGCCGCGGCGGCGGCCAGTGACCGCAGCCGCCCGCGGCCGGGCCCGCCGCCGCGCGGGGGGAGGGGTGCGGGCGCGCCGCGGCGCACCGGTCGGTGGACTTCCGCTCGTGGGGCGGTCATCAGCCGTTCTCCGCTTCTCCGACGCCGCGCACCAGGCTGGCACTGCCCTCGCCGTGCACGGTCATGCTGCCGATACCGATCACGCCCAGCAGGGCGGTGTCGTACTCGCCGTCCACGGTGACGCGGACGGTCCTGCCGTCGGCGCTCACGACGGCCTCGCCGCGCACGCCGCTGCCCGCCAGGTACCGCGCCGCCGCGGCGCGGGCGGCGGCCGGGTCGACCACCACCGGTCCGCCGGAGAGGGCGGCGGCCGGGTCGATCTGCTGCCCGGCGGCGCGGGCGGCCTCCTGGGCGAGGGCGTCGGCGCGCTCGACGGCGCGCAGCCGGCCGCCGCAGTCGATGACGACGCCGATGACGGCCAGCAGGCCGACGGCGCAGATCGCGACGAAGACCGACACCGATCCGGCGTCGGTGCGCCGCGCCCCGGCGCGCCCGCCCGCCGGGCTCCTGCCCGTCGCCGCACGCCCGCCCTCCGCGGTCCGGGCCATCTCAGCGCCCCCGGTAGCGGTCGACGACCGAGGTGAACCGGCCGGTCATGGTGCGGGAGCCGGGCAGCCCGGAGAGCAGCAGGTCGTCCAGCGGCACGGTGCAGCGGACCACCGCTGTCACCTCGCCCGTCTGCCCGAGGGGCGCGCCGAGCCCCGCGGTGTCCACGTCGACGCTCCGGGCGGTGCAGTGCACGCCCTGCTGACGCAGCGTCTCCTCGGCGGCGCCCGACGCGGCCTGCTGCGCCGCCTCGGCGGTGCGGGCCAGCGAGGCGCTGCGGGCCGCGGCGCGGGCGGCCGCGTCGACGGTGCCGCCGGCCGTCTGGAGCCGCCCGGCGGCGACGGCGAGCAGGACGAAGAGGAGCAGCGCGGGGGCGATGATCGCCGCCTCCAGCGCCACGCTCCCCTCCTCGCCCCGGCCGCCGGGGGCGGCGCCGCGGGTCCTCACGGCCGGGCCTCCTGTCCTCACGGTCGGGCCTCCTGGGGGACGAACCGCTCGACGGGGGCGGTCACGTGCTGGGTGATCAGCTGCCCGTCGAGGCCGGGCAGCAGGGACTGGGCGCGGACGGTCACGGTGATGCGGACCACGGCGGCCGTGCTCCCGTCCGACGAGACCCGGGGGTCGGAGACGGCCGTGCCCGCCCGGTCGAGGAACGCCCGGGCCCGGGCGGTGCCGTCCGCCGGTCCGGCCCGGTGGGCGCGGCCCGCCTCGGCGCCCTCGCGGGCGGCGGTGAGGGCGACCTGGCGGGCGTACCACCACAGGGACGCCTGGACGACGAGCAGCACCAGGACGAGGACGGCGGGGAAGACGAGGGCGAGGCTGACGCTCATGGAGCCGTCGTCCGCCCGCCACCGCGGCCGGAGGTGCCGCAGGGGGGCGGACCGGCTCACTTGTCCGCGGGGATCTTCGCGGTGACGTTGTCGGCGAGCCTGGTCAGGGCGACCACCACCCCGCCAGCCACCGCCACCAGGGCGATGATGGCGAGGGCGAGCTCGATGGAGATGGCGCCGCGGTCGCCGTCGCGGGCGGCCCGGCGGGCGCGGTCCACCCGGTACCGGACCAGGTGGACGCCCATCAGCAGCGGCAGCAGGGCGGTGGCGGCGGTCAGGGCCGCCAGGGCCGCCAGGGGGGCGTGGGCCGCGGGTCGGCGGCCGGTCAGGTGCTTCATGTCTCGGTGCTCCCGGTTCTGCGGGCGGGGGTTCGGGGGTGCGGTGCGGGGCGGCCGGGGGTCAGCCGCTGTGGAGCATCTGGTAGAGGGCGGGGAAGGCGATCAGGGCGGTCATCAGCATGGTCAGGGCGGATCCGGGGGCGACCATGCGCTCGCTGTCGGTGTTGGCGCGGGCGAGGTCCTCGGCGAGGAGTTCGGCGCGCAGGCTCCTGGACCGGGCCCGCAGCGTGTCGTACACGGCGGCGCCGTCGGTGCCGGAGATGCGCATGATGTCGGCGACGTCCTGCAGGGGGGTGAGGCCGAGCTCGTCGGCGAGCGCGTCCAGCCCGTCCCACGGCGGCAGCCGGTCGGTGGCGGCGCGGTCCAGGGCGTCGGAGAGCCGCCGGAAGACCGCGCCGCGGCCCACGGCGGCGGCGCGGACGAGGGAGTCGGCGGGGCCGCAGTCGGCGGCGCGCTCCAGGGCGACCAGTTCGAGGTAGGAGGCGACGCCGTGCAGGTACTCCACCCGCGCCTCCTTGGCCTCGCCGCGCACCACCGCGTCCGGCACCATCCAGAGCACGGCGGCGAGCACCGGCCCGGCGAGGGCGGGCAGCAGCACGGGCAGCGCCACGTCGAGGAGGGCCGCGAGCGCGCCCAGGTAGGCGGGGAGCAGCAGGCCGAGCAGGGCGAAGAGCAGCTTGTGGAGCATGAAGCGGGCCGGGGTGCGGCCGATCAGCGCCAGTTCGCGGCGCGGGATGCGGGCGCCGGGCAGGGTGGTGCACCGCTCCCCGAGCCGGTCGTACCAGCGGTCGGGCGCGGCGGGGGCTCCGGGCCGCTCCCGCGCGGGGGCGCGGTGCAGCCGGTCGAGGGCGGAGCCCAGGTCGGGCGGGGCGGGGCGCAGCTCGGACGCCAGCAGCGCGACGCCGCCCGCGGCGGCGGCGCCCGCGAGGACGGCCCAGGGGGAGATCATCGCAGCTCCTTGGCGGGGGTCGCGGCGGACAGCGGGCCGGTGCGGACCGGCCCGGAGCCGTCCGCGCCGGCGGCGGGCGCGCGGTCGCCGTCCTCCTCGTCGGCGGCCTCCGGCCGGGGGGCGCCGACGCGGCTGCGCCGGTCGGGCTCCAGCAGGCGGGGCAGCGGCGGGTGGGAGGCCAGGCTGCGCATCCACAGCACGACGGCGACGAAGGCCGCGGCGAGCAGCGCCAGCACCAGCTGGCCGAGGACGGTGCCGTAGGGGGCGGTGTAGCGGCGGTTGAAGGACCCGGCCACGACCACGCCGAGGATGATGGTGACCAGCCACCGCACGGTGGTGCGGTGCTTGGCCCGGTCGGCCTCGATCGCGCGGCGCTGGCGGACCTCCTCGCGGACCGACTCGGCCATGTCGGCGAGGGCGCGGGCCAGGCCCGGCCCGCGGTCGGAGGCCCGCAGCACCAGGGCGGCGAGGACCTTGTCGGCGGTGGCGTCGCACAGCTGGTCGGCGAAGGCCCGCAGCGCCTCCTCGGGCCGCCAGCGGGCCTGGAGGCGGGAGGCCAGGTCGGCGACCTCGCCCTCCAGCAGGGCGGGGGCGGTCCGGCGGCTGGTGACGATGGCCTGCTCCAGGCCGACGCCGAGGAGCAGCACGTCGGCGAGGCGCTGGGTCCACTCGGAGAGCGCCTCCAGTTTCTCCACCCGGTGGGTGTGGGAGCGGGTGGTGTCGAAGAGCCAGGGGATGCCGAAGACGGCGGCGGGCACCAGCAGCACGGTCAGCGGGACCCCGCTGAAGAGCCACATCAGCGGCCCGCCGGCGGCGGACGCGCCGAGCTGGACGCGGCGCAGGCGCAGCACGCGCGGGTCGGCGGTCCCGGGCGCGCCGTACCAGAGGGTGCGCAGCCGGAGCGCGAGCGGGCCGGGCCCGTCGGACGCGGCGGCCCCAGCGCCGAGCAGCCAGGCGGCCAGGCCGACCAGCCCGGCGGCGACGGCGGCGCCGCACACGGCGTAGAGGAGCATCAGGCACGGCCTCCGATCCGCAGGTCGAGGGGGGCGCCCCAGGCGCCGTGGGGGGACTGCAGCATGCGGTCGTCGAACCCGGCGCGCCGCAGGTCGTCGAGGCAGGCGGGCGGCGTGTGGGGCACCGCGCGCGGCTCGCCGTCGCGGGGGCCGAAGACGGTGTTCATGGCGGGCCTCCCGCTCTCGCCGAGGCCGGTGACCTCCAGGACGTGCGAGACGAAGCGGTGGCGGCGGCCGCCGACGGCGGTCTCGTCGACCATGGCGACGTGCACGACGAAGTCCACGGCGTTGGCGGTGAGCCGGTAGGCGAGGGTGTCGGTCATGTGGGCGCCGTACTCCAGGCAGAGCTCGGCGATCCGGTCGACGACCATGTGGGGGCCGCGGGCGTGCAGGGTGCACATGGAGCCGCCCTCGCCGTTGGTCATCACCCGCAGCATGGGCACGACCTCGGAGGAGCGGACCTCGCCGACGATGATGCGCGAGAGCGTCATGCGCAGCGCGGCGGGGATCAGCTCACCGATCGTCAGCTCGCCCGCGGTGCGGCCGTCGACCCGCTCACCGTTGCCCTCGCGGGCCTCCATGGGCACGACCTGCCGCAGGTGGCCGAGGGTGTGCAGCCACAGCTCGTACTCGCTCTCCAGGGTGCCCACCCGCTCGTCCGGCGGGATCTCCCCGGCCATGGCGCGCAGCAGGCTGGTCTTGCCGACGCCCTGGGTGCCGGTGATCATCACGTTCTTGCGGGCCCGGATGGCGGCGGCGAGGAACGCCGCGAGGGTGGGGTCCACCGTGCCGAGCGCGACCAGGTCGCGCAGCGTCGCGGACGCCACCCGGTGGCGGCGGATCGCCACGTACGGGCGGGGGGTGACCTCGGTGAGCGCCTGGAGGCGCATGCCGCCCTCCAGGCGCAGGGCGAGGGTGGGGCTGGCGGTGGAGAGGCTGCGCTCGCCGCCGCCGTGCTGGCGGGCGAGGTCCTGGAGGAGCTCGACGAGCTCGGTGTCGCTGTCGGCGACCGGGGGGACGCGGCGCAGCGGCTGGTGGACCTTCGAGACCCAGACGTCGTCGCAGCCGTTGATGAGGATGTTCTCGATGTCGGGGTCGTCGAGGTACGGCTGGAGGCGCCCGGCCCGGAACAGCAGGTCGTAGACGGCCTCGGCCAGCGCCCGGTCCTGCTCCCGGGTGGGCGGCACGCCGTGCGCCTGGGCGTGGGCGTCGGACCAGCGGGCGACGGCCTCCTCGATCAGGGCCCGGCCGCGCTGGCGGCGGTGGGCGGCGTCGGCGCCCGCGCCGTGCGGCTGCCGGGCGAGCTGCTCGTGCAGTTCGGCGGCGACCTGGCGCTTGAGCTCGCGGGCGACCTGCGGGTCGACGGCGGCGGGGGCCGCGGCGACGGCGGCGGGGGCGGTCCAGCCCGCGGTCCAGCCGGCGGGCGGCGCGGCGGGGGTGCCGCCGGGCGCGGGCGCCGGCGCGGACAGGGCGGGCAGGCGGGCGGGGTCGGCGGGGACGCTCCCCTGCGGGACCGGCCGGGCGGCCGCGTAGGGGTGGCCGGCGGCTGCGGGGGCGGCGGACCGGGGGGCGGTGTCGGCGGGCCTGCCGTGCAGGGGGGCTCCGTACGGGGAGTCGGCGTGCGGCGGCTCGCCGTGCGGGGGCCCGGCGGCGGGGCCGCCGGGGGGGGGGCCGCCGGGGACGGGGCGGCCGCGCAGGGGCTCACCGTGCACGGAGCACCTCCTCGCCCTGGTCGGCGGTCCCGCGGGGGGCGGTCCCGCCCTGGGGCGGGAAGGGCGCGGGCGGGGCCGGCTGCGGCGCCACCGGGCCGGGAAGCGGCCCGTAGGGGACGCCCGGGGCCGGCACGCCGTCACCCGGGCGCGGCGGGACGGAGGTGGCGAAGGGGTCCGGGTGCGCGGGGGCGGACCGGTCCGCGGGGTGCGCCGGCCCGGCGGCGAAGGGGTTCGGCGCCGCGGCGGACGGGGCGTGGCCGGCGGCGGGGCCGTACGGTGCGGCGGCGGACGGGGCGCCGCCGTACGGCGCGGTCCCGTACGGGTCGGTCCCCTGGCCGGGGAACGGGGCCGGCGAGGAACCGGGCTGCGGGGCGGCGTGCGGCGGGAAGGGGGCCGGCGCCGGGGGCTGGGGGGCGAGGCCCGTCAGCGGACCGGTCGCGGCGCCCGTGCCGCCGCCCGGCGCGGATCCGTACGGCACGGCGCCCTGGACCGCGCCGCCGTACGGGGCACCGCCCCGGGCCGCGCCGCCCTCCCCCGCGGCCCCGTACGGGAGGGGGCCCGGCGGCGGGGGGTCCTGCCGCGGGGCCGCGGCGCCGGGGGCGAGCCGCACCCGCCGCCGGGCCGCCAGCAGCCGCACCTCGTCGGCGGCCGAGCGGGCCGCCCGCATCAGCTCCGAGCGCACGAAGCGCCGGTCGGTGGTCTCCCCGCCGTCCGAGAGCACCCGCGCGGTGCGCGGCGCGTACGGCAGCAGTCCCAGCACGGGCGCGCCCAGCTCGCGGGAGACGTCGGCGGCCGGGTAGGGGCCCTCCTCGACGAGGAGCAGGCCGAGGGCGTCCGCGCCGGTGCCCGCCGCGTCCAGGTCGTCGCGGAGTGCCGCGAGGCGGGGCCGGGCCGCGCTGAGCCCGCGCAGCGTCGAGCGCACGGTCAGCAGCACCGCGTCCGCCCGCCGGGCGAGGGGTGCCCCGGCCCCGTGCGCGCCCGAGCGGCCCAGGTCGACGACGACGTCGTAGCCGTGCTGCTCCAGGGCCTGGAACGCCTCGGCCAGCGGCTCCCAGGTGTAGGCGAGGCCGACGGCCTGGGCGGGGTCGGTCAGTCCGGGCAGCAGCAGCCGGTCGGCGGCGCCCCCGGGCGACAGGTCGACCAGCTGCTCCCACAGCTCCTCGGCGAGCCGGCCGCGGCGGTCGGCGACGGCCAGGTTGCGCAGCCCGTACACCGCCTCGACGCGGCCCTCCAGGGCGCCGGCGAGGACGGCGCCGCCGTCCGGGTCGCACTCGGCGAGCAGGACGCGGCGGCCCTCCGGGAGCGGCCAGGCGAGCAGCAGGGCGAGGGCGGAGGTGGTCGCCCCGGGGGCGCCCGGGGTGCCGGCGACCGCGATCACCGCCATCAGCCGCCGCTCCTCTCCGGGACGGGGGCCAGGACGACGAGGAACCTGCCGCTCGCCACGATCTCCGCGAGCCGCGGCCCGTCGGAGGCGTCGACGGCCATGTCGACGACGGTGGTGCCGTCGGTGTCGGTGCCGCCCACGGTGACGACGGTGGCGGACAGGGTCTGGGGGCGGGCGGCCGAGGAGGACGCGGAGCCGCTGCGGTCGGCGTCCGGCGTGGAGACCACGAGCACCCGGCGGCCCGGCTTGAGGGCGGTGGCGGGCAGCTGGGTGTGCTTGGCGGCGACGCCGACGATCTGCTGCCCGGCCTGCACGACCGCCTGGTCGGTGACGTCGGCCTTGGTGAGGAGGGAGCCGCGTTTGAGGTCGTTGGTGGCACGCATGCCGACGGCGCGGTCCAGGTCGGCGCCGTCCAGCGGGCGCAGCGCGGGGTCGCCCGCGATCCGGGCGACGGTGAGGTCGCCCGCGGTGAGCTGCTGGCCCGCCGGGACGTCGCGGGCCAGGGCCAGGACGGAGACCCGCTCACCGGTGGCGGTGTAGAGGGCGGCGCCGCCGAGCCCGCCCGCCGCGACCAGCGCGACCGACAGGGCCAGCACGGCGGGGCGCCGGCGCCGGGCGCGCAGCGCCCTGGGGGGCGCGACCGCGGCGGGGCGGTCCGGTGCGGCCCGGTCCGGCGCGGTCCGCTCGGGCGGCCTGCCGTCGCCGCCGGCGGCCGGCGCCGGCGGGGACGCCGACAGCGACGGGAATGCCCTGTTCTCCACCCGACTGTGCCTTCCGTGCGTGGCGCCCGTGCCCGCCGGGCCGGTGCGCGCGAGGTGCGGTGGTGCGTGCGGTGTGGTGCGGTGGTGCGGACTGCTGCGGTGCGGTGCGGTGGTGCGTGCGGTGCGGGGCCGTGCTGCCGGCCGTGCGTCAGTTGAGGACCTGGACCTCGGCGACCTTGAACCGGAGCGCCGCGCCCTCCGTGGGCAGGTCGGGCGGGGGGTCGATCGGCTGCACGCCGGTCCCCTCGATGGTCGCCGTGATGTGCCAGTACAGGGTGGTGCTCACGGTGAACTCCTCGTTCGGGTGCCCGGCCGAGGAGTGCGCGTAGGTGTGCCCGCAGTCGGGCGACTCGCGGCCGCCGTCCTCGGGGCGGTAGGGCGTGCCCGTGCCGGGGCACTCCAGGTCGGTGCCGTCGCCGAGGTGCCAGACGACCTTGGCCAGGGCGGCCTCGGCCCGGACGGTGACGCCCCGGACGGTGAGCGCCTTGGAGGGCCGGGCGGCCAGCGGGTCCGTCCACAGCCAGACCGGCATGCCGACCAGCGGGGTGCCCTTGCCCCCGGGAGCGGTGTGCAGGGCCGGCTTCGGGTAGCGGAGCTGCGCGATGGCCTGCAGCGCCACCTGGCGGGGGTCGGGCGGCGGTTCGGCCCCCGGGGGCGCCGCGAGCCAGACCGGGTCCTTGACCACGAGGCTGCCGTCGGCCTGGCGGCAGACGCGGTCGTAGACGGCCCCGTCCTTCGGGTCGTGGCCGCCCCAGGCGGGGTCGCCGGCGGCGGGCTGCGGGTCGGTGCGGGAGTAGTAGCAGCCGTCCGAGGTGTTGAACCAGCCGAGGTCGGGGTCGGTGCAGGGGTACTCCCTGCCTGCCCAGGTGCAGGTCTGCGGACCGCTCCCGCCGCCCCCGCCGCCGCTCCCCCCCGTGGGGGTGGAGCCGGGCGTGCCGGGGACGTGGACCTCGACGCAGGTGACCTCGTTGTGGCACTCCCAGACGCCGCCGCCCGGCGGCGGGTCGCCGGCGGCGGCCGGCTGGGCGATGGTCATGAGCGTGCCAACAGAGAGGGCGAGGAGCGTCCCGCCCCGCGTGGGGAGCTTCAGCATGTGCGGCCCTTCTGCGCGGTCAGACGGGTGACGAGCCAGGCGTCCCCGCTCTTGCGGGCGGTGCCGGTGACGACGTACCGGGTGAGCCGCTGCCGCGGGTCCCGGGGCTGCTTCGTGCGGGCGTCCACCTGGTGCCAGCCGGTGACGTCGAGGCAGTCCTCGACGGTGGCGGTGGGCGGGGAGGCCGCGAGGTCGAGCGCGGTGACCCGCGCGTCGTTGACGGGGCTCCCCCGCATCGCCATGCCGGCCTCCTGGAGGTTGCGGAGGTTGGCCAGGGTGCCGCTGAGCGCCTGGCCGGTGGAGTACAGCCGCAGCGCGGCGGCCGCCCGGCTGCCCCGCTCGTACGCGGCGGCCTGGGCCTGCCACCAGCCGTCCCACACCGCGAGGAGCTGGCGGGCCTCGACGCCGGTCCGGCCGTCGTCGGGGACCGCCGGCGCGGGGCCCGACCGCGCCGTGGCGGCGGCGGTGGGGCCGGCGGGGGGCCGGGGGCGGGCGCCGAGGCGGTCCACGGTGCCGGGGGACGGGGGCGCGCAGCCCGCGAGGAGCAGGGCGGACGCGAGCAGGGACAGGGAGGCGGCGGGCCCGGCGGTCCGGGCCCGCGCGGCCGGCGGCGGCGCGCCGGGGCATGCGCGGGCCACCGCTCCGCTCCCCCGCCCCCCGGGCCGCCCGTCGCGGACCGCCGGAGGACGCCACACGTGCGCACGTCGTCGCATCGGCCCCCCTCGCCGCATCCCGACCCATCTGTGGCAGTGGTCGGCAGAATATGCCTGTCGGCCCGTCATGTCCGCCGTCGGGGCGATTCTTCGCCGTCCCGTCGACTCCCGGCAACACCGGCGGTCACCGAGACTACGCAGAGGGTGGGCGGCTTGGGGAGTCCTTCCGGTCCAGAAGTGCCAGAAGTTCTCCGGAAAGCGACGACTGCGACAACATGCCCCGGAGGGCCGCCGGATTGCGCAGCAGGAGCCGCCCGCCCGGCGCGGGCGCGAGCAGGCGCGCCTCCGCGCGCTCCCGTGCGCCCAGGCGCGTGCGGACGGCGGGGTGCAGGTCCGCCGGGGAGACCGCCCCGGGGAGGCCGGGCACGCCCTGCCGCACCACCCGGGCCACGGCGTCGGCGAACGAGCCGTCGGCGCCCGGCGGCACCGGCCCGCGCCCGCGCCGGGGCGCCGCCCAGGGGGCGACGCTCCCCCACAGCGGCACCCGGGAGTGGTCCAGCAGTTCGGCGGGGCCGCCGTCGCCCCGGTCCAGCGCCTCCCAGGTGTCGCGGTCCGCCACCGCGTCCACCAGGAGCAGCGTCTCGCGGTGGCCGCCGTGGACCATGGCGCTCACCACCCAGTCCCAGGCCAGGCCGCGCCGGTACGCGTTGTCGCGGGTGCTGCCGGCCGTCACCAGGGCGAGCCGCCGCTGCCGGGGGTCGGCGACCAGGCGGCCGAGCAGGCAGACCACCAGGAACCGGCCCTCGCGCCCGGCCGCCTCCTGGACCGCCGTCAGCATCGCGTTGGCACCCGCGTCCGGGGACACCACCGCCGTCCGGCCGGGGCCGGGCACGCCGTCGTACCAGGCGCCGTGCAGGGCACCAGCCAGCAGACCGGCGCCGCGGCCGGCGTCGGCGGTGCCGGCGAGCGCCCGCTCGCCCCCGCACTCCGCTCCGATCACGACCAGGTCCGCCGCCAGGGTGCCGCCCACGGGCCCTCCTCTCGCCGGCCTCCACTCTGGCGCACGCGGGCGCCGCGCGGGGGCCGGACGGCGCGGTCCGCCGGACGGACGGCCCGTCGGGCGGCCGGGCCGCCGCCCCCGGGGAGGTGCGGGCGGGGGCGCGGGCGGGGAGGCACGGGCGGGGAGATACGAGTGAGGAGGTACGAGTGAGGAGGTACGGACAGGGGGGTACGGGCGGCTTCAGACCACCGTCACCGGGCGCGGCCCCATCGCGTTGCGCTTCGCGGGCAGCCGCAGGCTCACCATCCGCCGCCACCCGTAGGCGGCCTCGTAGAGGTAGAGCAGGTGGAGCCCCGCCGCGAGGGCGGCGCGCTGCGGGCGGGGCCAGCCGAGGATGCGGCCCATGCGGCGCATGACGGCCAGTCCGACGTCGCGGTGGGTGCGGATCTCGGCGCGGGCCGTCTCCCGGAGCACCGCCCGGATGGCCTTCTCGTGCCCCTGGTCGGCGAGGCGCAGCAGCTCCTCGTGGCAGTAGGCCAGGTGGTTGTCCTCGTCCGCGGAGATCATGCGGACCGCCCGGCCGACCTCCGGGTGGTCGCCGAGGACGCGCGCCAGCAGCCGCATCTCCTCCGCGGCGCGCTGCTCGGTGACCCGGCTGTGGGCCAGGTAGGTGATGACGTCCCGGTCGTCCATGGGCCGGTCGGACCGCAGCCGCTCGTGGAGCAGTCCGATGCCCTGCCGCTCCAGCAGCATGCAGTAGTCGGTGTCGGGCGGGACCGGCACCGGCTCCAGGCCGCGCCTGCGGAGCAGCTGGGCGAAGATGCGGCCGTGCTTGCGCTCGTCCGCGCCGTGACGGGCGATCTTGGGGGCCAGTTCGGGATCCCTCACCAGGGCGGCGATGCGCTCGTTCTCCCACCCGCCCTGGTTCTCGTCCTGGGCGGCGATGCTGCAGAACAGCCTGAAGGCCTCGTCGTTGTCGTGGATGGCCTGGAAGAGACTGCGGGCGGTGAGCATGGCAACCACCTCTCGGACGGCGCGCCACACGGCGGGCGGGCGGGGGTCCCGGGCCGCCCCGACCCGGTACGGGCAGGCGGCGGCAGAGCCGCCCCGGCAGCCGTCTGCATCGTAACCACGGGGTGTCCGGGCCGCCCGCCGTGGCGGTCGGGCGGGTGGCGCGGTCGCAGCCGGGCGGTGGCGCGGGAGCGGACGGCGGCGTCCGGCGCGCCCCGCGTGGGTAGTCTGCGGTGGAGATCGGCGCACGGCCGCGGTCGGGCTGCGGGACCGCACGCCGCCGCGGATCGTGTCCGAACCACCGACCATGGAGGCGCTGTGCCCGGCTCCACCCCGCGGTCCACCCGGCCCGACGACCCGTCCCGCCCGTCCGGCGCCGGCCGGGCCCTCTCCCTTCCCGGCGCGGCGCTGCGGCGGCTGCGGCCCGCGGCGTTCGGCGCCGAGCCGACCGGCGCCCGCCTGGAGCGCATCCTGCGTTCGCCGCACTTCGCGGACGGGTCCTTCCAGAACCCGGTGCCCACCCGGCGGCTGGCCGGCGGGTCGCCGTTGCAGGGGCTGACGGCGGTGCTGGGCGCCGACCGGTCGCGCCGCAGGCCCGCGACGGCCGTGCCGCTGCACCCGCTGGCGGCGGCCGACCTCGCCGAGCCGCCGGCCTCGGGGCTGCGGACGACATGGCTCGGGCACGCCACCGTGCTCGTGGAGATCGACGGGCGGCGGGTGCTGATCGACCCGGTGTGGAGCGAACGCTGCTCGCCCTTCGCCCGGACGGGCCCCCGCCGGCTGCACCCGGTGCCGCTGGCGATGCGGGACCTGGGGCGGCTGGACGCGGTGGTGGTCTCGCACGACCACTACGACCACCTGGACATGGCGACCGTGCGGGCGCTGGCCCGGCACACGGAGGCGGTCTTCGCGGTGCCGCTGGGCGTCGGCGCCCACCTGGAGCACTGGGGCGTGCCGGAGGGGCGGATCACCGAGCTCGACTGGTGGGAGTCGGCGCAGGTCGCCGGGCTCACCCTGACCGCGGCACCGGCCCGCCACTACTGCAGCCGCGGCCCGCGCACCAGCCCGCACCTGCTGTGGGCGTCGTGGGTGGTGGCCGGTCCGGACCACCGGGTCTACCACAGCGGGGACACCGGGTACTTCCCCGGCTTCGCGGGGATCGGGGAGCGGCTCGGCCCGTTCGACGCGGCCATGGTGCAGGTCGGCGCGTACGGCGACCTGTGGCCGGAGGTGCACATGACGCCCGAGGAGGGCGTGCGGGCCCACCTCGACCTGCGGGGCGGCCTCCTGCTGCCGATCCACTGGGGCACCTTCGACCTGGCGCCGCACCCGTGGGAGGAGCCCGCGGAGCGCACGGTCGCGGCGGCGCTGGCCGCCGGGGCGCCGGTGGCGGTGCCGCGGCCGGGCGAGCCGGTGGAGCCGGCGGACCCGCCGGGGCTGCAGCTGTGGTGGCGGACGGCGGCCGTGGTGCCGCCGGGCGGCACCGGGTGGCCCGCGCTCGGCACCCGGGCCGTCCGCGGGGCGGCGGGGGAGGCGGCCGAGGCGAGGGCGGCCGCGGAGGCGGCCGAGGCGCCGGGACGGGCAGGGCCGGGGGCGCCGCCCGACGAGGACACCGTCCGGCCGGGCGGCGTGCACGCCTGACGGACGGCCGGGCCCCGCGGACCCGCTCAGCGCTCGGGCACGGGCACGGGTTCGGGTACGGGTGAGGGTGCGGGGACGGCTGCCGGTGCGGGGGCGGCGGTCGCGGTCCCCGAGGCCACCCGCACCGAGCCCGTGGCCGTGCCCGCGCCCGCCCGGCCGGGTCGGCGCGACAGGACGGTGAGCAGGGCGAGGCCGCCGCCGACGACCGGGACCGCGTAGGCGGCCACAGGGCCGCGGTGGTCCACCGTCCAGCCCCCGACGGCCTGGCCCGCGGCGATGCCGCCGACGATGGCGGTGACCAGCAGGCTCATCCCCTCGTGGAGGCGCGCGGCGGGGACACGGGCCTGCAGCAGGCCGGTGCCGCTCGTCATGGCCGGGGCGGTGGCCATCCCCGCCACCAGCAGGCAGGCCGCGAGGACGGCGGTGTGCCCGCCGCCCCACAGTGCGCCGGCCAGGGGCAGCAGCGTCGCCAGGGCCATCCGGGTGACGGCGCGGGTGAAGCGGCCCTCCGCGGTGCCGCGCGGCGCCGCCGTGCCGTACAGGATCCCGGCGGCGCAGGAGCCGGTGGCCTGGAGGGCGAGCATCCAGCCCGCCGAGGCGCGGTGGCCGAGGTGGTCGGCGAGGGCGATGGTCGCCACCTCCATGCCGCCGAAGACGACGCCGGCGGCGAGGAAGACGGCCAGCAGCGGCGCGGTGCCGGGCGGCGGTGCGAGCGGGTGGCCGTGGGCGTCGGGCCGGTGCGGCGCCACGGGGGGCTCGGTGGCCCGCTGGGCGGTGAAGAGCAGCACGCCGGCGAGGAGGAGGACCGCGCCCGCGACCGTGCCGGCCTGCGGGGAGAGCGAGGTGCAGAGCCAGACGGCGAGGACCGGGCCGAGCATGAAGCAGAGTTCGTCGACGGCCTGTTCGAGGGCGTTGGCGGTGTGGCGGGCCGACGGGTCGTCACGGTGCAGGTGGGCCCAGCGGGCGCGGGACATGCCGCCGGTGTTGGGGGCGGCCGCGGTGGCGGCGTGCGCGGCGAAGAGCGTCCAGACGGGGGCGTGCCAGCGGGCGCAGAGGGCGAACGCGACGGCCCCGGCGGCGGCGAGGACGGCGGCCGGGAGGGCGACGCGCGCCTGGCCGCGCCGGTCGACCAGCCGGGCGGTGAGCGGTCCCGCCACGGCGGTGGCGGCGAGCCCGGTGGCGACGACCGCGCCGGCCAGGGCGTAGGAGCCGTGGGCGGAGGCCACCATGGTGAGGGCGCTGACGCCGAACATGCCCGCGGGCAGCCGGGCGACGAGGCCGCCCGCGGTGAAGGCGAGGGCTCCGGGGGTGGTGAGGAGGCGGCGGTAGGCGTTCACGCGACCACCCTGTCCGGGGGCGCCAGGGAGGGTCAAACACCTGTTCAGACGGTATTCACACGGAGACGTTGTCAATCCGGTGTTCAATGGCGGGGTGCACCCGCGTACCGACCCCCGCCTGCTGCGCGCCTTCACGGCCGCCGCCGAGACCCTGCACTTCACCCAGGCCGCGGCGCGGCTCCACGTCGCCCAGCAGGCGCTGAGCCGGGACATCCGCACCCTGGAGCGCGACCTGGGCTGCGACCTGTTCGTGCGCACCACCCGGCGGGTGCAGCTGACCGCCGACGGCGAGCGGCTGCTGCCGTACGCCCGCCGGGTGCTGGCCGCCTGCGACGAACTGGCCGCCGCCTTCGCCCCGGCCGCCCGCCCGCTGCTCGTCGACGTCGGCGCGGAGCGGACCACCCCGGCGCGGGTGCTCGCGGCGGCCCGCGAGGCCGCCCCGGAGACGGAGCTGGTCGCCCGGTACAGCAGCGGCCTGACCGGGGCCGCGGACGCGATCCTCGCCGGACGGCTGGACGTCGCCTTCGGCCGGGCGGCCGGACTCGCCCCCGCCGTCCGGTCCCGGCTCGCCCACTGCCCGGTGCGCTACGAGCCGATGGCCGTGCTCCTGCCCGCCGACCACCCGCTCGCCGCCCGCCGCGAGGTCCCGCTGTCCGCGCTCACCGGCGAGGCCCTGTACGCGGCGGCGGGCAACCCGGCCACCGCCGAGTGGACGGACCTGGCCCGGCGGCTGCTGGACGGCCGGGGCGTGGACCTGGTCGCGCCCTTCCCCGGGATCGACGGCGCCCGGGAGTTCACCCGGCTGGTCGGCAAGCACCGCTGGTCGGTGCTGGCCAGTACGGACTTCGGCGAGGTGCCCGGCTTCGTGCTGCGCCCGCTCACCGACCCGGTGCCGCTCTCCCCGGTGGCGATGGTCTGGCGGCGCGGCCTGCGCCACCCGGGCCTGGACGCCCTGCTGTCCGCCGTCCGGGAGCTGGCCGGGGCCGCCGGGTGGCTGGAGCGCCCGCCCGGGAGCTGGCTGCCCGCGGCGGACGCCCGGCTGATGGCCGCCCCCTCGTCCGGCTGAGCGCGCGGACGCCGGACGGACCCGGCGCGCAGTGCGGGCGGGCGGAGCCGGGGCGAGGACGGGAGTGCGGCACGTCGGGCGGCGCGCGCCGGGCGGCCGCGCCGGGACGGGACAGTGCGGCGGCCGGAGTGGACGGCCGATTGCCGCTGGCGCGCGGGCGGCGGCGTGCGGTGTGATGGTGTCCGCAGCCGTACAGCACCGTAACGAGGAGACGCCCATGACAGCCCCGGTGTCCGGGACCCCGGAGGGAGCAGCCCCCGCGGAGGCCTGCGCGCCCTCCGCCGTGCGGGCGGCGGCCCCGCCCGAGGCGCAGGCGGGCGCGGCGGTCGCTGCGGCCGCGGTGCCCGCCTCCCCGACCGGTCCGCCCGGTCCGACCGCTCCGGCCGCTCCGGCCGATCCGGCCGCCGGGGCGGCGCCCGCCGCCGCACGGCAGCGGACCGGCGGGGCCGTGTGGGCCGCCCTGGCCGTCGTCTACGTCGTCTGGGGCTCGACCTACCTCGGCATCCGGATCGTCGTGGAGACCATGCCGCCGTTCCTCTCCGCCGCCGCCCGGTTCGTGACGGCGGGTCTGCTGCTGGCCGGCCTGGTCGCGTGGCGCCAGGGCCCGGCGGCGCTGCGCGCCACACCCCGGCAGCTGGCCTCGGCCGCCCTGGTGGGGCTGCTGCTCCTGGTCGGCGGCAACGGCCTGGTGGTGCTCGCCGAGACCTCCGTGCCGTCAGGTCTCACCGCGCTGCTGATCGCGGTGGTGCCGGTGTGGGTGGTCCTGCTGCGCACCGCCACCGGCGACCGCCCCCGCCGGGCGACCTTCGGCGGGGTGCTGCTGGGCCTGGCCGGACTGCTGGTGCTCACCGCCCCGGGCCTGAGCGGCACGATGAAGCTCGGCGGACTGGCCACCGTGGTCGCGGCCACCCTGATGTGGTCGGCCGGCTCCTTCTGGTCCGCCCGCATCCCGATGCCCGCCAACCCCTTCGCCGCGAGCGCCTACGAGATGGCCGCCGGCGGGCTGGGCTGCCTGGTGATGGGGCTAGTGCGCGGCGAGCAGCACGGGCTCGACCCCGCCGCGGTGTCGGGCCGCTCCTGGGCGGCGCTGGCCTACCTGGTGGTCTTCGGCTCCCTGGTGGCCTTCACGGCGTACGCCTGGCTGCTGCACACCGCGCCGCTCTCGCTCGTCGCCACCTATGCCTACGTGAACCCCGTGGTCGCGGTCCTGCTGGGGTGGCTGGTGCTGGACGAGCCGGTGAGCGCGTCGATCCTGCTGGGCGGCGCGGTCGTGGTGGCGGGCGTCTGCGTGGTGGTCAGCACCGAACGGCGGCGCTGAGGACGCGCCCGGGGCCGCCTCCCGGGCGCGCGGGTTTCGCCGAGGGCTGAGCGGTGGTTCGCAGGCGCACCCTGGCGTCGGCCGGGGGGCGGGGAGCAGGATGGCGGCCATGCCCGAAACCACTTCCTTCCACGACCTCGCGGCGTTCACCGCGCTCCCCCGGGTCTCCTCCCTGGCGCTGTCACCGGACGGGACCCGTCTGGTGACGGCCGTCCAGGAACTCTCCGCCGACGGCACCCGCTACACCGGGTCGCTGTGGGAGGTCGACCCCGCCGGGGAGCGCCCCGCCCGGCGGCTGACGCGCTCCGGGCGCGGCGAGTCGGCCCCCCGCTTCCTCCCCGACGGCACCCTGCTCTTCCTCTCCTCCCGTCCCGCACCGGACCCCGCCGAGGGCGAGGAGGACCGCAAGGAGGCCGCCCTGTGGGCGCTGCCCCCCGGCGGCGGCGAGGCCGCCCCGCTGCTGCGGCGGTCCGGCGGGATCGGCGAGTACGCGGTGGCGTCCGCGGCCGGCGCGGACCGGGTGGCGTTCGCCGCGTCGCTGCTGCCCGGCGCCGAGGACGCCGCGCAGGACGCCGACCTGCGCAAGGCCCGCGAGAAGGCCAAGGTGACGGCGGTCCTGCACGAGGCGCCGATCGTCCGGTACTGGGACCGCGACCTGGGCCCCGACGTGCCGCACGTGTTCACGGCGGCCGCCGGACCCGCCGTCGCCGCCGCGGGCACGGTCGCCGACGCCGACGCCGTCGACTGCGGCACGCGCGGCGTGGACGCCGCGGAGGGCCTCGCCCTCTCCCCCGACGGGACGCTGGTGGCGTACACCGTCTACCTCGGCACCCGGCCCGACGAGATCCGCGCCGCCGTCGTGGTGGCGGACGCCGCCACCGGCAAGGTGCTGCGCACCCTCCAGGAGCCGGAGGCCGAGTACTCCTCGCCCGCCTTCGCCCCGGACGGCCGCACGCTGGTCTGCGTCCGGGAGCGGCGCCTGACCTGGGAGGAGAGCTCCGACACCACCCTGTGGCTGGTCGACGCCGCCGACGAGCAGGACGCCGGGCGGGACCTGCTGCCCGGCTTCGACCAGTGGCCGGGCGCGCCGGTGGTCTCGCCCGTGCCCGGCCCGGACGGCGCGCCGGTGGTCTTCTTCACCGCCGACGAGGCCGGCCACGCCCCGGTGTTCCGGGTCTCCGCCGGGAGCGGCGAGGTCGTCCGGCTGACGGCCTCCGGCGCGTACACGAACGTGGTGGCCGCGCCGGACGGCGGCGCGGTCTACGCGCTGCGGTCCGCGATCGACGCCGCCCCGGCGCCCGTCCGGCTGGACGCGGCGGCGGCGGACCAGCGTCCCGAGGCGCTGCCCTGCCCGGGCGCCGTGGGCGACCTGCCCGGCACGCTCGCCGAGGTGGCGGCCGAGGCCGAGGACGGCACCGCCCTGCGCGCGTGGCTGGTCCTGCCGCACGGCGCGTCGGCCGACGCCCCCGCGCCGCTGCTGCTGTGGGTGCACGGCGGCCCGCAGAGCAGCTGGAACGCCTGGACCTGGCGGTGGAACCCGTGGGTGGCCGCCGCCGCCGGGTACGCGGTGCTGCTGCCCGACCCGGCGCTGTCCACCGGCTACGGGCAGCGGATGCACGACCGCGGCTGGGGGGACTGGGGCGGCGCCCCGTACCGGGACGTGCTGGCGCTCACCGACGCCGCGCTGGAGCGCGACGACCTGGACGCCGCGCGGACCGCGATGATGGGCGGCTCCTTCGGCGGCTACATGGCCAACTGGATCGCCGCCAACACCGACCGGTTCAAGGCGATCGTCACCCACGCGAGCCTGTGGAACCTGGTCGCCTTCGGCGGCACCACGGACTTCCCGCCGTACTGGATGCGCCACCAGGGCGACCCGCTGGAGCGCACCGAGCGCTACGAGCGGTACTCGCCCCACCTGCGGGCCGCGTCCATCACCACGCCGATGCTCGTGGTCCACGGCGACAAGGACTACCGGGTGCCGATCGGCGAGGGGCTGGCGCTCTGGAACGACCTGTGCCGCTTCGGCGTGCCGGCGAAGTTCCTGTACTTCCCCGACGAGGGCCACTGGGTGCTCAAGCCCAACAACAGCCGGCTCTGGTACTCCACCGTCCTCAACTTCCTCGCGCACCACGTGCTGGGCGAGGAGTGGCGGCGGCCCGAGCTGGTCTGACGCCGGGTCGGGACGCCCGGCGGTCCGGTCCTCCGGGCCGCCGGGCGTCCCGGTCTCCGGGAGGGCCGGCCTCCGGGAGGGCCGGACCCGTCCGCGGGCGGCCCGGCACGCGCTACCGCGTGCGGGACCGCCCGCGGCGGCGGGCCAGGCCCCAGCCGCCGCGCTGGACCAGCAGGGTCAGGACGCCCGCGGCCACGATGCCCAGCAGGTTGAGGGCGAGCTGCTGGGACGACCCGACGGCCTGGGCGACGTCGCCGTAGCCGAGCGCCACCGCGGCGTTGGCCGCGGCCGGCACGGTGGTAACGGAGATCGCCACGCCCACCAGGGTCCCGGACCGGGCGGAGGTGAGCGAGAGCAGTCCGGCGATCCCGGCGAGGAAGGCGACCACGAAGGACATCGGGTCGGGCTGCCAGATGAACGAGGTGTTGGGGCGGTCCCCGTCGAAGCGGGCCCGGCTGAACAGCCCCAGGGCGTCCATCAGCAGGGAGAAGCCGACCGTCAGCAGCATCGCGACGGCGAAGCCGACCACCAGCGCCAGGAGCGAGCGCCAGGCCAGCCGGGGCCGCCGCTCGACCAGGGCCACGCACACCCCGGCCAGCGGGCCGAACTCCGGTCCCACCGCCATGGCGCCGACCACCAGGATCGCGCTGTCCAGCACCGCCCCGCAGGCCGCCAGCATCGTCGCCAGGGCGAGGAACGCCAGGAACGTCGCCGAGAGGGTGGACTCCTCGTGGGTGGCGTCCGCCACCGCCTCCCACACCACCGCGTCGGCGCCCTCGCCCGGAGCCTCCTTCTCCGCCCGGTCCGCGTGGCGGGAGAGGGAGAGGCCCACCTCCTCCGCGGTGATGGCGCCCTCCTCCTGGAGGCCGCACTTCTGCAGCGCGGCGATCAGGCCGTCCGCGGCCTCCCGCGCCACGTCGCACAGCACCAGGTCACCGGCGGGGCGGCGGGCCGCGCCGGGGAGGACCACGACGTGGGTGACGCCGACGGTGCCGTCCAGGCAGGCCCGCACCTCGTCGGCGAGGTCGGCGGGCACGATCAGGCGCAGGTGCAGCACGTCAGCTCCAACGGCTCCGGCGGGACGGGGCGGGCCGGACCGGGCTGCGCCCGGCCGGGGTCGGCGCCCCAGGGTACGGGGGCGGTCCAGGGTACGGGGCACGGGCCCGGCGGACGGGCTCAGCCCGCGCCCAGGGCGTCCCGCAGCAGCCGGGCCTCCTTCACCAGCCGGGAGGAGCCGCCGCGGGCGGCGAGCGCGGTCACCTCCGGCACGGCGCCGCGCGCCCGGCTGCGGCGGGCGCGGGGGCGGCCGCGCCCGGCGGCTGAACCCCGCCCCCGCGGGTACGCGCACCGGGAGGACGCCGCTGCCGAGGGCGGGCCGCCGACCGGCCGCCGGCGGGTGAATATCTCACATGTGAGATACGGTTCGGGTGTGACAGATGACTACCTCGCTCGCATCGGCAGGCTCATCCGCGACGCCCGCAAGCACCGGGGCTGGACCCAACTGCAACTGGCCGAGGCACTGGCCACCAGTCAGAGCGCCGTCAACCGCATCGAACGGGGCGGACAGAACATCAGTCTTGATATGATCGCCCGCATCGGCGAGGCGCTCGACAGCGAGATCGTCTCCCTCGGCTACGCCGGCCCCATGCACCTGCGGGTGGTCGGCGGCCGCCGCCTCTCGGGCAGCATCGACGTCAAGACCAGCAAGAACGCCTGCGTCGCCCTGCTGTGCGCCTCGCTGCTCAACTCCGGCCGCACCACCCTGCGCCGGGTCGCCCGGATCGAGGAGGTCTACCGGATCCTGGAGGTGCTGGCCAGCATCGGCGTGCGCACCCGGTGGACCAACGACGGCCGCGACCTGGAGATCGACCCGCCGGAGCAGCTCAACCTGGCCGGGATGGACGCCGACGCGGCCCGCCGGACCCGCAGCGTCATCATGTTCCTGGGCCCGCTGATGCACCTCGCCGACCGCTTCCGCCTGCCGTACGCGGGCGGCTGCGACCTGGGCACCCGCACGGTGCAGCCGCACGTCAGCGCCCTGCGCCACTTCGGCCTGGAGATCACCGCCACCGGCGGCATCTACCACGCCGAGGTCGAGCGCGGCGCCTCGCCGGGCCGCCCCATCGTGCTGACCGAGCGCGGCGACACCGTGACCGAGAACGCGCTGCTCGCGGCCGCCCGCCACGACGGCGTGACCGTCATCCGCAACGCCAGCTCCAACTACATGGTGCAGGACCTCTGCTTCTTCCTGGAGCAGCTGGGCGTCAAGGTCGAGGGCGTCGGCTCCACCACGCTCACCGTGCACGGCGTCCCGCACATCCACCGCGACGTGGACTACAGCCCGTCGGAGGACCCGGTGGAGGCGATGAGCCTGCTGGCCGCCGCCGTGGTCACCTCGTCCGAGCTGACGATCCGCCGGGTGCCGATCGAGTTCCTGGAGATCGAGCTCGCGGTGCTGGAGGAGATGGGCCTGGACCACGAGCGCGGCGGCGAGTACGCCGCGGACAACGGCCGGACCCGGCTGGTGGACCTGCTCGTGCGGCCCTCGAAGCTGCGGTCCCCCATCGACAAGATCCACCCGATGCCGTTCCCCGGCCTCAACATCGACAACGTGCCGTTCTTCGCAGCGATCGCCGCGACCGCGCAGGGCTCCACGCTGATCCACGACTGGGTCTACGACAACCGGGCCATCTACCTCACCGAGCTGACCCGCCTCGGCGCCGGCGTCAAACTGCTGGACCCGCACCGGGTCCTGGTGGAGGGTCCGACACGGTGGCGGGCGGCGGAGATGATGTGCCCGCCGGCGCTGCGGCCGGCGGTGGTGGTCCTGCTGGCGATGATGGCGGCGGAGGGCACGTCGGTGCTGCGCAACGTGTACGTCATCAACCGCGGCTACGAGGAACTGGCGGAGCGCCTCAACTCGGTCGGCGCGCAGATCGAGATCTTCCGCGACATCTGAGCGGCGGACGGCGCCCTGCGGCCGCCGGCGCGGCACCCCGGCCACCCGGACCGCCGTGGTCCGGGTGGCCGGGCGCCGTCCCCGCCCGCGACGTCACGAAGGAGCTCCGCCTATGGCCGGGGCACGCCCCGGTACCGGGGAGCCGGACGTGGCCGCCCGCACCTGGCTGGGCGGCCCCCGGGAGCGCTGACGCCCGCCCGGGCCGCCTCCCCCCTCTTCGGCCCCCTCCGGGCGCGCCCCGTCGCCGCAGCTGTCCGCGGCACCCGGCGCGGGCCCCTTCCCCCTCCGCGTCGGCGGCGGGGGAAGGGGCCCGCGCGTGTCCCACGCGCCCCCGCGGGTCAGGTCCGGCAGTCGTCGCCGGCGAGGCTGAACCGGGCCGGAGGACGGTTGCCCTCCTCCCAGGAGGCGAGGAAGCCCAGGGTGAAGGACTGCCCGGCGGCCACGTCGGTGTTCCAGTCGATCGCGGAGAGCCGGGCGGCGGGTCCCGCGTCGCGGAGCACGGCGTTCCACAGCTGCACGACGCGCTGCCCGTCGGGGAAGTCCCAGCTGAGGGTCCAGCCGTGCAGCGGCCGGGCCGAGGTGACGGTGAGCTCAGCCTGGAACTGCCCGCTCCACTGGTTGACCACCCGGTACGCCACCGAGCAGGACGCCGGCGCGGCGGTCCGGGCGGCCGGCGGCGGGGCGGACCGCCGGGACGGGCGCCCCGCCGGGGACGCCGGGGCTGCCGGGCGGGCCGGGCCGGAGCGGGCGGCGGCGGGCGTCGCCGTCGGTGCCGCCTCCGGCGGCGCGGTGCCGGGCAGGCCCAGCCACCGCTGCTGCGGGGAGCCGCCGCGGGGCTTGAGGGCGACGTCCGAGCCCTCCCCGCCCGACAGCGCCGTCAGGGCGAGGTCGGGCGCCGTACGCGGCACCAGCAGCCCCTGCACCGTGAGTTCGAACCGCATCCGCGCGGCGCCGCCGCCCCCGGTGGGGCAGGGGCCCAGGCCGGAGCCGAGCGACGCGTCGCCCCGCGAGTCGAGGCAGAGCCGGGGGTCGCCGAGGTTGCGGAGCAGCGCGTCGGCGGCGTACGCCCACTGCTGGGTGGGGGCGCCGTCGCACCGGGCGACGACCACGTCGGCGCCCGCCCGGGGGGTGCCTCCCCTGACGTCGAGGCAGCCGCCGGAGGCGGCGTTGCGCAGTTCGGTGCGGAAGGCCCCGGCCGGGGGTGCGGGGAGCTCCCCGGACGACGCGCTGCCGACGGGCGCCGTGGACGCGCCGGAGGGGCCCGCGGCGGCGGAGGTCCCACCGCCCGGGGCGGTCCGGCCGGCGTGCGGGTCCCCGCCGCCCTCGGCGGTGCGGAGGGTGGCCGCGACCACCACGGCGGCGCCCAGGCCGATGAGGACGGCCGCGAGGCCGACGCGGCCGGCCGGTCCGGGCCGGCGCCGCCGTGCGGCACGGGCGTCCCCGGCGGGCCGCGGGGCGGCGCCCGGGGCCGGGGCCGTCGGCGGGGCGTCCGGGCCGCCGGGCCGTGCGTCCGTCCGCACGCCCGGCCGTGCGTCCGTCCGCACGCCCGGCTGTACGTCCGGCCGTACGTCCGGCAGCGCGCCTGGCGGACCGGCCGCGCGGGGCCCGGGGACGAAGCAGCGCACGCCGGGTTCTCCCAGGAGGTCCGCGGTGAACGCCGCGGGCCACCGCTCACCGGAGCCGGCCAGCCGGTCGGCGGCGGAGCGGCAGACCGGGCAGTCGGCGAGGTGGCGGCGCAGGTCCGCGGAGCGCAGGGTGCCGCCGCTGCGGGTGGAGACGTCCAGCAGGCCGGCGTAGCGGCGGCACCGCTCGTCGCCGAGGGTCCCCAGGTGGGCGCGGAGGCAGCGCTCGCGGAACAGTTCGCGCGCCCAGACCAGCTGCTGCTCGGCCTCGGCGGGGTCGACGCCGAGCAGGCGGGCCGCCGCGGCGGGCGGCTCGCCCTCGACGGCGCAGTGCCACAGCAGGCCGCGCGCCGCCTCGGGGACGGCCCGGTAGGCGTGGAGCGCGGGGGTTCCGGGCCGGCCGGCGGCCGGGGGGTGCCCGGCGGCGGGGTCGAGGTCGGCGGCGCGGCCACCGGCCCGCCAGGCCTCGGCGGCCGCGCGGACCTGCAGGAGGAGTTCGGGTCTCCAGGCGGTGGAGGGGCCGTTTCCGGCGCGCACCCGGTGGAGGGTGCGGGAGAAGGCCTGGGCGGCCAGCCGTCCGGCGGCCGCGGGGGACGCGGTGCACGCCGTGGCGTAGGCGAAGGCGGCGTCCCAGTGGCGGGTGAGCAGCTGCTCGGCCGCCGCTGCGGGGTCGCCGTCGGGGCCGCCGCGCCGTACCGCCCTGATGAGGGCGCTGTCGGGGGGAGCGGCCGGATCCGCGGACGATGCCGTTAAGTCGGTCACGGAGGGGAGGTCCTTGCGGGGAGCGGGAGCGGGGTCGGGGTGGGGAGGCCGCCGCCTCCCCCGCGGGGCGCCGGGCCGTGCGGCACCGGACCCGCGCCGGGCGCCGGAACCGGGGGTCCGTGCCCCGGAGCGCACACATTACAAGCGGTCACTCCCCCAAGCGATCACATGTCGCTAACTTGTCATGACCTGTACGGAAATCACCTCTCCGTGGTCCGCCGGGGCCCGCTCCCGCCCGTCGGCGCCCCGACCGGCGGCCCACCCGGGGGCGCGTCCCGGTCCCGCCCGGGACCGCCGCCCGCGGCCCGGCGCCGGAGCGCCGCCCCGGGCGAGAACAGGTTCCATCCGCCCGCACGCCTCCCCGGGCCGCCCCGGCGTAACCGGGGTCACACCGGCCGGGCGGGCCCGTCTGCCACCATGGGCAGGTGACCGACGTGACGGAGCAGCAGACGGGGGCGGGGACGGCGGGCAGCACCTTCGCGGAGCTGCTGCGGCTGGACGAACTGGATGAGAACCTGTTCCGGGGCACCTGTCACGCCGGCGCCCCGCTGCGGGCCTTCGGCGGCCAGGTCGCGGCGCAGGCCCTCACCGCGGCGGGGCGCACCACGGACGCCGGCCGGGCGGTGCACTCGCTGCACGGCTACTTCGTCCGCCCCGGCGACCCACGGCGCCCCATCGTGTACCAGGTGGAGCGGGTCCGCGACGGACGCTCGTACACCACCCGCCGGGTCGGCGCCGTCCAGCGCGGGGAGGTCATCTTCACCCTCTCCGCCTCCTTCAAGGAGCCGGAGGAGGGCGCCGAGCGCCAGCGCAGCGCACCGGGGGTTCCCGGGCCCGAGGAGCTGCCCGACCCCTACGCCGCCTGGGCCGAGGCGGACCCGGAGGGGTACGCGGCGTCGGCGCTCTCCCGCACCCTGCGGATGCGCTTCGTGCCGCCCGGCTCCCCGGGGCTGCCGCCGGAGGTGCCCGGCATGCCGCAGCAGTTCGTCTGGCTGCGGGCCGCGGCGCCGCTGCCCGCGGACGAGCCGCTGCTGCACGTCTGCGCCCTGACCTACCTCTCCGACCTCACGCTGGCGTCCACCACCGCCCTGCACCTGCAGGAGCCCCGCTTCCGCCGCTCGGGCCCGCCGCGGCTCACCCTGGCCTCGCTGGACCACGCGATGTGGTTCCACCGCCCGTTCCGCGCGGACGAGTGGCTGCTCTTCGCCCAACGCAGCCCCTCGTCGTCGGACGGACGGGGCCTGGCCCTCGGCGAGTTCTACGACCGCGGCGGGGCGCTGGTCGCCTCCGCCGTCCAGGAGGCGCTGGTGCGGGAGCGTCGCGCCCCCGCGGCGGACCGGCCCTCCGCACCCGGGCCCCGGACGCCCTGAACCGGCGCCCCGGGCGTTGAACGCCCGGGACCGCGGATCCGTATCCACCGGCGAGGGCCGGACGACCGGGACCGCGGCCGCACCCCGCAGGAGGGAGCAGGAGACGAGGGGCCGTCAGGCCGCCGCACCCCGGACCCGGGCCCCCACGTGTTCCGACGTCCGGGCCGGGCGGGGCATCCGGCCGGCGCCCTCCTGCCCCCCGGGGAGTTCCCGATGACCCTCACCCACGGCACGGCCGGCACCGTGGCGGACGCAGCCGACGCGGCCTGCGGGATCTCCGCAGCCGCAGGGACCGGCCTGCCGGACCCCTGCGGCTGCCCCTGCGGCGCGGCTGCCGCCGAGGCGGTGCCCCGCCGCACCGCACTGCTCGCGGGCGTCGGCCTGGTGGCGGCGCTCGCGGCGGGCTGCGCCGCCGGCGGCGGCGGGACCCTCGTGCCCGCCGCCCCGCCGGCGGGCGGCGGGCAGGACGGGACGGGGAGCCCCGGCGCCGGGTCGGGGTCCGGCGCCGGGTCGGGGTCCGGGGCCGGCGCCGGGTCCGTGGGGCAGGTGCTGGTGAGGACGGCGGACGTGCCGGTCGGCGGCGGCGTGGTGGTCGGGCGGACGTACGTGGTGACGCAGCCGCAACAGGGGCGGTTCACGGCGTTCTCGGCGCGCTGCACGCACGCCGGCTGCCCGGTGGACGCGGTGGCCGGAGGGACCGTCAACTGCCCCTGCCACGGCAGCAGGTTCGACATCGCCGACGGCTCGGTCGTGCACGGCCCCGCGTCGCGGCCCCTGGCGCCGCAGGCCGTCACGGTGAGCGACGGCTCCGTCCGCCTGGCCTGAGGGCCGGCCCGGCAGGCGGCCGCCCGGCCCGGGGAGCCACGGGTGCGCCGGGCCGGGCGGCCGCCGTGCGCACCCGGACGTGCGTTCACCGCCGTCACCGGTTCGGGATACGCTCCTCCGCGTGACGACGGCAACCACTCCCCCCGGCTGGTACCCCGACCCCCACGGCGCTGCCGCGCTGCGCTGGTGGGACGGCTCCCAGTGGACCGGCCACACCCACGCCGGCCAGGGCGCCGGCGGCGTGCCGCCGCAGAGGCCCACGCAGGACGGCTCCCCGTGGGAGCTGGCGGTCGACGGGCCCCCCGACGCGGAGCGCATCCGCCGCCAGGTCCAGCAGAAGGCGGGCGTCGGCCCGGTGGCCGCCGGCGGCGGCACGCTCCTCTCCGAGCCGGTCCTGGTGGTGAACCAGAAGACCAAGCTCATCGAGCTCGCCGCCGAGTACGCGGTCTTCGACCAGAACGGCACGCAGATCGGGTCGGTGGCCGAGGTCGGCCAGGGCGTCCTGCGCAAGATCCTGCGCTTCATGACCAGCTGGGACCAGTTCCTGACCCACCGCCTGGAGGTGCGCGACACCGCCGGGCAGCCGGTGATGCTGCTGACCCGCCCGGCGAAGATCTTCAAGTCGCGGGTGCTCGTCGCGCGTGCGGACGGGACGCAGGTCGGCGAGATCGTCCAGCAGAACATGATCGGGAAGATCAGCTTCGCGCTGATGTCCGGCGGCACGCAGGTCGGCGCCATCAAGGCCGAGAACTGGCGCGCCTGGAACTTCGCGATCACCGACCACACCGGCACCGAGGTCGCCCGCATCACCAAGACCTTCGAGGGCCTGGCACGCACCCTCTTCACCACCGCCGACAACTACGTGGTGCAGATCCACCGGCCGCTGGCCGACCCGCTGCTGAGCATGGTCGTGGCCTCGGCGCTGACCGTGGACACCGCGCTCAAGCAGGACAGCCGCGGCCTGGGCTGACCGGGCCCCTGCGCCCCGAGGGCCGGCCCCCGGCCCTCGGGGCGCACGGCCCCGCCGCAGGCGCGGCGGGGCCCCTCCCGGGCGCCCCGTCCGGCCGCCCTTCCCGGCCGCCGGACAAAAGGCCAGATCAGGCGGCATACTGCCGCACCATCGATCCCCGTATCATGAGTCCCGTGTCCAAGGTTGACCTGTCGCCGCGGCCGGTCGAGGCGATGTCCCCCCGCCAGCTGGAACGACGCCGGAACCTGATCGCGGCAGCCCTCTCCCTGGTGACCGAGATCGGCGTCGAGAGACTGCAGATGAAGCAGGTCAGCGAGCGCTCCGGGGTGGCCCTGGGAACGGCGTACCGCTACTTCTCCTCCAAGGACCACCTGCTGGCGGCCGCCATCGCGGACTGGCACCGGCTGCTGCTCGCCGACATCGTGGCCGAACTGCGCGGCCCCAAGGCCCCGGCTGCGGCGGCCGACCGGGTGGTCCGCTTCGTGAACCACGGCATGCGCGCCTACCAGCGCCAGCCGCAGCTCGCCCACCTGCTGGTCTCGGTGGCGGCCTCCACCGACCCGTTCGCCAGCGAGGCCCTGCACAGCATGGCCCGCGCCGACCGGGAGGCCCTCCTCGCGGTGATGCCGGACGTGCCGGCGTCGGTGCGGGACGTGGTCCCGCACATCGTGGGGAACGTCTGGCAGGGCGAGCTGACCGCCTGGGTGACCGGCCGCACGACGCTGCGCGACGCCCGGCGCCGCCTGGAGGACGTGGTCCGCCTGGTCCTCACGCCCCACCAGGCGGCCTGAGCACCGCTGGGCGGCCCAGTCGCCGGAGCCCGCCGCCGTGCCCGCGCCCGCACGGGTTCGGATGCGGGCGCGGGCACGGCGCGCGGGTCAGCCGAGCACCCCGCCGGAGGCGGCGGCCATCCGCCGGGCGTGGTCGGCCAGCAGGCGGGCGGTGCTGCGGCCCGGGTTGGCCGGGTCGTTGTTCCAGGTGACGCGGTACCCGTCGTAGTCGGGGTAGAACGAGCCGTCGTCGACGCGCGAGGTGAGGATCCAGAACTGGGAGCCGGCGCCGCCGTGCTCCTCCACCGCGCGGGTCCAGGCGGCGTAGCCCGCGTCGCGGGCGGCGACGTCGGGTACGCCCCGGCCGGCGTCGATCGCGAGGCCGAACTCCTCCAGCACGACCGGCTTGCCGAGGGCGCGGGCGTCGGCGACGTGGTCGGTGATCCACCGGGTGCCCCAGGCGACGGGGTCGGTGCCGGGCTTGCCGCCCGGGTGCTCGCCCCAGCCCTGCGGGTACAGGTGGCAGGTCGCGTAGTCGACGTGGGGGAGCGCCACCAGCTTCCTCCAGGGCGTGCCCTCGTAGTCGGAGTAGGGGTAGTCGTCGCGGCCCGCCTCGCCGTAGAAGCCCTCGTCGCCGACGGCGACGAGCTGGCGGGGCGCCAGCCGCTTGACGTGGGCGCTCATCTCGGCCGCCCAGGCGAGCAGGGTGGCGCCGGACCTGTCGCTGCGGCAGCGGGGCTCGTTGGCGAGCTCCCAGGCCATGACGGTGGGGTCGTCGCGGTAGCGCAGCCCGGTGTAGCGGTTGCGGCGGCGCAGGACGTGCGCGGCGTACGCCTTGTAGCAGTCCCGGATCGCCCGCTCCGTGTAGAACCGGTCGTGGTGGACGCCGTCGCCGTAGGAGTCGTCCTCCAGACCGAGGAACCACGTGACGTACTGCCGCATGCCGCCGTAGTCGGGCCAGTTGTTGACCAGCGGGAGGACGAGGCGGATCCCCAGCTGCCCGGCCTTGTGGACGGCGTAGTCCAGGGAGTCGAAGGCGTCCTCGTCGTAGCGGTGCGGCTCGGGCTGGAGCGCCCCCTTGCCGGTGCCGTCGGCGAACGCCCACGCCCGGAGCACCGGCAGGCCCATGGCCGCGGCGTCGTCGAGCACGCTGTCGATCATGTAATGGGACTGCTGGTGGAGGTAGTAGCAGTTGGTGCCGCCGAAGCGGAGGGGCGCGCCGTCGAGGCGGAAGGCGCCGTCCCGCACCGTCACGAAGCCGCGGTGGCCGGACCACCGGGCGGACGTGCCGTCCGGCCCGGCCGCCCGCGCGGCGGGGGCGGCGGCGCCGACCGCGAGGGCGGCTGCGGCGGAGGCGGCGCCGCCCAGCAGGAGGCGGCGCGGGAGGGCGGGGGTGACAACGTTGTCAGACTGCGGAGCGGAAGCCATGGGGCGGATACCTCCTGGAGTCGACGGCACGTCACATCGGGGCGGCGGTGGGCGCCCCGGGGGCCGACTGCCGATCGAAGCACCGTTCGGGCCCGCCGGTCAATGGCCCGGACACGGCGGGGTCGGCGGGACCGGCCACTGGGGGTGCGGCCGGTCCGTCAGCCGGCCGCCAGGTCGCGGGCGAGCGCTTCGCCGACCAGTTCCAGCAGGGGGCCTGCGTCCTCCATGGAGCGGGCCGGGTCGGGCTGCAGCGCGGTGAGGGCGTAGACCCGCAGGAAGCCCGCCGCCTCCAGCTGCGCGCCCGTGAGGGTGCAGCGGCCGCACACGGCCACCACCGGCACACCCCGGCGGTCGGCGGCCGCGGCGACGCCGAGCGGCGCCTTGCCGTGCAGGGTCTGCGCGTCGAGCGAGCCCTCGCCGGTGACGACCAGGGTCGCCTCCTCCAGGGCCCGGTCGAAGCCCAGCACCTCCAGCAGCGTCGCGATGCCGGGGCGGTGCACGGCCCCCAGGGCGGCGAGCGCCGCGTAGCCGGTCCCGCCCGCCGCCCCGGCGCCGGGCAGGTCGGCCGCCCCCGCGGCGGACGGGCCGACGGCCGCGCCCACGGCCTCGGCCAGCCGGGCGAGGCCGCTCTCCAGGCGGGCGACCTCGGCGTGCCCGGCGCCCTTCTGCGGCGCGTACACGGCGGCGGCGCCCTTCTCCCCGAGCAGCGGGTTGTCCACGTCGGAGGCGAGGACCAGGTCGGTCCAGGCGAGCCGGGGGTCGAGGCCGGAGAGGTCGACCCGGGCGAGGTCGGGCAGGGCGCCGCCGCCGGGCGGCAGCGGCCGGTCCCGGTCGTCGAGGAGGCGGGCGCCGAGGGCGGCGAGCATCCCGGCGCCGCCGTCGGTGGAGGCGCTGCCGCCGACGCCGAGGACGATGCGGCGGGCCCCGGCGTCGAGGGCGGCCCGGAGCAGTTCGCCGGTGCCGCGGGTGCCGGCGCGCAGCGGTTCCGGGCGGCCGCCGGGCAGCCTGCGCAGTCCGGAGGCCTCGGCCATCTCGACGACGGCGGTGTCGCCGCGGACGGCGAAGGCGGCGCGGACGGGGGCGCCCAGCGGTCCGGCGACGAGGGCCTCGCGGCGCCGGAAGCCCGCGGCGACGGCGGCGTCCACGGTCCCGTCGCCGCCGTCGGCGACGGGCAGCTCGGTGACCGCGGTGCCCGGGTCGGCGCGGCGCAGGCCCGCGGCGAGGTGCCGGGCCGCCTCCGGGGCGGTGAGCGAGCCCTTGAACTTGTCGGGGGCGAGCAGCACGTGGGGCGGGCGGGCGGGGCTCACGTTCGTCCTTCCGTTCCGGGGGCGGGGCGCGGCGTCACCGCGGAGCCAACCCTGCCAGGCCGGGCACGCCGCCGCACCGGGCCACCGCCGTCCGCCGGGATCCACCGGCCCGGGGCGGCGCTCGCGGCGCGGCAGGACGAGGCGGCTCCGCACTCGGGAAGACCGGCCGCACCCGGCGGCCCGGAGCGGCCGGCCGTGTCAGCCGTCCCCGCCGCCGGTCGCGGGGGGAGGGCCCGGCCGCAGTGCGGACAGGCCCGCGGCCATCATGCGGATCAGCAGGTCGTAGCTCTCGTCGGGCTGCTCCGGGAGTCCGAACGCGTTCTCGGCCTCCAGCACCGCGAACCCGTGGACGGCGGCCCGCAGGCAGCGGGCTGCGTGGACCACCGCGGAGTCGTCCATGCCGTAGGCGCGGAGGGTGGCGGACAGGATGCCGAGCAGGCGCGCCCCGGCCTCAGACGTTCGCGGCCCGGAGGTCTGGACGAGGGCCGAGTAGCGGTGCGGGTGGCGCTGCGCGTAGCGCCGCCAGGCCGTCATGAGCGCGCGGACCGCGTCGTCGGCAGAACGGCCGAGCACGGCCTCGCCGACCCGGTCCGCGATCTCGTCCGTGATCCGGGTCGACACGAGGCCGCGCAGCTCGGCGAGGTTGCGCACGTGCTTGTAGAGCGACGGTGCGGCGACGCCCGCGCGGTCGGCCACCGCCGACAGGGTCAGGGCGGCCGGACCGAGTTCGTCGACGACCTGGAGCGCGAGGTCGACGACCACGTCCGCGGAGAGTGCCGCCCTAGCCATGCACGCTGTCCTCGATGAAGGACAGGACGGCCGAGGCGACCTCGTCGGGGAACTGGGCGTGGGCGTAGTGGCCGGCCCCCTCGATCAGCCGGAGCCGGCCGAGCCCTGCGGGCAGGCCCGCCACGATGCCCTCGCCCTCCGCCGCCGGGTCGGCCCAGTCGGGGTCGAGCGTGCCCTCCAGGACCAGGACGGGGCACCGGACGTCGGCGAGCCTGGCACCGGCGTCGGTGGGTGCCGACATGCCCATCCTCCCGACGACGGCCATCCGGTCCGGTCGGCGCAGCTCGGCGTCGAGGCCGGCGACGTGATCGTCGTACCAGGCGGGCCTGGCGCCCGGATAGGCGTGGTCGAGGTAGCGCCTCCACAGGCCGGGGCTGCGCAGCAGGCCGGTGCCCATGAGGAGCAGCATGCCCTTGCGGTAGCGGGGGCGGGAGAACAGGGCGCCGAGGTCGAGCTTCTGCGCCCGGGTGAACGGGCTGATCTCGACGACGGCGCGGACCAGGCCGGGCTCCTGGGCCGCCGCGATGGTGGCAGCGCCGCCGGCGAAGGAGTGGCCCACGAGCACCGCGGGACCGCCCAGGTGCCGGACCAGGGCGAGGAGGTCGGCGGCCGCGTCGGTCCGGGTGTAGGACGGCCAGCCGGTGCTGGACTCGCCGTGGCCGCGCTGGTCCATGCAGGCCACGCGGAGCCCGGCCGCCACGAGCCGGGCGGCGACGTCGCGGTAGGCCTTCCTGTTGTCGCCCATGCCGTGCGCGAGAACGATCAGCGGGCCTTCACCGGTCACGTCGTACGCGAGCCGTCCGCCGCCGGTCTCCAGGAACTCGGTCATGTCTCCCCCTTGAAGCTTTTACCAGTAGCCAAAAAGCTAAAGGCATTAGCCGAAGGTGTCAACCCCCTTGTGCGGGAAGGGTTCCGACGAGGCGTCCGCCGATGCGACGGCGCGTGTCCCGCGGCAGGAGGAGCCGTCGTGCACGGCGGCGGGGGCCGGTGGCCGGGATCCTGCAGCGGACCTGCCCGGACCCTCCGGGGGGGGATCCGGACGGTCCTCCGGGCACCTGCGGGCCCGTCGGGGGACGGTACGGTTCGGGGGCTTCCGGCGGCCGGGCGGGCACGGTCCCGACGGGCCGCGGGAGCCACCGGGCGCCTCCTCCTCGGGAGGGCGGGACCCGGCCGTCCGGGTGGGCCGTCCGTCTCTGCGCGCCGGTGCGGTACGGGGAGTCCGCGGCGGTGACCCCGGCCTCTCGCGGGAGGGGACGGGAGAGGAGGCCGCGCTGAACGGTCAGGCGGCCGCGGGGGACGCCACGGCGGGGACGACGTCGGAGCCGTAGGCGTCGATGGTCCGCTCCACGGCGTCGTGCATGGCGTAGACGGCGAAGTGGTCCACGCCCAGGGAGCGGAGGTGCTCCAGCTTGGCGACGTGGGCCTCGGGCGGCCCGATGAGGCAGAAGCGGTCCACGATCCCGTCGGGGACGAAGGCGGTGTCGGGGTTCCCGGCGCGGCCGTGGTGGCTGTAGTCGTAGCCGTGGCGCTCCTTGATGTACGCGGTGAGCGCCTCGGGGACCATGTCGGAGTGCTCGCCGTAGCGGGCGACGAGGTCGGCGACGTGGTTGCCGACCATCCCGCCGAACCAGCGGCACTGCTCGCGGGCGTGGGCGAGGGCGGCGGGCGAGTCGTCGGCGGTGACGTAGGCGGGGGCGGCGACGCACACGGTGAGGCTGTCGGGGTCGCGCCCGGCCTCGGCGGCGGCGGTGCGCACGGCCTTGACCATCCACTCGGTGAGGTAGGGGTCGGCGAGCTGGAGGATGAAGCCGTCGGCCTGGCGTCCGGTGAGGGCGAGGGCCTTGGGCCCGTACGCGCCCATCCAGACCGGGAGGGAGGAGCCGGGCCGCACCCAGGGGATGCGCATGACGGTGCCGTCGACCTCGGCCTCGCGGCCCTCGGCGAGCTCCTTGATGGCGTGCATGGCGTGGCCGAGGCGCTCCAGGGTGGCGGGGCGGCGGCCGGCGACGCGCATGGCGGAGTCGCCGCGGCCGATGCCGCAGACGAGGCGGTTGCCGTACATCTCGTTGAGGGTCGCGAAGAGGGAGGCGGTGACCTCCCAGGTGCGGGTGCCGGGGTTGGTGACCATGGGGCCGACGGTGAGCCGCTCGGTCTCGGCGAGGATCCGGCTGTAGATCACGAAGGGCTCCTGCCACAGCACGCAGGAGTCGAAGGTCCAGCCGTGGGTGAAGCCGGCCTGTTCGGCGCGCTTCATCCGCTCGACGAGCAGCCGGGCGGGCGGGTCGGTCTGGAGCACGAGGCCGATGTCCACGGGGGTCCTCCTGGGGTGCGGGGTCGCCGGGACGGCCGGCGGCCGGGCCCGCCGGTGCGGGCGCCGGGCCGCCGGCGGCCGGTCGGTCGGGAACGGGGGCCGGCCCCGGGGGCGGGCCGGGATGCGGGCCGGGCGGGGTCAGCCGAGGTACTGGCAGGTGGCGCGCGGCTGGTACCGGCCGTGGCCCGCCCGGCCGAGCCAGCGGCCGTCGTCGAGGACGACGGTGCCGCGGGAGAGCACGGTGCGGGAGCGGCCGGTGACCTGCCTGCCCTCGTAGGCGGAGTAGTCGACGTTCATGTGGTGGGTGGCGGCGGAGAGGGTCTGCACGGCCGCCGGGTCGTAGACGACGAGGTCGGCGTCGGCGCCGGGCGCGATGGTGCCCTTGCGCGGGTACAGGCCGAACATCCGGGCCGGGGTGGCGCAGGCGATGTCGATCCAGCGGCGGCGGGTGAGGTGCCCGTCGACGACGGCCTGGTGGAGGAGGTCCATGCGGTTCTCCACGCCGGGCAGCCCGTTGGGGATCCTCGAGAAGTCGCCGCGGCCCATCTCCTTCTGCCCGGAGAAGCAGAACGGGCAGTGGTCGGTGGAGACCACCTGGAGGTCGCCGGTGCGCAGGCCCTTCCACAGCTCGGCCTGGTGCTCCCTCGGCCGCAGCGGGGTGGAGCAGACGTACTTGGCGCCCTCGAAGTCCGGCTCGGCGAGGTTGTCGGTGGAGAGGAAGAGGTACTGGGGGCAGGTCTCGCCGAAGACGGGCAGGCCCTGGCGGCGGGCGGCAGCCAGTTCGGCGACGGCGGAGGCGGCGGAGACGTGGACCACGTACAGCGGCGCGCCGGCGACCTGGGCGAGCTTCACCGCGCGGTGGGTGGCCTCGGCCTCCAGCAGTTCGCGGCGGACCTCGCCGTGGTAGCGGGGGTCGGTCCGCCCGGCGGCGAGGGCCTGCTCGACGAGGACGTCGATGGCGATGCCGTTCTCCGCGTGCATCATGATCAGGCCGCCGTTGGCGGCGCCGCGCTGCATGGCCCGCAGGATGCGGCCGTCGTCGCTGTAGAAGACGCCGGGGTAGGCCATGAACATCTTGAAGGAGGTCACCCCCTCCCCCACCAGCGCGTCCATCTCCTTGAGGCTGCTCTCGGTGACGTCCGAGAGGATCATGTGGAAGCCGTAGTCGACCGCGCAGACGCCCTCGGCCTTGGCGTGCCAGGCGTCCAGGCCCTCGCGGAGCGAGGAGCCGACGGACTGGATCGCGAAGTCGACGATGGTGGTGGTGCCGCCCCAGGCGGCGGCGCGGGTGCCGGTCTCGAAGGTGTCGGCGGCGGTGGTGCCGCCGAACGGCATCTGCATGTGGGTGTGGACGTCGACGCCGCCCGGGATCACGTAGTGGCCGGTCGCGTCGATCACCGTGTCGGCGGTCCAGGCCTCGGCGGCGGAGGACCCGGTGGCGGCGAGGGCGACGACCTTCTCGCCCTCGACCAGGACGTCGGCCTCGGTCTCCTCGGCGGCGGTGACGACGAGTCCGCCGCGGATGACGGTGCGGGTCACGGGGTCTGCTCCTTCCCGCCGACCTCGCGGTCGGCCTCGCGGAGGGCCTGGACGAGGAGGCCGGCGCCCTCCTCGGCCTCGGCCTCGGTGAGGGAGAGCGGGGGCGCGATCCGCAGGGCGTTGCCGTGCCGCCCGCCCTTGCCGACGAGCAGGCCCCGCTCGCGGGCGTGCTCCAGGGCGGCCGCGGCGGCGCGCGCCGAGGGGCGGCCGTCCCGTTCGACGAGCTCCACGCCGATCATCAGCCCGCGGCCGCGGACCTCGCGGACGACGGGAAGCCCCGGGGCGGCGGTGCGCAGCCGGCCGAGGATCAGTGCGCCGGTGGTGCGGGCGTTGCCCTGGAGGTCGTTCTCCAGCAGGTACCGGAGGTTGGCGAGGGCCCCGGCGGTGGTGACCGGGCTGCCGCCGAAGGTGGAGATGGAGTTGGCGCCGAGGCAGTCCATGACCTCGGCGCGGGCGACGACGCCGCCCATGGAGAGGCCGTTGCCGACGCCCTTGGCGAAGGTGAGGATGTCGGGCGGGCCGGCGGCGGCGTGCGCCTGCCAGCCCCAGAAGTGGTCGCCGGTGCGGCCCCAGCCGGTCTGCACCTCGTCGCTGATCCACAGGATGCCGTGCCGGTCGAGCACCTCCTTGAAGGCGGCGAGCAGGCCGTCGGGGCCGGAGGTGAAGCCGCCGACGCCCTGGACCGGCTCGGCGATGAGGGCCGCGACGGTCCCCTCGGCCTGGCCGAGGAGGTCCTCCAGGTCGGCGACGCAGGCGGCGGTGAAGGCCGCGTCGTCCAGGTGGGCGAAGGGGCCGCGGGTCCGCACGCCGCCGTGGACGTAGAGGGTCTGCAGCGGGGAGAGGCTGGTGGGTGACCAGGCGGTGTTGCCGGTGATGCCCACGGTGGTGAAGGAGCGGCCGTGGTAGCTGTTGCGCAGCGCCACGACCTGGTTGGAGCGCCGGTACGCGGTCGCCAGGAGCAGGGCGGCGTCGTTGGCCTCGGTGCCGGAGGTGGTGAGGAAGACCTTGGCGTCGGGGATGCCGGAGAGGTCCGCGATCCGCTCGCACAGCTCCACCATGGGCGTGGAGAGGTAGAGGGTGGAGGTGTGCAGGATCCGCCCGGCCTGCTCGGCGACGGCCTTGGTGACCTCGGGGAGGGCGTGGGCGGTCATGGTGGTGAGGATGCCGCCGAAGAAGTCCAGGTAGCGGCGGCCCTCGGCGTCCCAGACGTGGCGGCCCTCGCCGTGGGTGACCTCGATGGGCTCGCGGTAGTAGGTGGCGAGCCAGGCGGGGGTGACCGCGCGGTGGCGGGCGAGGAGGGCGGCGTGCGGACCGGGGGCGGCCGCCGGTGCGGCGGGGGCCGGGGCGTGGGCGCCGGCGGCGTGCGGGCCGGCGGCGCGGGTGCCGTGCGTGGCGGCGGTGTGCGGGACGGTGGCGTCGTCCATGGGCTCGGCCGTCCTTCCGTCAGGCCCCGGTGAGGGGTCCGTAGGCGTCGGGCCTGCGGTCGCGGTAGAAGGCCCACTGCTGCCGGACCTGCTCGATCAGGCCGAGGTCGAGGTCGCGGACGACGAGCTCCTCGTCCTTGTCGGAGGCCACGTCGCCGACGAACTGCCCGCGCGGGTCGACGAAGTAGGAGGTGCCGTAGAAGTCGTTGTCGCCGTACTCCTCGACGCCGACCCGGTTGATGGCGGCGACGAAGTACTCGTTGGCCACGGCGGCGGCGGGCTGCTCCAGCTGCCACAGGTACTGGGAGAGGGAGCGGCTGGTGGCGGAGGGGTTGTAGACGATCTCGGCGCCCGCCAGGCCGAGGGCGCGCCACCCCTCGGGGAAGTGGCGGTCGTAGCAGATGTACACGCCGACCCGGCCGACGGCGGTGTCGAAGACCGGCCAGCCGAGGTTGCCGGGCCTGAAGTAGTACTTCTCCCAGAACCCCTTGACCTGGGGGATGTGGTGCTTGCGGTACTTGCCGAGGTAGGAGCCGTCGGCGTCGATGACGGCGGCGGTGTTGTAGTACAGGCCGGCCTGCTCGACCTCGTACACCGGGACGACGAGGACCATGCCGAGCTCCCGGGCGAGCGCCCGCATCCGGGTGACGGTGGGGCCGTCGGGGACGGGCTCGGCCCAGCGGTGGTGCTCCTCCTCCTGCACCTGGCAGAAGTACGGGGCGTTGAAGACCTCCTGGAAGCCCATGATGCGGGCGCCCTGGGCGGCGGCCTCGCGGGCGTACCGCTCGTGGACGTCGATCATGGACTCGGTGTCGCCCGTCCACTTGGTCTGGACGAGGGCGGCGCGGACGATCCTGGGCATGAGGCCCCCTCAACTCCGGCACCCGCCGGGGAGGCGGGTGCGCGGGTGGCTGGTCGGTGAACACTCGGCGTGGATCTACGTGCGTAGAAGCTTGGACCTGCGGACGGCGGGTGGCAATACGCCCGTCGCGACATCGAGAAGACGATCACGTTTCACGGTCTCCCGGCCATCCTCCTACCGGGTGATTCCAGGATATTCCGCCCGAGAGAGGGCGTCTGCGGCGTCTCCGCGCCGTCGCGCGCCACCCGTACGGGCTTCACGCGGACGTAAGGACCGTTTAACACCGCTCTGGAAGGCTTTCCCCCATGACGGACCACCGGAACCGCGACCCGCACCCGGCCCCGGCCGCCCCTGCGGGGGCCGCCCGGGGCGCACGCCCCGGCTTCCCGCTCCCCCGGCGCCACCGGCGCCTGCTCGCGGCCTGCGGCACCGCCGCGGCCCTGCTGCTCGGCGGCCTGTCGGCCGGCACCGCCCTCCAGGCGTCGCACGACGGCCCGGCGGGGGCCGCGGGCCCGGCCGCGGCGGCGCCGGCCGGGCGCTGAGCCGTCCGCGGAGCCCGCCCGCCGGAGCGCGCGCGGGCGTTCCCGGCGCCGTGCGCCCTCGTCCGCACGGCCGTCGGCGGGCGGCCCCGCCCTGCGCCGCCGGTCCCGTCCTGCTGCGCGGCGGGTCAGCGCCGCCCCGGGTCCGACGGCCCGTCCGGGGCCCGCCGGGCGTGGCGTCCGGCGCCGCCGGCCGGGGCGGGGGCGGCGGGGGCGTAGCGCGCGGCGGGCGCCAGCAGCACCCAGCCGGACACCGCCGTGCCGCGTGCCCCGCGCACGTCGGCCGCCGCGCGCCCCTCAGCGTCGGCGTCCGGTCCGGGGCCGGACCGGGCGTCCTCCGGACCGGGTGCGTCCGGGCCGGGTGCGTCCGGACCGGCCAGGGCCCGGGCCGGACCGGCGGGCGCCACCAGGTGCATCCGGTGCAGCAGGTCGAGGACGTCGCGGCGGAGGGCCGCCCGGTCGGCGAGCCAGGCCGCGGGCCAGCGGCCCGCGCCGCCGTGCTCGTCGGCGATGTCGCCCAGTACCCCGTCGATCGCGGCGTCCGGCACCGGCACGCCGATCACCGGCCCGGCCGCCGTCCGGGACACCGGGTCTCCCGGGACCGGCCGCAGCTGCTCCACCAGGCGCTCCGCGAGCAGCAGCGCGGCCCGGGCGAGCGGACCGGACCCGGGCAGGCCCAGGTCGCAGAGCTCGTCGGCGGGGTCGAGCAGCGCCACGCCCTCGGCACGGACCTCGGCCTCCAGGCCGAGGAAGGCGGCGAAGGCGTCGGCCTCGCGGCGCTGCCGGGTGCGCAGCCAGACGCGTTCGCGGGCGGTGAGCTCGTCCAGCAGCACCGCGGGTGTCTCGGCGAGCCTGCGCCGGACGTAGAGGCGCTCCCCGCCGGGCCCCGGATCGGTGGCCCGGCGCACGAGGTCGGCCGGTCCGCCGTCGGCGGCGGTCGGCGGGACGGCCACCAGCAGCCGGGCGACGGCGCGGTCCACGGCCACCTCGCCGTCGGCGCGGAGGCCGGAGTCGGTGTCGGTGTCGCAGTCGCAGTCGCAGTCGCAGTCGCAGCCGGAACCGGAGTCGGCTCCCGCGCCGGATCCGGCGCCCGGCCCGGTGCCCGCTCCCCCGCCGGTGAGCACCTGCCGGTCCGCCAGCGCCCGCAGGGCGTCCGCCAGGTGGGGCGCGTCGGCGGCGGCCGCCAGCCCCGCCTCCTCGGCGGCCCCCCGGACGGCGTCGCGGAGCGCGGCGGACGGCAGCCGGTCGGGGAGGGCCGGCAGCACGGACAGGGCGAGGGCGAGGGCGGCGTACGAGCGGGGCGGGAAGGGCGTGCCGCAGGGGCGGCGCAGGCAGCGGCCGGACCCGGTGCCCAGCCCGGCCTTGAAGAGCCGGGCCGCACCGTCGCCGACCAGCAGCCGGTAGCCGAGGAGGCGCTCGAACCGCTGGGCGAGTGCGTCCGCGTGGCGGCGTATCTGCGGCAGGCTGGCGCCCCACGGACCGGCGGCGGTGACGAGCGGATGGGCGAGCAGCAGGCGGGCGGCCGCCCGCAGCTCCACGGCGGGGGCGTCGTCGGCGGCGCCGTCCGCGGCCGGGTGCAGCGGCCGGGCGTGGCGGGGCGCGCGGGGGCGCGGATCCGGCGCTCCCCCGGCGGGGGCGCCCGGGAGGCGCCCGTCCGGGGCCTGGGCCTGCGACGGGGACTGCGGCGCCCGGCCGCGCGGGCTGCGGACCGTGCCGGCCCGGAGCGCGGCGGGGAGCGGCGCCGGTGCGGCGGGGCCGTGCCACCAGCTGGTGTGGGCGGGCACGGCGGCGGCAGGGCCGGGGGCGGCCCCGAGGTGCCGGGCGCCGTAGAGGCCGAAGGCCGCGGTGTACAGGTCGTGTGCGGCATCCGGACCGGCCGCCGCGAACCAGCGGGCGAGCCGCAGCAGCTCGTCCGGCACGGCGGCGTCCTCCGGACCGTCGGCGGCCACCGCCGCGGCGGCGCCCCCGGTCCCGACCGCACCCCCGCTCCGGGCGGCATCCCCGGTCCTGGTCAACTGCACCACGTCCCCCGGCTGCCGTACTCGTCCATCGTGCTCAGCCTAGGTGATGATCGCACCGGCTCAGCGTCCGGTCGGGAGTCCGGCCGGGAGTCCGGTCCGGCGTCCGGCTCAGCGCCCGCGGCCCACCGCGGGCGGCCCGCCCGCACGCTCCCACTCCACGAACCGGCCGGACTCCCGGACCATGCCGCGCAGCGCCCACATCAGCACACCCGCGTCGTCGGTCCAGCCGATCACGGGGAAGACGTCCGGGATCACGTCCACCGGCGAGGCCACGTAGGCGGCCGTCAGCAGCACGTACAGCAGCGCCCGGCCGCGCGGCAGGTGCGGGTACGCACCGCGCACCGCCGCACGCAGCATCCGCGGCGCCGCACCGATCCGCGCCCCCAGTCCGGGCGCCCCCGGGCGCCGCGTCTCGCCGTACAGCTCCCACGCCTCGCGGGCGCCGGGACGGCGCCTCCCCCTGCCTGCCGCCACCGGTCTCTCCTTCCGTCCGTGCGGTGCCGCTCCACCGCGCCACTGCGCGGGGGCGGCAACCTCTTCCCCCCGCGCCACCGCTGACCTATGGTGCCCGACATGCCGAACCTGCCCGACGTGGTGCTCTGGTCCGTGCCCGCCTTCCTGCTGCTCACCGTCCTGGAGATGGCCTCCTACCGGTTCCACCCGGACGACGACGAGCAGGGCTACGGCGGCAGGGACACCGCGACCAGCCTCTCCATGGGGCTGGGCAGCCTCCTCTTCGACGCGCTGTGGAAGGTCCCCGTGGTGGCCGTCTACAGCGCGCTGTACGCCGCGACACCGCTCCGCGTTCCCCTGCTGTGGTGGACGGTACCGCTGATGCTGCTGGGGCAGGACTTCTTCTACTACTGGTCGCACCGCGGCCACCACGTGGTCCGCATCCTGTGGGCCTGCCACGTGGTGCACCACTCCAGCCGCCGGTACAACCTCTCCACCGCGCTGCGCCAGCCCTGGACCAGCGCCACCGGATGGGTCTTCTACGTGCCGCTGGTGCTGGCCGGGGTGCACCCCGCGGCCCTCGCCTTCTGCTCCTCCGTCAACCTCGTCTACCAGTTCTGGATCCACACCGAGCGCATCGGCCGGCTTCCCCGGCCGGTGGAGCTCGTCCTCAACACTCCTTCCCACCACCGGGTCCACCACGCCTCCCAGGGGGGCTACCTGGACCGCAACTTCGGCGGGATCCTGATCGTCTGGGACCGGCTGTTCGGCACCTTCGCACCGGAGACCGTCCGCCCGGTGTACGGCCTCACCAAGAACATCGCCACCCACAACCCGCTGCGGGTGGCCACCCACGAGTACGCCGCCATCGCCCGCGACGTCGCCGCCGCGCGCACCTGGCGCGACCGGGTCGGACACGTCGTCAGGGGGCCGGGCTGGCAGCCGTCCCCGCGCCCGGAGGCGCCCGCCGCGCCCGCGGACGGCCTCCCGGAGGGGAGCGCCGCGTGACGCCCCGCCGCCGGGCCCTCGCCCGCACCCTGCTCTGCGCGTTCGCCCTCGCCGCGGCCGCGCACCTCGCCGCCCTGCTCGGGGGCGTCCGGGTCCTGGAGCTCGCCACCAAGCCCGTCCTGATGCCGCTGCTCGCCGGGTACGCGGCGGCGGCGTCCGACCGGCTCCCCCGGCTGCTCACCGCGGCGCTGCTCTGCGGGGCGGCGGGCGACGCGCTGCTGGAGGCGGGCGGCCCCGCCTTCCTGGCGGGGATGGGGGCCTTCGCGGCCGGCCACGTCTGCTACGTGGTGCTCCTCACCCGCCTCGGCGCCCTGGCGGACCGCCGCCGCGCCGCCCTGCGCGCCGCCGCGTACGCGATCGTGTGGGCCGTCGCGGTCGGCCTGCTCTGGTCCGGCCTGGGCGTGCTCAGGGCGCCGGTCGCCCTGTACAGCCTGCTCCTCACCGCCACCGCCGCCACTTCCGGGGGGCTCGGTGCGCGCGCCGGCCTCGGCGGGGCGCTCTTCCTGCTCTCCGACACCCTGATCGCGGTGCGGATGGCCGACCGCCCGCTGCTCCCCGGCCACGACGTCTGGGTGATGGCCACCTACCTGGCCGCCCAGTACCTGCTCGCGACCGCCGTCCTCCGCGCCGGCCGCCCGCGCCCGGGCGCCCCCGCCGACCCCCTGCCCCGCACCGCACCGGCCGCGGGCGCGCCCGTCTGACGGCGCGCCGCCCCCGCCCCGCGCGGGCGGGACCGGGAACGGCCGGGGCCGGAGGCGGGCAGGGGACGCGGCGTCAGGCCGCGGCCGGACGCTCCAGCGGGGCGGTGCTGCCCCGGCGGACCAGCTCCGGCGGCGCCGCCTGGAGGTCCCGGACCTCCTCGCCCGCGACCAGGTCGCACAGCTGCCGGGCGGCGTGCGCGCCGTAGGCGGCGATGTCGCGGCGCAGCGCGGTGAGTCCGGGCCGGACCGCCCCGCACAGGGGCGAGTCGTCCCAGGCCAGCAGGGAGACGTCGGCCGGCACCCGGAAGCCGTGCTGCTGGGCGGCGCTGAGGCCGGAGACCGCCATCAGGTCGTTGTCGTACAGGACCGCGGTGTGGCGGTCGGGCCCCTCCAGCAGGGCGAGGGTGGCGGCGGCCCCGCCCTCGCCGGTGTAGTCGGCCTCGACCGTGGTGGCGCGCAGGCCCAGCTCGGCGGTGACGGCGTCGAAGGCGGCGCTGCGCTGGCGGGTGTGGAGCAGGTCGGCGGGTCCGCTGACCCGGGCGACCGAGCGGTGCCCCAGGCCCGCCAGGTGCTCGACGGCCAGCCGGACGCCGTCCGCCTCGTCGTTCCACACCGCGGGCAGGCTGCCGGAGGCCACCGGCGAGCCGATCACCACGGCGGGCAGCTGCAGCTCCTCCAGCGCGGCGATCCGGGGGTCTCCGACGTGGACGTCGACGAGGAAGACCCCGTCGACGCGGCGGCTGGCCCACCAGTCGCGGTGCACGGCGACCTGGGCGCGGACGTCCTCGGCGAGGGTGAACAGCAGGGCCACGCCGTCGCGGGACAGCTCGGCCTGGATGCCGGAGATCAGCTGCATGAAGAACGGTTCGACGCCGAGCGCGGGCGCGGGCCGGTCGATGACGAGGCCGAAGGCGCCGGCCCGGCCGTCGGACAGGGCGCGGGCGGCGCTGTTGGGCTGCCAGCCCAGCTCCTCGGCGATGGCCAGGACGCGGCGGCGGGTCGCCTCCGACACGCCGGGCTTGCCGTTGAGGGCGAACGAGACGGCGCCCTTGGTCAGCCCGGCCCGCCGCGCGATGTCCGCCATCGTCGGACGCTTCAACCCCGCACCCCCTCCGGCCCGCCGTGCGCACCGCGGCCCGGTCGGGCGGGGCCGGTCCCGACGGTGCGGGGACCAGTCTACGCGCGGCACGCCCGCCCGGAGCCCGCCCGGAACGGCCCGGAACCGCCCGGCGCGGGGCGGCGGGGACCGGCCGGGGAGGCGACGGGGCGGGGCCGGTCGGGGAGGGGGCGGGGCCGGTCGGGGAGGGGGCGGGGCCGGTCGGGGAGGGGGCGGGGGGTCGGTCGGGGAGGGGGCGGGGGGGTCGGTCGGGGAGGGCGCGGGGGGTCGGTCGGGGAGGGCGCGGGACGGACGGGTGTGCGGCGGAGGAGCGCGCGGCGCAGGGGGCGGCCGCCGGGCGTGCGGGCCGGGCGCAGGACGGCCCGCACGCCGGGGGCGCCCCGGGGGGGGCGCCGGGGGCGGGCGGTGCGCGGTGGACGCACCGCCCGGGGTCAGGGGCCCCGGGACGCCGGTCCCGGGGCCCCGGCCTCAGGGCGCCGCCCGGTGCGGCGGCACGGCTGCGGCCGGTCCCGCCGCGGGCAGCGCACCGGCCGCGGCGGCGGGGTCCGCGTACAGCCAGCACAGGGCGCGGTGGCCCGTCCCGCCGTCGCCGTCGGGGGGCGGCGCGACCTGCACCTCGGGCGGCCGCCGGGCGCAGCTGTCCATGGCGAACGGGCAGCGGGGCCGGAAGCGGCACCCCTCCCCCACCACGACCTCGCGCCGCTCGGCGTCCCGCCGGGCGCGGGACTCCAGCCGTACCCGCCGCGCCTCGCGGACCTCCTCGCGGCTCGCGCCGGTCCGGGGCGCGGCGGCGGCGAGCAGCCGGGTGTAGGGGTGGCGCGGGTCCAGGATGACCTCGTCGCTGGGACCGCGCTCGACGACCTCCCCGCGGTACATCACCATGATCTCGGAGGAGAAGTGCCGGGCCGTGGCCAGGTCGTGGGTGACGTAGAGCAGGGCGAGGTCGCGTTCGCGTTTGAGGCGGTCCAGCAGGTTGAGGATCTCCAGGCGGATGGAGACGTCCAGCATGGAGACGGGCTCGTCGGCGAGGAGGACGGCGGGCTCGGGCGCCAGGGCGCGGGCGATGGCGACGCGCTGGCGCTGGCCGCCGGAGAGCTCGTGCGGCCGCTTGCGGGCCACGTCGGCGGCCGGGGTGAGGTTGACCTGGCGCAGCAGCGCGGCGACGGCCTCGTCGGCCTCCGCGCCGCGGCGGGCGCGGCCGGTGGCGAGCAGCGGGCGGCGCAGGTGGTGGTCGACGGTGTGGGAGGGGTTGAGCGAGGCGAAGGGGTCCTGGAAGACCATCTGCACGGCCCGCCGGTACTCCCGGCCGCGCACGCCCTCCCGCCCGTCGAGCAGGATGCTCCCCTCGGCGGGCCGCACCAGGCGCGACAGCGCCTTGAGGACGCTGGACTTGCCGCTGCCGCTCTCCCCGACCAGGGCCAGGGTGCGGCCGGCGCGCAGGGAGAAGGAGAGCCGTTCGACGGCGCGGAAGGGCCTTCCGTGGGCCTGCGGGTAGGCGACGGTGAGGTCGCGGACGTCGAGTGCGGTCACGGCTGCCGCCCTTCGGTGGTCGGGCCGCCGCCGGGGGCGGCGGGGGCGGGCTCGGGCGTCCCGGCCGGTACGGGGGTGCCGGACGGCGCCGGGACGTCGGACGGCGCGGGGACGTCGGACGGCGCGGGTGCGCCGGGCCGGGCGGGCGCCCCGGCCGGCGGCCGGTGGGCGGGGTCGTGGAGGTGGCAGGCGGCGGACCAGGGCCCGGCCGCGCGGCCGAGGTCCAGCAGGCGCGGCGCGGTGGTGCGGCAGGGCTCGAAGGCGTGCTCGCAGCGGTCGGCGAAGGCGCAGCCCGCGAGGTCGCCGCGCAGGTCGGGCGGCGAGCCGGGGATGCCCCGCAGTTCGCGCCGCTCGCCGGCCAGGTCGGGGAAGGAGCGCAGCAGGCCCTGGGTGTAGGGATGGGCGGCGCCGCCGGCGAGCTGCTCGGCGGGCGCGTACTCGACGACCTCGCCCGCGTACATGACGGCCAGCCGGTCGCTGATCTCCAGCAGCAGGCCGAGGTCGTGGGTGATGAAGACGACGCTGAAGCCGAGTTCGGCCCGGAGCCGCTCGACCTCGTCGAGGATCTCCCGCTGCACCACCACGTCGAGCGCGGTGGTGGGCTCGTCCATGATGACGACGTCGGGCTCCAGGGCGAGGGCCATGGCGATGACGACGCGCTGGCGCATGCCGCCGGAGAGCTCGTGGGGGTGGCTGCGGACCCGGTCGGCGTCGATGCCGACCATCTCCAGCAGCTCGCGGGCGCGCCGGTCGCGCTCCTCGGGGCCCATGTCGGGGCGGTGGGCCCGGAAGACGTCGGCGAACTGGCGGCCGACGGTGGTGACGGGGTTGAGGGCGTTCATGGCGCTCTGGAAGACCAGGGAGAGCCGGCTCCAGCGGAAGGTCCGCAGCCCCTCCTCGTCCAGGGCGAGCAGGTCGAGCTCCTCCCCCTCGCGGGTGCGGAAGGAGAGGCTGCCGCCGGTCATCCGGGCGGGTGCCTTGAGCATGCGGGTGACGGCGTAGGCGAGGGTGGACTTGCCGCAGCCGCTCTCGCCGGCGATGCCGAGGACCTCGCCGCGGCGCAGTTCGAAGGAGACGCCGCGGACGGCGCGGGTGGGGCGCTCGCCGTCGTACTCGACGCGGACGTCGCGGGCGCGCAGGACGACGTCGCGGCCGTCCGGGCCGTCCGGACCGGCGGGGCTGCCGGGTCCGGCGGGGGCGGTGGCGGGGGCGTTCACCGGTCGGCCTCCTGTCGCCGGGCTGCCTGCTGCTGGGGTGCGGTCCGCCGGGGGGCGGTCCGCTGCCGTCCGGCGCGGCCGCGCCGGGCCGGGCGGTACACGCGGAGCCGGGGGTCGAGGACCTCGTCGAGGCCGAAGCTGACCAGCGACATGGCGGCGCCGAAGACGGCGATGCACAGGCCCGGCGGGACGAACCACCACCACGCGCCGCCGGAGAGCGCGTCCGCGTTCTGGGCGAAGTAGAGCATGTTGCCCCAGGTCAGGTCGGAGGGGTTCTGCAGGCCGAGGAAGGCGAGGCCGGCCTGGGTGAGGATGGCGAAGATGACGGCGAAGATGAACTGGGAGACGATGATCGCCGCCTCGTTCGGCAGGATCTCCACCAGCACGATCCGCCACCGCCGCTCGCCGTAGAGGCGGGCGGCGAGGACGTAGTCGCGGGTGCGCAGCGAGAGGGTCTGGGCGCGCAGCACGCGGGCCGAGGCGGCCCAGCTGGTGAAGGCGATGACGCCGATGGTGGCGAGCAGGCTGCCGCCCTTGGTGTACGAGGAGATGACGATCACCAGGGGCAGGCCGGGGATCACCAGGAAGACGTTGCTGAGCAGGGAGAGCGCCTCGTCGGACCAGCCGCCGAGGAAGCCGCCGCCGATGCCGATGACGACCGAGATCGCGGTGGCGGCGAGCGCGGCGGCGAAGCCGATCAGCAGCGAGGTGCGGGTCGAGACCATGAGCTGGTCGAAGACGTCCTGGCCGGTCTGGGTGGTGCCCAGCCAGTGGGCGCCGGAGGGGGGCTGGGAGAGGTCGGTGCCGAAGCCCTGCGGGTCGGTGGCGAGGAGCGGGCCGACGGCGGCGGTCAGCAGGAAGAGGGCGATCAGCGCGAGGCCGGCGGAGAGCCGCCGGGAGCGGCGGACGGTGCGCCAGGCGGCGGCGAGGCGGGCGCCGGGGCCGCCGCCGGAGGGGCCGGCCGGGAGCGCCGCGGCGGGGACGGGGGCGTGGGTGGCGTCGGCGGAGGTGATGTCGGCGGTGGTCATCGGGCGAGCCTTGTCCGCGGGTCGACGAAGCCGTACAGGACGTCCACCAGGAAGTTGGCGGACAGCACGGTGAAGGTGATGGCGAGGAAGATCGCCTGCATCAGGGGGTAGTCGCTGTTGGTGACGGCCTGGAGGAGCTGGTAGCCGATGCCCTGGTAGGAGAAGACCATCTCCATGACCAGGGAGCCGCTGATGACGAAGCCGAGCGAGATGGCGAAGCCGGCGACCGAGGGCAGCACGGCGTTGCGGGCGGCGTAGCCGAGCATGACGGTGCGGGGGCGCAGGCCCTTGGCCTCGGCGGCGGAGACGTAGTCCTCGGAGAGGGTGGAGACCATCATGTTGCGCATGCCGAGCATCCAGCCGCCCACCGAGCTGACGACGATGGTGAGGGCGGGCAGGATCGCGTGGCGCAGCGCGGAGGAGGCGAACTCCCCGGACCAGCCGATGTCGAGGCCGGGGTCGTAGCTGAACTGGTCGGGGAAGACCGGCCAGACCTGGGTGAAGAGGTAGATCAGCAGCAGCGCCACCCAGAAGTAGGGCACCGCCGCGAGGAAGGTGGTGGCCGGGACGAGGGAGTCCAGCCAGGTGCCCCGCCTCCAGCCGGCGAGGGTGCCGAGGGTGAGGCCGATGAGGACGCTGATGACGGTGGCGGTGCCGACGAGGACCACGGTCCACAGCACGGAGGAGCGCAGGATGTCGGCGACGGGGGTGGGGAAGTAGGTGACGGAGAGTCCGAACCTGAGCCGGGCGATGGAGGCGAGGTAGTCGCCGTACTGGCTGAGGATGCTGCCGTGGCCGAGGCCCAGCATCTTCTCCAGCGCCTCCTTCTCCCCCGGCGGCACCGGTCCGAGCTGGGACTGGCGGGCCATGATGAGCTGGACCGGGTCGCCCGGGATGAGGCGGGGGAGGGCGAAGTTGAGGGTGACCGCCATCCAGGCGGCGATCAGGTAGAACCCGAGTTTTCTGAGGATGTACCGCATGGCACGGGGCTCCTTGCCGTGGTCGGCGGCCGGGGGCCGCCGGGCGGGGTGGGTGGGCCCCCGCCCGGCGGCGCCGGGGCGGCTACTTCTTGCTCGCGTTCCCGGCCACGGGGGAGATCCGGGCGGCGACCCAGCCGCTGTCGGGGGCCAGCCAGATCGCGGCGCCCGCGTAGGGGTCGTCCTTGGTCGGGTAGCCGGTGACGTCGTTGCCGTCGAACTCCTGCTCGTTCTGGGAGTTGAAGAGCGGGATGAGCGGCATGTCCTTCACGAACGCCTGCTGGATCTCGTAGAAGTACGGCTTCTGCTTCTCCAGGTCGGGGGTGGCGGCGATGGCGTCGAGCGCCTTGTCGACCGCGGGGTTGGAGTAGCCGCCGTAGTTGCCGACCGTGCTGTTCTGCCCGTCCCTGGGCGCGATCCGGCTGTCGAGGAGCTGGTCGTAGTAGGCGTAGGGGACGGGCGTGTAGCCGTAGTTGCTGAGCAGCATCTGGAACTTGCCCGCCGACTGGTTGGCGCCCCACTGCGCGTACGCCTCGGCGCGGACCTCCAGGTCGATGCCGACCTTGGCCAGCTGCTGCTTGGCCATCTGGGCGACGCTGATGTAGTCGGTCCAGCCGGCGACGGTCTCCAGGGTGATGGTGAGCTTCTTCCCGTCCTTCGCGTAGAAGCCGTCGCCGCCCTTGGTGTAGCCGGCGGCCTTGAGGTAGCCCTCGGCCTTGTCGGGGGTGTCGAACGCCGCGTCCTTGAGGGAGGGGTCGAGGACTGACTCGAAGTTCGGCGTGAGCAGGGCCATCGGGTTGGTGGGGCCGGCCTGCCCGTTGTAGACGGTCTTCGACATGAAGTCGCGGTCGAGGGCGGCGCTGACCGCCTTGCGGACGTTGACGTCGGCGGTGGGGCCGGACCTGACGTTGGGGACGAAGTAGGTGACGGCCAGCGGGATGTTGACCAGGTCGAACCTGGGGTTCTTCGCCAGGTAGTTCTTCTCGATGTCCGGGATGAAGCTGCCGGCCCAGTCGATCTTCCCGGAGGTGACCGCGGCGTTGGAGCCGTTGTTGCCGGAGAAGGAGAGGTAGCGCAGGGTCTTGATCTTCGGCAGGCCCTTGACGTAGTAGTCGGTGCGGGCCTGGAGGTCCATCGACATGCCGGCGACCTTCTTGACCTTCCAGGCGCCGGTGCCGACGGGGTTCTTGTTGAGGACGGTCTTCTTCTGGTCGTCGGGGATGGACGCCCAGACGTGCTCGGGCAGCTGGTCCTGCTTGCCCAGGATGAAGAACTCCTTGGTGTAGGCCGACTCGGAGAACGTCAGCACCACCGTGTCGTCGCCCTTGGCGGCGACGGAGGCGAGCGGCAGGGCGAAGCTGTTGAAGTCCTTGTTCTTCAGCGCCAGGCCGAAGGTGAAGGCGACGTCCTTGGCGGCGAACGGCTTGCCGTCGTTCCAGGTCGCGTCGGTGCGGAGCTTGACCGTGAGCGTCCTCCCGCCGTCCGACCAGGCGTAGGACTTCCCGAGCCACGGCTGGACGTCGCCGGCCTTGGCCTGGTTGAAGAGGAAGAGCGGCTCGTAGATCATGCCGTGGGTCGCCTGGAGGGCGTTCGGCGAGAACGGGTTGAAGTTCTCGGTGAAGTTGCCGGTGGACCCGGTGGTGACCGTGAGCACGCCGGTCGCGGCCGGGCTGTCCTTCCCGGAGGAGCCGCTGCTGCAGGCGGCGGTGGAGACGGCGAGGGACAGCACGGCGCCGGCGGCGAGGAGGCGCCGGGCGGCCGGTCTCATGACGTTCATCGGTTCCCCTTGGATCGGTGGGCGGGCGGGACGGCCGTCGGGGCGGGGTGCGGGCGGTGCCGGCCAGGGCGCCGGGACCGCCAGTCCGGACGCCGCGGCGAGGTGACAACGTTGTCCGGCACCCGTGGGGGCCTGGGTCGGGCGGGGGTGGTGCTGCGCGTCGGCACGAAGGGGTGGCACGGGTGGTCGCGCGGGTGGTGCGCGGCCGGCCGGCGGGGTCCGCACACCACCGGCCCGGAGCAGGCGACGGTCTCCCGGCCGCGCATCGGCACGTCCGGGGACACGGCACCGCAGCGGGGCCCTGCGGGTCCGCGGCGGTGCGTCGTGGCCGAAAAATTAGAGCGCGTGTAACGCGGTGTCAATGGCGCGGGAACAATTCCTCGCCACCCGCCGGGTCCGTCACTACACTGCCGCGCATCCGCACCGCTGAACCGGTTTTGCCCTCCCGCCGGAATTCCCGCACCGCAGCGCGTGCGGCACCCCGCGCCCTCCTGGAGCCCACGTGAAGCGTCCGACCATGGCGGACATCGCCCGCCGTGCAGGTGTGACCAAGGCCGCCGTCTCCTTCGCCCTCAACGGCAGACCCGGGGTCTCCGACCCCACCCGCCGCCGCATCCTCGCCATCGCCGACGAGCTGGGCTGGCAGCCCAACAGCGCCGCCCGCGCCCTCTCCGACGGCCGGGCCGGCGCCTTCGGCCTCGTCGTCGACCGGCCCGCCCGCATGCTGGGCCTGGAGCCGTTCTTCATGCAGCTGATCTCCGGCATCCAGGCCGAGCTGTCCGCCGACGGCACGCCGCTGCTGTTCACCGTGGCCGAGGACCAGCGGGCCGAGATCGCCACCTACCGCTCCTGGTGGGCGCAGCGCCGGGTGGACGGCGTCTTCCTGGTGGACGTGCAGCTGGAGGACGCCCGGGTGCCCGTCCTGGAGGAGCTGGGCATGCCCACGGTGGTGATCGGCGCGCCCGTCGGGACCGGGCGGCTGCCCGCCGCGTGGAGCGACGACGCGGCGGCGGCCGGCACCGCCCTGCGGCACCTGGCGGCGCTCGGGCACCGGCGCGTGGGGCGGGTCTGCGGGCCCGCCCACCTGCGGCACACCGAGATCCGCTCGGCGGCGGTCGCGCGGCTGGCCCCGGAGCTCGGCATGGAGTGCGCGACGGTGGCCACCGACTACAGCGCGGACGAGGGCGCCGCGGCGGCCCGCACCCTGCTGACCAGGCCGGACCCGCCGACGGCGATACTCTTCGACAGCGACCTGACCGCCGTGTCGGGGCTGACGGCGGCCCAGGCGATGGGCCTGCGGGTGCCGGAGGACGTGTCCGTGGTGGGGTGGGGCGACTCGGCGCTCTGCGAACTGGTGCACCCGCCGCTGACGGCGCTCAGCCGCGACGTCGCCGCCCACGGGGGCCACGCGGCCCGCATGCTCCGTGCGGCGGCCGGGGGCGCCCGGGTGGCGGACCTGGAGGACGAGGCGGCCCGGCTGGTCCTGCGCGGCTCCACGGGACCGGCCCCCGTCACCGCCGCCGCGGGGGCCGCCGCGGGGGCCGCGGCCGGGGGCGGCACGCAGGGCGCGAACGCGCCCGGACCCGGGCAGCGGCAGACCGTTGCAGAGCTGTGATGTAAACCGGTTTACGGGCCGCCCCCGCAAATGCACCTGAAGGGTTGACACTAAACCGGTGCAGTGCTTGCATCGTGCTGCTGCCCGCGGGGCCGCCCGTCCGCAACGGGCCCGTCCGGGACGCCCGCCCGCCGTGCCGCACGGCGGCGGCCGGTGCGGTGCCCCGCACCGCGCGCCCCCGACCCTCCGACCCCTGGCCCCGACCCCCTGCCCGGCGGCACCGGGCCCCGGCGGCCCGTGCACCCGGCAGCCGGCACACCCCGGTCCGCGCACCCGCCCGCCCGCTCCGCCGGGGCGGGACCGGCCGGCACGGCTCCGCCCGGCGGACCCGCCCCGCACGCCCCCCGGACGTCCGGGAACGGCGGGCACGGCCGGGCCGCACCCCGCACCCCCGCACCCCCGCACCCCCGCACCCGGCACCCCGCCCGGCACCGCACCGTGCCCCGGCAGACCCGCCCCGCCCGCACCCGCACCCGCACCCGCACCCGCCCGTACACGTGCCCGTGCACGTCCGCACACGTCCGAAGGGGACCCCGCCCATGCTGCGCAACTCCGCCCGGCTCACCGACGCCGACGGAAACCCGGTCACCTGGCTCGGCGCCAACTACTGGTCCCGCACCGGCGGCCCGCTGATGTGGCGCTCCTACGACCCGCAGGTCGTCGAGGAGGAGCTGCTCGCGCTGCGCGACCACGGCATGAACGTGACCCGGTCCTTCTACTACTGGCCGGACTTCATGCCCACGCCTCACACCGTCGACGAGGAGAAGTGCGCGCACTTCGCCGACTTCCTGGACCGCCACCGGGCGCTCGGCATGTCCACCATCCCCACCTTCATCGTCGGCCACATGTCCGGCGAGAACTGGGACCCCTCCTGGCGGGGCGGCCGCGACCTGTACACCGACGTGTGGATGGTGGCCCGTCAGGCCTGGTTCGCCGGCGAGATGGTCCGCCGGTTCAAGGACCACCCGGCGGTCGCCGGCTGGCTGGTCTCCAACGAGATGCCGATCTACGGCGAGGCCACCCGCGACCGCGAGTCCGTCTCCTCCTGGGCCCAGATCGTCGTCGACGCCGTGCGCGCCGCCGGCGGCACCCAGCCGGTCTCGCTGGGCGACGGCGCCTGGGGGAGGGAGAACACCGGGCACGAGAACGGCTTCTCCGTGCGGCACTCCGCCGAGATCTGCGACTTCCTCGGCCCGCACGTCTACCGCATGGAGGACGACCCGGTCCGCCAGCACCACGCGGCCGCCTGGGTCTGCGAGCTGACCGGCACCTTCGGCCGGCCGGTGGTGCTGGAGGAGTTCGGCGTCAGCTCCGACTTCGTCTCCGGCGACAAGGCCGCCCGCTACTACCGCCAGGTGCTGCACAACACGCTGCTGGCCGGCGCCACCGGCTGGATCGCCTGGAACAACACCGACTACGACGACCTGCGCCACCAGCCCCCGTACTCGCACCACGCCTTCGAGATGCACTTCGGCCTCGTCGACCGGCACGGGCGGCCCAAGCCGCAGCTGCGGGAGTTCAAGGAGTTCACGGAGGTGCTGGAGCGGGTGGGCTTCGGGCACACCTCCCGGCCGGACAGCGACACCGCCCTGGTCGTCTCCTCCTACCTGGACACCCCCTACCCCTTCACCCGCGAGGAGGACGGCGACCACGTCTACAGCGCCGCCCGCCAGGCGTGGGTGGCGGGCCGGCTCGCCGACCTCGCCCCCGCCGTCACCCGCGAGAGCGACGGCCTGGCCGACGACGCCCGGCTGTACCTGGTGCCCTCCGCCAAGCAGCTGCTCTCCCCCACCTGGTACGCGCTGGAGGACCGCGCCCGGGCCGGCGCCACCGTGTACGTCTCCTACTGCCCCGGCGCCCACGACGAGCAGCGCGGCCCCTGGTACGCCCACCTCGACGAGCTGTTCGGGGTGCGGCACCAGCTGGAGTACGGCCTGGTGGACCCGATCGAGGACGACGAGGTGGTCCTCACCTTCACCCGGGCCTTCGGCAGCCTCCCGGAGGGCGCGAAGCTGACCTTCAGGGCCGCCGGCACCCCCGACAGCCGGGTCTTCCTCCCCGTGGAGCCCGACGGCGCCGAGGTCCTCGCGGTGGACGGCCGCGGCCGCCCCGCGCTGCTGCTGCGCCGGGTCGGCGAGGGCGCGACCGTGCTGTGCACCTACCCCCTGGAGCACATGGCGGCGGTGACGCCGCGGGTCAACCCCGAGGACACCGCCGTGCTGTACGACGCCCTGGGCGCGTACGCGGGCGTGCGGCGGCCCGTGGCCGTCGCCGACCCGCGGGTCGCCGTCGACCGGCTGGTGCACGAGGACGGCCGCACCTTCGTCTGGCTGGTCAGCCAGGCGGTCGAGGAGCTGACCGTCAAGCCGGCCGTCGGGAACGGCACCCTGCACGACCTCGACGGCGCCGCCGTGGACGCGGTGACCCTGCCCGCGTACGGGGTCCGGGTGCTGGAGCTGCGCACGGCCTGAGCCGGGCGGCCCGCCCCGCAGGCCCGGCCCCCGCCGGGCGGGCGGTGCCGTGCCCGTACGATCGGGCCCGCGCCGCCCGCCCGCCCGCACCGCGCCGCCGGGCGGCCCGTCCGCGACCGGGCCGCCCGGCGCACCGCCCGACCACGCCAGGAGGAGCCCATGCCGCTCACCGACCTCCCCCTCGACGCACTGCGCGACTACCGCCCCGACCTGCCCGCCCCGGCCGGCTTCGACGCCTTCTGGGCCGAGACCCTGGACGAGGCCCGGGAGCACGGCGGATCCCCGGCCGTCTCCCCCGTCCGCGACCACCTGCTGCCCGCCCTGGAGGTGCACGACGTGCGCTTCCCCGGCTGGAACGGCGAACCCGTCGCCGCCTGGCTGCTGCTGCCGCGGGACGCCGGGAGCCCGCTGCCGCTCGTGGTGAAGTACATGGGCTACAGCGGCGGCCGGGGCCTGCCCACCGACCACGTGCTGATGCCGGCCGCCGGCTACGCCCACCTCGTCGTGGACAGCCGCGGCCAGGGCCACGACACCCCCGACCACGGCACGGGCCAGGGCACGCAGTGGGTCGAGGGCGTGATGACCCGCGGCATCGAGGACCCGCGCAACCACTACTACCGGCGGCTGGTCACCGACTGCGTGCGCGCCGTCGACGCGGCCCGGGCGCTCCCCGGGGTGGACCCGGAGCGGGTCGTCGTCTCGGGCGCCAGCCAGGGCGGCGGCCTCGCCCTGGCGGTGGCCGGGCTGGCGGGCGACCTGGTGCGGGCCGCGCTGGTCGACGTGCCGTTCCTCTGCCACTACCGGCGCGGCGCCGACGTGGCGTCCGACGGCCCCTACCTGGAGCTCGTGCAGTACCTGCGGCGGCACAGCCAGGGGATGGCGGAGACCGCCTTCGCCACGCTGGACCACTTCGACGGCGTGCACTTCGCCGCCCGTGCGACCGCCCCGGCGCTGTTCAGCGTGGGGCTGATGGACCCGGTCTGCCCGCCGTCCACCGTCTTCGCCGCCTACCACCGCTACGCGGGCGAGCGGGACATCCGGGTCTGGCGCTACGCCGACCACGGCGGCGGGTACGGCGCGAACCCGCCGGAGCAGCTGGCGTGGCTGCGCGGCCAGGGGCTGGCCCCCAAGCCCGCCTGACGGACGGTCACCCGCTGTCCGGGAGGGCCCCCGGGACCGCCGCCGACGCGGGATCAGCGGTGCGGGGCGCGCGATCAGAGGTCGAGGTCGACCACCACCGGGGCGTGGTCCGAGGTGCCCTTGCCCTTGCGGGCCTCCCGGTCGACGTAGGCGTCGGAGACCGCGTCGGCGAACGGCCGGTTGCCGTAGACCAGGTCGATCCGCATGCCGTTGTTCTTGGGGAAGGCCAGCTGCCGGTAGTCCCAGTAGGTGTACGGGTGGTCGTACTTGAGGGGCCGCGGCACCACGTCGGAGAGCCCCGTGGCGCGCAGCGCGGCGAGGGCGTCCCGCTCGGCGGGGGTGACGTGGGTGGAGCCCTCGAAGACGGAGCGGTCCCAGACGTCCTCGTCGGCGGGGGCGACGTTGAAGTCGCCGAGGACGGCGAAGGGGCGCCCGCCCGCGGCGTCGTCGGCGACCGAGGCGCGCAGGGCCTCCAGCCACTCCAGCTTGTAGGCGTAGTGCGCGTGGCCGACCTCGCGGCCGTTGGGCACGTACACCGACCAGACGCGGACCGGGCCGCAGGTCGCGGCGACGGCGCGCGGCTCGACCTCGGGGATCATGGCGCCGTCGGCGAGGTAGCCGGGCTGGCTGGGCAGGCCGCGGACGACGTCGTCCAGGCCGATCCGGGAGACGACCGCGACGCCGTTCCACCGGCCGGTGCCGTGGGCGGCGGTCTCGTACCCCAGCTCCTTGACCGCGTCGTGGGGGAACGCCTCGGTCGAGCACTTGAGCTCCTGGAGGCAGACCACGTCGGGCCGGGCGCCCTCCAGCCACTCCAGGAACTTCGGGAGCCGTGCGGTGATGGAGTTGATGTTCCAGGTGGCGATGCGGACGGTCACGGCGGGCGGGCCTCCGGGCGGTGCGGACGTCGGGCCGGGGCGCCGGGCCTGACGGCCCGGGACACCCCGGTCCAAAGCTACCGCCGCCCTCCGACAACGGGGGGACGCGGCCGGGGGGAGCCCCGGAGTCCCGGCGGCCGGGGATCCGGACGGCGTGGGCTCCCGCCGCCCGCCGCCCGCCGGGGGGCGGGCGGCGGGGCGCGGAGCGCGGGCGCGGGCGCGGGCGCGCCGCCGCCCCCGGGTCAGCGCCGGTCGGGCACCACCACGGCGGCCGCGCCGCCGCCGCGGCGCACCGGCTCGGCGGCGGCGAGCCACCGGCCGTCGGGCAGCCGCTCCACGCCCGTCGCGGCGCCGATCTCGCCCGCGTCGGTGAAGACGTGTCCGATCGCCTCCAGCTTGGCGCGCTCCGGCAGGGCCAGGAAGGCCGGCTCCGCGCCGGTGGCGGCCGCGTTGCGCTGGCTGGCGCGCGGCGCGGCGATGGCCTGCTCCAGGCTCAGGCCGCGGTCGATGCGGCCGGTGAGGACCTGGAGCACGGTGGTGATGATGGTGGCGCCGCCGGGCGAGCCCGCCGCGAGGAACGGCCTGCCGTCGCGGAGCACGACCGTCGGGGAGATCGAGGAGCGCGGGCGCTTGCCCGGGCCGGGCAGGTTGGGGTCGGGCACGCCGGGGACGGCCGGTGTGAAGGAGAAGTCGGTGAGCTCGTTGTTGAGCAGGAACCCGCGGCCGGGCACGGTGATGCCGCTGCCGCCGGTCTGCTCGATGGTGAGGGTGTAGGAGACGACGTTCCCCCAGCGGTCGGCGACCGTCAGGTGGGTGGTGTTGGGCCCCTCGTACGCCTCGGGGGCGCCCTTCCCGGCGGCGGTGCAGCCGGCGGCGCCCGGGTGCCGGGGGTCGCCGGGGGCGAGCGGGCTGGTGAGGACGTGGTCGGGGGTGATCAGGCAGGCGCGGGAGTCGGCGTACCGCTGGGAGAGGAGCTCCCGGGTGGGGACGTCGGAGAAGCGGGGGTCGCCGACCCAGCGGTTGCGGTCGGCGAAGGCGATCCGGGACGCCTCCAGGAAGCGGTGGTCGTACTGGACGGCGTCGAGACGGCGGAGGTCGCTGCGCTCCAGGATGTTGAGGGCCTCGCCGACGGTGGTGCCGCCGGAGGAGGACGGCGCGATGCCGTAGACGTCCAGCCCGCGGTACTCCACGTGGGTGGGCCTCTGCCGGCGGACGCCGTAGGCGCGCAGGTCGTCCGCGGTCATCCGGCCGGGCCGGACCCTCCGCGTGGCGGCGGGGTCGACGGGCGGGTGCTGCACGGTGCGGACGATGTCGGCCCCGACGGACCCGCGGTAGAGGGCGGCGGTCCCCTCCCTCCCTAGCTGCCGGTAGGTGGCGGCGAGGTCGGGGTTGCGCAGCGTGGAGCCGACGGCGGGGGGCGCGCCGCCGGGGAGGAAGAGCTGCCGGGTGGCGGGGAAGTCGCGGAAGCGCGCCTGGTTGGCGGCGGTCTGGTCGCGGAAGGTGGCGTCGACGGTGAAGCCCCGGTCGGCGATGCGCTCGGCCGGTTTCAGCACGTCGGCGAGGGGTCTGCTGCCCCACAGCCTCAGCGCCCGCTCCCAGGTGGCGGGGGTTCCGGGGACGCCGACGGAGAGGCCGCTGGTGACGGCGTCGGCGAAGGGCAGCGGCCTGCCGTCCTCCAGGAAGAGGCCGGCGTCGGCGGTGCGGGGGGCGGTCTCGCGCCCGTCGAGGGTCTGCACCTTGCGGGTGCGGGCGTCGTAGTACACGAGGTACCCGCCGCCGCCGATGCCCGCGGAGTAGGGCTCGGTGACGCCGAGGGCCGCGGCGGTGGCCACGGCGGCGTCGACGGCGTTGCCGCCGCGGCGCAGGACCTCGATGCCGGCGGCGGTCGCGTCGGCGTCCACGCTCGCCACCGCCCCGCCCCGCCCGACGGCCTCGGGCGCCTTGGCCGTCGCGTGCGCCCCCGCCGCCCCGCGCACCCCGTCCGGGGGAGGCGGCGCCGCGGGCGAGGCGGTGGCGCCGGGGGCCGCGGCGAGGGCGGCGGTGAGCGCGGCGGCCAGGGCGAGGGAGGGGGTGAGGCGGGTCAGGACACGCATGCGTACCTCCTGAGTCGGCGTCCCGACCGTTCTTTCACAGCCGCCCCGGGGGCACAACAGGGCCTCGCGGGCCTCCGGGGCGCGCGGTCCTCCCGGGAGCGGGGACCGACCGGGGGCGGGGACCGACCGGGTGAGGGCGCCGGGGCGACGGCGGGCGGGCGGCGGTGACCGGGTGGCGGTGACCGGATGAGGGGCGCGGCGGGCGCGCCTCCGGGGGCGCGACGGCGGCGCCGGGGGCGCGCGGAGGGGGCTCCGGCAGGCGCGCGGAGGCTCCGTGGAGCGGTCGGCGGACGGCACGCCCCGGCAAAAGTTGCTTGAGGCAACCAAGGGAGTTATGGTTGCTTCAGGCAACTAGATGGAGGCGGTCATGGTCTCGCAGGAGAGCTGCGGGGAGCTGCTGCTGCAGCTCAGCAGCACCGACGCGCTGATCAGGACCTTCAAACGCGAACTGCGGCCCGGCGGCCCGCGGGGCGGCTTCGCCCTGCTCGCGGCGCTGCACCGCTGCGGCGGACTCCGGGTCGGCGACCTGGCGGAGCTCTTCGAGATCGACGTGTCGGCGGCCAGCCGGCAGCTCGCCGACCTGGAGGAGCGCGGCTGGGCGGAGCGCGTCCCCAACCCGCAGGACCGGCGCTCCTGGCACGCCCGGCTGACCCCGGAGGGCGAGCGCGTCGCCCGGGAGCGCACGGCCCGGGCCCGCGACCTGCTGGCCGAGGCCATCGCCGACTGGCCCGAGGAGGACGCCGCCGCACTGGCGGACCTCCTCGGCCGCCTCCGCACGAGCTTCGACGCGCGCCGCGTGCGCGTACCGGACCACCCCTCCCGCACGGCTTCGGGAGCGAAAGGACTCTGATGGAAACCGCAGCACCCGCCGGGGTGCGGGAGGCCGCACCCGCCGGCAAGGCCGCGGACGCGGCCGAGCCGATGTCCCACCGGCAGATCATGGAGGCCCTCTCGGGCCTCCTGCTCGGCCTGTTCGTGGCGATCCTGTCGTCCACCGTGGTGTCCAACGCCCTGCCGACGATCATCGCCGACCTGGACGCGAGCCAGACCGCCTACACCTGGGTCATCACCGCCACCCTGCTGGCGACCACCGTCTCCACCCCCATCTGGGGCAAGCTCGCCGACCTGACCAGCAAGAAGCTCCTGGTCCAGCTCGGCCTGGTCATCTACGTCGCCGGCTCGGCCGTGGCGGGCCTGTCGCAGAACGCCGGCATGCTGATCGGGGCCCGGGTGGTCCAGGGCCTCGGCGCGGGCGGCCTCACCGCCCTCGCCCAGGTGATCATGGCCGCGATGATCTCCCCGCGCGAGCGCGGCCGGTACTCCGGCTACCTCGGCGCGGTCTTCGCGCTGGCCACCATCGGCGGCCCGCTGATCGGCGGCGTGATCGTCGACACCTCGTGGCTCGGCTGGCGCTGGTGCTTCTACGTCGGCGTGCCGTTCGCCGTGCTCGCCCTGGTCGTGCTGCAGAAGACGCTGCACCTGCCGGTCCACCGGCGCAAGGTCAAGGTCGACTGGGGCGGCGCCACGCTGATCGCCGCGGCCGTGTCGCTGCTGCTGGTCTGGGTCTCCTTCGCGGGCGACAAGTACGACTGGCTGTCCTGGCAGACCGGTGCCATGGTGGGCGGCGCCGCGGTGCTCTCCCTGCTGGTCCTGCTGGTGGAGTCGAGGGCCGCCGAGCCGATCATCCCGCTGCACCTGTTCCGCAACCGCACGGTGACCCTGGCCGTCGTCGCCAGCCTCATGGTGGGTGTCGCGATGTTCGGCGCCACCACCTTCCTCAGCCAGTACTTCCAGCTCGCCCGGGGCGACTCCCCGACCCGGGCCGGCGTGATGACGCTGCCGATGATCGTCGGCCTGGCGCTCTCCTCCACCGTCGCGGGCCGGATCATCACCCGCACCGGCCGCTGGAAGGTCTTCCTGGTCACGGGCGGCATCCTGCTCACCGCGGGCTTCGGCCTGATGGGCGGCCTGCGCAACGACACCGACTACTGGCTCGCCTCGGTCTACATGTTCCTGATCGGCGTGGGCCTCGGCATCACCATGCAGAACCTGGTCCTCGCCGTGCAGAACCAGGTCCGCCCGCAGGAGCTGGGCGCGGCCAGCTCGGTCGTCGCGTTCTTCCGGACCCTCGGCGGCGCCGTCGGCGTCTCGGCGCTCGGCGCGGTCCTCTCCCACCGGGTCACCGACTACACCAGCGAGGGCCTGGCGAAGCTCGGCGTGCACGCCGCCCCGGGCCACGGTGCGATCCCGAAGCTCTCCGCGCTGCCCGCCCCGGTGCGCGGCGTGGTGGAGAGCGCCTTCGGCCACGGCGTGGGCGACGTGTTCCTCTACGCGGCCCCCACCGCCCTGGTGGCGCTGCTCGCGGTCCTGTTCATCAAGGAGGTGCCGCTGCGCACCGAGAACTCCGAGCAGCAGCGCACCGGCGCCCCGGCGGCGGCCCCGGCCGCAGCCCCGGCCGAGGGCGCCGGCCACGGCCGGCACGCCCAGCGCGAGGAGCCCGCGGCGGCGGCCGACCCGGTGGCCTCGGCCGCCGACGGCCTGGTCGGGGGCGTCGGGACGGAGGCCGTGCCGCCCGGCGGCGGCCTGATCCGCGGGTACGTCCGCCGCGCCGACGGCGTGCCGGTCGGCTCCGCGACCCTCACCCTGATCGACGTCCGCGGCCACCAGCTGGCCCGCGCGGCGGCCCGCCAGGACGGCCGGTACTCCCTGCCGACGCCGGGCAGCGGCACCTTCGTGCTGATCGCCGCCGCCGGGGAGCACGAGCCGTACGCCGCGACGCTGGTCGTCGGCGACCAGCCGGTCGACTTCGACCTGGTGCTGGCGGGCTCCGGCGGCCTGGCGGGCACCGTCCGCGCCGCGGACGGCGCGCCGGTCGAGGACGCGACGGTCGTCGTGACCGACCTGCGCGGCGAGGTCGTCGCCACCGGCAAGACCGACGCCGCGGGCGGCTTCTCCTTCGCCGAGGTGGGCGCCGGGACGTACACCCTCGCGGTGAGTTCCGCCGTGCACCGCCCCGCCGCGCTGCCGGTCGAGGTGGTCGGCAGCGGCCAGACCGTGCAGGACGTGGAGCTGCAGCCCGGGGCCCGGGTCGCGGGCACCGTGCGGGTGCAGGGCGGCGGCCCGGTCGCCGACGCGCGGGTCACGCTGCTGGACGCGGCGGGCAACGTGGTCGGCGTGGCCACCACCGGTCCGGACGGGCAGTACGCCTTCGCCGACCTCACCGGCGGCCAGTACACCGTGACCGCCACCGGCTACCCGCCCGTGGCGAGCGCGCTCAACCTGGCCGCGGAGGGCGCCGACGCCCACGACCTGTGGCTGGGGCACCCCGCCGCCGGCTGAGCCGGCACGCACTCCGGACCGGGGGGCATCCGGTCCGGCGGCCCCGCCCCGCGGGACACCGGGGCGGGGCGACGGGAGGGACGTCCGGGACCGAAGGGCATCCGGTCCCGGACGTCCTCGCCCGGCGGGGACCCGCCCCGCACCTGCGGCACGCCCCGCGGGCCCGCACCGGCCCTCACCGGTCCGCCCGCACCGCCCGCCATCCCGACGAGAGCACACCCCGAAGCGAGAGCAGGAGCACCATGCAGATCGGCACCGAGTCCGCCTCCGTCGCCGGAAGCGCCCCGACCGGGGGCCGCGGCCTGCACGCCAGGGTGTCCACCCGGGACGGCTGGGCGGTGCCGCACGCGGTGGCCACGGTCACCGACGCCGCGGGCCGCCAGGTGGCGCGGGCGGAGGCCGCCGACGACGGCACCGTGGCCACCGGCCCGCTGGCGCCGGGCGCGTACACCGTGGTGGTGACGGCGGTCGGGTACCTGCCCGCCGCGCGCACCGCGATCGCCACCGGGTCGGGCGCGGCCGAGCTCGGCACCCTCGTCCTCGCCCGGCAGGGCGGCGTGGAGCTGCCGCCGCCGGGCACGTGGACGATCGACCCGGCGCACTCCACCGTCGCCGCCACGGCGCAGCACCTCGGACTGTCCAGCGTGCACGGGCGGTTCACCGCGTTCGGCGGGCGGATCGAGATCTCCCCCGCGGTGGAGGGGTCCACCGTGGTCGCCGAGATCGACGCCACGTCGGTGGACACCGGCAACGCGATGCGCGACGAGCACCTGCGCTCCGCGGACTTCCTGGACGTGGCGCACCACCCGGTGATCGCCTACCGCGGCGGCGGGCTCACCCCGGCCGGTCCGGACCGCTGGACGGTGCACGGGGAGCTGACGCTGGCGGGCGTCTCCCGGCCGGTCGACCTGGACCTGTCCTACCTGGGCACCGGCCCCGACCCGTGGGGCGGGGTGCGGGCGGCCTTCCGTGCCACCGCGGAGCTGCGCCGGGAGGACTTCGCGATGAACTGGAACCAGGTCGTGCAGGCCGGTATCGCCGCGATCGGCGCCACCCTGCGGGTGGAGCTGGACGTCCAGGCGGTGCAGGGCGAGGTGCTGCCGCAGGCGTGAGTGCGGGCCCGCCCCGGGCGGGGGTCCGGGCGGCGCGGGTCGAACGGGAGCGGGAGCGGGGACCCACCCGCCGGTCAATCTTTACCTGTACATGACCTTCCAGCCCGTTACTGACAGCAAGTCTCACAAGCTACGCTCCAGATGCCGCATCCGGTCGGACGTGCGCCCACCCACCGCACGCGGATCGCGGCAGACTGGAGCACCGCATGCGCGCGCACGCACGCCGTGCGGCGGCCACCGCCCTGGCCGCCGCCCTGCTCACCGCCGGGCCCCTCGCCCTCGCCGCCCCCGCCCAGGCCGCCCCGGCCGCCACCGCAGCGGCCGCCGCCTCCCCCGTCCTCCGCTTCACCGACATCCCCGGCTCGGGCGGCGTCGTCCTCAAGGGCAACGTCTACGCCCCCGCCGACACCGCCACCCCCCACCCCCTGGTCGTGCTCCCCTCCAGCTGGAGCCTCAACGACCTGGAGTACCTCGCCCAGGCCCGGCAGCTGGCGCAGGCCGGCTACGTGGTCGTCAGCTACACGCCCCGCGGCTTCTGGGGCTCCGGCGGCCGCATCGAGGTCGCCGGGCCGCCCGACGTCGCCGACGCCGCGAAGGTCGTCGACTGGGCGCTCGCCCACACCGCCGCCGACCCCTCCCGCATCGGCATGGCCGGTGTCTCCTACGGCGCCGGGATCAGCCTCCTCGCCGCCGCCTCCGACCCCCGGGTGCGGACCGTCGCCGCCCTCAGCGGCTGGGCCGACCTGGTCGGCTCGCTGTACAGCGACGAGACCCAGCACCTGCAGTCCGCCGGCCTGCTCGCCCTCGCCGGCTACCTCACCGGGCGGCCCGGCGCCGAGCTCCAGCAGGTCCTCACCGACTTCTTCGGCTCGGAGTACCCGAAGGAGGAGCAGGTCAAGGCATGGGCGCGGCTCCGCTCCCCCGCCACCTACCTCGACCGCATCAACGCCAACGGCACGGCCGTCATGCTGGCCAACGCCTGGGGCGACTCCATCTTCCCGCCCAACCAGCTCACCTCCTTCTACGAGGGGCTGACCGGGCCCAAGCGGCTGGAGCTGCGGCCCGGCGACCACGCCACCGCCGAGGCCACCGGACTGCTGGGGCTGCCCAACGACGTGTGGACCGACGCGCGCCGCTGGCTCGACCACCACCTCATGGGCGCCGGCAACGGCATCGACCGGGAGCCGCCGGTCCACCTCCAGCCGCAGCTCCAGGACTCCTACGAGGACTACCCGAGCTGGCAGGCCGTCAGCACCTCCAGCCGCAGGCTCGCCCTCGGCGCCCGCGACTGGCTGGGCACCGGCGGCCTGGGCGGCGGCGCGGCCACCGGCTGGCGCACCACCGTCGCCACCGGCCTCGACTCCGGCGCGGACGGCGGGGTGGTCTTCCTCAGCAACCTCGCCGAGCAGTTCCTCAAGGTCCCGCCGCTGGTCTCCGTGCCGCTGCTGCCGCGCGCCGTGAGCGCGGTGTGGCAGTCCGACCCGTACGGGACGGAGCAGCGGATCCGGGGCAGCGTCCGGGTCCACCTCGGCGTCGTCCCCGGCGACGACCGGGGCAGCCTGGTGGCCTACCTGTACGACGTGGGGCCGCTCGGCGTCGGGCGGCTCGTCGCCCACGCGCCGTACACCTTCGTGGAGCGCACGGCCGGGAGCCGGTTCACCGCCGACTTCGCCCTCCAGGCCACGGCCTACGACGTGCCCGCCGGGCACCGCCTGGCGCTGGTGGTGGACACGGTGGACCCGCTGTACCTCACCCACAACGCCGCCGGCACCCGGATCGGCTTCGACTCGCCGGACGCCGACCCCTCGTGGATCTCGGTGCCGCTGAGGTGAGCCGCCGGTCCCGGGCGGGGCGGCCGGACCCGAGCCGGTCCGATCGCCCCGCCCGGGACCACCCGTGCGTACGGGGGTGCCCGGGTGCCGGGTCCCGGCACCCGGGCACCCCCGTACGCTGGCCCCGTGCTCGCCCCCGCCGCCCTCCCCTCACCGCTCCAGCAGGTCGACGACCCCGTGCTGGCGCGGGCGGGCGTCCGGCTGCAGCTCAAGCGGGACGACCTGGTCCACCCGTCGGTGCCCGGCAACAAGTGGCGCAAACTGGTCCCCAACCTGCACGCCGCGGCCGACGCCGGGCACACCCGGCTGCTGGCCTTCGGCGGCGCGTACTCCAACCTCCTGCGGGCCGCCGCGGCGGCCGCGGCCGCCCACGGCATGGCCAGCACCGGGATCGTCCGCGGCGAGGAGCTGGCGGACCGGCCGCGCAACTGGTCGCTGCGGGCCGCCGAGGCGTACGGCATGGAGCTGGCGTTCCTGCCGCGCTCCGCCTACCGCGCCACCCTGGGGGGCCTGGCGGACCCCGGCGTCCGCCGCGCCCTGGAGGAGCGCTGGGGCCGCTGCTGGATCCTGCCGGAGGGCGGCACCAACGTGCACGCCGCCCGCGGCAGCGCCGCCACCGCCGCCGAGCTCACCGACCTCGGCCCGGACGACCTGGTCTGCTGCCCCGTCGGCACCGGCGGCACCCTCGCGGGCCTGGCGGCCGGGCTGCCGCCGGGGGCGCGGGCCCTCGGCGTCGCCGTCGTCGCCGGGGCCCGCCACCTCGACGGGGAGGTGGCGCGGCTGCACGCGGAGGGCTGGGGGCGCTCCTTCGCCAACTGGCGGATCGACCACGACCACCACGGGGGCGGTTACGGCCGCGTGCCGCCCGCGCTGGCGGACTTCGCGGCCGGCTTCGCGCTCCGGCACGGCACCGCCCTGGAGCTGCGGTACGTCGCCAAGACCCTGCACGCCGTGTACCGGCTGGCCGAGGCGGGCCGGCTGCGGCCGGGCACGCGGGTCACCGCCGTCGTGACGGGACCGCCCGACCCGGTCCCGGCGTGATCCCGCGCGGCCCGCGCCACCCCGGCGGGGCCGTGACGGCGGGGCCGCCACGGCGGGCGGCGCGGCGGCGGCTCCGCACGGGGATCCGGAGGCACGGGCGGCGGTCCGGGAGCGGGAGGCACCGGTGCCGGGTCGGGGGCGGGGGCCGCCGGGCGTCTCAGCCCAGTCCGCGGCGCCCCGGGAGGGCGGGCGCGGCAGCCCACCGGACGGCGACGGCGCCGGCGGCGCGGGCCTCGACGGCGGTCCGCCACGCCTCCAGCCGGGCGGTGAGCGGACCCGGGTCCACGGCCGGGTCGACCGCACGCAGCCCGACGACGATGCGGGCGGCGGCCCCCGGGGCGCCGCCCGGGGCGCCGTCCGGGGCGCCCTCCGGACCCGGCTCCCGCGCGGCGGGCAGCACGGCCATGTCGGCGAGGAGGACGCCCTCGCCCCACAGGGCCCGGTCGAGCAGCTCCAGGGAGACGCCGACGGGGTCGGGCCGCTCGGGCACCGCGCACAGGACGACGATCTCGTGGCCGCGGGGGCCGAGCGGGCGGCTGTGCAGCACGCGCGGGCCGGTGGCGGCGCCGGTACCGGTGGCGGCGACGCACAGGGCGCGGCCGGAGCCGTGGACGGCGGTGCCCGTCCCGGCGCTGAGCAGACCGCGGAGTCCCGGCAGGAAGGCCGCGGCGGCGGCGACCCGGGCGTCGAGCCGGGAGGCGGGAACGGCTGCGGCCGCGACCGCGGAGGAGGCGGTGCTCGTCATGGCCCGCGCCCCACCCTCCCCCTCGCCCGGCCGCGCCCACGCCTGTCGTGTCCGCACCACACTGCCCGAAGACCCGACGCCCCGTCCACTCCTTCTTCACATCTCCGTGCGGGGCACCTCGCCGTCCGGTACCGGGGTGCACGGTCGCGTCCCGGGCGACGGCGGCGGGCCGGACCACGGCCCCGAGCCGCCCCTACCGTCTGCGCCGCCCCACCGCCCGTGCAGCCGCCCCTCCCCCCGCGTCCCCCCGTGAATCGCGGGCACGGCACCGCTCGGCGGCTGCCCGGAGCGCGGCCGTTCCTCCGTGGACGGACCACCGTCCTCCGCGGAACGGAAGGGGCGGCAGCGACAGCAGGGACGGGAGGGGCCCGGCGGGCGTAGGGTCGGCCGCATGCTGACCCGTGCAGACGTCGAGGAGGCGGCCGCCCGCATCGCCGGCCGCGTCCGGACCACCCCCGTCGCAGTGCTGGAGCCCGAGGACGCGGGCGGCGCACCCGTGGGGCCGTCGCTGTTCAAGCTGGAGATGCTCCAGCACTCCGGCTCGTTCAAGGCCCGCGGCGCCTTCAACCGGCTGCTCGCGGCCCGGGAGGCGGGCGCGCTGCCCGCCGCCGGCGTGATCGCGGCGTCCGGCGGCAACCACGGCCTGGCGGTCGGGCACGCCGCCGCGCGGCTCGGCGTCCGGGCGGAGATCCTCGTGCCCGCCACCGCCCCGCCGGTGAAGCTGGCCGCCCTCAGGGAGACCGGGGCGGCGGTCGGCCTGCACGGCACCGAGTACGCGGAGGCGTACACCGCGGCCAAGCAGCGCGCGGCGGACACCGGGGCGCTGTTCTGCCACGCCTACGACCAGCCGGAGGTGTGCGCGGGCCAGGGCACGGTGGGGCTGGAGCTGATGGAGCAGGCCGGGCCGGACGGCCTGGACACGGTGCTGGTGGCGGTGGGCGGCGGCGGCCTGCTCGCGGGGGTCGCGGCGGCGGTGGACGGCCGGGCGCGGGTGGTGGCGGTGGAGCCGGAGGCGATCCCGACGCTGCACGACGCGCTCACGGCGGGCGGTCCGGTGGACGTGCCCGTCTCCGGGATCGCCGCCGACTCGCTCGGCGCCCGGCGGCTGGGCGCGGTCGCCCACGACGCGGCCGTGCGGCACGGCGTCGTCTCCGTGCTGGTGCCGGACGCGGAGATCGCGGCGGCCCGGCGGGCGCTGTGGGAGCGCCGCCGCCTGCTGGTGGAGCCGGCCGGGGCGGCCGCCCTGGCGGCGCTGCGGTGCGGCGCGTACCGGCCGGAGCCCGGCGAGCGGGTCGGCGTGGTGCTCTGCGGCGCCAACACCGACCCGTCCGACCTCGGGGACGGCGGCGCGCTGTAGGGCGCCCCCGGGACCCACCGCCGCCCGGGACGCCGCCGCACCGGCACCCGGGACACCGCCGCACCGCCGCACCCCCGCGGCGGGGCGCGGCCCCGGCCGGCCGCCCCGGCGGTCAGGCGCCGCCGCGGCGCTCCACCCGGCGGCGCCTGACGGTGCGGAAGCGGCGGGCGACCTGGCGGGCCAGGTCGGCGGCGCCCACGAGTCCGGCCTCGCCGCCGAGCTCGGCGAGGACGATCTGCGCCTCGGGCCGGAAGCCGCGGCCGGTGAGGGTCCGCCGGAAGGCATCCCGGGCGGGCTCGATGAGCAGGTCGCCCGCGGCGGAGACCCCTCCGCCGACGACGAACCGGCCGGGGTCGAGGGCGGCGGCGAGGTTGGCGATGCCGACGCCGAGCCAGCGGCCGACGTCGTGCAGCAGCTCCACGGCGACCGCGTCGCCCTCCCGGGCGGCCTCGGTGACCAGCGGGCCGGTGATGGCGGAGACGTCGCCGCCGACGCGGTCGAGGAGCGGTTCGGCGACGGGGGACTCGGCGGCGGCGAGCTCGCGGGCGTCGCGGACCAGCGCGTTGCCGGAGGAGTACTGCTCCCAGCAGCCGCGGTTGCCGCAGGGGCAGCGGTGGCCGCCGGCGACGACCTGCATGTGGCCGAACTCGCCGGCCAGGCCCCACTTCCCGCGCTCCAGCAGCCCCTCCCGGACGACGCCGCCGCCGATGCCGGTGCCGAGGGTGATCATGACGAGGTGGTCCTCGCCGCGGCCGGCGCCGAACCGCCACTCGGCCCAGGCGGCGGCGTTGGCGTCGTTCTCCACGACCACCGGGAACCGCAGCCGGTCGCTGAGGGCCTGCCGCAGCGGTTCGCCGCGCCAGTTGAGGTGGGGGGCGAAGAGCACCCGGGACCGGTCGGCGTCGACCCACCCGGCGGCGCCGACGCCCACGGCGTGGACGTCGTGCCGGTCGGCGAGGTCGAGGACGAGCTCCACGATGGTGTCCTCGACCACCTTGGGGCTCTTGCTCTTGTGGGGGGTCTCGGTGCGCAGCTGCTCCAGCACCCGCCCGTCGGCGTCCACGGCCCCGGCGGCGACCTTGGTGCCGCCGATGTCGACCCCGACGGTGGTCAGCCGCAGGGAGCTGAGGTGGACCGCGCGCCGGCGGCGGCTCGCGCTGCGCTGCGCGGTGCGGCCGCCGTGCCCCCCGGTTGCGGAACCGGCTCCGGGGACGAGTCCGGAGAGGGGGCGCCGCCCCTCCCGTCCGGCGTCTGCGCTGCTGCTCACGTCCTGCTCCGCCCCCGCCGTGTCGGCGTGCTCGTCGTCGTGGATGCCTGCCGGTGGCCGTCCCGGACGCCCCCGGCGCACGGCCCCGAGGGCGCCGTATGCCGGTCTCCGCGGGGGGCCGGCTGCTATCCTCCCCCATACGCGCGGGCCTCTTCCCGCACGCGGAGCGAGACGGCTCAGGTCAGGGCGGGCGCAGTGCCGGCGCAGCCCGCGGGAGCCGTGCCCGGGGGTGCCGCCCCGGACGGAGCGGCTGCGCGCCGCGGAACGACCGCAGGACGGACGCCCCCGCCACCCGGACGGCGACGGACACCCGCGGGCCGCCGTGACGTCCGCCGTACCGGCCCGTGTCCGCGCCCTCTCCTGCCGCGCCCCCTCCTGCCGCGCCGCCGCCTCCACCACCGCGCCCCGAGAGCCGCACGCCCGCCCGTGCCGGGCCGCCGGACCCGGCGGGACCGCGCACGCCCCCGGGCACCCGCCACCCCACGGCACCTCCGCATCCCGGCACCACCGACCGCGTACCACCGCCATGCCCGGCAGCCCGTCAGCGGCGGCCGGCGGTGGGCGCCCGGACACCCGGCTCCGGACGCCCGGCTCCGGACGCCCGGCAGGTGCGCGCCCGTTCCGAAAGGCTTCTGCTCCCGTGACGACCAGGCCATCGCGGGCCCCGCGGCGACCCGGGCCCCGGACGAACGCACCCGGGGCCCACCCCCGTGTCCCGGAGGACACCGGGCATCCGCCGGGCGGCCCCCCGCAGGACGGCACCGACCTGCCCACGGTGGCCCTGCGCGTCCTGGGGGCGCCCGCCCGGCCCGCCGCGCCGGCCGCCCCGCCCCGGCAGGTCCCGGTGCGCCGGCAGGCCCCGGTGCGCCGCCAGGCCCCGGGGCTCCGGCAGGCCGCCCCGGGGCGCCGACGGGCCCCGGCCCCCGCCTCCGGGGCCGGGGACGCCGCCGGTCCCGTCTTCGCCGACAGCACCGGACGCCGCAGGCGCGGCCTGCGCCTGGTCGGCTGGCTGGTGGGCACGTCCTGCGTGGCCTTCACGGCGGTGTTCACCACCGCCGTGCTGAGTGCGCGCTCCGAGGTCCCCGGGCTCGACATCCCCGAACGGCACGGCGCCACCGCCACCGCGCGGCCCGGCCCCTCCGGGCCGACGGGACCCCGGACCCCGTCGGCGGAGGCCTCCGGGTCCGCCGCACCGGACGGCACCGCGTCCGCGGACGCCGCTCCCGGATCCCCCCTCCCGGGCGGCGCCGACGGGCGGCCCGCCCGCCCGGCCGCCCGTCCAGGGACGCACGGCGCCACGACCCGGCCGCCCTCGCGCACGGCGGCGCCCGCCGCGGGCTCCGCCCCGGCCCGCGCCCCCGCGGGACCGCCGGCCGCCACCGGGCCCGCCACCACGGCGGCCCCGTCGTCCGCCCCCGCCGGGGGCACCCCGGCCGGACCCCCGCCGTCCGGCGGCACCCGCGACCCGCAGGCCGGGAGCACCTTCCCGAGCCTCCCCTCGTTCCCCTAGCGGAGAAGCCAGCTGATGCACCGTCACCGACGTCACCGGGCCGCCGCCCGGACGCGCCGCAGGTCCGCACCGCCGCTGCGCTTCCTGCTGCCCTCCCTCGTCATGGTCGCCCTGATGGGCCTGCTCCTGCTGCGCGGCCTGGTCACCAACGAGGTGTTCCACGACAGCCGGGTCGCCGAGTCGGTGGACAAGACGACCGTCCCGCGCCACCTGCTCACCGGCGGACCGGTCGTCGACTCCCGCCACGGCAGGCAGCGCAGCTACCGCCCCGCGGACCGCACCGTGGCGCTCACCTTCGACGACGGCCCCGACCCGGTCTGGACGCCGAGGGTGCTCGACATCCTGGCGAAGCACCACGCCCGTGCGACGTTCTTCGTGACGGGCGCGATGGTCTCGCGCCACCCCGCCCTGGTGCGGCGGATCGTCGCCGAGGGCCACGAGGTCGGCGTGCACACCTTCGACCACCCGGACCTCGCCCTGCAGTCCGACACCCGGCTCTCCTGGGAACTGGCCCAGACGCAGCTGGCCCTGGCGGGCGCCGCCGGCATCCACAGCTCGCTGTTCCGCCCCCCGTACTCCTCCAGGGCGAGCGCGCTCGACGACCTCACCTGGCCGGTCGTCAGGAAGGCCGGCGCGCGCGGATACGTCACCGCCTTTATCGACACCGACACCGACGACTGGAAGCGGCCGGGCGTCGACGCCATCGTCCGGGCGGCCCTGCCCCGGCATCCCGGCGAGGGGGCCGTGGTGCTGATGCACGACTCCGGCGGCGACCGCTCCCAGACGGTGGCCGCCCTGGACCGGCTGATGCCCCTGCTGGAGGCGGAGCACTACCGCTTCACCACGGTGAGCGGGTCGCTGGGCGCCCCGAGCGCGCACACCGCGGTCAGCGGCTTCCCGCTCTGGTCGGGCAGGGTGTTCATCGGGTTCGTCTCCGTCTCCGTGGCCCTGCTGCCGGTCCTGGTGGCGCTGCTGGCCGTGGTCGGCGGCCTGGTGCTGGCGCGGTTCGCGCTGATGCTGGCGCTGTCCTTCCGGCACGTGCGGCGCACGCGTGCCGACGGGTTCTCCTGGGGGCCGCCGGTGACCGCGCCGGTCACCGTGCTGGTGCCCGCCTACAACGAGCGGGAGTGCATCGCCCACACGGTGCGGTCGCTCGCCCGGAGCGACCACCCGGTCGAGGTGGTCGTCGTCGACGACGGGTCGACGGACGGCACCGCGGCCGTCGTCGAGGCGCTGGGGCTGCCCGGGGTGAGGGTCGTGCGGCAGGCCAACGCCGGCAAGGCGGCGGCGCTCGACACCGGCCTGGCGCACGCCTCGCACGACCTGGTCGTGATGGTGGACGGCGACACGGTCTTCGAGCCCTCCACCGTCCGCGAGCTGGTGCAGCCCTTCGCCGACCCCCGCATCGGCGCGGTGGCGGGCAACGCCAAGGTCGGCAACCGGGACACCCTGATCGGCGCCTGGCAGCACATCGAGTACGTCATGGGCTTCAACCTCGACCGGCGGATGTACGACGTGCTCGGCTGCATCCCCACCATCCCCGGCGCCGTCGGGGCCTACCGCCGCTCCGCGCTCGCGGGGGTCGGCGGCATGAGCGACGACACCCTCGCCGAGGACACCGACGTCACCATGGCCCTGCACCGGGCCGGCTGGAGGATCGTCTACGCCGAGGACGCCCGCGCCTGGACGGAGGCGCCGCAGTCCATGGACCAGCTGTGGTCGCAGCGCTACCGGTGGAGCTACGGCACCATGCAGGCGATGTGGAAGCACCGGCACGCGGTGCTGGAGCGCGGCACCGCCGGACGGTTCGGCCGGGTCGGACTGCCGCTGGTGGCGCTCTTCACGGTGGTCGCGCCGCTGCTGGCGCCGCTGATCGACGTCTTCCTGCTCTACGGGATGGTCTTCGTCGACCTGGGGCGGACCCTGCTGGCCTGGCTGGCCGTGCTCGCCGTCCAGGCGGTGTGCGCCGGGTACGCCTTCCGGCTCGACCGGGAGAGGCCCTGGCACCTGGTCAGCCTGCCGATCCAGCAGGTCGTCTACCGGCAGCTGATGTACCTGGTGCTGCTGCAGTCCTGGATCACCGCCCTGACCGGCGGCCGGCTGCGCTGGCAGAAGCTCCGCCGGACCGGCGAGGTCGAGGCCCCCGTCGCCGCCGTGTGAGGCCCCCGCGGCGGCACGGACCGGCAGCACGGAGCCGCCCGTCCCCGCGCACCGTGCCGCCGCCCGGCACGGCCCCCGCCCCGCACCGCACCGCCCCGCACCGCACCGCCCCGCCACGAAAGGCACCCGCATGACCCTCCCGGCAACGGCCCCCGCCCCGGCCGGGGCTGCCGTCCCCGTCGCACCGCGCCCGGAAAGCGGTGCGCCGCCCTCCGGGCGCGACCGCTACCTCGACCTGCTGCGCGCCCTGGCCCTGGTCCGGGTGGTGGCGTACCACCAGTTCGGCTGGGCCTGGCTGACGCTCCTCCTCCCGTCCATGGGCGTGATGTTCGCGCTCGCCGGGTCGCTGATGGCACGGTCGCTGGAGCGGCCGGCGCTGCACGTGGTCCGGAGCCGGATGCGGCGGCTGCTGGTGCCGATGTGGCTCTTCGGGGCCGTGGCGGTGGGCGGGATGGTCCTGCAGGGCTGGGGCCCCGGCAGCGGCGGCGGCACCCGCTGGTGGCTGAAAATGCTCTTCTGGGTGGTGCCGCTCAGCGACCCGCCGTACCCGTCGCACCTGCCCGGCGTGGACGGGATCCTGGACGGCGGCTGGGCCGAGCAGGTGGCCGTCCCGCTGTGGTACCTGCGGGCCTACCTGTGGTTCGTGCTGCTCTCCCCGCTGATGCTGCGGCTGCTGCGCCGCGCGCCCTGGCCGGTGCTGCTGGCCCCGCTGGGCCTCGCGGTGGTCCTGGGCTCCGGCTGGATCGCCCTGCCGGACCGGGTGGGCGCCGCCGCCACCGACTTCGCGGTCTTCGCCTCCTGCTGGCTGCTGGGCTTCGCCCACCACGACGGGGTGCTGCGCCGCCTCCCGCGCTACGTGACGCCGTCCGTCGCCCCCTTCGTGCTGCTGGCCGGGCTGTGGTTCGCCGTGGACCACCAGGACCCGGAGAGCGGCTACGACCTGGACGGCATCCCGGTCGCCCAGGCGGTCTGGTCGTTCGGCTTCGTCCTGGTGCTGCTGCACCTCAGCCCCTCGTGGACCTCCTGGCCGCGGCGGCTGCGGCGGTGGTCGGGGGTGATCGGCCTGCTCAACGCCCGCGCGGTGACCGTCTACCTGTGGCACGAGGCGGCGCTGATCGCCACCGTGCCGCTGATCGACCAGCTCTGGCGGTTCCCGGTACTGGAGCGGAACGTGCCGTGGCTGCTGGACAGCCCCTGGCTGAACTTCCTCGGCGCCTGGCCGCTGATCGCCCTGTGCGTCGTGCTCTTCGGCTGGGTCGAGGACGTCGCCGCGCGGCGGCGGCCGCGGCTCCTGCCGTGGCCGCGCCGGTCCGCCGGCCCGGGCACCGTCCGGGGGCACCGCGGCGGCAGGCGGCGTCAGGCGAGCGCCAGGGCCAGGTAGAAGTCCACCCGGTCCTCCAGGCGCGCCAGGTCGCGGCCGGTCAGCTCCTCGATCCGGCGGATGCGGTAGCGCAGGGTGTTGACGTGGACGTGGAGGGCCGCCGCGCAGCGCGTCCAGGAGCCGTCGGCGCGCAGGAACGCGTCCAGGGTGCGGACCAGGTCCGCCTGGTGCTCCAGGTCGTAGGCGACCACCCGGTCCAGCAGCCGGCTGCGGAAGGCCCGGCGCACGTCGTCGGGGACGGCCGCCAGCAGCAGCACGTGGGAGGCGAGCCCCTCGGGCCCGGCGGCGCGGATCCGGCCGGTGCGGGCCGCGGCGACGCGGCGGGCGTGGCGCGCCTCCTCCCAGGCGCCGCGCAGCGCCCCCGGCCCCTCGGCGGGGGCGCTCACGCCGAGGGTGATCCGGCCCTCGGGGCCCAGGCCGGCCTCCAGGGGGGCGAGCAGGGCGCCCAGCCGGGCCGCGGCGTCGCCGCCCTCGGAGGCGCCGGGAGCCCCGGGGCCCTCCTCCCCGCAGGCCCCGCCCCCGGCGGGGACGGGCAGCAGCACCACGGCCTCGGCGCCGCTCCCGGCGACCAGCGCGCGGTCGTCGTCGTCGGTGAGCGCCTCCTCCAGCGCGGCCCGCAGCGCGCCGTCGGGCAGGCCGGTGCCCTCGGCGGCGACGACCAGCCGGGCGGCGGGCGGCGCCTGCGGACCGGGGCCGGACATGGCCTCGGCCGCGTCCAGGACGCGGGCGGTCTCGGCGGAGCCCGCGTCCCGGGCGAGCAGGGCGGCGAGCTCGTCGGCGAGGCGGCGGCGCAGCGCGCGCCCCTGGTCGCGGCGGACCCGCTCGGCGGCGACGAGGCGGGCGAGGTTCTCCGCGAGCTGGCCGCGCTTGGCGCTCCACTCGGCGTCGTCGCCCGCGACGGCGAGCAGCCAGTCGGCGAGCGGGGCCGGGGCCGCCGGGTCGGCGGGGGCGGGCAGCAGGGCGTAGGGGCGGCCGTGCGCGCGGGCGCGGTGGGGCGGGCGGGTGCGGCGGCGCAGGGCGGCGAGGTGGGTGCGGACCAACCGCTCGCGGTCGGCGGCGGGCAGGCGGCCGGCGGGCCCGGCGACGACCCGGCCGGTGGGGGCGAGCACCCAGCAGTCCAGGTCGAGGTCGCCGCCGACCAGGTCGAGGACGGCGTCCAGGCCGCTGCCGCCCGCGGCGGAGACCAGCAGCCGGTGGCGTTCGACGAGGGCGGCGAGGTCCGCGGCGCGGTCGGCGGAGACCTGGCGGCCGACGTACTCGCCGACGGCGGCGAAGGCGATGTCCTCGGGGACGGCGAAGAGCGGCATGCGGTGGCGCCGGCACGCCTCGACGAGGTCGGCGGGGACCGGTCCCACCTCGGCCTCCCCAGCGGCGAGGGCGACGGCCCCGGCGTCGGCCAGCACCCGCACGAACCGCTCGGAGTCCTCGGGGCGGGAGCGCCAGAGCATGCCGGTGAGGACGAGTTCACCCCCGTGGAGGTACCGGCCGGGGTCGTGCAGGTCGGTGGTCATCACGCCGGTGACCTGCCGGTCGAGCTCGTCCTCGCCCGTGAGGAGCCGCAGGCCGGGGGCGCCGGGGGACAGCAGGGCGGCGACGCGCATCTCCTGCCTCCTCCCGCCGGGGCTCCTGCCGCCGGGGCACCTGCCGCCGGCGGCCGCCCGCGCTCCCGGCGGCGGATCCCGCGGGGGATCCGGGCGGCGGATCCGGGCGGCGCGGATTGCGGAGGTCCGGCTTTGGAGAAAGCTACAGGAGAGCGCGGTACGGCGCCGCGCGGGGTTCATGCCATCGGTGACTGCCCGCGCCCGCCCGCACGCGTGTGTACTGGCTCACAGAGGCACCGGTCCGCCGGGCGCACCGGTCCGCAGGGGTCCCGGTCCGCAGGGCGCGCCGGTCCACAGGCGCGGCGGCCCGCACGGCGACCGGTCCTCCGGGACGGCCGGTCCCCCGGGCGGGTGCGCCGCTCGACGAGGGAGACCGGATGGAGTTCCTGCGGCCCGAGACGTGGGACGAGGCGCTGGCACTGAAGGCGGAGCACCCCGACGCGGTCCCGGTCGCGGGCGGGACGGACGTGATGGTCGAGCTGAACTTCGACCGCCGCCGCCCGCCGGCGCTGCTGGACCTGAACCGGGTGGCCGAGGCGGCCCGGTGGGAGTCGGACGGCGCGGTGGTGCGGCTGGGCGCCGCGGTCCCGTACGCGCGGATCGTCTCCGAGCTGGGGCGGGAGCTGCCGGGGCTGGCCCTGGCGGCCCGCACGGTGGGCTCGCCGCAGATCCGCAACCGCGGCACGGTCGGCGGCAACCTGGGCTCGGCGTCGCCCGCCGGGGACGCGCACCCGCCGCTGCTGGCCGCGGGCCGCGGGGTGCGGGTGGAGGCCGCGTCGGTGCGCGGCACCCGGATGGTGCCGGTCGACGACTTCTACCTCGGCCCCAAGCGCAGCGCGCTGGAGCCGGACGAGCTGGTGCGGGCGGTGCACGTGCCGGTCGCGGGCGGCCCGCAGCAGTTCTCCAAGGTCGGCACCCGCAACGCGATGGTGATCTCGGTCTGCTCGTTCGCGCTGGCGCTGCACCCGGCGGACCGGACGGTGGGCACCGGCATCGGGTCGGCCGCCCCCACCCCGCGCCGCGCCGCGGAGGCGGAGGCGTTCCTGGCCGGGGAGCTGGCGGAGCGCGGCCTGTGGGAGCGCGGCGGGGAGCTGGACGAGGCCGTGGTGCGGCGCTTCGGGGAGCTGGCCGCCGCCGCAGCCTCCCCCATCGACGACGTGCGCGGCAGCGCCGACTACCGGCGCCACGCGCTGGCCGTCATGGCGCGGCGCACCCTGGGCTGGTGCTGGGCCGGGTACACCGGTCTGCCGGAGAGGAGCGCGGCATGAGGGTGGTGTTCACGGCCAACGGGCGCCGGGTGGAGGCCGACGACGTGTGGGAGGGCGAGAGCCTGCTGTACGTGCTGCGCGAGCGGCTCGGCCTGCCGGGCTCGAAGAACGCCTGCGAGCAGGGCGAGTGCGGCTCCTGCACGGTCTACCTGGACGGCGAGCCGGTCTGCGCCTGCCTGGTGGCCGCCGGGCAGGCGGAGGGCCGGGAGGTGCGCACCGTGGAGGGCCTGGCCGGGGAGGACGGCCTCGACCCGGTGCAGCAGGCGTTCCTGGACGCCGGGGCCGTGCAGTGCGGCTTCTGCACGCCGGGCCTGCTGGTGCAGACCCACGCCCTGCTGGAGCGGGACCCGCGCCCCGCCGACGCGGACATCCGCGAGGCGCTGTCGGGCAACCTGTGCCGCTGCACCGGCTACGAGAAGATCATGGACGCGGTGCGGCTGGCGGCCGCCCGCCGGGCCGGGGAGGGGGCGCAGGGATGACCCCGCTGCGGACCGAGAAGAACCTGGTGAAGATCACCACCGACCACCCGCACGGCGTCGGCACCGACGCCGCCCGGCCCGACGGCATTCTCAAGGTGCGGGGCGAGTTCGCCTACTCCTCCGACCTGTGGGCCGAGGACATGCTCTGGGGGACCGCCCTGCGCTCCCCGCACGCCCGCGCCCGCATCCGCTCGGTGGACGTGAGCCGTGCGCTGGCGGTGCCGGGCGTGCACGCGGTGCTCACCCACGAGGACCTCCCCGGCGTGAAGACGTACGGCCTGGAGATCCAGGACCAGCCCGCGCTCGCCGTCGACCAGGTCCGCCACCACGGCGAGCCGGTCGCCCTGGTCGCCGCCGACCACCCCGAGACGGCCCGCCGCGCCGCCGCCGCCATCGCGGTCGACTACGAGGTGCTGGAGCCGGTCTGCACCGAGGAGCAGGCCCTCGACCCCGAGCGGTACGGGTACGTGCACGCGCCCGGGGAGTACCGGGGCAAGGCGTCCGGCAACGTGCTGCACCGGCAGCGGGTCGTCTCCGGCGGCGGCGTCACCGACGAGGTGCGGGCCCGCGCCGACGTCGTGGTGCGCGGCACCTACGAGGTCGGCATGCAGGACCAGGCGTTCCTCGGCCCCGAGTCCGGCCTCGCGGTGCCCGCCGAGGACGGCGGCGTGGACCTGTACGTCGCCACCCAGTGGCTGCACGTCGACCGGCGGCAGATGGCGCCGGTGCTGGGCCTGCCCGAGGAGAGGGTGCGGATCACGCTCGCCGGCGTCGGCGGCGCCTTCGGCGGCCGCGAGGACCTCTCCATGCAGATCCACGCCTGCCTGCTGGCGCTGCGCACCGGCCGGCCGGTCAAGGTGGTGTACGGGCGCGAGGAGTCGTTCTTCGGGCACGTCCACCGGCACCCGGCGCGGCTGCGCTACGAGCACGGCGCGACCCGCGACGGCCGGCTGGTCTACGTCGACGCCCGGATCGTGCTCGACGGCGGCGCCTACGCCTCCTCCTCCCCCGCCGTGGTCGGCAACGCCGCCTCGCTGGGCGTCGGCCCGTACGTGGTGCCGCACGTGTCGATGGAGGCGCTGGCCCTCTACACCAACAACCCGCCGTGCGGGGCGATGCGCGGCTTCGGCGCCGTGCAGGCCTGCTTCGCGTACGAGAGCCAGATGGACCGGCTCGCCGCCGCGCTCGGCACGGACCCGGTGGAGCTGCGGCGGCTCAACGCCGTCGAGGAGGGCGACGCCCTGCCCACCGGGCAGCGCATCGACTCCCCGGCCCCCGTCGCGGAGCTGCTGCGGCGCGTGAAGGCGCTGCCGCTGCCGCCCGCCGCCGGGGCGGACCTGCGGGAGATGCCCGGCGCGCTCTCCAACACCACCCACGGCGAGGGCGTGGTGCGCGGCGTCGGCTACGGCGTCGGCATCAAGAACGTCGGCTTCTCCGAGGGCTTCGACGACTACTCCACCGCCCGGGTGCGGCTGGAGGTCGTCGGCGGGGAGCCCGTCGCCCTGGTGCACACCGCGGCCGCGGAGGTCGGGCAGGGCGGCGTCACCGTCCACGGGCAGATCGCCCGCACCGAGCTGGGCGTGGAGCGGGTCACCATCCACCCCGCGGACACCGGCGTCGGCTCGGCCGGCTCCACCTCGGCCTCCCGGCAGACCTACATGACCGGCGGCGCCGTCAAGATGGCCTGCGAGGCGGTGCGCGAGGAGCTGTTCGCGCGCGGCCGCGCCCGGCACGGCTGGACGCACGACGACCTCTCCCTGGCCGGCGGCAAGGTCGTCTCCGAGGCGGGCGGGGTGCTGGCGTCGGTGGCGGACCTGCTGGGCGACGACGCGATCGAGCGGACCCGGGAGCACCATCACCGGCCCACCCAGCCCTTCGACCCGGAGACCGGGCAGGGCTTCGGCCACGTCCAGTACTCCTTCTGCGCCCACCGGGCCGTCGTCGACGTGGACGTCGAGCTCGGCCTCGTGAAGGTGGTGGAACTGGCCGCCGCGCAGGACGTGGGACGGGCCGTCAACCCCGGCGCGGTCGTCGGCCAGATCCACGGCGGCTCCGTGCAGGGGCTGGGGCTCGCCGTGATGGAGGAGGTCGTCACGGAGGGCGGCCGCGTCCGCAACCCGTCCTTCACCGACTACCTCATCCCGACCCTGCTGGACACCCCGCCGCAGCCCGTGGACGTCCTCGAACTCGCCGACCCGCACGCCCCCTACGGCCTGCGCGGCGCCGGCGAGGCCCCGACGCTCTCCTCCACCCCGGCGATCGTCTCCGCGATCCGGGCCGCCACCGGGCTGGCCCTGCGGCGGGTCCCGGTCCGTCCCGAGCACCTCACCGTGCGGAGGCCGGAGGAGGGCTGACATCCTCTCAGCGCGGCCGGCCGGCCCCCGTCGGGCCGGACAGCCGGTCCGCCGGCCCGGACGGCCGGCCGCGCGACCCGAGAGCGGACGAAGGAGCACCTCGGATGCAGGACATCGCCGGACAGCTGCACGCCTGGCACACCGCCGGACGGCCCTTCGCCGTGGCCACCGTCACCGCCGTCTCCGGCAGCGCGCCGCGCGAGCCGGGCGCGGCGCTCGCCGTCGACGAGGACGGCGAGGCGGTCGGCAGCGTCTCCGGCGGCTGCGTCGAGGGCGAGGTGTACGAGCTGTGCCGGGAGGTGCTGCGCACCGGGCGGCCCGTGGTGCGGCACTTCGGATACGGCGACGAGGACGCCTTCGCGGCCGGCCTGACCTGCGGCGGGTCCGTGGACGTGCTGGTGCAGCGGGTGCGGCCCGGGGCGGACGCGGGCCTCGACGCGGCGCTGGCCGCCGTCGCCGAGGGGCTGCCCGTCGCCCTCGTGCGGGTGGTGGCGGGCCCGCCGGAACTGCTGGGCGCCGCCCTCGCCGTCACCGCCGACGGCAGCCGCGGCTCGCTGGGCGGCGGGCCGCTGGAGGCCGCGGCGGCGGCCGGCGCGCGCGCGATGCTCGCGGCCGGGCGGACCGGCCGGGTCGTCCTGGACCGGGAGGGGCGGCCCTGCGGCGAGGAGGCGGCGGACGGCGTCGTGCTGCTCGTCGAGTCCTACGCCGCGCCGCCGCGGATGCTCGTCTTCGGCGCCATCGACTTCGCGGCGGCCGTCGCCCGCATCGGCGTCTTCCTCGGCTACCGGGTGACGGTCTGCGACGCCCGCGCGGTCTTCGCCACCGCCCGGCGCTTCCCCGACGCCGACGAGGTCGTCGTGGACTGGCCGCACCGCTACCTGGAGCGGGAGGCCGCCGCCGGGGCGCTGGACGGGCGGACGGTGGTGTGCGTCCTCACCCACGACGAGAAGTTCGACGTGCCGCTGCTGACGGCGGCGCTGCGGCTGCCCGTCGCCTACGTCGGCGCCATGGGATCGCGCCGCACCCACCGGGACCGCCTGGCGCGGCTGCGGGCCGCCGGGCTCACCGATGCCGAACTGGCCCGGCTCCGCTCCCCCATCGGCCTCGACCTGGGCGGCCGCACCCCGGAGGAGACGGCGGTGGCCGTCGCCGCCGAGATCGTCGCCCACCGCCGCGGCGGCACCTGCCTGCCCCTCACCCTCGGCGAGGGGCCGGTCCACGGCGGTCCGGCGCACGGGGGTCCGGAGCACGACAGCCCGGAGCACGGCGGCCTCCCGGGGCTGCCGTCCCCGCCGGAGGCTGCATCCGCCTCTCCGTGATCCGGCACATGGCAGCCGCCCTCCACCTGGGGCAAGGCACGGCACCGGCCCTGATCGGGCGACCCCTAGGCCACGCCCACATCGGCGTCACCGCCACTGTCTACGCCCACGTCAGGCTCCGCCTCCAGCGCCAAGCCATCGACACCCTCGGCGACGCCCTTCGAGACCCCGAGAGCGCTGACGACCTGCCAAGTGCAGAACCCGTCCGCTGACGTTGCCGTCAAGACGGCCAACGGCCCCACCAAGATTTCCGCTCGATGGGGCCATTGACTATTAATTTTCAAGATTTGCGGGTCAATCAGAATGACAATAGAGCTTCCACCTTAAGGCGGAAGACAAATCTATAGATCATCCGCCGGCGCCTCTTTATCGATTTGATAAACCGCCAAACTGCTGAAACCCTTCGATACAGTCTACGCTCTTTCACCAATTCGAATTTCATCGAACACGGGAAGCCAGGACTCGACCCCCTGAAAGGCTTGCGCCGCCTTCTCCACTAGCATCGGAGAGAATGACTTCTGCTTCTTGAGTCGGGCAGCCTCATCCGGAGTTAGTCGCCTTCCGATGCTTCCATCAATATGCTGCGCGAAGAAGTCACCGCCAGGCTCGACCTGGGTCTTGCATACAGGGATAGAGAGTTCAGTCGGCGGCGTCCAGTTCCCCGCCACTCTCCACGTCCCATCCTTGAGGCGCAAATCCATGGTCTCAACGAGGAAGACCGGCCGAGAGATCGACAGGCGTCCCAGGTCGACAGCCTCAACCGACTCCGCCAACTCCGAATAGATGGCGACCAGGACATTTCCGCCGCGCATCTTCAAGACGACCCGCCCTAGGGAAAACTCTCCCTCCGCGACAGGAATGAGAAAAAGATCGCTTTGTCGATATCTCACGGGCATGACACGGCACCTCCGGCAGCCCGGTAGCGGGCTTCACCCATCTGAACACGCTTGTTCGTCAGAACACTACCTGGAACTGATGCCTTCCCGCCGCCAGCACGCATCCAACTCTCCTTGAGGACATCCAGATCGCGACCAGGTGCCGCCCGGCCAAGGACCTCGAAAGTGAAGGAGGAATTGGGATAGTCCCTGGCGTGTTCGGCCTGCCGCGCCAAATAGCGGTCCCAGCTCTTCGCCCGCCCAACATACTCCTCTCCAGTGACGAGATCCGTACGGAGATAGATAACACCATCGGGAGCCGGGGGCGTGGAATTGTGGACCAGAACCGGAGTATTCCCAGCCAGCACATAGTACGTGTGCTGGGCGACCTCTCTCTACCTGCGTTTTTGCAGGTCAATGGCAGTTCGGTGGTCCGCTGACGTCCGTGGAAGTGCGGTGGCGTGGGGTCCGGTTGCCGTCAGCGTTGCCGTCAAAGGTATAGACCTATTGCCGCTCGGATCAGGCGGCGGCGATCGCGAGCATCTCCTCTTCGAGCGGCGCCCAGACCCCGATCCGCTACCAGAGCCATGACATCCGAGCTACTGTGGATGTCATGACGACGGCCTACGAGGACGTGCCCTTCAGCGAGCTGCTTCACCAGCCCGCGGCCACTACCCGGCGCCTGGACGCAGTCCGCGCACTGCGCCTGCGCCGCCGCGACGCGGGCGACCTCGCGCTCATCCGTGCCGACCAGCTGGAGCAGGACTCCACCGTGGTCGACTTCACCGCCCGCCTACTCGCCGGACTGGTCCGCACCGAGAACACCGCCGCACTGCGCCAGGCCCTGCCAGATGCTCTGCCCTGGTCGGTCTTCCTCCCCGAGGACGACGTCGAAGCGATGCTCGGCGAACTGGTGGACACCGCCCGCGGGGCCGCCGCGCTGGAGAACCTGGCCCCCATTGCGCTGCTGCTCGCCCAGTGGCGGCACAGCGCCGAGATCTACGCCGACCCGGCCCTGCACGCCATACTCACCCGCGAGCCCGACGGCGACCTCGGCACTGTCCCCGTACCCGAAGACGAGACCGCCGAGTGAGCCCCAAGCGCGGTGACCGCGCGGCCCCGCCCCCGGTCGGCGAAGAGTTCGACCTGCGCTTCGCCAACACGGAGGCGGCCAACGGCTGGGACCACCTCTCCCGCCACGCAGCAGGCAACCTCCGCCGCGCCTTCGACAAGATCCGATCCGCCCCGCGCGCCACAGACGACCCCGAGCGCCACCACCGCCTCAAGGGCAAGATCGGCTCCACAGTCTGGAAGGGGCAGACGCTGGAGCGCTGGCAGTACGAGGTCACCGGCGGCGGCCGCATCTGGTACCTGGTCGACGACACCAACCGCACCGCCTGGATCACCTACGCAGGCACCGGACACCCCAAAGCCACCGACTGATCGCCCTTCACCTCCTGTCAACCTGCCGCGTCCACGATCCGCGCGCGTGTTGACGCGATCTTGGGCTGGCATCCTGCCAGATTCGGACCCCGCTCCGGGCAGGTGGGCGGTCCGGGGGCTCTCGGCTGCTCGACGGTCGGCCGCCGGGGCGGCCTTCGGCCGGCGCGTGCTTCGGCCAGTCTGGCAGCGCGGGCGCTGAGGCGGGGAGGGGTCCGGTCGACGGCGAGTGGCCGGGAGCTTCGCTCCCCTGCCGGAGGAGACGCCAGCCACCCGCCTGACGGTGAGCCCGGCGGACGCACGTTGAGGGTCAGCCCCCTGGGTCGGCCCTCTTCCCGTTGGATACCCCATTGGGATATCCAACGGGATAACTTGCTCCGCGACGCGGCAAGGTTCTGGTCAGCCCAATCACCGGCCATTTCCTATCGGCTCACTGGGCGGCTGCGCCCGCCCGATCCGCCTCACCGGGCACCGCACCCGTCTGGACACCGCCACCGGCCAGATCCTCGACACCCGACCTCAAGGGCGCCGTCGTGCACGACGCCCGTCTGCGCGTCCTGCAGACCTACGCCTGGTCGTGCACCAAGCGCACGGTCAACGTCTACCTGACCGGCCCGGTGAGCGACAAGACGACGTGGAAGAACGCGCCGGGCATGACCAGCGGCAACCTGCTCGACCACTAGAGCTTCGCGCACGGCTACAAGTCGGCCTCCTGCCCGGACGACTACGAGACCTTCGATGTGAAGGCCGCTGTACAGAAAGCCGTCAAGGGCGGATGGTCGACCATGACGCTCGGCCTGCGGGCCGCGGACGAAGGCTCGGCCTACAGCTGGAAGAAGTTCCAGGCCGACGGCGGCAACGACCCGTACGTCGACCTGGTGTACAACCGCCCGCCCGGTGCACCGCAGAAGCTCGACCTGGACCCCGACCTCTCCTGTGACACAACCTCCCCCTACGTGAACGTGGACGCCTCCTCCATCACCTTCTGGGCGAGCGCCGGCGACGTGGACGGCAACCTGGCCTCCGTCCGCTTCGAGCTGTGGCCCACCGGCAACTACGGCAACATGCTGGGCTCCAAGGGCACGGTCTCCGTCGGCAGCCAGACCGGCTCCGCGCGCGTCCACACCGACCCCATCTCCACCAGCGGGCTCGTCAATGGCACCACCTACTCGTGGCGCGCCCGGTCCGTGGACAAGTTCGGCAGCACCTCCTCCTACACGCCGGGCGGCACGACCCCCTGCCGCTTCGTCTTCGACAACAGCCGGCCGTCCGCGCCCACCGTGACCTCGACGGTCTTCCCCGACGCCGACGCCCTGGACAACGGCTTCGGCAGCGACGGTGAGGACTCCACGTGGAGCACCCTCCCGTTCGGGACCGGCGGCTCCTTCACGTTCAAGGCATCCCAGACCGACGTGGTGCGGTACGAGTACGGCTTCAACTCAGCTTCCTACACCGGCTTCGCCTCCCGGACCAACGGCGCCGCCACCTCCACCACCACCACCGTCTCCAACCTGAAGCCGCCACTGGCGGGGCCGAACGTGCTGTACGTCCGCGCGGTCGACGCCGCAGGGAACGTCTCGGACCCGCGCAAGTACTTCTTCTACGTCACCCCGCGCGACAAGGCCGACTCCCCCGGCGACTTCGCCGGAGACGGGCTGCCAGACCTGATGGTCGTCGACGGGGACGGCAACCTCCGGATGTACTCCACCATCGCCACGGCCTCCGACCTCACCAAGGGGACGGGCAGCCTGGGATGGTCCATGGCCGGCGCCTACCAGGACAACCCGGACAAGGATCCGAGCGGCGACGACCGACCGTCCTATGTCGCTGCCACGTCGGGATACTGGAAGAACACACTCATCGCCCACCTCGGCGACGTCTACGGAGGCGACGGCCTGACCTCGTCGCCATCAAGGACGGCCGGCTGTGGGTGTACCCGGGTGACGGCTACGGCTCCGTCAACACAGGCAAGCGACAGGAGATCCTGATCCCGTCCAACGCGCCGGCATTGAGCACCATCACCCAGATCGTCTCCGCCGGGGACGCCACCGGTGACGGCAAGCCCGACTTCTTCATGACTGTGGGCGACACCCTGTGGGCCTTCCTCGGCTACAACGGTGCCACGGTCTCCGAGGCCCGGATGGTCGCCAGCTCCGCCTGGACCGACCGCGACCTGGTCGCCGTCCAGGACATCGGCGGCGACGGCGTGGCCGACATCATCTACCGCACCGGGACCGGCGGGCGGCTTCTCCTCCGTACTGGGATCAAGGATCCGGCCACCGGAGGTGTCGACCTCGTCTCCTTGGCATCAGCGGCGGCCTCCTCCGGAGGCGCGGACGTCGAGTACGTCTCCTCGGGCTGGAGCACCACGACCGTCCGGCTCGTCTTCGGAACGCCGGACGTCAACGGCGACGGGATACCGGACATCTGGGCGGTCAGGACCGATGGCACCGTCCGCTTCTACCCCGGCGGCCGGACCGCTCTGACCAGCGCCGGCACACAGATCGTCAGCAACAGCGACGGGAAGGGGTGGAAGTACAAGATGGCGATCGGATGAATTCCGCCTCGCGCCGGACAGATGCCCTTCTCCCCGGAAGCCACAGGGTGCCGGGGCATCCGTCCCGCGCGAGGCGGCGCTCCGGTCGTGATCGGGAAAAGCCGGGCCATGCCCGCATCGGCACCATCGCCGACGCCCAGGCCGTACGCGACCCCGCCTTCGACGAGAGACCGTCGGCTGCTCCCGGGCCACGTGCCCCGCCGGCCGGACCCACCCGCCGCAGGGTCCGGGGGCCTGGGGTCATCCCCCGCTCCACACGGCGAGCTCCCCTCCGGGCATGCAGATCACCCGTCGCCCGCCCGGTCCGGCGGTCTCCCACGCCTCGTAGTCGGGGTCCGGACGGACGGTCAGCCGTGTGCCGCTCGCGAACCCGACCACGAGGTCCCCCGCGTCCCCCGCCCCGGCCTCGGTGATCACGTCGCGGGCCAGGCCGACGAGGTGGGCGGCCGTGGCGCCCGGGGATTCCGGGTCGAAAGCAGCAGGTTCCCCGACCGGAGGATGGAGGACCGCCTCGGTCTCGATGATCATTTCCCAGTTCCTACTGGTCAGGATCCTGACGGCGTAGTCGAAGCAGACGCGGACGACCGTCTGGCCCTGAAGGTCCAGGTTCATGCCGGACACCCTGCCGGAACCAGGGCCGGGAAGCCACCGGGCGCCGGGGCGCCGTGCTCGTCGGAGCGACCGGCCGAGCACGGGCGCACCTGCTCGGCGGGCCGGAGGCGCCAAGCCCTTTGCGGGGCCGGGCCCGTCCCGTCTATCGTCCGGTCCGGCGTCATCGAGGGCGGCGGACAGGACGGCGCCCGGGGCACGGGGAGCGATCGTCATGGGTGTGCTCGTCAGCGTCAGGGGCTGGCTGGAGTGCGACGACCGGCAGCTCGCCCGGATCAAGGAGATCATCGGCTCCGAGGACCGGGATCGGACGTACAGCGGCGGCTGGGGCTTCCCGGCGCGGCAGTACAACTTCGCCACCTGGGTCTTCTTCGGCGCCCAGATGCGCGCGGGGTCCCTCGACTGGTTCCGGGGACAGCTGGGTCGCGTGGCGCGGATTCCCGCCTCGGACGAGGACGGCGACCTGGTCACCGGGCTCTTCCTCGTCAGCCACGACGTCGAGGGCATGGGCGAGTGGCAGGTCCGCGACGGGGCTGTGGTGACCGGCCCCGCGAGCGGGCGGTACCGGTATCTCGACGCGTAGGGCCACGATCGGCCGGTTGTGACAAGGCGGGCGGTCGGGCCGCGCCGGTCCTCTGCTCGACGGCGGCGGGGCGGTTTGCGGGCCGGTGGCCGGGGCCGTAAACGGCCGCTCCTCCGCGGAGTGGAGGAGCGGCCGGGGACGGCGCCGGCGGGGACTCCGCCGCCGGGCCCGGCCCCGCCCGCCGGGCGGTCCCCGGCCTGGCCGCCCAGGCGGCCGGTGGGCGCGGTGGCGGTGCCCGGGACGGAGTGAAGCCCCCGACGGGCGGGTTGCCGACCGGGAGCGGCCCGTCCGCCCGGGGCTCCTCGTGCCTGTCCACCCACCGGGGACCGACCTGTCCGGCGCGGTCCTGCGCCGCCTCTCCCGTCCGCCACCGCCTCTCCCGTCCGCCGTGGGCCATGCGCCGGCTGCCGGAGGGGGCGGGGCACGGCACCTCGGACGAGCCCCGGCGGGTCGGGTCAGTGCAGGCGGCGGAGGGTGTCGCGGAGGCGGCGGGCGTCGCGGAGGCGGTGCTCGTAGGTGGCGCCCGCGAAGAGGAGCAGGAGCCCGGCGGCGGCGAGGGGCGCCCAGCGGGGCAGCAGGCCGAGGGCCTGGGCGACGGTGGGGGCCAGTTCGTGGAGGGCGTCGGCGGCCAGGACCGCTCCGCCGGCCAGCAGCGGGGCGCGCAGGCGGTGGCGGGCGCCGAGGAGGGTCACGGCGAGGGCGGCGAGCCCGAGGAGGAGCGGACGGAGCCAGTGGGCGTCGGTCCACGCGGCGGCCAGGCTCGGGAGCAGGGTGACGGTCAGTCCGGGGCCGTAGGCGGACCAGGAGCCGGTCTCCGGGGCGCGGCGCCGCCGCAGGTACCCGAGGACCAGGGCGGCGGCGGAGACGGGGAGGGTGTACGCCTCGGGGTCGTCCACGCCGGCCAGGGCCAGCCGCACCCAGGAGGAGGCGGTCAGCAGGGCGGCGGCGGCGAGGAGCGCGGGGCGGCGGCGGTCGGCGCGCAGGGCGGTGCCCAGGGCGGCGGCGCCGCAGATGGCGAGGGCGGCGCTGAGGGCGTCCGGGTGGAGCACGGTCGCGGGCAGCGCGGCGGCGGCGACGGCGTAGCCGGCCAGTTCGACGGCGGCGGCGCGGGCGCCGGACGGGGCGGCGGAGGTGCGGGGGGTGGCGGGGGCGTGCGGGGCGGTGGGGTCGTCCGCCGGGCCCGGGCTGCGCAGGGCGGCGGCTGCGGGGACCGTGGCGACGGCCACCCCGAGCGCGGCGAACGCCGCCACGTGCGGCGGCAGGCCGACGGCCGTACCGGCCCGCGCCGCCTCCCCGCCGAGGACGGCCACGGCGGCCGCGGCGGCACCGGCCGCGGTGCGGCCGACCGGGAGCGCAGCGAGGACGGCGGCCAGGACCGCGGTGGCGCCCCACACGGTGAGGGTCGCGGCCTGGTCGGGCAGCGACCAGGCCAGGGCGAGGGCCGCGGGGGCGGTCAGGGCGCAGAGCTGCGCGGCGCGGTCGGCGCCGGGGCGGCGCACCAGGTGGACGGCGGCGACGAGGGCCGGGAGCCAGGCGGTCGCCAGGGCGGCGGCGTAGGGCAGTCCGGCGGCGACCGGGGCGAGGGCGACGGCCGGGACGGCCGCCAGGACGGCGGCGCAGCGGAGCACGCGGCGGGCGTCGGCGGGAGCGGGGGCAGCAGGGGCCGGGGCGCGGTCGGCGGGATCGGCGGGGTCGGCGGGGTCGGCGGGATCGGCGGGGTCGGCGGGGTCGGCGGGGTCGGCGGGGTCGGCGGGGTCGGCGGGGTCGGCCGAGGTGCTGTCGGCCTGCGCAGGAGCGGCCGGCGCGGGGGCGGTGCCGCTGGAGCGGCCGAGGAGGGCTGCGGCGGCGGCCAGGACCGCGGCGGTCAGGGCGGCCGTGACGGGGACCGCCGGAGCGGTGCGCCAGCCCTCCGGGAAGGGGCGGGTGTCCGCGTCCCCGTGGTGCAGGACGTGCCGCAGGGGCTCGGCGAGCGCCTCCAGCAGGGCGGGGAGGACCTGGAGGACGGCCAGGGCCAGGACCAGGGCGCCGGCGGCGGTGAGGCCGGTCCACAGGGGGAGGGAGTGTGCGGACGCTCCGGCGGGGGCGGCGGGAGTGGCGGCCGAGGTCCCGGCGGCGGGGGCCGGGGCGCCGGGGGTGTCCGCGGCTCCGAGGCGGGCGACGGACGGTCCGGCCGGGGGCATGCCGTCCCGCGCAGCCCCGCCCCGGACCGACCCGCCCCGGACCGTCCCGCCGCGGTCCAAGCCGTCCCCGCCCGGGTCGGCGGCCGGGAGGCCGGTGCGGCGGGCGAGGGCGGCGGTGGCGAGGAGCGCGGCGGGCAGCGCGTACGCGAGGACGGACCAGGTGTCCGGGAGGGCGAGGCGCGGTGCGGCGGCGGCCGCGGCGGTGAGGGCCAGGCCCGCGAGGACGGCGGCGCCGAGGCGGGCCCCGGACGGGAGGCCGGGCCGGCGGGAGGCGGCGGCCCCGAGCAGGACGAGCAGCGCGAGCGGGACGCAGGCGCGCAGGGCCGGTCCGTACGCGGGGGCGGTGAGGGCGGCGGTCGCGGCGAGACCGCCGCCGAGGACGGCCTGGACGGACCCGGCGGCGAGGGCGAGGCCCGCGAGGACGGCGGCGGGGCGGGCTCCGGTGCGCCGGGCGAGCGGGGCCGGGAGGGCGGTCGCGGCGCCGAGGTCGAGGAGGGCGGTGCCCGCCAGAGCCGCGGCCCATCCGGCGGGTCCGGCGCCGGCCGCGGACGCCGCGAGCGGGGCGGTGGTCTGGAGGAGCAGCAGGGCGGCGGGGGGCAGGACGGCGGACCGGGTCCGGTGGGCGTACGCGGCCGCCCCGAGGGCGGTGAGGGCGGTGGCCGCGGCCCAGTAGGCGGCGGCGTCGGTCCGGTGGAGTCCGGCGAGGCCGGCGGCGCGGGCGGCGTACCAGTCGAGCAGGACCAGGGCGAGGCCGACGGCGGAGGCCGTCTCGGCGGTGGCGGTGAGGCCGCGCCGGCGCAGCGGGAGGGGCGCGGCCAGGGCGGCGGCGGTGAGCGCGGCGAGGACGGCGGCGCGGCCGCCGATGCCGAGGCTGCCCCAGTTGACGACGGTGAAGGCGAGTCCGGCGAGGGTGACCAGGAGGCCGCCGAGGACCAGGAGCACGGTCTGGACGGACGGCGCCGGGGCGTCCCGGCGGGGCCCGGGGGGCACCGGCGGCGGGCCCCAGGCCGGGAGGGCCGCGGGCTCCGGCGGCGGACCGGCCGTCGCGCGGCGGGCCCGGAGGCCGGAGACCAGGGCGGTACGCCGGTGGAGCAGGGCCGCCCGCCGGGCGTCGAGGTCGGCGAGGGCGGTGTCGACGTGCCGCAGTTCGGCGGCGTCGGGCCCGGTGAGCGGCAGGCCGCAGCGGGGACAGGCGGGAGCGGCGGCCGGGTGGAGGGGCGAGCCGCAGTCGGGGCAGCGGAGCGGGCGGGCGTCCATGGCATGGGAGTGTGGGGCGGCGGGCGCGCCGGCGCATGAGTACGGGTACTCAGACGGCGGCGGGGTGCGCGGAGCCGGTGTCCGCGGCGGGTGGGGGCGGCACCGGTGACGGTTCGTCGGACGGGTGGCGGCGGGGTGGCGCGGCGCGGCAGGCCGGGGACGGGCAGGCGGAGGCGCACGGTCGCCGGTCGGTCCGGCCGGGGACGGGGCACGCGTGGCGGGCGGCGGGGTGGCGCGGCGCGGCAGGCCGGGGACGGGCAGGCGAAGGCGCACGGTCGCCGGTCGGTCCGGCCGGGGACGGGGCACGCGTGGCGGACGGCGGGGTGGCGCGGCGCGGCAGGCCGGGGACGGGCAGGCGAAGGCGCACGGTCGCCGGTCGGTCCGGCCGGGGACGGGGCACGCGTGGCGGGCGGCGGGGTGGCGCGGCGCGGCAGGCCGGGGACGGGCAGGCGGACGGAGGAACTCCGGGGGGCGGCAGGACGGGCGGACGGAGCCGCTGGTGGCGTTCCGTCAGAGGGCGAGCGAGAGCAGGACCGTCGCGGTCCGGTCGGCGAGGACGTCGGCGGCGCGGCGGAGCCGGTACGCCTGGTCCAGGGGCAGGGAGACGGCGAGGCAGGCGGCGGTGGAGCCGGCGGTGAGGGGGACGGCGGCGCAGACCGTGCCCAGGGCGTACTCCTGGAGGTCGAGCACCGGCATGGTGGCGGGCTGCCGGTCGAGGCGCTGGAGCAGCTGCCCGGGGTCGGTGGTGGTGCGGGAGGTGAGCCGGACCGGGGGGTGGCGGTCGAGGTGGTCGCGGCGGGCCCGGTCGTCGAGCTGGGCGAGCAGGCACTTGCCGAGGGCGGTGGCGTGCGCGGCGGCGCGGGGGTCGACCCAGGCGGGGCCGCCCGGGGCCCACGGCGCGGTGGCGGACGCCTCGACGACGGCCTCCCCGTCGCGGTAGGCGCCGAGGTGGACGGCGGCACCCAGTTCGTCGCGGAGGCCGCGCAGCGCGGTGTCCAGCCGGTCCCGGAGGGTGTCGCGGCGGGTGCGGCCGGCGAGCCGGACCAGGGTGCCGCCGAGGACGTACGCGTCGCGGTCGAGGCGCTGCAGGTAGCCGTGGTCCTCCAGTTCGGCGGCGGTGCGGTCGACGGCGGCGACGGGCAGGCCGAGTTCGCGGGCGAGCGCGTCGGTGGTGACGCCGTCGCGGTGGCGGTCGACCGCCTCCAGCAGGCGCAGGGCCCGGTGGAGGGAGCCGCGCCGGACGGGCCGGACGTCGTGAAGGGTCACCCGATGTCCCCCTGCTCGGTGGCGGCACGCGGCGTCCCCGGCGGGCGGCACGGCGGCCGGACCGGGTGTGAGCACGACAAGGATATCGGTGGGACGGACGGCCGGGCGGCCTTCTCGCGGAAGATCGCACCGCAAAGCCGCAGCTCAGACTTGGCATATGCCAGAAGCACCGCCGGTCGTGCCCGGGACCGGGGCCTCCCCGGGACTCCGCGCCCCGGCCGCCGTCAGACGCCCAGGAGCGCCCGGAGCGCCTCCCGGCGGCGGTCGGCGTCCGCGCCGCCGCTGGTCGGCGGCAGGGCGGCCGCAGCGGCTCGGGCCCCGGCGGCGTCGCGCAGCGGGCGGGCCGCGGTGAGCGCGGCGGCCTCGGCGGGGGTGAGCCCGGCGTCGGCCAGGGCCCGTTCCGCCTCGGGGGCGGGCAGCGTGTCGTACCAGCGCAGGGCCATGGCCGTGCGCCCCTCGGGAGTCAGACGCCCCGTCAGGCGCAGCCGCGCCATCCCGCCGTCGGGGTACACCGCCAGCCGGACGCGGGTGGCGGGCGGGGCGCCGTCCAGCCGGAAGCGGTGGCGGGTGTCGGGCTGGAGGCGGGTGCGGGGCAGCAGTTCGGTCCAGCCGCCCTCGGGGCCGCCGGGGCCGGCAGGCGCGGTGTCGTCGCGGCCCAGCAGGGCGGCCCAGCCCGGGGCGTTGAAGACGAAGTGGGTGGTGTCGATCTCGACCGCCAGCACCTCGCCGCGCCCGGCCAGGGACAGCTCCACCCAGTCGTGTCCGTCGTCGCGCCGCCGCCGGGTCTCCCAGCCCTCGCCCATGACGGCGGCCCGGCCGGGGGCGTTGAGGTGGTGCGGGGAGGAGTAGTGGCGGTCGGAGGCGGCCAGGGCCACTCCCCCGTGCTCCTGGGCGGCGAGGTCGAAGGTGAGGCCGTCCAGGTCGCGGGGGTCGGGGACGGCCTCGCCGTGGACGCGCAGCCGGGCCACGCCGCCGTCGGGCGCGATCACGAGGCGGACGTGGGTGAAGCGGCCGCCGACCGCCACCGGGAACGCGTGCGCGGTGTCCCCCTCGAGGGGGCTGTCCGGCACCAGGACGGTCCACTCCACGCCGTCGGCCAGCAGGTCCTCCGGTGCGGGGTGGCCGGGCACGGAGGCGGCCTCGACCCGGGCGGAGACGGGGTGGTTGCCGTTGAAGTGGGCGGTGTCCACGACGACGCCCCGGACCACGCCGGGCGCGCCGAGCCGCACCAGGGCCCAGTCGTGGTCCCCGGCGGCGGGGTGCGGGCGGTCGGGCCTGGCGCCGCGGCGGCGGCGGGTCTCCCAGCCGTCCATGACCTGGCCCTTGTTGCCGAAGGTGCGCGGGCGGAAGACGGGGGGCGCGGGCGCCAGCAGGTTCTCCTTCTCGGCGAAGGACTCGTCGGAGGCGGCGACCACGCCCGCGCCCAGGGCGCGGGAGGCGAGGTCGAGCAGGTCGGTGAAGGGGGTTTCCGCGGGGCTCAACGGGCACGTCCTTCCGGGTCGGGGCCGGCGGCCCGGGGGGTCCCGGGGGTCCCGGGGCGGTCGAGGAGGCGGCCGAGGGGTTCGCCGTCCGGCTCCACCGGCCGGCCGCGCAGCCAGGTGGCGCGGACGGCCCCGGTGAGGGTCCGCCCGGCGTACGGGGTGACGGGGTTGCGGTGGTGCAGGGCGGCCGGGTCGACGCGGAGGGCGGCGTCCGGGTCGAAGGCGACCAGGTCCGCGTCACGGCCGGGCGCGATGGCGCCCTTGGCGTCCAGGCCGGCCAGCGCGGCGGGTCCGGCCGACATCCAGCGGACCACGTCGGCGAGGGTGTGCCCGCGGCGGCGGGCCTCGGTCCAGACGGCGGGCAGGCCCAGCTGCAGGGAGGCGACGCCGCCCCAGGCGGCGGCGAAGTCGCCGGAGCCGCGCTGCTTGAGGTCGGCGGTGCAGGGCGAGTGGTCGGAGACCACGGCGGCGAACTCCCCCGCCGCCAGCGCCGCCCACAGCCGGTCGCGGTTGGCCTCGTCGCGGATCGGCGGGCAGCACTTGAAGGCGGTGTCCCCGTCGGGGACCTCCTCCGCCGCCAGGCACAGGTAGTGCGGGCAGGTCTCGGCGGTGACCCGCACCCCGTCGGCGCGGGCGGCGGCGAGCAGCGGCAGCACGGCGGCGGAGGAGACGTGCAGGACGTGCACCCGGGCGCCGGTGCGGCGGGCCGCGTCCAGCAGGCGGGCGACGGCGGCGGTCTCGGCGCCGTCGGGGCGGGAGGCGAGGAAGTCCCGGTACCGGCGGCCGGGGCGCTGCGGGGCCGCGTCGAGGACGGCGGGGTCCTCGGCGTGGACGAGGGCGAGCGCGCCGAGGCGGGCCAGCTCCGCGAGGGCCTCCTCCAGGTCGGCCGGCTCCAGGTGGGGGAACTCCTCGACGCCGGACGGGGAGAGGAAGCCCTTGAAGCCGAAGACCCCGGCCCGGTGCAGCGGCTCCAGCTCGGCGGTGTTGCCGGGGACCGCACCGCCCCAGAAGCCGGTGTCCACCCGCACCCGGCCCTCGGCGGCGCGGCGCTTGGCGGCCAGTCCGGCGGGGGTGGTGGTCGGGGGGACGGAGTTGAGCGGCATGTCGACGAGGGTGGTCACGCCGCCCGCGGCGGCCGCGCGGGTCGCCGAGTCGAAGCCCTCCCACTCCGTGCGGCCGGGCTCGTTGACGTGCACGTGGGTGTCGACCAGGCCGGGCAGCAGGGCGGTGGCGCCCAGGTCGACGACCGGCCCGGCGGGGGCGTCGAGGGTGCCGTGCGGGGCGACGCGCTCGATCCGGCCGTCGCGGACCAGGACGTCGGCGGGGCGCTCGCCGTCGGGCAGCACGGCCCGGCGGGAGCGCAGCAGCAGGGTGCCGGACGGGCGGGGCGCGGTCCCGGTGCGGCGCGCGGCCCGGGCGCGGTGGTCCGCGCGCAGGTCGCGGGGGTGCAGCGGGTCCGGGTCGGGGCGGGGGGCCGGATCGGGGCCGGGGACCGGGCCCGTCGGCGCGGGGCGCGGCGGGTCGGGGGACGGTGGAGCGGGCAACGGCACCTCCGGACTGTGCGGGGCCGGTGTTCGCGGCGCTCGGAGCGTAGGCCGGGCTTCAACAGAACGTCAACGACGCGCAGCCCGGGCGGTCCGCGTGCCGGGCCCGGTGCGGCGCCCCGGCCCGGCCCGCCCGCGCCGGCCCGCGCCGGGCCGGGCACTCCGAGGCCGGGCGCTCCGGGCGCCGGGTCCGGCGGCGGTCCGACGATCGGGGGTCGGGGGTCGGGGGTCGGGGGGCCGCGGTCGGGGGGCCGCGGTCGGGGGGGGGCGGAGGTGGGCGGCCGGGGGCCGGACGGCCCGTCCCTCGATAGGGTGAGCGGGTGCGACTGATGGTGGAGTTCACGACCGAACCGTTCGCCCTGGACGCCTTCCCCGAGCACGCCAGGGCGGCCCGCCGGGCGGTGGACGAGGCGGGGCTGGCCGTGGAGGTCGGGCCGTTCGGGACCAGCGCCGAGGGCGGCGCGGAGGAGGCCCTGGCCGCCGTCTCCCGGGTCCTGCGCGACTCCCTCGCCGCCGGCGCCACCCGGATCTCGCTGCAGGTCAGCGTGGTCGACGGCGGTGAGCGGTGAGCGCCGGTCCGGCCCACCCCCTGGCGACGGCGATACGCCCGCTGCTGGACGCGGTGGGGGCCGTGCCGGTGGCGGTGGACGAGGCGCGCCCCGAGGACCTGGTCCTGGAGTGGGACGGCGCCCCGGCCCTCGCGGTGCGGCTGCCGCACCTGGGCAGCGCCCTGGACCGGCTGCTGGCCGAGATGGAGCAGCGGTTCGGCGGCCCGCTCCCCGGGCTGGCCCGCGCCGACAAGCAGCGGGTGGTGGCCCTGCTGGAGGAGCGGGGGGCCTTCACGGTGCGGCACGGTGTGGAGACGGTGGCGGCGGCGCTGGGCGTCAGCCGGTTCACGGTCTACAACTACCTCAACCGGGAGCGGGCCTGATCCGCCCCGGCGGCCCGGCGAACGGCCCCGAGCGGCCCGGAACGGCCCGGGACGGCCCGCAGCACCCCGGCAACCGCCGCGACCACGGAACGTCACACCCCCGTTTCAACAGTCTGTTGACGGGGGCGAGCGGCGGATCTAGCTTTCTCGGGAGGCACCAGTCCCCGGGAGGCCGCCCGTGCCCGACAGCCCAGCCGCGCCCCACGGCACAGCCGCGCCGGGCACCCCGCCCGGCGAGCCCGGCCCGGCCCGCGCCCCCGCACCGGGCGGCGCACCGGTCCTCGACCGGCTGAACGCCGCCCCCCGCGCCGAGCTGGAGGCGCTGCTCCGGGGCGTCTGCACCGCCCGCGCCTGGGTCTCCGCCGTCGCCGCGTCCCGCCCCTGGGCGGACGGCGCCGCGCTGCTGGCCGCGGGCGCGGCGGCGACCGCCGCCCTGACCCCGGACGGCCTGGCCGAGGCGGTGGCCGGGCACGCCCGGATCGGCGCGCCCGAGGAGGGCGGCGCGGACTCCCGCCGCGAGCAGGCGGGCGTGGCGGACGCCGACCCGGCGCTGCTGGCGGAGCTGCGGACGGCCGTCGCCGCGTACGAGGAGCGGTTCGGCCACGCCTTCCTCATCCGGGCGACCGGCCGCACGGCCGCCGAGATGCTGGCCGCCGCGCGCGACCGGTACGCGAACGCCCCCGCCGCCGAGTGGGAGCACGTCCGCCGCGAGCTGGGCGGCATCAACGTGCTGCGCCTGGAACGCCTGCTGGCGGGAGGGGCCCCGTGACCGGCGTCTCCACCCATGTCCTGGACACCGCCCGCGGCCGCCCCGCGGCCGGCGTGGGCGTCGAGCTGGCCGTGCGCGACGGGGGCGCCGCAGGGTCCGGGCCGGGCGGCGACGGCTGGCGGGTGCTGGCGGTCTCCGCCACCGACGCCGACGGCCGCTGCCGCGACCTGCCGGACGTGCCGGACGTGCCGGACGCGGGGGGCCCGGCGGGCGGCGCGGTGGTGCTGCGGCTGCGCTTCGCCACCGGCGCGTACCTCCCCGCGCCCGCCTTCCTCCCGGAGGTGTCGGTGGTCTTCGCCGTCGAGCCCGGCCAGGACCACTACCACGTGCCGCTGCTGCTCAGCCCGTACGGATACTCCGTCTACCGAGGGAGCTGACGACCCATGGCCCACGTGCTCGGCCAGAACCAGTACGGCAAGGCGGAGACCCGCGTGGTCCGCGTGGTCCGCGACGGCCCCCGCCACACGGTCCGGGACCTGAACGTCTCCGTCGCCCTCTCCGGCGACCTCGACGACGTGCACCTCACGGGGAGCAACGCCCACTGCCTGCCGACCGACACGGTCAAGAACACCTGCTACGCCTTCGCGGCGCAGTACGGCGTCGGCTCGCCGGAGGCGTACGGCATCCGGCTCGCCCGGCACTTCGTGGGGACGGCGGCGCCGATCCACCGGGCCCGGGTGCGGATCGAGGAGTACGCCTGGGACCGCATCCCGGCGGGCCCGGCGGAGCCCGGCCCGGCGGAGCCCGGCACGGGGGGCGGCGGCACTGGGGGCGGGGACCCGGCGGGCGGCGGCCCGGAGCCGGGCCACTCCTTCGTGCGGCGCGGCGGGGAGGTCCGGACCGCCGAGGTCCGGTGGGACGGGGAGCACCTCGATGTGGTGTCGGGGCTGCGCGGGCTGACGGTCATGAACACCACCGGCTCGGAGTTCCGCGGCTACCTGCGGGACCGGTACACCACGCTGGAGGAGGCGTCCGACCGCATCCTCGCCACCGAGGTCACCGCCCGCTGGCGGCACGCCCCCGCCGGCCCGGACGAGGCGGCGGCCCGCACCGACTGGGACGCGGGCTGGGCCCGGGTGCGGAGCCGGCTGCTGGAGGCGTTCGCCGGGACGTACAGCCACTCGCTGCAGGAGACCCTGCACGCCATGGGCGCCCGGGTGCTGGACCTGGAGCCCGGCGTGGACGAGGTCCGGCTGCAGCTGCCGAACAGGCACCACTTCCCCGTCGACCTGACGCCTTTCGGCCTGGAGAACGGGAACGAGGTCTTCCATGCGGCGGACCGGCCGTACGGTCTCATCGAGGGGACCGTGCACCGCGAGGGCGCCGTGCCCGCCATCCCCGCCGACTGAGCCCGGCCCCCGCCGACCGGGCCGGCAGGCCCCGCACACCCAGGAGGTCCCGTGACCGGCCAGACCCCGCCGCGCCGCACCGTCATCGAGCACTGCGCCGTCGCCACCGTGGACGCGGAGTCCACCGAGCACGCCTCCGGGCACGTGGTGGTCGCCGACGGCGTCATCGAGGCGGTGGGGCCGGGACCGGCCCCGGCGGGCCTGGAGGGGGTGGAGCGCCGGGTGGACGGCACCGGGCACCTGCTGACGCCGGGCCTGGTCAACACCCACCACCACTTCTACCAGTGGATCACCCGGGGCCTGGCCCAGGACTCCATCCTCTTCGACTGGCTGGTGGAGCTGTACCCGGTCTGGTCACGGATCGACGACCGCCTCGTGCACGCCGCGGCGCAGGGGTCGGTGGCGGCCCTGCTGAAGTCGGGCTGCACCACGGCCGTGGACCACCACTACGTCTTCCCGCGCGGCGGCGGCGACATCCTGGGCGCGGAGATCGAGGCCGTGGCGGAGCTGGGGCTGCGGTTCACCGCGACCCGGGGGTCGATGTCGCGCGGCCGCAGCGAGGGCGGGCTGCCGCCGGACTCGGCGGTGGAGCGCACCGAGGACATCCTCGTGGCCAGCGAGGAGGCGGTGGACCGCTGGCACGACCCGTCGTTCGGCTCGATGCTGCACGTGGCGATCGCGCCGTGCTCGCCGTTCTCGGTGACCACCGACCTGATGCGGGAGGCCGCGGAGCTGGCGCGGCGCAAGGGCGTGCGGCTGCACACCCACGGGTCGGAGACGGCCGAGGAGGAGCAGTTCTGCAAGGAGCTGTTCGGGATGGGGCCGACGGACTACTTCGAGAGCGTCGGCTGGCTCGGCGAGGACGTGTGGATGGCGCACTGCGTCCACATGGCCGACTCCGACATCGCCAAGTTCGCCGCCACCGGGACCGGCGTCGCGCACTGCCCGTCGTCCAACGCCCGCCTGGCCGCCGGGATCGCCCGGGTGCCGGACATGCTGGCCGCCGGGGTGCCGGTGGGGCTCGGCGTGGACGGGACCGCCTCCAACGAGTCCGGGGAGCTGGGCACCGAGCTGCGCAACGCGCTGCTGGTCAACCGCCTGCGCGGCCGTCCCGACGCGCTGACGGCGCGCCAGGCGCTGCGGCTGGGCACCATGGGCGGGGCCCGGGTGCTGGGCCGGGACGCGGAGATCGGGTCCGTGGAGCCGGGGAAGCTCGCCGACCTGGCGCTGTGGCGGATCGACGGGGTGATGCACTCCTCGATCGCCGACCCGGTGGCCGCCCTCGTCATGGGCGCGCTGCCGCCGCTGAGCCTGCTGCTGGTCGGCGGGCGGCCGGTGGTGGAGGACGGGCACCTGGTACGGGCCGACGAGGAGGCCGTGGCGAAGGCGTGCGCGGCGGCGGCCCGCGAGCTGGCCTCGCGGGTCTGACGGGGCCGGGGCCGGCCCGGCGGGACGCCCCGGGCCGGCCCTCCGGGGCGGCCGGGACCCGGGACCGGCCCGCCCCCGCTCCGCCGCCCCCGCCGGTCCTGCGGACGCGTGCGGCGCGTGGGCCCGTTATCCGGCCCGGATCCGGTCGGCGGGCGCAGCCGGCCCCCGGGCCGGTCCTGCCGCTCCCCCGGCGCGGGCGCCCGCGGCGCTCCTGCGCCCGCGGACCCGCCGTCAGGCTCGGCAGAGCACCTCGCCGTGCAGCACGGCGAACCAGCCGTCGTCCGCCGCGCCCCACGCCCGCCAGCCGTCGGCGATGCGGTGCAGCTCCGCCTCGTCGGTGCGGCCCTGGGCGACGGCCTGCCGGGCGAACGCGGAGGAGGTGGTGCGCTCCGCCCACAGCCCGCCCCACCAGGCCCGCTCCTCCGGGGTCGCGTAGCACCAGGCGGACGCGGAGGCGGCGACCTCGGCGAAGCCGGCCTCCCGGGCCCAGGAGAGGAGCCGGCGCCCGGCGTCCGGTTCGCCGCCGTTGGCGGCGGCGGTGGCGCGGTACAGGTCCAGCCAGGCGCCGAGGGCGTCGGACGCCGGGTACCAGGCCATCGCGGCGTAGTCGGAGTCCCGGGCGGCCACGGTCCCGCCGGGGCGGCAGACGCGGCGCATCTCGCGCAGCGCCCGGACCGGGTCGGCGACGTGCTGGAGCACCTGGTGGGCGTGGACGACGTCGAAGGAGCCGTCGGGGAAGGGCAGGGCGTGGACGTCGCCGGCGGCGAGGCGGACGCGGTCGCCGTCCAGGCCGCGGCCGGCGGCGGTGCGGCGGGCCTGCTCCAGCACCTCCGCCGAGGCGTCCAGGCCGGTGACGTGCCCGCCGGGGCCGACCCGCTCCGCGAGGTCGGCGGTGACGGTGCCGGGCCCGCAGCCGACGTCCAGCACGGCGGCGCCGGGGGCGAGGTGCGGCAGCAGGTACCCGGCGGAGTTCTCGGCGGTGCGCCAGGTGTGGGAGCGCAGCACGCTGGCGTGGAATCCGTGGGTGTAGACGGCGCGTGACGTCATGGGTCCACCTTCGTCGGGGCGGGCGCGGTCGCTCCGACGATAGGGCCGCATCCCATGGAGCGAGAATCGCATATCAGCATGCGGACGGCACCCGGGGGCGCGGGGCTGCGGGCCCGCAGCCGCGCGCCGCACCGCCCTTGGGCGGACGGCCCGGGACGGGTAGGCTCGCGGCGACATACCGACTGGTCGGTAACACGTGCGTCCGGCCGGTGCCACGCATGGAGGGAGTCGCGGTGCGCGCGATACAGATCACCGAGTTCGGCGGGCCCGAGGTGCTGCGGGCGGTCGACCTGCCGGACCCGCAGGCGGGGCCCGGACAGGTGCTGCTGGAGGTGTCGGCGGCGGGCGTCAACTACGCCGACACCCACGCCGTCGAGGACTCCTACCTCTCCCGGACCACCCTCCCGCTGGTGCCCGGCGCCGAGGTCGTCGGCCGCACCGCCGACGGGCGGCGGCTGGTCGCGCTCACCGACCACGGCGGCTACGCCCAGAGGGCGGCGGTGCAGGAGGCCCTGGCCCACGAGGTGCCGGACGGCGTCACCGACGGCCAGGCCCTCGCCCTGGTCGTGCAGGGCCTCACCGCCTGGCACCTGCTGCGCACCTCCGCCCGGCTCGCCCCGGGCGAGTCCGTGGTCGTGCACGCCGCGGCGGGCGGCACCGGCTCCCTCGCCGTGCAGCTGGCCAGGCACTTCGGCGCGGGCCGCGTCATCGCGACCGCCTCCTCCGAGGAGAAGCGGAAGCTGGCCCTGGAGCTGGGCGCCGACGCCGCCGTGGACCCCTCCCCCGAGGGCCTGAAGGAGCGCCTGGTCGAGGCCAACGGCGGCCACCGGGTCGACGTGGTGCTGGAGATGACCGGCGGTCCGGTCTTCGACGCCTCGCTGGAGGCGCTGGCGCCGTTCGGGCGGCTGGTGGCGTACGGCATGGCGTCCCGGACCCCCCCGACGCCCGTGCAGGCCGCGCAGCTCATGGCCCGCTCCCGGGCGGTGGTCGGCTTCTGGCTGATGCACTGCCTCGGGCGGCCCGGGATGTACGCCGAGCCGATGGCGGAGCTGATGCGGATGACCGCGGACGGGCTGCTGGAGCCCCGGGTCGGCGGCGTGTACGGGCTCACGGAGGCGGCCCGCGCCCACGAGGACCTGCGGGCCCGCCGCACCGTCGGCAAGCTGCTGCTCGACCCGTCGCGCTGAGCCGCCGGGCGGGGGCGCGGCGCGCCCCCGCCCGGACCCGCCGCCCCCGTCCGGCTGCGGGTCGGCGGCCGGGCGGGCCGGCGGCTCAGTCCAGCAGGGCGTACCCCGGCAGGGTGAGGAACTCGGCGAAGTCCTCGGCCAGGGCGACCTGCTCGAAGAGCGCCCGGGCCTCCTCCCAGCGACCGGCCGCGAACGCCTCCTCCCCCAGCTCCGCCCGCAGGCCGGCCAGCTCCTCGGCGGCCAGGCGGCGCACCAGGTCCGCCTCGACCTTCTCGCCGGTGTCGAGCACCACGCCGTTGCGGATCCACTGCCAGACCTGGGAGCGGGAGATCTCGGCGGTCGCGGCGTCCTCCATGAGGTTGAAGATCGCCACCGCGCCCTGGCCCCGCAGCCACGCCTCGGTGTAGCGCAGGCCGACCGCGACCGCGTTGCGCAGGCCGGCGGCGGTGCGGCCGCCGCCGGTCGCGGCCACGTCCAGCAGGTCCGCGGCGGTGACCCCGCCCTCCGGGATCCGCTGCTTCTGGTGCGGCGCCTCGCCCAGCACGGCGTCGAAGGCGTCGCGGCAGACCGGCACCAGGTCGGGGTGGGCGACCCACGAGCCGTCGAAGCCGCCCGCGGCCTCCCGGTCCTTGTCGGCCCGGACCTTGGCGAGGGCGGCCTCGTTGACGGCCGGGTCGCGGCGCGAGGGGATGAACGCGGCCATGCCGCCGATGGCGTGGGCGCCGCGGCGGTGGCAGGTGCGCACCAGCAGGCGGGTGTAGGCGCGCATGAAGGGGGCGTCCATGGTGACGGCGTTGCGGTCGGGCAGCACGAACCGCTCGCCGGCGTCGCGGAAGTTCTTGATGACGGAGAACAGGTAGTCCCAGCGGCCCGCGTTGAGCCCGGCGGCGTGCTCGCGCAGCTCGTACAGGATCTCGTCCATCTCGAAGGCCGCGGTGACCGTCTCGATGAGGACGGTGGCGCGCACGGTGCCGCGCGGGATGCCGAGGGCGTCCTGGGCGTGGACGAAGACGTCGTTCCACAGCCGGGCCTCCAGGTGGCTCTCCGTCTTCGCCAGGTAGAAGTAGGGGCCGGAGTTGGGGTCCGCCGGGCCGCGGGCGGTGAGGCGGGCGGCGTTGTGGAAGAAGTACAGGCCGAAGTCGGCCAGGGCGCCCGCCACGGGCTCCCCGTCCACGAGGAGGTGCCGCTCGTCGAGGTGCCAGCCGCGGGGGCGGACCACGACGGTGGCCAGCTCGGCGTCGGGCCGCAGCGCGTACGCCTTGCCCCCGGGCGCGGTGAAGTCGATGCGGCGCTCGAAGGCGTCGATCAGGTTGAGCTGTCCGGAGACGAGGTTGGACCAGGTGGGGGCGGTGGCGTCCTCGAAGTCGGCGAGCCAGACGCGGGCACCGGAGTTGAGGGCGTTGACGGTCATCCGGCGGTCGGTGGGGCCGGTGATCTCGACCCGGCGGTCCTGGAGGGCGGGCGGGGCGCCGGCGACCCGCCACTCCCCCGCCCGCACGTCGGCGGTCCCGGGCAGGAAGTCCAGCCGCCCGGTGCGGGCGATCTCCGCGCGGCGCTCGCGGCGCAGGGCGAGCTGCTCCCGCCGCCGGGGGTCGAAGGCGCGGTGGAGCCCGGCGACGAACGCGAGCGCGTCGGGGGTGAGCACCTCCGCGGAGCGCTCGACCGGGGGGCCGGAGACGGTGACGACCGGGGCTGCTGCCATGTCGGGAGGCTCCTCGGATGCGGTGCTGCGCGGACGGCTCCTGCTGCACCGGTGAGGCTAGTTCGCCCCGGCCCCGACTTCAACACTCTGTTGAGCGGGCGTCACCCGCGGGTGCGGGGGGCGGCCGACCCCCGCACCGCCCCCGCAGCAGTACCGCCGGCCTCCCCGGCCGGTCGCCCCCCGTCGGCGCCCCGGTCAGTCGCCCCGGAGGTGCTCGGCGAGCCAGGGCAGCGCCACCGGGATCTCCAGCTCCCAGGTGTGGAAGTTGTGGCCGCCGCTGGGCAGGGTGATCGAGGAGACCCGCAGCGGGGGCCGGGCGGCCGCGATGAACGCCCGGGTGGCCCGGTAGTCCGCCTCGCCCTGGCGGCTGGTGGTGACGAGCACGGGCACGTCGGGCGCGGGCAGGTGCCTGAGCCGCCACATCAGGTCGTGCCCCCGGTGCAGCCGGGCGCTGCCGTGGAAGAGGTCGCCGGTGGTCGGGTCGTGGGCGGCGCGGTAGTAGCCGGAGAGCGAGACCGCCGCCCCGTAGGCGTCCGGGTGGCGCAGGGTGAGGGAGAGGGCGCAGTAGCCGCCGGTGGAGTCCCCGATGACGCCCCAGGACCGCGGCCCGGACGCCACCCGGTAGGCGGCGGCGACGGCCCTCGGGACGTCCCGCGCGAAGTAGGTCTCGGCCTGCGGGCCGCCCGGCACGTCCACGCACTCGGTGTCGCGCGGCGGCGCGACGGTCGGCCGCAGCATCACCAGGACCGTCGGCCGCATCCGGCCCGCCTGCACCTCCCGGAGCTCCGTGCCCGGGTAGTCCAGCCGGGTGACGAGGTTGCGGGCGTCCCCCGGGTAGCCGGTGAGCACCACGGCGGCCGGCAGCCGGCGGTGCGCCTCCTGGGGCTGGAAGTACTGCGGCGGCAGGTAGACGTAGCCGTCGCTGGAGATGCCGGAGGCGCCGCCGGAGATCCGGACGTGCTCGAGCAGGCCCGACTGCCGGGGGCCGCCGGGGCCCCCCACGGGGAGCGTGCCGAGGTGCTCGACCCCGGTGGCGGTGCCGGACGGGTCCTGGGGACGCCAGCCCGCCGCCGCCCGGAAGTGGTCCTGGACCGCGACCGGCTGCCCGCCGCCGCCGGTGCCCAGCAGGTCGTCCCAGGAGGCGTAGAAGCCGAAGTAGTCGTTGCCCGCCACACCCAGCGCCGCGAGGGCGGCCAGCTGGGTGGCGACCAGGGTGCCGAGCCTGCCGAGCACGGCGGTCCAGTGCCGCCTCGCCAGGCGCGGCCACACCCAGACCGTCGCCGCTACGCAGCCCGCGGCCACGACCGCGAGGAGCACCAGCAGCCCCTGGCCCGTCAGTCCCATGTTCGGTCCACTCCGTCGTCCATGCGGGTCCCCCCGGCGCTCGGACCGGCGGCGGTGCGCCGCCGGTGCTCCGGACCAGCTTCACCCGGCCCGGGGGAGGGTCCGTCGCCGCGGAGGCGGACAGCACCCCCGCCGATCGGCGGGGCTCCGCGGTTCCTCCCGACAGGAGACGGACGGGGCGGCGGCCCGGTTCCGCCGGACGGCCGCGACGGGGCCGCGGCCCGGTTGCGCCGGACGGCCGCGATATCGTCGCCGGGGGCGGCCGGACGCCGTCCGCCGCCTACCCGGGAGCCGCAGCACCATGAGCGACAGCGCACCGCCCCCGGCCTTCGCCGGCCGGACCTTCCTCTTCCGCGTCGACAACGGGGCGGAGTTCCGCAACACCTACTCCGCCGACGGCGGGCGCCTCCGCTGGGAGGGGCTGGGCGAGTCGGCGGGCCAGTGGGACGACGTGGCGCTGCACGTCGCGGAGGTCGGGCCGCAGCTGTACTTCGTGAACTGGACCGAGCGCAGCGGCCTCACCGTCAGCCACGTGATGGACCTCTCCGCCCTCACCGTGCGCGTCTTCTGGACGTACGAGGGCGCGGGCGGCCGGGTGGGCGAGCTGCACACGGGCACCCTGGAGCCCGTCGGCTGAGCGGCGCCGCAGTGCGGCGCACGGCTGCGCCCCGCCCCCGTCGGACGACGACGGGGGCGGGGCGCAGCTGCTGGGGGGCGGGCCGTCCGGGGCCGGACGGGCCGGGGGCCGGTCAGTACCAGTGGTGCGTCTGCCAGAAGGCCCAGGCGGCGTTCGGGCTGCCGTAGCGCTCGTTCATGTAGGCGAGGCCCCAGCGGATCTGGGTGGCCGGGTTGGTCCGCCAGTCGGAGGCGACGGAGGCCATCTTCGAGCCGGGCAGGGCCTGGACCAGGCCGTAGGCGCCGGAGGAGGCGTTGGTGGCCCGGAAGTTCCAGTCGCTCTCGTGCGTGACGATGGCGTCGAAGGCGGCCCACTGGTCGGCGGGGACCATGGTGCGGGCGAGGGCGCGCACGCCGCTCGGGCTGGTGTCGGTGACCGGCGCGAGGACGGAGCGCTCCGCGGAGCGGGAGGCGGCCTGGGCGGCCTCGTGGGCCGCGACGCGCGCCTGGGTGTTCAGGCGGGCGATGTGCAGGCGGTGCAGGCGGGCCTGCTCGGCGCGGGCGGCGGTGTTGGCGGCCTCGCGGGCGGCGGTGTTGGCGTGCGCGATGTGCAGCACGTGCAGGTGGTGCAGGTGGGCCTGGTGCGCCACATGGGCCTGGTGCGCCGAGGCGGGGGCCGGGGTGGCCGCCGAGGCGCTCGCCGGCGCGGCCAGGGCCGCGACGGAGGCCAGGCCCGCGGCGGTGGCGGCGAGGGCGGTACTCCGGCGCAGGCCGGTCACGGAGGGAAGACGCATGTGGGAAGACCTCAATCGGTTGGCTCGGGCCCGGTGCGCACGACCGCACGGCGGCTCGGGGCCGCGGGTGCGGGGGTGGCGCCGGGACCGTGGGCACCCGGTTTCGGGTTGGTGCCGGGACGGGAACGCCCCGCCTTCCGACCCCCGGGAGTCCGGGCGGTTCGGCGGGCAGGGCGCCTAGCGACGGCCACAGTCTTAGCCCCGGCCGCCGGACCGGCCAAGATGCGTTGCTACGGCCGCGGATCGTAGACGGGGCGTCCGCGGCCGGATCGGGGGGCGGCGCGGGTTACCCGCCCTCCCGGATGCTCAAACGTCACCACCGGAAATCCCCCCGGCCTCCACATTTCCCCCTCTGACCTGCCACGACGCGGGACGGCGGGCCCCGTCGGCGCGGCGGCGCCCGATCCCTCCCGGAGGGCGGCCCGACCGGGTCCGGCGAGCGCGTGCGGCGGCCCGCCGCACCAACTACCGCCCTTCGTTGACGCCCGCAGGCCTGTGAGCGGCATCACCTCCGGCGGCCTCCGGGCGGCACCGGGGGCCGGGCGAGGGGTGCCGAAGAGGACGACAACGGGATACGGACGTGCATTCCCGGCGGACGGCCCCAACCGGACACCGGAAGCGGTTACCGTGGTGCGACCCCGCACCGCACGACACGCAGAAGGACGTCGATGACCACCCCGCTGCCCAAGGCCGAGCTGCACCTCCACATCGAGGGCACCCTCGAACCCGAGCTGGCCCTGGCCCTCGCCGCCCGCAACGGGGTGGAGCTGCCCTACCGCTCCGCCGACGAGCTGCGCGCCGCGTACTCCTTCCGCGACCTGCAGTCCTTCCTCGACCTCTACTACGCGCTCACGGCGGTGCTCCGCACCGAGCAGGACTTCACCGACCTCGCCGACGCCTACCTGGCCCGTGCGGCCCGCCAGGGCGTGCGGCACGCGGAGATCTTCTTCGACCCGCAGGCGCACACCGCGCGCGGCGTCGACATCCACACCGTGGTGGCCGGCCTCGGCCGGGCGCTGGACGCCGCCGGGGAGCGCCACGGGATCAGCACCCGGCTCATCCTCTCCTTCCTGCGCGACCTGTCGGTGCAGTCCGCCCTGGAGACCCTGGAGAGCGCCCGGCCCTACTTCGGCACCCTGATCACCGCCGTGGGCCTGGACTCGGCCGAGGCCGGCAACCCGCCCGCGAAGTTCCAGGAGGTCTTCGCGCTCGCCCGCGAGGCGGGGCTGCGGTGCGTGGCGCACGCGGGCGAGGAGGGGCCGCCGGAGTACGTCTGGGAGGCCCTGGACCTGCTGGGCGTGGAGCGGATCGACCACGGCATCCGCAGCCTGGAGGACGGGAAGCTGGTGGAGCGGCTGCGCCGGGAGCAGGTGCCGCTGACCGTCTGCCCGCTCTCGAACGTGCGGCTGCGGTGCGTGGACCGGCTGGAGGACCACCCGCTGCCGCGGATGCTCGACGCGGGCCTGCTGGTGACGGTCAACTCCGACGACCCCTCCTACTTCGGCGGGTACGTCGAGGACAACTTCCGGGCCGTGACCGCGGCGCTCGGCCTCGACGAGGAGCAGCGGCGCATGCTCGCGGCCAACTCCTTCCGGGCGGCGTTCCTCGACGAGCCGGCGCGGGCCGCGTACCTCGCCGAGGTCGAGGCGCACCGCTTCGGCTGAGACCGGCCGGGCCCCGGCCGCGGGACGGCTCGCGGACGGGCGCGGGTGCGGAGGCCGGGCTACGGGGGCGGCGGCCGGGCTCCGGGGGCGGCGGGCGGCCGTCCGGGTTACGGTGCGAACGGGGGTGTCCCTGCTGCCGCTGGCCTGGAGGCGGACATGACCTGTGCGTACACCCGAGACGTGGGCCTGCTCGTCCTGCGGGGCGCCGTCGGCGGCTCCCTCGTCGCCCACGGCGTGCAGAAGCTCTTCGGCTGGCTGGGCGGGCCCGGCCTCGACGGCATGGCCGGGGCCATGGACCACATGGGCTTCCGCCCGGGCCGTGCGAACGCCGTCGCCGCAGGCGTCGGCGAGGCAGGGGGCGGCGCGCTGATGCTCCTGGGCCTGGCGACCCCCGCAGCGGGAGCGGCGGGCCTGGGCACCATGGCGGCGGCGGCGGCCGTGCACGCCCCGCACGGGTTCTTCGCCGGCAACGGCGGCCTGGAGCACCCGCTGGTCCTGGGCGTGGCGTCGGGCGCGCTGGCCCTGACCGGGCCGGGCCGCTACTCGCTGGACCGGCTGCTCGGCGACCGGCTCTGCGGGCCCGCCGCGGGCGTGGCGGCGGTGGCCGCCGCTGCGGCCGCGTCCTGCGCGGTGCTCGTCCGGCGCCGCCGGGCGCTGCACGCCGAGGCCGCGGCCGTCGAGGCGCGGGCGGCCGACCTCGACCTCCTGCCCTGAGCCGCGGGACCGGGACCGCCGAGGGGCCCCACAGGGCCTCCGCAGGGCCCCACGGGGCCTCCGCGGGTGCGGCGGCGGGGCGGTCCGGGGCGGCCCGTCCCGGGCGGCGGGGCGGCGGGTCCGGGGCCGCCGGTCCGGCCGGGCGGACCCGTTCGGCCGCGTTCGGTCCCGTTCGACCCCGCGGGTAACGTGAGCTGGGCAGATCCGCACCCTGCGAGCAGAGAGACCCGCCGATGACCGTCCCTCCCCCGTACCGCGCAGCCGACGACCGCTACGACTCCATGCGGTACCGCCGCAGCGGCCGCAGCGGCGTCCTGCTGCCCGCCGTCTCGCTCGGCCTGTGGCACAACTTCGGCGACACCGCCCCGCTGGAGACCCAGCGGGCCGTGCTGCGCCGCGCCTTCGACCTGGGCGTCACCCACTTCGACCTGGCCAACAACTACGGCCCGCCCTACGGCTCCGCCGAGGAGAACTTCGGCCGCCACTTCGCCGCCGACTTCCGCCCGTACCGCGACGAGATGTTCGTCGCCACCAAGGCGGGCTTCGACATGTGGCCCGGCCCGTACGGCGAGTGGGGCTCGCGCAAGTACCTGCTGTCCAGCCTCGACCAGTCGCTGGCCCGCACGGGCCTGGACCACGTCGACGTCTTCTACTCGCACCGCCCCGACCCGGACACCCCGCTCGAGGAGACGATGGGGGCGCTGGCGACCGCGGTGCGGCAGGGCAAGGCGCTCTACGCGGGCCTGTCCAACTACAGCCCGGAGCGGATGGCGGAGGGCGCGGCGATCCTGCGGGGGATGGGCGTGCCGCTGCTGGTCAACCAGCACCCGTACTCGATGCTGAACCGCGACGTCGAGGGCGGGCTGCTGGAGCGCTCGGAGGAGGCGGGCGCGGGCGTGGTCGCGTTCTCGCCGCTGGCGCAGGGCCTGCTGACGGACCGCTACCTGGACGGCGTGCCGGCCGGGTCGCGGATGTCGGTGGGCCACTTCCTGAAGTCCGACGCCCTGACCGACGGCCGGCTGGCCATGCTGCGGGCGCTGAACGAGGTGGCCGCGAAGCGCGGGCAGACCCTGGCGCAGCTGGCGCTGACCTGGCTGCTGCGCGACCGCCGGGTCACCTCGGTGCTGGTCGGCGCGAGCAGCGTGGAACAGCTGGAGCAGAACCTCTCCGCCCTGGACGGGGCCGCCCTCTCGGACGAGGAGCTGGCGGAGATCGACCGGATCGGCGCCGAGGGCGGCGTCGAGGTCCCGGGCCGCTGACACGGGCGCCCGGCCCGGGGCGTCCCGGGCCGGGTCTCCCGGCGTGCGGCGTACGGCGCGGGTCAGGCCGCCTTGATCGCGGAGATGTCGAGGACCAGCTTCGCCTTGTCGCTGATCAGCACGCCGCCGCCCTCGAGGGCCGCGTTGTAGGTCAGGCCCCACTCGCTGCGGTTGACGGTGGTGCCGCCCTCGAAGCCGACGCGGAGGTTGCCGTAGGGGTCGGTCGCGGACCCGTTGAAGACCAGGTCGAGGGTGACCGGGCGGGTGGTGGCCTTGATGGTGAGGTCACCGGTCATCCGGTAGGTCTCGTCGTCGACGCGCTGGGCGGAGGTGCTGCGGAAGGTGATCTCCGGGTAGGCCTCGGCCTCGAAGAAGTCGCCGGTCCGCAGGTGCTCGTCGCGCTGCTGCTGGTTCGTGTCGATGCTGGCCACCTTGATGGTGAGCTCGGCGGTGGAGCGGGACGGGTCGGAGCCGTCGAGGTGGAGCTTGCCCTCGTACTCGCCGAACTCGCCGCGCACGGTGGTGACCATGGCGTGGCGGACGGTGAAGCCGATGCTGCTGTGGGTCGGGTCGATGGTGTAGTCGCCGGTCAGGGCGGAGAGGTCGCTCGCGGCGGGAGCGGCGGGAGCGGCGGCGGGCGCCTCACTCTTGGTACGGCTGAACAGGCCCATGACGTCCTCCAAAGGTTTAGCTTTCAACTAAACCCACTGTAGACCCCCCTGGTTCTCTTTTCAACTACCTGCACAGGCCTTCCGCCCGGCGGACTGCGGCGCGGCGCGCGGCACGGCATGCGTGACGCAGGTCACACTCCACGATGCCACACGGCGGCGCCCCGCTCCCGTCGCACGGGTGCGGGGCGCCGCGGCCCGGCCGCGGGGGCCGGAGCGGGGGAGGCGGCGGCCGGTCAGCCCTCCGGGTCCGTCGACCGGCCCAGGTAGGTCAGGAGGCCGGGGTCGGGCACGTCGAGGACGCGGAAGCCGAGGCGGTCGTAGAAGGCGCGGGCCCCGGTGTTCTCGGTGAGCATGCCGAGGTGGACCCGGTCCGCACCCGCCCGGCGGGCCGCACCCAGGAAGGCGAGCAGCAGGGCGCGGCCGTGGCCGGCGCGCTGGTGGGACGGCAGCAGGTCGATGTGGAGGTGGGCCGGGTGGTCCCGCAGCTCCGGGACGACCAGGCGCTCGGGCCGGTGCAGCAGGGCCGCCATCTCCTCGTCCGGGCCCCGCGGGGGGCCGGACGGCGCGGGGTGGCGGTCGGCGACGCGCGGCAGCCAGGAGCGGCGGAACGCCTCGGCGAAGGCCGGGGTGTCGGAGGTGCCGAGGACGTAGCCGACCGCGCGGCCGCCGCCGTCGTCGAGGACGAAGGCGAGCCCGGGCTCCAGGTGCAGGTAGGGGCCGGCGAAGTTGTCCCCCAGGAGGTCGGGGTCGCGGTACAGGCCGGTGGCGTCGCCGCCGGCCGCGGCGGTGCGCAGGCAGACCTCGTACACGGCGTCCCGGTCGCCGGGCCGGTAGGCGCGGATGAACGGGGGGCGGCCGGGCGGGCTCTGCTGCATGCCACTTCCTCGTCTCGGCGGGTGGTGCCGGCTCTCCCGGGGCGCCGGGGCCGCGCTCCTGGGAGCGCTCTCTGGGAGCACTGCCTGGGAGCGCTCCCACATTGAACCGGAGCGCCCGGCCCCGGACAAGGGGCCCGGCGGCAGGACGCACCCGGCCGCCCCGGGGGCGGCGCCCGGGGTCCGGGCGGCGCGGAGGGCGGCCGCCGGCCGGGCCGGGGGCGCTCCGCCCGGCGGGGGCGCGGGAACAGGGGGGCCTGATCGGGTGCCCGGGCGGGGGCCGGGCACCCGATCAGGCGGCCGGGACGCGGGCGGGTCCGGCCTGCGGGAGGCCCTCCCCGGCCCCGGCGGCCTCCCCGGACTCCCCGGCCCCCGCCCCGACCACGGCCCGGCGAGCGGCCGCCCGGCGGCGGTGGACGGTGTACGCGGCGGGGAGTGCGAAGCCCAGCAGCTTGACGGAGACCACGGCGGCGGTGGCGTGCGGGGCGGCGGCCAGCAGGACGGCCAGCGCCGCGCCGGTGGCGGTGAAGGAGGCGGCCCAGACGGCGGTGATGACGGTGTTGGCGCGCCGGAACCGGGGGTCGCCCCACAGCTCGGGCGGCGTCATGGTGCGGGCGATGCCGGTGGTGAAGGGGCGGCCGGCGAGGAGGGAGCCCCAGGCGGTGACGGCCAGCCAGCCCATGGCGAGCGCCGGGCCGTAGGGGGTGAGCGGGGAGTGCGGCACGGTCCAGGAGAAGGCGGTGAGGGCCGCGAAGAAGGCGGCGCCACTGATCTCCATGACCAGTTCGCCGGCGCCGCGGCCGGCGCGGCGGTCGGCAGCCAGCAGCCAGAGGGCGAGGAGCAGCGCCGCGGGGGCGCCGTAGCGCCAGTCGCCCTTGGTGGCGATGACGGCGAAGGCGATCCACGGCAGGAAGGTGCGCAGGGCGGGCATGTCCGGCTCCTCATGTTCCACTGGTAACATGTCGAAAGTAGAACCTCCATGTTCGACCTGTCAACAGTGGAAAGTAGGATGCGGGCATGAGCCTTCGCCACGCCGTCCTGGGCCTGCTGGCCGACCGCACCGCCAGCGGCTACGACCTGATGCGCCTCTTCCAGACCTCGCTCGCCAACGTCTGGCCCGCGACGCAGAGCCAGCTGTACACGGAGCTCAACCGCCTCTCCGACGCCGGGCTGGTCACGGTCACGGCGGAGGGCCCGCGGGGGCGCAAGGAGTACGGCATCACCGGGGACGGGCGGGCGGAGCTGCGCCACTGGCTGCTGGAGGTGGAGCCGGAACGCAACCGCCGCAGCGACGCCCTGCTGCGGGTCTTCTTCCTCGACCAGGTCTCCCCCGGGCAGGGCCGCGCCTACCTGGAACGGGAGCGGCGGCTGGCCGGGGAGCGCCACCGCGCCCTGCGCGAGCTCGCCGACGCCCTCGCGGGCGAGCCGGACCCGCTGGCGGTGAACGGGCTGCTGGCCCTGGAGTGGGGGCTGCGGTTCACCCGGATGCAGGAGGAGTGGGCGGAGTGGGCCGCGGAGCGGCTCGCCGCCGCCCCGGCGGCCGCACCGCCGCCGGCGGACTGAGCCGGGCGCGGCGGACGGGACGGCGGCCGCTCAGGCGGGCGGCGCGGCGGGCCCGGGCGCGTCTCCCGGACGCGCCCGGGCCCGCCGCGGCCGTACCGGGCGGTCAGTGCCCCCGGTCGATCCACTCCTGGAGGTGGGGGGCCTCCGCGCCGACCGTGGTGGAGTCGCCGTGGCCGGTGAGGACCACCGTCTCCGGCGGCAGGGTCAGCAGCCGCTCCCGGATCGAGCCGACGATCGTCGGGAAGTCCGAGAAGGACCGGCCGGTGGCGCCCGGGCCGCCCTGGAAGAGCGTGTCGCCGGTGAGGACCGTGCCCAGCGACGGCGCATACAGGCAGATCGCGCCCGGGGCGTGGCCGGGGGTGTGCAGCACCGTCAGCTCCGTGCCCGCCACGGTGAGGACCTGGCCGTCCGCCAGCTCCCCGTCCGGCGCCCGGTCCGGGTGGGTGAGCCTCCACAGCGGGAGGTCGTCGGGGTGCAGCAGGACCGGCGCCCCGGTCCGGGCGGCGAGCGCCGGGGCCGCGTCCACGTGGTCGTCGTGGGCGTGGGTGCAGGCGATCGCCACCACCCGCCGGTCCCCGACGGCGGCCGCGATCGCGTCGGCGTCGTGGGCGGCGTCCACGACCAGCACCTCGCTGTCGTCGCCGACGAGCCAGACGTTGTTGTCCACCTCCCAGGTGCCGCCGTCCAGGGAGAAGGTGCCGGAGGTGACCAGGCGGTCCACGCGGGCGGCCATCAGAACAGCACCACCGAGCGCAGCACCTCGCCGCGGTGCATCTTCTCGAAGGCCTCCTCGACGCCGTCCAGCGCGATGGTCTCGCTGACGAACGCGTCCAGGTCGAGCCGGCCCTGGAGGTAGAGGTCGACGAGCATCGGGAAGTCCCGCGAGGGCAGGCAGTCGCCGTACCAGGACGACTTGAGGGCGCCGCCGCGGCCGAAGACGTCCAGCAGCGGCAGCTCCAGCTGCATCTCCGGCGTCGGCACGCCCACGAGGACGACCGTGCCCGCCAGGTCGCGGGCGTAGAAGGCCTGCCGGTAGGTCTCGGGCCGGCCCACCGCCTCGATGACGACGTCGGCGCCGTTGCCGCCCGTCAGCTCGCGGATCGCCTCGACGACGTCGCCGCCGTCCGCCGCCACCGTGCGGGAGTTGACGGTGTGGGTGGCGCCGAGCCGCCGTGCCGTCTCCAGCTTGCTGTCGTCCACGTCGACCGCGATGATCCGGGAGGCGCCCGCGAGGCGCGACCCCATCAGCGCGGCGCCGCCGACGCCGCCGCAGCCGATGACGGCGACCGAGTCGCCGCGGGTGACGGCGCCGGTGTTGATCGCGGCGCCCAGGCCCGCCATCACGCCGCAGCCCAGCAGGCCCGCGGCGGCCGGGGAGGCGGCGGGGTCGACCTTGGTGCACTGGCCGGCGTGGACGAGGGTCTTCTCGGCGAAGGCGCCGATGCCGAGCGCGGGCGACAGCTCGGTGCCGTCCGCGAGCGTCATCCGCTGCTTCGCGTTGTGGGTGTCGAAGCAGTACCAGGGCCGGCCGCGGCGGCAGGCGCGGCACTGGCCGCACACCGCACGCCAGTTGAGGACGACGAAGTCGCCGGGGGCCACCTCGGTCACCCCCTCCCCCACCGACTCGACCACGCCGGCCGCCTCGTGGCCCAGCAGGAAGGGGAACTCGTCGTTGATGCCGCCCTCGCGGTAGTGGAGGTCGGTGTGGCACACGCCGCACGCCTGGACCTTCACCACCGCCTCGCCCGGCCCGGGGTCCGGCACGGTGATCGTCTCGACGGAGACCGGCTCGCCCTTGCCCCGGGCCACCACGCCTCGGACCTGCTGCGCCATGGGCACCTCTCTCACGGTGGGGATCTCTTGCCCCTCCAACCTAGCGACCCGGGGCCGGTCCGGGGCGTCAGCGGGCCCCGAGGGCGAACATCACGAAGAGCAGCGCGGCGAAGAGGTGCACCACGCCGACGTAGATGAACGCCCGCAGGTAGGCGCGGCGGCGGGCGGGCCGGTCGGGGTCCCCGGCCGCACCGGGGGTCGGGCGGGTCTCGGCGGTCATGTCGGGGTCTTCCTTCCTTCCCGCCTGCCCGGGACGCGGGGCACTGCGGGGGTCCGTGCGCCGGGAGGGCGGCCGGGGCTCCGGGGAGCGGCGGCCGGGGTCCGGCGGGTCGGGGGCGTCAGTGGACGGCGGGTCCGGTGCAGAGGCCGCCCAGCGGGCTCTGCAGCAGGGTGTGGACGAAGAGCAGCTCCGCACCGCCCGGGGAGTCGGCGGCCAGCCGGTGCGGGGTGAGCGAGTCGTAGTGGGCGGCGTCGCCCGGGTCGAGCAGGTGCTCGGCGGCGCCGAGGGTGAGGCGCAGCCGCCCCGCCGTGACGTACAGCCACTCCTCACCCGGATGGACGCGCACCACCGCGTCCTGGAGGGCCGGGGGCACGTGCACCCGCAGGGCCTGCATGGCGCGGCCCGGGGAGCCGGCCCGCACGTAGCCCCAGCCGCCGGCCCGGCCGGGGACGGGGCGGCCGCCGCGGACCACGGGGTCCTGCTGCGGCGGCTCCTCGCCCAGCAGTTCGGCGACGGTGGTCGCGTACGCTCGGGAGAGGCCCAGCAGGACGGGAAGCGAGGGCTGGCGGCGGCCGTTCTCCAGGCGGGAGAGGTGGGCGGGCGAGAGGCCGACCCGGGCGGCGGCGGCCTCCAGGGTCAGCCCGCTGCGGCGGCGCTCCTCCCGCAGCCGGGGACCGAGGCGGGGCACGTCCGCGCCGGGAGGGGCGTCGGCGGCGGGTCCGGAGCCGGGGTGCGGGCCTGGGTGCGGGCCGGGCACGGGGTCCGGATCCGGGTCGGGCGCGTCGGTCCTGCTCATGGATCCAGTGGACACCTTCCGTGCCCGAAAGGCAAAGTCCTTGCCTCCGGGGCAAGGGGCGTTCGAACGCAACCACGGGTGGCGGACGGCCGTCCTGGACGGTAAGACAGGTTCTGTCCCCACCACCACCCGAAGGGGGACGCACGATGCCTCTTCCGATCCGCACGGCGGCCCTTGCCGCCGCAGGCACCCTCCTCGCGGCGGCGGGCGCCGTCGCCACCCCCGCCTCCGCGGCGGCACCCCGCACGACCGCCGCCGCCCCGGCGGTGTCCCAGGTGGTCGACGCCCGCGTCGCCGGGCACCGCACCTACGACCGCATCGTCATCGACGTCAAGGGCAGGCTGCCGGGCGCGACCGTCCGGCGGGTCTCCGAGCTGCGCTACGACGGCTCCGGGGAGAAGGTCCCGCTGTCGGGGAGGACCTTCCTGCAGATCGTGCTGCACCCGGCGGTGGCGCACAACAGCGCCGGCGACCCGGTCTACCGGGGCCCGCGGCTGGTCAGGCTGCACCTGACCCGCGTCAAGGGCTTCGCCTTCACCGGCGACTTCGAGGGGTACGTCTCCTTCGGCGTCGCCCTGGACAGGAAGACGGCCTTCACCGTGCACCGGCTGGCGTCCCCCGGCCGGCTCGTGGTGGACATCCGCCACTGACGGCCGCCGGACGGCCGCCCCCGCGGCGGAGGCACGGTGTCCGGCCACCGTCCTCCGCCGCGGGGTGTCCTCACCGCGGCCCGGGGTCCTCCCCCGCCCCGGTCCGCCGCAGCCCCAGCTCGCGGGCCGCCCGTTCCCGCAGCTCCACCTTGCGCACCTTGCCGCTGACCGTCATCGGGAACTCCCGGACGACCCGGACGTACCGGGGGACCTTGTAGTGCGCGAGACGGCCGCGGCAGAAGTCGGCGACGTCCTCGGCGGTCAGGGACGCGGCCGGGTCGTGGAGCACCACGACGGCGCAGACCTCCTCGCCGTACCGCTCGTCGGGCACGCCCACCACCTGCACGTCCGCGACCGCCGGGTGGGTGTGCAGGAACTCCTCCACCTCGCGCGGGTAGACGTTCTCCCCGCCCCTGATCACCATGTCCTTGATCCGGCCGACGATCGCCACGCAGCCGTCCTCGCGCATCACCGCCAGGTCGCCGGTGTGCATCCAGCGGTCGGCGTCGACGACCTCGGCGGTGCGCTCCGGGTCGTCCCAGTAGCCGAGCATCACCGAGTAGCCGCGGGTGCACAGCTCCCCGGGCTCCCCGCGCGGCACGGTCGCACCGGTCGCCGGGTCGGCCACCCTGACCTCCAGGTGCGGCAGCACCCGGCCGACGGTGGCGGTGCGGCGCTCCAGGTCGTCGTCGCGGCGGGTCTGCAGGGAGACCGGGGAGGTCTCCGTCATGCCGTAGCAGATCGCGACCTCGCCCATGTGCATGTCGGCGACGACCCGCCTCATCACCTCCACCGGGCAGGGCGAGCCCGCCATGACGCCGGTGCGCAGCGAGGTGAGGTCGTACGCGGCGAAGTCGGGCAGGTTCAGCTCGGCGATGAACATCGTCGGCACGCCGTAGAGCGAGGTGCAGCGCTCGGACGCGACCGCGCGCAGCGTGGCGGCCGGGTCGAAGGCGGGCGCGGGGACCACGACGCAGGCGCCGTGGCTGGTGGCCGCGAGGTTGCCCATGACCATGCCGAAGCAGTGGTAGAACGGCACGGGCACGCAGATCCGGTCCTGCTCGGTGTACCCGAGCAGCTCCCCCACCCAGAAGCCGTTGTTGAGGATGTTGCGGTGCGAGAGGGTGGCGCCCTTGGGGAAGCCGGTCGTGCCCGAGGTGTACTGGATGTTGACCGGGTCGTCGCAGTCCAGCCCGGCCTCCCGGGCGGCGAGGGCCGTCGGGTCCACGCCCGCGCCGTCGTCGAGCAGGGCCTGCCAGGAGGCGTCGTCGACCATGACGGCGCCGCGCAGGGCGGGGCAGCGCGGCCGGACCTCCTCGACCATCTCGCGGTAGGCGCTGCCGCGGTGGGCGGTCTGGGTGAAGAGCAGGCTCACGCCGGACTGGTTGAGGACGTACTCCAGCTCGTGCACCCGGTAGGCGGGGTTGACGGTCACCATGACGGCGCCGACGCGGGCGGTGGCGTACTGGACCAGCACCCACTCGGGGCGGTTGACGGCCCAGATGCCGACCCGGTCCCCCGCGGAGACGCCCCGGGCCAGCAGTCCGAGGGCGACCTGCTCCACGGCCCGGCCGAAGGCGGCGTACGTCCAGCGGCGGCCGCTCGCCACGTCGACCAGCGCCTCGCGGCCGGGGTGGGCGGCGACCGCGCGGGCCAGGTTCGCGCCGATGGTCTCGTCGAGGAGCGGGACGTCGGTGGGGCCGGCGGCGAGGGAGGGCAGGGGGGCCGTCACCGGAAGTCCTCCTCGCGGTACTCGGCGGCGGCGCCCAGGCCCTGCTCCTCGCGGCCGCGCAGGTCGGTCCGGCGGATCTTGCCGGAGACGGTCTTGGGCAGCTCGGAGAACTCCAGCCGGCGCACCCGCTTGTAGGGGGCGAGCACCTCCCGGGAGTGGGCGAAGATCGCCTTCGCGGTCTCCGGACCGGGCTCCCAGCCGGCCGCGAGGACGACGTACGCCTTGGGCACGGCGAGCCGCACCGCGTCGGGGGCCGGGACGACGGCGGCCTCGGCCACCGCCGGGTGCTCCAGCAGGGCGCTCTCCAGCTCGAACGGGGAGATGCGGTAGTCGGACGCCTTGAAGACGTCGTCGGCCCGGCCGACGTAGGTGAGGTGGCCGTCCGCGTCGCGGGAGCCGATGTCGCCGGTGCGGTAGTAGCCGCCCGCCATGACCTCGGCGGTGCGCTCCGGGTCGCCGTGGTAGCCGGCCATCAGGCCGACCGGGCGCTCGGCGGTGAGGTCGAGGCAGATCTCGCCCTCGTCGCCGGGCTCCCCGGTGACCGGGTCGAGCAGGGCGACGGCGAAGCCGGGCACCGGGCGGCCCATGGAGCCCGGCTTCAGCGGCTGGCCGGGGGTGTTGGCGATCTGCACGGTGGTCTCGGTCTGGCCGAAGCCGTCCCGGACGGTGACGCCCCAGGCGCGGCGCACCGCCTCGATCACCTCGGGGTTGAGCGGCTCGCCCGCCGCGGCGGCGCTGCGCGGCGGGGTCGCCAGGCGGCCGAGGTCGGCCTGGACGAGCATCCGCCACACCGTGGGCGGGGCGCAGAAGCTGGTGACGCCGCACCGCCCCATCTCGTCGAGCAGCCGGTCGGCGTCGAAGCGCGTGTAGTTGTGGACGAAGACGGTCGCCTCGGCGTTCCACGGCGCGAAGACGTTGCTCCAGGCGTGCTTGGCCCAGCCCGGCGAGGAGATGTTGAGGTGCACGTCGCCGGGCCGCAGCCCGAGCCAGTACATGGTCGACAGGTGGCCCACCGGGTACGAGGTGTGGGTGTGCTCGACCAGCTTGGGGCGGGCGGTGGTGCCGGAGGTGAAGTAGAGCAGCAGGGTCTCGTCGGCCCCGGTGGGGGCGGTGGGGGTGAAGCCGGCGGGGGCGGTGTACGCCTCCGCGTACCGCAGCCAGCCGTCGGCGGGCGCGCCGACGGCGACGCCGGTCCAGTCGCCGGGGACGTCCGCGAACCTCGCCGCGTCCTCCGTGCGGGCGACCACGAAGCGGCAGCCGCCGCGCCCGACGCGGTCGCGCAGGTCGGCCGGGCCGAGCAGGGGGGTGGCGGGGACGACGACGGCGCGCAGCTTCATCGCGGCGAGCAGGGTCTCCCACAGCTCGACCTGGTTGCCGAGCATGAGCAGGATCCGGTCGCCGGGGCCCGCGCCGCGGTCGGCGAGCCAGTGGGCGACCCGGTCGGAGCGGGCGGACATCTCCGCGAAGGAGTACCGCGCCTCGGAGCCGTCCTCCTCGACGATCCACAGCGCGGTGCGGTCGTTGCCGCGCGCCACCACGTCGAACCAGTCCAGCGCCCAGTTGAAGGCCTCGGGGCGGGGCCAGCGGAACTCCCGGTGGGCGGCGGCCCAGTCCTCCCGGTGCGCGAGGAGGAGGTCCCGCGCCTCGCGGAAGGCGTCCGCACCGTTCGTCGCCGTCATGTTCCCTCCAGATCATCGCCCGGTTACCGTGCATCGTGGAGCGTGTGACAGGGGTCCCGCCACCCCCGGACGGGGGTGGCGGCCGGAGAGGGCACCGATGGAGGACGCGGCGGAGCTGCGCACCGCGCTGCTGGGGCTGAGGCGGGCCGGCGGGCTGCCGGTGGCGTTCGCCGCCGTGGCGGCGGGCGGGGGGCGGCTGCGGATCGTGGAGCTCTCCGGCCACACGACGGAGGCGCTGCGCGGGCTGTCGGTGGCGTCCGGCACCGGGCTGGGCGGCAAGGCGGCGGCGCTGACGCGGCCGCAGGCGGTCTCCGACTACCGCACCGCACGCACCATCAGCCACGAGTACGACGGCGCGGTGGCCGCCGAGGGCCTGTGCTCGGTGCTGGCCGTCCCGGTCGTGGTGCGGCGCAGCGTCCGGGCGGTGCTGTACGGGGCGCTGCGGGAGCCGCTGGCCCTGGGCGACCGGAGCCTGGACGCGGCGGTGGGCGCGGCGCGGGAGCTGGAGCAGGCGCTGGCGGTGGGGGACGCGCGGCGCCGGGCCGAGCGGGAGGCCGCGGGGGCGGCGCGCGGGTCCGGGCCGGGGCCGGGCGGGGACGCGGCGGCGCGGCGGGGCGCGGCCGCGTGGGAGGGGGTCAGGGCCGCCCACGGGGAGCTGCGGCTGCTGGCGCAGGAGGTGGCCGACCCGCGGCTGCGGGAGCGGCTGCACGCGGTGTGCGCGCGGCTGGCGGGTGCGTCCGGGGGGCCCGGCGGGTCCCGCGGGCCCGGGGGACCGCTGCGGGACGGCGCGGGGACCGCGCCCCCGCCGCGGGTGCCGGCCGCGGGGACGGCGGCACCGCGGCCGCCGCTGTCGCCGCTGTCGCCGCGCGAGCTGGACGTGCTGGCCCAGGTCGCGGCGGGCGCCACCAACGCGGACGCGGCCCGGGCGCTCGGGGTGCGGCCCGAGACCGTGAAGAGCTACCTGCGGTCGGTCATGCGGAAGCTGGACGCCCACACCCGGCTGGGCGCCGTGGTCGCCGCCCGCCGCACGGGGCTGCTGCCCTGAGCCGCCCGGGCGGGGTCCGGCCGGCGGCACACGGATCCGGCGGCCGGACCGGTCAGCGGGCTGCGGCGTCCCCCGCTTCCTCCCCGAGCAGCGCCGGGTTGACGCGGCGGACGACCGCCTCGACGTCGGCGCGGGGCACCGCGTGCCACAGGATCTCCCGGGCCCGCCCGTACTTGGCGGCCAGCTGCTCGCGCCGTTCGCGGGGCAGCAGGCCGGCGCGCTCGGCCAGCGCGTTGTGGGCGTTGTCGGCGATCTTCACCAGGGCGGCGGCGTAGTCGCCCGCGACCCGGCGGACCATCTCCTCGTAGGGGACGGCCGGGTCGTGGGTGAGCCGCTCCACGAGGGCGACGACCGCGGACGGGACGCCCGCGGCCAGCAGGTCGTCCGCCGTGAGGTCGGTGTCCTCCAGGGTGTCGTGCAGCAGTCCGGCCATGGCCAGTCCGGTGCCGAAGGGCGCCACGCCGTGGGCCACCGCGCGGACGTGGGCGACGTAGGGTTCGCCGATCTTGTCGGTCTGGCCGCGGTGGGCGCGCTCGGCGAGGGCGTCGGCGTCGGCGAGGGTGAAGGACACGGGGTGCTCCTGGCGGGCGCGGCGGAGGGCGGGACTGCGGCGTTCCGGGACTGCGGCGTTCCGGGCCTCCGGACGCCCCGGGACGCGGACGTTCCAGGACTCCAGTGTTCCGCAACGCCGCCGCTGCGCCTTCCCGGGCGCCGCGGACCGTAGGCTCGTGGGCGTGGTCCACGTCCTGAGCAGCCGCGTGCTGCTGCGCCCCGCCGACCCGGAGCGCACCCGCGCCTTCTACCGCGACGACCTGGGGCTGGAGGTGTACCGGGAGTTCGGGACCGGCCCGGAGCGGGGCACGGTCTTCTTCCTCGGCGGCGGGTTCCTGGAGGTGTCCGGACGCCTGGAGCCCGGTGCGCCGCCCGCCTCCCCGGCGGCGCGGCTGTGGCTGCAGGTCGGCAACGTGGCGGCGGCGCACCGGGAGCTGGCCGCGCGCGGGGTGCCGGTGGTGCGGGAGCCGCTGCGCGAGCCCTGGGGGCTGGTGGAGATGTGGATCCGGGACCCGGACGGGACCGACGTCTGCGTGGTCGAGGTGCCGGCGGACCACCCGCTGCGCCACCGCCCGTGAACCCCCGCCCGTGAGGTCCAGGCCGTGAAGCCCCGGCCGTGAGGTCCAGGCCGTGAGGCCCCGGCCGCGACCCCCGGCCGGCGAGCGCGCCGGCCCGTCCGGACGCGGCACTCCCTTGACCGTTCGGGCATGAACAGTTCAAGACACCTTTACCTCCGAGGTCTGGCAGCCCGCTTGTCTACGCGCGGATACTCCTTCGCGGGCGTGCCCCCGCGCCCCATCCACTCCCCCTCGGAGGAACCGAAGATGACGGGCCCTCGCACCACCCTCCGCCGCCGGACGCTCGGCGCGGCCACCATCCTGGCCGCCGCCCTGGCGGGCACCGTGCTGCCCGCGGCCGCCACCCCCGCGGCCGCCGCGACGACCACCAGGCACCGGGTGCTGTTCGACAACAGCAAGGCGGAGACGGCCGGGAACGCCGACTGGATCATCAGCACCAGCCAGCCCGACCCGCTGGCGCAGAACCCCTCCCCCAGCAGCGAGACCTCCTGGACCGGCGCGCTCTCCTCCTGGGGCGTGGCGCTCCAGAAGACCGGCGCCTACAGCCTGAAGACCCTCCCGTCGGGCTCCACCATCACCTACGGCAACACCTCCAACGCCCTGGACCTGTCGAACTTCGACACCTTCGTCCTGCCGGAGCCCAACATCCGGCTGAGCAGCGCCGAGAAGACCGCCGTGATGAAGTTCGTCCAGAACGGCGGCGGGCTCTTCCTCATCTCGGACCACAACCAGAGCGACCGCAACAACGACGGGTACGACTCCCCCGCCGTCATCAACGACCTGATGACGAGCAACGGCGTCGACAACACCGACCCCTTCGGCTTCTCCGTCGACCTGCTCAACATCACCACCGACAACCCGCGCGCCGTCACCGGCACCAGCGACCCGGTGCTCAACGGCTCCTTCGGGACCGTCACCGGCAGCATCCTGCGCAACGGCACCACCTTCACCCTCAAGCCGGCCGACAACCCCGCCGTCAAGGGCCTGCTCTGGCGCACTGGGTACAGCTCCTCCGGCACCACCGGGGCGTTCTTCGCCACCAGCACCTTCGGCAGCGGCCGGGTGGCGGTGTGGGGCGACAGCTCGCCGGTCGACGACGGCACCGGCCAGTCCGGCAACACCCTCTACGACGGGTGGAACGACCCGGCCGGCACCGACGCCGCGCTCGCCCTCAACGCCACCGAGTGGCTCTCCGGCGCCTCCGGCACGGGCACGGGCGGGGGCGGCACCGGCGGCTGCACGGCGGCCCAGCTGATCGGCAACCCCGGCTTCGAGACCGGCACCGCCGCGCCCTGGACGGCGAGCAGCACCGCGATCGTCAGCAACAGCAGCAGCGAGCCCGCCCGCACCGGCAGCTGGGACGCCTGGCTGGACGGGTACGGCAGCGCCACCACCGACACCCTCGCGCAGACCGTGTCGGTGCCCGCGGGCTGCACCTCGGCCTCCTTCTCCTTCGGCCTGCACGTCGACACGGCGGAGACCGGCTCCACGGCCTACGACACCCTCAAGGTGCAGGTGGTCAACGGCTCCGGCACGGTGCTCTCCACCCTGGCGACCTACTCCAACGCGAACGCCGCCTCCGGCTACACGGTGAGGAGCTTCGACCTGTCCGCGTACGCCGGACAGACCGTCACCCTGAGGTTCACCGGCACGGAGGACTCCAGCCTGCAGACGTCGTTCGTGGTGGACGACGCCGCGCTGAACGTCGGCTGAGGTCCGGCGCCGCGCCCCTTCCCGCCCCCGGGTCCTTCCCGGCCCCGCGCCTCCGTCCGGCCCCGCGGCCGGACGGGCGGCGGCCCCGGCTCACGGGGCCGGGAAGGAGCGCGCGTCCAGGCCGGTGGTGCGGGCGTTGCCCCCGGCCACCGGCTGGAGGGTGAGCCGCCAGGTGGTCCAGCGGATCTGCGTGGCCGTCGTGACGGTGGTGAACCGCATCGTGTCGTCGAACCTGCTGAAGCCGCAGTCCCGCGTGAAGCGCCTGGCGGAGCCGTCCCAGTCCCGGCCGCTGGTGAAGTAGACGGTGTACGTGCCGTCCCGCACGCCGCGCACCTTGAAGGTCGAGCCCCTGCGGACGTAGACCGAGTGGACGGTGCGCCCGCCCCTGGCCAGCGAGACCACGGCGTCGCGGCCGCCGCCGTTCTCGATCGTGAGCGAGCCGCGGCCGGTGCGGCTGCCGCTGCGGACGTAGGAGCCCGTCGCCCGGCGCCGGTCCCGGACCGGTCCGGTGCGCGGCGGGCGGTAGGAGGTGCGGTAGCCGGCGTCGGCGAGCCGGCGCAGCGGTCCCGGGAGGGCGCGCAGCCCCGCGGAGGCGCCGAGGCCGGCCAGGGCGGCGGAGGCGGTGCAGTAGCGGCCGGCGCCCATGCCGGAGCGGACCGCGTCGATGTCGCCGGCGAGCCGGTCGAGGGCCGCCGCCAGGTCGCGGTGCGGCTGCACCGCGTCCGCGGGCGGCACGGCGGCGTCCAGTCCCCGGGCGGCGTCGGAGGCGGCCCGGCGGGCGTCGTCGAGCCGGCCGTCCAGGGCTCCGGTGCTGCGGGCGGCGGCCGCCCGCTCCAGGGCCCTGCCCACCGGGTCGACCAGCCCGGCCAGGGTGCGGCCGTACGGGACGGGCTCCGGGCTCGGGGCCGGGTCCGGCGCGGACGCGGACGGGGCGGACGCCGCGGCCGGGGGCGCGGAGGCCCCCTCCGGGGGGCGGCTCCCGCCGGACTCGCACCCCGCCGCCAGAAGCAGCACCGCGGCCGCCGCGGCGACCGCCCGCACACCCGTCGAAGATCCCACCGCATGTCCCCCTCATGCCGTGTGCGGCGGGGCGCCGCGCACCCCGCCGGGCGCCCCCGGGCGCCTCCGCCCCAGCATCGCGACCGGGTGCCGCGGGGGTCAACGGGGCGTGCACGGAGCGGTGGGGGGCGCGCACGGGGAGGACGGGGGCGCGGGGAGCGCGGCGGCCCGGCCGCGGGAGTGCGACCGGGCCGTGACGGGCCGGGACCGGGGCCGGGGCCGGGGGTGCGCCCGGGCCCGGACGGGCGTCAGGCCTCCTCGGGGGCTCCCCCGCGCAGTCCGGCGGACCACTTCTCCTCGATCCGGCCGAACCGCCAGACGGCCAGCGCCACCAGCCAGGTCAGGACGAACAGGCCGACGATCGCGTAGCCCACCTGGTTGAGGTCGAGGCCGCCGATCCAGCCGAGCGGGCCGCCGGTGGCCCCGGTCTTCTCCGCGACCAGGCCGGTCAGCTCGATGCCGCCGACGACGAAGGCGACGGCGACCGACAGCCCGGTGACGGTGAGGTTGTAGTAGACCTTGCGGACCGGCTGGGAGAAGGCCCACTCGTAGGCGAAGTTCATGAACGAGCCGTCGATCGTGTCGAGCAGGCTCATCCCCGCGGCGAAGAGCACCGGCAGGGTCAGCAGGGCGTACCAGGGCAGCTGGAAGGCGGCCGCGCCGCCGGCCAGGACCAGCAGCGACACCTCGGTGGCGGTGTCGAAGCCCAGGCCGAAGAGCAGGCCCACCGGGTACATGTGCCACGGCTTGGAGACGGTGCGGGTGACCCGGCCCAGGATGCGGTTCATCAGGCCCCGCCTCTCCAGGTGGGCCTCCAGCTCGGCCTCGTCGTAGTCGCCGGAGCGCATGCGGCGGAAGACCTTGAGGATGCCTCCCAGCACGCCCAGGTTGACCAGGGCGAGCAGCATCAGGAAGACGCCGGAGACGGTGGTGCCGATCAGGCCGGTGGTGCGCTGGAGGGCGGAGCCGTCGTCCTCGACCTGGCCGGCCAGGGTGCGCACGCCGAGGGCGAGCAGCGCGCAGAGGCCGAAGACGACGGAGGAGTGCCCGAGCGAGAACCAGAAGCCGACCGAGAGCGGGCGCTGCCCGTCGGACATCAGCTTGCGGGTGGTGTTGTCGATGGCGGCGATGTGGTCGGCGTCGAAGGCGTGCCGCATGCCGAGGGTGTAGGCGGTGAGGCCCATGCCGGCGCCGAAGACGGCCCCGCCGACCCGGTGGTGCTGGGGCTCCACGATCGCGAGCAGGGTGAACCAGCCGACCACGTGGAGCAGGAGCACGAAGCCGCCCATGCCGGCCAGGCGCGTCCACTCGTCCCGGGTGAGGCGGCCGCGCGGCCCGGCGGCGCGGGGTGCGGCGGCTGCGGGGGGTGCACTGCTGGTCGTCATGGGGGGTCCGTACCTCTTTCCGTACCGGGCGGGGGCGCGGGGCCGTGCGCGACCCGCCCATCGTTCCGCCCCGGGGACACTAATTGCAACCTGTTCGCATCAGCAAACCGGATGCTTCCCGGCGCCGTGCGGTGCCCGCGGCCCCGGGCGGGGCGGGCCCCGCCTCCCGGTCGGTGCGGAACACAGCCGGTTCACAGCCGTGTCTCATGAACGCCTCAGATTCGGCCGGGAGCGTGGGGCCGCGAGGCGCAGTGCCGGCGCCCGCACCCCACCACGACGAGGACCGACCGATGACGACGCACCTGCCCGACCCCGCACCGCCGCAGCCGGGCCCCGTCCCGCTGGTCGCGCCCCCGGCCCCGCTGCCCGACGCCCCGGAGGACGGGGAGACGGCGCAGGCCGGGGGGACGGCCCGGGACCGGACGGCGGGGCCGCCCGCGCCGGGCACGCCGGGCGCGGTCGGCCCGGCGGGCAGGCCGCGCGGCCTGCGCGGCCTGCCCGCCCGGCTGTGGCGCGGCCGCCCGGAGGACCCGTCCTGGGCCCGCCCGGCGCTGCTGGCCCTGCTCGCGGCCACCGCCGCCCTCTACGTGGGGAACCTCAGCGCCTCCGGGTGGGCCAACGCCTTCTACTCGGCGGCCGTCCAGGCCGGCAGCGTCAGCTGGAAGGCCTTCTTCTTCGGCTCCTCGGACGCCTCCAACTTCATCACCGTCGACAAGCCGCCCCTGGCCCTGTGGCCGATGGCGCTGTCCGCGCGCCTCCTGGGGCTGAGCTCCTTCAGCGTGCTGCTCCCCCAGGCCCTGATGGGCGTGGCGGCCGTCGGCACCGTGTACGCCTCGGTGCGGCGCACCTCCTCGCCGCGGGCGGGCCTGCTGGCGGGCGCCCTGCTGGCGCTCACGCCGGTCGCGGCGCTGATGTTCCGCTTCAACAACCCCGACGCGCTGCTGGTGCTGCTGCTCGCGCTGGCCGCGTACGCGGTGCAGCGGGCGCAGGAGGCGGCGTCCACCCGCTGGCTGGTGCTCGCCGGGGTGCTGCTGGGCCTCGGCTTCCTCACCAAGACGCTCCAGGCGTTCCTGGTGCTGCCCGCGTTCGCCCTGGTATACCTGGCGACCGCGCCGACCGGGTGGTGGCGCCGGGTGCGGCAGCTGCTGCTGGCCGGCGCGGCCATGACGGCGGCGGGCGGCTGGTGGGTCGCAGTCGTCGAGCTGCTCCCGGCCTCGTCGCGGCCGTACGTGGGCGGCTCCCAGGACGACAGCTTCCTGTCGCTCACCTTCGGCTACAACGGCTTCGGGCGGCTGACGGGGAACGAGACCGGCAGCGTCGGCGGCGGGTTCCGCGGCGGGGACCTGCCCGGCGCGCCCGGCGGCCGCGGCGGGATGTGGGGCAGCACCGGCGCCACCCGCCTGTTCGACGGTGACATCGGCGGCCAGATCGCCTGGCTGGTGCCCGCGGCCCTGCTGCTGCTCGCCCTCGGCCTGTGGGCGGGCCGCCGGGCCCCGCGCACCGACACGGCCCGCGCCGGACTGCTGGTGTGGGGCGGCTGGCTGCTCTGCACCGGCCTGACCTTCAGCTACATGGGCGGGATCTTCCACCAGTACTACACGGTGGCGCTGGCCCCGGCGGTCGCCGCCCTGGTGGGCATGGGCGCGGACGCCGCGTGGCGGGAGCGGGACCGGGCCGTGCCCGCCCTGGCGCTGGCGGCGGCGTCGGCGGCGACCGGCTGGTGGGCGTACGTGCTGCTGGGCCGCAGCGCGGACTTCGTGCCCTGGCTGCGGTACGCGGTTCTGGCCGTCGGCCTGGCCGGGGCGGCGGCGCTGCTGGGGCCCGTGGTGGCGCGGGCGGTCCGGCCGGGAGCCGCGCGGGCGGCGGCGCGGGCGGCGACCGCGGGCGCGGTGGCCGCGGTGGCGGCCGGGGTCGCCGGACCGGCCGCGTACAGCCTGGACACCGTCTCCACAGGGCACAGCGGCTCGATCGTCACGGCGGGTCCGGCCGTCTCCGGCGGCATGGGAGGTCCCGGCGGGCGGCGCGGGCGCGGGGGCTTCCCGGGGTTCCCCGGCGGTGCGGCGCCGCAGGGCGCCGGCGGCTTCGGCGGCCTGCGGGGCGGCGCGGGTGCCGGGCAGGGCGGCACGGGCGGCACCGGGCCGGGCGGGCTCCCCGCCCTCCCCGGGGCCGGGCAGAACGGCAGAGGCGGGCTGCCCGCGCTCCCCGGCGGCGGGCAGGCCGGACAGGGCGGCTCCGGACAGGGCGGCACCGGGCCGGGCGTGACCGGGCAGGGCCGGAACGGCCTCCCCTCCTTCCCGGGCTTGCCGGGCCTCCCCGGCGGCACGGGCCCCGGCGGCGGGCGGTCCGGCGGCGTGTGGGGCGGCGGCGTGCGGGGCGGCCTGGGCGGGCTGCTGGAGGGGGCACGGGTCGGTACGGCGGTCACCGCCCTGCTCAGGCAGGACGCCTCCCGCTACACCTGGGCCGCGGCCGCCGTCGGCTCCCAGAACGCCGCGGGCTACCAGTTGGCGTCCCGGCAGCCCGTGATGGCGGTCGGCGGCTTCAACGGCAGCGACCCGGCGCCGGGCCTGGCGCAGTTCCAGGAGTTCGTGCGGCAGGGCCGGATCCACTGGTTCGTCGCCGGGGGCGTGGGCGGCGGGGGCGGCATGGGCGGCAGCAGCGACTCGTCCCGGATCGCGAGCTGGGTGGAGGAGTCCTTCACCGCCAGGACCGTGGACGGCACCACCCTCTACGACCTCACGCAGCCCAAGGGCTGACGGCCGCGGCACACGCCCGGGGGCCCGCCGCACCGGCGGGCCCCCGGGCGTGCCCGGTGCCGGGCGCCGCACGGCCGGGTCAGGGGTCCGTCCACGCCCGGGCACGGCGTGCCGAGGACCCGGGACGGCGGGGGCCTCCGGCCGCCCCGGCGGCGCGGGGGTCCCGCGCGGGGCGCAGGCGGTCCCCCGCGCCCCCGGGCCCGGGGCGGTACCGGCGCGGCCCGCCCTGGGGCCGGCGGGTTCAGGCCGCCGGGGACAGGGCGCGGACCGCGTGCAGCTGGCCCGCGACGTCGGCGAGGGAGGCGCAGCGGGAGCCCAGCAGCACGGGGTCGGGCAGCGCGGGCCCGTCGGGGCGGCGGCGCGCGTCGGCGTCGTCGGCGAGGCGGGCCAGGGCGTCGGCGAGGCTGCGGGCCTCGGCCGCGGGGAGGGGCCGCCCGCCGTGCTCCACCCGGACCGCGCAGGCCGTGGTGGCGTCCACCAGCCGCTCCACGGCGGTGACCGCCGGGGCCCAGTCCGCGGCGGCGACGCCGGCGGGCGGCAGCTCGGCGGCGGCCTGGGAGACGGCGGTACGGGCCTCGGCGAGCGCCCGGTACGCCGCGCGCCGCAGCCGCAGCCGCTCCTCGCGCGGCCCGTCGGGCGCGTCCACGACCCGCTCGAGGTAGGCCTGGGCGGCGCGCAGGGCGGCGGCCCAGTGCACGGCGACCGCGGTCCGCCGGCCGCCGAGGCGGGGCAGGTGGCCGACGGCGAGGGCGATGCCGCAGCCGAGCACGGTGTCGACCAGGCGGCTGACGGGGGCGCCCTGGCTGCCGGAGAGCACGGCGAACGCGAGGACGATCGGGGTGAGGGCGGCCGTCTGGAAGGCGAAGTTCCGCCAGGCGACGGGGAGCAGCGCGCCGCAGAGCGCGGTGGCGGCGACCGGTCCGGCGGCGCCGGGCAGCGCGGCGGCCGCGGCGGCGAAGAGGCCGACCCCGGCGGCGGTGCCCAGCAGCCGGTTGACCGACCGGGAGAAGAGGGGGCCCAGGTCGGGCTTGACGAGGAAGACCGCGGTGACCGGCAGCCAGTACCACTGGTCGGGCCGCAGGAACTGGGCGACCGCGGTGCAGGCGCCGGTGCACAGGGCCACCCGCAGGCCGTACTCGCGGCCGAGCGGGCCGAGGGCGCGGCGCACGGCGGGGTGGTCGCGCAGCGGCGGCCGCGGCGGGGCGTCGGCGGTCCGGCCAGGGGTTCCGAAGACCTCGGCGGCGTGCAGCAGGGCCTCGTGCAGGGCGCGCCGCCCGGGGGTGTCGGGGGCGGGGGCGGCCAGCGGGCCGCAGGGGGCGCCGGTGCGGACGGCGCGGGCCAGGCGCAGCGGGGCGTCGGCGGCGTACGCGGGCAGCGGCCGGGCCTCCCAGAGCAGGGTGACGGCGGCCTCGCAGGCGTCGGCGGCGACGGCGAGCTGCGCCCGCAGGCGGCGTTCGGCGGGTGAGGGGCGGCCCCGGCGGTGGAGGTCGAGGGCGGCGTGGGCGCGGTCGAGGGCGGCGGTGAGGGTGCGCCGGGCGTCCTCGACCCGGTCGGTGCCGGCGGCGCGCAGGACGCCGCCGAGCGCGTCGAAGGCCGCGGCGACGGCCTCGCGCTCCTCGGCCGCGCGAGCGCGGGCACGGCCGGGCCCGCGGTGCGGCGGGGCGAGCGCGGCGGCGAGGAGCAGCACCCAGCCGGCGCCGCCGGCGAGCATGGCGGCGCCCGTCCAGGGCGGCCCGTGGTGGGGCAGTCCGGCGGCGATCAGGAGGGTGGCCAGCGCCTGGAGCGCCGCCATGGAGGCGACCGGGCCGACGGTGCTGACCGCGCCGGAGAGGTAGGCGGCGACGGCGACGAGGGAGGTGGTCCCCAGGACGGCGGGCACCCCGCCGCCGGGGGCCGCGGCGGCGGCGACGAGGGAGCCGAGCAGGAAGGCCACGGCGACGGCGAGGCCCGGGACGCCGATGCGGACGAGCCGGGTGCGGCGGGTGCCGGCGCGGTCGTTGACGGTGGCGAACATGGCGCCGAGGGCGGCGAGCACGCCCTCCGGCACCCGGTGGGCGGCGACGCCGGCGGCGAGCAGCGGCCCGGTGGACAGGGCGCCGCGCAGCAGCGCGCCGCGCGCCCCCGGTCCGGAGGCGATCTGCAGCGGGTGGCGGAGCCAGTCGGGGGCGGGGCGGCGGGGGGCAGCGGTGCGGAGGTCCACGGTGCGGGGCGCGGGGGTGCGGGGGGCTGGGCGGCGGGGGTCAGCGGCCACGGGGCGTCCTTGTCGGCCTGCTCGGCGGGCGTGCGGGACGGCGTCGGCCAGCAGCGGGATCGGCCCCAGTCTACCGGCCTGCTGTTACCGTCCCGTGACATGGGGGTGTCCGGGTCAACGCGGCCGCCCGGCCGGCCATTCCCCGACGGCTCCGGGAGGCGCGCCCCGCCGCCCGTGCCCCCGCCGGGGGCGTCACCCGGCGGCGTCCTCGCGCAGCAGGCGGCCGACGGCGCCGAGCCCGTCGGCGAGGACGGCGAGCTGCTCGCGGGTGAGGCGGTCGACGAGGAGGCGGCGCACCAGGGCGACGTGGCCCGGGGCGGCCGCCCGCAGGGTGCGGCGGCCGTCCTCGGTGAGGACGGCGTAGACGCCGCGGACGTCGGTGGGGCAGGAGCGGCGGCGGACGAGTCCGGCCTCCTCCAGCCGGGCGACCTGGTAGGTGAGGCTGCTCTTGGAGGTGAGCACGGCGTCGGCGAGCTCGGTCATGCGCAGTTCGCCGCCGGGCGCCCGCTCCAGGCGGACGAGGATCTCGTACTGGGGGTGGGAGAGCCCCGCCTCGGCCTTGAGCTGCTGCTCGATGCGGCGGTCGAGCAGCGCGCCGGCGGAGAGGAACGCCTCCCAGGCCCGCATCTCGTCGGCGTCCAGCCACCGCGTCTCGTCCATGGGGCCATCGTACGCGGTTGTTCACATTCGAACTTCCTTGTAGGGTCGCAGGGTGGTTCAGATTTGAACCAACCTGCCCCGGGGCAGCCAGGGAGGAGCCCGCCATGACCACCGCCGCCGCACCCGACCGGATGCCGGTCCTCTACCTCTCGCACGGCGCCCCGCCGCTCGCCGACGACCCCGTCTGGCCCGGCCAGCTGGCCGCCTGGTCGGCGGACCTGCCCCGGCCGACGGCGGTCCTGGTCGTCTCCGCCCACTGGGAGGAGGCGCCGCTCGCCCTCGGGGCCACCCGCACCCTGCCGCTGGTGTACGACTTCTGGGGCTTCCCCGAGCACTACTACCGGGTGGAGTACGCGGCACCGGGCGCGCCGGAGCTCGCCGAGAGCGTCCGCAAGCTGCTGCGCGCCCCCGGCACACCGGTGCAGGACGTCCCCGACCGGGGGCTGGACCACGGCGCGTACGTGCCGCTGGTCGAGATGTTCCCCGGCGCCGACGTCCCGGTCCTCCAGGTCTCGCTGCCGACCCTGGACCCGCGGCGGCTCATGGAGATCGGGCGGCGGCTCGCCCCGCTGCGCGACCAGGGGGTCCTCATCGTCGGCAGCGGCTTCTTCACCCACAACCTGCGGGCGCTCAGCCGGGACGGGCGCGTCACGGGCGTCATGGCCGAGTTCGACGACTGGGGGCGGCGCGCCCTGGAGGCGGGGGACGTCGACGCCCTGCTCGACTTCGAGCACCGCGCCCCGGCCGGGCGGCTGGCGCACCCGCGCACCGAGCACTTCGCGCCGCTCTTCGTCGCCCTGGGCGCCGGGGCCGACGAACTCGCCTCGCAGCGCACGGTGATCGACGGCTTCTGGATGGGCCTCGCCAAGCGGTCGATCCAGATCGGCTGAGCCGGCCCGGTCGGGCGGGTGGGCCCGGTCGGCCGGGTGGGCCCGGTCGGGCGGATGGGCCGGGTCGGGCGGGCGGGCCCGGTCGGGCGGGCGGGCCCGGTCGGGCGGATGGGCCGGGGCCGGCGGGAGCCCGCCCGCATCCGGAGCCGCACCGGCCCCGCACCGGCGCCCGGAGCCGCGAGGGCCACGGGTGCGGGCGCGGAGGCGACCCGCGGCGGACGGGGCGCGGGTGACGCTCAGCCGTCCTCCGCCGCCCACCGCGCCCACTGCTCGGGCGTGTCCGCGTCGTCCGGCCGGGCCACGTCCCCGCACTCGACCAGCTCCAGCTCCGCCGCCCGCGCCGCCAGCAGCGCCCGCGCGCCCGCGTCGCCCCGGGCCGCGTCCGCCGCCTCCGCGAAGTACCGGGAGCCGATCAGCACCGGATGGCCGCGCACGCCCCCGTACACCGCCGCCGCCAGGGGGGCGCCCGCACGGTGGGCGGCCAGCAGGCGCGCCACGGCCCGCGCCGTCACCCCCGGGGTGTCCACGAGCGCCACCAGGGCCGCCGGACAGTCCGGCGGCAGCGACGCGAGGCCGGCCCGCAGCGAGGAGCCCATCCCTTCCGCCCAACCGGGGTTGGCCACCACCGTGCAGCCGGCCAGGTCCGCGGCGGCCGCCACCCGCTCCCGGCCGGCGCCCAGCACCACGTGCACCGGGTCGCAGCCGCCCTCGCGGACCACCGCGACCGCGTGCTCCACCAGCGGCCGCCCCCGGTACTCCAGCAGCGCCTTGGGCCGGCCGCCGAGCCTCCGCCCGGCACCGGCCGCCAGCACGATCGCCGCCACGCGCGGCCCCTGGTCTCCCACGGCCCCAGCCTGCCGCACGACGGGCCGCACCCGGTACCGGACCGCACGGCGGGGCCGGGGACGGGCGGGACTGCGGGGCCGGGGCCCGGCGGGGCCGCGGGGCCCGGACTGCACCCCGGACCGCCCGGGTAGAGGGCACTTGACGGCCCATGACCCGCCTGGTCCCCTGGGCACCCCGTCCACCCGCCCGCCCGTCCCACCAGCCGGAGAGCCCCGTGCGCAAGAGCCGCCCCGTCATATCCGCGACCACCGTGCTCCTGCTCGCCCTCACCGGCTGCTCCTCGGCCACCCTGGGCGGCGGCACCCCGCCGGCCCCCCTCCCGGACCGGTCCGGCGACGGCGCGGCCGCCTCCGGCCCCGGTACCGACCCGCTGGACAACCCCGACGGCACCCGCCCCGGCCTCGGGCCCGTGCCCCCGCAGGACCGCGCCCGGGCGCGGGAGCTCATCGCCCGGGTCCGCACGGCGGGCAAGGGGCCGAGGACGGGGTACTCGCGGGAGCGGTTCGGCTACGCCTGGACCGACGCCGTCGACGACGTGCCGCTGGCCCACAACGGCTGCGACACCCGCAACGACCTGCTGGCCCGCGACGGCCGCGACCTGCGGCACCGGTCCGGCTCGAAGTGCGTCGTCACCGCGATGACGCTGTACGACCCGTACACCGGGAAGACCCTGAAGTGGACCAAGCAGCACGCCTCCGAGGTCCAGATCGACCACATCATGCCCCTGTCGTACGACTGGCAGATGGGCGCGGCGCACTGGGACGCGGCCGAGCGCGAGCGGATCGCGAACGACCCGCTCAACCTGCTGCCGGCCGACGGGTCGCAGAACTCGCAGAAGCGGGACTACGGCCCGGCGTCCTGGCTGCCGCCGAACAAGGCGGTGCGCTGCGCCTACGTGGTGCGGTTCGCCCAGGTGTCGCTGAAGTACGCCCTGCCGGTGACCGCCCCCGACAAGCGAGTGATGCTCGCCCAGTGCGGCGGCTGACGCGGCCGCCGGGCCGGCGCCCCGCAGGACGGGGCGGGGCCGGGCGACCCTGAGAGACCCCTGAGGATCGACGCAAGTGCTGCCGCGGGGGAGGCGGATCGGGGACCATGGGGGGCGAGCCCCAGCCCCGAGCCGATCGGACGGTGCGCACGATGTCCGGAACGCCGCCCCCCGACGAGTCCGCGGCGCGCGGGGCCGAGGCCCCGCGGTGCGGCGGCGGGCCGGTCCGCTGCCCGGCGTGCCGGCGCGAGCACCTGTACCGGCCGCCGGCGCTTCCCTGCCCGTGCGGCGCCTCGCTGAGGATGCCGCTGCTGCGAGGCGGGGCGCCGGTCCAGGTGCGCTTCCGGTCGTGGGAGGACTCCTGGCTGTCCCTGCGGTGCCCCCGGTGCGGGCGGTCCGAGCAGTGGCCGCAGCCGGAGTTCACCTGCCACTGCGGCGCCACCGTGCGGCTGCCGGTGGACCGCACGCTCCGGGAGGAGGCCGTGCACCCCGGCGTGCAGCCGCACGCCGCGCCCCCGATCGCCCCGACGGCACCCGCCGCCCCGGCCGGACCGCGGGGAGGCCCGCCGGAGGCGGCGGGCGCCGCCCGCCCGGGCACGGCGCCCCCGCGCCCGGGCGTGCCCTTCCGGCCGCACCCGGTGCGGACCCGGCAGGACGCGGTGACGGCGGCGGCGCGCTTCCTGGAGTGGCTCGGGTTCGGCGGTCTGGAGGCGTCCGCCGCACCGGAGGGGGACGGCGTCCGCCTGCTGGGCCCCGGGCTGGTGGCGCAGGTGGAGGCGTGGAGCGGGCCGGCGGACCTGCGGGCGGTGGAGTGCCTGTGGCTGGCGACCCTCCATGCGGAGGAGTCGGCGACGGTCCTGTTCACCCTCCCGGGTTGTCCGCGTGAGGCCGTGGTGCGGGCCGAACAGCTGCTGGTGGCCCTCTTCCTCCTCGGCCCGTCCGGGGTGCCGGAGCCCCTCAACGGCGCGGCGCGGACGCTGGTGCGCACCGGATCCACCTCCTGAGCGGGGGGCACGCACCTGCCGGCCGGTCCGATCCGGTGTCAGGAAACAGGCGGTGCACGTGATCTGGCGCACAAGCGCGTCCGCATGCTGAAATTCCGCAACGGCGGTCCCGGTGCCGGACACCGCGCACGAGGAGGTGGCGTTGCCGGAGCACGAAGCAGCACCGGTCGGCCCGTGGCGCTCGCGCGCACCGGCACCCGCCGCCGCGGACGACGCGGTGTGGCGGCTGCGGTCGCGCGCCTGCTGGGCGGAGGCGGCCGAACTGCTGGCGCCGCTGGCCGGCCGGGACCCCTGGGCGGCGCTGCGGCGGGCCGAGCTCCTGATCGAGCAGTGCCTCTACACGGCCGACGGCTGGGAGGAGGCGGAGGCGGCCCTGCGGCAGGCCGAGGCCGCCGCCCGCAGTCCCGAGCAGCGGGCGGCGGCGGCGTGCGAACGGGGCTTCCTGGCCTACGTGGCGACCCTGCTGGGGGTGCGGGACCGGGCCGACGAGGCGAAGGCCGCCCTCGGGCGCACCTCGGCGATGCTCTCCCCGGACGCGCCGGGCCGGCCGCTGCTGGACTTCCGGCGCGGGCTGGTCGCCGAGAACCTGCAGCACGACCCGGCGGCGGCCCGCACCGCCTACCTGCGGGCCCAGGCGGGCGCGGAGGAGCGGGGCGACGACCTGCTCCGCTCCCACACCTGCCGCCACCTGGCCGGACTGGCGCTGGCCGAGGGGGACCGGGCGGCGGCCCGGGAGGGTTTCACCGCCTCCCTGCGGCTGCGGGAGCAGCTGGGCTTCACCGTGGGGATGGCGCCGGCGCTGGCGTCGCTGGCCGACGCGTCCGAGCCGGTCGAGGCGGCGCGGCTGCGGGCGGAGGCCGCGCGGCTGGTGGGGGCGCTGGGCGGGGTGCCGGTGTGGCTGGCGGGCCGGCTGGCGGAACCGGCGCCACCGGCGGGCCGGCCGTCCCCCGCGGGGCGCCCGACGCTCGCGGGACGGCTCCCCGGGCCGGGGCTGCCGGGCGCGGGCCGGAGCGGCACGGGACAGATCCCCACGGGACAGAGCGGCACGGGGCGGAGCGGCACGGGGCGGAGCGGCATCCGGCGGACCGGCGCAGGGCGCGACGGCGGCGGGCGGGGCGCGGGGGCAACCGGCGGCGAGGTCGGCTAAGGTAAGCCTTACCTGCTCAGCCGTTGCCCCTCCGACCGACAGGTCCCCCGCGCATGCACGCCGCCGGCAGCACCCTCCCCGCTCCGTCCGCCGCACCGCCCGCCTCCGCCGGCCTCTCCCCCGCCCGGCGCGGCCCGGACCTGCAGCCCTGCGCCGGCGCCTACGCCCGCCTGGCCCGGGTCTTCCCCGGCCTGCGCGCGGAGGTCGCCGCGCCGCGCTCGGGCGGCGGCTGGACCACCGGGGCCGACCTGGCGGGCGACCCGGACGTGCTGCGCCGCACGGTCGAGGCCGAGGCGCGGTGCGGACCGGAGCGGTACGGCGGGCCGCTGCGCCCCGACGTCGCGGCGGGCTTCGCCCTGCACCGCTACGCCTGGCCCGCCTGCCTGCTCCTCAGCCTCCCCTGGTTCCTGGAGCGCAGGGTCCCCCGGCTGTCCCCCGCCGCGGTGTCGGTCCACCGGGCGGCGGGCCGGGCGACGGCGGCCGTGGACTCCTTCGCCTGCCTGCCCGGCGACCCGGCGGCCGGCCTGCCCGGCGCCCGGACGGTCGCCGGGGCGGCGGAGCTGCGGGCCGAGCTGCTGGCGGCGGTCGCGGCGCACCTGGAACCGGTGCTGGCCGCCTTCCGCCCGCTGCTGCGGCGCGGACCGCGCACCCTGTGGGCGACGGCCACCGACGAGCTCGTCGAGGGGCTCTGGTACGCGGGGAGCCTGCTCGGGGAGGAGGAGCGGGCGGCGGCCGAGCTGTCCGCGCTGCTCCCGGGCGGCACCGCGCCGTTCGCCGGGGGCGCGGACTTCCGGCTGCTGGACCAGGGGCCCGGACGGGCCCCGATGCGGACCAGGACGCGGGTGAGCTGCTGCCTCCACTACACGGTCCGCCCGGAGGCGGCCTGCTTCGGCTGCCCGCGCGGCCGCGGAGGCGGGGAAACGGGCTGCGGGTCCTAAATCACTCGCATTGGTGTATTGAACGCCGAATCAGCCGTACGGCCCCGTACCGTCCGCCAGGATGGTCCGCCATGAGACTCTCCGACATCCCTCCGGGCTGGGCCGCGGGCGGCGTGGCGGCCCTGGTGGCCGCCGGCGTGCTGCTCGCCCTCCTGCGCGGCCGCGGCGAACACCGCCGGTCCGACACCGACTCCTGGGAGCGCAGCGAGGAGCGCCGGCGGCGCAAGGAGATGGTGTACGGGATCGCTTCGTACGCCCTGCTGTTCTGCTGTGCGGCGGTGGCCGCGGCGCTCTCCTTCCACGGGCTGGTCGGCTTCGGCGTGCAGAACCTCAACCTGTCCGGCGGCTGGGAGTACCTGGTGCCGTTCGGGCTGGACGGCGCCGCGATGTTCTGCTCGGTGCTGGCGGTCCGCGAGGCCAGCCACGGCGACGCGGCGTTCGGCTCCCGGCTGCTGGTGTGGCTCTTCGCCTTCGCCTCGGCCTGGTTCAACTGGGTCCACGCCCCGCGCGGCGGCGGCCACGACGGCGCCCCCCAGTTCTTCTCCGGCATGTCCGTCTCGGCCGCGATCCTCTTCGACCGCGCCCTGAAGCAGACCCGCAAGGCCGCCCTGCGCGAGCAGGGCCTGGTGCCGCGCCCGCTCCCCCAGATCCGGACGGTCCGCTGGCTGCGGGCCCCCCGCGAGACCTACGCCGCCTGGTCGCTGATGCTCCTGGAGGGCGTGCGGAGCCTGGACGAGGCCGTCGAGGAGGTCCGCGACGAGCGGCGGGAGCGGGCGGCCGCCCGGGAGCGGCAGCGGCTCGCCGAACGGCGCGAGCGTGCCGAGATCCGGGCGCTCAGCCGGGCGCACGGCGGCTGGGTGCGGCCGCGCGGCCCGCGCGGCGCCGTGCCGGTGCTGCAGGCGGCGGGCGAGCAGGGCGGGTACGACCAGCGCGGCGCGGAGCCTGCCATAGCCGCCTCCGGGAGCGCGGGAGCGGCGGTGGCCGGCGACGGCACGGGCGCCGGACGGGGCACGGAGGCGGGGGCAGGGGCGGGGACGGGCTCCGGGCGGCCCGGGGCGGCGGCGGGCCCGGGCGGCGACCGGGTGTACGACCTCAGCGCGGAGGACGACACGCTGACCCTGCCGCGGCTCGACTCGCTGGAGGAGAAGCTCCGCAGCCTGGAGCAGCAGCTCGGCTGAGCGGCCCCTGCAGTCCGGCGTGCCGGGCCTGCGCCGGTCCCCGCGCCGCAGGCCCGGCGGCGGGGCGGGCGCCGGGCGGCCCGGGACGCGGGCCCGAGGAGTGCCGTCGGCCCGGGTGACGGGCGTGCCCCGTGCCCGTGGCTCAGTCGGCCGTGGTGCCGAGCTCGAACCACATCCGCTTGCCGCTGCCGCGCGGCTCGACCCCCCAGGAGTCGGCCAGCGCCTCCACGAGCATCAGCCCCCGGCCCGACGACGCCTGTTCGCCGGGGGTGCGGCGGGTGGGCCACCGGTCGGAGTCGTCCTCGACCTCCAGCCGGAAGCGGACCGGGCCGTCCCCGTCCCGGTACAGCCGTGCGGTGACCATGGCGTCCCGGTCGGTGTGCACCAGCGCGTTGGTGACCAGCTCGGAGGCGAGCAGCTCCGCGGTGTCGGCGAGGTCCCCGACCCCCCAGCGGGTCACCGCGGCGCGGATCTCACCCCGCAGCTCGGCGATCCGCGCAAGGTCCGCCTGGCCGATGCGGCGGCGCAGCCGCTGCTGCGGCAGACCGCCCTCCGGCCCGTCCCAGCGCATCAGCAGCAGCGCGATGTCGTCCTCGCGCTCCGCCGAGTCGACGGCGTCGGCGGCGATCCGGTCGGCGAGCGCCTCCAGCGGGTCGGTGCCGTCGGCGACGGCCGGCAGCGGTCCGCCGAGCACGCGGCGCAGCCGCTCCATGCCCTCGTCCAGGTCGACGGTGCGGGCCTCGACCAGGCCGTCGGTGGTGAGCACCACGACCTCGCCGGGGTCCAGGGTGAAGCGGGTGACCTGGTACTCCTCCTCCGGCGAGATGCCCAGCGGCAGCCCGCCGGCCACCGGCTGCACCGCGGTCGAGCCGTCGGTGCGGCGCACCACCGGGTCCAGGTGGCCGGCACGCACCGCGTAGACGACGCCGTGCTCGACGTTGACCTCGGCGTAGGTGCAGGTCGCGAAGTGGCCGGTGTCCAGGTCGGCGAGGAAGCGGGAGGCGCGGGCCATCACCGCCGCGGGCGGGTGCCCCTCGGCCGCGTAGGCCCGCAGGGCGATGCGCAGCTGGCCCATGACGCCGGCGGCGTGGACGTCGTGGCCCTGCACGTCCCCTATCACCAGCCCCACGTGGCCGCCGGGCAGCGGCACCACGTCGTACCAGTCGCCGCCGATCTGCAGGCCGGTGCCGGCCGGCAGGTAGCGGACGGCGGTGGTGGTGCCGGGCACGGGCGGCACCCGGCGGGGCAGCATCACCCGCTGCAGGCCGGAGGCGAGCTCGTGCTCGGCGTCGTGCAGGCGGGCACGCGCCAGGGACTGGCCGACGAGGCCGCCCAGGGTGGACAGCAGGGTGCGGTCGTCGCCGCCGAGGTCCCGGTCGTCGTCGAAACTGACCAGGCAGACCCCGATCGGCCGGCTGCCCGCGATGAGCGGCAGGAACGCCCAGGAGCGGCGGCCCAGCACGCTGACGCGGGGCCAGGCCTCGGGGTAGCGCCGCCGGTACTCCTCGGGGCTGGCCAGGAAGACCGGGGTGCGGGTGCGGACGGCGTCCGAGGCCGGGTGCCGGGGGTCCAGCGGGGTGCGGTCGTAGGGCTGGAGGGACTCCGGGCGGTAGCCGGTGGCACCGAGGATCTGCAGGCGGCCGTTCTCCAGGGAGGCGAGGACGAGGCCGTCCGGCGGCCGTCCGGGCAGCGGGAGCTCGGTGAAGACGCGGGCGACGTCGCGGACGGTGACCGCCTCGGAGAGGGCGCGGGCCGCCTCCTTGATGAAGCGGGTGCGCTCCTCGCGCACCACCGCCATCCGGTCGGCCCTGGTCCGCTTGTGGAGTTCGGCGGTGGCGTCCCAGACGAAGCCGACCATGCGGGAGGCGCGGCCCTGGGCGTCGGCGAGCACCCGGCCGCGGAAGCGCACCGCGTGCATCTCGCCGCCGGGGAAGACGGTGCGGTAGTAGGCGCCGCACTGGCCGAGCTCGGCGACGGCGCGCTCGACGCGGCGCCGCACCACGGGGGCGTCCTCGGGGTGGAGCAGGGCGAGGAACGCCTCGGAGCTGCGGTCGAAGCGGTCCGGGTCCAGTCCGAGGATGCGGCAGGCGCGGAGGTCGCCCTCCAGGACGTCGCTGCGGATGTCCCAGTCGAAGGAGCCGATGCCGTTGGCGGCCATCGCCGGCTCCAGCCACTCCGGCGCGGAGTCTGCGGCCGGTGTGGGGACGCCGCGCGCCGCGGCGGCGAGGTGGGCGCCGCGCAGGGCCCGCTCGCGCTCCCCCCGTTCGCGCTCGCGCACGCTCTGCTCCGGCGGACGGAACGGCGGGCGGCGGGTGGGCCCCTGAGGCTTGGGCTCGGTCGCCATGCTTCTCCTGCCGCTCCCGGTCACCGCGGCCCGGGCGGGACCGCACACATTCTCCTCATCCTCCCGGATGTTCGCCCGCGCGGCAATGCCGGTCGTCTGCGAACCGGCGACGGGCGCGGCGGGCGTGCTCCGGAGCACCACCCGAGGCTAACCCAGGGCGGGGGGCGGCCGTCGGGCCCCGGGCCCGGGGGCGGTCCCGGGCGCCGGACCCGGGCCGGACCCGGTGCCCGGCTCGGACCGGGCAGGGCGGGGCCGGGCTCAGGGCAGGGCTCAGGGCCGGACGAGTTCGAACCAGGTGGCCTTGCCGTCCCCGCGCGGCTGGACGCCCCAGTCGTCGGCGAGGGCCTGGACGAGCAGGAGGCCGCGTCCGGAGGCGGCGTGCTCGCCCGGGGTCCGGGCCCGAGGGCGCTGCGAGGCGCCGTCGCGGACCTCGACCCGCAGGCGGGTGCCGTGCGGCGGGGTGCGGCCGGGAGTGCCGCCGGCCGGGGTGACCAGGGTGGCGGCGAGCACCGCGCCGTGGTCGGTGTGGACGAGGGCGTTGGTGACCAGTTCGGAGACGAGCAGCTCCGCGGTGTCGGCCAGGTCGCCGACACCCCAGCGGTGGAGCGCGGCCCGCAGCTGTCGGCGGACCCTGCCGACGGCGACCAGGTCGGCGGGGTCGACGGCGCGGCGCAGGCGGCGGCGGAGCACGTGGCCGGGAGGGGCGTCCCAGCGGGCGAGGAGGAGGCCCGGGCCGTCGGGGCCGCCGTGCCGGCTGCGGAGGAGGGCGGCGGCGCCGTCGGCGAGGGCGTCGAGGTCGTCGGCGGGGGCTGCGGCCAGGTGCGCGCACAGGGCGCGGGCGTCGCCGCCGGGTCCGCCCTCCTCCTGCTGCCCGTCCCCCTCCGGGTGCGGGTCCGGATCCCGTCGGCGGTCCGGGTGGGAGGGGTGGGGCGGGTAGGACGGGCGGCGTGGGCGGGACTCCGTGGCGGCGTCGGTGCGGAGCAGCAGGACGGCACCGGGCTCCAGGTCGAGACGGGTGACGGGGTGTCCGTCCTCGGGGTCGACGCCGAGCGGGGGGCCGCCCTCGACGTCGGGCCGGTCGCAGTCGCCGTGCGGGCCCCGGACGAGCGGTCCGCGGTGGCCGGCCCGGACGACCTCGGCGGTTCCGGCAAGGGTGTCCAGGTCGACGTAGGTGCAGCCGGCGGAGATGCCGCTGCCGAGGCCGGCGAGGAAGCGGGAGGCGCGGGAGACGACGGCGGCGGGGTCGTGCCCCTCGGCGGCGTAGGCGCGCAGGGCGGCGCGGAGCTGGCCCGTCACGGCGGCCGCGTGCGCGCCGCGGCCCCGGACGCGGCCGACGACGAGGCCGAGGTGGGCGCCCGGCAGCGGGATGGCGTCGCACCAGTCGCCGCCGGTCCCCGGGCGGCCGGAGGCGGTGGCAGGGCGCGCGGCGACGGTGACGCCGGGGACGGGGACGGACGGCACGGAGCGGGGCGCAACGGCGTGCCGCAGCCACACGGCGAGGTCCTCCTCGGCGGTGACGTCGCGCACGGTGCCGACGATGCGGGCGGCCCCGCCGCCGGGGCCGGACAGTGCACGGCCGTGGGCGGCGAGCCTGCGGTCCGGCCCGTCGGGGCGGGGGACGCGGAACCGTGCACGGCAGGGGCCGCAGGCGGCCGCGGCCGCTCGTACGGCGGCGTCGAGCAGGTGCAGGTCGCCGGGGTCGAGGCGGCGGCGCAGCAGGTCCGCCCGGCCTTCGAGGACGCCGGCGGGGAGGCCGAGGAGGAGGCGGGTCGGCTCGTCCCAGACGAGGCGGCCGCTGCGGAGGTCCCAGTCGAAGGTGCCGGTGCCGGGGTCCCCGTCGAAGGTGCCGGAGTCGGTGCCGGCGCCGGAGCCGGTGCCGGGGACAGGGCCGGGGGCGGGGCGTGCGGGCTCCCGCCGCGCCGACGGGGGCGGGGGCGCTTCGGCGGGGCGGTCCGGCGTCACCGGGCGGTCCGGCATGGAGGGGCCGCCCGGCGCGGCGGAGTCGCTCTGCGCGGGTGGGTCGCCCGGTACGGAGGGGCGGGGGCCGGGCCGGGAGCCGGCCTCGGCGCCGGATGCGGACCGGGGACAGGAGCCGGTGCCGGGCGGCCGGGGCTCGGGGACCGGGAGGCCCGGGGGGCCGAGGGCCGGCCGCTCCGGGGCCGACGGGTCCGTGGGGGGCGGGGGCACGGGGGTCGGGGGCACGGGGGTCGGGGGCACGGGGTCGCCGCCAGCGAGGGCGTCGCCCGCGGGGGCGCTGCGCTGCCGCGGGAGACGCGGGTGACCGTCTATCACTTCTGCTCCGCCCTTCGCAGACGATCCGGCCCTCACCTCCCCCCGTCCCGTCGCGGCGGGTTTCCGGAGGCGTGGATTCCGGACACGGGGGCCGCCCACCGCGTCCGCATGCGTCATGCCCGCGCAAAGCAGCGCGCACTCCGACCCGCCTCCCCGCCCCCGCCTCCCCGCCCCCGTCTCCCTGCGCCCTTCCGCCGCCCCCTCCCGCACGCAGAGTCCTCGGGACACCTCCGCACGGGTGCCCGGCGGCGGCAGCGCGGCGCCGGGCCGGGCGGTGCGCCGCACCCCTGCGCCACCCCTCGCGGCAGTCCCCCGTGACAGGCCCCCACGCCAGGACCCCACGGCAGGCCCACGCGGCAGGACCCCGCCCCGGGCACGGCGGCGGCCCCGGACGGCCGCGGCCCAGGCATGGCCGGGCACGGGGGCGGGCACACCGTGGGGGTGCGGCGGCCCCGCCGCGCGGACCGACGGGCGGGTGAGCGGCGTGCACGACGACCGGCTGCTGGTGGAGGGCCGCCTGGACCGGGCGATGGACCAGTGGATCCGCCCGGCGCAGTACGGCGCCCGGTCCCCGCTGCGGGTCTCCGCGCGGCACCTGCCGGGCGAGCCGGTGCCGGTGCGGGAGGTGCTGGGGGCGGGGTTCGAGCCGTTCCCGGTCGGCGGGGCGTGGGGGCCGCCGTGGTCGACGACCTGGTTCCGCTTCGAGGGCGAGGTGCCGCGGGAGTGGGCGGGGCGGCGCGTGGAGGCGGTCTTCGACCTCGGGTACGGGGAGGGCTGGCCGGGCTTCCAGGCCGAGGCGCTGGTGTACGACGCGTCGGGCGTGCCGCTCAAGGGGCTGCACCCGCGCAACCGGTGGATCCCGGTGGGGAACCCGGTCGCGGGCGGCGAGCGGGTGGAGCTGCTCGCCGAGGCCGCGGCCAACCCCGCGGTGCTGCACGGCTTCCGGCCGACGCAGCTCGGCGACCTGCTCACCGCGGGCGACGAGCCGCTGTACCGGCTGGCGCAGGCGGAGCTGGCGGTGCTGGAGGAGGAGGTCTGGCACCTGGTGCTGGACGTGGAGGTGCTGGCGGAGCTGATGCACGAGCTCGCCTTCACCGACCCGCGGCGGCACGGGATCCTGCGCGCCCTGGAGCGGATGCTGGACGCGCTGGACCTGCACGACGTGCCCGGTACCGCGGCGGCCGGCCGGGCCGAGCTGGCGGAGGAGCTCGCCCGCCCCGCGCACGCCAGCGCGCACCGGCTCTCGGCCGTCGGGCACGCCCACATCGACTCGGCCTGGCTGTGGCCGCTGCGCGAGACGGTGCGCAAGGCGTCGCGGACCTTCGCCAACGTCACGGCGCTCGCCGAGGACTACCCGGAGCTGGTCTTCGCCTGCTCGCAGGCCCAGCAGTACGCCTGGGTGAAGGAGCACCAGCCGCACGTCTGGGAGCGCATCAGGCGGGCGGTGGCGGCGGGCACCTGGGCGCCCGTGGGGTCGATGTGGGTGGAGTCGGACACCAACATGCCCGGCGGGGAGGCGCTGGCCCGGCAGCTGGTGCACGGCAAGCGCTTCTTCGCCGAGGAGCTGGGGGTGGAGACCCGCGAGGTGTGGCTGCCCGACTCCTTCGGCTACACCGCGGCGTTCCCGCAGCTGGCGCGGCTGGCCGGGGTCCGCTGGTTCCTCACCCAGAAGCTGAGCTGGAACCAGACCAACCCGATGCCGCACCACTCCTTCTGGTGGGAGGGCATCGACGGCAGCCGGGTGTTCACCCACTTCCCGCCCGTCGACACCTACAACGCGACCTTCGCGGGCGCCGAACTGGCCCGCGCGGTGCGGAACTTCGCCGAGCACGGGCGGGCCGGACGCTCGCTGGTCCCCTTCGGGTACGGCGACGGCGGGGGCGGTCCGACCCGGGAGATGCTGGAGAAGGCCCGCCGGCTGCGGGACCTGGAGGGGTCGCCGCGGGTGGCGGTGGAGTCCCCGGCGGCGTTCTTCGAGGCGGCGGAGGCCGAGTACGGGGAGCAGGCGCCGGTGTGGACGGGCGAGATGTACCTGGAGCTGCACCGCGCCACGTACACCACCCAGGCGAAGACCAAGCAGGGCAACCGCCGGGCCGAGGCGCTCCTGCGGGAGGCGGAGCTGTGGGCGGCCACGGCGGCGCTGCGCGCGCCCGGCTACGCCTACCCGTACGAGGAGCTGGACCGGCTGTGGAGGACGGTGCTGCTGCACCAGTTCCACGACATCCTGCCGGGCAGTTCCATCGCGTGGGTGCACCGGGAGGCGCGGGAGACCTATGCGGCGGTGCACGCGGAGCTGGACGCGCTCACCGCCGCGGCGGCGGAGGCCCTGGCGGGCGCGGCGGCGGACGCCGGCGCGGCAGGGGCGACCGGGGCGACAGGCGAGGGGGATGCGGCCGGCAAGGGCGACGAGGGCGGCGGCGGACCTCCGGGGGCGCCGGGCGCCGGGCGCGGCACGGCGGTGCTCAACGCGGCGTCCTTCGACCGGGCGGAGGTGCTGGTCGGCGCGGACGGGGAGCCGCGGTGGGCCGAGGCGCCCGCGCTCGGCGCCGGCGCGCTGCGCGACGGCCTGCCGGACGGGGTCGCGCCGGCCGTGCTGCTGCGGGCCGGCGACGGCGGCTTCGTCCTGGAGAACGGCCTGCTGAGGGTGGTGGTGGACGCCGACGGGCTGCTGTCCTCGGTCCGCGACCTGACCGCGGACCGGGAGGTTTTGTCCCCGGGCGGACGCGGCAACCTCCTGCAGCTGCACCCCGACCATCCCAACCAGTGGGACGCCTGGGACATCGACCGCCACTACCGGCGGCGGTGCACCGACCTGGTGGCGGCCGAGTCGGTCACCGGGGAGGCGGCGGGGCCGCTGCTGGCGTCGGTGCGGGTGGTGCGGCGGTTCGGCTCCTCCTCGGCGGTCCAGGTGCTGCGGCTGGCGGCCGGGTCGCCGCGGCTGGAGGTGGCCACGGAGGTGGACTGGCGGGAGTCGGAGAAGGTGCTGAAGGCGGCGTTCCCGCTGGACGTGCACGCCGACCGGTCCACGGCGGAGATCCAGTTCGGGCACGTGCACCGGCCGACCCACACGAACACCGGCTGGGAGGCGGCGCGGTTCGAGGTCTGCGCCCACCGCTGGATCCACGTCGGGGAGCCGGAGTACGGGATCGCGCTGCTCAACGACTCCACCTACGGCCACGACGTGACCCGGAGCGCGGGGGAGCACGGCACCACGACCACCGTCCGGCTGACGCTGCTGCGCGCCCCGCGCTGCCCCGATCCGGAGACCGACCGGGACGTCCACCGCTTCCGGTACGCGCTGCAGCCCGGCGCCGGGATCGGCGACGCGGTGGCGGGCGGCCACGCGCTCAACCTGCCGCTGCGGACGGTACCGGGCCCCGCCCCGGCCGGGCCGCCGCTGGTCGCGGTCGAGGGCCCGGCGGTCACGGTGGAGTCGGTGAAGCTCGCCGACGACCGCTCGGGGGACGTGGTGGTCCGGCTCTACGAGTCGCGCGGCGGACGGGCCCGCGGCACCCTGCGGACGGGCTTCCCGGTCGCCGCGGCGACCGTCACCGACCTGCTGGAGCGTCCGCTCCCGGACGGCGCGGCGGACGCGCCGACCCCGGCGGGCGGCCCGCCGGACGCCCTGCGGCTGTCGCTGCGCCCCTTCCAGATCCTGACGGTCCGTCTGACGCCGGCGGGCCGCCCGGGCCCGACGCCGGGCCCGGCGTCGGGCCCGCCGTCGCCGTCTCCGGGCGAGGGGCCGGCGGGGAGGCCGGGGGGCGCACCGGCGTGACGGGCCGCTCCCGGAGCGGCTCCCGCGGACCGGCCCCGCAGGCCGGGACCGGCCCGCGGGTCCGGTCGGGAGCCGTCGGCGCGCACCGCCTCGGTGCGCGGCGGGGCCGGTCCTGACCGACGGCAGCGCGGCGAACGCCGGTCCTTCCCGCCCCAGGGGGGCGGATACGCCCCGCCCCGGACCGAAGGCCGGAGCCGGGCGGACAGCCGGCACACCCGACGCCCGGCATCCCGCACCGGAGGCCCGGCCACGCGGAGTCCGCCCGGCCCGCCCCGGCCACCCCCGGGGCCCACCGGGCGCGCGCGGGCGGCCGGGTCGGGCGAGGCTGGACGGGACGAGGTGGACAGGGCGGCGGCGCTGGGGTTGAATGCCGCCCAGTCGTTTGAACGCCGTTCTAAACCCTGTCGAGCGAGGGCACGTGCGACTCACACCCACCGAGCGGGACCGGCTGCTGATCTTCACAGCTGCCGAACTGGCCCGCGCCCGCCGCGCCCGCGGCGTTCGCCTCAACGTCCCCGAGGCCACCGCGCTCATCGCGGACACCGTCTGCGAGGCCGCCCGCGACGGGGCCCGGCTGGCGGGGGCGATCGAGGCGGGACGCACGGTGCTGGGCGCCGACGACGTGCTGCCCGGCGTGCCCGACGTGGTCACGGTGGTGCAGGTCGAGGCGGTCTTCGACGACGGCACCCGGCTCGCCGTGGTCACCGACCCGTTCCAGGGCGCCGGTTCGCTCGGCGACGACGCCCCCGGGGCGGCCCTCCCGGGCAGCGGGACCGGGTACGAGCCCGCGCCCGCGCCGCTGCGCCTGCCGGTGCGCAACACCTCGGACGTGCCGATCTCCGTCACCTCCCACTTCCACTTCTTCGAGACCAACCCGCGTCTGGCCTTCGACCGTGCGGCCGCGTACGGCACCCGGCTGGCCGTGGCGGCGGGCTCCTCGGTGCGCTTCGACCCCGGGGCGACGGTGGAGGTGGCCCTGGTGCCGATCGGCGGTGCCCGGGTCGCCGTCGGCTTCGCCGGCCTGGTGGACGGGCCGCTGGACGCCCCCGGCGCCAAGGAGGCGGCCCTCGCCAAGGCGCGGGCCACGGGGTACCTGACCGCGTTCGACGGGGGCACGGGGACCGGCGGGCCGGGCAGCGGCACGGGCAAGGGTGAGGACGAGGGGAGCAGCCGCGCATGAGGTCCGGCAACGCGGAGATCACCGGGGGCGGCGGCAGCAGCCTCCACGGCGGCATCGACGCCCACGACTACATCGCCGTGCACGGTCCCCGGGCCGGCGACCGGATCCGGCTCGGCGACTCGGGCCTGATCGTCCGGGTGGAGTCCGACTCCCAGGCACCGGGCGACGAGTTCCTGGCGGGCTTCGGGAAGACGGCCCGCGACGGCCTGCACCTCAAGGCCGCCGCCGTCCGCGACACCTGCGACGTGGTGATCAGCAACGTCACCGTGATCGACGCGGTGCTGGGCATCCGCAAGACGTCGATCGGCCTGGTCGGCGGCCGGATCGCCGCCATCGGACGGGCCGGCAACCCGGACACCCTCGACGGCGTGGACGTCGTCGTCGGCACGGGCACCACCATCGTCTCCGGCGAGGGGCTGATCGCCACCGCCGGGGCCGTCGACACGCACGTCCACCTGCTCTCCCCCCGGATCATGGAGGCCTCCCTGGCCTCCGGTGTGACGACGATCATCGGCCAGGAGTTCGGCCCGGTCTGGGGCGTGGGCGTCAACTCCCCCTGGGCGCTGCGCCACGCCTTCAACGCCTTCGACGCGTGGCCGGTCAACATCGGCTTCCTCGCCCGCGGCTCCTCGTCGGGCGACGCGCCCCTGGTGGAGGCGCTCGCCGAGGGCGGCGCCTCCGGCTTCAAGGTGCACGAGGACATGGGTGCGCACACCCGGGCCCTGGACACCGCGCTCCGGGTCGCCGAGGAGCACGACGTCCAGGTGGCGCTGCACACGGACGGCCTCAACGAGTGCCTGTCCGTGGAGGACACCCTCGCCGTCCTCGACGGCCGCACCATCCACGCCTTCCACATCGAGGGCTGCGGCGGCGGCCACGTGCCCAACGTGCTGCGCATGGCGGGCGTGCCCAACGTCATCGGGTCGTCCACCAACCCCACCCTCCCCTTCGGCCGGGACGCGCTCGGCGAGCACTTCGGCATGATCGTCTCCGCCCACGCCCTCAAGGTGGACCTCCCGGGCGACGCCGCCATGGCGCGCGACCGGATCCGGGCGGGCACCATGGGCGCCGAGGACGTCCTGCACGACCTGGGCATGATCGGCATCACCTCCTCGGACGCCCAGGGCATGGGCCGCGCCGGCGAGACCGTGCGCCGCACCTTCGCCATGGCCGGGAAGATGAAGGGCGAACTGGGCCCCCTCGACGGCACCTCCTCCCTCGGTGAGCGCGACAGCGGCGACGACAACGAGCGTGTCCTGCGCTACATCGCCAAGCTGACCATCAACCCCGCCATCGCCCACGGCCTGGCCCACGAGATCGGCTCCCTGGAGGTCGGCAAGCTCGCCGACATCGTGCTCTGGCGCCCCGACCACTTCGGCGCCAAGCCGCAGCTGGTGCTCAAGGCAGGCTTCCCCGCGTACGGCGTGGTCGGCGACCCCAACGCCTCCACCGACACCTGCGAACCGCTGGTGCTCGGACCGCAGTTCGGCGCCCACGGTGCGACCGCCGCCGACCTCTCGGTGGCGTTCGTCGCCCAGGCCGCGGCCGACGCGGCCGACCCCGGCGCCTCCGGCATGGCGCACCGCCCCGGCGACGGCATGCCGACCCGGCGCCGCCGCGTCGGGGTGCGCCGCACCCGGGGCATCGGCCCGCGCGACATGGTCCGCAACGGCCGGACCGGCGAGGTCCGGGTGGACGCCGCCACCGGCCTGGTGACGCTCGACGGCGCCCCCCTGCGCTCCGAGCCCGCCGACAGCGTGTCGCTCAGCCGCCTCTACTTCCTCTGAGACCCCGGTCCTCGGAGGCCCCGGTCCTCCGGCGCCTCCGAGGACCGGGCCTCGCCCGAGGCCTCCCCCAGCTCCGCCCCGCGACCTCCCCCGCGAGCCACCCCACCCCGAGGACTCCCATGACCGGCCCCGCCCCCTCCCCCGCCGAGCTCGGCTTCTCCATGCCTGCCGAGTGGCAGCCGCACGAGCGCACGTGGATGGCCTTCCCCACCCCGAACGACACCTTCGGCTCCGACCCGTCCGAAGGCGGCGGCCTCGACACCGCCCGCCGCGCGTGGGCCTCCGTCGCCGACACCATCGTCCGCCACGAGCCGGTCAGCCTCATCGTCAATCCTGGGGAGACCGAGACCGCCCGCCGCTACGTGTCCCCCGCGGTGGAGGTCGTCGAGCGTCCGCTGGACGACGCGTGGATGCGCGACATCGGCCCCACCTTCCTGACCGACGGCCGGGGCGGCCTCGCCGCCGCCGACTGGGTCTTCAACGGCTGGGGCGCCCAGTCCTGGGCCTCCTGGGACAACGACGAGCACGTCGCCGAGCACGTCGCCGAGCTGTCCGGCGCCCGCCGCTTCGCCTCCCGCCTGGTCAACGAGGGCGGCGGCATCCACGTCGACGGCGAGGGCACCGTCCTGATCACCGAGACGGTCCAGCTCGACCCCGGCCGCAACCCCGGCTGGACCCGCGAGGAGGTGGAGCGGGAGCTGCACGCCTTCCTCGGCACCCGCAAGGCGATCTGGCTGCCCCGCGGCCTGACCCGCGACTACGACGAGTTCGGCACCCGCGGCCACGTCGACATCGTCGCCGCCTTCCTCCGCCCCGGCCTGGTCGTCGCGCACAGCCAGCCCGACCCGGCCCACCCCGACCACGAGGTCTGCAAGGAGATCACCGCCCTCCTGCGCGCCTCCACCGACGCCCACGGCCGCCCCCTGGAGGTCGTCGAGCTGGCCGCCCCCACCGTGCTGCACGACGAGGACGGCGAGCCGGTCGACTACTCCTACATCAACCACTACCTGGCCAACGGCTCCGTGGTGCTCTGCGCCTTCGACGACCCGCGCGACGAGGCGGCCGCCGAGGTCTTCGCCAAGGTCTTCCCCGAGCGCGCGGTGGAGCTGGTCGACGCCCGCCCGGTCTTCGCCAACGGGGGCGGCATCCACTGCATCACCCAGCAGCAGCCGAAGGCGTGACAAGCTGGCTGGTCGAGGGCTTTGACCTGCGGACTCTCTGCTGGAGAGCTGGGGGAGGCTAGCGGATCCCCGTCGTTGGGTGACAGCAGCCAGCGATGATCGCCTCCCGCCTCCTCCCACTCGATCATGAAAATGGACCTGAGCCGGGTGGCCCCGCCCCAGGGCACTCGGTGCCGACCTGGCTCCGGCCGACCGCGCCGGGGAAGTACACCCTTGCCCCCGGCCTGCCCCGAGCGCAGTCGGGGACGGAACGACCGGTCAGTCCTGGACCAAGATGCTGGTGATGCGAGGTCCCATGCCCTGAACGTAGGCGAGGTTGGTCAGCAGCATGCCCTGGGGTTCGGTGAAGCGGGCGAGTTTGAGCGGGCCCGTGTCCACCGGGTCGCAGCCGATCTGGGCGGCCAGGCCGACGACGGTCGCACGGGCACCGGCGTCGTCGCCGCAGACGAAGAGACCGGGGCGATGGCCGCCGACCTCGGCGGAGTCGCTGCTCAGGAGTTCGGCGAAGGGCGGGATCGCCTTGACGACGGCGGCATCGGGCGCATGCCTGGCCACTTCCTCGCCAGCCGAGGTGGTGGTGCCGAGGACGAGCTCGCTCATGTCGGGGGCGAACGGGTTGGTCGTGTCCCACACGACCCTTCCGGTCAGGGAGTCGGCCACCTGGTCGACGAGTCCGAGGGTCACGGGCCACGGGGTCGACAGGAGGACAACGTCCCCGTGCCGTGCCGCCTGCTCGGGGCTGCCCGGGCGGGCACCGCCGCCCATGGTCCGGGCGGCTCGGGCGACCTTGTCCTCAGTGCGCGCGAAAGCCACGACGATGTCGTGGCCGGCCCCGGCGAGCCTGCGCCCGAGTGCGGTGCCGAGGTTCCCTGCACCGAGGATTCCGATCTTCACGTTCCGACCTCCTGGTCCGGTCGATGCGGCGTGTTCCTCCCCGGCCGGTCCGCGCCCGGATCCGGTGACTGGTCAGCCAAGGTTGACCCAGACGGTCTTGTACTGGGTGTAGCTCTCCAGCGCCTCTGCGCCCTGTTCCCTCCCGTATCCGGAGGCCTTGTACCCGCCGAACGGAGCGTTGGGGTGGTACTTGTGCCAGGTGTTGAGCCAGACCGTGCCGGCCTTGATCCGGTCTGCCAGCCTCATGGCGCGGCCGAGGTCGGAGGTCTGGATTCCCGAGGCGAGGCCGTAGTCGGTGTCGTTGGCCAGCCGGACGGCCTCGTCCTCGCCGTCGAAGGGGATGACCGGTACCACGGGCCCGAAGATCTCCTCCCGGCTGATCCTGAGGTCGTTGGTCGCGTCCGCGAAGACCGTCGCCTCGATGAACAGCCCCTTGCCGTCGATCTTGGGTGCGTTGCCGCCGGCGACGAGGCGCGCCGGGCTTTCCTTTCCCGCCTCCACGTATCCGAGGATCTTGTCGTACTCAGGCCGGGTGGCGATCGGGCCGAGCTGGGTGGCGGGATCGAGCGGGTCGCCGAGGACTGCGTCCCGTGCCATGGCGGCGAACCTTTCGACGAATTCGTCGTAGATCGGTTGCTCGACCAGGATCCGGGAGCCGGCCACGCACACCTCGCCCTTGTTCCAGAAGATCCCCCAGAACGCGGCTTGCAGGGCGGCATCCATGTCGGCATCGGCGAAGACGATGTTGGGGCTCTTGCCGCCGAGTTCCATCGTCTGGTGCTTGATCGTGGCAGCGCCGTTCCGGATCAGGTTCTGACCGACCGAGGTGGAGCCGGTGAATGCGATTTTCTCCACCTTCCTGGACTTCACCAGGGCGTCGCCCACCGCTCCCCCGGGGCCGGTGATCAGGTTGTACGCCCCGTCGGGCACGCCGGCGTCGAGGGCGACCTGGGCGAGGGCGAGGGCGGTGAGCGGTGTGTCCGAAGCAGGCTTGTGGACGACGACGTTGCCTGCGGCCAGCGCAGGGGCGACCTTGGAGCAGGTCAGGGCGAGCGGGAAGTTCCAGGGGGTGATGGCGCCGATCACGCCGAGCGGTTCGCGCCTGGTGAGGACACGGATGGTGGGCTCGTACGTTGTGCGGTAGCTGCCGTCCATGTGCGCCATGGCTTGCCCGGCGAAGAACCGGAAGAGCCCGGAGCAGTGAGGCATGATGATCGTTCGGAAATCCGTGTACGGCATGCCCATGTCCATGGCCTCGCGAAGCGCGAAATCGTCGGCGCGTTCGTCGAGGAGGTCGGCCATCCTGAAGAGGATCCTTGCGCGTTCCTCATGCCCCATCCGCCCCCAGGGGCCCTCCTCGAATGCGGTGCGGGCGGCATCGATCGCACGTTCCGCGTCGGCTGCGGAAGCCCGTTGAACATGAGTGATCGACTCTTCTGTCGTCGGATCCACCACGTTCATGGTCTCGCCGTCGGCGGCGTCGACCCATCGGCCGTCGATCAGCAGCTTTCCAGGGGGGATGGGCATGCGTCGCGGTCGCGACGAGCGCTCTCCGATTTCACGAGGATGCGCCAGGTTTTCACGCGGGGCGGTCTCTTGAGACATGAGAAGTATCCGTTCGCCGACCTTTGTTTCTGCGACGGCACAGTTCCCCCCTGCGGTCCGCCGATTCGGCAGATCGCCATCTAGCCCTTCATGAACGGTACTGCTCCTCCACCTCGGCATCAATCCGGGGTGAATGCCATCACGTGCAGTGCTCAGGGCCTGACCACAGGTCATACGGATTCGCCTTGCAGGGATATCGCGCTTCCCCCGGAGCAGGTGATCGATGAGTGGATCGACGCCCGGAAGGAGACAGGGGAGGAATGAATCCTCGGGCAGGCGGGCTTCCGGCCGGTGCGGAACGGAATCGGCTCCGGGAGGGCCGGCCCGGCCACGGGGCGGGCCGCGGAGGGCTGCCGGGCGGGCCCGCCGAGCCGCCGCAGTGGTTGCTGAAGAGCTGCTCTCCGAGCCCGCTCCCGCTCCACCCGCACGGAACCGTTTCCGAGTCGACCGAACGCCCGGTGCGTGGGCAAGTGGGCTGCGTGCGGACCGAGCGGCACGCACGGCTCACGATCTCGGCTGCCGAGGGGCCGGCAAGGACGGTCCCGCATGGGCTCCGGTACGGGATGGGGGCAGTCCGACGGGGAAGCGGCGCTCCTGGGCGGCGGTCGAGGAGTGGACGGGCGACCGGCTGCAGGGCGTGGGGGGTGTGTACTCTCAGGTCACGCGGGCGACGGAGCGACGGATCGCCGAGGATCTGCAAGGTATGCGGGAGAAGCCACAGGACGACGCGGGGAGACGATCTCCCGCTCCTCTCCCGGTTGATCTACGGGTGGTGCGGTTTTGGCAGGTCAGAGGGTCAGGGGTCTCTCCCCCGTTGCGATCCACTGCATCACCCAGCAGCAGCCCAGGACGTGAGCGCCGACCCGCCGCCGGGCCCGGGCGCATCCGGCCCGGCAGGTCCCCCCGGGCCGGACGCACCGGGCGGGCCGGACGCACCGGACGCGGCCGGCGGACGGCCCCCCGGCCGGGGCAGGGCCCGGCGGGCGGCGCTGCCCCGCGAGCAGGTGCTGGCGGCCGCCATGGCCGCGATCGCCGAGCACGGCCTCGCGGGGCTGACCATGGCCGCCCTCGGCCGGCAGGTGGGGATGAGCGGCGGCCACCTCCTCTACTACTTCGGCAGCAAGGACCGGCTGCTGCTGGAGACGCTGCGCTGGAGCGAGGAGCAGCTGGGCGGGCAGCGCCGCGAGGTGCTGGCCCGCCCCGGGACGTCCGCGCGGGAGCGGCTCGCCGCCTACGCGGACCTGTACCTGCCCGACGGGCCCGGGGACCCGCGCTGGACCCTGTGGATCGAGGTCTGGGGCCGGTCCCTCGCCGACGCCGGGATCCGGGGCGCGCAGCCCGACGTCGAGGAGCCCTGGCACCGCGACCTGGTGGCGCTGCTGCGGGAGGGCGCGGCCGCCGGGGAGTTCGGACCGGTGGACGCCGAGGCGGCCGCGGTGCGGATCAGGGCGCTGCTCGACGGCTTCTCCACGCCGATCGCCGTCGGGCTGCCGGGCGTGCGGCGGGAGGAGTCGCTGGCGCACGTGGCCGCGGTGCTCGACCGGCTGCTGGCCGCCGGCTGAGGGGCCCGGGCCGCGGTGCGGGCCCGCGGGGCGGGTCCGGTACCGCGGCCCGGGCGGCGGGCGGGCCGCCGCGCTCCGGGCGGCGGGTCAGCCGGCCCAGAACACGGCGGCGGCGCGGTCGCCCGCGTAGCCCTTGGCCCGCACCTGGAGCTGCCGCAGGAAGTCCACCGTGCCCGGCGGGTGCGGCTGCGACCAGTGGTCCGCGAGGAAGCGGGCCACGGCCGGCTCCTCCCGGACCGGTTCGGCGAGGCCCTCCGTCGCCAGCATCAGCACGTCGCCCGGGGAGGCGGTGACGAGCCGGAACCGGAACGCGGGGTCGGGCGGCGCGGCGCCCTCCCGCCCGTCCGGGTGCGGGTCGTGGAGCAGGCGCGCCCCGTAGGCGTCCACCCAGTGCCCGCGGCGCAGCAGGAAGAGGCCGCCGGGGCCGGTCCCGAAGCAGACCCGGTCGCCGACGGAGGGGTCCAGCGGGACCAGGACGCAGTGCAGCGCCCCCGCGTCCGCCTCCGGGCCCGCAGCCGCGCCCCCCGCCGGGCACGGCGGCGCGGCGTCCTCACGAGGGCGGCGCGGGTCGGCCGGTGCAGCCGGCTCCGGGTCCGGGTCCGGGTCCGCCGGGCGCAGCTGCTGGGCGGCACGGGCGACCAGCCGCTGCAGGCCGAAGCGCAGGCCGTCGCGCACGCCGCCGCGGAGGTCCGCGACGAGTTCGGCGCGGCTGCGGCCCAGCGCCGCCGCCAGGTGGCGGCACGCCTGGACGGCCGCCGTCGGCGGGGTGCCCGCGCCGCGGGGGGCGCCGGCCACCAGCGCGACCAGCACGCTGTCCGGACCCTCGCCGAAGCGCGCCACGAGCAGGGCGTCCCGGCGCGGCTCCCCGCGGTAGCGGGCCGAGTCGCCGCGCACGGCGGCCGCCCGCAGGGTGAGGGAGCCGTAGCCGGCGCCCTCGACGACGGTGTCCGGGACCAGGTCGCCGAGGCCTTCGGGGTCGGCCGGGGGCAGGGCGGACGGCTCGGCGTCGTAGGTGGGGGGCCGGTCGCCCACGTGCGGCAGCGGCGGGCCCGGCCGCGGGGCAGAGGGGCGGTCGCCCGGGTCCGGTCCGGTTCGGGGGGCGGCGGGGGCGGCGGGCGGTGCGGGCACGGCGGAGGACGGGCGGGGAGCCGAGGAAAGGGCGGTGGCGGCCGCCTCCGGAGGCGCGGGATGCGGCTGCGGGTCCGGCGGCGGGACCGTCCGCGGGTCCGGCGGCAGGTCCGTCCGCGGGTCCGGCGGCAGGTCCGTCCGCGGATCCAGCGGCGGGGCTCCCCCGTCGGCGGGGCGCGGAAGCGGGGCCCGCAGGTCCGGCGGCGGCGCGGCCGGTCGAGGCGGGACGGCCGGTCGCGGCGGCGCCGCGCGGGTGCCGTCGTCGGGCCGGACAGCGCCCACGGCCCCGGGCGGTGCCGCCTCCGGGTCCGGCGGAGAAGGTGCCTCCGGCAGGGGTGCACCGGCGGTGGGCGGCACCGCGGCCTCCGGACCGCCGACGCCGTGCCCGGACTGCGGCGGCGGACCGCTCCCGGGCTCGGCGGTCCGGACGGGCTCCGCGGTCCGGACGGGCTCCGGGCCGCCGGGCCCAGGGCTCACGGACTCGGGCCTCACGGGCTCGGGGCCGGCGGACTCAGGACTCACCGACTCGGGGCCCACGGGCTCGGGGCCCACGGGCTCGGGGCCGGCGGACTCAGGACTCACCGACTCGGGGCCCACGGGGTCCGGGGCTGCGCCCCGCGGGTCCGGCGCCCCTGCGGGAGGACGCTGACCGGGCAGGACGGACGTGCGGGCCGCGGGCGCCCCCTCCGCGATGACGCCCTGGGCGGCCGCGAACCAGTCGTCCAGCGGGTCCGGTGCCGGAGCGGCGCCCGCGTCGCCCGCGTCGCCGCGCTCCGCACGTCCGGGGTCCTCGTCCCCCCGCTCCGCCGGGTCGCCGTCGCCGGGCCCCGCCGCGCCCGCCGGTCCGTCCCGCTCCTCGGCGATGACCCCCCACGCCGTGTCGAACCAGTCGTCCACCGTCCCCGTGCCGGGCGGGGAGCCGGGCATGTCGGGGGCGGTGTCCCGGGGCCCCTGGTAGACGGACTGCCACCACGCGTCCTCGGCACCGTCCCGGGGCGTCGTGCCCTGGCTGCTCATCGTCGCTCCCCTCCACCGGTCCTCGGACCGTCCCGGCGCGGGGCCGTGCCGCCGCCGGGAGCTCTCGACCGGTCGCCGGACTGCGGCGGCCCGCCGGTCATTGTCGCCGAGCCGGACCGCCCGCGCGGGGCGATGTACCGGATTGGGCGGCCGTGAGTCCGGCTGCCGCCACTGGCACCGATCGCACGTGATCGAACATGATGGGCACCGGACGCCCCGGCCGCACGGCCGGAACCGTCCCGGCACCACGCACGGTCTTCGGCACGCGGGTGCCGGGGACCGCGATTCAAGGGGGTCGAGTGCTCGGCTTCGTCGGACTGGACGACCGTGAGGAGAGCGCCTACCGCGCACTGGTCGGTGTCGGCGCGGCAGCCGCGCCGGAGCTGGCCAGACGCCTGGGCGCAGCCGAGGACGAGATAGCCGTGGCGCTGCGCAGACTGGAGCGGCGCGGTCTGGCGGCGCCGTCGCCCGGGCGGCCGGAGCGGTACGTGGCGGCCCCGCCGGCGGTGGCCCTGGGCGCCCTGCTCTCGCAGCGCCGGCACGAGCTGGACCAGGTGGAGCTGGCGGTCTCGGCGCTCGCCCGGGAGTACCGGGTGGGCGCGGCGGACATGGCGGCGCACGACCTGATGGAGGTCGTGACGGGCCGGGAGGGGGTGCGGCACCGCTTCGAGCAGCTGCAGCTCGGGGCCCGCGAGGAGGTGCTGGCCATGGTGACGGCGAGGCCGATGGCGGTCACCGGCCGGGAGAACACCGCCGAGGAGCGCGCGGTCGAGCGGGGCGTGTCGTACCGGGTCGTCGTGGAGCGCGGCATGCTGGACCGCCCCGGGGGCCTGCTGGAGCTGTCGGCGGCCCTGGGCCGCGACGAGCAGGTCCGGCTGGTCGACTCGGTCCCCTCGAAGCTGGTGGTGGCGGACCGCTCGGTGGCGCTGGTCCCGCTGACCGGCGGTTCGGCGTCGGCGGTGCCGTCCGCGCTGGTGGTGCACGCGAGCGGCCTCCTGGAGGCCCTGGTGGGGCTCTTCGAGTCGGTGTGGGAGCAGGCGAGGCCGGTGCGGCTGGAGGGCGGCACGGCCGAGGTGTCCGACCCGGAGGGGCCGGACGACACCGACCTGCGGATCCTGTCGCTGCTGCTGGCCGGCCTGACCGACAGCAGTGTGGCCAAGCAGCTGGACCTGGGGCTGCGCACGGTGCAGCGTCGGGTGAAGCGGCTGATGGACCTGGCCGCCGTCTCGACCAGGATGCAGCTGGGGTGGCACGCCTACGAGCGGGGATGGGTCCATCGGCAGCAGCCCGCGCAGTCGGACGAGGCGCTGCGGGGCCCGGAGGTGGGGGTGCGGGATCCGTCTCACACCCGACCCCTCACCCGTTCGGCTGATTAATATGTGCGCATGACCGTCTCCGTCCCCGTGCCCCGCCCGGCGCGGTCGGCCCCCCGGCCGACCCGGCCGGTGCGGACCCCGTGGACGGCGACGGCGTCGGGGACGGTGCGGGCCCTGCGCGCCCTGCTCCTGGCCGTGCTGGTCGTCCTGGCCGCGCCCGCGGTCTCCTCGTACGCGGCGGCCTCCCCCGTCGGCCTGCCCCCGGCGGTGGCCGCGCACCACGGCAGCGCCCCGCACCCCGCCGCCGTCCCGCAGCACGGCCCCGCTGCCGCGCACACCGGACCGGCCGCCCGCCAGGGGCCGACGGCGACGCACGCCCCCGCGGGGCCGCACCAGGACGGCCCCGCCCTGTGCCCCGTGTACGGGAGCGGAGGCGTCCCCGGCAGCGGCTGCTCCAGCCACCAGCACTGCCTGCAGGACGCGGTCCTGCCCGGCGGTCCGCCGCCGTGCCCGGCGGCGCCGGTCCTCGCGAGGCCGCTCGCGCCGCCTGCGGCGCCGGCCTCGGAGCGGCGCGGGCCGCTTCCCGGCAGCGACCGGGCCCCCGACCTCCATCTGCTCCAGGTCCAGCGGAACTGAGCGGAACCCTCCCGGCCGCGCGCCCTGCCGCGTCCGGGCCGGTGCGGCGTCCCCACGGGACGCCGGGCCACCTGTCGACACCCCTCCGTGCACACAGAGAAGGACACATCCATGGGTTCCGCTTCCAAGCAGGCCGCGGCCGCGCGCAGAGCGCGCATCGAGCAGCTGCGGCAGGAGGAGAAGCGCCGCGAGCGCCGCAACAAGGTGATCGCCTTCACGGCGGCCGGCGTGGTGCTGGCGGGCATGGTGGGCGGCGGCATCTGGATCGTCACCGACGCCAACAGCAAGGACGACGCCAAGAAGGCGCAGGCCGCCGCCTCGGCCTCCGCCCAGGCCGCGGCCAGGCAGGCGGCCGCGAAGACGGACATCCCCGGCGTGCGGACCTGGAAGAACCTCACCTTCAACCACGTCACCAAGAAGGTGGCCTACCCCATGACGCCGCCGGTCGGCGGCGACCACAACCCGCAGTGGCTGGACTGCGAGGGCAAGGTCTACGACAAGCCGGTGCCGAACGAGAACGCGGTGCACTCCCTGGAGCACGGCGCCGTCTGGGTCACCTACAACGGCAAGGCCACGCCGGCCGACATCAAGACCCTGTCCTCCAAGGTCTCCACCACGCCGTACTCCTTCATGAGCCCGTACCCCGACGAGAAGGGCACCGTCACGCTCTCCGCCTGGGGCACCCAGCTGACCGTGGACAGCGCCAAGGACCCGCGGGTGAACCAGTTCTTCCTCAAGTACGTCCAGGGACCGCAGACCCGTGAGCCCGGCGCGTCCTGCAGCGACGTCGGGGTCATGCCGTGACCGGGGCGGAGGAGGACGGCCTGATGGGCGGTGGCACGGTGGACGGCGGGGACACGGCGGCAGCCGGGCGACCCCGGCGGGGCATGTGGTGGCCCGCGGTGGTGGCGGGGTTCGCGGCGCTGTGCGTGGGCGCGCTGGCCCTGGTGGTCGGCACGTCCGGCGGGTCCCCCGCCTCGGCGGGGAGCCGGGCCGCGGCCGCGGTCCCGGCGGACGGCTCCCCCGACGCCGGCTTCGCCCGGGACATGTCGGTCCACCACCAGCAGGCGGTGAACATGTCGTTCATCGTCCGGGACCGCACCAAGGACCCCGAGGTGCGGCTGCTGGCCTTCGACATCATCAACACCCAGGCCAACCAGCGCGGCATGATGACCGGCTGGCTCGACCAGTGGGGCCTGTCGCAGACCTCCGCGGCGAAGCCGATGGCGTGGATGCACATGGGCCACGACTACCAGGCCCACGACGGCTCGCTGATGCCCGGGATGGCGACCAACGCCGACCTGGACCGGCTGCGCAAGGCGGACGGCAAGGCCGCCGAGGTGCTGTTCCTGCAGCTGATGATCGAGCACCACAGGGGCGGCGTCGACATGGCCCGCGGCTACCTCGGGATGAGCGGCAACCCGGTGGAGAAGCGGCTGGCCGAGACGATGGTGGCCGGGCAGACCTCCGAGATCAAGCTGATGACGGACATGCTCGCCGCACGCGGGGCGAAGCCGCTGGGCTGACGCGCCCGGCGGGCCCGCCCGGGGGGCGGGGGCACGGCGGTCCGCAGGACCGTCCGCCCCCGCCCCCCGGCGCGTCGCGGAGGGGGCGGCCGCACGACGGGCACGGGTGCCGCCCCGGGGGCCGGCGGCGAAGGGGTCGGCCGTGCGCAGGCCGGCGGCGGACGGGTCGGCCGTGCGCAGGTCGGCGGCGGTACGCTGTGCGCCATGCCGCAGCCCGAGGAGCAGCACCAGGACCGCCCCGCGCCCTCCGGCCCCGACACCGGCAGCGGCCCCGGCCCCGGTCCCGGCAGCGGGGCGGACACGGACTCCGAGGCCGCGGTGGCGGCACGGCAGGCGCGGCGGCTGACCGACGTGGTCACCCGGCTGCGCCGGGCGCTGCGCAGCAGCATCCGCACCGACTACCCGTGGGAGTCGCTGCCGATGGCCCAGGTGGAACTGCTGCAGACGCTGGCCGCGGCACCGCTGCGGGTGGGCGAGCTCGCCGCGCGGCAGCGGCTGGCGCCGAACACGGTGAGCGGCCTGGTCGGCAGGCTGCTGGAGGCCGGGTTCGTCGACCGGCAGCCCGACCCCGGCGACCGCCGTACCGCGCGGATCGCCCTGACCGAGGCCGGCCACCGGCAGCTCGCGGACTGGCAGCGCGCCCACGAGCGGCGGATGGCCGCCGCGCTGGCGTCGCTCTCCCCCGCCGACCGCGGCCTGGTGATGCAGGCGCTGCCGGGCCTGGAGCACCTCGCCGACGCGCTGGGCGACCCGGTCGAGGAGCCGGCCGGGCGCCGGTCGGCCGCCGGCGCCTGACCGGCGGACCGGCGGACCGGCTGACCGGCTGACCGCCCCGGGAGGTACCGGACAGCACCAGGGCCGGCCGAGGGCGCCGTACGGGTGGCAACGGGTCGTCCCTGACCGGTCCCGCGGGCCGCAGTCCCGCACGAACCCACGGACCCACGGGCTCACGCGAGCGGCTCTCGCACGCCGGCCGCCGGGACCGTGCCGGTGCGGTGCGGTGCGGTTCGGTGCAGGGCGGGCCCGGACCGGAACCCGTCAGTCCGCCGCCGAGGCCGCCCTCCAGAGGTGGTGGACGGCGTAGGAGCGCCAGGGCGTCCATGCCTCCGCCGCTCGCACCGCCGAGGCGGGGTCGCCCGGGAGGCCGAGGCGGAGCAGGCCGTGCCGCACGCCCGCGTCGCCCGGGAGCAGCACGTCGGGATCGGCGAAGGCCCGCATGCGGATGTACCCGGCCGTCCAGGGGCCGATGCCGGGCAGGTCGAGGAGGGCGCGGGCGGCCTCCTCCCGCTCGACCCCGGCGTCGACCCGGACCCGGCCGTCGGCCAGGGCGGCGGCCAGGCCCAGGAGGGCGCGGCGGCGGGCCGCGGGCATGGCGAGGTCCTCGGGTGCGGCGCCGGCCAGCGTCTCCGCCGCGGGGAAGAGGACGGACAGTCCCCCGCTGGGGGCGGGCAGCGGCTTGCCGTACCGGGCCGCGAGCCGCCCGGCGAGGGTGCGGGCGGCGGCCACCGACACCTGCTGGCCCAGGACCGCCCGCACCGCGAGCTCGTGCGGGTCGACGTGGCCGGGCGAGCGCAGTCCGGGGCGGCCGCGCACGAGGGGGCCGAGGACCGGGTCGGCGCCGAGCTGCCCGTCGACGGCCTCCGGGTCGGCGTCGAGGTCGAAGAGGGCGCGCAGCCGCTGGACGGCCGTGGTGAGGTCGCGCAGGTCGGAGAGGTGGAGGCGGCAGTCCAGCCAGCCGCGCCCCGCGGGCGCGCCGCGCGCGGGGCCGTCGACCTCGGCGACGGCGTGGCCGTGCGGCAGGGCGAGGGTCCGGCGGTAGGTGCGGGTGCCGCGGGCGGCACCGGGGACGACCTCCTCCACCCCGGGCACGGCGCGGACCGCCAGGAAGTCCAAGAGGTGCCCGGCGTCGAGGGCGCCCCGGTGGGCGAGGCGCAGGGCGATGCCGCCGCCCTCGGCGGCGCGGGCGCGGCGGGCGGGGCTGACCTCGGCGCGGAGCGCGGTGGGGTTGCGGTCGTGGACGGCCCGGACGGTGTCGTTGAACTGCCGGACGCTGGAGAAGCCGGCGGCGAAGGCGACGTCGGTCACCGGCAGGTCCGTGGTCTGCAGCAGGATGCGGGCGGTGTGGGCACGCTGGGCGCGGGCCAGCGCGACGGGGCCCGCGCCGAGTTCGGCGGTGAGCTGGCGGCCGAGCTGGCGGGTGCTGTAGCCGAGGCGGGCGGCGAGGCCGGTGACGCCCTCGCGGTCCACCACGCCGTCGCGGATGAGCCGCATGGCCCGGCCGACGAGGTCGGCGCGGGTGTTCCAGTCCGGGGAGCCCGGCACCGCGTCGGGGCGGCAGCGGCGGCAGGCGCGGTAGCCGGCGGCCTGGGCGGCCGCGGCTGAGGGGTAGAAGCGGACGTTGGCGCGCTTGGGCGTCACAGCCGGGCAACTGGGCCGGCAGTAGATGCGGGTGGTGGAGACGGCGGTGAAGAACACGCCGTCGAAGCGGCCGTCGCGGCTGCTCAGGGCCCGGTATCGGGCGTCGTCGTCCTCGGTCACGCTCCCAGTGTGCGCCGTCGCCCGGGGCGCGACCGGCGGGAATCGGACACGGACGCGGACGCGGGCAGGAGAAGGACGGGGCCGGGGCCGGGGACCGCTGCACCGGGGCCGGGGCCGGGGACCGCTGCACCGAAGCCGGGGCCGGGGACCGCTGCACCGGGGCCGGGGCCGGGGCCGGGGACCGCTGCACCGAAGCCGGGGCCGTGGCGCGGACCCCGGGGGCGGTGCCGTGCGCGGCCACAGTCCGCCGCCGCCACGCCCCTCCCGCCGGGTGCAGCCGGAGGCAAGGGGGCGGGGCGGCGGCGGACGGGGCCGCGCGACGCGCCGCTCCGCGACGGGCGTCAGCCGAAGCGGACGTCCACGCTGGTGAAGCCCAGCGACTTCAGCAGGCCCTGCAGCATGGACCGGGTGTTCTGCTCGGCGCGCGCGTCGAGGTCGCTCTGCCGGGCGGCGTCCTGGATCTTCCTGGCGGCCAGGACGTTCAGCTCGTGCTCGTTGCCCGGGTTGTCGCCGAAGAAGTCGCCGAACCGGTCGAACAGCCCGCGCTCCTTGGTGAAGACGTACGACCGCTTGGGGTCGAGCGCCGCCTGGTCGAGCTGGGCGTGGGGCAGCCGGAGGACCGCGCTGCGGCGGTCGGACGAGACGGTGACGCCGTCCTTCCCGACCCGGCCCAGGTCCACGTACGCGCCGACGCTGCCGGCGCCCACGTAGAGGGTGCGGCTGCCGCGGATCGCGCTGGGCAGGAACTTGGCGTCCTTCTCCAGGTCGACGATCACCTGGTAGTTGCCGGTCGCGGCCTGGTAGCGGCTCATGTCCTGGATGGACTTGAGCACCGCCGGGCCGCTGCGGTCCTTGGTCTCGGTGCCGAAGAGGTCGGGCAGGCCGGGCAGCCAGTCGAGCTTGAAGGCGGCCAGGAAGAGCGCCGCGATGACCGCCAGGGTGACCGGCAGGCCGACGTACCAGGGCACCCGCCGCCGCTCGCGGCGGTAGCCGCCGCCGGGGCCGTCCGGCGCCGTGCGGCCGCCGCGGTCGTGCTCCTCGACCGCGGTGCGGCTCGGCTCGTCGTCCATCCGGCCGCCACTCCTCTTCGCTTCGTGTGCCTCTCCGTGGGGCGGCATGTCGAAGACACCTCCCGTCGCCCGCACCGGGGGGCCCTTCCCCCCGTGCGCTTATGCCCCGTCCTGCGCCGGTGCATGGCGGGGCCGCGGGATCGTGACGGTCCCGGTACGGCGCCGCGGCGGGCGTGGGCGCTGCGGACGGCCGGTCCGCCCTGCGCCCTCGCCTGCCGCGCCGCACCCTACCGGCAGGGTCCGACAGTGCTGACGGCCCGTCCGCATCCCGGCGGCCCGCCCCCGGCGGGGGCGCGACGCGGAGCGACGCGAGGGGGACGCGAGGGGGACGCGAGGGGGACGCGCACCGCCTTCTCCCTGACGGGACGGTGAACTGAAACAGAATCAGCTTCACGCGAACGGCGGCACCACGGGGTGTGAGGATCCGGCCGTACGGGCAGATCGGAGGTACCGCACCGTCCGACGACCGGAGGTCCCCGCCATGGTCGGCGTCGTCATCCTGGGCATCGTCATCGTGGCCCTGGGCATCGCAAGCGTGTTCCTCACGCTCTGGAACGAGGGCGAGAAGCTGCCCGGCCGCCTGCGCCGCCGCCCGCCGCGGGCAGGGTAGGCCCTGCCCGCGCCGGGCTCCCCGACGAGGCCGTGCGGTTCCCCCGGGTCCGGCCCGGGGGAACCGCACGGCCCGTCCGCGGCCGCGGCGGGCGGCGTCCCGTCAGCGGCGGCGCGTCACCCCGGCGTCGCGCACCGACTTCTGGACGATCTTCCACTGGCGGCGGCGCTCGGCGGCGAGGCGCGCATCGCCGCGCGCCTCGATCCAGGCGTTCTCCCGCTGGAGCTTGCGGTAGCTCTCCCAGCGCCGCACCGGCAGGGTGCCCTCCTCCAGGGCCGCCGCGACCGCACAGCCGGGCTCGGTGCGGTGGGCGCAGTCGTCGAAGCGGCACTGCGCCGCCAGCTCCTCGACGTCGGAGAACGCGTGGCCGAGGCCCTCGGCGCCCCCGAGGAGGCCGACGCCGCGCAGACCCGGCGTGTCGATCAGGACGCCGCCGCCCGGCAGCGGCAGCAGCTCGCGGGTGGTCGTGGTGTGCCGGCCCTTGCCGTCGCTGTCGCGGACGTGCCGGACGGCCATCACCTCGGCCCCGGCGAGCGCGTTGGCAAGGGTGGACTTCCCGGCGCCCGACTGGCCGACGAGCGCGGTCGTGCCGTCCAGGCAGGCCGCGAGCACGTCCATGCCCTCCCCCGTCGCGGCCGAGACGGCCAGGACGGTCGCGCCCGGCGCCACCGCCTCGACGTCGTCGCGGATGTGTCCGGCGTCGGCGGCCACATCGGCCTTGGTGAGCACCACCAGGGGCTGGGCGCCGCTCTCCCAGGCGAGGGCGAGGAAGCGCTCGACGCGGCCGAGGTCGGGCTCGGCGGCGAGGGAGACGGCGATCAGCACGGTGTCCACGTTGGCGGCGAGGACCTGCCCCTCGGAGCGGCGGGAGGCGCTGCTGCGGACGACGGCGGTGCTGCGGGGCAGCAGCGCCCGGACGGCCGGGAGCGGGACCGCCTCCGGGTCCACGGCGGCCCAGTCGCCGGTGCAGGGGCACCGGACGGGGTCCGGGTGGCCGACCGGCCCGGTGTCGGCGCGCAGGGTGCGCAGGCCGGGGAGCGGGGAGGCGGCGCCGGAGGGGCCGCCGCCGTCCGGGTGGGGTCCGGCGGTGCCCGCACCGGAGGGACGGGCGGGATCGGCGACGACCACGTCGCAGCGGCCCCGGTCGACCCGGGTGATGCGGCCGGGGACGAGGCCGGCGGCGCGGTGGGGGGCGAAGAGCTCGTCGAGCCCGGGGGTCCAGCCGTAGGCGGCCAGGGGGTCCGGCCCGGGGGCCGGGGTCGCGGGGACTGGCGGGACGGCCGGCCGCGCGGGGGTGTGCGGTGCGGAGGTCTGCTGTGTGCGGGTCGCGTCGGACAACGCAGGAAGCCCTTCGGGGAGAACGGTTCCCGGCCGGGCGCGGTACGGCGGTCCGTACGGTCAGGCGGCGGCCGGAAGGAGGCGGGAACGGGGGCTGCCGGGGGCAGCCGTGACGGCGGTGACGGCCATCGGGCCCACCTCCTCTCCTCGTCTCCGGCCCCTGGACGGGGCGCGCGTGCACAGCGGTCCGCGCGGCCGGAGCGGACCGGCGGCGCGACGGCACGAGTCTAGGGGCGCCCGGGTCCGGTCCGCACCCGGTTTTCCGGCCGCCCGGCACGGCACCGGTCGAGCGGGACGGCAGGCCCCGTCCGGCCCGAGGCGGCCCGAGGCGGCCCGAACCGGCCCGCGCCGGCCCGCGGCCGCGCGCTGCGGCGCCCGCTCAGCCGCGCGGGGTGCGGTGGACCGGGGGGCGGCCAGGCGGGGGGTCGCTGTCCGGGGGCGGGGGGGCGGAGCGGCGGCGGGTGCCGCGGCCGCCGAGGCGGCCGCGCACGTCGCCCGGGGGCAGCAGGTCGGCCCAGCGCTCCGGGTACTCGGACGGCGCGTGGCCGCCCGGGTCGTCGTCGGGTCCGCCGTCGTCCGACCCGTCCCAGTCCTCCCCGTCCCAGTCCTCCCCGTCCCGGTCCGGGCCGTCCCAGCCCTCCCCGTCCCGGCCCTGTCCGCCGCCGCCCGGGGGGCCGTACGGGCGGCCGCCCGCCGCACCGCCGGACCGGGGCCCGGGGGACGTGGGCGGGCGCTGGGCGGGGGTGCGCCCGGTGGCGGCCCGGTCGGCGGCCCGGTCGGCGGCCGCACGTTCGGACTCGGCCCGGGCGGCGTCGTGGCGCGCCGTGGCGGCGCGGGCCTCCGCGGTCTGCGGGCTGGGCCAGCGGCGGTCGACGGCGGTGTTCATCGCCGCGCCGATCAGCACGGCCAGCGCGACCACGAAGATCCACAGCAGGACCGCGACGGGGGCGGCCAGCGACCCGTAGACGGTGGGTCCCTCGACCGAGCTGACCAGGTAGACCCGGAGGACCACGCTGCAGACCACGAGGACGACCAGGGCGACCAGGGCGCCGGGGATGTCCTCGCGCCACGGCGTCCGGACGGGGACGGAGACATGGTAGAGGGTGGTGAGGGAGACGATCAGCAGCAGGATCGCGACCGGCCAGTACAGCGCGGTGACCAGCCCGGCGACGCCGGGCAGGGCCGCGACCACCATGCCGGGGCCGGCCACCAGCAGCGGCAGCACCAGGGAGCCGATGACGAGCGCGGCGAGGTAGAGGCCGAGGGAGAGCGCGCGGGTGGCGACGATGCCGCGCTTGCCGTCCAGGCCGTACATCACGGTGATGGTGTCGATGAAGATGTACAGCGCGCGGGAGCCCGACCACAGGGAGAGCAGGAAGCCGATCGAGATCAGGTCCGGGCGGCCGCCGTCGAAGACGCTCTTCAGCAGCGGCCGGACGATCTGGTCGACGGACTCGCCGGACAGCACGGTGCCCGAGGCGTCGATGATGTCCTGCTGCAGGTTGTCGATGGTGCCGGCGCCCACGATGTCGTCGAGGTAGCCGAGGGTGCCCGCCAGGCACAGGAGCAGCGGCGGGATGGAGAGCAGCGTGAAGAAGGCGGCCTCCGCGGCGAGGCCGGTGACCCGGTACTCGACGCAGGTGCTGGTGGTCTCCTTCACCAGCGCCCAGGCCGTGGCCCGCCACGAGCCGCCCACGGGACGCCGCGCCGCGCGCCGGGTGCCCTTCGCCCGGTGCCTGGGGGTCTTCCGCGGGGTTTCGCCTGCTGGTTGCACGTCACCACCGTATCCGGCGGCGGGCCGCACCCTCATGTCCCGGCCGGGCGGCCGCGACGGGTGCCACCTCCCCCGTCTCACCTGGTGAGGACTTTCTGTCCACATCGCGGACTGGGATGGACCGCCGGGAGATCCTCGTGGGAATCTCTTGCCATGTCCGGTGCCGGAGCAACCCTGGTCGGTCGACTCCACGTCGACCTGCTTCGCGTGTCCAGCGCCATCTGTCCGGTGACCTGACCCCCTGCCGCCCCTCGATCCGGCGCCACTCCCCGCCCGTTCCCGCCGACGCGGACGCGCGGGCGCCCCCGGCCAGGTCACTGCCTCCCGTCCTCGCACATCAGCAGGTCAACGCAGTGCTGCGCCCGGAAGCCGCCCGTGTGCCGACGCACGCCACCCCCTGCCGAAGGACGCACCCCATGGCCAGCACCCCCGCCCCCGACCGGTCGGCGCCCGAGCCGGACGCCGCCCCCGCGCGCCGTCCCGCCGCCCGTAAGGCGACCCGCCACCGCGGCGAGGGGCAGTGGGCGATGGGGCACTTCACGCCGCTCAACGCCAACGAGCAGTCCAAGAAGGACGACGACGGTCTCAACGTGCGGACACGCATTGAGACGGTCTACGCCCACCGCGGCTTCGACTCCATCGACCCGGCCGACCTGCGCGGGCGGATGCGCTGGTGGGGCCTGTACACCCAGCGGCGGCCCGGGATCGACGGCGGGAAGACCGCGATCCTGGAGCCGGAGGAGCTGGACGACGAGTACTTCATGATGCGGGTGCGCATCGACGGCGGCCGGCTCACCACCGAGCAGCTGCGCACCGTCGGCGAGGTCTCGCAGGCCTACGCCCGCGGCACCGCCGACATCACCGACCGGCAGAACATCCAGCTGCACTGGGTCCGGATCGAGGACGTCCCGGCGATCTGGGAGCGGCTGGAGGCGGTGGGCCTGTCCACCACCGAGGCCTGCGGCGACGTGCCGCGCGTCGTCATCGGCTCGCCGGTCGCCGGCGTGGCCGCGGACGAGATCATCGACGGCACCCCCGCGATCGAGGAGATCCACCGCCGCTACATCGGCAGCAGGGAGTTCTCCAACCTCCCCCGCAAGTTCAAGAGCGCGGTCTCCGGCTCGCCGCTGCTGGACGTCGTCCACGAGATCAACGACGTGGCCTTCGTCGGCGTCGTCCACCCCGAGCACGGCCCCGGCTTCGACCTGTGGGTCGGCGGCGGCCTCTCCACCAACCCGAAATTCGGCGTGCGGCTCGGCGCCTGGGTTCCGCTGGACGAGGTCCCGGACGTCTGGGCGGGCGTCATCTCGGTCTTCCGCGACTACGGCTACCGGCGGCTGCGCAACCGGGCCCGGCTGAAGTTCCTCGTCGCCGACTGGGGTGCCGAAAGGTTCCGCCAGGTCCTGGAGGACGAGTACCTGAAGCGCCCCCTGCTCGACGGCCCCGCCCCCGAGCAGCCCCCGGGGCGGTGGCGCGACCACGTCGGCGTCCACCGGCAGCGCGACGGCCGCTTCTACGTCGGCTTCGCCCCCCGCGTCGGCCGCGTGGACGGCGCCCTGCTCACCAAGGTCGCCGACCTCGCCGAGGCGCACGGCTCCGGCCGGCTGCGGACCACCGTCGAGCAGAAGATGCTGGTCCTGGACGTCCCCGAGGACCAGGTGGACGCGCTGGTCACCGGCCTGGAGGCCCTGGGCCTGCGGGTCACGCCGTCCCCGTTCCGGCGCGGCACCATGGCCTGCACCGGCATCGAGTTCTGCAAGCTCGCCATCGTCGAGACCAAGGAGCGCGGCCGCTCCCTGATCGACGAGCTGGAGCGGCGGCTGCCGGACTTCGACGAGCCGCTGAGCATCAACGTCAACGGCTGCCCCAACGCCTGCGCCCGGATCCAGACCGCCGACATCGGCCTCAAGGGCCAGCTGGTCACCGACGCCGACGGCAACCAGGTGGAGGGCTTCCAGGTGCACCTGGGCGGCGCCCTCGGCCTGGACCCGTCCTTCGGCCGCAAGGTCCGCGGCCTCAAGGTCACCTCGGCCGAGCTGCCGGACTACGTCGAGCGCGTGCTGCGCCGCTTCCGGGAGGAGCGGACCGCGGGCGAGCGGTTCGCCCAGTGGGCGGCGCGGGCCTCCGAGGAGGCGCTGTCGTGAGCGAGCGCGCCGCCCCCTTCCACTGCCCGTACTGCGGCGACGAGGACCTGCGCCCGTCGGAGGCCGGCGGGCACGGCGCCTGGGAGTGCGCCGCCTGCGCCCGCGCCTTCCGGCTGCAGTTCCTGGGCCTGGTGGCGCGGTCCGACCGCACCGCGACGGGCCCCGGCACGGCCGGCCCGGACACGACCGAACCCGGGAGGAGCACGGCATGAGCAACACCGGAACCGGAACCGGCACCGGCACCGGCCGCCGCAGCGCCGAGGAGCTGGAGGCGCTGGCCCTGCGGGCCGGCCGCGACCTGGAGGAGGCCTCCCCGCAGGAGGTGCTGCGCTGGGCCGCCGGCACCTTCGGCCGGCGGCTGTGCGTCACCTCCTCCATGGAGGACGCGGTCGTCGCGCACCTGGCGTCCACGGCCCTGCCGGGCATCGACGTGGTCTTCCTGGACACCGGCTACCACTTCCCCGAGACCATCGGCACCCGGGACGCGGTGGCGGCGGTGATGCCGGTCAACGTGGTCACGCTGACCCCCCGGCGGACCGTGGCCGAGCAGGACGCCGAGCACGGCCCGCGGCTGCACGACCGCGACCCCGACCTGTGCTGCGCGCTGCGCAAGGTCGAACCGCTGGAGCGCGGCCTCGCCGCGTACGACGCGTGGGCGACCGGGCTGCGCCGCGACGAGTCCCCCACCCGGGCGGGCACCCCGGTCGTGGGCTGGGACCCGAAGCGGCGCAAGGTCAAGGTCGCCCCGATCGCCCGCTGGACCCAGGACGACGTGGACGCCTACGTCGCCGAGCACGGCGTGCTGCTGAACCCGCTGCTGTGGGACGGCTACTCCTCCGTCGGCTGCGCCCCCTGCACACGCCGGACCGCCGACGGCGAGGACGCCCGCGCCGGCCGCTGGGCGGGCACCGGCAAGACCGAGTGCGGCCTGCACACCTGACCCTCCTCCCTGCACCCCCCTGCACCACGGACCTGGAGCGGACCACGTGACCACCACAGCCGACGGGACGGCAGCCCCGCAGCACACCGCGGCCGCCGCGCAGCAGCGCGGCGCCACGGTGTGGCTGACCGGGCTGCCCAGCGCGGGCAAGACCACCATCGCGTACGCGCTGGCCGAGCGGCTGCGCGCCGAGGGCCGCCGCGTGGAGGTGCTGGACGGCGACGAGATCCGCACCTTCCTCTCCGCCGGCCTCGGCTTCTCCCGCGAGGACCGGCATACCAACGTCACCCGGATCGGCTTCGTCGCCGAGCTGCTCGCCTCGCACGGGGTGACGGTGCTGGTCCCGGTGATCGCCCCGTACGCGGCCTCGCGGGCGGCGGTGCGCGAGCGCCACGAGGAGGCCGGGACGGAGTTCGTCGAGGTGCACGTGGCGACGCCGGTCGAGGTCTGCTCGGTCCGCGACGTCAAGGGCCTGTACGCGAGGCAGGCCGCCGGGGAGCTCTCCGGCCTCACCGGCGTGGACGACCCGTACGAGGCGCCCGAGGCGCCCGACCTGCGGCTGGAGACGCACCACCGGTCGGTGGCCGAGTCGGCCGCCGACCTGCACGCCCTGCTGACGACGAGGGGACTGGCATGACGACGGCGACACACCCGCGGCACACCCGAGGCACCCGCGCCCCTCACGCGCTCTCCCACCTGGACGCCCTGGAGGCGGAGTCGGTCCACGTCTTCCGGGAGGTGGCGGGCGAGTTCGAGCGCCCGGTGCTGCTCTTCTCCGGCGGCAAGGACTCCATCCTGATGCTGCACCTGGCGCTGAAGGCGTTCGCGCCCGCACCGGTGCCCTTCGGGCTGCTGCACGTGGACACCGGGCACAACTTCCCCGAGGTGCTGGAGTACCGCGACCGGGTGGCCGCCGAGCACTCCCTGCGGCTGCACGTGGCCTCCGTGCAGGAGTACATCGACTCCGGGCGGCTGCGGGAGCGCCCCGACGGCACCCGCAACCCGCTGCAGACCGTGCCGCTGACCGAGGCGATCCAGCGGGAGCGGTTCGACGCGGTCTTCGGCGGCGGCCGCCGCGACGAGGAGAAGGCCCGCGCCAAGGAGCGGGTGTTCTCCCTCCGCGACGAGTTCTCCCAGTGGGACCCGCGCCGCCAGCGCCCCGAGCTGTGGGAGCTGTACAACGGCCGGCACGCCCCCGGCGAGCACGTCCGGGTCTTCCCGCTCTCCAACTGGACCGAGCTGGACGTGTGGCAGTACATCGAGCGGGAGCGCATCGCGCTGCCGGAGATCTACTTCGCCCACGAGCGCGAGGTGTTCCGGCGGAACGGCATGTGGCTGACCGCGGGCGGGTGGGGCGGCCCCCGGGAGGACGAGCCCGTGGAGCGGCGCCTGGTGCGCTACCGCACCGTCGGCGACATGTCCTGCACCGGCGCCGTCGACTCCGACGCCGTCACGGTCGCGGACGTCATCACCGAGATCGCCGCCTCCCGCCTCACGGAGCGGGGCGCGACGCGCGCCGACGACAGGCTCTCCGAGGCCGCCATGGAGGACCGCAAGCGCGAGGGGTACTTCTAGACATGCCGACCGACCTGCACAGCGACAGCCCCGCGGGGAAGAGCCCCGCGCCCGCCGGGAACCCCTTCGGGGAGGCCGCGGCCACCGCGCTGCTGCGCTTCGCCACCGCCGGAAGCGTGGACGACGGCAAGTCCACCCTCGTCGGACGGCTGCTGCACGACTCCAAGTCGGTGCTGGCCGACCAGCTGGAGGCCGTCGAGCACGCCTCCCGCCGCCGCGGCCAGGACGCCCCGGACCTCGCGCTGCTCACCGACGGCCTGCGCGCCGAGCGGGAGCAGGGCATCACCATCGACGTGGCCTACCGGTACTTCGCCACCCCCCGGCGCCGGTTCATCCTCGCCGACACCCCCGGCCACGTGCAGTACACCCGCAACATGGTCACCGGCGCCTCGACCGCCGAACTCGCCGTGGTGCTCGTCGACGCCCGCAACGGCGTCGTCGAGCAGACCCGCCGGCACGCGGCCGTCGCCGCGCTGCTGCGGGTGCCGCACGTGGTGCTCGCGGTCAACAAGATGGACCTGGTGGAGTACGCGGAGCCCGTCTTCGCCGCCATCGCCGGGGAGTTCACCGCGTACGCGGCCTCCCTCGGCGTGCCCGAGGTCACCGCGATCCCGATCTCGGCGCTGGCCGGCGACAACGTGGTGGAGCCCTCCGCCCGCATGGACTGGTACGGCGGCCCGACCCTGCTGGAGCACCTGGAGACGGTGCCGGTCGGCACCGACCCCGCGGCGGAGCCGGTCCGGTTCCCCGTGCAGTACGTGATCCGCCCGCAGTCGGAGGAGCACCGGGACTACCGCGGCTACGCCGGGCGGCTCGCCTCCGGGGTGCTGCGCACCGGCGACCCGGTCACCGTGCTGCCGTCCGGGATCACCACCACCGTCGCCGGCATCGACGCCCTCGGGGAGGAGACCGACGTCGCCTGGGCGCCGCAGTCCGTCACCGTGCGGCTCACCGACGACGTCGACGTCTCCCGCGGCGACCTGATCGCCGCCGGAGCCGTGCCGGAGCCGGTCAGGGACGTCGAGGCGACCGTCTGCCACCTGCACGAGCGTCCGCTGCGGGTCGGCGACCGGGTCCTGCTCAAGCACACCACGCGCACCGTGCGGGCGCTGGTCAAGGACATCCCGTACCGCGTCGACATCGACGGCCTGGAGCGGCGCTCCGCCGCGGAGGGCCTGTCGGTCAACGACATCGGCACGGTGGTGCTGCGCACCGCCGAGCCGCTGGCGCTGGACGCGTACGCGGACAACCGTCACACCGGGTCGTTCCTGCTGATCGACCCGGCCGACGGCACCACCCTCACCGCCGGGATGGCGGGCGGGGCGTTCGGGTCCGCCCTGCGCGACGCGCAGGACGGCGACGAGGGGGAGGACTGGGTCTGATGTCCGGCGAGGCGTTCTCCGGCATGGACAAGGAAGGCGGCCGCATCGGCAGCGGCGCCCTCGGCAGCGGCCGGGGCGGCATGACGCGATGTGCGTGCGGACGGGGGCGCTGAACCGAGGTTCGGCACCGGATCCCCGTCACCCGGGACGCCGCCCGCCCGCAGCGGCGGCGCCCCGGTCCGCACCGGCCCCGCGCCGGACGTCACCGCACTTCCGATTCCCAGCAGTGAGGACACCTCCCGTGGCACCTGCCCGCCCGTACTCCGACGCACCCGCCCGCCCCGGCTCCGGCCGGACCAGACGCGCCGCCGCGGCGGCCGCCGCCGGCCTGACTGCCGCCGCCCTGCTCACCGCCTGCGGCTACGGCTCGAAGAGCACCGACGACGGCTCCGGCTCCACCCCGGCCGCCGCCACCGGCGCCGCGGCCGGGAAGAAGCTCTCCGCGGGCACGGTGCGGATCGGCTACTTCGCCAACCTCACCCACGGCACCGCCCTGGTCGGCCTCAAGGAGGGCCTGTTCCAGAAGGAGCTCGGCGGCACGCAGGTCAAGACCCAGGTCTTCAACGCCGGCCCGTCCGAGATCGAGGCGCTGAACGCCGGCTCCGTCGACATCGGCTGGATCGGCCCCTCCCCCTCGGTCAACGGCTACGTCAAGTCGGGCGGCCGGAGCCTGCGGATCATCTCCGGCTCGGCCTCCGGCGGCGTGAAGCTCGTCGTCGACGGCAAGAAGATCAAGAAGCCCGAGGACCTCAAGGGCCGGCGGATCGCCACGCCGCAGCTCGGCAACACCCAGGACGTCGCCCTGCTGAACTACATCGCCGAGAAGGGCTGGAAGGTCGACGCCCAGACCGGCAAGGGCGACGTCTCCGTCGTCCGGCTGGACAACAAGGAGACCCCGGCGGCCTTCAAGTCCGGCTCGATCGACGGCGCCTGGGTGCCCGAGCCGACGGCGTCCAAGCTCGTCTCCGAGGGCGGGAAGGTCCTCGTCGACGAGAAGGACCTGTGGCCGGACAAGAAGTTCGTGATCACCAACGTGATCGTGTCGCAGACCTTCCTCAAGCAGCACCCGGACGTGGTGGAGGCCGTGCTCAGGGGCTCGGTGGCCACCAACGCCTGGATCAGGGCCAACCCCGGCAAGGCCAAGGCCGACGCCAACGCCGAACTCGACCGCCTCTCCGGCAAGGCCCTGCCGGCGGACGTCCTCGACGCGGCCTGGTCCTCGATCGACTTCACCGACGACCCGGTGGCGTCGTCCCTGCGGACCAGCGCCGACCACGCGGTGAAGGCGGGCCTGCTGGACGGCGGGGCCGACCTCGGGGGGATCTACGACCTGAAGCCGCTCGACGCGGTGCTCAAGGCCGCCGGCCGGCCCGCGTACGAGGACGCCGGGCTCGGCGTCCGGTAGCCCCACCCGCTCCGGGTTCCGCCCCCGCCTCCCGTCGATGCCCTTCCCGGAAGGGCGGGGGCGGAACCCGGCACCCCGTACCGGCAGCACCCCCGTACCGGCAGCACCCCAGCCCGTCCCCGTACCCCAGGAGGTGACCCGATGGCCCCCACCACACTGACCGCCGCGGAGCAGGACGGCACGGCCGTCACCGCACCGTCCGGCGGCGCGCCCGCGGTCCGGATCGAGCACGTCCACAAGTCCTTCGGCCGCCCCGGCGCCGCGACCCCGGTCCTGGACGACATCAGCCTGACCGTGGCCCCGGGCGAGTTCGTCTGCCTGCTGGGCGCCTCCGGCTGCGGCAAGTCGACCCTGCTCAACCTCGTCGCCGGGCTGGACCGGCCCACCTCCGGCACCATCGAGGTCACCGGCGGCCGCCCGGCGCTGATGTTCCAGGAGCACGCCCTCTTCCCGTGGCTGACGGCCGGGCGCAACGTCGAGCTGGCGCTGCGGCTGCGCGGCGTCCCGCGGGCCGAGCGGCGCGGCGAGGCCGAGCGGCTGCTGGAGCTGGTCCGCCTCAAGGGCGCGTACGGCAAGCGCGTGCACGAGCTCTCCGGCGGCATGCGGCAGCGCGTCGCGATGGCCCGCGCCCTCGCCCAGCAGTCCTCGGTGCTGCTGATGGACGAGCCGTTCGCCGCACTCGACGCCATCACCCGGGACGTCCTGCACGAGGAGCTCACCCGCATCTGGACCGACTGCAACCAGCCGGCGGGCTCCGAGCGGGGCGGCCTCTCGGTCGTCTTCGTCACCCACAACGTCCGTGAGGCCGTGCGGCTGGCGCAGCGGGTCGTCCTGCTGACCTCCCGTCCCGGCCGGATCGCCCGCGAGTGGCGGATCGCCCTGCCCCAGCCCCGCCGGATCGAGTCCGCGGGCGTGGCCGGGCTCTCCGTCGAGATCACCGACGAACTGCGCAAGGAGATCCGCCGCCATGGCCAGCACTGAGACGGCCGGCTCCCCGAGGGCCGGGACCGCGGACGCGGGAAGGGGCCCGTCCGCCGGGTCCGGCCTCCGCGGGACGGCGCCCGCCGACGCGCCGGCGGAGCACACCGGGCACACGGAGCACACGGAGCACACCGAGCACAGCGGGCACAGCGGGCACACCGACGGCGGCGACCCGGCCGGCGGCGACCTGGCCGGCGTCGAGGCGGGCCTGGACGCGCTGGAGGCCGTCCCCGTCCGCCGCGTCCCGCTCTCCCAGGTGCTGCGCGACAAGGTGCTGCCCCCGGTCCTGGCCGTGGTGCTGGTGCTGGCGCTCTGGCAGGGCGTGCACGCGGCCGGGGTCTTCCCGGACTACAAGTTCCCCGGCCCCGGCGCGGTGGGGGACAGCTTCCTGGACCTCTGGTACCGGGGCGAGGTGTTCTCGGTGCTGTGGACCAGCGTCTCGCGCGGCCTCCTCGGCTTCGCGGCCTCGCTCGCCATCGGCACGCCCCTCGGGCTGCTGGTGGCGCGGGTCCGGCCCGTGCGGGCGGCCCTGGGCCCGGTCCTGTCGGGCCTGCAGTCGCTGCCGTCGGTCGCCTGGGTGCCCGCCGCGATCATCTGGCTCGGCCTGGACAGCAGGGCCATGTACGCGGTGATCCTGCTCGGCGCCGTCCCCTCCATCGCCAACGGCCTGGTGTCCGGCGTCGACCAGGTGCCGCCGCTGTACCTGCGCGCCGGGCGCACGCTGGGCGCGACGGGCCTGGCGGGCGCCCGGCACGTGCTGCTGCCCGCCGCCCTGCCCGGCTACCTGGCCGGGCTCAAGCAGGGCTGGGCGTTCTCCTGGCGCTCGCTGATGGCGGCCGAGCTCATCGCCAGCTCCCCCGACCTGGGCCTGGGCCTGGGCCAGCTGCTGGAGAACGGCCGGGTCGCCTCCGACATGGCCCGCGTCGAACTGGCCATCCTGCTCATCCTGGTCGTGGGGATCGCGATCGACCTGCTGGTCTTCTCGCCCCTGGAGCGGCGGGTGCTGCGCAGCCGGGGGCTGCTCGTCACGGCCCGCTGACGCGCCCCGGCCCGCCGGGCGCGCCCGCCGGGCACATCCGCCGGGGGCATCCGGCGGGCGCATCCGGCGGGCGCCGCGCCGCCGAACCAGGGGGACCGCACGGCGGACCGGCCGTCCGCGACCGTCCGCGACCATCCGCCACGGAGCCGCACCGATGACCATCCGCCACGCGACGGGACGCAGCCCGCAGGACGGCAGGACCGGGGGCAGCCCGGCCCGCCCCGGCCCGCCCGTCCTGCTGCTGATCGCCCACGGCAGCCGCGACCCGCGCCACGCGGCGACCGTGGAGGCGCTGGTCGGCCTGGTCCGGGAGCTGCGGCCCGGTACGCCCGCCGCCACCGCCTACCTGGACCACTGCGCCCCGCGCATCCCGCAGGTCGTGCAGCGCCTGGCCGCCGCCGGCACCCCGGCGGTGGCGGTGCCGCTGCTGCTCGGCCGCGCCTACCACGCGAAGACCGACATCCCCGGTGCGCTGCGGGGCAGCGGCCTGCCGGTGGCGGACGTCCTCGGGCCCTCGCCGCTGCTGCTCGCGGCGCTGGACCGCCGCCTGGCCGAGGCGGGCCTCAACACGGTCTCCCCTGCCGGGCGGGCCCGCACCGGCGTGGTGCTGGCGGCGGCGGGCTCCTCCGACCCGGCCGCCAACGCCGGGCTGCGGGCGGTGGCCGCGGAGTGGCGGCGGACCCGCGGCTGGGCCTCGGTGGAGGTGGCCCACGCCTCCGCCGTCCCGCCGCACGTGCCGCAGGCGGTGGCGTCGCTGCGGGCGGCCGGCGCGGAGCGGATCGCCGTCGCGCCGTACCTGGTCGCGCCCGGCCTGCTCCCGGACCGGATCGCTGCGGCCGCCGCGGAGGCGGGCGCCGACCTGGTCGCCCCCGTCCTGGGCGCCGCGCCCGAACTGGCCCGCCTGCTCCTCCACCGCTACGACACCGCCGCCTCCGCGGCCCGCGCCCTCTCGGCCTGACCGGCCCCGGCGGCCGGCCTCACCCGCCGGGGGCGGCGCGGGCGGCCCGGTCCAGGAGCAGCTCCCGCTCCCGGGCGTTGCGGGCCAGGGACGCCGCCCGGGCGAACTCCGCCCGGGCCTCCTCCCCGCGCCCGAGGCGCTCCAGCAGGTCGCCCCGGGCGCTCGGCAGCAGGTGGTAGCCCTTCAGGGCCGGTTCGTCCGCCAGGGCGTCCAGCAGCTCCAGCCCGGCGGCCGGGCCCTGGGCCATGGAGACGGCGACGGCCCGGTTGAGCTCCACCACGGGCGACGGGGCCACCGCCCCCAGCCGCCCGTAGAGGACCGCGATGGCCGCCCAGTCGGTGTCCTCGTAGCGGAGCGCCCGCGCGTGGTGGGCGGCGATGGCGGCCTGGAGGGAGTACGGGCCCCGGCCCGAGCGGGCCAGGGCCTCGACGCCGCGGCGGAGCAGCACGCGGTTCCACCGGGAGCGGTCCTGGTCGGCGAGGAGCACCGGCGCGCCGTCCGGCCCCGTGCGGGCCGGGATGCGGGAGGCCTGGAACTCCAGGAGCGCGGCCAGGCCGTGGACCTCGGCCTCCCCGGGCATCAGGCCCTGCAGGACGCGGACCAGGCGGAGCGCGTCCTCGCACAGGGCGGGCCGCACCAGGTCGTCGCCGGCCGTCGCGGCGTAGCCCTCGTTGAAGACGAGGTAGACGACCTCCAGGACCGACGGGAGGCGTGCGGCCCTGTCCTCGCCGTACGGGGCCTCGAAGGGGACCCCGGCCCGGGCGAGCGTGCGCTTGGCGCGGACGATGCGCTGGGCGACGGTCGGCTCCGGCACCAGGAAGGCCCGGGCGATCTCCGCCGTCGTCAGCCCGCCGAGCAGCCGGAGGACGAGCGCGATCCGGCCCTCCGGCGGCAGCACGGGGTGGCAGGCGGTGAAGACCAGCCGCAGCAGGTCGTCGTCGATGCCGTCCGGCTCCGGGGGCTCGGGCGGCGGCATGTCCTCCAGGGTCCGCCCGACCTCGGCCAGCTTGCGGGCGTACACCTCCCGGCGGCGGACCAGGTCGACGGCGCGGCGGCCGGCGACGGCCGTGAGCCAGGCGCCCGGCCGGTCCGGGACGCCTGACTCCGGCCACTGCTCCAGTGCGGCGACCAGGGCGTCCTGCGCGATCTCCTCCGCGATGCCGACGTCCCGCACGATGCGGGCGGCGCTCGCGACGACGCGCGCGGACTCGATCCTGAACACCGCTTCGACCGCCCGGGCCGCTGCTGCCTCCGTCACGGCCACCCATCAGAGCAGCCGTGCGGGGGCGGGGCAAGCACCGGCGGGTCAGGACCCGTCGATCTCGCGGACCTCGGCGCTCACGGTCCACTCCTCCCCGTGGACCTGCAGGAACCGCCGGGTCCACTCCAGGGCCTCGGCCTTGTCCTTGGCCTGCAGGATGGCGTAGCCGCCGACGACCTCCTTGGTCTCGGTGAAGGGGCCGTCGGTCGAGCTGAGGCGGCCGCCGGACCAGGTGAGCCGGGTGCCCTGGGCACTGGGGGTGAGCCCGGCCGTGTCCAGCATGACCCCGGCCCGGGTGATCTCCTCCAGCAGCTCGCCCATGCGCTTCTGCAGGTCGGGGCTGACACCCTCGGCGGGGACGTCCTTCTCGTCGATGCGGATCATGCTCAGGTAGCGCGGCACGGTGACTCCTCGGTCGGGAGGGCGGGGGCTCTCCCCGCCTCTCACCCGTACGTCGAACGGGGGGCGGCCGGATCGACAGCCCGCCCGGACCTTCTTGCGGACCTTCTTCCGGGCCATGGTCCGGACGGCTCTCCGGGCGCCGCGTCCGCGGCCGGCGGCCCGGGGGGCAAGGGGACGGGCGGGGACGGGCGGGCAGGGGGACGGGCGGGCGGGGCGGCGGGGCGCCGGCGGGGCCGGACCGGTCAGCCGCGCGGGGCGGAGAGGCCGGCGAGGAAGACCTCCAGCCAGCGGGCGCGGACCTCGGCGGGCCGGTCGGTGGGGGCGGTGGTGATCAGGAGGGCGACGTCGGCGGTGGTGACGTCGGGGCGCAGGCCGCCCTCCGCCTTGGCCGCCGCGACGATCCGGGCGGCGGCGGCGAGGGCGCGCTCCTCCAGGTCGCCGTGGTCGGTGGCGCCGAGGACGGCGGCGGCGGCCTTGACGGCGCGGTCCTCGGCCATGCCGTCGACGATGCGGACCAGCAGGGCGCGGAGCTCCGGCACCGCCGGGCGGCCGGCCTCCACCCGCGCGGCCGTGTCGGCGACGTCCCGGACCATGGCCTCGCCGTGCTCCAGGACGACCGCCCCGACCAGGTCGGCCTTGGTGGGGAAGTGCCGGTAGAGGGTGCCGACCGCGACCCCGGCCGCGGCGGCGATGGCCTCCATGGCGACCTCGGGGCCGTGCGCGGTGACCTGCTCCCGGGCGGCTTCCATGATCTTCTGCCGGTTGCGGACGGCGTCGGCGCGCAGTTGGCGGGGCTGGGGCATGGGGCGGTCCCTCTCGTGGTTGCAGCAAGATGAATACTAGTTCATGATGAAGATGAGCAGTGATTCATCTTGTTCGCCCCCGGAGGAGCACCCATGCCCGCCCAGCCCAAGGACATCCCCGTCCCCGACCGGAGCGGCACGCTCGCGGTCGTCACCGGGGCCAACAGCGGCATCGGCTTCGAGACCGCCCGCCGCCTGGCGCGGGCGGGGGCCGAGGTGGTGCTGGCCGTCCGCAACGCGGCGAAGGGCGCCGAGGCCGTCGACCGGATCCGCCGGGAGCACCCGGACGCCGCCGTCTCCGCCGAGCCGCTGGACCTCGCCGACCTCGGCTCGGTGTCCGCCTTCGCCCGCCTGCTGCTCGACCGCGACCGCCCCCTCGACCTGCTGGTCAACAACGCCGGGATCATGGCGGTGCCCACCCGCCACACCACGGCCGACGGCTTCGAGCTGCAGTTCGGCACCAACCACCTGGGGCACTTCGCCCTCACCGGCCGGCTGCTGCCGCTGCTGGTGCGCGGCCGCTCGCCGCGGGTGGTCACCGTCAGCAGCCTCGCCCACTTCATCGGCCGCCTGGACTTCGGCGACCTGCAGGCCGAGCGCTCGTACGGCGCCTGGCGCGCCTACGGGGCCTCCAAGCTCGCCAACCTGCTCTTCGCCAAGGAGCTGCAGCGGCGCAGCGACCGCGGCGGCTGGGGACTGCTCAGCGCGGCCGCCCACCCCGGCTCCACCGTGACCAACCTGCAGCACGCCGGGCCCAACCTGGGCACGGGGAGGGAGGGGGGCGGCATGAGCGCCCTGGTCATGTCGCTGCCCGGCGCGGCGCAGCAGCCGGAGCAGGGCGCGCTCCCCACCCTGTACGCGGCGACCGGGCCGGACGCCGCGGGCGGCGGCTACTACGGTCCGGACGGCGTGTTCGGCACCACCGGCGGGCCCGCCCCCGCCCGGGCGAGCCGTCGCGCGCAGGACGAGGGGACCGCCGCCCGGCTCTGGGACGTGTCCGAGCAGCTGACGGGCGTCCGGTACGACCACCCGGCCCCCGCGGAGCGCCCCTGACGCCGCCCGCCGCCGGCAGCCCGCCGCCCGGCCCCCGTCGCACGGCCCCGCCGCACCTCGCCCCTGACGCACCTCGCCCCCTGAGCCGTCCCGCCCCGCCCCGCCCGGAGGACCCGCCCGTGCCCCGCACCACTCCCCCGTCCCGCCTCGCCCGCCTGCTGCGGCCCGCCGCGCTCGGCGGCATCCCCACCGGGGAGCGGCTGGAGCGCATCCTCGCCTCGCCGCACCACGCCGACGGGACCTTCCGCAACCCGGCGGCCCCCGACATCCCCGTGCCGGCCGGCGGCCGGACGGAGCTGCTGCGGAGCATGCTGCGCCGCGCCGACCGCGTGCGCCGCTCGCCCGCCGCACCGGTCCCGCTGCACCGGGAGGCCCCGTCCGGTCCGCCCGCCTCCGGACTGCGGCTCACCTGGCTCGGCCACTCCACGGTGCTGGCCGAGATCGACGGCGCCCGGGTGCTCTTCGACCCGGTGTGGGGCGAGCGCTGCTCGCCCGTGCGGTTCGCCGGGCCGCGCCGGCTGCACCCGGTGCCGCTGCCGCTCGACGGGCTGGGCCCGCTGGACGCCGTCGTGATCTCCCACGACCACTACGACCACCTGGACATGCCGACCGTCCGCGCCCTGGCGGGCAGCGGCGCCCTGTTCGCCGTACCGCTGGGGGTGGGCGCGCACCTGGAGCGGTGGGGCGTGCCGGCCGGCCGGATCGCCGAGCTGGACTGGCACGAGTCGGTCGGGGCCGCCGGGCTGACGCTCACCGCGACCCCGGCCCGCCACTTCTGCGGGCGGGGACTGCGCCGCCGCACCCTGTGGGCGTCGTGGGCGGTGGCGGGGCCGCGGCACCGGGTCTTCCACAGCGGCGACACCGGCTACTTCCCGGGGTTCGCGGAGATCGGCGCGGCCCACGGGCCGTTCGACGCGACGATGGTGCAGATCGGCGCGTACAGCGAGTTCTGGCCGGACATCCACATGACGCCGGAGGAGGGGCTCCGGGCCCACGCCGACCTGGGCGGCGGGGTGCTGCTGCCGATCCACTGGGGGACGTTCAACCTGGCGCCGCACCCGTGGGACGAGCCGGCCGAGCGCACCCTGGCCGCGGCGGAGGCGGCGGGTGCCGAGGTGGCGGTGCCGGTGCCGGGACGCCCGTTCGAACCGGGCGGCGAGCTGCCGCGCGAGCCCTGGTGGCGGTCGGCGGCCGTCCCCGCGCCCGGCGCGGCCCGGGCCGGCGGCGCGGCCGCGGCGCCCGTCACGGCGGGCCTGGAGGGGTAGGCGGGACCGCCCGGACACGCCCGTCCCCGGACACGCGAAGGGCCCGCGCCGTACGGCGCGGGCCCTTGCGGACATCCCGAGGGTGTCAGAGCGGACGGATGTTCTCCGCCTGGGGGCCCTTCTGGCCCTGGGTGACGTCGAACTCGACCTTCTGGCCCTCGAACAGCTCACGGAAGCCCTGAGCCGCGATGTTCGAGTAGTGGGCGAAGACGTCGGCGCCGCCGCCGTCCTGCTCGATGAAGCCGAAGCCCTTCTCGCTGTTGAACCACTTCACGGTACCGGTGGCCATAGCCGCCTCCTTCTGGGGCAGAGTCAGGATCCGCACCTCGCGGACCCCACGTCGCCGCGATCCCCATCCGGATGACACCGGGCAAACAAAAGTGCGCCTGTGGTTGGACCAGCAGGCGCACACAAGAGTTCTTGGGAACCAAAACTGCAACAAGAACGACCGTAGCACGGCCGGGGGGAACGGGCCAGCAATATCCGCTCCCCCCGGCCGTGTCGGCGTCAGCTGCGGCTGACCGCCGGGTCGGGCGCGGCCTCGCCGGCCGTCTCCGGACCCGCCGCGTCCGGCGCCGCGCCGGCCCGCGGGCCGTCCCCGTGGCCCGGCCACCAGGCGGCGTGCCCGATGAGCGCGGTGAGCGCGGGGGTGAAGAAGAGGGCCATCACGAAGGCGGCGACCACGATGCCGAAGGCGACCGCGAAGCCCATCTGGGTGAAGAAGGAGTTGCCCGCCAGCATCAGGGTGGCGAAGGAGGCCGCCAGGATGAAGCCGGCGGCGGCCACCGTCGGACCGCTGTGCCGGACGGCCATGCTCGCCGCCTCGCGCGGGGACCGGCCCTCACGGGCCTCCTCCCGCAGGCGGGCGATCATCAGGATGTTGTAGTCGGTGCCGATGGCGACGACGAACAGGTAGACGATGATCGGCAGCATGAACATCAGGCCGGCCTCGCCCTGCACCTTCTGGAAGAGCAGGGTGGTGGCGCCGAGCGTGGCGCCGAAGCCGAGCCCCACCGAAGCCATCAGGTACCAGGGCGCCACGACGCTGCGGAGCAGCAGGCCCAGGATCACCATGATCACCATGATCAGGATCGCGGCGACGGGGAAGACCAGCCGGTAGTCGTGGTCCATCGCCAGGTTGATGTCCTTGTAGACGGCGGTGATGCCGCCGACCAGGGCGGTGGTCCCGGCGGGGGCCGAGGCGTGCGCAGTGCCGCGCAGCCGGTCCACGGTGTCGATCGCGGCGCCGGAGGCCGGGGCGTCCTTGAGCAGGACGGTGAAGTCGGCGGTCGACCCGTCCCTGCTCAGGCCGGTCCGCGGGTCCACGGCTGCCGCGGCGACGCCGGGCACGGCCTGGAGCTTCCGCTGGAACGCGGGGAGGGCGGCCCGGTCGAGCTGCCCGCCGGCCCTGACCAGGTAGACGTGGGTGGGCTCGGCGGCGCCGGCCGAGTACGCCTTCATCATCGTGTCCTGGACGACCATCGACTCCTTGTCCTTGGGCATGGAGCCGGAGGCCAGGTCGAAGGTGCCGGTGAAGCCGAACGCGGCGGCGGCCAGCGCCGCCATGACCGCGCCGGAGACGCCGGCCACCAGGCCGGGGCGCCGCCCGGTGGTGGCGCCGAACGCGGCGAAGCGGGCGCCGCTCGGCTCCCGCTGCCAGTTCCGGGACGGCCAGAAGAGGACGCGCGGGCTGAAGAGCGAGAGCACGGCCGGGAAGAGGGTGAGCGCGGCCAGCAGCGTCACGGCGACGGCGATGGCGAGGGACGGCCCGAGGGAGCGGAACATGCCCAGCGAGGAGAGGACCAGCGCCATGAAGGCGATGATCACCGCGCCGGCGGCGGAGGCGATGGCCTCGCCGACCCGGCCGACCGCGTTGACCATGGCCTCCCTGCGCTCGTCCCCGGCGCGCAGCCGCTCCCGGTAGCGGAACATCAAGTACGCAGCGGCATCCTAGGAAGCTTGCTTGCCGCCCGGCAAGTTGGTTTCGACCTCCCCGGATGCCGCACCCATCCTCCCGCGGCCGGAGGCCCCGCCGTCTCCTGCGCGGGGTGGATCCGCCTCCACCTGCGGGAGGAGCCACCGCCCCCGACAGCCCCTCAGGGGCGCCCGTAGGGAGAACCCCACCCCCCTCCTGGGGCCAGGACCAGGGTCGGGTCGGCCGCTGGCCGGATGTCCGCCCCGGCGCCGGATCCCTAGCGTCGTGGACAGCGCCGCAGCGAGCGGCGGCACCGATTCCGGCGGCCCGCACCGCCGTCTTCCCGAGGGGGACCCGACGTGTCACACCGACCAGGCCTCGCCGCCGCCATGGGCGGCTGGAGCGCCCGGCACCGCTGGGCCGCCGTCACCGGCTGGCTGCTCTTCGTCGTCCTCGCCGCCTGGCTCGGCGGCGTCGCCGGCAGCGTGAGGATCGACGACTCCGAGCAGATGCCCGGGCAGGTCGCCCGCGCGCACCGGATCCTCGCCGACGCCGGGATCGAGCGGCCCTCCGGCGAGAGCGTCGTCGTGCAGAGCCCGTCCCTGACCGCCGCCGACCCGGCCTTCCGCAGCGCGGTCGCCGACGTGGTCCGCACGGTGCGCGCCACCGGCCTGGTCTCCGGCGTGCGGTCCCCGTACGACGGCGGGGCGGTCTCCGCGGACCGCCGCACGGCGCTGGTGGCCTTCACGATGACCGACGCCCGCGGGAAGGGGACCGACGCGGAGGTCGCCACCGTGCTGGACGCGGTCGCCGGGGTGCAGGCGCGCCACCGCGGCCTGGTGGTGGAGGAGTTCGGCGACGCCAGTGCCCACCGGTGGTTCCAGGACCAGTTCAGCCACGACTTCAAGCGCGCCGAGTGGACCGCCGTGCCGCTGGCGCTGGGCATCCTGCTGGTCGCCTTCGGCGCCCTGGTCGCGGCGGTGCTGCCGGTCGTCCTCGCCCTCACCGCCTTCGTCGCCGCCGGCGGCCTGGTCGCGCTCTCCAGCCACCTGCTGCACACCAGCGACGACGCGAGCTCGGTGATGCTGCTGGTCGGCCTCGCCGTCGGCGTCGACTACTGCCTGTTCTACCTGCGCCGCGAGCGCGAGGAGCGCGCCGCCGGGCACGACCCGGCGACGGCGCTGCGGATCGCCGCCGCCACCTCGGGCCGGGCTGTCCTGGTCTCCGGCCTCACGGTGGTGGTCGCGATGGCCGGCATGTTCCTCACCGGCATCGCCGACTTCCGGGCCATGGCTGCGGGCACCATCGTGGTCGTCGTCACCGCCGTCCTGGGGTCGCTCACCGTGCTGCCCGCCCTGCTCTCCCTCCTCGGCGACCGCGTCGAGAGGGGCCGCGTGCCGCTGCTCGGCCGGCTGCGCCGCGCCGGCACCGCCGAGGGCGGCCGCTTCTGGAACGCGGTGCTCACCCCCGTGCTGCGCCGGCCGCTCGCCGCCGCCCTGCTCTCCACCGGCGTCCTGCTGGCCCTCGCCGCCCCGCTGCTGACCCTGCACACCGCGAACCTCACCTTCGAGCAGCAGATCCCCCGGGGCAACGCCCTGGTGACGACGTACCAGCGGATCCAGGCGGCCTTCCCCGGCGACCCGGCCCCCGCCACCGTCGTGGTCAAGGCGGCCGACATCGACTCCCCGCGGATGCGGCGGGCCGTCGCCGACTTCCGGCGGGCCGCCGTCGCCACGGGCCGCATGCACGAGCCGATCCGGGTCGAGACGCACTCCGCGCAGGACGTCGCCGTGATCAGCGTCCCGCTGGCGGGCTCGGGCAACGACGCCGCCAGCGACGAGGCCCTGCGGACCCTCCGCGAGGAGGTCGTCCCGCACACCCTCGGCGCGGTCCCCGGCACCGAGGCGCCCGTCACCGGCGAGACGGCCGGAAGCCACGACTTCAACCGGCAGATGTCCGACAGCCTGCTGCCCGTCCTCGGCTTCGTGACCGCCTTCGCCTTCCTGCTCATGCTGCTCTTCTTCCGCTCCCTGACGGTCGCGGCGACCGCGGTGGCGCTCAACCTGCTCTCGGTCGCCGCCGCCTACGGCGTGCTGGCGCTGGTCTTCCAGCACGGCGTCGGGGCCTCGCTGCTCGGCACGGCGGGGGTCGGCGCGGTGGAGTCGTGGGTGCCGCTCTTCCTCTTCGTGATCCTCTTCGGCCTGTCGATGGACTACCACGTCTTCGTGGTCTCCCGGATCAAGGAGGCCCGCGACCGGGGCATGGACACCCGCTCCGCCGTCTCGTACGGCATCCGCAGCACCGCGGGCGTGGTGACCAGCGCGGCCGTGATCATGGTGGCGGTGTTCTCGGTGTTCGGCACGCTCTCCGTGCAGTCGATGAAGCAGATGGGCGTGGGGCTGGCCGTGGCCGTCCTGGTGGACGCCACCGTCATCCGCGGGGTGCTGCTGCCCTCGGTGATGAGCCTGCTGGGCGAGCGCAACTGGTACCTGCCGCGGTGGCTGCGCCGCCTGCCGGAGCTCTCGCACGGCGGCCCCGTGCCCCCGGCGCCCGCGTCCGCCCCGCTGCCGTACCTCGTCGGCGGCGAGGACGACCCGAGGCGCGAGCGGACCGCCGCCGAGGTGTGAGCGGCCGTGCCGCCCGCGTGCGGCGCCGGGTCCCGCGGCGTGCGGGGCCCGGCGCCGCACGGCCGTCCCCGGGGCTGTCCCGGGGACGGCCCCGGAGCGCGGCGGGAGCGGGCACGGAGGCGTGCGGCCCGGCCGGTCCGGGCACGCGCCGCCCCGATCGGCGCACCGGCCGCTCCCCCGACCGGGGCGCCCCCGGACAGGGCTGCCACCGGACAGGGCTGCCACCGGGCAGGGCGCCCCGGGACGAGAAGCCTGGGACAGGTCTGCCACCGGGGGCCGGGCCGTCCGGCCGGGACGCCGACGCGGCCCGGCCGTCTGCGAGACTGGCCGGACCCGTACCGCCGCAGACCGGAGCACCGCCGCCGCATGAACAGCCTCCCCTTCGACGAGAGCCGCGCCCGCACCGTCCTGGAGGCCGCCTGCGCCCGCGCCGGACTGCCCTCCCCCGCCGGCGCGCGCCTGCTCGCCCTCGGCGAGAACGCGGTCCTCGCCGTCGACCACGTGGTGGTGAAGATCGGCCGGGATGCCGGCCTCGCCGAGCGGGCCGAGCGGGAGCTGCGCGTCGCGGAGTGGCTCGCCGGGCAGGGCGTGCCCGCGCCGCGGCCGGCCGCCGCTCTGCCCGACGGCCGGCCGCTGGTCGTGGACGGCCACCCGGTGACCGTCTGGGAGCGGCTGCCGGACGCCGTGCGCCCCGCCGGACCGGCCGACCTGGCCGAGCTGCTGCGGGCCGTGCACCGGCTGCCCGCCCCGCCGGTGCCGCTGCCGCGCCGCGACCTGCTCTCCGGGGTGGAGCGCTGGCTGCTCGCCGCGGAGGGGCACATCGACCCGGCCGACGCCGCCTACCTGCGGTCCCGACGCGACGGGTTCGCGGAGGCCGCGGCGGAGCTGGTGCCGCACCTGCCGCCCGGCCCGATCCACGGCGACGCCCTGACCCGCAACGTCCACATCGGGCCGGACGGACCGGTCCTGCTGGACCTGGAGACCTTCTCCGGCGACCTGCGGGAGCACGACCTGGTGGTGATGGCGCTGAGCCACGACCGCTACGGCGTGCCCGCCGCCGCCTACCGCGCGTTCACCGGGACCTACGGGTGGGACGTGCGGGACTGGGAGGGGTGCGCGGTGCTGCGGGGCGCCCGGGAGACCGCGAGCGCCTCCTGGGTCGCGCAGCACGTGCCGGGCAACCCGGCGGCACGCGCCGAGTTCCGCCGCCGGGTGGAGTCGCTGCGCGCGGGCGACGCCTCCGTGCGCTGGTACCCCTTCTGAGGGCAGCGGCTGCGGCGGCCGCGCGCCCGGGTCACGGACGCCGCAGCGGCCACCGGCCGTCCACCACGGCCCGGGGGTCCTTCTCCCGCCGCAGCCACGCCTGGAAGTCCTCCGCCCAGGCGGCGTACCAGCCGACCTGCTGCGTGTGGAGGTCGGACGGGTGCGGCTCCCCCACCTGGCGCGGGTAGCGTTCGGCCAGCCGGACGGCGACCCGCACCGCGGCCAGGGCGTCGCTGCCCGCCTCGTGGGCGTCGGCCAGCTCCACGCCGTAGACCCCGCAGACGCTCTGCAGGCTGCGTGAGCCGCGGCGGTAGCGGTCGACCGAGCGGTCCACCACCAGCGGGTCGAGGACCGGTCCCACCGGGCGGCCCCCCAGCCGCTCCTCCAGGGAGGGCAGGCCGTGGCGGCGCAGCTCGGCGTCGAGCAGGCTGAGGTCGAAGGGCGCGTTGAAGGCCACCACCGGCACCCCGGTCTCCAGGCGGCGGCAGAGCAGCTCGGCGATCTCCCCGACCGCGCCGGGCGCCGGGCGCCCCTCGGCGGCGGCCCGCTCGGTGCTGATGCCGTGGATGGCCGCGGCCTCGGACGGTATGGGCACGCCCGGGTCGACGAGCCAGGCGGTGGTGTGCACCGGCTCGCCGCCCTTGGTGTCCACCAGTGCGGCGGTGACGATGCGTGATGTGTCCGGGTCCGTCCCCGTCGTCTCCAGGTCGAACCCGACCAGCGGCTCGTGCCACCAGCTCATGTGCGGCGTCCTCTCCTCCGGCCCCCGTGAGGCGTCCATCATCCCGTGCGCCTCTGACAAGCGGACGCGGGACCCGGCGGCGGCCCGGGCCGCGGACCGGGGCCGCGGCACCGGCGGGGCCGGGGGCCGGGGCGTGCGGCGCCCGGTGCACAGGGCCCCGTCGGGGAGGCGGCCGCCCGGGGGCCGGTGCGCGCCGGGGGTCCGCGCGGCCCGGGCCGCGGGACGCGCGCGGGCGGGCGGGGCGGGGCGCGGCGGAGAACCGGACCGGACGGGCAGGACGGCCAGGACGGGCAGGACGGCCAGGACGGGGCCCGGCGCGTCAGGAGACCGGCCGGGAGTCGGCCCAGCTCCCCTCGAACTCCTCGCGGTAGACGTCCAGCAGCCCCGGCTCCCCGCCGGCCGCCTCCGGGTCGCGGGCGGTGCCGCGCAGCACCAGGGCGGGCGACTCGGCGCCGCGGGAGCGCCTCAGGTAGGGCTGGACCACGGCGAGGCCCTGCGGGCGGCCGCCCTCGACCAGGTAGGCGGTGAAGCGGGGCGTCTCGTCGAAGACCCGGATCTCGAAGCCGCGGGGATCGCGCAGCCGGGCCCGGACCCGGCGCACGTGCATGATGTTGGCCTCCACCGACCGGGCCAGTTCGCCGCGCCCCAGGCCGAGCTCCCGCTCGCGGCGGCGCACCGCGCTGCTGGCGGGGTTGAGGAAGAGCAGGCGCGTCCGGCAGCCGCCGGCGGCCAGCCGGACCAGGCGCCTGCCGGTGAAGTTCTGGCAGAGCAGGGAGAGCCCTATGCCGACGGCGTCCAGCCGCTGCGCCCCGGCCAGCAGCTCCTCCACCGGCAGGTCGCGCTGGAGGCGGACCCGGTCGGAGTGGACCGAGGAGACGTCGGCGTAGCGGTCGCCGACGAGCTCCTCGACGACGTCGCCGGGGGTGCCGGGCACGGCCGCCCGGCCGCCGTCCAGCAGGGCCAGCAGGCGGGCGGCGGCCCGCTCCGCCTGGGCGAGGACCGTCTCGGACAGCGCCCGGTTGCGGGAGACGACGTGCCGGGCCACCTCCAGCTCGTCCAGGGCCAGCTCCACCTCGCGCCGGTCTGCGAGGTGCGGCTCGAAGCAGGGCCAGTGCTGCACCATGAGCTCGCGCAGCTGCGGGAGGGTCAGGAAGACGACCAGCCGGTCGTCGGCGGGGTCGAGCAGGTAGCCCTTGCGGCGGCTGACCTCGCGGACCGCCCCGGCGCGGTGGGCCCACTCCTCGCCGGCGGGGCCGGCCGCGGCGGTGACCCAGTCCTCGCCGTGGGCGGGCTCGTACACGGGGCGCAGCACGTCGGAGACGAGGGCGCGCATCCGCTGCTCGACGAGGTTGAGCCAGACGTACGCGCGGCCGGCGCGGCGCACCCGGCGACGGGCCTCCTCCCAGGCGTCCGGCCCCCAGACGGGCCCGGCCTCCGGGCTCCCGCCCTGGCGGGGCACGGTTCGGCCGGCGGCCGCCCTCCCGGCGGCGGGCGCGTCTCCGCGCACCGTGCCTCCCGCGGCACCCCCGTCGGCGGGGACCACCATGGAGTACCTCACCCTCCCCTGCCGATCCGGACGATCAAGGGTACTTCGCCACCGCCCGCCCCGCACGCGGATCGGCGGCCCGGACGTGCGTCCGAGGGCGCGACACGCGGGGGCGGTGCCGGGTCGCGCCCGGTTGCGGCGGTTTTCCGCCGGATAAGACACCCGTTCGGGCGAAGAAGTCACGAAAGGGCATCAGGACGACCTTCCGGTCGGCAAGTATGCGGGGGAGGGACGCCGCAGGACCGCCGGCCGGAGAGGCGGCGGGAGAGGCCGAGGGGAGGGCCGGAAGGGAGGGCCCGAGGGTGCCGCGCCCCGGGGAGACATGGCGCCCGGCCCCACCGGGCATACGGCACGCATCGGCGGCGTGCCCAGGCACGGTCCGGGCAGCCGCCCGCCGCGACGACGGGAAGATGAGGGACGATGCAGGTCTGGCCGGGACACCCGTACCCCCTCGGTGCCACCTACGACGGGGCCGGAACCAACTTCGCGGTCTTCTCGGAGGCCGCCGACCGGATCGAGCTCTGCCTGATCGGCGACGACGGGTCGGAGACCGCGGTGGAGCTGCGGGAGACCGACGCCTTCGTGCGCCACGCCTACCTGCCCGGGGTCCAGCCCGGCCAGCGGTACGGCTTCCGGGTGCACGGCCCGTACGACCCGGAGCAGGGGCACCGCTGCAACAGCGCCAAGCTGCTGCTCGACCCGTACGCGAAGGCGATGAGCGGGTCGATCGACTGGCACGAGTCCGTGTACGGGTACCACTTCGGCGCCCCGGAGCGGCGCAACGACCTGGACTCCGCCCCGCACACCATGCACTCGGTGGTGATCAACCCCTACTTCGACTGGGGCAACGACCGGCCGCCGCGCACCGACTACCACCGCACCGTGCTGTACGAGGCCCACGTGAAGGGGCTCACCAAGCTGCACCCCGGCATCCCGGAGGAGATCCGCGGCACCTATGCGGGCATCGCCCACCCGGCCGTGGTCGAGCACCTGGTGGACCTCGGGGTGACTGCGATCGAGCTGATGCCGGTGCACCAGTTCGTCCACGACCACCGCCTGGCGGACATGGGCCTGTCGAACTACTGGGGCTACAACACCATCGGGTTCTTCGCCCCGCACTGCTCCTACTCCTCGGTCGGGGACCGCGGGCAGCAGGTGCAGGAGTTCAAGTCGATGGTCAAGGCCCTGCACGCGGCCGGCATCGAGGTCATCCTCGACGTGGTCTACAACCACACCGCGGAGGGCAACCACCTCGGCCCGACCCTCTCCTTCCGCGGCCTGGACAACGACAACTACTACCGGCTGGTCGGCGACGACAAGCGGTACTACGAGGACACCACCGGCACAGGCAACTCCCTGCTGATGCGCAGCCCCCACGTGCTGCAGCTGATCATGGACTCGCTGCGCTACTGGGTCACCGACATGCACGTCGACGGCTTCCGCTTCGACCTGGCCGCCACCCTGGCGCGGCAGTTCCACGAGGTGGACCGGCTGTCGTCCTTCTTCGACCTCGTGCAGCAGGACCCGGTGGTCTCCCAGGTCAAGCTGATCGCCGAGCCGTGGGACGTCGGCGAGGGCGGCTACCAGGTGGGCAACTTCCCGCCGCTGTGGACCGAGTGGAACGGCAAGTACCGCGACACCGTGCGCGACCTGTGGCGCGGGGAGAACGCCACGCTCGCCGAGTTCGGCTCCCGGCTGACCGGCTCCTCCGACCTCTACCAGGACGACGGCCGCCGGCCGATCGCGTCCATCAACTTCGTCACCTGCCACGACGGCTTCACCCTGCGCGACCTGGTCTCGTACAACGAGAAGCACAACGAGGCCAACGGCGAGGACAACCGCGACGGCGAGAGCCACAACCGCTCGTGGAACTGCGGGGCCGAGGGCGAGACCGACGACGAGGGCGTGCAGGAGCTGCGCGCCCGCCAGCAGCGGAACTTCATCGCCACCCTCATGCTCTCCCAGGGCGTGCCGATGCTCTCCCACGGCGACGAGCTGGGCCGCACCCAGCAGGGCAACAACAACGCCTACTGCCAGGACAGCGAGCTGGCCTGGGTGCACTGGCCGAAGGCCGCCGCCCAGACCCCGCCCGCGAGCACCGGCGGCCTGCCGCACGGCACGGCGCAGCCGGAGGACGCGGCCGAACCGGCGGCGCAGCTGCTGGAGTTCACCCGGTCCATGGTGTGGCTGCGCCGCGACCACCCGGTCTTCCGCCGTCGGCGCTTCTTCCACGGCCGGCCCGTCTCCGGCACCCACGACGACCTCTCCGACATCGCCTGGTTCACCCCCGACGGCCGGGAGATGACCGACGACGACTGGAGCGCCTCGTACGCCAAGTCGATGACGGTCTTCCTCAACGGCTACGCCATCTCCGAGCCCGACCGGCGCGGCGGGAAGATCGTGGACGACTCCTTCCTGCTGATGTTCAACGCCCACTACGAGCCGCTGGACTTCGTGGTGCCGGTGAACCACGGCCGCGAGTGGCAGGTGGTGGTGGACACCGCCCTGCCCAGGACGATCACGCCGGGCACGGGGGCGCGGGTGAAGGCGGGAGACCGGCTGCGGCTGGCCGACCGCTCGCTGATCGTGCTCCAGCGTCCCGCCTAGCCCGCTCGGCCCGCGCAGCACGCTCGGCCCGCGCAGTCCGGCCGGGTCCCGTACGACGGGGCGCGGCGGCAGCCGTCCGCCCCTCCCGGATGCTCCCCGGGAGGGGCGGACGGCTGCGTCACGGCCGCCGGTGACGGGCGGCCTCGCACGGCCGCCCGTCACCGGCGGCCGCACGAGGGGTGCCCCGCCGGGAACGGCGCGCCCCCGGCGGGGCGGAGGGCGGCCGGCTCAGCGGAAGGACGGGTGGATCTCGGCGGCCTTGTCGTCGCAGATCGCGAAGACCTGCGCGGGCGGCAGCAGGGCGAAGTCGGTCGCCCGGACCAGGCCGCGCGAGTACTTGGCCCGCACCACCTTGGTCTGGGACAGGCCGCCGTACACGTCCCTGACCGCGCCCTGCACGGTCAGCACCACCGAGCCGTAGGCGAACGACGAGTCCCGCACCACGCCCAGCACGGCCAGGGCGTCGCGCCGGGCACGGTCCCGGGCCCCCCGGTCGGCGAGTGCGGAGCTGACCGTCCAGGTGACCGACAGCTGGTTGCCGCCGTGCGCGCTGAACGCCGTCCTCAGGTGGGCCGGCGGGTGGCCGCCGCGCTCCACGGCGGCGGAGAGCCGGGCGGTGAGGCGCACCAGCGCGGCGTCGGTCGCCGCCCGGGCGGACCCGGCGCCGCCGCCGGGCGCCGACGGCCGGCCGCCCCCGCCCGGCGTCGCGGTCGCGGCCGGGTCGTAGACGCCGGACGCGGCGGCGGTGGGCAGCTGGTCGCCGGGCACGGCGGTCTGCGGACCGACCTTGGCGGGGTCGGCGCCGTACCGCTGGGCGGGTCCGCTCGCGCAGCCCGCGGCGGCCAGGACCGGCAGCAGGACCGCGGCGACCGACCCGGCGGCCAGCGCCCGCCGACGTCCGGGGGTCCGCCCCGGGCCGGCGGCGGACGCCGCGGGCAGGGCGGACGCCGCGGGCGGGGCGGACGCCGCGCGGACCGCGGCCTCCGGGCGGGGGCCGGCCGCGGGAGCCGGGCCCGCCTCCCGCCCGCGCCCCCGGCGGGGGCCGGGGCCCGTCACGGACGTCCGAGCGCCCGGTACTCCCACCCGGCGGCGCGCCACCGGGCGGGGTCCAGGGCGTGCCGTCCGTCGACGATGCGGCGCCCGGCGACCACCGCGCCCATCGCCTCGGGGTCGATCTCGCGGAACTCGGTCCACTCGGTGAGCAGCGCCACCACGTCCGCCCCGGCGGCGACGTCCAGCGCGCTCTCCCCGTAGACGAGCTGCGGGTAGGAGCGCCGGGCGTTGTCCATGCCCGCCGGGTCGAAGACGCGGACCTCGGCGCCGGCCCGCTGGAGTGCGGCGGCCACGTCGAGGGCGGGGGCGTCGCGGATGTCGTCGGAGTTCGGCTTGAAGGTGGCGCCGAGGGCGGCGATCCGCACCCCGTCCAGCGAGCCGCCGGCCAGCTCCCGGACCAGGTCCACGGTGCGGGCGCGGCGGCGCTGGTTGATGGCGTCGACCTCGCGGAGGAAGGCCACCGCCTGGCCGACGCCGAGCTCCTCCGCCCGGTGCTTGAACGCCCGGATGTCCTTGGGCAGGCAGCCGCCGCCGAAGCCGAGGCCCGGCTTGAGGAACCGGCCGCCGATGCGGTCGTCGTAGGCCAGCGCCTCGGCGAGGCGGGTGACGTCCGCGCCGGTGGCCTCGCAGACCTCGGCCATGGCGTTGATGTAGGAGATCTTGGTGGCCAGGAAGGAGTTGGCGGCGACCTTGACCAGTTCGGCGGTGGGCAGGTCGGTGACCACCACCGGCGAGCCCTGCGCGATGACGGGCGCGAAGGCGGCGCGCAGCCGCTGCTCGGCCCAGTCGGAGGCCACGCCGAAGACGAGCCGGTCGGGCCGCATGGTGTCGTCGACGGCGAAGCCCTCGCGGAGGAACTCGGGGTTCCAGGCGAGCTCGACCTCCTCCCGGGCGGGGGCGACGGCCTGCACGAGCGCGGTGAGGCGGGCGGCGGTGCCCACGGGCACGGTGGACTTGCCGACGATGAGGGAGCGCCGGTCCAGGTGGGCGGCGAGCGCCCGGACGGCGCCGTCGACGTAGCTGAGGTCGGCGGCCTGGGAGCCCTTCTGCTGCGGGGTGCCGACGCAGACGAAGTGCACGTCGCCGAAGGCGGCGGCCTCCTCGAAGGAGGTGGTGAAGGAGAGCCGGCCGGACTCCAGCGCCTTGGCGAGGAGTTCGGGCAGGCCGGGTTCGAAGAAGGGCACCTCGCCGGAGGCCAGCCGCTCGATCTTGCGCTCGTCCACGTCGACGCCGAGCACCTCGAAGCCGAGGACGGCCATGCAGACGGCGTGGGTGGCACCGAGGTAGCCGGTGCCGATCACGGTGAGGCGGGGCGGTCTGTGCGGGTCGCTGTGCAGGTCCATGGAGTCCCCCTCTAGGAGCAGGTGCCGTTGGTGAGGCCCTTGGCGGCGGCGGTCGCCTTGTTGCTGCAGGCCACGGTGTTGCTGTCCGGCGACTGGACGTTGAAGCCGTAGCCCGGCCCGTCGACCTGGGCGGTGTTGTCCTTGAAGACGTTGCCCTTGCCCCAGCCGTCGACGACCTGGTGCGTCTGGAAGCCGTCGGCGAGGCTGTGGGTGCCGGTGTTGCCCTGGATCAGCCAGTCGTTGCCCTTGACGTCGACCCAGGAGTCGTTGTGGCTGCCCTTGAGCTTCGAGCCGTCGAAGGTGTTGTCCTCGAGGACGCCGTGCGAGGTGCCCTCCTTGATGTCGACGGACTCGGCGGTGGTGCCGCTGATGTGGTTGCCGCGGACGGTGTTGCGGTCGCTGTTGTCGGGCCTGCCGCCGCTGACGGTGGGCCAGTTGCTGACCGCGCTGCCGATGTAGATCCCCTCGCCGAACTTGTCGCGGCGCAGCCCGGTGTCGCTGACGGTGTTGCCCTCCACCGTGTTGTCGCTGGAGAAGTTGCGCAGGTGGATGGCCTCGTCACCGATCTGCGTGACCGTCAGGCCCTTGATGAGGGTGTGCTGGACCTTGTCCGCCATCACGCCCTTCTGGCTGTTGCGGACGGTGAAGCCGATCACCCGCCACCAGCTGGCCCCGTCGAGGTGGAGGGCGTAGCCCTTCTTGACGCCGCCGCCGTCGATGACCGCGCCGGGTCCGCCGCACAGCACGATCGGCTGCTGCTCGGTGCCGGGCGTCTTCGCGGTGAACTTGCCGGTGTAGGTGCCGTCGGCGATCTGGATGACGTCGCCGGGCTTGGCGTCGGTGAGCGCCCGCTGGAGGCCGTCGGCGTCCTGCACGGTGGTGGTGGCGACGGGGCACGCGTCCGAGCCCGGGGCGGGCGGCGCGGACGCGCCGTCGGAGGCGGACGGCGCGTCGGAGGGCTCCCCGGTGCCGGGCGCCGGGGAGGCCGGGGCGTCCGACGGGGTGCCGGTGGAGAGGGTGGGGCCGACCTGCCCGGTGGCACCGGCGCCCGCGACCCGCTGCCCGCCGCCGTCGCCGCCGCCGGACAGGGCGACGACCAGGGCGACGAGGGCGATCAGGAAGGCACCGCCGGCCAGCCAGACCGCGGGGCCGCGCATCCACTCCGGGCGGCCGCCGCCCGGCGGGGGCGTGGGCGGGCTGGTCGGCATGGGCGGTGTCTCGGACATCGGGATCCTCGGTGGGTGCGGTTCGGGACGGACGGGGCGGAGCTGCCGGACGGGACGGGCCGGCCGGTGCGGGATCCTCTCACGGGCGGATCCCGCGCCGGACCGGGCCGGGGCGCCGCGGAGGCGGCCGTGCACACGGCCGGGACCGGTGCGGGCCGGCGGGATGCCCGGCCCGGTGCGCCGGTCCCGCGGGCGGACCGGCCGGGGCCGGCCCGCCGGCCGGGCTCAGTGCGCCGGGGCGGGCCCGGTCTCGCCGCCGGACGTCCGGCGGTCGCCGCGGCGCAGCGCCCAGGACCGGCCGCCCAGCGGGCGCTTGTCGGTGTACGGGTGCGCGCCGAGGACCCGCTGTCCGCGCTTCCGTCCCCGCAGCGCGGCGAACAGGATGAGCAGCAGGATCGCGGTCCACAGCATCGTCATGGGGCTCATGTAGTGCCGGAACCGGACCCAGAAGGAGCTGGTGTCGTGCCAGGCGAAGGTCTGGTTCTCCTTCACCGTGGCCCCGCCGTGGGAGCGGGAGGTGTCGATGGCGCTGGGTCCGACGCCGGCGACCACGTTGTAGCTGACCAGCGAGCCGGCGGTGTCCCCGACGAGGCTGACGCCGTGGTTGCCGGCGCCCTGCACGGTGTTGCCGCGGACCTCGGCCCGCGAGTCGCGGACGTAGATCGCGGTGTCGCTGTCCTCGACCACGTTGCCGGTGACGGTGGCGTCCCGGACGGCGTCGCGGACCGCGATGCCCTGCCGCCGCTGCCCGGTGACCTGGTTGCCCGTGATGGAGACCTTCTCGACCCGCTGGCGGGCGACGATGCCCATGTCGCTGCCCTCGACGCGGTTGTTCTGCACGCCGATGTCGGTGCCGCCGACGACCTCGATGCCGTAGTGGCCGTTGTTGCGGGCCACGCTGTTGGAGACCGAGTTGGAGCCGTACTTGTCGACGGACTCGCCCGAGGCGGACGGTCCCTCGGCGAGGGGCTGGCCGCTGAGGGTGAAGCCGTTGCCCCCGTTGTCGGCCGCGGTGGAGCCGCTGATGCGGACCTCCTCGGTGGCGCGGGCGAGGACGAAGCCGTCGCCGCCGTTGTGCCGGGAGGTGGTGCGCTCGACGACGGTGCTGGAGGCGAAGCGGTGCAGCACCAGGCCGTGCTCCAGGCTGTCCTCGATGGTGGAGTCGCTGACGGAGACGCCGTTGGCGCTGGAGATGAAGAGGCCGAAGGCGTTGCCGCGCAGCGTGGAGTGGGCGACCTTGGCGGAGACGTAGCTCTGGCCCGGCACCGAGAAGCGGGCGTCGGGGGTGCCGAGGGGGCCGGCGGGGCTGGCCTGCACGTCGCCGCTGCTGAGCGGGGTGCCCGAGCTGGCCGGACCGCCTCCGGAGAGCCGGTCGGCCTTGGCCTGGTGGCGCTCGTCCTTGGTCACGTGCTGCGAGGTCTCGACGTTGCCCGTGTTGGGGCGGTCGGTGCCGGTGAGGCTGAGGCCGCCGGTGCGGCCGGACCAGAAGCCCAGGCCGGTGATGTCCGCGTACTCCATGTCGAAGGTGCCGCCGATGGCGCGGATGTAGGCGCGGCCGTCGGCCACCTCGGTGTCGGACCGGCCGGTCCGCGGGTCCCAGCTGGTGATCTGCGCCGGGGCCTGGGGGGTGCCGGCGATGGTGAGGGTGCCGCCGAAGGAGACGATGGAGACGAAGCCGCGGTCGTTGCTGGCGAGGCGCAGCTTGAGTCCGCCGGGGTTGGAGAGCTTCAGCTTGGCGCCGGAGTTGAGGTAGAGGTTCTCCGTCAGCAGGTAGGAGCCGTCCCGCTGCCGGGTGAACGTCTGCGGGGCGAGGGTGAGCAGGTCCGCGACGGTGTAGGGGGCGCTGCGCTGGGTGAGGACCAGGGTGTAGCCGCCGCCGGTGTCCAGCCGGTAGGGCCTGGTCCAGGTCCGGCCGCGCAGGGGGGCGACGGCGGCCACCGAGCGGACCTCGATGAGCCGGCGGTCCTCCTCCGCGACGAGGGCGGCCTCCCGCTCGGCCGTCTGCGGCGAGGTCGTGGAGGGCCTCGCCGTGTCGGCGGCGGCCGGGGTCGCGGCGGCGACCGGCAGCAGGGCGGCGCCGGCGAGGGCGGCGAGCAGGGTCGCGGGGACCGCGCGGCGCGATGACGCGCCGCGCACGGGGGTGCGGGTCACGCTCCGATGACCTCTTCCTGGTGAACGGGGGTGTCGTGGACCGGGGTGCCGTGGGCCGGGGTGCCGTGGCCGGTGCCGCCGGCGGTGCGCTGGTGCGGCAGGGCGGCGTCCTGGCGGGGGGCGCCGGGCGCCTCGGCGGCCGGGGCGGCCTCGGCCAGCAGGTCGAGGGAGACGCCGGACGGCGGGGCGAGGGTGGCGGCGGTCTGCCCCTCGCCGCCGATCCGGTCGGCGCTGCGGGTGAGCCAGCCCTGCTTGTTCATGGTGACGAAGGCGTACAGCTTGACGGGCAGCGAGATCATGATGACGACCACGGCCAGCAGCGGCAGGATCAGCAGGTCCTTCGGGTGCCGCCGCAGGTGCGAGTAGCCGCGCACGCCGCGGCCCAGCAGCAGCCAGACGAGGACCATGGCCGCGCTGCGCGGGGTCATCTCCAGGCGGCTGAGCAGCAGGTAGCCGACGGCCATGCCCATGGTGACGGGGGTGAGCAGGATCTGCAGCACCGTCACCTTGGTGACGAGCGGGGTCCGCCACAGCCAGCCCTTGGCGACGGCGGTGAGGTAGCAGCGGTAGGAGTTGCGGCTCCAGCGGACCCGCTGCTTGACGAAGGCCCGGAAGGAGTCCGGGAACATCGACACCGCGCGGGCGGAGGACTGGTGGACGGTCCGGTAGCCCTGGGCGAGGACCAGCCAGGTGAGCCGGCCGTCGTCGCCGGCGACGCAGCGGCGGCCGAGGAAGAACTCGTTCTCCAGGTTCTCCACGACCGGGAGGATCGCGGAGCGGCGGTAGGCGGCGGTGCGGCCGGAGAGGCAGGCGACGCCGCCGTACTTGCCCATGGCGGGCACGTAGTCGTAGTAGCGCAGGTTGACCAGCCAGTCGGCGATGCGGCGCCAGACGCTGGTCTCGCGCTGGTACACGTTCTGCTGGGTGCCCACGCCGCCCACGCCGGGGTCGGCGAAGGGCATCTGGACGGCGGCGAGCAGTCCGGGCGTCCAGCGGGTGTCGGAGTCGGCGAAGACGACGATCTCGCCGACGGCGGCGCGGATGCCGACGCCGAGGGCGGAGCGCTTCCCCGCGTGCTCGAAGACGATCACCCGGAGCCGGGGGTCCGCCACCTCGGCGAGCCGGCGCTGGACCTCGGTGTCGGCCACGTCGGGCACGACGATGACCTCGGTGGGGTCCTGCTCCAGCCAGGTGGCCAGACACTCCATGAGGATGTCCGGGTCCTCCCGGTAGGACGGCACGACCACCGAGGTGGTCGTGCGGAAGTCGTTGACCACGGGCTTGTTGAAGCGCGACACGACGGCGCGCACCAGCCACAGGGCCCAGACGAAGACGCCGGCGACGCCGAGCGGCATCACGTCGCGCCAGGAGGTCTCGGCGGTCGCCTGCACGACCCAGGACCAGACGCTGTCGGCGATTTCCGAAACGGAAGACACGCACCCTCCCCGCACACCGCGCGCCGTACGGCGCGCAGCCACCCCTCGCACTTCGGCCACATGTGCGGCCGGGGGACACACTAGCGACAAATTTTGGCCGCAGAACCGTCAGAAGTCCTCGGTAACTAGGGTTTCACCAGGTCGTCATACGAGCGGATGAATCGGATTCGTCCACCCCCGTCGATCGGCGGGGGTCATGACAACGATGACGCGGCCGCCTCAGGACGTCCGCCCGCCGAGCGCCGGCAGCTGCCGGCACTGCCGGCCCGGACGGCGGACGGCGGACGGCGGACGGCGGACGGCGGACGGCGGACGGCGGACGGCGGACGGATTCGCCCTCACGCCCGCGCCCGGATGTGCACCGCGCCTCCACCGGGTAGGCATGGGCACATGACAGCCGCCGCACCCGACCGCACCGGGCCGACCGCCGACCGTCCCCGGCCGACCGCCACCTACCGGCTCCAGCTGCAGCCCGGTTTCACCCTCCACGACGCGGCGGCGGCCGTCCCCCACCTCGCCGCCCTCGGCGTCTCCCACCTGCACCTCTCCCCGCTGCTGGAGGCGGCACCGGGCTCCGCCCACGGCTACGACACCGTCGACCACACCCGGATCAGCGAGCAGCTCGGCGGCGAGCCCGCCCTGCGCACCCTCGCGGAGCGCGCCCGCGCCCACGGCCTGCGGCTGGTCGCCGACACCGTGCCCAACCACATGGCGCTCCCCGTCCCCGAGCACCTGAACCACCCGCTGTGGCACGTCCTGCGTGAGGGGCCCGACTCCCCGTACGCCCGCTGGTTCGACATCGACTGGACCGCCCAGACCGGCCCCGCCGACGCCCCCCACCGCGGCCGGGTGCTGCTGCCGCTCCTCGGTGACCGCCTCGGCGCCGTCCTGGACCAGCTCTCCCCCGGCAAGGCCGCCGTGCGGCACCCCGAGACCGGCGACGCGCCCGCCGAGCCCGTCCTGCGCTACCACGACCACGTCCTGCCGCTGCGGCCCGGCACCGAGCACCTGCCGCTGCCCGAGCTGCTCGACCACCAGTGGTACCGGCTCGCGTGGTGGCGGCTGGCCCGCACCGACCTCAACTACCGCCGGTTCTTCACCGTCAACGACCTCATCGCGGTCCGCGCCGAGGACCCCGAGGTCTTCCGCGCCACCCACGGCGTGCTGCTGCGGCTGTACGAGGAAGGGGTGCTCGACGGCTTCCGCATCGACCACCCGGACGGCCTCGCCGACCCCCGCGGCTACCTGCGCCGGCTCGCGGAGGCCACCGGCGGCGCCTGGACGGTCGTGGAGAAGATCCTCACCGGCGACGAGCGGCTGCCCGAGGACTGGCCCTGCGCCGGCACCACCGGCTACGACGCGCTGCTGCACGTCGACGGGGTGCTCACCGACCCCGACGGCGTGCGGCGGATCGCCGAGGACGCCGCCGGCCTGCTCACCCCCTCCCCCGGCGCGCCCCCGGCCGACGCCGCCGACCCGTCCGCCGTCTACCGGCGGGCCGCCGCCGACGCCCGGCGCGAGGTCGTCCGCCGCGAGCTGGCCGCGGAGATCGCACGCCTGGGCCGCACCGCCGCCCGTGCCTGCGACGAGACCCCCGACGCCGGGGTCGCCGCCCACCGCGACCACCCCGACTGGGCGCTGACCGAGGCCGCCGCCCAGCTCGTCGCGGCCCACCCCGTCTACCGGCCCTACGTCGTGCCCGGCGAGCCCGCGCCCGGCGAGGCCGCCCGGGAGCTGACCGCGCTCGCCGACGCCGCCCCCGCGCCCGGCGCGCCGCTCACCGTCCCGGCCGAGCCCGTGCCCGCCCCCTCCGACGCCGAGCAGCTCGCCGCCGCGCTGGAGACCGTCCGGGACCTCGCCCTGGGCCGGCTCGGGCGCGGCCCGGCCCGCGACGAGTTCGCCGCCCGCTTCGCCCAGACCTGCTCCGCAGCGGCGGCCAAGGGCCTGGAGGACAAGGCGTTCTACCGCTGGTACCCGCTGCTGTCGGTCAACGAGGTCGGCGGCGACCCCGGCCATCCGGGCACCGCGCCCGACCGGTTCCACGCCTGGTGCGCGCACGTCCGGCGGCACTGGCCCGCCGGGCTCACCGCGCTCTCCACCCACGACACCAAGCGCAGCGCCGACGCCCGGGCCCGGCTCGCCGTGCTCGCCGAGACGCCCGGCACCTGGGCCGCCGCCCACCGCGCCTGGTCGCGGGCGGCCGCCCGGCACCGCACCGGCCCGCACCCGGGGCCCGCCGCCGAGTACCTCCTGTGGCAGACCCTCGCCGCCGCCTGGCCGATCGACGGCGACCGGCTGGTCGGGGCGCTGCTGAAGTCCGTCCGCGAGGCCGACCTGCAGACCTCCTGGACCGAGCCCGACCCCGGCTTCGAGGAGGCCCTGGAGCGGTACGCCCGCGCGGTGCTGGACGACCCCGAGGTCACCGGTCCCGTCGCGGCGTTCGTCGAGGCCCACGCCCCGTACGCGCGCAGCAACACCCTCGCCGCGGCGCTGCTGCACCTCACCGTCCCCGGCGTCCCCGACCTGTACCAGGGCAGCGAGGAGCCGCTGTACACCCTGGTCGACCCCGACAACCGCCGCCCCGTCGACCTCGCCGCCATGGGCCGCCGTCTGGCCGCCCTCGACGCCGGGGCGGCCCCGGACGGCCTCGCGGCCGAGAAGCTGCGCCTCACCGCCGCGGCGCTGCGGCTGCGCCGCGACCGGCCCGGCTCCTTCGCGGGCGGGTACACGCCGCTCGCCGCCCGCGGCACCGCGGCGGAGCACCTGCTGGCCCACGTGCGCGGCGACGACGTGCTGGCCGCCGCCACCCGCCTGCCGTACGGGCTGGAGCGGGACGGGGGCTGGGCGGACACCTCGCTGGAGCTGCCCGGCTGCCCCGCCGGACGCTGGACCGACCTGCTCACCGGCCGCACCTTCGCCCCCGGCGTGCTGCCGGTCGCCGAGCTGCTGGAGCACCTGCCGGTGGCGCTGCTGGCCGGCTGAACCCACCCGTCCGGCGCCGCGGGGGCATGCCCGGCGGCGCCGGGCGGGTACGCCTGTCCGTGGGCCCGGCCCGTCCGCCCGGACCGCCCGGACCGCCCGTACGTACGGGCGGACGGACGGTGCAGGACGCCGGCCGGGCCCCGCGCCGATCCGCCCGACGCATCCGAGGAGTCCCGCATGGCCGCACGCGCCACCGCCCACCCCTTCCGGCTCTGGGCCCCCGAGGCCGGACACGTCGAGGTGGAGGTCGACGGCGCCCGCCACCCCATGCACCCGGAGCCCGACCGGCCGGGATGGTGGCGCGCCGAGGCCCCGGCCGACCCCGGCGGCTCCGACTACGGGTTCCGCCTCGACGGCGGCGACCTGCTCCCCGACCCCCGCTCGGCCCGCCAGCCGCACGGCCCCGACGGCCCGAGCCGCCTGGTGGACCACGGCGCGTTCCCCTGGTCGCCGGACGTGGTGTGGCACGGCCGCGCCCTGCCCGGCAGCGTCCTGTACGAGCTGCACGTCGGCACCTTCACCCCCGAGGGCACCTTCGACGCGGCGGCCGCACGCCTGGACCACCTGGTGGAGCTGGGCGTGGACCTGGTGGAGCTGATGCCGGTCTGCCCCTTCCCGGGCCGCCACGGCTGGGGGTACGACGGCGTCAGCCTCTGGGCCGTGCACGAGCCCTACGGCGGGCCCGACGGCCTGAAGCGCTTCGTGGACGCCGCCCACCGGCGCGGGCTCGGCGTCGTCCTCGACGTCGTGCACAACCACCTCGGCCCGGCGGGCAACCACCTGCCCCGCTTCGGCCCCTACTTCACCGACCGCCACCACACCCCCTGGGGGGCGGCGGTCAACCTCGACGCCCCCGGCTCCGACGAGGTCCGGGAGTACCTGATCGGCAGCGCCCTGGCCTGGCTGCGCGACTACCGCATCGACGGCCTGCGGCTGGACGCCGTGCACGCCCTCGCCGACGACCGCGCCACCCCCTTCCTGGAGGAGCTGTCCCGCGCGGTCGACCGCCTGGGCGCCGCCACCGGCCGCCCGCTCTTCCTGGTCGCCGAGTCCGACCTCAACGACCCCCGCACCACCGCCCCCCGCGAGGCGGGCGGCCTCGGCCTGGCCGCCCAGTGGAGCGACGACTTCCACCACGCCCTGCACACCGCCCTCACCGGCGAGGACCAGGGCTACTACGCCGACTTCGCCGGGAAGCCCTCCGGCCCCCCGCACGCGGTGGCCGGCCTGCCCCGCGGCCCCCTCGGCGCGCTCGCCCGCACCCTGACCCGCGGCTGGCTGCACGACGGCACCTGGTCCTCCTTCCGGCAGCGCACCCACGGCCGCCCCCTGGACCTGCACCGCACCCCCGGGCACCGGCTGCTCGGCTACCTGCAGACCCACGACCAGGTCGGCAACCGCGCCCTCGGCGACCGGCTCTCCGCCACCGTCGCCCCCGGCCTGCTCGCCGCCGGGGCGGCCCTGGTGCTGACCTCGCCGTTCACCCCGATGCTCTTCATGGGCGAGGAGTGGGGTGCCGCCACGCCCTGGCAGTACTTCACCGACCACACCGACCCGGACCTCGCCGAGGCCGTCCGGCAGGGCCGCAGGCGGGAGTTCGCCGGGCACGGCTGGAAGGCCGACGAGATCCCCGACCCGCAGGCGGCCTCCACGGTGGCGGCCTCCACCCTCGACTGGTCCGAGCCGGACCGCGAACCGCACCGGGCGCTGCTCGCCTGGTACCGGAAGCTGATCGCGCTGCGCCGCGCCCACCCGGGGCTCACCGACCCGGACCTGTCGGCGGTCGAGGTCTCCTTCGACGAGGGCGAGCGGTGGCTCGTGGTGCACCGCGGACCGTACCGGACCGCCGTCAACCTCTCCTCCGCACCCCGGACCGTCCCCCTGGGCGGCACGCGCACCGAGGTCCTCGCCGCCTTCGGCTGCGACGGGGCCCCCGGCGGGGGCGGTCGGAGGGACGGCCTGGCGCTGCCGCCGGCCTCGGCGGCGGTGGTGCGCGTCGGGGGCTGAGCGGTCCGCTCCGGAGCGCGGCGTCCGTGGACGGTCCGGCCCGTCCACGTCCCGTCCACGGCCCGGGACCGTCCGGCTCGGCACTGCTCGGCACTGCTCGGCACGGCTCGGCACGGCCCGGTGCAACACGGCACGGCCCGGGACGGATCGGGACGGCCCGGGACAGGCCGCCGAGGGGCCGGGTGGCCGGAAACTACCCGCTGGTAGCGGGATCTGACGGGGCGGCGGCATCCGGAGCGGGCCGCCGCCCTATCCTGCACGCACACGAAGGAGACCGACCCTCCCGGGGAGATGCGATGAGCCAGGGCCAGCAGTGGATGCACGCGGACGAGGACGGCGTCCGGCCTCCCACCGACCTGCGGACCGACATCCCGCACCCGGCACGGATGTACGACTACTTCCTGGGCGGCAAGGACAACTTCCCCGCCGACCGCGAGGCCGCCGAGCAGGCCCTGCGGATCAGCCCCGAGTTCCGCACCGGCGCGCTCGCCAACCGCGCCTTCCTGCAGCGGGCGGTGCGGCACGTCGCACGCGAGGGCGTGCGGCAGTTCCTGGACATCGGCACCGGCATCCCCACCGCGGGCTCCACCCACCAGATCGCCGCCGAGGTCGCCCCCGACGTGCGGGTGGCCTACCTCGACAACGACCCCATCGTGTTGGTGCACGGCCGCGCCCTGCTGGCGGCCGCCGGCCGGGGCAACGCCACCGTGATCCAGGCCGACCTGCGGGATCCGGAGAAGATCCTCGCCGACGAGGAGGTCCGCGCCGTCCTGGACTTCGACCGGCCGATCGCGCTGATGCTGGTGTCCGTCCTGCACTTCCTCGGCGACGACCAGGACCCGGTGGGCATCGTCCGCCGCCTCACCGAGGCCCTGCCCTCCGGCAGCCGCCTGGTGCTCTCCCACGCCACCGGCGACTTCGCGACGCCCGAGCAGGTGGACCGGGCCCGCGCCCTGTACGCGAACTCCACCGCGCCGCTCGTCCCGCGGACCCGCGAGCAGGTCGCCGCCTTCTTCGAGGGGCTGGACCTGGAGGAGCCGGGCCTGGTCACCACCCCGCTGTGGCGCCCCGACGGGCCCCTCCAGGACGGCGACGACCGCGCGCCCGGCTACGCGGCGGTCGGCGTCAAGCCGTAGTCCCGGGCCGCCGCACCGGCGTCCCCGGCACCCCTCGGCGGGCGTCGGGGACGCACCCCTCAGGCCGAGCGCCCCAACCCCGGCCGCGCTGGGCCTGCGGCATCGGCCTCGGCAAGGGCGGCAGCGCCGTCGAGGGCGTCCTCGTACACCCTCACCTTGTGATCGACGATCTCCCGGCACCGCCGGAGCTGCTCCATCTGCGCGTCCACCGCCTCCCGGTGCCGCAGCAGCAGCGCGAGGCGGTCCCGCTCGGTACCGGGCCCCTGCCGGGCGAGCTCGGTGTAACGGCGGATCTCCGGCAGGGGCATGCCGGACCCCCGCAGGACGACGCAGAGGTTCAGCCAGCCCACGTCCTGCTCCCCGTACACGCGCCGACCGCCAGGACCGCGCCGCACCGGGCCGAACATCACCCCTTCCTGCTCGTAGAAGCGCAGCGCGTGCACGCTCAGTCCGGTGCGCTCCGCAACCTGACCGATACTCAGGTCCTGCTCCCGCTCAGCCATCCCGCCAGCCTAGAGGCTTGATCTCGAGTCGACTCGAACTCCTAGGGTGCACAGCGCACCGCACCCACCGGCAAAGGAGCAGCACCATGCGCTATCGCGTCCTCGGCGGCACCGGCATCGAGGTGAGCACGCACTGCCTTGGCACCATGATGTTCGGCGCCGTGGGGAACCCCGACCACGACGCGTGCGTCCGCATCGTCCACGCGGCCCTCGACGCGGGCGTCAACGTCGTGGACACCGCCGACATGTACTCGGCGGGCGAGTCCGAGGAGATCACCGGCAAGGCGCTCCTGGGGCGCCGCGACGACGTGGTCCTCGCCACCAAGGTGCACTTCCCGCTCACGGAGGGCCGCAACCGCGGCGGCAACTCGCGGCGCTGGATCCTGCGCGCCGTGGAGGACAGCCTCCGGCGGCTGCGGACCGACTGGATCGACCTCTACCAGATCCACCGGCCCGACCACACCACCGACATCGAGGAGACGCTCGGGGTCCTGGGCGACCTGGTGCGGGCGGGGAAGATCCGCGCCTTCGGCTGCTCGACCTTCCCGGCCGAGGACGTCGTGGAGGCCCACCACGTCGCCGAACGCCGCGGCCTGCAGCGCTTCAGGACCGAGCAGCCGCCCTACTCGCTGCTGGCCCGCGGGGTCGAGTCCTCGGTGCTGCCCACTTGCCGCCGCCTCGGCATGGGCGTCCTGACCTGGGGCCCGCTGGCCTCCGGCTTCCTGTCCGGCGCGTACCGGCAGGGCCGCCCCGTCGACCTCTCCACCGGGCGGGCCCGGCTCACCCCGCACCGCTTCGACCCGGCGGTCCCCGGGAACGCCGCCAAGCTGGCCGCAGCCGAGCAGTTGGCCGGCCTGGCCGACGAGCTCGGCTGCTCGCTCCCCCAGCTCGCGGTGGCCTTCCCCGCGGCACACCCCGCCGTCACCTCGGTCATCATCGGACCCCGCACCGCCGAGCAACTGGAGCACCTCCTCGCCGGGGCGTCGCTGGTGCTCGACGATTCCGCGCTCGACCGGATCGACGCGATCGTCCCGCCGGGGACCGACCTGTACCGGGCAGACGGGGCCTGGCGTCCTCCGGCGCTCGACGACGCCCTGTCCCGCCGCCGCCCGGCTGCGGACCGGGCCGCCGCGTAGGAGAGCCGCGACAGGGCACGCCACCGAAGGAGCCTCCCGGACGCGCCTGTCCCGTCCGGGAGGCCCGTCGCGCCCCGCACCGGGAGTCGGGCCGGGGCCGCCCCCGGTGCTGCTTCCGTTCGGTGCGCAGCCCAGGGCGCCAGGGCCTGTTATCCCGACGAATCCGGCCGAACACACCGGGCCGAGCGTGTTCCCGCCGTGGACACCCGCGGCGGGCCCCGGTGGCTCCAGGGGCCGGACCTCGGTCCGGGAGGGACCGGGAACGGCGCGAGACGTCCGGCGGCACCAGCTCCCTGTCCGACACCGCTGCGGCCCGGGAGGAACGGGCCCGGGACGCGCTCCCGGGCCCGACGGGGCCGCAAAGCCTCAGGAGGCGGCGGCCCGCTCCCGCAGCCGCTCCCACACCTCGCGGACCCGCGGCTCCAGGTCGGCGAGCGGGCCGCCGTTGTCGACGACCAGGTCGGCGGCGGCCAGCCGCTCCTCCCGGCCGGCCTGGGCCGCCATCCGGGCGCGGGCCTCGTCCTCGTCCATGCCGCGCAGCCGCACGAGGCGGTCGAGGCGCACGTCGTCCGGCGCGTCCACGACGACCACGACGTCGAAGAGCGTCCCCAGCCCGTTCTCGACGAGCAGCGGGATGTCCTGGACCACGACGTCCCCCGGTCCCGCGCCGGCCTCCAGCTCGGCGGACCGCTCCCGGACCAGCGGGTGGACGATCGCGTTGAGCGCGGCCAGCCGCCCGGGGTCGGAGAAGACGAGCGCGCCGAGGGCCGGCCGGTCCAGCGCGCCGTCCGGCCGCAGCACCCCCTCGCCGAACTCGGCGGCGACCGCCGCCAGGCCGGGGGTGCCGGGCTCGACGACCTCCCGGGCGATCAGGTCCGCGTCGACGAGGACCGCGCCCCAGGACGCGAGCAGCCGGGACACCTCGCTCTTGCCGGCGCCGATGCCGCCGGTCAGGCCCACTCTCAGCATCGGGCCAGGCTACCGCCGCGCCGCCGCGGAGGCCGAGGCGGGCGGTTCGGGCGGGACGGCCCGCCGCAGCTCGGTGACGGCGGGCTCCGGCGGCCGGGCGTCGTAGGCGGCCCGGGCGGCGTCGACGGCGTCGCGGTGGCGGTCGGTCCAGTCCCGGACGGCGGCCAGCGGCTCGGCGAGGGTGCGGCCGAGCGGGGTGAGGGCGTACCGGACCCGCAGCACCGGCCCGGGCTCGACCTCGCGGTCCACCAGGCCGTCGCGCTCCAGGGCGCGCAGGGTCCGGGTGAGGACCTGGCGGCTCACCTCGCCGCCCATGGCCCGGCGCAGCCCGCCGTGGTACTCGGGCCCCTCGTGGAGGACGCACAGGGCGAGCGCGGACCAGCGGTCGCCGAGGCGGTCCAGCAGGAGGCGGCAGGGGCAGAGGTCGCCGTCGTCGGGCGCGGTGGGGGCGGCCGCGAGGCGCGGGCGCCGGGGGCGCTCGCCGGGGCGGCCCGGCCCTGCGGGGTCCGTGCGTCGTGCCGGGTCCGTGCGTCGTGCGGGGTCCATGCGGGGGGCAACGGCGGCGGGGCGGGCGGGTGTTCCCGGGGCAGGCACTCTGGAGTGCCGTCTACCGGCACGCCCTCCCCCGGTCCAGGGTGGACGGTGGCAGACGCCGCACGGCGGGGACGACCGGCGCGGCGCACACGACGAAGGAGAGCAGGGCATGACTGCGCGGATGCAGGCGGTGGTCCAGGACCGCTTCGGCGGCCCCGAGGTGCTGCGGACGGCGGAGGTGGACCGCCCGGAGCCGATCCCCACCGAGGTGCTGGTGCGGGTGCACGCGGCCGGGGTGAACCCGGTGGACGCCAAGACCCGGGCCGGGGCCGGCATGGCGGGGGTGCTGGGGGCGCCGCCGTTCGTGCTCGGCTGGGACGTGTCCGGGGTGGTGGAGGAGGTCGGCTTCGGCGTGACGACCCTGAAGCCGGGCGACGAGGTGTTCGGCATGCCGTGGTTCCCGCGGGCCGCCGGCGCGTTCGCCGAGTACGTGACCGCGCCGTCCCGGCACTTCGCGCCCAAGCCCGCCGGGCTCTCCCACACCGAGGCGGCGGCGCTGCCGCTGGCCGGGCTCACCGCCTGGCAGATCCTGGTCGACACCGCGCGGGTGGAGGCGGGGCAGCGGGTGCTGGTGCACGCCGCCGCGGGCGGGGTGGGGCACCTGGCGGTGCAGATCGCCAAGGCCCGCGGCGCGTACGTGGTCGGCACGGCCCGGGCCGCCAACCACGACCTCCTGCGGTCGCTGGGGGCGGACGAGGCGGTCGACTACACCGCCGTCCCCTTCGAGGAGGCGGTGCGGGACGTCGACGTGGTGGTGGACAGCATCGGCACCCCCGACCACCTGCGCCGGTCGCTGCGCACCCTGCGGCCGGGCGGCCTGGTGGTCGCGGTGCCGTCGGGCAGCGACCCGGCGGTGGCGCGGGAGGCCGAGGAGCGGGGCCTGCGGATGACCGGCTTCCTGGTGGAGCCGGACCTCGGCGGGCTGCTGGCGCTGAGGGCGCTGGTGGAGGAGGGGCGGCTGCGGCCGGTGGTGGAGAGCGTGCTGCCGCTGGCGGACGCGGCGAAGGCGCACGAGCTGGTGGAGGCGGGCCGCGTCCGGGGCAAGGTGGTGCTCGGCGTCGCCTGACGGGGCCGCCGGACCGCCGCCCGGTCCCCACCGCCCTGCGGCGGCGGGGACCGGCGGGCCGCGGCCCGGAGCGGGGGGCGGCCCGCCGGTCCCCCGGCCCTACGGCTTGGCGGCTGCCGCCGGACGGGGCAGGCGGGGGTGCGGGAGCCGGGCGGCGAGGTGCGGCGGGAGCTGCGGGATGGGCGGCAGCTGGGGCAGGGAGGACAGGGAGGACAGGGCCGGCAGCGAGGGCAGGTGCGGCCGGAGCGAGGGCAGCGGCGGCAGCACCACGTGCTCCCGCAGGCCGACCCGGCCGTGCAGCCGCTTCAGGGGGCGCGGCGCCCACCAGTTGAACTCGCCGAACAGGCTCATGGCGGCCGGTACCAGCAGGCAGCGGACCAGCGTGGCGTCGACCGCGACGGCGACGGCGAGCGCGATGCCCATCTCCTTGATCATCAGCATCTGCCCGGCGGCGAACCCGGCGAAGACGACCACCATCAGCAGGGCCGCGGAGTTGATGATCCGGCCGCTGCGCTGGAGGCCGAGCTCCACCGCGCGGGCGCTGCTGTGCCCCTCGTCCCGGAGCTCCTTGATCCGGGCGAGCAGGAAGACCTCGTAGTCCATGGAGAGGCCGAAGGCGAAGGCGAAGACCAGCACCGGCACGTAGCTCTCCAGGCCGCCCGTGGGCGTGAAGCCCAGCAGGCCGCTGAACCAGCCGTGCTGGAAGACCAGGGTGAGCGCGCCGAGGGAGCAGCCCAGCGACAGGACGTTCATCAGCAGGGCCTTGACGGGCACCACGACCGAGCCGGTCATGAGGAAGAGCAGCAGCAGGGTGCCGACCGCGACCAGGGCGAAGGCGGGCGGCCCGCGGTGGGCGATCTCCTGCTTGAAGTCGACCACGGTGGCGGCGTCGCCGGTGACCCAGGTGCGCAGCCCGTCGCGGTGGCCGCGCAGCTCGCCGACGACCGACTGGGCCGCGCCTCCCTGGGGGTCCCCGGCGACCATGACGTCGACGGTGCTCAGGCGGTCTCCGACCTGCTGGGCGGGGCGGACGCCGGCCACGCCGGGCAGGTCCGCGAGCGACCGTGCGTAGTCCTGCGCCCGCGCCTGCGGCGCCTCGACCACGACGGTGACCGGCGCCGGGGCCTGCTGCGGGAAGCGCTTCTCCACGGTGTCGGCGACCGCGCGGCTGGCGAAGGAGGCCGGCAGGACGTGGGCGCCGGCGCTCTGCGCGCGGGCGGTGAGGAACGGCGCGCCCGCGGCGGCCAGCAGGGCGACGGCCGCCAGTGCCACCGGCAGCGCCCGGCGCTGGACCAGCCGCACGGTGCGGGCGAAGAAGCCGTCGTCGGGCACCGGCCCGGCGGGCGCCTTGATGCGGTGCCCGGCGAACCCCAGCAGGGCGGGCACGAGGGTGAGGGCGGCCGCGACGGTGATCACCACGACGCTGACGCCGGCCGCGCCGACGGCGCGGAAGACGGGGCTGGTGAAGACGAAGAGGCCGGAGAGGGCGACGGCCACGGTCACACCGGAGAAGGCGACGGTCCGGCCCGCGGTGGCGCTGGTGCGCTCCACGGCGGCGGCGACGGAGGCGCCGCGGCCCCGCTCCTCGCGGAACCTGTTGACCATGAGCAGCGCGTAGTCGATCGAGAGGCCGAGACCGAGGACGGTGGCGATCGGCAGCACGCTGGTGTCCAGTGCCATGATCCGGCTGAAGCCGAAGATCGACAGCAGGGCGCCGCCGACGGAGGCGACCGCGCCGATCAGGGGCAGGCTCGCCGCGGCGAAGCCGCCGAAGACCAGCACCATGACGACGAGGGTGACCGGCAGGGTGACCAGTTCGCCGAACCGCGTGTCCCGGGCGGTCTGGTGCTTGACCTCCTGGGAGAGCACGAGGTCGCCGCCGACGGTGACGCGGGTGCCGGGGGCGGCCTGCTGGACCTCCTGGAGCCGCGCCGACACCGCGTCGACCTGCGCGTCGCCGGCGCTGTCGGCCATCCGGGCGACGACCAGGCTCGCCCGGCCGTCCTGCGACCGCAGGGCGGAGGCGGCCGGGCCGCTCCCGTAGGCGTCGGAGACGGAGGCGACGCCGGGGAGCGCGGAGACGGCGCGCGCGGCGTCCGTCACGGCGGAGCGGACCGCGGGGTCGTCCACCCGGGGGCCGTCGACCACGGCGGTGACCGTGCCGGCGGCGGGGTCGGCGGCGGCGACCGCGGCGCTGCCCCGGGCGGACTCCGACCCGGCGGCCTGGGCGCCGGTGCCGGCGCTCTCGAAGACCCGTCCGCCGATCAGCACGCCCGCGGCCAGGACGACGGCCCACAGTGCCAGGACCCAGCGCCGGTGGCGGTGGGCGGTGCGGCCGACGGCGGCCAGGGTGCCGCCGCAGCGCGGCGCGCCGTCCTCCGCGCAGGGTCCGGACGGCGGCCCGCCGGCCGCGGGGGGCCTGCCGGGCACCGGGGAGGGGCGGCGGGAGGCCGAGGAGGAGCGGCGGGACACCGCCGGGGGCTGCCCGGGCGCCCCCTTCGTCCGGCGCAGTGAGCGGCCGCCGAGGACGGCGCCGGCGGTGGCGGCGAGGACGGGGAGGAGCAGGAGCAGGATGCGGCGCGGACGCGGCAGCAGCCCCAGGAGGGTGAGGAGCATGAAGAGGGAGACCTTGCTTCCGGGGCCGGGTGGGGCCCGTTCAGGTGTCGCCTCTCCAACCTAGGCAAGGGGCGCAAAGGTTCCCATACCTATCCGCTTTGAAACAGATCACACTTTACGGATGATCTCCTTACTCTCCGCATACATCCCATGCATGACATGTCCGGCACATCGCTCTCCCCCCGCCGTCCGGAGACGCAGCAGGGCCCCGAACCGGATGTCCGGTTCGGGGCCCTGCTTCAGGCGTCTACCTGGTCGCTACCGCGCGATCAGCTCTGGCCGCCGGCCAGCTTCTCGCGGAGCGCGGCGAGCGCCTCGTCCGACGCGAGGGCGCCGGAGCCCTCGTCGCTGGAGGAGGAGTACGAGCCGCCGGCGGCCGCGGCCACCGCGTCGCCGCCCTCGGCCGCAGCCTCGGCGTCGGCCTCGCGGCTCTTGATGACCTGGGCCTGGTGCTGCTCGAAGCGGGACTGCGCCTCGGCGTACTGGCGCTCCCACTCCTCGCGCTGCTTCTCGTAGCCGGGCAGCCAGTCGTTGGCCTCCGGGTCGAAGCCCTCGGGGTAGATGTAGTTGCCCTGGTCGTCGTAGGACGCCGCCATGCCGTACAGGGTCGGGTCGAACTCGACCGACGCCGGGTCGGCGCCGAAGGCCTCGTTGGCCTGCTTCAGCGAGAGGCTGATGCGGCGGCGCTCGAGGTCGATGTCGATGACCTTGACGAAGATCTCGTCGCCGACCTGGACGACCTGCTCCGGGATCTCCACGTGGCGCTCGGCCAGCTCGGAGATGTGGACCAGGCCCTCGATGCCCTCGTCCACGCGGACGAACGCACCGAACGGGACCAGCTTGGTGACCTTACCCGGGACGACCTGGCCGATCTGGTGGGTCCGGGCGAACTGCTGCCACGGGTCCTCCTGGGTCGCCTTCAGCGACAGGGAGACGCGCTCGCGGTCCATGTCGACGTCCAGGACCTCGACCGTGACCTCCTGGCCGACCTCGACGACCTCGGACGGGTGGTCGATGTGCTTCCAGGACAGCTCGGAGACGTGGACGAGGCCGTCGACGCCGCCCAGGTCCACGAAGGCACCGAAGTTGACGATCGAGGAGACGACGCCGGAGCGCACCTGGCCCTTCTGCAGGGTGGTGAGGAAGGTCTGGCGGACCTCGCTCTGGGTCTGCTCCAGCCAGGCACGGCGGGACAGGACCACGTTGTTGCGGTTCTTGTCCAGCTCGATGATCTTGGCCTCGAGCTCCTTGCCCACGTAGGGCTGCAGGTCGCGGACGCGGCGCATCTCGACCAGGGAGGCGGGGAGGAAGCCGCGGAGGCCGATGTCGAGGATGAGACCACCCTTGACGACCTCGATGACGGTACCGGTGACGATGCCGTCCTCTTCCTTGATCTTCTCGATGGTGCCCCAGGCGCGCTCGTACTGCGCCCGCTTCTTCGAGAGGATCAGGCGGCCCTCCTTGTCCTCCTTCTGGAGAACCAGGGCCTCGATGTTGTCGCCCACGGCGACGACCTCGTGCGGGTCGACGTCGTGCTTGATCGACAGCTCGCGGGAGGGGATGACACCTTCGGTCTTGTAACCGATGTCGAGCAGGACCTCGTCCCGGTCGACCTTCACGATGACGCCGTCGACGATGTCGCCGTCGTTGAAGTACTTGATCGTCTCGTCGATCGCGGCGAGGAAGTCTTCCTCGGAACCGATGTCGTTGACCGCCACCTGCGGGGTGGTGCGGGAAGAGTCGGTGCTGCTCGTCATTAGGAAAAGGGCTCCGGTACGGACATGAAGTCGTAGGTACTGCCACGCGGAGGGCCCGTATCGCTCCTACCGAGGGCCGGACAGCCAGGAGCCCGGCGCACCACCCCTCCTGGAGACCAGGAAGATCGGCACCCCGCCTGCGACCGTGGGGTCTTCGACAGATGCGAGCGCGACCTGCTCCGTCCGAGGCGCGCAGGCCCGCAGCGCAACTTGTAGCATACGGGGACAGCCGGGCACGGTCAACGCCGGATGGCGCAGGTCTGCCCAGGCCGGGATGGATCAGGCCATATCCTCCGACCACCGCCGGTCCCGCCGCACCGCGAGGTGCGCGGGACGGTGGCCGCAGGGGCCCACTCCCCGGATGCCGCAGCCGAGCCCGCCCGCTGACGGGCCGGATCGGGTGTGGCGCTTTCCGCACCCCCAACCCTACGCGATGGGCAGGATGACGCAGCCGACCACCCCCTCAGAGAAGCCGTTCGGGGCGGATTTCGCCCTGCCGGGCGACAGCGGCGGCCCGGACGCCCCCGCGCACCCCGGCCGGACGGACCCCGACACGGCCCCCGACACGGCCCTCGGCGCGGAGCACGACACGGAGCACGGCGCGGACCCCGGCGGGGAGGAGGCCGACGCCGTCCGCCGCTCCGCCGGGACCGGCGAGAGCAGCCGCGCCAGCCGCCACTGGTGGGACCGCAACGCCGACGAGTACCAGGAGGAGCACGGCTCCTTCCTCGGCGACGACCGGTTCGTCTGGGGTCCCGAGGGCCTGGACGAGGCCGACGCCCGGCTGCTCGGCGACCCGGCGGACCTGCCCGGCCGGCGGGTCCTGGAGATCGGCGCCGGGGCCGCGCAGTGCTCGCGCTGGCTCGCCGGCCGCGGCGCGGAGCCCGTCGCCCTGGACATCTCCTTCCGCCAGCTCCAGCACTCCCGGCGCATCGACGTGTCGCGCGGCGGCGCCCCCGTGCCGGTGGTGCAGGCGGACGCGGCCGTGCTGCCCTTCGCCGACGGCTCGTTCGACCTCGCCTGCTCCGCGTACGGAGCCGTGCCGTTCAGCGCCGACACCGCCCGGCTGATGCGCGAGGTGCACCGGGTGCTGCGGCCCGGCGGCCGGTGGGTCTTCTCGGTCACCCACCCGATCCGGTGGGCGTTCCCCGACGAACCGGGTCCCGAGGGCCTCACCGCGCTCTCCTCCTACTTCGACCGGCGCCCCTACGTGGAGGAGGACGAGCAGGGCCGCGCCGTCTACGTCGAGCACCACCGCACGCTCGGCGACCGGGTGTGGGAGCTGGTCGCGGCGGGCTTCCGGCTGGTGGACCTGGTGGAGCCGGAGTGGCCGGAGGGCCTGGAGCAGGAGTGGGGCGGCTGGAGCCCGCTGCGGGGGCGGCTGCTGCCCGGCACGGCGGTCTTCGTGTCGGTACGGGACTGAGGGCGGTCCGGGCCCGGGGCGGCGGTCCGGGGCCGGTCGGGCGGTCCGGCCCGGCGGTCCTGCGGGCGGGGCCGTCTCCCGCCCCTGCCAGGCCGTGCGGCGAGCCGCGCGGGCGGTCCGGCGGCGGATCCGCGGGCCGGGCCGCCGCGGACGGCGGCGGGACGGCGGCGACACCGCCCCGGGCGCGCCGCGCGCCTCCCGTCCGCACGGTACCGTCGCGGGCGGGCGGCAGGGCGCGGCCCCGGGTCCGGGAGACTGGTCGCCATGCGCACCGACCCCCTCTGGGCCGACCTGCCCGTCCGGCACGCCGTGCCGGAGCTCCACGCCGCCCTCGACGCCCGGGGCGCGGCGGTGCTCGCCGCCCCGCCCGGCACCGGCAAGACCACCCTGGTACCGCTCGCCCTCGCCGGCCTGGTCCCGGAGCTGCCGGGCGGCCCGACGGGGCCCCGCCGGGTCCTGGTGGCCGAGCCGCGGCGCCTGGCAGTGCGTGCGGCCGCCCGCCGGATGGCGTGGCTGCTGGGCGGGCGGCCCGGCGAGCGGGTGGGCTTCGCGCTGCGCGGCGAGCGGCGGGCCGGGCCGGACACGCTGGTCGAGGTGGTCACCACCGGCGTCCTTCTGCAGCGGCTCCAGCGCGACCCGGAACTGGCCGGGGTCGACGCCGTGCTGCTGGACGAGTGCCACGAGCGGCACCTGGACGCGGACACCGCCCTGGCGTTCCTGCTGGACGTGCGGGCGGCGCTCCGGCCCGAGCTGCGGCTGGTGGCCGCCTCCGCCACCTCCGACACCGCCGCGTGGGCGCGGCTGCTCGGCGGCGACGGCGGCCCGGCGCCGGTCGTGGAGGCGCACGGGACCTCCCACGAGGTGGCGGTGGTGTGGGCACCCCCGCCGCGCCCGGTGCGGCCGCCGCAGGGCACCCGGGTCGACCCGGCGCTGCTGGAGCACGTAGCGGCGACCGCCCGCCGGGCGCTCGCCGAGTGCCCGGGCGACGTCCTCTGCTTCCTGCCCGGGGCGGGGGAGATCGCCCGGGTGGCCGGGCTGCTCGGCGGCGCCGACGACCGGGACGGCACGGGCGGCGCGGACGGTGCGGGCGGCTTCGAGGTGCTGCAGGTCCACGGCCGGGCGCCGCAGGCGGTGCAGGACGCGGTGCTCTCCCCCGGCGGCGGGCGGCGGCGGGTGGTGCTGGCCACCTCGGTCGCCGAGTCCAGCCTGACCGTGCCCGGCGTGCGGGCGGTCGTCGACAGCGGCCTGGCCCGCGAGCCGCGCACCGACCATGCGCGCGGCCTGTCGGCACTGGTGACCGTGCGGGCGTCGCTGGCCGCCGCCCGGCAGCGGGCCGGGCGGGCCGGGCGCGAGGCGCCCGGGACGGTCTACCGGTGCTGGCAGCCCGTCGAGGACGCCCGCACCCCGCCGTGGCCGGCGCCGGAGATCGCCCTGGCCGACCTGTCGTCCTTCGCGCTGCAGGCCGCCTGCTGGGGCGACCCGGACGCGTCCGGACTGGCCCTGCCGGACCCGCCGCCGGCCGGCGCGCTGGCCGCGGCCCGCGAGGTGCTGCGGGCGGTCGGCGCGGTGGGCGCCGACGGCCGGGTCACCGCCCGGGGCCGGGCGATGGCCGCGGTGGGCGTCCACCCGCGGCTGGCCAGGGCGCTGCTGGACGGCGCCGGGCAGGTCGGCGCGCGGCGGGCGGCGGAGGTGGTGGCGCTGCTCTCCGAGGAGCCGCCGCGGGCGCTGGGCGAGGACCTGGCGGCCGTGTGGCGGCAGGCCCGGGCGGGTGGCGGCGACCATCCCGGCTGGGCGGCCCGCTGGCGCGAGGAGGCGCGCCGGCTGCGGCGCGGCCTGGCGGCGGCCGGGGACACGGGAAACGGGGACACGGGGAGCGGCGACACGGGGAGCGGCGACACGGGGAGCGGGGCTGCCGCCCGGGGCGGTGCGGCCGGTACCGGTGCGGGGAGCGGCGCGGCGGACGGGGACGTGTCCGCCGCGGACCGGGGGGTGCCGGACGCGGCGGCGGCCGGGCTGGTCGTGGCGCTGGCGTTCCCCGAGCGGGTGGCCCGCGTGCGCGCCGGCCGGACGGCGGCCGGAGGGGCCGGGGGCGGGGCGGCGGCGGACGGCCGGGCCGGGGACCGGGCGCGCGGCGGGCCGGGCTCTGCCCGGCTCCCCTACCTGATGGCGTCGGGGACCGCCGCCGAGGTCGCGGCCGGCTCCCCGCTGGCGGGCGAACCGTGGCTGGCGGTCGCCGTCGCCGACCGCCCGGCCGGGTCGCCCTCGGCGCGGGTGCTGCGGGCGGCCGCGATCGGCGAGGACACGGCCCGGCGGGCGGCGGCACCGCTGCTGGCGGTGCGGGAGGAGGTGGGCTGGGCGGTGCCGGACGGCGCCCGGCGCGGCGACGTGGCCGCGCGGCGGGTGGAGTCGCTGGGCGCGGTGGAGCTGTCGTCGGTGCCGCTGCGCGACCCGGACCCGGCGGCGGTGCGGGCCGCCCTGCTGGAGGGCCTGGCGCGGGAGGGGGTCCCGGCGCTGCTCGGGTGGGGGGAGTCCGCGCGGGGGCTGCGGGAACGGCTGGCGTTCCTGCACCGGGAGCTGGGCGACCCGTGGCCCGACGTGTCGGACGCGGCGCTGCTGGCGCGCGCGGAGGAGTGGCTGGGGCCGGAGCTGGACCGGGCGCGGCGCCGCGCCGACCTGGAGCGGACGGACACGGCGGAGGCGCTGCGGCGGCTGCTGCCCTGGGCCGGCGGGGAGGCACTGCGCCTCGATCAGCTGGCGCCGGAACGGATCGAGGTGCCCAGCGGGTCGCGGATCCGGGTGGACTACTCCGGGGAGCGGCCGGTGCTGGCGGTGAAGCTGCAGGAGCTCTTCGGATGGGCCGCCGCCCCCGCACTGGCGGGCGGCCGGGTGCCGCTCACCGTGCACCTGCTCTCCCCCGCCGGACGGCCGGCGGCGGTCACCGGCGACCTGGCGTCCTTCTGGCGGGACGGCTACCGAGCGGTCCGCGCCGAGCTGCGCGGCCGCTACCCGCGCCATCCGTGGCCGGAGGACCCGTCCACCGCCGCGCCGACCCGGCGCACCAACCCCCGCCGGTAGGCCGGGCCGGTCCGGTCCAGGGCGGGGCGGACGGGCACCGCAGCGGCACCGCACCGGCACCGGCAGCGGGTGGCCGTGCCCCGGGGGCGGGCGGGCACCCCACGGCGTCCGCCCGCCCCCGGGAGCGCGGCTCAGTGCGCGGCGTCCTCCCAGTTCGGCCCGACGCCGACGGAGACGTCCAGCGGCGCCCGCAGCGGGTAGGCGGCGGCCATCTCGCGGCGCACCACCTCCTCCACGCGCTCCCGCTCGCCCGGGGCCAGCTCCAGCACGATCTCGTCGTGCACCTGGAGCAGCATCCGGGAGCGGAGCTGCTCCTTGGCCAGCCCCTCGTTGACCCGCAGCATGGCGATCTTGACGATGTCCGCGGCCGAGCCCTGGATCGGGGCGTTGAGCGCCATCCGCTCGGCCATCTCCCGGCGCTGCCGGTTGTCGCTGGTGAGGTCGGGCAGGTACCGGCGGCGGCCGAGCACGGTCTCGGTGTACCCGGTGACGCGGGCCTCCTCGACGACGCGGCGCAGGTAGTCCCGCACGCCGCCGAACCGCTCGAAGTAGTTCTCCATCAGCCGCCGGGCCTCGGCGGCGTCGATGCCGAGCTGCTGGGAGAGGCCGAACGCGGAGAGGCCGTAGGCCAGTCCGTAGGACATCGCCTTGATCTTGCGGCGCATCTCGGCGTCGACGGCGTCCTTGTCCACCTCGAAGACCTGGGAGGCGACGGTGGTGTGCAGGTCCTCGCCGGAGGTGAACGCCTCGATCAGCGCCTCGTCCTCCGACAGGTGGGCCATGATCCGCAGCTCGATCTGGGAGTAGTCCGCCGTCATGAGCGAGTCGTAGCCCTCGCCGACGACGAAGGCGCGGCGGATGGAGCGTCCCTCCTCGGTGCGCACCGGGATGTTCTGCAGGTTGGGGTCCTGCGAGGAGAGGCGGCCGGTGGCGGCGACCATCTGGTTGAAGGTGGTGTGGATCCGCCCGTCGTCCGCGACGGTCTTCACCAGGCCCTCGACGGTGGTGCGCAGCTTGGCCTGGTCGCGGTGGCGCAGCAGCACCACCGGCAGCGGGTGGTCGGTCTGCGCCGCGAGCCACAGCAGGGCGTCGGCGTCGGTGGTGTACCCGGTCTTGATCTTCTTGGTCCTCGGCAGCGCCAGCTCGCCGAAGAGGATCTCCTGGAGCTGCTTGGGCGATCCCAGGTTGAAGGGGTGTCCGACGGAGGCGTGGGCCTCCTCCACGGCCTGCTGCACGGCAGCGGCGAACCGCTCCTCCAGCGAGGAGAGCCAGGCCCGGTCGGCGGCGATGCCGGTGCGCTCCATGCGGGCCAGCAGGGCGGACAGCGGCAGCTCCACGTCGCGCATCAGCTCGACCGCGCCGTCCTTGGCCAGGCGCGCCTCGAAGACCTCGGCGAGGTCCAGCACCGTGCGGGCCTGCACCATGAGCGCCTGCGCGGCGGCCTCCGCGTCGTCCTCGCCGTCCCCGGAGGTGTCGAAGGACAGCTGGCCGCTCTCGGTCTCGGCCGCCGGCTGCAGGGAGCGGCCGAGGTACTCCTCGGCGAGCCCCTCCAGGGCGAAGGAGCGGCGGCCCGGCTTCTCCAGGTAGGCGGCGAGCGCCGAGTCGGCGGTGACGCCCGCGACCTCCCAGCCGTGCTCGGCGCAGGCCCGCATGACGTGCTTGGCGATGTGCAGGGCCTTGGGCCGCGAGGCGTCCGCGAGCCAGGACGCGAACGCCCGCTCGTCCTCCTCCGCGAGCTGCGCCGGGTCGAACCAGCCCGCCGGCCCGTCGGCGGTGGCCAGCGCGACCTCCCGCACCCGGCCGGCGCCCAGCGCCCACTCGTGCACGGTCGCCATGCCGACGCGGTCCCCGCCGGCGGCGTGCTCGGCGATCCAGGACGCGACCGCGCCGGGTGCGGCGAGCACCGCGCCGTCCACGTCGACGCCCGGGCCGGCCGCGGCCTCGGCCTCCTCGGCGCCGGCGGCGGGGTCGACGGCGAGGAGCCGCTCGCGGAAGTTGGGGTTGCGGAACTCCAGCGTCTCCAGGAGCACCCCCACCGCGTCCCGGTCGTAGGGGGCGCGCTCCAGGTCGGCGACGCCCAGCGGCAGCTCCACGTCGCGGACCAGCTCGGTCAGCTCGCGGTTGCGCCGCACCGACTCCAGGTGCTCGCGCAGCTTCTCGCCGATCTTGCCCTTGACCTCGTCGACCCGGTCGACCAGCGCCTCGAACGAGCCGAACTGGTTGATCCACTTGGCGGCGGTCTTCTCCCCGACGCCGGGGATGCCGGGCAGGTTGTCCGACGGGTCGCCGCGCAGCGCCGCGAGGTCCGGGTACTGCACGGGCGTGACGCCGTACTTCTCCGCGACCTTCTCCGGGGTGTAGCGGGTCAGCTCGGAGACGCCCTTGGTCGGGTACAGCACCGTCACGCGGTCCGAGACCAGCTGCAGCGCGTCCCGGTCGCCGGTGACGATCAGCACGTCGAAGTCCTCGGCGGACGCCGCCGTGGCCAGGGTCGCGATGACGTCGTCGGCCTCGAAGCCCTCCAGCGCCATCCGGGGCAGCCGCATCGCGTCCAGCAGCTCGCCGATCAGGCCCACCTGGCTGCGGAACTCGTCGGGGGCGGACGAGCGGTTCGCCTTGTACTCGGGGAACCGCTCGGAGCGGAAGGTCTGCCGCGACACGTCGAACGCCACCGCCGCGTGCGTCGGAGCCTCGTCGCGCAGCGTGTTGGCCAGCATCGACGCGAAGCCGTACACCGCGTTGGTGGACTGGCCCGTGGTGGTGGTGAAGTTCTCCACCGGCAGCGCGTAGAACGCCCGGTAGGCCAGCGAATGTCCGTCCAGGAGCATCAGGCGGGGACGCCCGCCCCGGCCGCCCGCCCCGCTGTGCGCCGTGCTCTGACCCGCCACGTGTCCCGTCCGTCCTGCCGACTGCCCTGACACCCGAATCCTAGGGGGCGCCACCGACAACGGACGCGGAGCGGCGGGGCGGCGGGCCCGTCCGGGGCCCCTCCCGGCCGCCCCCCGCGCCGGAAGTACGATCACCAGCAGCCAGCCCCGGCCCACCGGGACGACGACGTCTGCAGGGAGCACCATGGCCGAGTCCGCCGCCACAGCCGCCGCCACGGGTACGTCCGCCGGGCCGGACGGCCCGGAGAACGCGCCCCACCTCGACATCCCCCAGGACGTGATCGACCACTTCGCCCGCCTCGGCGTCGACCCGGCCACGTTCTCCGGGGGCGACCTCGGCCGCCGCATGGGCATCCGCGTCGTGGAGGCCTCCCCCGAGCGGGTCGTCGGCACCATGCCGGTGGACGGCAACCGCCAGCCCTACGGGCTGCTGCACGGCGGCGCCTCGGCCGCGCTCGCCGAGACCCTCGGCTCCGTCGGCGCCATGCTGCACGCCGGGCCCGGCCGCTACGCCGTCGGCGTCGACCTCAACGCCACCCACCACCGCTCGGCGACCTCCGGCATCGTCACCGGCGTCGCCACCGCCGTGTACCGCGGCCGCACCGCCGCCACCTACGAGATCGCCGTCACCGACGACCAGGGCCGGCGCATCACCAGCTGCCGCCTGACCTGCATGCTGCGCGACACCTGAGCCGCCGGGAACGCGTGCGGCCCGCGCCCCCCGGGGGGCGCGGGCCGGCCGGCACGCGGCGGGGCTCAGCTCGACAGCGGGCCCCGCACGACGCTGTCGCCCGAGTGCGCCGGGCTGCCGTTGTACGGCTGCACCGAGACATCGACCACGGAGTACTCGTGCAGGTCGACGTTGTCCGGCACGGTCAGCCGCGCCGAGCCGTCCGGCCCGAGGGTCCCGATCGCGATGAGCTTGCGGTGCGACGGGTCCATCAGCCACACCTCGAAGTACCCGGACGTGGCGGGCAGCCCCTTGACGCTGACCTCCAGCGAGCGGGACCCCGCCGGCACCCGGTCCAGCTGGGCCGTGCCGTCGGCGCGGGCGACCGCGACCGGCTGCAGGGACGCCTTCGCGGTGACCTGCGTGCCGGGCGTCTCCCCGCCCGTGGCGGCCAGGGTCGCGCCGACGCCGGCCACCGCACCCAGCAGGGCCGCGCAGGCCGCCAGCGCCCAGCGGGGCATCCGGCGCCGGCGGCGCACGCCCAGGGGCGCCGCACCGTGCGGCATAACGCCGTGCGGCGTCACGCCGTTCGGCACCGCGCCGCCGGGACCGGCGGGCGGCGCACCGTTCCGCAGGTGCTCCGGGGACCTCGCCGCCGACCCGTTCACCGGCCCCGGCCGGACCGGCGCCGGGTCCGGGAGGGCGGGCGCGGCCGCGCCGTCGGAGCCGACCGGCCCCGTCGGGCGCGCGGGCGGCGGCGGGGTGCCGGCCCCGCTGTCCTGCAGGCGCAGCTCGCCGGCGATCGCCGCCCACACCCGGTCGGGCGGTGCGGCCGGCAGGTCCTCGTCGGTCGCGGTGCGGGCCGCCCCCACGACGCGGGTCAGGGACTCCAGTTCCTCGCTGCAGAGCGGGCAGTGCGCGAGATGGTCGGCATCCGGGGCGGGAGCCGGCTCGCCCAGGGCGACCAGGGCGAGAACGTCAGCGTCACAGTGCTCCACCGTCCACCTCCAATCTGCGTCGCAGCCGCTGCAGCCCCCTGCGGATGTGGCTCTTGACCGTCCCCAGCGGAAGGCCCGTGCGCTGGGCTATCTGAGCCTGGGTGAGGTCATCGTAGAAGGCCATCCGCAGGAGCTGCTGCTGCGGTTCGGGGAGCGTCGTCAGCTCGTCGGCCACCAGGACGCGGTCGACCGCCGCCTCCGGCGACACGGGGCCGGGCGCGTGCGCCGCGGCCTCGGTCGCGGAGGCGACGCTGCGGTCGCGGCGGGACCGGGCGGCCAGGGCGTCGGCGATCTTGTGGCGGGTGATGCCCACCAGCCAGCCCGCGAGCGTCCCCGACGCGGCACTGTAGGTGCCGCGGCCGCGCCAGGCGCTCACGAACACGGTCTGGGTCACGTCCTCCGCCTCGGCGGGGTCGCCCAGGGAGCGCACGGCCAGCGTGTGGACCAGCGGCCCCCACCGGCGGTACGCCTCCACGAGCGCGGAATCCTCGCCGCGGGCGAAGCCCGCCGCGATCTCCTCGTCGGTGAGTGTGGGCACGCCCGCCACACTAGCGCTCAGTACGCCTGTTGCGCCCCAGGTCATCTCAGACTCCCGTGCGGACCGCGGTGACGACCAGGTTGCGCAGGTAGCCGCCGCGCGCCGGGTCGAAGGGTGCCGTGCAGGTGATCAGGGTCAGCACCGGGGGGCCGTCCCGGCGGAACAGCCGTGCCAGCGGCACCGCGGCCTTGTCGTAGCTGCGGCGGGACACCACCCGGTAGGCCAGGGTCCGGCGGTCGGCGAGCGCCACCGTGACGCGGTCGCCCTCCCGCACCGACCCGAGCGCCGCGAGGACGCCGAGGCCCTGGGTACGGGAGTCGACGTGCCCGACGACCACCGCCGAACCGGCCGCCGCACCGGGCGCCGCACCGAACCGGTACCAGCCGACGTGCTCCGCGTTCCCGGGCACGGCGACCTGCCCGTCCCGGCCGACGCCGACCGCCTCCACCGGGGCGCGCACGCCCAGCCGCGGGATGGCCAGCACCAGCGGGCGCGGCGGGTCGGCGGCGGGCGGCGGGGCCTCGGAGACCCGCACCGGGAACCGCCCGGCCGGCGCCGCGGGCGCGGCCGGCGAGGCAGGCGCCGTGCGCTGCGGCGGGGCGGGGCGCCCGGCCGCGGCCGGGGCAGGGCCGAAGTCCGCCGGAGCGCCGGGCCGGTCCAGCGCGATCACCGCCGCGACCGCCGCGACCACGGCCAGGCACACCGCCAGGACGGCCAGGTGGAGCCGTCTGCGCCGGTCACGCACCGCACCCTCCTCCCGTTGCCGTGCACCTCGGACCTCCCGAGCGGACCGGTCCCGCCGGGCGCACCGGGGCGGACCGCCCCCGGCGCCCGGCGGCGTCCGGCCGCCGGGCCCGCCGGGGCGTCACCCCGGAGGGCCCGGCCGCCACCGGCCGCACCGCCACCGCCACCGTCACCGGCGGCCGGCGGCCAGCCGGCGCCCGGCCAGGAGCGCACCCGCCGCCGCCACGCCGCCCACCGCGTACAGCCACACCGGCTGCCCGCCGCTGTCCACCAGGCCCGCCTGGCCCGCGTTGACACCGCCGGGCGCGGAGTCCATGCCGGTGAGCGTCTGGACCTTCAGCGCCAGGTTCTTGTCCGCGGCGCTGCCCCAGGCGTAGACGACCGTGTTGCTGCCCTCGGCCAGCTTCAGCGAGGCCGGGCCGATCGCGACCTTGTCCGTGCCCGCGAGGACGACGTCCGCGTTCACCGTGCCGGCGTCGACGACGGCCGAGGCCTGCTTGGGGTTCTCCAGGTCCTTGAAGACGGGCGTGCCGCCGGCGCGGACGTCGACGGCGGGCGCCGCCGCGACGTGGCGCACGGTCAGCCGCGCCTTGCCCGCCGGCACCTTCGAGACGTCGTTGACGAACGCGTCCAGGGCCGGCTTGCCGTCGGCCGTCAGGTGGGCGGCGAGGGTGGCGTTCGCCCCGGCGGGCACGTCGACCTTCTTCTCGATCGCCGGGGTGCCCTTGGGCGACGACCCGGCCTTGAAGATCGTGATGTCGTAGCTGCCGGCGGGCAGCGGCATCGGGCTGGTCAGCGTGCCCGGCTTGAAGTCCGGGATCAGCTCCTTGCCGTTGGCGTACACGTCGACGATGAGGCCGGGCACCCCGTGGAAGACGGAGACCATGGCCGTGCCGGAGGAGTCCGCGGCCGGGGCGGCGCCCGCCGGGGCGGCCACGGCGATTCCGAGGCCCGCGGCGGTCGCAGCGGTGATGCCGGCCGCAATGAGTCGCTGGTTCATCGTCCTGACGTCCCTTCGCTCGTGCTCCCGGGCGGGAGTCCGTGACCAGTGCTTCCGCCACGGCCCGTATCCGGATGCACCGGAGGCGCGAGGTTTTTTTCGGGAGGTTCTCCAGGACGTTTCTGCGGGGCGTTCCTCCGGGGCGTCCCTCCGGGACCGCTGCGCAGGACGCGCCGCAGGGCTGTCCTCCCGGGATCCCGGGAGTCCGGGGATCCGGGGATCCGGGGGTCACGGGACGCCGCGGGCCCGCCCGCTCAGGACAGCGCCCGCTCCGCACCCTCCGTCAGCGGCGCCGGGCGCCTCAGCTGCAGCACCCGGCGCGCCGCCTCCCGGCCGCGCGCCGGCGTCCGCGCCCCGGCGGCGTCCCCCAGCAGCCTGCGCCGCAGCGCCGCCACCGGCACGGCGCGGCGCACCACGACCGGGGCGAAGCCCCAGCGGGCGAAGAACCGGTTGGCGTCCCGCAGGCCCGGGTGCACGTTCACCGCCACCTGGGAGACCCCCGCCTCCTCCGCGTACGAGGCCGCGGCGGCCAGCAGCGCCCGCCCCACCCCGCCGCGCCGGAAGCCGTCGCGCACGTGCAGGTAGTCGACGTGCGCCGCCCGCACCCCGTGCAGCGGCGACAGCGGACGGAGCGTCAGATAGGCCATCCCCGCGGCGGCGCCGTCCACCGACGCCACCAGGAACCGGGCGTCGGGCGAACCCGCCGCCCGCTCCAGCACCTCGGCCAGGTCCTCCGCCGACGGGCCGGGCAGGCCCCGCGACCAGCGGCCCAGCAGCCCGTGCACCAGCGCCCAGCCCTCGGCCAGCTCCGGCAGGTCCGCCGGGCGGGCCTCGCGCACCGAGATCACCGTCCGCGCCACGGCGCACGCACCTCCCACCACCGCGCGGGCACGACGACGTGCCCGGACACCGCGCCTCGACCGGCGCGGCCCCGCCCGGCGGCGGCACCGCCCCGGACCAGGTGGAGCGGAGCGTACGGCACCCGGCCGACGCCGGTACAGCCCCGTCCGCGCCGGCGGCCCCCGGGCCCTCTCCCGGCGGACGGCGGGACCGTTTCACCGTCGGCCGGTCCGGGCATGCCCCAGCCACGGGAGGGGCATGGCGGTGGACGGACGGCAGGCGGCGGGGCAAGCCGGAGCAGTCGGGCCGGTGGAAGCGGCGGACGGTTCCACAAAGGCCGCGGCCCCGACCCAACACACGGGCAAACCCGTAGGGCGCCAGGGTTGGTCCAGGCTGCCTCCCGCGTCCCGCGCCGCCGTGGCGGTGTCGGTCTGCGCCGTGGCCGCGGTCGCCGCCGCAACGCTCCTGGCCCCCAGCCGGCGCGCACCGGAGTCTCCTGCGCCACCGCCTTGGCCCGCCCAGGCGGCCGCCGTCTCCTACCTGGGCCCCGGGGGCGCGGACCGCGGCGCGTCGCGGACCTTCACGGCGCGGATCCGGATCGCGGTCGAGATGGGCCCGCCGGTCACCGTGAGGAGCTTCTCCGAGGAGTACGCAGGCATGACGCTAGGCACCGCGCCAGACGCCCCGCTGACGGTGCGGCAGGGAGCATCCGTCCCGGTGGAACTCCGCCTGCGGGTCACCGACTGCGGGAAGGCGCCCCGAGGACTCGCAATGCCTTTCATCAATGTAACGCTCCGTAACGCGCGCGCAATACAGACGCAGAGTGAAATTCTGGGCGACCGGTATGCGCGCGACCTTTCGGCGGCGCTGGCGCGGATGTGCGGGTCGTCCGCAGACCGGAACGACGGGACTCCGTGAGCGGAACGACGCTCCTGTCCGCTATCCGGACACCTTTGCCCCGACCTGCGGATATCCCCGGAGGCCCGTTCCACTCCCCGGATAAGGTCCCGCGGACGCGTCCACAGTGCGGAGACACACGGCACGGGCACTCGGTGGTCATAACAAGACAATCACAGCCTGTGTCCACCCCTGCCCGTCGCCTGCGGGGCCCTCTAGAGTCACGGCCAGTCACCGCGCCAACGGCTGTCCGCCTCGGACCGGCGCGCGACACGGCACCTCGCCTGGAGGAGCCGCCAGAAGAGGAAAGGACTGAACGTGCGTCATCGTTCCCTGCTGGTGCTGAGCGCCACCGTCGCGACCGGAGCCCTCACCCTCAGCGCCTGCGGCTCCCGCGGCTCGGACAACAAGTCCGACGGAGACTCCTCCGGCACCGTCGTCACCATCGGCGTCGACGCCCCCATCAGCGGTGACCTCTCCGCCCTCGGCCTCGGCATCAAGAACTCCGTCGACCTCGCCGTCAAGCAGGCCAACGCCCAGAAGATCGTCCCCGGCGTCACCTTCAAGATCAAGGCGCTGGACGACCAGGCCCAGCCCTCCTCCGGCCAGCAGAACGCCACCCAGCTCGTTGCCGACAAGAGCGTCCTCGGCGTCGTCGGCCCCCTCAACTCCGGCGTGGCCCAGTCGATGCAGAAGGTCTTCGACGACGCCCACCTGGTGGAGGTCTCTCCGGCCAACACCAACCCCACCCTCACTCAGGGTGAGAACTTCGCCTCCGGCCAGAAGGTCCGCCCCTTCAAGTCGTACTTCCGCACCGCCACCACGGACGCCATCCAGGGCCCCTTCGGCGCCCAGTACGCCTATAACGACGCCAAGAAGACCAAGGTCTTCCTCGTCGACGACAAGCAGACCTACGGCGTCGGCCTGGTAGCCGCCTTCAAGGGCGAGTTCACCAAGCTCGGCGGCAAGGTCGTGGGCGAAGACCACGTCAACACCAAGCAGAAGGACTTCTCCTCGGTCGTTACGAAGATCAAGTCCTCCGGCGCCGACATCGTCTACTACGGCGGCCAGTACCCCGAGGCCGGCCCGCTCAGCGGCCAGCTCAAGAAGGCCGGTGCCAAGATCCCCGTCATGGGCGGCGACGGCATGAAGGACGACAAGTACATCCAGCTCGCCAACGGCCTCGCCGACGGCGACCTCACCACCTCCGTGGGCGCCCCGGTGGAGACCCTCGACTCCGCCAAGAAGTTCGTCACCGACTACAAGGCCGCCGGCTACAGCGACCCGTACGCCGCCTACGGCGGCTACTCCTACGACTCCGCCATGGCCATCGTCCAGGCCGTCAAGGCCGTCGTCGCCGACAACAACGGCAAGCTGCCCGACGACGCCCGCGCCAAGGTCGTCGACGCCATGGGCAAGGTCTCCTTCGACGGGGTCACTGGCAAGGTCTCCTTCGACGAGTACGGCGACGCCACCAACAAGCAGCTCACCGTCTACGTCGTCAAGGGCAGCAGCTGGGCCGTCGCCAAGACCGGCACCTTCGCCGGCTGACCCGCCCCGCCCCACCACGCGCGCGGGGGGGCGGGTAACCCCCCCCCCGCCCCCCCCCCCCCCCCCCCCCCCCCCCCCCCCCCCCCCCCCCCCCGGGGGGGGGGGGGCCCCCCCCCCCCCCCCCCCCCCCGCCGCCGCATCTCCCCCCCCCCCCCGACCGCCCCCCACCCGGCACACCCGGAAGCGACTCGGAGGCTCTGCGGTGCACGAACTGCCGCAACAGCTGGCCAACGGCCTGATCCTCGGCTCGATGTACGGGCTGATCGCCATCGGCTACACGATGGTCTACGGCATCGTCCAGCTCATTAACTTCGCCCACGGCGAGATCTTCATGACCGGCGGCTTCGGCGCCCTCACCACCTGGCTCGCCCTGCCAGACGGCACCTCGATCTGGCTCGCCCTCCCCCTCATGCTCGTCGGAGGCGTCCTCACCGCCGTCCTCATCGCCATGGCGGCCGAACGGTTCGCCTACCGGCCCCTGCGCGGCGCCCCGCGCCTCGCCCCCCTCATCACCGCCATCGGCCTCTCCATCGCCCTCCAGCAGGCCGTGTGGTCCTGGTACCCCAACGCCAAGGACGCCCGCACCTTCCCCCAGATCCCCGGCGGGCCCATCAGCCTCACCTCCTCGCTCTCCATACAGCGCGCCGACCTCTTCCTCCTCGTCGCCGCCCCCCTGAGCATGGTCGTCCTCGGCACCTTCGTCCGGAAGACCCGCACCGGCCGCGCCATGCAGGCCACCGCACAGGACCCCGACACCGCCAAGCTCATGGGCATCAACACCGACCGCATCATCGTCGTCGCCTTCGCCCTCGGCGCCGCCTTCGCCGCCGTCGCCGCCGTCGCCCACGGCCTGCGCTACGGCCAGGTCGACTACCAAATGGGCTTCATCGCCGGCCTCAAGGCCTTCACCGCCGCCGTCCTCGGCGGCATCGGCAACATCTACGGCGCCATGCTCGGCGGCCTCGTCCTCGGCGTCGCCGAAGCCCTCGCCACCGCCTACATCAGCGACGTCCCCGGCATGCACCAGCTCGGCGGCGGCTCCTGGGCCGATGTCTGGGCCTTCGTCCTCCTCATCGTCGTCCTACTCGTCCGGCCCCAGGGGCTGCTCGGCGAGCGCGTCGCGGATCGAGCGTGAAAACGATGACCACCACCCACCCCGGCGCCACCGAGCGCACCCCCGTCGTCCCGCTCCCCGCAGGCGCCGCCCGCGCGGCAACCGCCGTCGGAGCCCTCGCCACCGCGGCCTCCACGCTCCTCGCCTGGACCTGGACCCCCGAGTTCCCCGGCAACCTCACCATCAGCGGCTACCCCGGCGGCCTCCAGGTCCTCACCCTGACCGCCTCCCTGCTCACCCTGCTGATGACCGCCGCCTCCTACCACCTCCCCGGGCTGCGCTGGCTGCTACCCACCGGCTCCGACAACGCCGTCGCTCTCCTCGCCGCTGGCACCTTCGCCACCACCTGGTACACCCTCGTCGCGATCAGCGCCGAGCTCGGCGGCATCGTCAACCTCGAACCCGGCGGCTACGCCGCCGGCGCGGCCTCCCTGCTCACCCTCCTCGCCGCTCTCGGCCTCCCGCTCGACCGGCGCACCAGGGAAAGCCTGCGCGTCAAGGTGGTGCCGCCGTCACGGGACGGCGGAAGCGGTCATGCGGCGGCCCTGCCCTCCAGGCTGACCTACCCGGGCCGGCTGGCCGCCTTCCTCGCCGCCAGGGCATACCTCGCCGTCAGCCCGCGGCTCTCCTTCACCAAGCGCCCCCTCAAGGCGCCCGCGCACCTCCCCGCTTGGGGTGAGATCCTCGTCGTCATCGCCGCCTACGCCGCGGCACTCGGCATCTTCACCTACGGCATCGACACCTCCTACGCCGAACTCTTCGCTGGCTTCCTCCTGACCGCCGTCTTCGGGGTCATCGCGCTCGCCCAGGCAGGCGTCCTCGCCCGGCTCTCCGCGATCACCGCTCACCAGCGGCCCATCGCCGTCGCAGCGGCCTTCGCGGCAGCCGCGGCCTTCCCCTTCACCCAGAGCGACGACCAGTACGCCACCATCGGCGTCAACATCCTCGTCTTCGCCACCGTCGCCCTCGGCCTCAACGTCGTCGTCGGCCTCGCTGGCCTGCTGGACCTCGGCTACGTCGCCTTCCTCGGCGTCGGCGCCTATGCCGCAGCCCTGGTCTCCGGCTCCCCCTCCTCCCGCTTCAGCAGCATCCACTTCCCTTTCTGGGCAGCCGTCCTCACCGGCGCCGCCGCCGCCATGGTCTTCGGCGTGCTCATCGGCGCACCCACCCTCCGGCTGCGCGGCGACTACCTCGCCATCGTCACCCTTGGCTTCGGAGAGATCTTCCGCATCGCCGTCCTCAACATGGACGGCAGCTCCGGCCCCCAGCTCACCGGCGGTCCCAACGGCATCCACGACATCCCCGACCTGAAGATCCTCGGGTTCGACTTCGGACAGCCCCACCAGCTCGGCGGCCTCAGCCTCGGTCGGTTCGCCAACTACTACCTGCTGATGTTGCTCTTTACCGTCTTCGTGGTCACCGTCTTCAGCCGCGCCAGCAACTCCCGCATCGGCCGGGCCTGGATCGCCATCCGCGAGGACGAGACCGCCGCCCTCGCCATGGGCATCAACGGCTTCCGCCTCAAGCTCCTCGCCTTCGCGCTCGGCGCCGGGCTAGCCGGCCTCGCCGGCACCGTGCAGGCCCACGTCACCTTCACCGTCGTCCCCGAGCAGTACCAGTTCGCCGGCCCCGTGCCCCCCAACTCCGCCTTCCTGCTCGCCGCCGTCGTCCTCGGCGGCATGGGCACCATCAGCGGACCCCTTATCGGCGCAAGCCTCCTCTACCTCATCCCCGCCAAGTTCCAGTTCCTGCAGAACTACCAGCTCCTCGGCTTCGGCGTCGCCCTCGTCCTCCTCATGCGCTTCCGCCCCGAAGGCCTCATCCCCAACCGTCGCCAGCAGCTCGAGTACCACGACGACACCCTTCCCGGCGACACTGGCGGACCCACCGCCGCCACACCCGAGAAGGACGTCGTCGGCCTCACCCAGGCAGGGGCGTGACCACCACCATGACCACCGACACCCTCACCACCCCCGCCGGCCCCGGCGCCCCCGCCCCCGGGACCCCGCTCCTCCAGGCCAGCGGCGTCACCATGCGGTTCGGCGGACTCACGGCCGTCAACAACGTCGACCTCACCGTCAACACCGGCGAGATCATCGGGCTCATCGGGCCCAACGGCGCCGGCAAGACCACCTTCTTCAACTGCCTCACCGGCCTCTACGTCCCCACCGAGGGCACCGTCACTTACCAGGGCGCCGTCCTGCCCGCCAAGCCCTTCAAGGTCACCCAGGCCGGTATCGCCCGCACGTTCCAGAACATCCGGCTCTTCCCCAACATGACAGTCCTCGAGAACGTCATCGTCGGCCGCCACTGCCGCACCCGGCAGGGCCTCCTCTCCGCCCTCCTGCGCGGCCCCGGCTTCCGCCGCAGCGAGGCCGAGTCCCGCGAGAGGGCCATGGAGCTCCTCGCCTTCGTCGGCCTCGACGGCAAGGCCGACCACCTCGCCCGCAACCTCCCCTACGGCGAGCAGCGCAAGCTGGAGATCGCCCGCGCCCTCGCCAGCGACCCCGGCCTCCTCCTGCTCGACGAGCCCACCGCCGGCATGAACCCCCAGGAGACGAGGGTCACCGAGGAGCTCATCTTCGCCATCCGCGACCAGGGCGTCGCCGTCCTCGTCATCGAGCACGACATGCGGTTCATCTTCAACCTCTGCGACCGCACCGCCGTCCTCGTCCAGGGCCAGAAGCTGGTCGAGGGCGACTCCGCCACCGTCCAGAGCGACGAACGGGTCATCGCCGCCTACCTCGGCACCCCCTTCGAGGGCGCCCCCGGCGCCGACGAGGCCGCCGAGGTCGCCGCCGCCGAGGAGCACGCCGCCGGGGCCGCCGCCGAGCCCGCAACCGGGGCCGCGAGCGACGGCACCACCGAGGACAGCGCCCCCCGCACCACCCCCGCCTCCCAGGAGGACCCCAAGTGACCGCCCTGCTCGAAGTCGAGGACCTCCGCGTCGCCTACGGCAAGATCGAAGCCGTCAAGGGCATCAGCTTCAAGGTCGACGCCGGCGAGGTCGTCACCCTCATCGGCACCAACGGCGCCGGCAAGACCACCACCCTGCGCACCCTCTCCGGACTCCTCAAGCCCGTCGGCGGGCAGATCCGCTTCGAGGGCAAGCCCCTCAACGGCGTCCCCGCCCACCGGATCGTCTCCCTCGGCCTCGCCCACTCCCCCGAGGGCCGGCACATCTTCCCCCGGATGACCATCGAGGAGAACCTCCTCCTCGGCGCCTTCCTCCGCCGCGACGCCGCCGGCATCCAGAAGGACGTCCGGAAGGCCTACGACCTCTTCCCCATCCTCGGCGAACGCCGCAGGCAGGCCGCAGGCACCCTCTCCGGCGGCGAGCAGCAGATGCTCGCCATGGGCCGGGCCCTCATGTCCCAGCCCAAACTGCTCATGCTGGACGAGCCCTCCATGGGCCTCTCCCCCATCATGATGCAGAAGATCATGTCCACCATCACCGAGCTGCGCGCCACCGGCACCACCATCCTGCTCGTCGAGCAGAACGCCCAGGCCGCGCTCTCCCTCGCCGACCAGGGCCACGTCATGGAGACCGGCCGCGTCGTCCTCTCCGGCACCGGACGCGACCTCCTCCACGACGAGTCCGTCCGCAAGGCCTACCTCGGCGAGGACTGACCCGCACCCCGCACGCACGGAGGGGCCCGGCCGCACCAGCGGCCGGGCCCCTCCGTGCACGGACCCCGCGAGGACGCCGGAAGGGGCTACTGCTCGTCCTCGGACTTCTTCCGGTCCTGCGCCTCGCCCTCCTCGATCACGGCCTCCGCCACGGCCCGCATCGTCATCCGGCGGTCCATCGACGTCTTCTGGATCCAGCGGAACGCCGCCGGCTCCGACAGGCCGAACTTCGTCTGCAGCACGCTCTTCGCCCGGTCCACCAGCTTCCGCGTCTCCAGCCGCTGGTTCAGGTCCGCGATCTCGTCCTCCAGCGCCCGGATCTCGGTGTACCGCGACACCGCCATCTCGATCGCCGGCACCAGGTCGCTCTTGCTGAACGGCTTCACGATGTACGCCATCGCACCCGCGTCCCGCGCCCGGTCCACCAGCTCGCGCTGCGAGAACGCCGTCAGCATGAGCGTCGGCGCGATGTGGGCCTCGTGGATCCGCTCGGCGGCGGACAGGCCGTCCAGGACCGGCATCTTGACGTCGAGGATCACCAGGTCGGGGCGGAGCTCCTCGGCGAGCTTCACCGCCTCCTCGCCGTCCCCGGCCTCACCGACGACGGTGTAGCCCTCCTCCTCCAGCATCTCCTTGAGGTCCATGCGGATCAGCGCCTCGTCCTCGGCGATGACGATGCGGGTGATCTGGGACGACACGGGCTCGTTCTGCTCGTCGGCGGTGCTCACGGGGCTCCTCGTTCAGGCCGGGTGCTGCATGCACGAGGGTATCCACACACGTCCTCCGACACACACACGGTAGGCTGCTCAGCGACACCCCCGGCCGGGTTGGTGGAACGGCATACACGGATGTCTCAAACACATCTGCCCGAGAGGGCTTGCGGGTTCGAATCCCGCACCCGGCACCCTCGGACGCGCGTCAATCACCCGGAAGAGCCATACCGGCGGATCTGATCTGACGCACTCCACCCGATCGAATGCACGTTCCCCGAACGCCTTGAGCCGCCTCGCGGGGATCTCGCATCGTGGACGCCATGACATGGCCGATCGAAATCCGCAATCAGGTCCTCCGGGACTGCCGGGCGGGAGAACCGTACCGGGAGGTCTCCGCGCGCTACGGAATTCCGCGCGGCACGGTGGGGTACTGGGTGCACCGGGACAGGGTGGTGCGGGGCGTCCCCGCGCCTCCTCGCGAGAGCTTCTGCCCCAGGTGCGACGGAGTGCCTTTCCCGGAGGACGCCTACGCCTATGTCCTCGGCCTGTATCTGGGCGACGGGCACATCGTGTCCAGGAAGAGGCAGCACCACCTGGCGATCTCCTGCTGCGACGCCTGGCCGGGCCTGATCGAGGCCGCGGAGGCAGCGGTGAAAGCGGTCCTCCCCCGGTACGCCACCCGTCGGCGCAGGCGGAGAGGATGCACCGACGTCGAGTCGCACACCCGGCACTGGGTGTGCATGCTCCCCCAGCACGGCCCCGGCAGGAAGCACGAGCGCGAGATCGCCCTGGCGTCCTGGCAGCGGGAGATCGTGCGGCGCCACCCGTGGCCCCTCATCCGGGGGCTGATCCACTCCGACGGGTGCCGGATCACCAACTGGGCCACGCGGACGGTGGCGGGCGAGAGGAAGCGGTACGAGTACCCGCGGTACTTCTTCACCAACACCTCCGCCGACATCGTGCGGCTCTTCACCGACACGCTGGACGCCGTGGGCGTGGAGTGGCGGGTCGCGCGGCGGGTCGGCGCGGCGGTGAACGTGTCGGTGGCGCGGCGGGGGTCGGTGGCGCTGATGGACCGGTTCGTGGGGGCGAAGTACTGAGGCCCGGGCGCCGCCGGGGGTGGTGGGGCGTCCGGGCCCTGCAGGGCTGCGGCGTCGGGGTGTGCGCCGCGGAGGGGCACGGGCCGGTGGGGCCGGTGCCGGGGCTGGTGCGGTGGTTCAGGTGGTTCGGGTGGTGCGGTGGTTCAGGTGGTGCGAGCGGTACGGGCGGTGCCCGTGGTGGTGCGGGGTGTCAGTGCTGCCGGGGGGCGTCGTCCTCGCCGACGTGGTGGACGCGGACGAGGTTGGTGCGTCCGGCGAGGCCGGGCGGGGAGCCGGCGGTGATGACGACGGTGTCGCCCTTCTGGCAGCGGCCGATCCTCAGGAGCTGGGCGTCGACCTGCTCGACCATCTCGTCGGTGTTGGCGGCGAGGGGGCCGAGGAAGGTCTCGACGCCCCAGGTGAGCGCGAGGCGGCTGCGGACGGCGGGTTCATAGGTGAAGGCGAGGACGGGGATGGGCGAGCGGTAGCGGGCGAGGCGGCGGGCGGTGTCGCCGCTCTGGGTGAAGGCGACCAGGAACTCGGCGTCGAGGAAGTCGCCGATCTCGGCGGCCGCGCGGGCGACGGCGCCGCCCTGGGTGCGGGGCTTGCCGGAGGCGGCGAGCGGGGGAAGGCCCTGGGCGAGGACGTCGTCCTCGACGGCGGTGATGATGCGGGCCATGGTCCTGACGGTCTCGACGGGGTACTTCCCGACGCTGGTCTCGCCGGAGAGCATGACGGCGTCCGTGCCGTCGAGGACGGCGTTGGCGACGTCGCTGGCCTCGGCGCGGGTGGGGCGGGAGGCGTTGATCATCGAGTCGAGCATCTGGGTGGCGACGATGACCGGCTTGGCGTTGCGGCGGGCGAGGGCGATGACGCGCTTCTGGACGAGGGGGACCTGTTCGAGGGGCATCTCGACGCCGAGGTCGCCGCGGGCGACCATGAAGCCGTCGAAGGCCTCGATGACGGAGTCGAGGTTGTCGACGGCCTGAGGCTTCTCGATCTTGGCGATGACGGGGACGCGGCGGCCCTCCTCGTCCATGACGCGGCGGACGTCGTCGGCGTCGCGGCCGGTGCGGACGAAGGAGAGGGCGACCATGTCGGCGCCGGTGCGGAGGGCCCAGCGCAGGTCTGCGACGTCCTTGTCGGAGAGCGCGGGGACGCTGACGGCGACGCCGGGGAGGTTGAGCCCCTTGTGGTCGGAGACCATGCCGCCCTCGATGACGATGCAGTGGACGCGGGGTCCGTCGACCTCGGTGACCTCGAGGGTGACGCGGCCGTCGTCGACGAGGATGCGTTCGCCGCGGGTGACGTCGGCGGCGAGGCCGCGGTAGGTGGTGCCGCACATGGTGCGGTCGCCCTCGACGCCGTCCTCGGTGGTGATGGTGAAGTCGTCGCCGCGTTCCAGGAGGACGGGGCCCTCGGCGAAGGTGCCGAGGCGGATCTTGGGTCCCTGGAGGTCGGCGAGGATGCCGACGCTGCGGCCGGTCTCGTCGGAGGCCTTGCGGACGCGGCGGTAGCGTTCTTCGTGCTCGGCGTGGGTTCCGTGGCTGAGGTTGAGGCGGGCGACGTCCATGCCGGCGTCGACCAGGGCCTTGATCTGGTCGTAGCCGTCGGCGGCGGGCCCGAGGGTGCAGACGATTTTTGCTCGGCGCATGGTCCGAGCCTAGGGATTACCGGCGCGTAGGGCCGAAGCGTCGGCGGTCCGCCACATGTCGGTCAGCGGACGCGTGGCTGAACTCTGCGGATACGGGGGCGGCGGGGTGTCTTTGCCTGGCGCTCATCCGATCGAAACCTGAAGGGTCTATCGCGGGGGGCTGATGGGGGTGCAGACTTCTACGCGCGTCGCCCGGGCGTATCGGCCGGGCGGCGGCCCTCCCCTGTCCCGTTTCGGCCGTTCCTGACCCTTTCCGGCCGATCCCGCCCCGTTCTGGAGAGTATGCATGCCCCTCAACCGTCGTGATTTCGTGGCCCGTTCCACTGCGGCCGCGGCCGGTGCCGCGCTGGCCGGCGGTGTGTCGGCGGCCGCGGCGCAGCCGGCCGGTGCGGCCGAGCCGGCGAGGAAGCCGGGGAGCCGGATCACCGAGTCGTTCACCGTGATGGGGACGACGGACCTGCACGGCAACGTGTTGAACTGGGACTACTTCACGGACGCGGAGTACGACGACAAGGCGCACAACGACGTCGGCCTGGCGAAGATCTCGACGCTGGTGAACGGGATCCGTGAGGAGAAGGGGCGTCACCGGACGCTGCTGATCGACGCGGGCGACACGATCCAGGGCACGCAGCTCAGCTACTACTACGCGCGCGTGGAGCCGATCACGGAGGGCGGCCGGCTGGCGCCGGTGCACCCGATGGCGCTGGCGATGAACCACATCGGCTACGACGCGGCGGCGCTGGGCAACCACGAGTTCAACTACGGCATCCCGGTGCTGCGGGCGTTCGAGAAGCAGTGCGACTTCCCGCTGCTGGGGGCGAACGCGCTGGACGCGAGGACCGAGAAGCCGGCGTTCCCGCCGTACGTGATCCGGACGGTGTCGTCGCACCGGGGCCCGAACATCAAGGTCGGCGTCCTCGGCCTGACGAACCCGGGCATCGCGGTGTGGGACAAGGCGAACGTCCAGGGGAAGATGACGTTCGGCGGCATCGTGGAGCTGGCGAAGGTGTGGGTGCCGAAGCTGCGGGCGGCGGGTGCCGACGTGGTGATCGTGTCGGCGCACACGGGCGCGGACCAGCCGTCGAGCTACGGCGACCAGGTGCCGTGGCCGGAGAACGCGGGTGTGGCGGTCGCGGAGCAGGTGCCGGGCATCGACGCGATGCTGATCGGCCACGCGCACGTGGAGATCCCGCAGCGGATCGTGGTGAACAAGGAGACGGGCCGGAACGTCGTCATCTCGGAGCCCCTGAAGTGGGGCGAGCGGCTGACGCGGTTCGACTTCGACGCGGAGTTCGTGCACGGGTCGTGGGAGGTGACCGGGGTGCGCTCCACGGTCGTCAACTCGAACACGGTGCCGGAGGACCCGGCGGTGGTGTCGCTGCTGGCGGCGGAGCACAAGAAGGTCGTGGCGTACGTCAACCAGGTCATCGGCACCTGCAAGGAGACGCTGTCGATCGCGGAGGCGCCGTTCACGGACACGCCGATCATCGACCTGATCGGGCGGGTGCAGGCGGACGCGGTGAAGGCGGCCCTGGCGGGCACGGCGTACGCGTCGCTGCCGGTGCTGGCGCAGGCGGCGCCGTTCAACCGCACGGCGACGATCCCGGCGGGCGAGGTGAAGCTGCGGGACGCGGCGGGGCTCTACATCTTCGAGAACACCCTGGAGGCACGGAAGCTGACGGGTGCCCAGATCAAGGACTACCTCGAGTTCTCGATGCGGTACTTCGCGCAGGTGCCGGTGGGCGCGCCGGTGGACAAGGCGACGCTGACGAACGCGGGGAACACGCCGGACTACAACTTCGACTCGGTGTACGGGGTGTCGTACGACGTGGACATCTCGAAGCCGGTGGGCCAGCGGATCGTGAACCTGTCCTTCGAGGGGAAGCCGGTCGACCCCGCGGCGGAGTTCGTCCTGGCGGTGAACAACTACCGGGCGAACGGCGGCGGCAACTTCCCGCACGTGGCGACGGCGCCGGTGCTGTGGACGAACTCGGAGGAGATCCGCAACACGATGATCTCGTGGGTGAAGGCGAAGGGCGTCATCGACCCGGCGGACTTCGCCTCGGTGGACTGGCGCCTGGTGCGCGAGGGCGTGCCGGTGTTCTGACGCCCCTCCCCCGGACGCGTCCTGCGGGCGTGCGTCCCGCCCGGGTGCGCCCTGCCGCCCCCGGCCCGGTTCTGCGGAATCGGGCCGGGGGCGGTCGCGTCCCAGGGGCGTCCGCGGGGCCGTCGGGGTTACGCGGGGATGCCGTTCGAGGGGGGATCGGGCATGTCGGCGAGGCGCGTGGCGGCGGTGGTGGCGGCCCTGCTGGTGCTGGGCGGGGGGATCGCGTGGGGGGTGGCGGCGCGGGGGCCGTCGGAGGCATGGTCCGCCCGGCGGGAGCAGGCACTCTTCCGGGACCGGGCGGCGGCGGTGGCACGTGCGTGGCCGGGTTCGGCGGCGGAGCGCGCGTGGCGCTCGGGGTACCACCCGCTGGGGGCGTTGTCGGTGCCGCCGGAGGGCGGGTTCCGCGACGCGGCGGACCGCCGGGCGTTCGACGGGGGCCGGTTCGAGCTGCGGGCGGCGCTGCCGCGGTCGGGCGGCCCGGAGGGGGTGGTGGTGTGGGCGGACGGCTCCCGGGCGTCGGTGTGGGTGCTGTCGGCACAGGACGCCTACACGGGGCTGGCGCGGTTGCGGCCGGCCTGCCCGGCGCGCTGCTCGGGGCACCGCCTGGTGGTGACGGCCGTGCGGCCGGGGACGGCCCGGCTGGCGACCAGCAGGGGCCGGGCGACGGTCCCGGCGTGGCTGTTCACGGTGCGGGGGTACGACCGGCCGGTGGTGCGGGTGGCGACGGCGGGGAACGGCCCGGCCCGGGGTGCGCTGCCGGAGGCGGAGGACTCCGGGCCTGGCAGGGAGGCGGTGGAGTACGTGGCCCCGGCGGCGCCGGGCGACCGGCGGCTGACGGTGGGGACCGGGCACGGCGGGTGCGCCACGGGCTGGGGGGTGCGGGTGTACGAGACCGACCGGGTGGTGGTGGTCGGCGGGTGGAGCCGCGCCGCCGCGGGGGCGTGCACGATGGAGCTGCTGGTGGATCCGGTGACGGTGGCGCTGGAGCGGCCGCTGGGGTCGCGGACGGTGCTGGACGCGGTGACGGCGGCGCCGCTGGAGGCGCGGCCCCGGTAGGGGCCGGACGTGGTGGTGCCGCGGCGCCTGCTCCGGTGCGGTCGGGGTGGGGCAGGCGCCGCGGCGTCGGTGTCCCCGGCCCGCTCCCCCATGGCGGGCCGGGGCCGTGCGGGGCCCGTCAGACGGTGAGGGGCCGGTCGGTGGGCCGGATGGGGGCGGGCAGGGAGGCGGTGCCGCCGAGGTAGGCGTCGACGGCGGCTGCCGCGGAGCGTCCTTCGGCGATGGCCCAGACGATGAGGGACTGGCCGCGGCCGGCGTCGCCGCAGACGAAGACGCCGTCCTGGTTGGTGGCGAACCTCTGGTCGCGGGCGATGTTGCCGCGGGCGTCGAGGTCGACGCCGAGCTGCTCGACGAGGCCGTTGGCCTGGTCGGTGCCGGTGAAGCCCATGGCGAGGGTGACGAGCTGGGCGGGGATGCTGCGCTCGGTGCCCTCGACGGGCTGGAAGCGTCCGTCCCTGAACTCGACCTCGACGAGGTGGAGTTCCTGGACGTTCCCGTGCTCGTCCCCGGTGAAGCGGGTGGTGTTGACGGCGTAGACGCGCTCGCCGCCCTCCTCGTGGGCGGAGGTGACCTTGTAGGTCATGGGCATGGTGGGCCAGGGCTGGTGCTCGGGCCGCTGGTCGGCGGGCCGGGGCATGATCTCCAGCTGGGTGACGGAGGCGGCGCCCTGGCGGTGGGCGGTGCCGACGCAGTCGGCGCCCGTGTCGCCGCCGCCGATGACGACGACGTGCTTGCCGGCGGCGGTGATGGGGGGCTCGACGAAGTCGCCCTCCTGCACCTTGTTGGCGAGCGGCAGGTACTCCATGGCCTGGTGGATGCCGTTCAGCTCGCGGCCGGGGACGGGCAGGTCGCGGGCGGTGGTGGCGCCGGCGGCGACGACGACGGCGTCGAAGCGCTCGCGGAGCTGCTGGCCGGTGATGTCCTCTCCGACGTGGACGCCGGTGCGGAAGCGGGTGCCCTCGGCGCGCATCTGCTCGACGCGCCGGTTGACGTGCCGCTTCTCCATCTTGAACTCGGGGATGCCGTAGCGCAGCAGGCCGCCGACGCGGTCGGCGCGCTCGTAGACGACGACGGTGTGGCCGGCGCGGGTGAGCTGCTGGGCGGCGGCGAGGCCGGCCGGGCCGGAGCCGACGACGGCGACGGTCTTGCCGGAGAGGCGGTCGGGGATCTGCGGCGTGACGTCGCCGTTCTCCCAGGCCTTGTCGATGATGGTGACCTCGACGTTCTTGATGGTCACCGGGTTCTGGTTGATGCCGAGGACGCAGGCGGACTCGCAGGGTGCGGGGCAGAGCCGGCCGGTGAACTCGGGGAAGTTGTTGGTGGCGTGGAGGCGCTCGATGGCGCCGGCCCAGTCGTCGCGCCAGGCGAGGTCGTTCCACTCGGGGATGAGGTTCCCCAGCGGGCAGCCGTTGTGGCAGAACGGGATGCCGCAGTCCATGCAGCGGCCGGCCTGCTTGGTGATGATGGGGAGCAGGCTGCGCTCGACGTAGACCTCGTTCCAGTCCCGGATGCGGACGTCGACCGGCCTGCGCTCGGCGTGCTGCTGCGGGGTGGTGAGGAATCCCTTCGGGTCAGCCATGAGCCGCCTCCATCATCTTCGCAGTGGTCTCGGACTCGGAGAGTCCGTCGCGCTCGGCGGCTTCCTTGGCGGCGAGCACTGCCTTGTAGTCCCTGGGCATGATCTTGGAGAACCGGGAGACGCCGGCGCCCCAGTCGGCGAGGAGGGCGGCGGCGACGGTGGAGCCGGTCTCCTCGTAGTGCTGCTGGACGGTCTCGCGCAGCCAGGCGCGGTCGGCCTCGTCGGGGGCCTCGATGCCGACCATGCCGCCGTTGACGTGGGAGGGCCGCAGGTCCAGGACGTAGGCGACGCCGCCGGACATGCCGGCCGCGAAGTTGCGCCCGGTCTCGCCGAGGACGACGACGCGTCCGCCGGTCATGTACTCGCAGCCGTGGTCGCCGACGCCCTCGACGACGAGGGTGGCGCCGGAGTTGCGGACGGCGAAGCGCTCGCCGGCCTTGCCGCGCAGGTGGATGCGGCCGGCGGTGGCCCCGTAGCCGATGGTGTTGCCGGCGATGACGTGGTTCTGGGCGTCGGCGCCGATGGCGGCGGCGTCGCGGGAGGGGCGGACGACGAGGACGCCGCCGGAGAGGCCCTTGCCGACGTAGTCGTTGGCGTCGCCCTCCAGGCGCAGGGTGACGCCGCGGGGGACGAAGGCGCCGAAGGACTGGCCGGCGGAGCCGGTGAAGGTGACGTCGATGGTGCCCTCGGGCAGGCCCTCGCCGCGGTACCGCTTGGTCACCTCGTGGCCGAGCATGGTGCCGACCGTGCGGTTGACGTTGCGGATGGGGAGCTGGACCCGGACGGCCTCGCCGTGCTCCAGCGCCTCGGCGCACAGCGTGATGAGCTGGTTGTCGAGGGCCTTGTCGAGTCCGTGGTCCTGCTCGGTGGTGCGGTGCAGGGCCGCGCCCTCGGGGAGGGCGGGGACGTGCAGCAGGGGGGCGATGTCGAGTCCGGCGGCCTTCCAGTGGTCGACCGCGCGGGTGGCGTCGATGAGCTCGGCGCGGCCGACGGCCTCCTCGACGGTGCGGAAGCCGAGCTCGGCGAGGAGCTCGCGGACCTCCTCGGCGATGTACTCGAAGAAGGTCTCGACGAACTCGGGCCTGCCGGTGAACCGCTCGCGCAGGACGGGGTTCTGGGTGGCGACGCCGACGGGGCAGGTGTCGAGGTGGCAGACGCGCATCATGATGCAGCCGGAGACGACGAGCGGCGCGGTGGCGAAGCCGAACTCCTCGGCGCCGAGGAGGGCGGCGATCACGACGTCGCGGCCGGTCTTGAGCTGGCCGTCGGTCTGGACGACGATGCGGTCGCGCAGGCCGTTGAGGAGCAGGGTCTGCTGGGTCTCGGCGAGGCCGAGCTCCCAGGGGCCGCCGGCGTGCTTGAGGCTGGTGAGGGGGGAGGCGCCGGTGCCGCCGTCGTGTCCGGAGACGAGGACGACGTCGGCGTGGGCCTTGGAGACGCCCGCCGCGACCGTGCCGACGCCGACCTCGGAGACGAGCTTCACGTGGATGCGCGCGGCCGGGTTGGCGTTCTTGAGGTCGTGGATGAGCTGGGCGAGGTCCTCGATGGAGTAGATGTCGTGGTGGGGCGGCGGGGAGATGAGGCCGACGCCGGGGGTGGAGTGCCGGGTCCTCGCGACCCAGGGGTAGACCTTGTGGCCGGGGAGCTGGCCGCCCTCGCCGGGCTTGGCGCCCTGGGCCATCTTGATCTGGATGTCGTCGGCGTTGACGAGGTACTCGCTGGTGACGCCGAAACGGCCGGAGGCGACCTGCTTGATCGCGGAGCGGCGCGCGGGGTCGTGGAGGCGCTCGGGGTCCTCGCCGCCCTCGCCGGTGTTGGACTTGCCGCCGAGGCGGTTCATGGCGATCGCGAGGGTCTCGTGGGCCTCGGCGGAGATGGAGCCGTAGGACATGGCGCCGGTGGAGAACCGCTTGACGATCTCGGAGACGGGCTCGACCTCGTCGATCGGGACCGGCGGGCGCTCGCCGTCCTTGAGCCTGAACAGGCCGCGCAGGGTCATGAGCCGCTCGGACTGCTCGTTCACGCGCCCGGTGTACTGCTTGAAGATGTCGTAGCGGCGGGCGCGGGTGGCGTGCTGGAGCCGGAAGACGGTCTCGGGGTCGAAGAGGTGGGGCTCGCCCTCGCGGCGCCACTGGTACTCGCCGCCGATCTCCAGGGCGCGGTGCGCGGAGGAGAGGCCGGAGGCGGGGTAGGCCTTGGCGTGGCGGGCGGCGACCTCGCGGGCGACCTCCTCCAGGCCGATGCCGCCGAGCTTGGTCGTGGTGCCGGCGAAGTAGGCGTCGACCAGCTCCTGGGAGAGGCCGATGGCCTCGAAGACCTGGGCGCCGCGGTAGGAGGCGACGGTGGAGATGCCCATCTTGGACATGACCTTGAGGACGCCCTTGCCGAGGGCCTTGATGAGGTTGCGGATGGCGCGCTCGGGCTCGACGCCCTCGATGAAGACGCCGGAGCGGACCTGGTCCTCGACGGACTCCATGGCGAGGTAGGGGTTGACCGCCGCCGCGCCGTAGCCGATGAGGAGCGCGACGTGGTGGACCTCGCGGACGTCGCCGGCCTCGACCAGCAGGGACACCTGGGTGCGCTGCTTGGTGCGGATGAGGTGGTGGTGGACGGCGGAGGTGAGGAGCAGGGAGGGGATGGGGGCGTGCTCGGCGTCGGAGTGCCGGTCGGAGAGCACGATGATGCGGGCGCCGTCGGCGATGGCGGCGTCGGCCTCGGCGGCGATCCGCTCCAGGCGGTCGGCGAGGGCCGCCCCGCCGCCGGAGACGCGGTAGAGGCCGGAGAGGGTGACGGCCTTGAGGCCGGGCTGGTCGCCGTCGGCGTTGATGTGGACGAGCTTGGCGAGCTCGTCGTTGTCGATCACCGGGAAGGGCACGGCGACGGTGCGGCAGGACGCCGGCTCGGCCTTGAGGAGGTTGCCCTCGGGGCCGAGGTTGGAGGCGAGGGAGGTGACGAGCTCCTCGCGGATGGCGTCCAGCGGCGGGTTGGTGACCTGGGCGAAGAGCTGGGTGAAGTAGTCGAAGAGCAGCCGCGGCTTCTCGGACAGGGCGGCGATGGGCGTGTCGGTGCCCATGGAGCCGATGGGCTCGGCGCCGGTGCGGGCCATGGGGGCCAGCAGGACGCGCAGCTCCTCCTCGGTGTAGCCGAAGGTCTGCTGGCGGCGGGTGACCGAGGCGTGGGTGTGGACGATGTGCTCGCGCTCGGGGAGGCGGCCGAGCTGGATCTGCCCGGCGGCGAGCCACTCGGCGTAGGGGTGCTCGGCGGCGAGGGCGGACTTGATCTCGTCGTCCTCGACGATGCGGTGCTCGGCGGTGTCGAGCAGGAACATCCGGCCGGGCTGGAGGCGGCCCTTGCGGACGACGTTCTCCTGGGGGATGTCCAGGACGCCGACCTCGGAGGAGAGGACGACGAGGCCGTCCTCGGTGACCCAGTAGCGGGCCGGGCGCAGGCCGTTGCGGTCGAGGACGGCGCCGATCTGCGTGCCGTCGGTGAAGGTGACGCAGGCCGGGCCGTCCCAGGGCTCCATGAGGTTGGAGTGGTACTGGTAGAAGGCCCGGCGGGCCGGGTCCATCGTGGCGTGGTTCTCCCACGCCTCCGGGATCATCATCAGCACCGCGTGCGGCAGGGAGCGGCCGCCGAGGTGGAGGAGCTCCAGGACCTCGTCGAAGGAGGCGGAGTCGGAGTGGTCGGGGGTGCAGACCGGGAAGATCCGGTCGAGGTCCCCCGGGATGAGGTCCGTGGCGAGCTGGGACTCGCGGGCGCGCATCCAGTTGCGGTTGCCCTTGACCGTGTTGATCTCGCCGTTGTGGGCGACGAAGCGGTACGGGTGGGCGAGCGGCCAGCTCGGGAAGGTGTTGGTGGAGAACCGGGAGTGGACCAGGCCGAGGGCGGAGGCGTAGGAGCGGTCGGAGAGGTCCGGGAAGAACGGCTCCAGCTGCCCGGTGGTGAGCATGCCCTTGTAGACCAGGGTGCGGGCGGAGAGCGAGGGGAAGTAGACGCCGGCCTCGCGCTCGGCGCGCTTGCGGACGACGAAGGCGACCCGGTCGAGGGCGATGCCGGTGCGGCGGCCCCCGGTGTCGGCGGCGCCCGAGGCGCTGCCCGCGTCCGCGGGGCTCGTACCGCTGCTCGCGTCCGCGAGGCTCGTACCGCTGCTCGCGTCCGCGAGGAAGAGCTGCCGGAAGCGGGGCATGACCGAGCGGGCGGTGGCGCCGAGCAGGTCGGGGGTGACGGGCACGTCGCGCCAGCCGAGGACGGTGAGGCCCTCCTCGGCGGCGATGGCCTCGATCCTCTCCACGGCGGCGGCGTCGGCGGCGTCCTCGTCGGGGAGGAAGGCGATGCCGACGGCGTAGGCGCCCGCGGGGGGCAGTTCGAAGGCGGTGTTGGCGCGGAGGAACGCGTCGGGCACCTGGGTGAGGATGCCGGCGCCGTCGCCCGAGTCGGGCTCGGATCCGGTGGCGCCGCGGTGCTCGAGGTTGCGGAGCACGGTGAGCGCCTGCTCGACGATGCGGTGGTCCGCGGTGCCGGTCAGCGTCGCCACGAAGCCCACGCCGCAGGCGTCGTGCTCGTTGCGCGGGTCGTACAGGCCCTGGGCAGCGGGGCGCGCGTCCTTCACGGCCGCATAGGGCCCGGAGCGCATGGACGCAGACAGCATCGGCTCTCCCGTCGTCGTCTTTTGGCTGTTCGCTTGCGCCAGAGAGACGACGTTGGCCCTCTGCGATTTCGTGCAGGTTACATGATGCCGGGCGTACCGGGAAGTGGAATACCGCGTCCAGGATGTGGACGCACGCCCTGGTCAGGCGCTATTACCCGCCGGTAGGGGCATCCGGTGACGACGAAGGGTCACCCGCACGTCCCCGGAAGTGTGCCCCTTGCGATACAGGGTGAAACCGCAGCGAAACACCTGCGTTGCAGGCGGGCCGCGCGACGCTGCGCCGGGCCCCGCGAGGGGCCGCCCGCCTGGTCCTCCGATGGTAGGGGAGGCGGCACCGAAAGCGTCGTGTGTGGAACGTCACTCCGCCCGCCGCATAATCATGCGGCGGGCGGAGGGAGCGGGAGGGGCCGGGCCGGGCTGAGGGGCCGGGCCGGGCGCGGGGTCAGCCGATGCCGCTGCCGATCAGCCGTCCCAGCAGGTAGGTGAGGCCGGCCGCCGAGCCGCCCAGCAGCAGCTGGCGCAGCCCGCTGTACCACCAGGTCCGCGCGGTCACCCGGGAGACGACGGCGCCGCACAGGAAGAGCCCGAGCATCGCCACGGCCAGGGCGGGCAGCAGGGAGGTCGCGCCCAGCAGGTACGGCAGCACGGGCAGCAGCGCGCCCACCGCGAACGCGCCGAAGGAGGAGACGGCCGCCAGCAGCGGCGACGGCAGGTCGTGCGGGTCGACGCCCAGCTCCTCGCGGGCGTGGATCTCCAGCGCCTGGTCGGGGTCGGCGGACAGCTGGCGGGCCACCTCCGCGGCGAGCCGCGGCTCCACGCCCCGCGACACGTACAGCTGCGCCAGCTCGGCCAGCTCGTCGTGCGGGTTGCGGCGCAGCTCCCGCCGCTCCACCTCCAGCTCCGCCTCGACCAGCTCCCGCTGCGAGGCCACCGAGGTGTACTCGCCGGCGGCCATGGAGAAGGCGCCGGCCGCGAGGCCGGCCAGGCCCGCCAGGATCACGGTGGTGCGGGAGGCGTCACCGCCGACGACGCCGGTCATCAGAGCGACGTTGGAGACCAGGCCGTCCATCGCGCCGAAGACGGCGGGGCGCAGCCAGCCGCCGTTGACGTCGCGGTGGCTGTGGTGGTGGGCCTCAGCCGCCACCGTCTCCGCAGCCGGTCCGCCGATCGTCGATGCCACGTGTGTCTCCGTCCCGTCGCCGGGCCCCCGTCCGGGTCCCCGCCGCCCCCTCGCGGGGCTGTGCCACCCCTCGCGGGGCTCTGCCGGAGTCGAACGTAATGCGCGGCGGATTTTCTTTCCAGCAAGGAGAGGCTGACCGTACCCGCTGGTCACGGCGGGTGCGGTCAGCCTCGGACGGGGCGTGCGGGCGGCGTCAGGTGCGCTTGCCGGCCCCCGGGGCGCGGTCGCGGTCCGCGGCGGCGGCCTCCCCGCCGGCCTTCTCCTCGTCGATGCGGGCGGCCTCGGCCAGCGCGGCGTCGGCGGGGCCCCGGCGGGGGGCGGGGCCGTCCGCGGGGTCCTGGGCGGGCGCGGCGGCGGGTGACCCGGGCTCGTCGGCCGCGGCCTCGGCGGCCTCGGGGCTCCCGGCGGCCGCGGGGTCCACGACGGTCTCCCGGCCGGGGCGCAGCCGGGCGGAGACCACCATGTACACGACGGCGCCGACGAAGACGACGATGGACGTCCAGTCGTTGAGCCGCAGGCCCAGGATGTGGTGGGCCTCGTCGACGCGCAGGTACTCGATCCAGAAGCGGCCGACGGTGTACGCGGCGACGTACAGGGCGAAGGCGCGGCCGTGGCCGAGGCGGAAGCGGCGGTCGGCCCAGATGACCAGCAGGGCGACGCCGACGCACCACAGCGACTCGTAGAGGAACGTCGGGTGGTAGGTGGCGAGCGCCTTGGTGGCGTCGGGGCGGTGGTCGTAGTCGATCCGCAGGCCCCACGGCAGGGTGGTGGGCCTGCCGAAGAGCTCCTGGTTGAACCAGTTGCCCCAGCGGCCGCAGGCCTGCGCGAGCGCGATGCCCGGGGCGAGGGCGTCCGCCCAGGCGGGCAGCGGGACGCCGGCGCGGCGGCAGCCGATCCAGGCGCCGACGGCGCCCAGGGCGATGGCGCCCCAGATGCCGAGGCCGCCGTTCCAGATCTTCAGCGCGTCGACCGGGTGCTTGCCGGGGTCGAAGTAGAGCTGGTGGTCGGTGACCACGTGGTACAGGCGGCCGCCGACCAGGCCGAAGGGCACCGCCCAGACCGCCACGTCGCCCACCGTGTGGGCGGCCCCGCCGCGGGCGACCCAGCGCCTGCTGCCGAGCCAGACGGCGACGAAGACACCGATGATGATGCAGAACGCGTACGCGCGCAGCGGGAGGGGTCCGAGGTGGATCACGCCCCGCGACGGGCTCGGGATGAATGCAAGGTCCATGGCAAGGAAGACGCTACCCTGCCCGGCGCGGCGCGTCCGTAACGGTTGGGGCGCGACCCGCGGCGGCCGGGGTGGAACCCGCGCCGCCGCCGGGGCGGGAGGCGGCGCGGGGGCCGGGTCAGCGGGTGGACGCGGGGGCCGTGGACGCGGCGGCTCCGGGCGCGAGCGGGGCCGCGGCGGGGGCCGGGGACACTGCGGCCGGGGACGCGGCGGGCCGGTGGTGCCGGCGGGCCGTCCTGCCGTGCGCCTTCGCGGCGGGGCTCGCCGAGGGGCCGGCGGCGGGGGACGCCGCCGGGGAGGCCGGGGTGCCGAGCCGCTTGCCCTTGTTGGCGGCGTCCACCCAGGCCGTCAGGTTGGCCGGGGTGATGTCCTGGCCGCCCTTGCGGGGGAAGACCGACTCGCCGTTGAGCAGCACGGTGGGGGTGGAGGTGAAGCCGGACTTGTCGAAGTCCTGCTGGACGGCCGAGACCCAGCCGCCGTAGGTGTTCCCGTTCACGCAGGCCCGGAAGGCGGGCGTGTCGAGGCCGGGCACCTTGCCGGCCAGGGAGATCAGGGCGCCGCGGTTGCTCCAGGGGTCCTCGGTCTCCGGCGGCTGGTTGGCGTACAGGACGTTGTGGTACGCCCGGAACCTCCCGGCGTCCTGGGCGCAGGCGAGGGCGTTCGCGCCGTTCTTGGAGCCGGTGCCGCTGTCGTGGCGGTCGATGAAGGAGACGATGTGGTAGTTCGCCACGATCTTCCCCTCGTCCTTGAGCCTGTCCACGGTGGGCCGGAAGGCCTTCTCGAAGAGCTGGCAGGCCGGGCAGCGGGGGTCCTCGTACACGGTGAGGGTCGCGGGGGCGTTGGCGGCGCCGTCGGGGATGACAAGCTTCCGGTCGCCGACGGCGCCGGAGGGGGCGGCCACCGGGGTCTCGGGCTGGCTGCGCCGGGACTGGACGGCGACGCCCACGCCGACGGCGACCGCGACCACGGCGACCACCGAGCCCAGCACCACCAGCTTCCGCTTCCGCCGGGCGCGGTCCTCCTGGGCCTGGCGTTCGGCTGCGAGCCTCTCGCGGGCGCTGCGCTTGCCGTCTCGGTTCTTCTCACTCATCTGCATGGGCTGCCTTGCCGGTCGCGAAGGGGGTGGGGTGGGAGGGGCCGGGGAGGGGGGAGGGCGGGGCCGGCCGGGGTCAGGAGTTCAGCCACGCGTCCGCGGAGAGGCGGCTGCGCGGCCTCCACACGAGCCAGGCGGCCACCAGGAGCAGGCCGGTGTCGCGGAGGATCTCCTGGAGGTACCGGGTCTGCGAGGCGGCGACCTGGCCGCCGCCGCCGAAGCAGCCGCAGTCGATGGTCAGGCCGCGGGCCCAGACCGAGCCGATGCCGGCGATGAAGACCAGCAGCAGCGCGGCGGAGAGGACGGCCGCGGCCCGGACGCCGAGGCCGGCGAGGAGCAGCAGGGCCAGGGCCAGCTCCAGGAAGGGCAGGCCGTAGCCGACGGGCTTGACCAGGGCCTCCGGGAGCAGGCGGTAGGCGCGGACGGCCTGGGCGGCCTCGGCCGGATCGGCGACCTTGGCCAGGCCCGCCCAGGTCCACACGGCGGCCAGGGCGAGGCGCGCGGCGGTGGACGCCCACGCGGCACCGGGTCCGTCGAGGGCGCGCCGCAGCCGGCCCCCCGCCGGTGCCGGGCGCGTGGCGGCGGGGCCCCGGGCGAGCATGGCGTCCTGCGGTGCGGTCATCGGTGGTCCCCCTCGGAGAGAGCGCGGCCCGGGTCGTCGCGGGCGTGGTGCGGTCGGGTGCGGCTGCTGCGGCTGCGGCGTCCGCTGCGGCGGTGGAGCGGTGGGACGGTGGGGCGGTGGAGCGGTCGGGCGGTCGGGCGGCCTGGCGGGAGGGTGCCCGTCGTGGAACCTGCCACGTGGGCACCGGCTCCCCCCAGGGCCGCAGGTCCCGATGTGCGGGGCCGTGGCGCACCGGCCCGGGGGGTGCGCTGCGGAGTGCGCCGCGGGCCGGCGGCGCGCGGGGTCAGCGGCGCGCCTGCGCCAGCAGGAAGGCCCGCAGCGCGCCGGGATCGCCGGCCAGGTCCGGCCGGGCCGCCAGGTCGACCGGCCGCCCGTTCACGACCATGCCGGGCGTGCCGTAGCCGGCGCGGCGGCCGTGGCGCTCGTACGCCCGCTGCGCCGCGGCCGCCCAGGGGGCGTACCGCCGGGTGCGCACGGCCCGGTCGAAGGCGGGCCCGCGCAGGCCCGGCACCCGGGAGGCGAGGGCGAGGAGGCGGCCGACGGTGTAGCCGTCCTCCTGCTCGGGGGGCTGCTCCGCGTAGAGCAGGGCGTTGTAGAGCGGGAAGCCGCCGGCCGCCAGGGCGGCGCGGGCGGCGTTGGCCGCCCGGTGGGCGCCGTCGCCGGGGAGCCGCACGTCGAGGGAGGACTCCACGACACGGCGGACGAGGACGGTGCCGGCGGCGGCGAGCCGGGCCAGCACCGCGCCCTGAGCCTCCTCGAAGCGGCGGCAGTCGGGGCAGCGGTAGTCCTCGTACAGGGTGACGGTGACCGGGGCGCCGGCGCGGCCGACGTCGATCGCGGCCCCGTCGCGGTCCAGGCGGGCGGGCAGCGCCCGCAGGACGGCCGCGGCGGGCACGTCCGGCAGGCCGGGCCGGACGGCGGGGCTACCCTCGGCCGCGGCACCGGGCACGGCGCCCGCCAGGCCGGGGGCGGTGAGCCCGGGGGCGGTGAGCGGGGTGCCCGGGAGCGCCGGGGCGGTGAGCGGGGCGCCGGGCGGCCGGCCGGTGAGGGCGGCGCGCAGGGCGTCCTCGGCGCGGCTGGCGCGGACCTCGGAGACGGCGCGCGCCCGCAGCAGCGCCTCCGAGCGGCCCGTCGCCTCGGCGCCGCGGTGGGCCAGGGCCCGGCCGACGGCGGCCTCGCCTCCGACGGCGGCGACCAGGGCGGTGACCGCCACGACGGCTCGCAGGAGTCTGGGCTGGTACCGGGGCACGGACGATCCTCTCGCTGACGTCTCGCCGGCAGGCCCCCGCGGGGATCGGGGCGGCGGCGCCCGGGGAGGGAGGGCGCCGCCGAACCTGCCGCAGGGTCAACGAACGGTCACGCACCGTGGTTGCGCGGCCGCCTCCCGGTCCACCCGTACGGGGGACCGGGAGGCGGGCCCGGACGGCCCCGACCGCCGGGGGCGCCGGAAATCCCGGGACACCCCGGGGCACCCCGGGACACGCGCACGGCCCGCCGCCCCGTGGGGCGGCGGGCCGTGCGGCGTGCGGCGTGCGTGCGGGCTCAGCGGCGGCGGACTCCGGCGGCCAGGTCGGCGGCGAGGGCGCGGACGGCGGCGAGGCCGGCCTCCTCGTCCTCCCCCGCGTCGAGCAGGCGCTGCACGAAGGCGGAGCCGACGATGACGCCGTCGGCGAAGGCCGCGACCTGCGCGGCCTGCTCGGCGGTGGAGACGCCGAGGCCGACGCAGACCGGCAGGTCGGTGGCGGCCTTGGTCCGCTTGACCAGGTCCTCGGCGAGGTGGCCGACCTGGTTGCGGGTGCCGGTGACGCCCATGACGGCGGCGGCGTAGACGAAGCCGCTGCCGGCGGCGGTGATCTGCGCGAGCCGGTCGTCGCGGCTGCTGGGGGCGACGACGAAGACGGTGTCCAGGCCGTGCTCGGCGGCGGCGGCCCGCCACTCCCCCGACTCCTCGACCGGCAGGTCGGGCAGGATGCAGCCCGCTCCCCCGGCGGCGGCCAGGTCGGCGGCGAACCGGGCGGCGCCGTAGTGGTCCACCGGGTTCCAGTACGTCATGACCAGGACGGGGGCGTCCACGGCCGCGGCGACCTCGCGGACGGTGCGCAGCACGTCGGCGATGCGGACGCCGCCGCGCAGGGCGATGTCGTCGGCGGTCTGGATGGTGGGGCCGTCGAGGACCGGGTCGGAGTGCGGCAGGCCGATCTCGACGGCGTCGCAGCCGCCCTCGACCAGGGCGCGGGCGGCGCGGATGCCGCCCTCGACGGTGGGGAAGCCGGCGGGGAGGTAGCCGACGAGGGCGGCGCGGCCCTCGGCCCGGGCGGCGGCGAGGGCGGCGCTCAGGCGGGTGGGGGCGGCGGTGTTCGGGGTGGTGGTCACGGTCACTTCCCTGCCTTCTCGTCGGCCTCGGTGGCGACGGCGCGGTCGGACGGGGCGCCGGGCTCGCGGCCCGGGTCGTCGAGCAGGCCGAAGTACTCGGCGGCGGTGTGCATGTCCTTGTCGCCGCGGCCGGAGAGGTTGACCAGGATGACGGCGTCGGGGCCGAGCTCGCGGCCCAGCTCCAGGGCGCCGGCCAGGGCGTGGGCGGACTCGATGGCCGGGATGATGCCCTCGGTGCGGGAGAGCTGGAGCAGCGCCTGCATGGCCTGGTCGTCGGTGACCGGGCGGTACTCGGCGCGGCCGGTGTCCTTCAGCCAGGAGTGCTCGGGGCCGATGCCGGGGTAGTCCAGGCCGGCGGAGATCGAGTGGCTCTCGACCGTCTGGCCGTCCTCGTCCTGGAGCATGTAGCTGCGGGCGCCGTGGAGGACGCCGGGGCTGCCCTTGGTGAGGGTGGCGGCGTGGCGGGAGGTGTCGACGCCCTCGCCCGCGGCCTCGCAGCCGACCAGGCGGACCCCGGTGTCGGGGATGAACTCGTGGAAGATGCCCATGGCGTTGGAGCCGCCGCCGACGCAGGCGACGACGGCGTCGGGAAGGCGGCCGGTGCGCTCCAGGACCTGGGCGCGGGCCTCTTGGCCGATGACGCGGTGGAAGTCGCGGACCATCATCGGGAACGGGTGGGGTCCGGCGACGGTGCCGAAGAGGTAGTGGGTGGAGTCGACGTTGGCGACCCAGTCGCGGAACGCCTCGTTGATGGCGTCCTTGAGGGTGCGGCTGCCGGACTTCACGGCGACGACCTCGGCGCCCAGCATGCGCATGCGGGCGACGTTGAGGGCCTGGCGCTGCGTGTCGACCTCGCCCATGTAGACGGTGCAGTCGAGGCCGAAGAGGGCGCAGGCGGTGGCGGTGGCGACGCCGTGCTGGCCGGCGCCGGTCTCCGCGATGACGCGGGTCTTGCCCATGCGCCGGGTCAGCAGGGCCTGCCCGAGCACGTTGTTGATCTTGTGCGATCCGGTGTGGTTGAGGTCCTCGCGCTTGAGCAGGATGCGGGCGCCGCCCGCGAGCCCGGAGAAGCGGCGGACGTCGGTGAGCGCGCTGGGCCGGCCGGTGTAGTCCCGGTTCAGGGCCTCCAGCTCGGCGGCGAACGCCGGGTCGGCCTTGGCCTTCTCGTACTCCTCGGCGACCTGCTCGACGGCGGCGACCAGCGCCTCCGGGATGAAGCGGCCGCCGAAGCGCCCGAAGTAGCCGCGGGCGTCCGGAACCTGCGCTGCGGTGGAATGGTCCGTGGACATGACGGATCCCTCCGTGTCCTGTGGGTGGGCCGATGGCGGTGGCGGTACCGGCCGCGGTGCGGCGGTACCGGCGGCGTGCGGCCGGGGCGCCCGTGCGTCGGGCCCCTCCCCCTCCGGTCGGGGGTGCGCGGGGGCGCGGGCCCTCAGGCCCGGTGGTCCCGCTGCCGCGTCCGGCGGCGCCATCGGCGGCCCTGGACCTGGCCCGGCTCGCAGCCGATGACGTACCGCACGCGGCGGCCGCGGACGCGGCGCGCCGGGGCGCGGCAGCCGCGGGGGCGGCAGCCGGGTGCGTGGCGGGCGGAGAGGGACATGGGCTTCGGGTCAGCCCCGCCCGTGACGCAGGGCCGGGTGGGCGCCGGCCGCGACGAGGTCGGCGACGGCGGCCTTGGGGTCGCCGCCGGTGACCAGGGACTCGCCGACGAGGACGGCGTCGGCGCCGTCGTTGGCGTAGGCGATGAGGTCGTGGGGGCCGCGCACGCCGGACTCGGCGACCTTGACGACGTGGTCCGGGATGCTCGGGGCCACGTTCGCGAAGGTGTTGCGGTCGACCTCCAGGGTCTTGAGGTTGCGGGCGTTGACCCCGATGATGCGGGCCCCGGCGTCGACGGCGCGCGCGACCTCCTCCTCGTCGTGGACCTCGACCAGCGGGCTGAGCCCGATCGACTCGGCGCGCTCGATCAGCGACACCAGGGCGGGCTGGTCGAGGGCGGCGACGATCAGCAGGGCGAGGTCGGCGCCGTGCGCCCGGGCCTCCCACAGCTGGTAGGAGCTGACGATGAAGTCCTTGCGCAGGACGGGGGTGTCCACGGCGGCGCGGACGGCGTCGAGGTCGGCGAGGGAGCCGCCGAAGCGGCGCTGCTCGGTGAGGACGCTGATGGCGGCGGCGCCGCCGGCCTCGTAGTCGCGGGCGAGCCCGGCGGGGTCGGCGATGGCGGCGAGGGCGCCCTTGGAGGGGCTGGAGCGCTTGACCTCGCAGATCACGCGGACGCCGTCGCCGCGGAGGGCGGCGACGCCGTCCTTGGCCTGCGGGGCGCGGGCGGCGCGGGCCTTGAGCTCGTCCAGGGAGACGCGGGCCTGGCGCTCGGCGAGGTCCTCGCGGACTCCGTCGATGATCTCGTCGAGCACGCTCACGGGGGGCGCCCCTTCTCTCGGACGTACGGGTGGTCGCGGCCTGCGGGACGGGCGCGGGGATCGGGGATCCGCCGGGTCCGGGGCGCGGCCGGTCCTTCGATGGTATCGGCAGAGCGGCGCACAGCCCGCATCAGGACCGTCGCGGTCTCGCCGGTCGGACGCGCCGGGGCGGCCGTGCGGGCAGGTCAGGGCGCCAGCGAGGCCCCCGTGGGCAGGTTGCGGACGACGGTGAACGCGGCTGCCGCGGCGATCAGCAGGACGGCGTGGCGGCGGGTGGGGGCGGGCGCGCGGACCGGCCGTCCGGTGGCGGCCGCGGCGGTCCAGCGCAGCCACAGGAGGGCGGCGGCGGACAGGGCGAGGACCGCGAGCAGGTTGTCGTGGAGGGCCTCGGTGAGGTGGCCGTGGGTGAGGGCGTGGACGCAGCGCAGGCCGCCGCAGCCGGGGCACCACCAGCCGGTGGCCTGCAGGAAGGGGCAGACGGGGTAGCGGCCGGGGGCGTTCGGGTCGACCGCGGCGACGTAGAGCGTGGGGAGGGCGACCGCGACGAGGGCCGCCAGCGGGGCGGCCAGGCGGCGGGCGGCGGAGGGGCGGCCGGTGCGGCGGGGGCCGGGCCGGCGGGGGGTGGGGGCTGCCGGGGCGTTCACGCCACGATTCTGCCCCTGCCGGCGTCCGGCGGGAGGGATGCGGGGCCCTGGGGGCCGGGAGTCGCCGGGACGGGGCGCGCGGGCGGGGGCCCGTCGCAGGGGCCGAGGGGGTGTGGGCCGCCGGGGGCGGCCGTCCGGGACTGGTGCGGGCGGGCTCCGTACGGGCGGGAGCCGTGCGGCCCGGACCGCCGACGGGCCGCCGGGCCGGGCGGACCGGGCGGGCGGTCGGGCGGACCGGGCGGGCGGTCGGGCGGACCGGGCGGGCGGTCGGGCGGACCGGGCGGGCGGTCGGGCGGACCGGGCGGGCGGCGGCCCCGGGCCGGCGGCCCGGGGCCGCCCGCTGCGGCGGGCCCGGTGCTGCGGGACCCGGGCGCGTCAGTGGCCGGAGGTCGCGGGCCGCTTGCCGAGGCCGGCCATCTGCATCGCCTTGCCGATCACGGCCGAGGCCAGGGTCAGGGCGATGCCGACCCAGAAGAGCCACGGGGTGGCGGCCACGACGGCCATGCCCGCCACGATGAAGCCGATGAAGGCGATGATGACGCCGGTCCATGCGGCGGGGGTGTGGCCGTGGGCTGATGCCGACATTGCTGGTGCTCCTTGCTGCCGGTAGGGGCGGTGTCCGGCGCCCTGGAGCTGGTGCGGGGCGACGGACGGGTTCTCGCTGACATTCTCCCCGACCGCCGGGGGTGCGGCCGACCGGGGGTCGGCCGGGGCCCGGAGGGCGCCCACGGGGCGGGCGCGAGCCGTGCGGGGGCAGGGGCGGGGCCGCCGGTTCAGCGGGGGGCGGTGGGGTCCTCGCCGCGGTCCAGGGCGTTCCACAGGTCGGCGGGGGTGGCCTCGCGCCGGGGCGCGCGGGCCCGGCCGGCGGGTGCGTCGTACCGGCTGGACATCGAGGGCCAGTCCCGGCCCCGCAGCAGCGTCAGCAGCCCGGCGGCGCAGAGCAGGACGCCGCCGGCGACGGCGAGCCAGGGCCACGCGGTGTGGGTGACCCGGGTGGCGGAGGCGGCGGCCAGGGCGGTGCTGCGCGCGGCCTCGGCGTCGACGGCGGCGGTGTCCGCGGCGCCGAGGGCCGCCGCGACGGCGGCGCCGGCCCCGGCGAGGGCGACCAGCGCGCCGACCGCGAGGCGCCCGGCGCGGCGGACGGCGAGGACGGCCACGGCGGAGGCCAGGCCGACCAGGGCCAGCGCGCCGGGCACCCCGGAGACCTGGCGGCCGGTGACGGACAGGTGCGCCCGGCCGAGGCCGGCGGCGCTGCCCTCGGCCCAGGTGCGGCCGACGGCCCAGAGCACCAGCACCGCGCCCGCGAGGGTGAGCAGCAGCATCAGCGCGAGGCTGCGGCGGCCGCCGCGGACGGGGGCGGTGCCGGGGGTGCCGGCCCGGGCGGCGTCCGGGGCGTCCGGGGCGTCCGGGATGCCGGCGGGCCCGGCGTCAGGGGCGCCGGCACGGGCCCGGGTGCCGGGGGCGGCTGCGGCCTGGGGGTCGGGCGTGGCGTTCACCGGTCCAGTGTCGCCCCTCTCCCGGCGGACCGGGCCACCGGGCCCCCGCGGGGCCGGCCGCCGGGGCCGGCACCGCAGGGGTTCGCAGGAGGTTCGCAGGGGTTCGCAGGGGGTCCGACGGGTTCGGAGGAGCGGTCCGGGGGGTTCAGCGGGGCGGGCGGAGGGTGGCGGCGGTGGCGACGGCCCGCAGGACCGCCGCGGCCTTGTTGCGGCACTCGGCGTCCTCGCTCGCCGGGTCGGAGTCGGCGACCACGCCCGCCCCGGCCTGCACGTAGGCGGTGCCGTCGCGCAGCAGGGCGGTGCGGATGGCGATGGCGGTGTCGGAGTCGCCGGCGAAGTCCAGGTAGCCGACGCAGCCGCCGTACAGGCCGCGCCGGGTGGGCTCCAGCTCCTCGATGATCTGCATGGCGCGGGGCTTGGGGGCGCCGGAGAGCGTGCCGGCGGGGAAGCAGGCGGTGAGCACGTCGAAGGCGGTGCGGCCGGGGGCGACGCGGCCGGTGACGGTGGAGACGATGTGCATGACGTGGCTGTACCGCTCGACCGACATGAAGTCGACGACCTCGACGCTGCCCGGTTCGCAGACCCGGCCGAGGTCGTTGCGGCCGAGGTCGACGAGCATGAGGTGCTCGGCGCGCTCCTTGGGATCGGCGAGCAGCTCGGCGGCGAGGTCTGCATCCTCCTGCGGGGTGGCGCCGCGGTGGCGGGTGCCGGCGATGGGGTGCAGCACGGCCTGGCCGTCGGCGACCTTGACCAGGGCCTCCGGGCTGGAGCCGACGACGTCGAAGCCGCCCTCGGCGGCGCCGTCGGGGCCGGGGAAGCGGAAGAGGTACATGTACGGGCTGGGGTTGGTGGTCCGCAGCACCCGGTAGACGTCGAGGGCGCTCGCCGGGCAGGGCGCCTCGAACCGCTGGGAGGGGACGACCTGGAAGGCGTCGCCGGCCCGGATGTGCTCCTTGACGGCCTCCACCGCGCGGCGGAACGGCTCGCCGCCGAAGGGCGAGACGGCGTCGGCGGGGGCGGTGGGGGTGAGCACGGAGGCGTGGGTGTCGACCGGCCGGGCCAGGTCGGCGGTCATGGCGTCGAGGCGGGCGACGGCGTCGCGGTGGGCGGCGTCGACGCCCGAGGGCAGGCCGTCGTGGTTGACCGCGTTGGCGATGAGCAGCACCGTGCCGTCGGCGTGGTCGAGGACAGCCAGGTCGGTGGCGAGGAGCATGGTGAGCTCGGGGAGCCCCAGGTCGTCCGGCGTGAGGGAGGGGATCCGCTCCAGGCGGCGGACGACGTCGTACCCGAGGTAGCCGACCATGCCGCCGGTGAGCGGCGGCAGCTCGTCGGCGTCGTGGAGGTCGCGCGGGGTGTGAAGGGCGTCGACGGTGGCGCGCAGCACCTCCAGCGGGTCGCCGTCGAGGGGGATGCCGACGGGCGGGGTGCCGTGCCAGCGGGCGTTGCCGTCGGCGTCGGCGGTGAGGGCGGCGGCGCTGCGGACGCCGACGAAGGAGTAGCGGGACCACGAGCGGCCGTTCTCGGCCGACTCCAGCAGGAAGGTGCCGGGGCGTTCGGCGGCGAGCTTGCGGTACAGCCCGACGGGGGTGTCGCCGTCGGCGAGCAGGCGCCGCGTGACGGGGACGACCCGGCGGTCGGCGGCGAGCTTGCGGAAGGCGTCGAGGTCGGGGGTGACGGTGCCGGTGGCCATGGGGGTGAACCTCTTCGTCGGCGGGTCGGGCCGGCGCCGGGAGCGGGCCCTGCGGGCCTGCCGGGGGCCGGTGCGGGGTGCTGGGGCCGGGGACTACCGGGCGTCCGGCGCGGCGAGCGGCAGGACGTCGGCGTCGAAGCAGGTGCGGTCGCCGGTGTGGCAGGCGGCTCCGACCTGGTCGACGCGGACGAGCAGGGTGTCGCCGTCGCAGTCCAGGGCGACGGACTTCACGTGCTGCACGTGGCCGGAGGTGCCGCCCTTGACCCAGTACTCGCGGCGGCTGCGGCTCCAGTAGGTGCAGCGGCCGGTGGTGAGGGTGCGGTGCAGGGCCTCGTCGTCCATCCAGCCGAGCATGAGGACCTCGCCGGTGTCGTACTGCTGGGCGACGGCCGGGACGAGCCCGTCGGGGGTGCGCCGCAGGCGGGCGGCGACGGCGGGGTCGAGCGCGGTGCTGCCGGGGGCGGCGGGGCGGGCGGCGGCGGCCGTGCCGGGGGTGCTGGTGCCGGGGGTGCTGGTGCCGGACGGGCTGGTGCCGGACGGGCTGGTGCTGGACATGCCGCCCATTGTGTCAGGCCCGGGCGCCGCGGCCGGGTCGCGACCGGAGTGCGGACGGCCCGGCACCGTGCCGGACATGCCGGACATGCGGCACGGCGGCGGGTGACGGCGGGTCAGGCGGGCCCGCGGCGGCCCGTTCTGTGCGGCGCGCGGATGCGGCATCCTTCCCCCCATGAGCTTCACGCCGCCTCCGCCGCCTCCGATACCGCCCTCCCCGCCGGCCGGTCCGCCGGGCGGCCCGCGCACCCACCGGGGGGCCCGGATCGCGGCGGCCGCCGCGGGGGCGGTGCTGCTCGCGGCGGGGGCGGGCACCGCGCTGTACCTGGCGACGGGCCGCGACCCGGGCCGGGCGGCCGCCGCGCCGTCCCCGTCCGCGAGCACCCGCCCGGCGCCGCCGAGCGCCTCCCCGACGCCGGGCGACACCCCGGACCTGCCGTACGTGGTGCTCAAGCCCGGCACCTGCTTCGACCACCCCAACCTGACCAAGGGGCTGCGGAAGGTGGTCGTGCGGCCGTGCGACGGGCCCCACGACGGGGAGGCCGTCGCCGACGTGACGCTGAAGGGCGACTTCACCCGGGACAGCCAGATCTCCAAGGCCGTGTACCGGCAGTGCACGGCGGCGGGCAAGCGCACCGCGAACCGGCAGGGCGAGGGGCGCCGCTTCTACAGCTACGTCCTCACCCCTTCGGCGGAGCTGTACCGGCGCGGCTACGACCAGGCGACGTGCACCCTCACCGGCAGCGACCGGCCCGGCGGCGCGAAGCTCACCGCCAAGCTGCGCTGACCGCCGGGGCCCCGGGCCGGGCCCGCGCGGCCCGGCCCGGCCCGGGGGCGCCGCCGGGACCCGCCGGGACTCGCCGGGGGTCCGCCGCGGGTGCTCCGCTGACGGGGCGTCGGGGCGCGCGTAGGGTGGTGCGCATGTCGACGTACGCCCGTGGAGAGCGCCGGCGCCTGGCCGGCCTGCTGGAGGAGGCGGGGCCGCAGGCCCCGACGCTGTGCGAGGGGTGGACGGCCACCGACCTCGCCGCCCACCTGGTGGTGCGCGAGCGGCGGCCCGACGCCGCGCCCGGCATCGTCTTCCGCCCGCTCGCGGACTGGACCGCGAAGGTCCAGGCCGGGTACGCGGCGCGGCCCTGGCCGGAGCTGGTGGAACTGGTGCGCTCCGGGCCGGGGCGGTTCTCGCCGTTCGCCCTGCCGGGCGTGGACGAGGCCGCGAACACGGTGGAGTTCTTCGTCCACGCCGAGGACGTGCGCCGGGCCGGGCCGGAGTGGAAGCCCGAACCGGTCGACCCGGGCCTGGCGGAGGCGCTGTGGAAGGGCCTGCGCGTGCCGGCCCGGATGGAGGCGGGCCGCCGCTCCCCCGTGGGCCTGGTGCTGCGCCGCCCCGACGGGCAGACCGTCGTGGCCCGCAAGGGCGCGCCCGTGGTGACCGTGGTCGGCGAGCCGGCGGAGCTGCTGCTCTTCGCCTTCGGGCGCGGCGCGCGGGCCCGGGTCACGGCCGAGGGGGACCCGGACGTGGTGGCGCTGCTCGGGAACGCGCTGCCGCTGCCGCACACCGAGGGGTGACGGCGGGCGGCGGGCGGCCGCCGCCAGGAGACGGCCGCGGCCCGGACGGGGAGTCCCCGTCCGGGCCGCACGGCGTCCGCCGCGGCGCGCCGCCGGCCGGCTGCCGCGGCGCGGGCGGTCAGCGCACGGGGTGGCCGGCGCCGCGCAGGGCGTCCTTGACCTGGCCGATCCGCAGGTCGCCGAAGTGGAAGACGCTGGCGGCGAGGACCGCGTCGGCGCCCGCGCCGACGGCCGGGGCGAAGTCGCCGAGGCCCCCGGCGCCGCCGGACGCGATCACCGGGACGGTGACGGCCCTGCGGACGGCGCGCAGCATCTCCAGGTCGTAGCCGTCCTTGGTGCCGTCGGCGTCCATGGAGTTGAGCAGGATCTCCCCGGCGCCGAGGTCGGCGGCCTCGGCCGCCCACTCGACGGCGTCGATGCCGGTGCCGCGCCGCCCGCCGTGGGTGGTCACCTCGTACCCCGAGGGGGTCTCGGTGCCCTCGGGGCAGCGGCGGGCGTCGACGGAGAGCACCAGCACCTGGCGGCCGAAGCGGCGGGCGATCTCACGGATGAGCTCGGGCCGGGCGATGGCGGCGGTGTTGACGCCGACCTTGTCGGCGCCGGCCCGCAGCAGCCGGTCCACGTCGTCGCAGGTGCGGACGCCGCCGCCGACGGTGAGCGGGATGAAGACCTGCTCGGCGGTGCGGCGCACCACGTCGTAGGTGGTCTCCCGGTCCCCGGAGGAGGCCGTGATGTCGAGGAAGACCAGCTCGTCGGCGCCCTCGGCGTCGTAGACCTTGGCCATCTCGACGGGGTCGCCGGCGTCCCGCAGGTTCTGGAAGTTGACGCCCTTGACCACGCGGCCGGCGTCGACGTCCAGGCAGGGGATCACACGGACGGCGAGAGTCATCAGGTTCCTTCCTCGGCTGCGGAGGCCAGACGGGCGGCGAGGCCCGTGCGGTGGGCGTCGACCTCCACCTCGACCATCATGCGGGAGTCCAGCAGGGCGTCGACGACGACCATGGTGGAGGCGGGCCGCACGGAGCCGAAGAGCTCCTTGTGGGCGCGGCCGACCTCCTCGGTGTCCCGGACGTGGGTGAGGTACATCCGGGTGCGGACCACGTCCTCGGCTCCCAGGCCGAACCCCTTCAGGGCCTCCAGGGCGACGCCGAAGGCGTCCCGGGCCTGGCCGTGGGGGTCGCCCTCGTGCTGGACCATGCCGTTGTACCAGGCGGTGCACCCGGAGACGAGCACGAAGTCCCCGGCCGCGACGGCCCGGGCGAACCCGATCTCGTCCTCGTAGGGGGAGAATCCGGCGAGGCGTCGAGCGGCGCGGTCCGTCATGAAACAGCCTCCAGGGCCTCTTCGAGGGTGAACTTCTGCTCGTAGAGGGCCTTGCCCACGATGGAGCCCTCGACACCCTCGGGGACGAGGCCGGCGATGGCGCGCAGGTCGTCGAGGGAGGAGACGCCGCCGGAGGCGACGACCGGGCGGTCGGTGGCGGCGCAGACGTCGCGCAGGAGCTGGAGGTTGGGGCCGGTGAGGGTGCCGTCCTTGTCGACGTCGGTGACGACGTAGCGGGCGCAGCCGTCGGCGTCGAGGCGGGCGAGGACCTCGTACAGGTCGCCGCCGTCGCGGGTCCAGCCGCGGCCGCGCAGGGTGGTGCCGACGACGTCGAGGCCGACCGCGATCCGGTCGCCGTGCTCGGCGATGGCCTTGCGGACCCAGTCGGGGGACTCCAGGGCGGCGGTGCCGAGGTTGACGCGGCGGCAGCCGGTGGCGAGGGCGGCGCGCAGCGACGCGTCGTCGCGGATGCCGCCGGACAGCTCGACCTTGACGTCGAGGCGGCCGACGACCTCGGCGAGCAGCTCCCGGTTGGAACCGGTGCCGAAGGCGGCGTCGAGGTCCACCAGGTGGATCCACTCGGCGCCGGCCTCCTGCCAGGCGAGGGCGGCGGTGAGCGGCTCGCCGAAGGAGGTCTCGGTGCCGGACTCCCCCTTGACGAGGCGGACGGCCTGGCCGTCGCGGACGTCGACGGCGGGGAGGAGTTCGAGGCGGTGGGCGGACATGCGGGTGCGGCTCCGGGATCGGTGGCGGGGGTGGACGGGGACGGGGGCCGGACGGGAGGGGCGGGCGGGGCCTACAGCGAGCCGACCCAGTTGGCCAGGAGGGCGGCGCCGGCGTCGCCGGACTTCTCCGGGTGGAACTGGGTGGCGCTGAGCGGGCCGTTCTCCACGGCGGCGACGAACGGCTCGCCGTGGGTGGCCCAGGTGACCCGGGGCGCCCTGATCCTCTCGTTGGTGACGGCCAGCTCCCAGCGGCGGACGGCGTAGGAGTGGACGAAGTAGAAGCGGGCGTCGGCGTCGAGGCCGGCGAAGAGGGTGGAGCCGGCGGGCGCGTCCACGGTGTTCCACCCCATGTGCGGGATGACGGGGGCGTGCAGCGGCTCGACGGTGCCGGGCCACTCGTCGCAGCCGGCGGTCTCCTCGCCGTGCTCGACGCCGCGGGCGAAGAGGATCTGCATGCCGACGCAGATGCCGAGCACCGGGCGGCCGCCGGCCAGGCGGCGGCCGATGACCTGCTCGCCGCGGACGGCGCGCAGGCCCTGCATGCAGGCGGCGAAGGCGCCGACGCCGGGCACGAGCAGGCCGTCGGCGTCGAGGGCGGTCTGGAAGTCGGAGGTGACGGTGACCTCCGCGCCGGTGCGCTCGACGGCGCGCTGGGCGGAGCGGAGGTTGCCGGAGCCGTAGTCGAGGACGACCACGTGCTTGCCCATGTCGAGTCCTTGGGGGTCGAGTCCTGGGGGGCGGGTCCTGGGAGTGGGGGCCGGGTGCCGGGCCCCCGGGTGCGGGGGTCCCGGGCCCGGGCCCCGGTGGTGCGGCTACAGGCGCATGAGGCCGGAGGCGAGGCAGAGCACCGCGCCGATGGCGAGCACCGCGATGACGCTCCTGGACTGCTTCTGCTTCCAGAACGAGTACACGCCGCCGAGCAGGAAGAGGCCGAGAGCGATCAGCAGGACGGCGGGGCTCACAGGGCGCCCTTCGTGGAGGGGATGGTGCCGGCGGCGCGCGGGTCGCGCTCGGAGGCGTAGCGCAGCGCGCGGGCCAGGGCCTTGAACTGGCACTCCACGATGTGGTGGGCGTTGCGCCCGTACGGGACGTGGACGTGCAGGGCGACCTGCGCCTGGGCCACGAAGGACTCCAGGATGTGCCGGGTCATGGTGGTGTCGTAGGCCCCGATCATGGGGGCCATGCCCTCCGGCTCGGTGTGCACCAGGTAGGGGCGGCCGGAGAGGTCGACGGTGACCTGGGCGAGGGCCTCGTCCAGCGGGACCGTGCAGTTCCCGAAGCGGGTGATGCCGCGCTTGTCGCCGAGGGCCTGCCGGAAGGCGGCGCCGAGGGCGAGGGCGGTGTCCTCGATGGTGTGGTGGGTGTCGATGTGCAGGTCGCCCTCGGTCTTGACGGTGAGGTCGAAGAGGCCGTGGCGCCCGAGCTGGTCGAGCATGTGGTCGTAGAAGCCGACGCCGGTGGAGACGTCGACGGTGCCGGTGCCGTCGAGGTCGATCTCGACCAGGACGGAGGTCTCCTTGGTGGTGCGCTCGACACGGCCGGTGCGGGTCATGCGGAGGGTTCAGAGCTCCTTGCTGCGGCGTCCGCCGCGGGGGCGGCCGCCTTGAGGACGGTTCGGACGGCGTCGAGGAAGGCGTCGTTCTCGGCGGAGGTGCCGGCGGTGACGCGCAGCCAGCCGGGGACGCCGTTGTCCCGGACGAGGACGCCCCGGTCGAGGAGGGCCTGCCAGACGGCGTGGGTGTCCTCGAAGCGGCCGAACTGGACGAAGTTGGCGTCGGAGTCGACGACCTCGGCGCCCTCGGCCCGCAGGGCCTCCACGAGCCGGTCGCGCTCGGCCTTGAGCCGGTCGACGTACCCGAGGAGGGTGTCGGTGTGCTCCAGGCAGGCGAGCGCGGTCGCCTGGGTGACGGCGGACAGGTGGTACGGGAGCCGCACCAGCTGGACGGCGTCGACCACGGCCGGGTCGGCGGCGAGGTAGCCGAGGCGCAGCCCGGCGGCGCCGAACGCCTTGGACATGGTGCGGGAGACCACCAGGTGCGGCCGGCCCTCGATGAGGGGCAGCAGCGAGGGCCGGTGGGAGAACTCCACGTACGCCTCGTCGACGACGACCATGGTGGGCTTCACCGCCTGGGCGGCGTCGTGGAGGGCGAGGACGGTCCCCGCGTCGACGGCGGTGCCGGTGGGGTTGTTGGGCGAGCAGACGAAGACCACGTCGGGGCGGTGCTCGGCGATCGCCGCCTTCGCCGCCTCCGTGTCGATGGTGAAGTCGTCGTTGCGGGGCCCGGGGATCCAGCCGGTGCCGGTGCCGCGGGAGATCAGCGCGTGCATCGAGTAGGAGGGCTCGAAGCCGAGGGCGGTGCGGCCGGGCCCGCCGAAGGCCTGCAGCAGCTGCTGGAGGACCTCGTTGGAACCGTTGGCCGCCCACACCTGCTCGCGGGTGACGGCGTGGCCGCCGGTGCGGGTGAGGTACTCGGCGAGGCGGGTGCGCAGCTCGACCGCGTCCCGGTCGGGGTAGCGGTTGAGGTTCCGCGCGGCCTCGGCGACGCGCTCGGCGATGCGGGCGACCAGCGGCTCGGGCAGCGGGTGCGGGTTCTCGTTGGTGTTCAGCCGCACCGGGACGTCGAGCTGGGGCGCCCCGTACGGGGACTGGCCGCGCAGCTCGTCGCGGACGGGCAGGTCGTCGATGCGGGTGACCGGCGCGGGGTTCGCAGGCGTGGGGGTCGCAGGCGTGGGGGTCACAGTCCGGGCGTCTCCCAGTCGAAGCGGGCGCGGATCGCGTCGCCGTGGCCGGGCAGGTCCTCGGCGGTGGCGAGGGTCACCACGTGGGCGGCGACGTCGGCGAGGGCCTCGCGGCTGTAGTCGACGACGTGGATGCCGCGCAGGAAGGTCTGCACGGACAGGCCCGAGGAGTGGCAGGCGCAGCCGCCGGTGGGCAGCACGTGGTTGGAGCCGGCGGCGTAGTCGCCCAGGGAGACCGGCGCGTACGGGCCGATGAAGATCGCCCCGGCGTTGCGGACCCGGGCGGCGACGGCGGCGGCGTCGCGGGTCTGGATCTCCAGGTGCTCGGCGGCGTAGGCGTCGACGACGCGCAGGCCCTGGTCGAGGTCGTCGACGAGGACGATGCCGGACTGGCGGCCGCCGAGCGCCTCGGTGATGCGCTCGCGGTGCCTGGTCGCGGCGACCTGCGGCTCCAGCTCCTTCGCGACCCGGTCGGCGAGCTCGACGGAGTCGGTGACCAGCACGGCGGCGGCCATCGGGTCGTGCTCGGCCTGGCTGATGAGGTCGGCGGCGAGGTGGCGGGGGTCGGCGGAGTCGTCGGCGAGGATGGCGATCTCGGTGGGGCCGGCCTCGGCGTCGATGCCGATGCGGCCCTTGAGGAGGCGCTTGGCGGCGGCGACGTAGATGTTGCCCGGGCCCGTGACGAGGTTCACGGGGCGGCACTCGTCGGTGCCGTACGCGAACATGGCGACCGCCTGGGCGCCGCCGACCGCGTACACCTCGTCGACGCCGAGGAGGGCGCAGGCGGCGAGGATGGTGGGGTGCGGCAGGCCGCCGAACTCCTTCTGCGGCGGGGAGGCCACCGCGATGCCCTCGACGCCGGCCTCCTGGGCGGGCACGGTGTTCATGACCACGGAGGACGGGTAGACGGCGAGGCCGCCGGGGACGTACAGGCCGACGCGCTCGACCGGCACCCAGCGCTCGGTGACGGTGCCTCCGGGCACCACCTGCACGGTGTGGTCGGTGCGGCGCTGCTCGCGGTGGACGATGCGGGCCCTGCGGACGGACTCCTCCAGGGCGGCGCGCACCCTCGGGTCGAGCCCGGCCAGCGCCTCGTCGATCGCCGTCTGCGGCACGCGCACCTGCTCCAGGCGCACCCCGTCGAACCGCTCGGTGATCTCGATGAGCGCGGCCGTGCCGCGATGGCGCACGTCGTCGCAGATGGGCCGCACTCTCTCCAGCGCGGCCTCGACGTCGAACTCGGCGCGGGGCAGCAGGTCGCGCGGGTCGCCGGTGGCGCCGCGCAGGTCGATTCGAGAGATCACTCTGCCCAGTGTAAGGAGTGGCCGGAACCATCGGCCGCAGATTCCAGTCCGTGATACACCAAGTGGGACGTCGGGGGTGACACGGGAGGGGGGTCCGGGCGTGGACGGGCCGCCGGAGGACTGGTCGGAACCGGAGCGCCGCCTGTGGGCCGCGTACCGGCGCGGGGAGACGCTGGACCTGCGCAGCGGCGTGCCGGAGGAGGACCACCCGGTGACCTCCGGGCCGTGGGGGCCGGAGCGCACGGTGCGGGCGGAGACGATGGCCCGGCTGCTGCTGGACGGTCCGCCGCCGGAGTCCGGGCGTGTCGCGAGCCTCAAGGTCACCGGTGCGTACGTCACCGGGGCGCTGGACCTGGCGGGCGGCGTGGTGGCGGCCTACGTGGAGCTGCGGGGCTGCCGGTTCGAGCGCAAGATCCTCATGTCGGAGTGCCGGGCGGGCACGGTGCGGATGATCGGCTGCCTGGTGCCGCGGATCGAGGCGTCGCGGCTGGTCACCGAGGGCGACCTGCACCTGCCGCGGTGCGTGCTGACCGGCGGGCTGCGGCTGACCGACGCCCGGATCGGCACCGACCTGCTGCTGAACCAGGCCACCGTCGGCGGCGACCGCAACGACCGAGCGATAGCCGCCGACGGCCTCACCGTGAGCCAGGACGTCGAGGCGGAGCTGATGCGCTGCACCGGCGAGATCAGCCTGCGCAGCGCCCGGATCGGGGGGCGGCTCTCGCTGCGGGGCAGCGCGCTGCGGGCCCGGCCGGGCCGGATCTGCCTGAACGCGGCGCGGATCAGCGTGGAGCACACGCTGTACCTGAGCCGCTGCTGGCTGAGCGGGTGGAGCACGTCGGGCTCCGACTACGGCTCCGGGTACGGCGAGCGGCCCGCCGACCAGGCGGCGAGCGTGCCGTTCACGGCGCGCGGCGGGGTGCGGCTGGACGACGGCCGGTTCGGCAACGCCTGCCTGATCGACCGGGCGGAGTTCCGGCTCGGCGAGGGCGAGGAGCTGTCGCTGCGCCGCATCCAGACCCCGGAGCTGCGGTTCTGCCTCTCGCGCACCCCCACCGGCCGGGTCTCGCTCTCCCGGGCCCGGGTGGGCACCCTGATCGACGCGGTGGAGAGCTGGCCGGGCGGCGGGCGGGTGGGGCTGACGGGCTTCGTGTACGAGTCGCTGCGGCCGGCCGCGGACTTCCCCCTGGCGAAACGTATCGCCTGGCTGGACGGCGCCCTGGGCGACTTCCGGCCCGAGCCGTACGAGCAGCTCGCGGCGGCGCTGCTGCGCGACGGCCTCGACGAGGACGCCCGCGCCGTCCAGCTCGCCAAGCACCGCCGGCGCCGCTCCACCCTGCCGCTGCTCGGCCGGCTCTGGGGGCGGCTGCAGGACACCACCGTCGGCTACGGCTACCGGCCGGCGCGGGCGGCGCTGTGGATGGCGCTGATCTGGGCGCTGGGCGCCGCGTACTTCGCCGGCCACCCGCCGCAGCCGCTGAAGGCCGACGAGGTGCCGCACTGGAACGCCGCCCTGTACGCGATGGACCTGCTGCTGCCGCTGATCGACCTCGGGCAGGACGGCGCGTGGAAGCCGTCCGGCGCCGACCAGTGGGCCGCCACCGCGCTCGTCCTGCTGGGCTGGGTGCTGGCCACCACGGTGGCGGCGGGCGCCACCCGGATGCTGCGGCGCGGCTGAGCCGCCGGCCCCCGGCGGCCCCTCGCGCGACCTGCCGTGATGACACCGCGTCGCCGCCCGCCCCCGACGGGTGGCGGGGCCCGGCCGGGGCTGCCAGGGTGGAGGGGCCGGGGGTCCGCGAACGCCCGTACCGGGGCGCTGCCCCGAGCGTGCCCCGGTACGGGCCACACCGCAGGCGCCGGCGCGCGGCGTCCCGGCCGGGCAGCCGCCGCCGCGCGGCGTCCCGACCGGGCAGGGGGCGCGCGACGGCGCCCCGGCCACGTACGCTGTGCGCCGTGACCGAACGGCTGCCGCTCTTCCCGCTGGGCTCGGTGCTCTTCCCCGGCCTGGTGCTCCCCCTCCACGTCTTCGAGGAGCGCTACCGCCGCCTGGTCGCCGACCTGGAGGCGCAGCCGGAGGACGTGCCGCGGCGCTTCGGGGTGGTGGCGATCCGCGACGGGCAGGAGGTCGCCCCGGTGCGGGACACCGACGAGCCAGCGGGGGCGGCGGACGGCTTCGGGCCCGACCCGGTGCGGGCGCTGCACACGGTGGGCTGCGTCGCCGAGGTCGCCTCGGCGCAGGCCCGGCCCGACGGCCGCTACGAGCTCATCGCCACCGGCACCACCCGCTTCCGGCTGCTGTCCGTCGACGCCTCCGGCCCCTACCTGGTCGGCGAGGTCGAGGAGCTGCCCGAGACCGAGGGCCCCGGGGCGGGCGCGCTGGCCGCCGGGGTGGTGCAGGCGTTCCGCCGGTACCAGAAGCGGCTGGCCGGGGCGCGGGAGAGCACCCTGGCCGCCGAGCAGGAGCTGCCCGACGACCCCCGGGTGCTCTCCTACCTGGTGGCGGCGGCCTCGGTGCTGGAGGTCGCCGACCGGCAGCGGCTGCTCGCGGCGGCCGACACCACGGAGCGGCTGGCCGTCGAGCTGGAGCTGCTGCGCCGTGAGACGGCGGTGCTCTCCCGGCTGCCGTCGCTGCCCGCCTGGGAGCTGACCCGGGCGGCGGTCAACCCCAACTGAGCGGGCGGCCCCGGGCGAACGGCCGGCGGCAGGCAGCCGGCCACCGAGGAGGCATGGCGCAGGTGGGCGCGAGGAAGAAGGGCACGGGCGGACGGGGCACCCCGGCCACGGTGGCGCTGGAGGCCGCGGGAGTGCCCTTCACGGTGCACGCGTACGTCCACGACCCGGCGGCCGCCTCGTACGGCGGGGAGGCGGCGGAGGCGCTGGGCACGGCGCCGGAACGGGTCCTCAAGACCCTCGTCGCCGAGGTCGACGGGGCACTGGCGGTGGGGGTGGTCCCGGTGGCCGGACAGCTGGACCTCAAGGCCCTGGCGGCCGCGCTGGGCGGCCGGCGCGCGGCGATGGCCGACCCGGCGGCGGCCGAGCGGGCCACCGGGTACGTCCGCGGCGGCATCTCCCCGCTGGGCCAGCGCCGCCGGCTGCCCACCGTGGTGGACGCCGGCGCGCTGGGGCACGCCACGGTCTACGTCTCGGCGGGCCGCCGGGGCCTGGAGGTCGAACTGGCGCCGCAGGACCTGGTCTCCCTCACCGGCGCGGTCACCGCGCCCATCGGCCGGGCCTGACCCCGGCCGCCCGGCCGCCGACCGCGGCGCCGGGAACGGCGGGGTGGGCGGGAACGGCGGGGTCGGCGGGGGCGCGGGGACGACGGCGGGCGGCTCAGTGCTCCGCGGCCGGGAGCGGCGGCTGCGGCGGCTGGGGGGACTGCGGGACGCCGTGCCAGTACGGTCCGGGCTGCGGCTCGCGGCGCCCGAAGGCCGCGGTCAGCCCCAGCAGCACCACCATGGCCGTCATCGGCCACACCAGCAGGGCGCCCTTGGCCCCGAGCTGCAGCGCCGCGTCGAAGACCCTGCCCTCCCCCACCTGGCGGGCGTGGGCGACCATGTCGCTCGTCGGTCCCAGGGCGATGCCGAGCCGCCAGGCCGCGACCGCGCCGAGCAGGCCGCCCAGCGCGAGGCCGACGGCGACGGCGACACCGCCGCCGCGGCGGCGGGTGAGCAGGAAGGCGGTGAGGGCGCAGAGCGCCCCCGCACCCAGTCCCAGCAGGGCGAAGACACCGTCGGCGGCGGCTCGCTGCTCCCCCTCGGGGTCCTTGAGGTAGACGGCCCTGGTGTCGGCGTACAGCGGCACGCGGGGGGCGAGCCAGAGCCAGAGCAGCCCCACGGCCAGTCCGGCGAGGAGGCTGCCCGCGGCGGCCAGCGCGCCGACCCGGACCTCCGCACCGGGGTTGCGCGGCGGCTGCTCGGCCGGGGGCACGGAGGGGAGGCCGGGCTGCCCGTACCCGTACCCGTGGGCGGCCGCGGGCGGCTGCGGACCGGGGTGGGCGGCCGCGGGCGGCTGCGGACCGGGGTGGGCGGCCGCGGGCGGCTGCGGACCGGGGTGGGCGGCCCCGGACGGCGGGGTCCACTGCGCCGGGTCCCCCGGGGTCCGGGGCCCCTGCCCCGGGGCTCCGGCGGGCTGCGGGGCCGGCGGCTCCGTGCCGGGGGCGGTGGGGCGGCCGGGACCCGGAGGGGTGTTCGGTGCGGTCACCGGCCCATCGTCCCACGCCGGGCGGCGGCGCGGGTCCCCAGGTCGCCCCGCGGCCGGCCGGGGGCCCGCCCGGCCGGCCGCGGGGGCGCGGCTCAGCGGCCGGAGACGGCCGCCCGGCGGTAGGCCCGGGTGGCGGCGGTGAGCGAGAGCAGGCCGACGGCCGCGCACACCGCGAGGTCGGCGCCGACGGCGGCCCAGTCCGGTGCGGCGTCGAAGGTGCGGGCGAAGGCCTCCACGCCGTACGTGGAGGGCAGCAGGTCGCGCAGCAGGCGGACCGCCTCCGGCATCCGGGAGGCCGGGAGCACGCCCAGCAGCAGCGCGGCGGACATGCCGAGCTGCCCCAGCAGGGTCGCGATCTCCTGGCGGGGGGCCAGCAGGCCGCAGACGGCGCCGAGGCCGGAGAGCGCGGCCCCGGCGAGCGGCACGACCGCGAGCAGGATCCACAGGTGGGCCCAGGGCAGGCCGAACAGGCCGGCGCCGACCGCCGCGGTGACGAGCGTGCCGGGCAGCGTGAAGGAGGCGTACGCGCCGGCCGCGCCGAGCACCACGGCGGCCGGCGGCACCGGCAGCGTGGCGTAGTGGTCGAGGCCGCCGGTGGCGCGCAGCCGCCCGAAGTACTGGGCGAGCAGGTTGAGCGCGACGAAGGCGACGACGAGGACGCTGGAGCCGGCGACGACGGCGCGGGCCGAGTCGTTGCCGCCGGAGTCGACGACGCCGCGCATCATGACGAGGATGCCCAGCGACTGGAAGGTCGCCACGAAGAGGAGCGGCATCCGGGCGACCCGCGCGCGGGAGAGCTGGGCGCGGTAGACGGCGGCCAGGGCGGGCAGCAGCCGGGCGGCGGGCGCCAGCGGCGCGGGGGCGGGCCGCCCGGGTGTGGCGGCGGGCGCGGTGGCCTCGGCGGACGCGGTCACCCGGCCTGCCCTCCTTCGCGGTCGGCCCCCTGTGCGGCGCCCAGGTCGAGGTAGGCGTCCTCCAGGGTGGGCGTGGCGAGGGTGAAGTCGTCGAGCGCGGCGAAGGCCGGCCCGGAGGTGACGGCGGCGACCAGCTCCCTGGCCTCCTCGGGGGTGGTGCGCAGGGTCCAGCGGCGGCCGGAGACCCGGGCGCGCCCGGCGGCGGCGGCCAGGACGGGCACGTCCGGCGGGGCGTCGGTGCGCCACACCAGCTCCAGCCGGACGCGGCCGTCGACCAGGGCCTTGAGCCGCCCGGGGGTGTCGCAGGCGAGGACGCGGCCGCCGTGGACGACGGCGACCCGGTCGAGGACGGTCTCGGCCTCGATGACGTTGTGGGTGACGAGCAGGACGGTGGTGCCGTGCTCGGCGCGGCGGCGGTCCACGGCGGCCCAGACGGCGCGGCGGGCGACGGGGTCCATGCCGGTGGTGGGCTCGTCCAGGACCAGCAGGGGCCGCTCGCCGACGAGGGCGGCCCCGAAGCAGGCCAGGCGGCGCTGGCCTCCCGAGAGGCGGCCGACGGGGCGGTCGGCGAGCGGTTCGAGGCCGAGCTCGGCGAGGACGGCGTCGCGTTCGGCGCGGGCGCGCCGGGCGGGCAGGCCGCGCAGCCGTCCGGTGGTCTCGGCGGCGAGGGCGACGGTCAGCTCGTCGAGCGCGGTGGACTCCTGGCCGAGGTAGCCGAGGAGGCGCGGCGCCCGCTCCGGGTGGCGCACCAGGTCGTGGCCGAGGACGTCGATGCTGCCCTCGTCGGGCCGCAGCAGGCCGGTGAGCTGCCGCACCAGGGTGGACTTGCCCGCGCCGTTGGGGCCGAGCAGGCCGAAGACCTCGCCGCGGCGGACGTCGAGGGAGATCCCGTCGTTGGCCCGCACCTCGGCGGCCTTCGCGCCGCGCCCGGTGCGGTAGGTCTTCACCAGGCCGCGCACGGTGCAGCACGGCCCGGCGGCGGCCGGATCGGACGCCTGCGGTGCCTGCGGCGCCCGCGGCGCCTGCTGAGGAGTCTGCGTGCTCACCCGTCACCGGCCGGGGGGACATGCGTGGTGCCCGTACTCACGGGTCACGACTCTACGCCGGGATCGGGACGGGCCGGGACACGGGGCCGGGGCAGGGGCACGGGGCCCTCAGTCGTCGACCGAGACCATCTCGCCGCCGGGCACGCGGGCGGCCAGCTCGCGCCAGAAGCCGGCCCGGATGGCGTAGCGGTCGTGCTCGTCGATCTGGTCGTCCTTGTGGGCGAGGAGGCCGAAACGGGCGGCGTAGCGCAGCAGCTCGCCGTCGACGCGGTGCGGGATCCGCGGGTAGTCGGACCACAGGACGGTGAGGCGTTCGAGGTCGCCGAGGCGGTCGGTCCAGCGGCGGGCGAAGACCTGGCCGACCTCGTGCGGGTCGCCGCCGACGGTGGTGATGTCCTCCTCGCGGTCGGCCCAGCGCTGCTCGGCGGTGGTGACCTGGGCGAGGGTGGGCAGGGCGTCGCCGGGCGTGGGGGCCTCGCCGCCCCGCTCGACCCAGCCCCGGTCGGAGGACCAGCGCAGGACGGCGGCGTGGGGCTGCCGGTCGGCCGCGGCGGCGGCCTGCTGGCCGGCGGCGGTGCGGCCGGCCAGTCCGGCGAGGTCCTTGGGGGTGGGCACGGCCCGGTGGGCGGCGGCGGGCGCGGGGCGCTCGGCGGGGCGGGGCCGGGCGGCCTCGCCCTCGGCGGCGGCGGCCGGGGCGGCGGACTGCCGGCCGGGCGGGGCGGAGAGGATCTCGGCGATCTCGGGGCTGGGCACCGGGGGCCGGCAGGCGGCGGCCGCCTCGCGGACGCGGACCCACCGGGTGATCCACTCGCGGTCGAGGACCCGGCGCTCGTCGGCCTCGGCGACGAGGTCCTCGGACTGGTTGAAGTCGCCGTCGGCGGCCTGGACGGCCCACAGGTGGACGGCGACGCCGTGCTCCTTGGCCGCGGTCATGCCGGGCAGCAGGTCGCCGTCGCCGGTGACGAGGACGACGTCGGCGCAGGCGCGGTTGCGGGCGAGCTCGGACAGCTCGGCGTGCATGGCGGCGTCGACGCCCTTCTGCACCCAGCGGCCCTCGGCCCTGGTCAGGGCGCCGAGGCGGACGGTGACGCGGGGCATGACCCGCAGGCGGCGGTGCTCGGGCATGGGGCGGCGGTCGGGGGCCGCGTCGAACCAGTAGATGCGGAGCAGCGGCAGGCCGGTCTCGGCCTCGGCGCGCTCGCGGAGCGAGCCGATGAGGTCGGTGTGGTCGACGGCGATGCGGGAGCGGGCGGGCTCCCCGGCGAGCAGGCTGGCGGCGGCGCCGAGCAGGTACCCGGCGTCCACGAGGACGACGCAGCGGTCCACTTCCACACCTCTTCCCGAGGGGCCCGGCCGCGTACGACGCGGGGGGCCGCCCACCGTTCAGATGTCCATACCCGGCGGCCGGGCGGCGAACCGCTGTGAAGGATCTTGATTCACCCGGTCACGCCCCGGGGGCGGCCGTTCGATGATCTTGTCACTGCGGGGCGCCCGCACCCGCCGGGGTCGTGTGCGCGCCGTGTGGGGATTCTCTGGAGGTGCCGGCGCACCGGGTCCCCGCACCCTGCGGGCAGCACTCCGGCGGCGGGCGGCGCCGCCGGCGGCGTCCGGACCCCCGGGCACGGCACGCCGCACGCGGTGCGGGCGCCGCACCCCTGCCAGGGGTGCGGCGCCCGCGCCGCCGGGCCGGTCAGGCCGGACCGGTCAGGTCAGGGCGGGCCGGTCAGGTCGGGCCGGTCAGGTCGGGCCGGCCAGGCCGACCCGGTCAGCCCGCCGAGCCCGCCAGGCAGGAGGGGCCGAGGAGCTGCTTGAGGTCGCCGAAGAGCGCCGGGTCGGAGGTGACCCGGTGCCGGTCCAGACGCAGCACGGTGGTCTTGCGGCGGCCCTCCAGCCGGAGCCGGACCTCGGTGTTGCCCTTGTGGTGCGCCAGGACCTCGCCGAGGCGGGAGACCAGCGGCGGGGTGATCTTCACCATGGGGATGGAGATCACCACGGGCGCGTCGGCGTGGGCGTCGGAGAGGTCGGGGACGATCAGCTCCATGCCCATGAGCCGGGGCACGTCCTCGCGCTTGTCGAGCTTGCCCCGGACGAAGACGACGGCGTCCTCGACCAGCTGGGTGGAGACGAGCTGGTAGCTGGCGGGGAAGAACATGCAGTCGATGGATCCCGCCAGGTCCTCGACGGTGGCGATGGCCCAGGCGTTGCCCTGCTTGGTCATCTTCCGCTGGAGGCCGGAGATGATGCCGCCGATGGTGAGGATGGAGCCGTCGGGGCGCTCGGCGAGGTCGGCGATCGCGCAGTCCGCCTTGTCGGCGAGGACGTGCTCGATGCCGTGCAGGGGGTGCGAGGAGACGTACAGGCCGAGCATCTCCCGCTCCTGGGTGAGCAGGAAGGACTTGTCCCACTCCTCCTCGGAGAAGACCACGTCGAGGCCGAAGCCGGGCCCGTCGTCCTCGACGGCGTCGCCGCCGAAGAGGTCGAACTGGCCCTCGGCCTCCTTGCGCTTGACCCCGACCACGTTGTCGATCATCGGCTCGAACTGGGCGGTCAGCCCCTTGCGGGTGTGGCCCAGGGAGTCGAAGGCGCCGGCCTTGATCAGCGACTCGACGGTGCGCTTGTTGCAGACGACCGACTCGACCTTGTCGAGGAAGTCGGGGAAGGAGGTGTACTTCCCCTTGGCCTTGCGGGTGCGGACGATCGAGTCGACCACGTTGGCGCCGACGTTGCGGACGGCGGTGAGGCCGAACCGGACGGTGTCGTCGCCGTGCGGGGTGAACTCGGCGTCGGACTCGTTGACGTCCGGCGGCAGCACCTGGATGCCCATCTTGCGGCACTCGTTGAGGTAGACCGCCGACTTGTCCTTGTCGTCCTTGACGGAGGTGAGGAGCGCCGACATGTACTCGGCCGGGTAGTTGGCCTTGAGGTAGGCGGTCCAGTACGAGACCAGGCCGTAGCCGGCGGTGTGGGCCTTGTTGAAGGCGTAGCCGGAGAAGGGGACCAGCACGTCCCAGACGGCCTGGATCGCGGCGTCGGAGTATCCCCGCTCGCGGCAGCCCTTCTGGAAGGGGACGAACTCCGCCTCCAGGATCTCCTTCTTCTTCTTGCCCATGGCGCGGCGCAGCAGGTCGGCCTGGCCGAGCGAGTAGCCGGCGAGGATCTGGGCGGCCTTCTGCACCTGCTCCTGGTAGACGATCAGGCCGTAGGTGGGCGCCAGCACCTCCTTGAGCGGCTCCTCCAGCTCGGGGTGGATCGGGGTGATCTCCTGCTGGCCGTTCTTGCGGAGGGCGTAGTTGGTGTGCGAGTTGACGCCCATCGGGCCCGGCCGGTACAGCGCGAGGACGGCGGAGATGTCCTCGAAGTTGTCGGGCTTCATCAGGCGCAGCAGCGAGCGCATGGGGCCGCCGTCGAGCTGGAAGACGCCGAGGGTGTCGCCGCGGGCCAGCAGCTCGTAGGCGGGCTTGTCGTCGAGCGGCAGCTCCAGCAGCTCGATCTTGCGGCCCTTGTTCTTCTCGATCGCCTTGACAGCGTCGTCCATGATCGTGAGGTTGCGCAGGCCCAGGAAGTCCATCTTCAGCAGTCCGAGCCCCTCGCAGGTGGGGTAGTCGAACTGCGTGATGACGGCGCCGTCGGTGTGCCGGGTCCAGACCGGGATGTGGTCGGTCAGCGGCTCGGCGGACATGATGACGCCGGCCGCGTGGACGCCGGGCTGGCGGATCAGGCCCTCGATGCCGCGGGCGGTGTCGATGACCTTGCGGACGTCGGGGTCGTTCTCGTACAGGCCGCGGATCTCGCCCGCCTCGCCGTAGCGGGGGTGCGAGCTGTCGGTGATGCCGGAGAGCGGGATGCCCTTGCCCATGACGTCCGGCGGCATGGCCTTGGTGATGCGGTCGCCCATGGCGTACGGGTAGCCGAGGACCCGGGAGGAGTCCTTGATGGCGGCCTTCGCCTTGATGGTGCCGTACGTGACGATCTGGGCGACCTTGTCGGAGCCCCACTTCTCGGTGACGTAGCGGATCACGTCGCCGCGCCGGCGCTCGTCGAAGTCGATGTCGACGTCGGGCATGGAGATGCGCTCGGGGTTGAGGAACCGCTCGAAGATCAGGCCGTGCGGGATGGGGTCGAGGTCGGTGATGCCCATGGCGTACGCGACCAGCGAGCCGGCGGCGGAGCCTCGGCCGGGGCCGACCGCGATGCCCTGGCCCTTGGCCCACAGGATGAAGTCGGAGACCACGAGGAAGTACGCGGGGAAGCCCATCTGGCAGATGGTCTCCATCTCGTACTCGGCGAGCTTGCGGTGCTCCTCGTCGTAGCCGTTCGGGAAGCGGCGGTCCATGCCCTTCCACACCTCGGCGCGGAAGAACGCCTCCTCGGAGTCGAAGCCCTCCGGGATGGGGAAGCGCGGCATGAGGTTCTTGAACTCGAACATGCCGGCGGTGTCGACCCGCTCGGCGACCAGCAGCTGGCTGTTGCGGCAGCCCTCCTGCCAGGCGTCGGAGGAGTCCACGGCGTACATCTCGGCGGCGGACTTGATGTAGTAGCCGGTGCCGTCGAACTTGAAGCGGTCCGGGTCGGAGAGGTTCTTGCCGGTCTGCACGCAGAGCAGCAGGTCGTGCGCGGCGGCGTCCTCCTCCCGGGTGTAGTGGGAGTCGTTGGTGACGACCGGCGGGATGCCGAGCTTGCGCCCGATCTCGACCAGGCCGTCGCGGACCCGCTTCTCGATGTCGAGGCCGTGGTCCATCAGCTCCAGGAAGTAGTTCTCCTTGCCGAAGATCTCCTGGTACTCGGCGGCCGACTTCAGCGCCTCGTCGTACTGGCCCAGGCGCAGCCGGGTCTGCAGCTCGCCCGAGGGGCAGCCGGTGGAGGCCATCAGTCCGGCGGCGTGCTCGGCGAGGATCTCCTTGTCCATCCGCGGCCACTTCACCAGCCAGCCCTCGGCGTAGGAGCGCGAGGTCAGCTTGAAGAGGTTGTGCAGGCCCTCCTTGTTGCGGGCCCAGATGGTCTTGTGGAGGTAGGCGCCGGACGCGGAGACGTCGTCGCGCTTCTGGTGCGGCTGGCCCCACAGGATGCGCTTGGGGTTGGTGCGCTTCTCGGGCGCGACGTACGCCTCGATGCCGATGACCGGGGTGATGCCGGCGGCGGTGGCCTGCTTGTGGAACTCCGCGGCGCCGTACATGTTGCCGTGGTCGGTCATCGCGACATGGGTCATGCCCTGCCGCTCGACCTCCTTGAAGAGCTCCTTCAGGCGGGCGGCGCCGTCCAGCATCGAGTACTCGGTGTGGACGTGCAGGTGCGCGAAGGAGTCGCTCACGGCAGGGGCCTCCGGGGGCTCGCAGGCGGTCGGGCGGGCGGTGGACGCGCGGGGTGACGGCCGGGCACGCAGCGTGTGCGGCGGGGCCGGAAACACGTGAGGCCCGGACCGTCACGGCCCGGACCACGTCTCACACGTTCACGGGAGCCGAGTCTATCCCCGCCCGCCTCCCCCGTCTCCCCGGATGCCGTCCGGACACCGCCGGTCCGGGCGGCGGGGGCCCCGGACCTGGGACGCCGCCCCGGGGGCGGGCACAATGTCCGGGCGCGCCGCCGCGAGGCGCCGCGAGCCGGTCCCCGGCGCCGCGCCGGGAACCGGCGGCCCGGACGGATCGTCCCGCAGTACGGACACCCGTCCCGTACGGATGTCCGCCCCGGTCGGACGCCCGCGCCGTGCGGACGCCCGCCCCCCGTGCCCGTCGCACCCCTTGTGGAGGTACCCCCGCCATGGCCGAAGCCCTCAACGCCGCCGACCGCGAGCCGGACCGCGCCGAGGCGATCCTGGAGGTGTTCGGCACGGCCTTCGGCGAGCTGCTGGAGAAGGACCCGGCGGCGTTCCGCGTGAAGTTCCGCAAGATGGCCGCCTCCGCCTTCGCCTTCTACCGCGGCACCGCCGCCCTCTTCTACGCCGACCTCGACCCCGCCGACGGCGTGCCCTCGCCGTTCGCCGGGGCCGGCGCCGGCTTCCTCGACGAGCGGACCGGCCGGGTGTGGATCCACGGCGACCTGCACGCCGAGAACTTCGGCACCTACCTCAACGCCGACGGCCGCCTGGTCTTCAACGTCAACGACTTCGACGAGGCCTACGTCGGCCCGTTCACCTGGGACGTGCAGCGCCTCGCGGCCAGCCTCGCCCTGATCGGGTACGCCAAGGCGCTGGCCGACGACACCATCTCCGACCTGGTCCGGGCGTACGCCCGCGCCTACCGCGCCCAGATCGCGCTGCTGGCGGGCGGCGGCCAGAAGCCGGGCGACACCGCCTTCACCCTGGACACCGCCGAGGGCCCGATCCTGGAGGTGCTGCACCGGGCGCGGCTGCAGACCCGGGTCGCGCTGCTGGACGAGCTCACCGTGATCGACGGCTACGACCGCCGCTTCCGCTCCGGCGGCGGCGCGATCGAGCTCGACGACGCGGTCCGCGCCGAGGTCATGGCCGCCTTCGAGGAGTACGTGGCCACGCTGCCCCCGGCCTCCCGCACCCGGCCCGACTCGCTGCGCGTCAAGGACGTGGTGGGCCGGCGCGGCGTCGGCATCGGCAGCGCCGGGCTCCCCTCGTTCAACCTGCTGCTGGAGGGCCACACCGACGCCCTGGAGAACGACGTCGTCATCTACATGAAGCAGGGCCAGACCCCGGCCGTCTCCCGGCACGTCACCGACGCCGCCGTCCGGGAGTACTTCCGCCACGAGGGCCACCGCACGGTGATCTCCCAGCGGGCCCTGCAGGCCCACGCCGACCCGTGGCTGGGCCACACCGAGATCGGCGGGCTGGGTCAGCTGGTCGCCGAGGTCTCCCCCTACGCGACCGACCTGGACTGGAGCGACCTGGCCGAGCCGGAGGACATCCGCGCCGTGGTCGAGTACCTGGGCCGGGCCACCGCCACCATGCACGCGGCCGCCGACGAGTCCAGCGGGCAGACCCTGGTGCCGTTCTCGACGGAGCACGCCATCGACGCGGCGGTCTCCCGCGACGAGGAGGGCTTCGTGGAGGGGCTGGTCGACTTCGCGCACGCGTACGGGGCCCGGGCGCGCACCGACCACCAGATCTTCGTCGACCTGTTCCGCAACGGGCGCATCCCGGGGCTGTGAGCCCGGCCGCGCGGGGCGGCGCGGGCCGCCGGCCCCGGGGCGGGACTCACCGCCCCGGGCCGCGCGGCCCGACCGTCCCGGGCCGCCGGGAGGCGTCCGCCTCCCCGTGTCCCTCCCCCTGCGGCACCTCGCCCAGGAAGATCGGGACCCGGTGCAGCGGCGGGGGCTCCCCCGGCAGCCCCGCCCGGGACCAGGCCACCCGGAGCGTCATCAGCAGCAGCCTGCGGGCCCGCAGCAGCAGGTAGCCGGCCAGCGGCAGCTCCACCAGGAGCGCGGAGGCGAGGGCGGCCAGGAAGTCGCGGGAGCCGCGGGCCAGCATCACGTCGAACCAGGCGTCGCAGACCAGCAGCACCGCGGTGGCGACGGCCAGCGGGATCACCACCTGGCGGCGGCGCCAGGCGGACCAGGCCGTCCCGGCGAGCGCGGCCAGCAGGCCGGCGTCGAAGCCGACCCAGGCGTAGCGCCACTGCCGGGCGACGTAGTGCACCGGCAGGGACATCGCGAGGTAGGCGATCCACGGGATCAGCGCGAGGCAGGCCACGACCAGGACCCGCAGGGCGCGGCGGTGCCTGCGCGCGGCCCCCGGCGGCAGCGGGGCGGCGTCCATGGAGCCATTGTCCGTCCGGGCCCCGGGAGCCGCCGCCGGTGGGGCCCGGGCCCGGGGCGAGCGGGGGTGAGCCCGGGGCCCGAGGCGAGCGGGGGTGAGCCCGGGGCCCGGGGCGAGCGGGGGTGAGCCCGGGGCGCGAGGCGAGCGGGGGTGAGCCCGGGCCCGGGGCCCGGGGTGAGCCGGGGTGAGCCCGGGGCGAACACCTGACGAACAGTCGGGCGGCGGGTTCCCCGGGCCCGTACCGGCCAGTAGCGTGCCCGGCGTGACCGAGTCCCTTCACGCGGCTCACGCCGCCGACGCCACCGCGTCCCCCCGCCGCACCCCGGCCCGCCGCGCCGTCATCAAGGCCGCCGCCGCCGTCACGGGTGCCGTCGCCCTGCCGGCCGCCACCGCGGCCCGGGCCGCCGCCTCCCCGGCCGCCACCGCTACCGCCCCGGCCTTCGTGCACGGCGTCTGCTCCGGCGACCCTCTGCCCGACGGCGTGGTCCTGTGGACCCGGGTGACCCCGACCCCCGACGCGCTGCCCGGCTCCGGCGCCGGCCCCGACCTGCCCGTGGAGTGGACCGTCGCCGCCGACCGCGGCTTCGCCTCCGTCGTCGCCTCCGGCACGGTGACGGCCTCCGCCGCCACCGACCACACCGTCAAGGTCGACGTGCGCGGCCTGGCCGCCGACACCCCGTACTGGTACCGCTTCACCGCGGGCGGCGCCTCCTCCCCCGCCGGCCGCACCCGCACCGCCCCCGCCGCCGACGCCGCCGTCGACCGGCTGCGCCTCGGCGTCGCCTCCTGCGCCAACTGGGAGGCCGGGTACTTCTCCGCCTACCGGCACCTGGCCGCCCGCGGCGACCTGGACGTCTTCCTCTTCCTCGGCGACTACGTCTACGAGTACCGCAGCGGCGACTTCTGCGCGCGGGGCACCGTCGTCCGCCCGCACCAGCCGCTGAACGAGACCGTCACCCTCGCCGACTACCGCACCCGGCACGGCGCCTGCAAGACCGACCCCGACCTCCAGGCGCTCCAGGCGCAGGTGCCGCTGATCGCGATCTGGGACGACCACGAATTCGCCGACAACGCCTCCTCCACCGGCGCCGTCAACCACCAGCCCGACACCGAGGGTGACTGGGGCGCCCGGGTCGCCGCCGCCAAGCAGGCCTACTTCGAGTGGATGCCGGTCCGGCCGTCCATAGCGGGCACCACCTACCGGAAGCTGCGCTACGGGCGGCTCGCCGACCTGTCGCTGCTGGACCTGCGCTCCTTCCGCACCGCCCAGGCCGCCGCGGGCAGCGGCGGCGTGGACTCCCCCGACCGCACCATCACCGGCCGCGCCCAGCTCGACTGGCTCAAGGCCGGGCTCGCCGCCTCCGACACGGCCTGGCGGCTGGTCGGCAACTCGGTGATGATCTCGCCGGTCGCCTTCCTCTCGATGCCCGCCTACCTGCTGCGGCCGCTGGCGAAGCTGCTGGGCCTGCCCGAGGAGGGCCTGGCCGTCAACACCGACCAGTGGGACGGCTACACCCACGACCGCCGCGAACTGCTCGGCCACCTCTCCTCCCGCGGCATCCGCAACACCGTCTTCCTCACCGGCGACATCCACTCCGCCTGGGCGGCGGACGTCCCCGCCGAGGCCGCCACCTACCCGGCGTCGGGATCGGTCGCCACCGAGTTCGTCGTCACCTCGGTCACCTCCGACAACGTCGACGACTTCCTCAAGGTCCCGGCGCAGACCGTCTCCCTGGCCGGCGTCGCCGCCATCGAGGCCGCCAACCGGCACGTCAAGTGGGTCGACCTGGACTCCCACGGCTACGGCGTCCTCGACGTCACGGCGGAGCGGGTGCAGATGGACTACTACGTCCTCTCCGACCGCACCCGGCCCGACGCCACGTCGCGGTGGGTCCGCTCCTACCGGACCCGCTCCGGCAGCCAGCAGGTCGAGCGGGTCTGGTCGCCCGTCGGCTGATCCCGCGCCAGGCGGCCCGCTCCGGAAAGCCCGTGCCGGGCGGCGCCGTCCGGGCACCACCGCCGCCTCCCGGCCGTTGATCGAACACAGTGGCGGTCGGGAGGCGGGGGCAGGGCGGGCATGGCATCCAAGGGGACGGGGACCAAGGGGAAGGGAACCGGGGGAAAGGGAGCCGGGGGCGCGTCCGGCGCGGGGAGGCGGCGGGCCGGACTGCTCGCGGCCGCCTCCCTGTTCGGCGCCGTCGTGCTCCTCCTCGGCGCCCTCGGCCTGCTCGGCGGCCTCCAGGGCGTCGCCGCCCAGGTCCGGGCCGAGCGCTGGAGGCCCGAGCAGCCCACCGGCCCCGACCACGTCACCGCCCGCATGCGCGCCGTCCGCGACGCCGTGGAGAAGGAGTTCCGCCTCCCCGGCGGCTCCGGCTGCTACCGCGAGGACGGCGGCATAGCCGGCGGCGGCGAGCACCCCCTCGGCCGCGCCTGCGACTTCATGCTCGGCCCCGCCGGGGTGCGCGCCACCGGCGACCGCGCCGAGCTCGGCGACCGCATCGTCCGCTGGGTGCGCGAGCACGCCGACGACTACGGCATCTGGTACGTGATCTACCGTCAGCACATCTGGTCCAGCCGCCACCCCGAGCGAGGCTGGCTCCCCATGGAGGACCGCGGCGGCGTCACCGGGAACCACTACGACCACGTCCACATCTCGGTGTACTGACCGGCGGCCCCGCCGGCCCGGCGTCCGAGGTGGGACCGGCTGCGCCGCTTCCGGAGAAACCGGCCGGACGCCGCGCGCACCCTCGACCGGGTCGTGGGACTTCCGGGCGAAGCCACTGCACCGGCCGGAACCCTCCGTCTCCGGTCGCCCCGCCCGAAGGCATTGACAACGCCGTCGGCAGTGAGGAGCCTGATGCATCGCCATGGAGAGCGGGGGGTCTCACATGCCTCATGAAAACACCCGCATGAGAGCCAGTTGGATCTGCCTGGCCGTCATCGGCGCGGGCATCCTGATTTTCGGCGTCGCCGCTGTCGTGGCGCCGGCCTCCCCTGACAAGCCGCTCATGCGGGCCGACGGACTGGCGTCGGCCGGCATGGGCCTGTTCGGGATGGCGATAACCCTGGGCCCTTTCCGCGACCGGAGACGCTGGGCATGGGCCACGCAGTGGTTCTATCCGGTCTTCTGGGCGGCGCACCTGGTGGGCCGGCTGCCCCCGGGAAAGGACCACGTTCATCAGGTGGTGTTCATCGTCCTGTCGCTCGTGGGTTTGCTCCTGCCCATCCGAGACTTCTTTCCGCGCCCCCTACGGCAGGGCCGGGCTTGATTGCCGCCCAGCGAATCGTGGAGCGATTCCCCGATCACACCGAAAGGGGCGGACATCCACGAGAAGCAGGGGTCCGCAGGGACGATTTCGGCGGGACTGCGCAAGGGACGGGAAACGCACAGGCCACGCGCACGGCCGCTCACCCCCACTCTCGAGAACCCCGAACGGGGTGGGGCACTCTCATTCATGGTGGAGGTGCCGGACCCGTTCCGGCCGGAAGGTGCGCGACGCCCCGCTCCGAGCCCTGGGAGGCAGGCGACGAGCCGTGGACGTCGATCGAGCCGCTGGCCCCGCCCGTACCCCGGTGCTCCCGCAGCCGGACAAGCGAGGTCGACCGGCGAGACGCACCGTGCCGCCGTCCCCGAGCGGGGCCTCCAGCAGAAGAACGGGCAGCGGCCGTCGCGGAAGACCCCCTCGACCGGCGGGTCCGGGTGTCCCGGCCTGGCACTGGAGGCCCACCAGATGCGCCAGACCCCGGATTCCGGGTCGAACTGGCGGAGGATGAGGCCCTCGAAGGTGTCGGTCCGGATCCGGTCGACGTTCCCCGGGCCGCCCAGGACCGGTTCGGCCTCGGCCGTCGCGTCGAACCCGGTCCGCTCCTGGCGCTCCGGGCCGGTGACGTCCAGGGGCTTGCGGTTGTGCACCCGCCGGCGCCCGACGATGAAGTCGAAGTCGGAACGGCCGTCCTCGGGCACGGCAGTGCTCATGTGGACTCCCCGGCGAGTGGTCGCCACCGGTCCCTCGGCGGCGGTGGACATGCGCGGATCCGCATCGTACGGAAAGTCACTGGCACTCCGTCGGGTCCGGCGGTCCCGGTCAACGGATGACCGACGGGCGGGCCCGCTGTGGAACGATCGGCGGGCGTCCGGGGCGTCCGCCCGTCGGGCGGTCGGGGTCGGACGGAGGAGGACGGCGGCATGGGAGGGCACGGCGGCATGGAGGGTCACGACGGCATGGCGGCTGGATCGGACGGCGGCGACGACGGCGGGGAGCCGTTCGGTCCGCTGGTGGCCGCCGGCCGGCTCGCCCGCCTGCTGGGCGCACCCGGCGTGGTCGTGCTCGACGCCTCGGTCGGGGCGCACCGCGGCTCCCTCCGGCGGATCCCGGGAGCGCGGCCCTTCGACATCGACGGGGCGCTGTCCGACCCAGCCGCCCCCCTGCCCCACACGATGCCCGGGGCGGCGCGGCTCACCGAGGAGGTGCGCGCGCTCGGCGTGGACGACGGCAGCACGGTGGCCGTCTACGACGCGGCGGGCGTCTACTCCAGCGCCCGCGCCTGGTGGATGCTCCGGGCGATGGGCCACGAGCGGGTCGCGGTCCTCGACGGCGGCCTGCCCGCCTGGGAGGCCGCCGGGCTGCCCGTGGAGGAGGGCCCGCCCGCGCGCGCCGGGCGGCACGGGGACTTCACCGCCCGCCCCCGCCCCGGGCGGTTCGTGGACGCCGACGGGGTGGCGGCCGCCCTGGCCGACCCCGCCGCGGCGGTCCTCGACGCGCGCTCCAGCGAGCGCTTCCGGGGCGAGGCCCCCGAGCCCCGCCCGGGGCTGCGCGGCGGCCACATGCCCGGGGCGGTCAGCCTGCCGTTCGGCGAGGTCCAGCGGGACGGTCTGATGCTCCCGGAGGCGGAGCTGCGGGCCGTCCTCGCGGCCCGGACCGGGGGCCGGGAGAGGCTGGTGGTGAGCTGCGGTTCGGGGGTCACGGCCTGCGTCCTGGCGCTGGCGGCCGTGCTCGCCGGGTACCCGGAGCCGGCCGTGTACGACGGCTCCTGGAGCGAGTGGGGCCTGCCCTCGGACCTCCCGGTGGTGACGGGCGGGTAGTCCGGCGGCCGACGGCCGGGCGGGCCGGGCCCGTCACTCGGGCGGGGTCGGGGTGTCCTCGCAGCGGAACATGGCCTGGACGTCCAGCTCCAGCTTGATGCGGGGGCCGACGACGGCGATGCCGCGGGCCAGCATGGAGCGCCAGTTGAGGGTGAAGTCCTCGCGGTGCAGCTCGGTGGTGGCGAGTGCGGCGCAGCGCAGCTCCTCGCCATAGCCGCCGTTGACCATGCCGAGGTAGGTGGTGTCCAGCTGGACGGACCGGCTGGTGCCGTGCATGGTGAGCGCGCCGTGGACGGTCCACTTGGCGCCGTGCCGGTGGACGAGGCGGTCGCTGGCGAAGTGCAGGTACGGGTACCGCTTGACGTCGAGGAAGTCGGCGGACCGCAGGTGGGTGTCGCGGGTGCGGTTGCCGGTGGTGAGGGAGCCGGCCTCGATGGTGATCTCGATGGACGAGTCCTCCATCCGCTCGCCGATGCGGATGCCGCCCTCGAAGTCGGTGAACCGGCCGTGCACGTGGGCCATCCCGACGTGCTGCGCGATGAAGCGGATCGCGGTGTGCGGGGGGTCGAAGTCCCAGGCGCCGGGGACGGGCAGCTCCTTGAGCGGGGACGGCATGAGCTGGAACGGCCCGACGTGGCTGCGCTGCCCGGCCGTGACGGTCACGGCGGAGCGGACCGGCTCCAGGCTGTCGGCGGTCACCGCCAGCTGGTACTCCCCCGGCGGCAGCGCGGCCGCGAACCAGCCGAAGGGGTCGCTGGTGGCCGTCACCAGCGGGAGGCGGTGGACCGGGTCGAAGACGGTGATGTCGGCGCCGCGCAGTGCGGTGCCCATCGGGTCGTGCACCTCGCAGCTGACGACGCCCGCCCCGCGGGGCGGGGCCGGGAGCAGCGGCGCGTCGGCGGTGCCGGTGCGCGCGTGCCTGCGCCGCAGCAGTCCCAGGGGCATGGTTCTCCTCCTTGCCGGAGCGGTCCGAGGGTCGTCCCCGTCGCCTTCCGGCGGTTCTCGGGCGGTCGGCGGGATTCCGCCGATAAAGATCGTCAGTAGGCAGACTAACCCGGCCCGGAGCCGCCTCCGCGCCACGCAGGTGACCTGGGGGTGAGAGAAACTTCACCGTGTCAGAAATATGTGTGGGCGACGTGTCCGGATTTCAAGGAAAGGCATTAACTGAAGCCCTGTCACGGATTCCCGCGCCCCGGAGGCCGCTCCCCGGACGCGACGGCAGCACCTCCCGCGCCGGTACGGGGGCAGGCCGGTGAGGGGCCGTCCGGCCCGGCTGCGGGCGGCCCGCGCGGGAGCCCTCAGCCCAGGAGGGCCAGGAGGCGGCGGGCCTGGCGCTCCAGGGTGCCCGCCGGGTTCCGTGCGTGACCCGGGGCGTCCGGCAGGAGCATGAGCAGCCGGATCAGGGCGAAGAGCCTGCGGAGGTCCTCCAGGCGGCGTGCCTCGGCGGGGGTGAGGGCGAAGCGGCCGAGGAAGGCCGGCACGTCGAGGGTGCCGTCCACCCACGTGGACACGTGCTCGGCGATCTCGGCCAGCTCGAAGGCGCGGTCGCTTCGGCCGGAGATCTCGAAGTCCACGAGGCGGACGCGGTCGCCGTCCCAGAGGAAGTTCGCCAGGTTCCCGTCCGCGAGGCCGAGGCCCCCTCCCGCCGGGCGTTCCATCCGCCGGGACGTGACGGGACGCGGTGGGAGCGGCCGCCCCGGGGGTCGCGTGCGGCCGTCCCGGCCCGCGGGGCGCGGACCGGTGCGGGCGGCGTCCCGCCGTCCCGGCCCCCGCCCCCCGGTTCCCCGGTCCCGTCGACCCCAGAGGGGTCGAGAGCCGTCCGGGGCGGGCCCTACCCTGCACAGGGGTCCACGGAGGAGGGGCGATGACGGTGTACTTCACCCTCGTGTGCGACGACCCGCCGTACGGCGTGGTGCTCACGGACCCGGGCCCTCGCCCCGTCGAGGTGGTGAAGGCCCTGCACCGGCGGACGGGGCTGAGCCTGTGGCGCAGCAAGGTCCTCATCGGCGACCTGCCCGCCACCGTCCTCGCCGACGTGCCGGAGCAGGACGCGGTGGCCATGGCGGCGGCACTGCGTGAGGCGGGCGCCCGGGCCGACGCGGTGCGGATGCCGCCGCTTCGGCCCTGAGCCCCTGCGGGAGGCAGCCGGAACGGCGGGTCGTGGCATGTGCCGCGGCGGTCCGCGGAACACGCCGACGGACACCCGGGCGCCCTCAGGCGTCGGTGCGGTCGCGCTCGACGGCGGCGGACCGGAGCGCGCGGAGCGCATCTGCGGCCTCCAGGACGGGCCCGGCGCCCCGGCGGGCGTGCGCGAGGGGCGCGGGGAGCACCACGGCGGTGCCGTCCGCGGTGGTGATCCGCAGGTTCCAGTACCCTCCGTGGCGGTGGACGGCCGATGCGGCGTCGACCGAGGCGATCTCCGCCCACCGCCACGACCGGCGCCGTCGCATCGGGCGCCCGTACGAGATCCCCTCCGCGTCGGCGGTCGTGTGCACGAGGGCGCCGCCGGCGAGGTAGGCGGCCAGGATCAGGAACGGGGCGGCGGCCAGGGCTTCGCCGAGGCGGTAGGCCGCGCTGTAGGACCAGGGGTCCTGCGTGAGCGCGTCGACCAGCGAAGGGGTCGCCATCAGGGCCACCAGTCCGCCCGCCAGGAGGGAGAGCGCCCGGCTGCGGGCGTCCGCGCGGTAGCGGAGCCTGACGGGTGCGGCCGTGGGGCGGGCAGCGGTCGGGCGGGCAGCGGTCGGGCGGGGAGCGGTCGGGCGGGGGGCGGTCGGGACGCCGGGTCTCACGGTCTGCTCCTGTGCCGGGGGACGGGACGAAGATCATGGCACGGCCGGTCCGCGTCCTCGGTCCGCCGGAGCGCGGCCCCGGAGGCGCGGAGCGCCGCCCGGGCCGCCGGCTCAGGCGTCGGCGTCGATGTCCGCCAGGAAGTCCAGTGCGGCGGCCCACGCCTGGGCGGCGGCCTCGGCGTCGTGGTCGGGCAGGTCCGGGTCGGTGAAGAGGTGGCCGGCCCCGCGGTAGCGGTGGATCTCGACGTCGGCCCCGGCGCGGCGCATCCGCAGGTACCAGGCGTTGAGCCAGTCCTCGGTCTCGAACGGGTCGGGCTCGGCGACGTGGAGCTGGACGGGGACGGAGGTGGCGGCGTCGTCGAGGATGTCGGAGGTGCCGTGGAAGAGCAGCAGGCCGCGGGCGGTCTCGTCGGCGAGGGCGAGGTTCTGGGCGAGGGCGCCGCCGAGGGAGAAGCCGGCGTAGACGAGGCCCGGGGCGTCGGGGCCAGCCCCGTTGCCGGAGGAGGTGGTGCCGATCAGGGGGACGGCGGCGGCCACGGCGCGGCGCAGCAGCTCCTCGGTGCCGATCTCGTCCTTGATCGCCATGCCCTCCTCGACGGTGTCCACGACCCGGCCGTCGTAGAGGTCGGGGACGTGCACCTCGTGGCCGGCGGCGCGCAGCCGGTCGGCCGCCGCGCGGACCGCGGGCCGCAGGCCGTAGGCGGAGTGGAGGAGGAGGATGCGAGCCACGGGAGGTGCCCTTCCTGGCGTGTCGTCCGGTTCTGTCCCCCATCATGGCCGGTGAGGGAGGGTCCGCGGTAATCGGCTGCCCGACGGTCCGTCAAGATGTCCGAAGATCATTCGAGTAGGCCCATACGATCGGAAGTCGACAACCATGTGGAGCGTGATGCGCCCCCTGGCCCTGCTGTGCTGCGCGGTCGCCGTGCCCGCCCTGGTGGGGTGGGGGGTGGACCGGCTGCTGAGACGGGCGATGGGCTCCCGGCCCGGCTCGCGGACCCTGCCGCTGCTGCGCCGCTGCCGGATGCCCCTGCAGGCCCTGGTGGCGGCGGCGTGGCTGTACGCGGCGCTGCCGGCCGCGGGACTGCCGTCCGAGGTGTACCCGGCGGCGCGGCACACCCTGCTGGTGCTGGTGATGGCCGCCTCGGGGTGGCTGGGGGTGCGGGTGACCGGCGCCCTGGTGACCACGGCGGTCGGCCGGTACGAGAACGCGGTGGACGACCACTCCCGGGTGCGGCGGATGCGCACGCAGGTCGGGCTGATCCGCCGGGTGGTCCAGGCCGCGATCGTGCTGGTCGCGATCGCGTCCGCGCTGATGACCTTCCCGGCGGCCCGCGCGGTGGGCACCAGCCTGCTGGCGTCGGCCGGCGTGATCGGCGTGGTCGCGGGCATCGCCGCGCAGTCCACCCTGGGCAACCTCTTCGCGGGCCTGCAGATCGCCTTCGGCGACATGGTGCGGATCGGCGACGTCGTGGTGGTGAACGGCCAGCAGGGCCAGATCGAGGAGATCACCCTCACCTACCTGGTCCTGACCACCTGGGACCAGCGCCGGATCGTCATGCCGGTCTCGTACTTCACCGGGCGGCCGTTCGAGAACTGGTCGCGCAAGGACCCGCGGATGACCGGCACGGTGATCCTCCACCTGGACCACGCGGCGCCGATCGGCGAGCTGCGGGCCGAGCTGAAGCGCTACCTGGACGGCAACGCGCTCTGGGACCGGCAGGGCTGGAGCCTGCTGGTCACCGACACCACGCCGTCCACGGTGGTGGTGCGGGCCCTGATGACGGCGCGGGACGCGGACGACGTGTGGACGCTGCGCTGCGCGGTCCGCGAGCACCTGCTGGAGTACGTGCGGGAGCGCCACCCGCAGGCGCTGCCCCGGGTCGCCACGACCGTGGTCGCGGCGGGCGGGCCCGAGGGCCACGGCGCGGAGGACCAGGCCGCGCAGGAGCGCGGCACGGAGGAGCACGGGGTCGGGGCGCCCTGGGCGGAGGGGCCCTGGACCCGGCCGGAGGGGACCCCCCACGAGAGGGTCCGGGACGCGGAGGGGCCGCGGGCCGCACGGGGTGCCCGGGTGCCGGTGCCGGCGCAGCGGCGGTCCCCCGGGGGCGTCAGCCTGGCCAAGGAGCCCCGCTGACCCGGCGGCCCGCCGCCGTTCCCGCGGCGGCGGGCCGCCGGGCGGTCAGGACACCACGTCCTTGCCGCGGAAGCCGCGGAAGGCCAGCGCCAGCAGCACCACCGCGTAGGAGGCGGAGACCACCGTGCCCTTGACCATGCCGCCCCACTCCAGCTGGGGCTGGAGGGCGTCCGCCCAGGCGTACTGCCAGTGGGCGGGCAGCAGGTCGCGCCAGTCGCCGAGGGCGGTGACGGCGTCCAGCACGCTGCCGACGATGGTGAGGAAGACCGCCCCGCCGACGGCGCCGAGCGGCGCGTCGGTGGCGGTGGAGAGCCAGAAGGCGAGCCCGGCGGTGGCCAGCTGCGAGAGCAGGACGTACCCGACGGCGATCGCGAGGCGTGGCAGCGCCGACCCGGCCTCCAGGCTGGTGCCGGTGGGCAGCCTCAGGTCGCCCCAGCCGTAGGCGGCGGTGCCGACGGCGAGGGCCACCGCGGGCAGCAGCACCACCGCCGCCGCGCTGAAGGCGAGGGCGACGGAGAGCTTGGCGGCCAGCAGCCGGGTGCGCGGCACGGGGGCCGCGAGCAGGTAGCGCAGCGAGGACCAGCCGGCCTCCGCCGCCACCGTGTCGCCGCAGAACAGCGCCACCGGGATGACCAGCAGGAAGCCGGTGGAGACGAAGAGGGCGGTGGCGGCGAAGTTCGCACCGGAGGCGGTGGCGGTGTCGATGAGGGTGGTGCGGCCGCGGTTCGGGTCGGGGCCGCCGCCGATGGCGAAGGCCGCGAGCAGCACCAGCGGCAGGCCGGCCAGGACGGCGGCCATGACGAGGGTGCGGCGGCGGCGCAGCTGGCGCACGGCCTCCACCCGGAAGGACAGGGTGCGGCGCGGCCGGTAGCCGGGGGCGTGCCCGGCGTCGGGTGGCCCGGGGGCGGCCAGCGGCGGGACGTGCGGGGTCCCGGGCTGCTGCCGGGCCGGCGACGGCGGACCGGCCTGCGGCGGCGGGGCCGCGGACGGCTGCGGGGCGCTCACGCGGGTCCTCCGATCAGGGAGAGGAAGGCGTCCTCCAGGCGGCGGTGCGGTCCGACCCGCTCGACGGGCACGCCGAGCCGGACCAGTTCGGCGACCAGCGCGGGCACGGTCAGGCCGTCGAGGCGCACCAGCAGCCCGGCGTCGACCGCCTCGGCGGAGGCGACGCCGTCGAGGGCGGCGGCCTTCTCCGCGGCGGCGGTGCGGCCGCCCGCGTCCAGGGCCTCCGGGCCCTGCGCCGGGGTGGCGACGAGCAGCAGGTCGCCCGCGCCGACGATGTCCGCGACGGGCCCGGCGGTGACCAGGCGGCCGCGGTCCATGACGACGAGGTGGGTGCAGCTCTGCTCGACCTCGGAGAGGAGGTGGCTGGAGACGATGACGGTGCGCCCGGTGGCGGCGTACCGCACCATGACCTCGCGCATCTCGCGGATCTGCGGCGGGTCGAGGCCGTTGGTGGGCTCGTCGAGGATGAGCAGCTCGGGCAGGCCCAGCATGGCCTGGGCGAGGGCGAGGCGCTGCCGCATGCCCTGGGAGTAGGTGCGCACCGCCCGGTCCAGCGCCTCGCCGAGGCCGGCGATCTCCAGCGCCTCCTCCAGGTGGGAGTCCCCGTCGGGGCGGCCGGTGGCCTGCCAGTACAGGCGCAGGTTGGCGCGGCCGGTGAGGTGCGGAAGGAAGCCGGCGCCCTCGACGAAGGCGCCGACGCGGGAGAGGACGGGGGCGCCGCTGCGCACGGCGTGGCCGAAGACGCGGATCTCGCCGCTGTCGGGGCGGATGAGGCCCATGAGCATGCGCAGGGTGGTGGTCTTGCCCGCGCCGTTGGGGCCCAGGAGTCCGACGACCTGGCCCTGTTCGACGCGGAAGGAGAGGTCGCGGACGGCGTACCGGTCGGCGGCGCCCGCGTAGCGCTTGGACAGGCCGGTGATCTGCAGCGGGACGGCGGCGAGGTCCGGGTCCGGCCGCGGGGTGCGGCGCAGCCGCCCGGGGCCGGTGAGCAGCAGCAGGGCGGCGAGGGCGACCGCTCCGGCGGGCATGGCCCACACCCAGGCGGGCAGCGGGGCGGCGGCGGTGCGCAGGCCCTGGTCGGTGGGGACGGCGAGTCCGGGGCCGGCCGTCGCGACACGGTAGGCGGCGGGTTCGGCGGGCGAGGCGTAGGCGAGGTCGGTGCTGGCGAACACGACCGCCATGCGGTGCCCGGCGGTGAACTCGTGGTCGATCGCCGGCAGCCTCACCTGCACGGTGCGGCCCTGCGGGGCGTCGGCGCCGGTGACGCGGAAGGGGGCGACCAGCTGCTGGGGCAGGGTGCGGCCGCCGTCGGGGGCGACGTCGTAGAGCTTGGCGAAGAGCACGGCGTCGGGCCGGTCGGCGCGGACCCGCACGGAGAGGCGCGGCGCGCCGGTGACCCGGACGGAGGAGGCGAGCGGCGCGGAGCTGAAGACGGCGGACTGGCCCGGGAGGTCGAGGGAGAGGCCGGGCCCGACGGCGGACAGCCGGGAGAGGGCGGCCAGGCCGGGCACCGTGGAGACGGCGGGCGGCGAGCCGCCCGGGGGGTTGGCGGCGGTCTGCTCGCCGCCGGCCAGCGGCACGGTGCGGACGGTGGTGCCGTCGAGGCCGGGGTAGCGGTCGGCGGTCGCGCCGCGCAGCACGGACTGGACGCCGGTGGAGTCGAGGCCGCCGGTGCGGGTGACGCGGAAGGCGGGGCCGGCGGGGGCGTGGCCGCCCTTGAGGTGGTGGTCGAACCAGGCGGTGACGCGCCGCTGGACGCGGGCGGTCTCCTGGTCCCCGCCGTCGTGGCCGCCCGCGTACCAGTCGACGGCGACGGGCGCGCCGTTCGCGGCGACGGCGCGGGCGATGGCGTCGCCCTGGTCGAGGGGGAAGAGCGAGTCGTGCAGGCCCTGGACGACGAGGGTGGGGACGCGGATGCGGCCGGCGACCGAGGAGGGGCTGGAGCGCTCCAGGAGCCTCACCGCGGCGGCGTCGGGCCGTCCGGCGACCGCGACCCGGCGGTACATGGCGCACAGCTCGGCGGTGAAGCGGCCGCAGCCGGGGTCCGCGGCGGCCGGGCCGGGCCGGGCGCCGGGGGCGGCGTCGGGCGCGGCGGGACCGGCGGGGCCGCCCCGGCCGACCTGGCCGCCCTGCGCACCCTGGCCGCCCTGTGCGGACGGCCCGGCGGGGTCGGTGGACCCGGTGGAGAAGAAGATCCCGGTCCAGAGCTTCTTGAGGACGCCGTCGGCCGGACCGCTGCCGGCCGCGTTCTGCGGGAAGAGCGCGCCGGCCAGGTCCCACCAGGTGATCTGGGGCGCGATCGCGTCGATGCGGCGGTCGTACCCGGCGGCGAGCAGCGCGACCGCGCCGCCGTAGGAGGCGCCGGTGACGCCGACCCGGGGGTCGCCCGGGGCGTCGAGCCGGACCTCCGGCCGGGTGGCCAGCCAGTCGACGAGGCCGCGGACGTCCTGCACCTCGGCGTCGGGCGCGTCCAGGCCGATCCGGCCCCCGGAGCGGCCGAAGCCGCGGGCGGACCAGGTCAGCACCGCGTACCCGGCGCGGGCGAGCTGCTCCGCCTGCGCCCGCACGCCGTCCTTGGAGCCGCCGAAGCCGTGCGCGAGCAGCACCGCGGGGCGGCGCCCCGCGGGGCCCGCGGTGAGGAAGGAGGTGTCGATGCGGACCTTCCGGGCGCTCCCGGGGGCCTCCGGAAGCTCCAGGAAGCGCTGCTCGACGCGGACCGGCGGCCCGCCGCCGGAGGCGGCGGCGGTCCACACGCCGACGGTCCCGGCCGCGAGGGCCAGGGCGAGCACGGCGGCCGCGAGCCGCCGGGAGCGGCGCGGCCGCCCCGTCCACCACCGCCGCAGGCGGCCGCCGAGGTCCATGACCGGTGATCCTAACCGGCCCCGGTGACGGCGCCCGGCGCGGCCCTCGGCACCGGGCCCGGCGGGGATCCGGGCCCTGCGGGGACCCGGGCCCGGTGTGGGCCGCGCCACGCCACCGACCGCGTGTTCGGCCCGCCCGCCCGGCAAGGGGTAACCGGATCGCGGTGCGCCGAGGAGCCGGAGGGCCGGGAGGCAGGCGGGCCGAGGAGAGCCGAGGAGAGGAGAGGGCCGACCGTGGATCCGTGGAGCGTGCTGAGGCCGGGACTGGTGCTGGTGGGCACGGTGCTGGTGACGCTGGCGCTGGGGAAGGCCGCCGAGCTGCTGGTGGGGAGGATGGCGGCAGGCCGCCCGGACAACCCGCTCTGGGCGCTGCTGCGGCGGTGCCGGGCGCCGTTCCTGCTCACCGTCGGCTCGATGGTGCTGCTCGCCGGCGAACGGGCCGCGGAGCTCCCGGACGGGGTGCGCGGGCCGCTGCGGCACCTGCTGGCGCTGTTCCTGATCGGGGTGGCGGCGTGGCTGGTCTCCCGGGTCGCGGCGCTGCTGATCAACACCTCCTTCAACCGCTACGCGGCCGTCCGGCGGGACCCGGCGCGGGTGCGGCGGGTGCGCACCCAGGCGGGCATGCTCCGCCGGGTCACCACGGTCATGGTGGTGCTGATCGCCCTGGCCTGCATGCTGATGACCTTCCCGGGCGTGCGGGCGGTGGGCACGAGCCTGCTGGCCTCGGCGGGCCTGATCGGCGTGGTCGCCGGCGTCGCGGCGCAGTCCACGCTGGCGAACCTCTTCGCCGGGCTCCAGGTGGCCTTCGGCGACATGGTGCGGATCGGCGACGTCGTGGTGGTCGAGGGCGAGTGGGGGACGGTGGAGGAGATCACCCTCACCTACCTGGTCCTGGCCACCTGGGACCAGCGGCGGATCGTCATGCCGGTGTCGTACTTCGCGGGGAGGCCGTTCGAGAACTGGTCGCGCAACGACCCCCGGATGACCGGCACGGTGATCCTCCACCTGGACCACGCCACACCGGTGGCGGAGCTGCGCGAGGAGTTCGACCGGCTGATGAAGGAGTCGCCGCTCTGGGACGGCGTGGGCTCGGCGCTCCAGGTGACCGACACCACGCCGAGCGGCATCGTGGTGCGGGCGCTGATGACCGCGCGGGACGCCGACGACGCCTTCACGCTCCGCTGCGAGGTGCGGGAGCGGCTGGTCGACTGGCTGCGCCGCACCCACCCGGAGGCGCTGCCGAGGATCGCCACCTCCCCCGCCCCGGGCCCGGTCGGCCTGCCCCGGCAGCGGCCCGGCGGCCCGGCCGGGGACGGGCACGCCTGGCCCCGGGACGGGGAGCGGCCCGGGGACGGCGGCCGGGAGCCGGAGTACCGGCGGCGGGAGCCGGAGTACCGGCGGCGGGAGCCGGAGTACCGGCGGCGGGAGCGGGTGCTCGCCGAGGCCGGCCACGACGGGGAGCCGCCCCGCCACACCGGCTCGCCGGCCGGCTCCCCCGACGGCGTCTCCCTGGCGAAGGGCGGCGACGGGGGGACCGGGGACGCCGGGGGCGGGGGCGGCGACCCGCGCGGCTGAGATCGGCACGGCGCCCGGCCCCGCGGGGCCGGGCGCCGTGCGCGCGGGACGGGTCAGGCCGCCCCGGGGCCGTCCAGCGGGCGGCTCATGGTGCGGTGCGGGATGCCCGCGTCCAGGTACTCGGGGCCGCGGGCGGTGTAGCCGAGCCGCTCGTAGAAGCCGATCGCGGAGACCTGGGCGTGCAGCTCCACCTCCCGCGCGCCGAGCTCCCGGGCGGCCCGCTCGACCTCGCGGACCAGGGCGGCGCCGAGCCCGGTGCCCCGGGCGGCGGGCAGGACCGCGAGGCGGCCGAGCAGGACGGCCCCGTCCCGGCCGGCCTGCTCGCGGGCGGGCGCGCCGTGCACGACGCGGCCGGTGCCCAGGGGCTCGCCGCCGGGCCCGGTGGCGAGCAGGTGGAGGCAGAGCGGGTCGAGGTCGTCCCACTCCTCCTCCTCGGCGATGCCCTGCTCGACGACGAAGACCTCGCGGCGCACGCGGTGCACGAGCTCCATGTCGGCGGGGCCGTCGGCGGTGCGGACGCGGACGCCGTCGGGGCGGACGCCCTCGGAGGGGCGGGCGACGGGGGCGTCGGCGGTGCGGAGGGGTGCGTCCACTCAGCTCTCCGCGGAGATGACGTCGAGGGCCCTGGCCAGGTCCTCGGGGTACTCGCTGGCGAACTCGGCCCACTGGCCGTCCGAGGGGTGCTCGAAGCCGAGGTGGACCGCGTGCAGCCACTGCCGGGTGAGGCCGAGCCGCTTGGCGAGGACGGGGTCGGCGCCGTACGTGAGGTCGCCGGCGCAGGGGTGGCGGAGCGCGGCCATGTGCACCCGGATCTGGTGGGTGCGCCCGGTCTCCAGCTTGATGTCGAGCAGGGAGGCCGCGCGGAAGGCCTCGATGAGGTCGTAGTGGGTGACCGACGGCTTGCCGGAGGCGACGACGGCCCACTTCCAGTCGGCGGTGGGGTGCCGGTCGATGGGGGCGTCGACGGTGCCGCGCATCGGGTCCGGGTGGCCCTGGACGAGGGCGTTGTACCGCTTGTCGACGGTGCGCTCGCGGAACTGCTGCTTGAGCAGGCTGTAGGCGAGCTCGGACTTGGCGACGACCATCAGGCCGGAGGTGCCCACGTCCAGGCGGTGCACGATGCCCTGGCGCTCGGCCGCCCCGGAGGTGGAGATGCGGTAGCCGGCGGCGGCGAGGCCGCCGATGACGGTGGGGCCGGTCCAGCCGGGGCTGGGGTGGGCGGCGACGCCGACCGGCTTGTCGACGACGACGATGTGGTCGTCGTCGTGGACGATCCGCATGCCCTCGACGGGCTCGGCGACGACCTGCACGGGGGCCGGCGGGGCCGGGATCTCCACCTCCAGCCAGGCACCGGCGGTGACCCGGTCGGACTTGCCCGCCGTCGCCCCGTCGACCCGGACCTTGCCGTCGGAGGCGAGCTCGGCGGCCTTGGTGCGGGAGAAGCCGAACATGCGGGAGAGGGCGGCGTCGAGACGCTCGCCCTCCAGGCCGTCGGGTACGGGCAGGGTGCGGATCTGCGCTGCGGTGCTCACCTGAACGAGTATGCCGGACCGCGGGGGCCCGGCTGCCCGCCCCGGGCGGCGGGACCCGGCGGCAGGACCGGGGGCCGGACCGGCGGGGCGGGCCCGCTCAGCCCTGGCGGCCCTCCTCCGCGGCGCCGGCCGGCTCCTCCGCGGCGTCCCGGTCGCCCCGGTCGTCCCGGTCGCGGTGGACGGTGCCGTCGGGGTTGGAGCCGCGGAAGGAGAGCAGGACCACCAGCACGCCGCCGCAGACGATGGCCGAGTCGGCCAGGTTGAAGACGGCGAAGTGCTGGAGCGAGACGAAGTCGACGACGTGCCCGCGGAAGACGGCCGGACCGCGGAAGAGGCGGTCGGTGAGGTTGCCGAGGGCGCCGCCGAGCAGCAGGCCGAGCGCGACCGCCCAGGGCAGGCTGTGCAGCTTGCGGGCGATGCGCCAGATGACGACGATCACCGAGGCGGCGATGAGGGTGAAGACGATGGTCAGCGCCTGGCCCATGCCGAAGGCCGCGCCGGGGTTGCGGATGACCTGGAAGGTGAGCACGTCGCCGATGACCCTGATGGGGGCGTGGCCCTCGAGGCCGGAGACGACGAGCAGCTTGCTGCCGAGGTCGACCAGGTAGGCGACGAGGGCGACGGCGAGGAGCACGGCGACCCGGCGGCGGCGGTGCGCCGCGCGTCCGTCCCGGTCCTCGGCGGTCCCGTCCTCCGCGGCGGGGGCGGTGCCGTCCTGCCCTGTGCCGTCCTGGCCTGCGCCGTGCCGGGTCGGACCGCCCTGGGCCGCGCCGTCCTGGGTCTGGTGGGAACCTGGCGTACTGATGATCCGCTCCGCTGCCGGGTGGGCCCCTCCTGACCGAAGGCGGGCAAGGAGGGAAGGTGGGGACCGGCCCCGGGGCCGGGGCGGCGCTGTCGAGGTCGAGGGTACGGCACCGGGCCGCCGCGGGGCGGCCCGGTCCGCACCGGCCGGGCGGGCGGGGGCTAGCGGCGCTCCTGCTTCGCCTTGCACTGGACGCAGAGCGTCGCCCGGGGGAACGCCTGCAGCCTGGCCTTGCCGACGGCCTGGCCGCAGGACTCGCAGAGGCCGAAGGCGTTGGCGTGCAGGCGGGCGAGGGCGCGCTCGGTCTGGGCGAGCATGTCGCGGGCGTTGTTGGCGAGGGCCAGCTCGTGCTCGCGGGAGATGTTCTTGGTCCCCGCGTCCACCTGGTCGTCGCCGGCGCCGTCGCCGGAGTCGCGCATCATGCCGGAGATGGCGGCCTCGGAGGTGTCGATCTCCTCGCGCAGCCGGGCGGCTTCGACGGTCAGCTCGTCGCGCAGCTCGTCGACCTCGGCGGCCGTCCAGTGGTCCTCGCCGGGGCGGACGGGGAGCTGCGCCGGGTCGAGCGGCCCGGGGTCGGGCGCGGCGACGGCGGCGGCGCCGGCCGCGGCCGGCGCGTGGGTGCGGGTGGTCGCCGCGGGCCGTGCGGCGGCGGTGCCGGTCTTGCGGCGGGTGGTCACAGTCCCCTCCCCCGGGTCCGCCACGGCCCTGCGGGCCCGCCGGACGGCGGTGGTCCCGTTCTCAGCCTTCTCAGCCATGGCTACGACCCCTTCACGAATGACGGTGGCCCGGAGGTTCCCGGACCGCTCAGTGCCGGAACGATAATTCGATGCGATTCGTGCCACAACCGGACATTCCGGCAACATCAGATGTCCACCCGGGGAGTCCCTCCCCAGGTCTGACGGGTTTGTGCCCAGAACGTCACCCACTAACCGCATTCCGTGGCCGTTACCGGCCGGTCCGGGGAAAGCGGTGGCACCGGCCTATACACTGCTGCTGCGAGGCGTCGATGGGACGAGTACCTCCGCACGCAGCCAGCAGCGAACCGGGGACGGTGGGAGCCCGGGGGCGTGCGCGGCGGGAAGATCACCCCGGAGCCGCCGGAAGAACGGCCCAGGCCCCAGGCCGCGGCCCGGTAGAACCGGCAGCAAGCACAAACGAGTGGGTCGGGGAACGCGCAGGCGGCACCCGGCCAAGGAGGGTGGTACCGCGGGCCGGCGCACGCCGTCTCGTCCCTCCGTCGGAAGCCGTCACGACACGCGTCCGCCGGAGGAAGGCCCCCGCGATGACCACTGCCGAAGAGCCCCGCTACCGGGCCGTACCCGCGCAGGTCGACCTGCCCGCCCTGGAGCACGAGGTGCTCGCCTTCTGGCGGGACGAGAAGATCTTCCAGCGCAGCCTGGAGCAGTCCGAGGGCCGCCCCGAGTGGGTCTTCTACGAGGGCCCGCCGACCGCCAACGGCATGCCCGGCGCCCACCACATCGAGGCCCGCGTCTTCAAGGACGTCTTCCCCCGCTACCGCACCATGAAGGGCTACCACGTCGGCCGCAAGGCGGGCTGGGACTGCCACGGCCTGCCGGTGGAGCTCGCGGTGGAGAAGGAGCTGGGCTTCACCGGCAAGCAGGACATCGAGGCGTACGGCATCGCCGAGTTCAACGAGAAGTGCCGCGCCTCGGTGACCCGCCACACCGACGCCTTCGCCGAGCTCACCGAGCGCATGGGCTACTGGGTCGACATGGACCAGGCCTACCGCACCATGGACCCCGACTACATCGAGTCCGTGTGGTGGTCGCTCAAGCAGATCTTCGACAAGGGCCTGCTGGTGCAGGACCACCGCGTCGCCCCCTGGTGCCCGCGCTGCGGCACCGGCCTGTCCGACCACGAGCTGGCCCAGGGCTACGAGACGGTCGTCGACCCCTCGGTGTACGTCCGCTTCCCGCTCACCTCCGGCCCGCTGGCCGGCGAGGCCTCGCTGCTGGTCTGGACGACCACCCCCTGGACGCTGGTGTCCAACACCGCCGTCGCCGCCCACCCCGAGGTGACCTACGTGGTGGCCACCGACGGCAGCGAGCGGCTGGTCGTCGCGGAGCCGCTGCTGGCCAAGGCGCTCGGCGAGGGCTGGACCGCCACCGGGCAGGCCTTCACCGGCCGCGAGATGGAGCGCTGGACCTACCGGCGCCCCTTCGACCTGGTGGAGATCGAGGACGCCCACTACGTCGTCAACGACACCTACGTCACCACCGACGACGGCAGCGGCCTGGTCCACCAGTCCCCCGCCTTCGGCGAGGACGACCTCCGGGTCTGCCGCGCCTACGGCCTGCCGGTGGTCAACCCGGTCCGCCCCGACGGCACCTTCGAGGAGCAGGTCCCGCTGGTCGGCGGCGTCTTCTTCAAGAAGGCCGACGAGGCCCTGGTCGCCGACCTCCAGGCCCGCGGCCTGCTCTTCCGCCACCTGCCGTACGAGCACAGCTACCCGCACTGCTGGCGCTGCCACACCGCGCTGCTCTACTACGCGCAGCCGTCCTGGTACATCCGCACCACCGCCGTCAAGGACGCCCTGCTCCGCGAGAACGAGAACACCAACTGGTTCCCGGAGAACATCAAGCACGGCCGCTTCGGCGACTGGCTGAACAACAACGTCGACTGGGCGCTGAGCCGCAAGCGCTACTGGGGCACCCCGCTGCCGGTGTGGACCTGCGAGGAGGGCCACCTCACCTGCGTCGGCTCCCGCGCCGAACTCGGGGAGCTCGCCGGCCGCGACCTGTCGGAGCTGGACCCGCACCGCCCGTACATCGACGACGTCACCTTCGGCTGCCCCGACTGCGGCGCGACCGCGACCCGGGTGCCCGAGGTCATCGACGCCTGGTACGACTCGGGCTCCATGCCGTTCGCGCAGTGGGGCTACCCGTACCGCAACAAGGAGCTGTTCGAGAAGCGCTACCCGGCGCAGTTCATCTCCGAGGCCATCGACCAGACCCGCGGCTGGTTCTACTCGCTGATGGCCGTCGGCACCCTGGTCTTCGACCGCTCCTCGTACGAGAACGTGGTCTGCCTCGGCCACATCCTCGCCGAGGACGGCCGCAAGATGTCCAAGCACCTGGGCAACATCCTGCAGCCCATCCCGCTGATGGACCAGCACGGCGCCGACGCCGTGCGGTGGTTCATGGCGGCCGGCGGCTCGCCGTGGGCGGCCCGGCGCGTGGGCCACGGCACCATCCAGGAGGTCGTCCGCAAGACGCTCCTCACCTACTGGAACACCGTCGCCTTCCAGGCCCTGTACGCCCGCACCGCCGACTGGGCGCCCTCCGCCGCCGACCCGGCGCCCGCGGACCGGCCGCTGCTCGACCGCTGGCTGCTCTCCGAGCTCAACATCCTGGTGCGCGAGGTGGACGCGGCCCTCGACGGCTTCGACACCCAGCGGGCCGGGCGGCTGCTCTCCGCGTTCGTCGACGACCTGTCCAACTGGTACGTGCGCCGCTCCCGCCGCCGCTTCTGGCAGGGCGAGCCCGCCGCGCTCGCCACCCTGCACGAGGTGGTGGAGACCGTGACGCGGCTCATGGCGCCGCTGGTCCCGTTCATCACCGAGCGGGTCTGGCAGGACCTGGTGGCGCCCGTCACCCCGGACGCCCCCGCCTCGGTGCACCTGTCCACCTGGCCGGAGGCCGACGAGGCGCTGGTCGACGCCGACCTCTCCCGCCGCATGGCGCTGGTCCGGCGGCTGGTGGAGCTCGGCCGGGCCACCCGGGCCGACTCCGGCGTGAAGACCCGTCAGCCGCTCTCCCGGGCCCTGGTCGCCGCCCAGGGCTGGGAGGACCTGCCGGCCGAGCTGCGCGCCCAGATCGCCGAGGAGCTGAACGTCTCCGAACTGGCCTCGCTCAGCGAGGTCGGCGGCTCCCTGGTGGACACCACCGCCAAGGCCAACTTCCGGGCGCTGGGCAGGCGGTTCGGCAAGGGCGTGCAGGCCGTGGCCAAGGCCGTCGCCGCCGCCGACGCGGCCGCGCTCTCCACCGCCCTGCGCACGGACGGCACCGCGACGGTCGAGGTCGACGGCGAGGCGGTCGTGCTCACCCCGGACGAGGTCGTCGTCACCGAGACCCCGCGCGAGGGCTGGGCGGTGGCCAACGAGTCCGGCGCGACCGTCGCCCTGGACCTGCACATCACCCCCGAGCTGCGCCGCACCGGCGTCGCCCGCGACGTGGTCCGCCAGGTCCAGGAGGCCCGCAAGGCCAGCGGCCTGGAGGTCGCCGACCGCATCGTGCTGCGGTGGACCGCCACCGACGCCGAGACCGCGGCCGCGCTCGCCGAGCACGCCGCCCTGGTCGCCGACGAGGTCCTGGCCGTGGACTTCGCCGAGGGCGTCGCGGACTGGGAGTCCGAGCCGTTCACGGACGAGGCGCTGGGCCTGTCCTTCCGCCTCCGCAGGGCCTGAACCGCACGGCCCCGCCGTGCGGCCCGACCGCACGGCGGGGCCGGACGGCCTGACCGCACGTGAAGGAGCCGTCGCCCCCGGTCCGGGGGCGGCGGCTCCTTCGTGTCCGGCTCCTCGGCGCCCGGGGCCGGCCCCCGGGCGTGTCCGGCGCCCGCGGACCCCGGACACGAGGACCCGGACACGAGGACCCGGACACGAGGACCCGGACACGAGGGCCCGGACACGAGGACCCGGACACGAGGACCCGGACACGAAGGCGCCCCCGCTGCGGTGCAGCGGGGGCGCCCTCGGCGTGTCTCAGATCACGGCCGACCGGACCTCAGTTGTCGTTCTCCTCGTCGATGAGGAAGCCGCGCATCGGGGTCGGGGCCTGCTGCAGCGGCTGCGGGGGCTGCGGGCGCACCGCGGCCATCGGCTGGGTCATGCCCGCCGGGGCCATCGGGGAGCCGTTGCCGCCGCCGAAGCTCGGCTGGCCGCCGTTGCCGCCGCCGAACGACGACTGGCCGCCGAAGCTCGGCTGGCCGCCGTTGCCGCCGCCGAAGGACTGCTGGCCGCCGAAGGTCTGGCCGCCCATGCCCGACGGGGCGCCGGCCGGGGCCATCGACGCCGCCGGGGGCAGCGAGGCCGTGGCCGGTGTCCGCGGCGGGGCGAGCGAGTCGTCGGCCTGCGACTCCAGCTGGCGCAGCTGCGTCTCCAGGTACGACTTCAGGCGGGTGCGGTACTCGCGCTCGAAGGCGCGCAGGTCCTCGACCTTGCGCTCCAGCGTGGCGCGGGCCGACTCCAGGGAGCCCATGGCGACGCGGTGCTTCTCCTGCGCGTCACGCTCCAGCGCGTCGGCCTTGGACCGGGCGTCGCGCTCCAGGCCCTCGGCGCGGCTGCGGGCCTCGCCGACGATCTTGTTGGCCTCGGAGCGGGCCTCGGCGATCGCCTGGTCGGCGGTCTGCTGGGCGAGGGCGAGCACGCGGGCGGCGCTGTCGCCGCCGGGGCCCTGCTGCTGGGGCATGTGCGGCTGCGGGCCGCCGTGACCCATGGGGCCGCCCATCGGACCGCCCATGGGGCCGCCCATCGGACCGCCGTGGCCCATCGGACCGCCCATGGGGCCGCCCATCTGCTGCGGCATCGGCTGGCCGCCGGGGCCGGCCGGGAGCTGCGGGGGGCCGCCCATCTGCTGCTGGTGCTGCTGCTGGCCGCCCGGGGGCAGGCCGAGCTGCTGGGGGCCGCCCATCTGCTGCGGCATCTGCTGCTGGCCCGGCACGGGGGGGCCCGATATGGCAGCGGGGACGGGGGCGCCCGGACGCTGCTGCTGGTCCTGCTCCTTGCGCATGTTCTGCTGGTTCTGCGCGGCGGCACGGGTCGCCGCGGCCAGCTTGGCGCGCAGGTCCTCGTTCTCGCGGAGCAGACGGGTCAGCTCTGCTTCGACCTCGTCGAGGAAGGCATCGACCTCGTCCTCGTCATAGCCTTCGCGGAGGCGGACGGTCGTGAACTGCTTGTTACGAACGTCCTCGGGGGTCAACGGCATCTCTTCACCTCAACGTGATCGTCGGCACACCGGTGTCCTGTCTCATGACAGCCACATGAACTGCGCAACGAGCGACCTCAGGACATACACAATGATCATCAATACGAAGAAGGACAGGTCGAGCGCCACGCCCCCGAGACGCAGCGGCGGAATGAACCGCCGCAGAAGCTTGAGCGGCGGATCCGTGACAGTGTACGTGGCCTCCAGGACCACAACCATGGCCTTGCCCGGGTGCCAGGACCGGGCGAACTGGAAGACCCAGTCCATCACCAGCCGGAAGAGCAGGATGACGAGGAAAGCGGTCAGTGCGTAGAAGAGCACTGCCGACACGATGCCCATCGCGCCTTCCCCTCCCTCTTCCTGTTCGTTCCGGACGTCACTTGCTGTCAGCGGATCCGCACGTGGTGTCGCGGCCGGGTCAGCTCTGGTTGAAGAACCCACCCTCGGCGATGCGCGCCTTGTCCTCCGCCGTGACATCGACGTTAGCAGGAGACAGGAGGAACACCTTCTGCGTCACCCGCTCGATGCTGCCGTGGAGGCCGAAGACGAGCCCAGCCGCGAAGTCTACGAGGCGCTTGGCGTCGGTGTCGTCCATCTCCGTGAGATTCATGATCACGGGGGTCCCGTCGCGGAAGTGCTCCCCGATGGTGCGGGCCTCGTTGTACGTTCGGGGGTGGAGCGTGGTGATGCGGTAGGGCTCTCGCTCGTTGACGACCTTGGGCATGATCACCGGGGCGCTCTTCTCCACGTGGCGGCGTTCGGGTGTGATGGACGACACCGGGGCCATCCGCACCGGCTCCTGGCGGACCGGCACCGGCCGCTCCGGCACGGGGGCGGCGTGCGGCACCGGCTGTGCGGGCGCGGCGGCCTGCCGGGGCACCTCCTCGGTGCGCCCGGTGCGGAGCGGCTCGGGGTCCGCGTCGTAGTCGTCGTCGGGGTCGTACCCCTGGCCGTCGTAGGTCTCGTCCTCCACGAGGCCGAGGTAGACCGCCATCTTGCGCATAGCGCCGGCCATACTCCTGTCCTCCGCTCTGTGGTGGATCGGCCCGTCACCGGCCGGACCCCGCCGTCGGCGGGACGCCCACGGTCGGGACCGCGGTCCGCCCGGGCCCGACCATGGGTCAGATCCCGTGCGCGGCCGCGGACATGCGATCCACAGGTCGCGGCCGAGAGGTGGCTGCGACCACTTTTGTCCTATTTTGTCCTGTGGTCTGATCTACTCATCGGTGACGTTACCGGAGGGGTGGCCGCGCACCGAGCACCGCCGTTCCGACGCGCACATGTGTCGCACCGGCCGCAACGGCCTCCTCGAGGTCGCCACTCATGCCCGCGGAGACCATCGTGGCACCGGGATGCACCGCCCGTACGGCGGTTGCGATTTCCGCCAGCCGCCCGAAGGCGGCCGCCGGATCGCCCGCGTAACGGCCCGCCAGGGGTGCGACGGTCATCACACCCCCCAGCCGCAGCCCGGGCGCGTCGGCGATCATGTCCGCGAGCGCCGCGACCTCCTCCGGGGTCACCCCGGCGCGGCCTCCGCCCGCCCCCGCCTCGCGGTCGAGCGCCACCTGCACCAGGCAGCCGAGGTCGGGCCGCTCCGCGCGCACGACCGCGGCGGAGAGGGCGTCGACCAGCCGCGGCCGGTCGACGGAGTGCACCCAGTCCGCGTACCGGACGACGGAGCGGGCCTTGTTGGTCTGCAGCTGTCCGACGAAGTGCCAGGTGAGCGGCAGGTCCGCGCAGGCCTCGGCCTTGGGGGCGGCGTCCTGGTCGCGGTTCTCGGCGACGTCGGACACCCCGAGCGCGCTCAGCAGCCGGGTGTCCTCGGCCGGATAGGTCTTGGTCACCACGACGAGGGAGACCTCGTCGCGGGCGCGGCCGGCGGCGGCGCACGCGGCGGCGATCCGCCGCTCGACGGCGGCGAGGTTCGCGGCGAGCTGCCGGTGGCGCTCCCGCAGGGCGGGGGCCGCTCCCTCGGGGGGCGGGGGGAGTGCCGGCCCGCCGGGGTGCGGGCCGTCGAGGTCGTCGTTCATGTCGATCGGGGGTCCAGCCAGACGTAGCCCGCGAGGCGCCCGGTGCGCTGCTCGCGGCGGTAGGAGAAGTGGTCCGCCGACTCCAGGGTGCAGACCGGGGAGCGGCGCAGGTCGGTGACGCCGGCCTCGGCGAGCTGGGCGGCGACCCCGCCCGGCACGTCCAGGGCCGGGGTGCCCCAGGAGGTGGCGGCGTGCGCGGCCGGGACGGCGGCGGCGACCTCGGCGCGCAGCGCCTCGGGCACCTCGTAGCAGTGGCCGCAGACGGCGGGCCCGGTCACGGCGGTGATCCGCCCGGGTCGGGCGCCGAGCCGCACCATCGCGGCGACGGCGGCGGGGACGACCCCGGCGGCGAGGCCGGGGCGCCCGGCGTGGGCGGCGGCGGCCACCCCGGCGACGGGGTCGGCCAGCAGCACCGGGGTGCAGTCGGCGGTGAGCACGGCGAGGGCGAGGCCGGGCCGGGCGGTCACCAGGGCGTCCACCCGGGGTGCCTCCCCGTCGGCCTGACGGCCGGTCGCCTCGGCGACGTCGCGGCCGTGGACCTGGTTCATCCAGACCACGTCGGCCGGGTCGAGGCCGAGGGCCCCGGCGGCGAGCGCCCGGTTGCGGCGCACGTCGGCGGGGTCGTCGCCGACGGCCCCGCCGAGGTTGAGCTCGCCGTACGGAGCGGAGCTCACCCCGCCCCACCGGTCGGTGAAGGCGAAGTGAGCCCCGTCGCGGTCGATCCGCTCCCCGATCACGCGCTGCTCCCCGGTCGTGCGGCGGGCGGTGCGGCTATCGGTGCTGCCGGAGCGGTCACTTGAGGAAGTCCGGGACGTCCAGCTCCTCGGCCGGCGTCTCCACGTAGGGCCGCTGCACCGGGGGCATCTGCGGCGGGACCGGCGGCGCCACCGGGGCGGGCTCGGTGCGGGCGGCCGGCATCTCGTCGGCGGCCGGGGCCACCGAGCCGAGGCCGCCGTAGGAGGGGCGCGAGGGCGCGGCCGGGCGGTCGCGGTCGCGGTCCGCCGGACCGGCCTTGACCACCGGCTCGCGGACGATGGCCGGGGGCTGCCCGCCGTCGAACCCGGCCGCGATCACCGTCACCCGGACCTCGTCGCCGAGCGCGTCGTCGATGACGGCGCCGAAGATGATGTTGGCCTCCGGGTGGGCGGCCTCGCTGACCAGCTGGGCCGCCTCGTTGATCTCGAAGAGGCCGAGGTCGGAGCCGCCGGAGATGGAGAGCAGCACACCGCGGGCGCCGTCGATGGACGCCTCCAGCAGCGGGGAGGAGATCGCCATCTCGGCCGCGGCCTTGGCGCGGTCCTCGCCGCGGGCGGAGCCGATGCCCATGAGGGCCGAACCGGCGTCCGACATGACGGACTTGACGTCGGCGAAGTCGAGGTTGATCAGGCCGGGGGTGGTGATGAGGTCGGTGATGCCCTGGACGCCGGAGAGCAGCACCTGGTCGGCGGAGCGGAACGCGTCCAGCACGCTGACCTGGCGGTCCGAGATGGACAGCAGCCGGTCGTTGGGGATGACGATGAGGGTGTCGACCTCCTCGCGCAGCTGCGCGATGCCGTCCTCCGCCTGGTTGGCGCGGCGGCGGCCCTCGAACGTGAAGGGGCGGGTGACCACGCCGATGGTCAGGGCGCCCAGCGAGCGGGCGATGTTGGCGACGACGGGCGCGCCGCCGGTGCCGGTGCCGCCGCCCTCGCCGGCGGTGACGAAGACCATGTCGGCCCCCTTGAGGACCTCCTCGATCTCCTCGCGGTGGTCCTCGGCGGCCTTGCGGCCGACGTCGGGGTTGGCGCCGGCGCCGAGACCCCTGGTGAGTTCGCGGCCCACGTCGAGCTTGACGTCGGCGTCGCTCATCAGGAGGGCCTGTGCATCGGTGTTGATCGCGATGAACTCGACGCCCTTGAGCCCGACCTCGATCATCCGGTTGATGGCGTTCACGCCACCGCCGCCGATACCGACGACCTTGATGACTGCGAGGTAGTTCTGCGGTGCTGCCACGTCGAAGGCCTCTCGCCTCGGTGTACCGGGTCGGACGGCTGCGTGGTGACCGCCGTTCGACGAATGCCGATGGGTGGGGTGCCCGTTTCCGGGGCATGCGCCCCGGAATGCCGACCGCCGACCCGAACCCTAAACTTGAGGTTTAGGGTTAATGCCGTGTCCGTGTCCTTCTCAACGTCCTGGTGACACAGGACCCTAGGTCGATGCGCGGCCGTGTTCAACGAACACGCCGAGCCTCCCGCTTTTCTTTTGAGCCTATGTGATCATCCTGCGGCCCTCACAGCCGGGGTGGACCACCAAGGGTCGGGCCGCGCGGCCGTCCCGTCAATATCCGGGAGCCGCCCGGCACACCGGCGGGAACACCGGCCGGCCCGGCGGCCGGGTGACCGCCCGAACCGGCGTCAGCCCGCCGTCGCCGGCGCCTCGGGGGCGCTGACGTCGTAGGTCCGGGCCCGGTGCCCGAGCAGCGCGGTGAGCACCCTCGCCTTGCGCGGCCCGCGCTCGCTGCTGCCCCAGCGGACCGTGCGCCCGCCGTCCAGCCGCAGCTCGATGTCGTCGTACGAGTGCACCTCGACCGCGGCGGCCTTCCCCGCCACCGCCGGCGGCAGGTCCCCGGCGACCCGGACCGCGGCCGCGACCAGTTCCCGCTGCGGGATGACGGCGTCCGCGTCCCGGGCGGCCTGGTCGAGGACGAGCCGCACCACCGGCACCCCGGGCGGGGCGGCGGGCCCGGTCGCGAAGCGGACGCCCGCGGCGTCGACCTCGGTGAAGCGGCCGTCCGCCTCCGCCACGGCCGCCACCGGGCGGCGTTCGACGACCTTGATCCGCAGGGTGTGCGGCCAGCCCCGCCACACCTCCACCCGGTCCACCCGCCGCAGCCGGCCGGTGATCCGGCGGCGCACCGCGTCGGTGTCCACCCGGGCCAGCGGCCCGCCGGGGTCCACCCCGGCCGCGGCCGCGACCTGGTCCGGGGTCAGCTTCGCGGTGCCGGTGACGGCGACGGCGCGGACGTCGAGGACCGGGGAGAAGAAGACCAGCCAGACGCAGCCGCCCGCGGCCAGCGCGCCCAGGGCGCCGACCACGGCCGTGCCGCGCCGGGAGAGGCGGAGCCGGGGCGGCGGCCCCTCGGCCGCCGCCCGCTCCGTCCCCTCCGGGGCTGCGGTCTCCTCAGCCACGGTGCGTGCCGTGCCCCCGGGCCGCGCTGATGGCCTCGTACACCATGCCGACCAGCAGGTCGTCGGCGTCCCGGCGGCCGAACTCGGACGCGGCGCGGCTCATGTCCCACAGGCGCTGCGGGTCGGTGAGCACCGGCAGGACGTTGCCGAGGACCCACTCCGGGGTCAGCTCCGCGTCGTCGACCAGCAGGCCGCCGCCGGCCTTCACCACCGGCTGGGCGTTGAGCCGCTGCTCGCCGTTGCCGATCGGCAGCGGGACGAACGCGGCGGGCAGGCCCACGGCGGCGAGCTCGGCGACCGTCATGGCGCCGGCCCGGCAGAGCATCATGTCGGCCGCGGCGTAGGCGAGGTCCATGCGGTCCAGGTAGGGCACCACCCGGTACGGGGGCATCCCGGGCACGTCGGCGACCTGCGGCACCTCGTTCTTGGGGCCGACCGCGTGCAGGATCTGGACCCCGTACTGCTGGAGGCGGGGGGCGATGGCCTGCACGGTCTCGTTGAGGCGGCGGGCGCCCTGGGAGCCGCCGGTGACCAGCAGGGTGGGCAGCCGCTGGTCGAGGCCGAAGTAGTGGCGGGCCTCGGGGCGGGCCGCGTTGCGGTCCAGGGTGGCGATGGTGCGGCGCAGCGGGATGCCGACGTAGCGGGCGCCGCGCAGCTTGCTGTCGGGCGTGGAGACCGCGACGAAGTCGGTGTAGCGGGAGCCGACCTTGTTCGCCAGGCCGGGCCGGGCGTTGGCCTCGTGGACGACGATCGGCACGCCGGCCCGCTTGGCGGCCAGGTACGCGGGCATGGCCACGTAGCCGCCGAAGCCGACGACGGCGTCGGCCTTGGAGCGCTCGATGATGTCCTGGGTGGCCTTGACGGTGGCGCGCAGCCGGCCCGGGACGGTGATCAGCTCCGGGGTGGGCCTGCGCGGCAGCGGGACCGCCGGGATCAGTTCCAGGTGGTAGCCGCGCTCGGGGACCAGTCTGGTCTCCAGGCCCCGCTCCGTGCCCAGCGCCGTGATGCCGACCGTGGGGTCGTGCCGGCGGAGTGCGTCGGCGAGGGCGAGCGCGGGCTCGATGTGACCGGCGGTCCCCCCGCCGGCGAGTACGACATGCACCGAAATTCACCGCTCCCTGCGCGGCTGCTTCGCGGGCCGCGCTGTGGTTCGTCGTGGCAGCACCCGGGCCAGGACCGACCTGGACCGGGAGGTGGAGCCCCGCGCGGCCAGCGCCGCCCTGGCCCCCGGCTCGCTGCGCGCGAAGCACAGCAGCATGCCGACGGCGAACAGGGTCGGCAGCAGTGCGGACCCCCCGTAGGAGAACAGCGGGAGCGGGACGCCCGCAATGGGCAGCAGTCCCAGCACCGCACCGATGTTGATCACGGCCTGGGCCGTGATCCAGGTGGTGGCGCCTCCCGCGGCGTACCTGACGAAGGGGTCCTTCGTGCGTCCGGCCACGCGGATACCCGCATACCCTAGTGCCGCGAAGAGGGCGAGCACCGACAGCGTCCCTGCCAGGCCGAGCTCCTCCCCCGTGACGGCGAAGATGAAGTCGGTGTGCGAGGCGGGCAGCTGGCCCCACTTCTCGACGCCGGCGCCCAGCCCCGAGCCGAAGAGGCCGCCGGAGGCCAGCGCGTACAGGCCGTGGACCGCCTGCCAGCAGGGCTCGTCGGGGCCGGTGTGGGTGACGCCCACGCAGTTGATCCGGGCGAGCCGGTGCGGGGCGAGGACGATGAGTGCGGCGGACATCACCACGGCGACGCCGGCCGAGCCCGCGAAGAGCCGCAGCGGGGCCCCGGCCATCCACAGGAGGCCGAAGAGGACCGCGACCAGGATCATGGCGGTGCCCATGTCCCCGCCGGCCATGATGAGCATCAGCAGGAAGACCGCGCCGGGCACCAGCGGCACCAGCAGGTGCTTCCACTGGTCCAGCATCCGGTTGCGCTGCTTGCGGGCCAGCAGGTCGGCGCCCCACAGGACGAGGGCGAGCTTGCCGAACTCCGAGGGCTGGATCTGGAAGAGGCCGACGTTGATCCAGTTGCGGTTGCCGCCCACCTCCACGCCGATGCCGGGGATGGTGACGAGGACCATGAGCAGGACGGAGAGCAGCAGCAACGGGTAGGCCAGCGCCCGGTGCGCCGCGACCGGCAGGCGGGCGGCGACCAGCATCAGGCCGCAGCCGAGGACGACGGCCAGCAGCTGCTTGCCGAAGTAGAAGAGCACCGGCAGGCCCTGGCGCAGGGCGGTGATCTGGGAGGCGGAGAAGACCATCACCAGGCCCAGCACCAGGATCAGCAGGCTGGAGCCGAGGAGCAGGTAGTACGCGGTCAGGGGCCGGTCCAGGGCGCGGCGCAGCCGGGCGGAGGCCCCGCGCAGGGCCGCCGCCCGGCCGGCGGCGCGGAAGGTGGTGCTGGTGGCCGAGATCACCGGCAGGCGGCCGGAGGGGCGCTCGGCGGGCCGGGCGGCGGTGCGCCCGCGTACCTGTCCTGGCACCGCTCGCCCCTTCCCGGTCGTTCCCCTCGGCCCTGCTGCCGGGCCGTCCCGCCGCGGGACCGCCCCGCCGCCGGGCCGGGCGGCGTGCGGCCGCCCGGCCCCGGGCCTCAGCGGCCCCGGAGCCCCCGCACCGCGGCGGCGAAGAGGTCGCCGCGCTCGCCGTAGTTCGTGAACATGTCCATCGAGGCGCAGGCCGGGGCCAGCAGCACGGTGTCGCCGGGCCGGGCGAGGTCCGCGGCGGCGCGGACGACGGTGTCCATGGCCTGCGCGCCAGTCTGGCCCTCGGCCGCCTCGATCACCGGCACATCCGGGGCGTGTCGCGCCAGCGCCTCCCGGATCACCGCGCGGTCGGCGCCGATGAGCACCACGGCCCGCAGCCGGGACGCCGCACCGGCCGCCAGTCCGTCGAAGGCGGCGCCCTTGGCGAGGCCGCCGGCGATCCAGACGACCGGGTCGTAGGCGGCCAGCGAGGCAGCGGCGGCGTGGGTGTTGGTGGCCTTGGAGTCGTCGACCCAGGTGACGCCGTCCACCACGGCCACCTGCGCGATGCGGTGGGCGTCGGGCCGGAAGGCCCGCAGGCCGTCGCGGACGGCGCGCGGCTCCACGCCGTAGGCGCGGGCCAGGGCGGCGGCGGCCAGGGCGTCGGCGACATTGTGCGGGGCGGGCGGCTGGACGTCCTCGACGGAGGCCAGTTCGGCGGCGGTGCGCTGCCGGTCCGCGACGAACGCCCGGTCGACCAGGAGGCCGTCCACGACGCCGAGCTCGGACGGGCCGGGGGCGCCGAGGGTGAAGCCGACGGCGCGGCAGCCCTCCTCGACGTCGGCGGCGCGCACCAGCTCCTCGGTGGCGGGGTCGGCCGTGTTGTACACGCAGGCGACCCGGTTGCCCTCGTAGATGCGGCCCTTGTCGGCGGCGTACGCCTCCATGGAGCCGTGCCAGTCGAGGTGGTCCGGCGCCAGGTTGAGGACGACCGCCGAGTGCGGGCGCAGCGAGGGCGCCCAGTGCAGCTGGTAGCTGGAGAGCTCGACGGCGAGCACGTCGTAGGGCTCCGCCCCGTCCACCCCGTCCCCGTACGCGCCGTCCATGCCGTCCACGCCGTTCCCGTCCGCGCCGCCGAAGCCGGTGAGGACGGCGTCGAGGACGGAGACGCCGACGTTGCCGACGGCGGCGGTGCGCCTCCCGGCCGCGGTGAGGATGCTGGCGAGCATCTGCACGGTCGTCGTCTTGCCGTTGGTCCCGGTGACGGCCAGCCAGGGTGCGGGCTCGCCGGTGGCGGGGTGCGGGCGGCGCAGGCGCCAGGCCAGCTCGACGTCGCCCCAGACGGGCACGCCGGCGGCGTCCGCGGCGGCGAAGAGCGCGCTGGAGGGCGGCCAGCCGGGCGAGGTGACGACCAGCCGGGTGCCCTCGGGCAGGGTGGCGCCGTCGCCGAGGCGGACGGCGACGCCGTCCGCCTCCAGGCCGGCGGCGCGCTCGCGCAGCGCCGGGGAGTCGCCGCCGTCGACGACGGTGACGTCGGCGCCGAGCCCGTGCAGGACGCGGGCGGCGCTGATGCCGGAGACGCCGAGGCCGGCGACGGCGACGGGCAGTCCCTCGAACCCGGGGGTGTCCGCGCCGTGCGCGGCGGCGCTGTCCGTCATCCGGTCACCCAGCCCGCGTAGAAGAGTCCGAGGCCGACGGCGACGCAGAGGCCCTGGATGATCCAGAAGCGGACCACGATGAGGACCTCGCTCCACCCCTTGAGCTCGAAGTGGTGCTGGAGCGGCGCCATGCGGAAGACGCGCTTGCCGGTCATCCGGAAGGAGCTGACCTGGATGATCACCGAGAGGGTGATCAGCACGAAGAGGCCGCCGAGCAGGGCGAGCAGCATCTCGGTGCGGGAGCAGATGGCGAGGCCGGCCAGGGCGCCGCCGAGCGCCAGGGAGCCGGTGTCGCCCATGAAGATCTTGGCGGGCGAGGTGTTCCACCACAGGAAGCCGAAGCAGGAGCCCATCAGCGCCGAGGCCACCACCGCGAGGTCGAGCGGGTCGCGGACGTCGTAGCAGTTGGCGGTGGCGGTGAGCGCGAAGGCGCAGTTCTGGCCGTGCTGCCAGACGCCGATGAAGACGTACGCGCCGAAGACCATCACCGAGGCGCCGGTGGCCAGGCCGTCGAGGCCGTCGGTGAGGTTCACGCCGTTCGACATCGCGGCGATCATGAAGTACGCCCAGACGACGAACAGCACGGGCCCTATCGACCAGCCGAAGTCCTGCACGAACGACAGCTTGGTGGAGGCCGGGGTCAGGCCGCGGCTGTCCTGGAACTGCAGCGCCAGGATCGCGAAGGCGAGGCCCACCGCCGACTGGCCGACCAGCTTGGCCTTGGCCCGCAGGCCGAGCGACCGCTGCTTGATGACCTTGATGTAGTCGTCGAGGAAGCCGACGAGTCCCAGACCGGCCGTCAGGAAGAGCACCAGCAGCCCGGAGGCGGTGGGCTTCTCCATGGTGATGGCCTTGGTGGCCGCGTACGCGATCAGCGTCGCCAGGATGAAGGCGATGCCGCCCATGGTGGGGGTGCCGCGCTTGCTGTGGTGGGCGGCGGGGCCGTCGTCGCGGATCATCTGGCCGTAGCCGTGCCGGGCGAGCAGCCGGATCAGCAGCGGGGTCCCGATGAGCGTGAGGACCAGGCCGATGACGCCGGCGAAGAGGATCTGCCTCACCGGGCCGCTCCGTCCGCCGCGGCGCCGCCGTCCGCGAGCAGGGCCTCCGCGACCCGCTCCAGACCTGCCGCGCGGGATGCCTTCACCAGCACCACGTCCCCCGGCCGTACCTGATCGCGCAGCAGATCGATCGCCGCCTCAGCGTCGGACACCAGCACCGACTCCTCACCCCACGAACCCTCGTTCTTGGCACCCATGTCGAGCCATGCGGCCTCGCGGCCGCCGACCGCCACCACCTTGGTGACGTTCAGCCGGACCGCCAGGCGCCCGATGGCGTCGTGCTCCGCGAGGGAGTCCTCGCCGAGCTCCCGCATCTCGCCGAGCACCGCCCAGGTGCGCCGGCGCCCGGGCCCGGTGCCCGCCATCGACACGAGCGCCCGCAGTGCGGCCCGCACCGAGTCCGGGTTCGCGTTGTAGGCGTCGTTGACGACGGTGACACCGTCGGCCCGTTCGACGACCTCCATGCGCCAGCGGGAGAGCGCACCCGCCTCGCCCAGGGCGGCGGCGGTGTCGTCGACGGACATTCCGAACTCCCCCGCCACCGCTGCGGCGGCAAGGGCGTTCGAGACGTGGTGCTCACCGTACAGGCGCAGGGTCACGGGGGCGGAACCGGCCGGGGTGATGAGGGTGAAGGAGGGGCGGCCGGAGGCGTCCAGGCGGACGTCCTCGGCCCTGACCTGCGCCTCCGCGGACTCGCCGAAGAGGACGACGCGGGCCCGGGTGCGGGAGGCCATGGCCCGCACCAGCGGGTCGTCGGCGTTGAGCACCGCGACGCCGTCGGCGGGCAGGGCCTCCACCAGCTCGCCCTTGGCCTCGGCGATGGCGGCCTTGCCGCCGAACTCGCCGATGTGGGCGGTGCCGACGTTGAGGACGACGCCGATCCGGGGCGGGGTCAGGCCGGTGAGGTAGGCGATGTGGCCCTTGCCGCGGGCGCCCATCTCCAGCACCAGGTGGCGGGTGGAGGCGTCGGCGCGCAGCGCGGTGAGGGGCAGGCCGATCTCGTTGTTGAAGCTGCCGGTGGGGCAGATCGTCGGGCCGACGCGCTCCAGGAGCTGGCCGATCAGGTCCTTGGTGCTGGTCTTGCCGGCCGAGCCGGTCAGGCCCACCACCGCGGTGGTCTCCCGCAGCCGGTCGACGACGGCGCGGGCGAGGCGGCCGAGCGCGTCGACGACGTCGTCGACGACGACGGCGGGGACGCCCACCGGCCGGGCGGCGAGCACGGCGGCGGCGCCGTCGGCGGCGGCCCCGGCGGCGAAGTCGTGCCCGTCCGCGTGCTCGCCGCGGACGGCGGCGAACAGCCCTCCCGGCTGCACCTGGCGGGAGTCCACGACCACCGGTCCGGTGATCCGGGCCTGCGGGTCGGGGGCGTCGTGCAGCGTCCCCCCGACGGCCGTGGCGACCTCGGCGAGGGTCAGTGCGATCACTGGGGGTTACTCCTTGGAGTCTGCCGCGCCGGCGCCCGCGGGGCGGGGCTCCTGTGCCGCGGCCTCCGGGTGGCTGCGGACGATGGCGTCGCGCAGCACCTCCCGGTCGTCGAAGGGTCGGATCTCGCCGCGGACGTACTGGCCGAGCTCGTGGCCCTTGCCCGCGACGAGGACGGAGTCGCCCGCATGGGCGCGGGCGACTGCGGCGGCGACCGCGTCGGCCCGGGAGGGCACGACCAGGACGTCGCCGCGCTCCGCCTCGGGGACCTCCAGCGCGCCGCCGAGCATGGCGGCGAGGATGGCGAGGGGGTCCTCGGTGCGGGGGTTGTCGCTGGTGAGGACGGCGGTGTCGGCGAGCCGGGCGGCGATGGCGCCCATGGGGCCGCGCTTGTGCGGGTCCCGGTCGCCGCCGCAGCCGACGACGAGGTGCACGCGGCCCTTGGTGACCTCGCGCAGCGACTCCAGGACGGACCGCAGGGCGTCCGGCTTGTGGGCGTAGTCGACGACGGCGACGAAAGGCTGGCCGGCGTCGACCCGCTCCATGCGGCCGGGCACGCCGGGCACGGCGGCGACGCCCGCCACCGCCTGCTCCAGCGGCAGCCCGGCGCTCGCCAGGGCCGCGATCGCGGCGAGGGCGTTGGCGACGTTGAACGGGCCGGGCAGCGGCACCGAGGCGTCGGCGGCGGCGCCGTCCGGGCCGACCACGCGGAACGTGGAGTCGGCCGGGCCCAGGTGGACGGCCTCGGCCCGCCAGTCGGCGTCCGGGTCGCCCTCGGCGGAGAAGGTGGTGACCGGGATGCCCGCCTCGGCGGCGAGGCGGCGGCCGTAGGGGTCGTCGAGGTTGACCACGCCCCGGCGGGCGCGGCGCTCGGTGAAGAGCTGCGCCTTGGCCCGGAAGTAGTCCTCCATGTCGGGGTGGAAGTCGAGGTGCTCCGGCGTCAGGTTGAGGAAGACCGCGACGTCGTAGACCACGCCGTCGACCCGGCCGAAGACCAGGGCGTGGCTGGAGACCTCCATGGCGACCGCGTCGGCGCCCTGCTCGCGCATCAGCGCGAGGACGGCGTGCAGGTCGGTGGCCTCGGGGGTGGTGCGCTCGCTCGGGATGCGGCGGTCGCCGACCCGCATCTCCACGGTGCCGATGACGCCCGGGGCGCGCCCGGCGCCGCGCAGGCCGCCCTCGACCAGGTACGAGGTGGTGGTCTTGCCGCTGGTGCCGGTGACGCCGACCATGAGCAGGTCCTCGGCGGGCCGCCCGTACACGGCGGCGGCGAGGGCGCCCATGCGGGCCCGCGGCTCGTCGACGACGAGGACCGGCAGGCCGCAGGCGGCTGCCTGCTCCGCCCCGGCCGGGTCGGTGAGCACCGCGACGGCCCCGGCGGCGGCCGCCCGGTCGGCGAAGGCCGCGCCGTGGTGGTTGGCGCCGCCGAAGGCGACGTACACGTCGCCGGGGCGCACCGCCCGGGAGTCGTGGGTGATGCCGGTGACCTCGGCCTCCGCGGCGGCCCCGGCCACGGCGGCGGACGGGACCGGGCCCAGCAGGGCGGCGACCTCGGCGAGCGGGGTCGGCCGCACCGCGTCGGGGCGGGGCGGGCCGGGGTGCTTCGGGGGCTGATCAGGTTTCGGCACGGCAGGCAGGGTATCCGGAGCGGCGGCGCCCGGGCCACGCGAGAGGCCGGGGGCGGACCCCGCGGGCTCCTGGGGTGTGATCGAGGTCACGTCGGCTCTCCTGTCGCTGCTCACGGGGAGGGCTTCCACTCGACGGGGAGCCCGGGGGCTGGGGCGCCGCTGGGCGGCACCTGGAGGGACTTCAGGGCGAACTCCATCACCTGCTTGAACACCGGCCCGCACAGCTGGCCGCCGAAGTGGCCGTTGACCGGGTCCTGGATGGTGCAGGAGACGGTGAGCCGGGGCCGGTCGGCGGGGGCGAAGCCGATGAAGGAGGCGGTGTAGCCGGAGTAGCGGCCCGTCCTCGGGTCGACGCGGTTGGCGGTGCCGGTCTTGCCGGCGACCCGGTAGCCGGGGATCTGCGCCCTGGCGCCGGTGCCCTGCTCGTCGGAGACGACCGACTCCAGCATCCGGGCGAGGGTCCCCGCGGTCTGCGGGCCGACCACGCGGGTCCGCCCGGGGGCGGGGGCGGGGGTGAAGCGGCCGTCGGGGCCGGTGGTGCCGCGCACGAGGCTCGGGTCGACCCGCACGCCGCCGTTGGCGATGGTGGAGTAGACCGAGGTCGCCTGGAGGGCGTTGAGCGAGAGGCCCTGCCCGAAGGGGATGGTGTACTGCTGCGAGCCCTGCCAGTCGGCCGCGGCGGCGAGGATGCCGCGGGTCTCGCCGGGGAAGCCGAGGCCGGTGGGGCGGCCGATGCCGAACTTCCGCAGGTAGCCCTCCAGGACCCGGTTGGACTCCTTCTGGGTCTTCCCGAGGTGCTCGGCGGCCTCGATGGTGCCGATGTTGGAGGACTTGGCCAGCACCCCGTTGAGGGTGAGGTACCAGGTGCCGTGGTCGACGTCGTCGTGGAAGATCCGGTCGGCGCGGTGCAGGGTGCCGGGGACGGTGACGTGGGTGTCCCAGGCGGCGGTGCCGGTGTCGAGGACCGCGGCCATCGTCATCAGCTTGGCGGTGCTGCCGGGCTCGTAGGCGTCCTGGAGGGCGGGGTTGCCGAGGGCACCGGGGGCGGCGTGGGCGAGGTCGCCGGCGTTGAAGCCCGGGGCGGTGGCCATGGCCAGCACCTGCCCGGACCGCACGTCCTGCACGATGACGTAGCCCTTCTCCGCGCCCGCCGCCCGCACCTGGTCGGTGATGGCGCGCTGGGCGGCCCACTGGATGTCGCGGTCCAGGGTGAGCCGCAGGGTGGAGCCGGGGACGGCGGCGCGCTCGTGGAAGCCCGCGGTGGGCACCAGCTGCCCGCCGGACTGGGCGTACGTGATGCGGCCGTCGCGGCCCGCCAGCTCGGCCTGGTACTGCTGCTCCAGGCCGCCCGCGCCGAGGCCCTCGCCGTTGACGAAGCCCACGACGTTGGAGGCCAGGCCGCCGTCGGGGTAGACGCGGCGGCTGGTCCCGCGGTGGAAGACCCCGGCCAGCACGTCGGCGCAGCCCGCGTCCACGGAGGTGCGGCCGCCCTGGTCCGCGGGCCTGCCGACCTGCGCGGCCTGCGCCTGGCAGGCGGGTGTGGCGGCCTGCTTGGCGAAGGCCGCCTTGAGCGCGCTGATCTGGGTCCAGGCCTGCGGCGGCTGGCGGCCGGCGAGGAGCGCGTACCGCTTGCCGGGGGCGCTGAGGGCGGCGGCGAGCTTCGCCCGGTCGGTGCCGAGGATCGGGGCGAGCAGGGCGGCGGCCTGCTGCGGGGCGTCGGGGACCTTCGTCTGCGCGGGGGTGAACATCGTCGGGTCGGCGGTGATGTCGTCGGCGTCGACGGTCGCGGCGAGGACGGCGCCCGAGGCGTCCGTTATGGCACCGCGGTCGGCGGGGAGCACGTCGTCGACGTACCGGTTGACGGCGGCCTCCCCGGCGAGGGCGGAGGCGTCCACCAGCTGGAGCTGGACGAGGCGGCCGACGAAGAGGGCGAGGACGGCGGCCAGGACGGCGGTGACCACCCGCAGCCGGCGGCGGGGGTCGCCCAGGCGGATGGCCTTCCCGGCGGACCCGCGGGCCGCCGGGGGGCGGCCGGGCCGGGCGGGGCGGCCCGGCCGCCCCTCGCGGTCCTGCGGCCTCTCGCGGTCCTGCTGCCTCTCGCGGTCCTGCCCGCGGTCGGGCCGGCCGGTACGGGGGCGGGGCGGGCGCGGCGCGGCGGCCCCGGCCGCCGGGCGGCCGCCCGCGGGCCGGGGGGCGGGGGCGGGCCGGGCCGCCGCGGGGCGGCGGGGCCGGCGGGGTTCGTCGGTCACCGGGCGGCACCCCCCGCGGCGGCCGGCGCGGCCTGGATGACGCCGTCGGCGCCGGCGGGCGCGGGCGCGGCGGCCTGGGGGCTGGGGCTGGGGACGCTCCACAGGGCGCCGGAGGAGCGGGTGACCGGCGGAGTGCCGACGGCCTTCCCGGGCTTCCCCAGCACCGTGCCGTCGTCCCGGAGGAAGGCGGGGCTGCCGCCGGGGACCATGCCGAGCCCGCGGGCGCGCCGCTCCAGCGCGTCCGGGGCGGACAGCTGCGCGATCTGCTGCTCCAGGCTCTGCTGCTCGTCGGTGAGCCGGGTGGTCTCGCTCTGCAGGCGCGACAGCTCGAAGGAGCCCTGGTTGAGCGCGGTGTTGAGGGTCAGCAGGCCGATCAGGCCCGCCGCCAGCAGCACCACCACCAGGACGGCGAAGGGCGTGCGGCCGCGGGCCGGGCGGCGGGGGGCGGAGAGCCGGCGGACGGTCGGACGCGGACCGGCCCCGGGGCGTCCCGGCTGCCGCCGCGCCCCCGCCGTCCCCGCTGCGGGCACCCTCAACTCCCTGCTCCTTCCCTCCCCCGGCGGACGCCCCGGGCGCCGCCGCGGGGCCGCTAGCCCCGGTCCGCCTTCCGCTCCCTGATCCTCTCCGCCGCGCGCAGCCTGGCCGGGGCGGCGCGCCGGTTCTCCTCGATCTCCGCCTCGGTCGGCAGTTCGGCGCCGCGGGTGAGCAGCCTCAGCCAGGGCTGGTACTCCTCCGGGACGACCGGCAGGCCGGGCGGGGCGGTGCTGGTGGCCCCGGCGGCGAGGTACTGCTTGACGAGGCGGTCCTCCAGGGAGTGGTACGAGAGCACGGCGATGCGGCCGCCGACCGCGAGCGCGTCCAGCGCGCCGGGGATCGCCCGGTCGAGCACCGCCAGCTCGCCGTTGACCTCGATGCGCAGCGCCTGGAAGGTGCGCTTGGCCGGGTTGCCGCCGGTGCGGCGGGTGGCGGCGGGGATGGCGTTCCGCACCAGGTCCACGAGGCGGGCGCTGGTGGTGAACGGCTCCTTCTCCCGCTCGCGGACGATCACCGAGGCGATCTTCTTGGCGAACCGCTCCTCGCCGTACACCTTGAGGATGCGGGCCAGCTCGCCGTGGCTGTAGGTGTTGAGCACCTCGGCGGCGCTCAGGCCCCGGGACTGGTCCATCCGCATGTCCAGCGGGGCGTCCTGGGCGTACGCGAAGCCGCGGTCGGCCTCGTCGAGCTGCATGGAGGAGACACCGAGGTCGAAGAGGACGCCCTGGACGCGGGGGATGCCGAGGCGCTCCAGCACGGCCGGGATCTCGTCGTACACGGCGTGCACCAGGGACGCCCGGTCCCCGTACGGGGCGAGGCGCCGCCCGGCGAGCTCCAGCGCGGCCGGGTCGCGGTCCACCGCGACCAGCCGGGCCTCGGGGAAGGTCCGCAGCAGCGCCTCGCTGTGGCCGCCGAGGCCCAGGGTGGCGTCCACGACGACGGCGCCGGGCTCGGCGAGGGCGGGGGCGAGGACGTCCAGGCACCGCCGGAGCATCACCGGGACGTGCCGGGGGCCCTGCTCCTGCCCGGTCGCCCGGCCTCCCGCGGCGGCGGTGCGTGCGGGGTCGTCGGTGCTCATGGCGGGGAGGGGCCCTTCTCGTGGTGCCGTCGCCCCGGGGCGGGGCGCCGTGCCGTCCCATGGTGGACGACGGCCCGCCGGCCCGGTCGCGCGGGGTGGGGGCGGCCGGGAGGGGGCCGCGCGCGGCGGGGCCCGCCCGGGGTGCGGACGCGGCGTCTGGTCCCCGCCCGCTCACTGGGGGAAGTGACCCTCCTGGCGCCGGGGAAGGGGAGCCAGGGGGTGCGGAGCGGGAGGAGGCCGGGCGCAGCGTCCGGCGGGTGGGGGCGGGGGCCGGCGGGCGTCGTCCCGCGGTGGACTGACGGCGTGTGACGACCCGTGGCGCTCCGCCGTCACTCTACTCCACCGCCTGCCGGGGTCAATCGTCCGCGACGGCGCACCACCCGTGCGGCGCACCGCGAAAGGCCAGGTCGGCGGGGAGCGGGGCGGCGGCGGCCGGGGCGCACCGCACCCGGTCCCGCGCCGGGCGGCCACCCGGGCGGGTGAAGGTCCGGCGGGCGGACGCGGACGGACGCGAACGGACGCGGTGCCGGCCCGGGGGCGGGCGCGGCGCCGGACCGGGGGCGGGGGCGGGCGGCACCGGGGGCGGCCCGCGGGCGGCTGGGCCGAACCGGCGAGCCGCCTCCGTCCGGTCGGCCGCAAAGCGTCCCCTCCCCGGGTGACACGGGGCGCCGCGGCGGGACAGGGCCCCCGGAACCGGTGATCGGGTGCCGGTGAGCCCCGCAGCCCCCTGCCCCGAGTGAGGTCGTCCGTGCGGAACCAGCGCAGCACCGCCCCCCGTCCGAGAGCGGCCGTCGCCGCGGCCGCCTGCCTGCTGGCGGTCGGCGCCCCCGCCGCGGCCCGCGCCGAGGGCCTGCACGTCTTCTCCGGGCAGACGGCGAACCGGGTGCTGGACCTGGTCAACGAGGAGCGGTGGCGCGCCGGGTGCGGGTCGCTGGTCCTGGAGGAGCGCCTGAACGCCTCCGCGCGGGAGCACAGCCGGGACATGGCCGTCCGCCACCTCATGTCGCACCAGGGATCCGACGGCTCCGGCCCGGTGGACCGCATCCGGCGCAGCGGCTACCGCCCCTCGGCCTGGGGCGAGAACGTCGCCCGCGGCTACGGCAGCGCCGAGGAGGTGGTGCGGGCGTGGATGTCCAGCCCCGAGCACCGCTGGAACATCCTCGACTGCGGGTACCGGGAGATGGGCCTCGGGGTGGCGGATCCGGGCGGCTACTGGACGCAGGACTTCGGCACCCCGCGGTAGCGCGCCGCGCGACGGCCCCGTCCGGCGGCGCCCCCTCCCCCTCCCCGCCTTCCCGTCCGGTTCCGCCCTCCCGCCCCAGCCCGGTCCGGTCCGCAGCGCACTCCCGATCCCGGGCAAAGCGGGCGTGTCGCCCGGCCGGGTGACTTGTGACACCGATGCAGGGAAGAATGCGTGGGGCAGGCCGGGTCCCCGCACCACCTGGGGCGGCCTGCCCGCGTGCCCGGAGCCGGGCGGCCGGTCCCCCTGGAACCGATCAGCCGGGGTGCGCGTAATCCGGGGTGGAGGGGCCGGTCCCTGGACCAGGAACGGCCGACAGGACGGGTCCGAGGAGCAGCGGGTGACGACCTTCAACGAGCGTGCCGGTCTCGACGGTCAGGGACCGGCCGGCGCCGCCTACCCCCGGGCGGGTGGGCCGGTGCCGGAGTTCCGGCGCGGGCCTGCGGCGCTGGACGAGCTCCGGGCCGTCGTGGAGCGGGTGCGGTCGTCCGTGGAGAGCGTCATCGAGGGCAAGCCGGAGGCGGTGCGGATCGCGCTGACGGTGATGCTGGCCGAGGGCCACCTGCTGATCGAGGACGTGCCCGGCGTCGGCAAGACGATGCTGGCCAAGGCGCTGGCCCGGTCGGTGGACTGCACCGTGCGGCGCATCCAGTTCACCCCGGACCTGCTGCCCTCCGACGTCACCGGCACCAACGTCTTCGACCAGAACCGCCGCGACTTCGAGTTCCGGCCCGGCGCGATCTTCGCCCAGATCGTCGTCGGCGACGAGATCAACCGCGCCTCGCCCAAGACCCAGTCGGCGCTGCTGGAGTCCATGGAGGAGCGCCAGGTCACCATCGACGGCACCAGCTACGAGCTGCCGTCGCCGTTCATGGTGATCGCCACCCAGAACCCGGTCGAGATGGAGGGCACCTACCCGCTGCCCGAGGCCCAGCGGGACCGCTTCATGGCCCGCATCTCCATCGGCTACCCCGGCCCCGAGGCCGAGCTGGCGATGCTGGACACCCACGGCGGCGCCTCGCCGCTGGACGACCTGCAGCCGGTGGCGCACGCCCACGACGTGCTGAAGCTCGTCGAGGCGGTCCGGGGGGTGCACGTCGCCGACACGGTCCGCCGGTACGCCGTCGAGCTGGTCGGCGCCACCCGCACCTCGCCCGAGCTGCGGCTCGGCGCCTCCCCCCGCGCCACCCTGCACCTGCTGCGGGCGGCCCGCGCGGCCGCCGCACTGGAGGGCCGCGACTACGTGCTGCCGGACGACGTGCAGGCGCTGGCGGTGCCGGTGCTCGCCCACCGCCTGCTGCCCACGGCCGAGACCCAGCTGAGCCGCCGCTCCACCGAGCAGGTCGTCCGGGACATGGTGCAGCGGCTGCCGATCCCGCGTCCGTTCGGGGACCAGGGCGCGCCGCTGCGGAGGGGCTGAGGTGGCCCCCCAGGGCCAGGGGGAGGCGTCGGGACTGCGCACCGGGCTGCGGGGGCTGACCACCCGGGGCCGCTCCTTCCTGGCGGCCGGCCTGACCGCAATCCTCTGCTCCTACCTGCTGGGGCAGGGCGCCCTGCTGCGGGTCGGCATCCTGCTCGCCGCCCTGCCGCTCGCCTCCGCGGTGCTGCTGCTGCGCACGCGCTACCGGGTCGCCAGCGGCCGCCGCCTCACCCCGCACCGGGTGCCCGCCGGACAGGAGGCACGGGTGCACCTGCGGGTCGACAACGTCTCGCGCGTGCCCACCGGGCTGCTCATGCTGGAGGACCGGGTGCCGTACGTCCTCGGTCCGCGCCCGCGCTTCGTCCTGGACCGGGTGGAGCCGCGCGGCCACCGCGAGGTGTCCTACCGGGTCCGCTCCGACCTGCGCGGCCGCTACCCGCTCGGGCCGCTGCAGCTGCGGCTGTCCGACCCGTTCGGCATGTGCGAGCTGGCCCGGGCCTTCACCGCGGCCGACACCCTCACCGTGGTGCCGCAGGTCGAGCCGCTGCCCCCGGTCCGGCTGGCCGGCGAGTGGACCGGCCACGGCGACAGCCGGTCGCGGGCGGTGGCGCTGGCCGGCGAGGACGACGTGGTGCCGCGCGGCTACCGGCACGGCGACGACCTGCGGCGGGTGCACTGGAAGTCCACCGCGCGCTACGGGGAGCTGATGGTGCGCCGCGAGGAGCAGCCGCTGCGCTCCCGCGCCACCGTCCTGCTGGACACCCGCGGCGTCGGCCACCGCGGCAGCGGGCCCGCCTCCTCCCTGGAGTGGGCCGTCGCCACCGCCGCCTCGGTCGCGGTGCACCTGCTGGAGCGGGGGTACGCGGTGGGGCTGCTCACCGACACCGGGCTGTCGGTGCCCGGCACCGCCGGGGAGGGCGGGGCGGCCTCCGAGACGTCGGGGCTGATCCTGGACACCCTGGCCGTGCTGCAGGCGTCGGACGGCGGGGGGCTCTCCCGCGCCGAGGACGTGCTGCGGCTCGGCGGCGAGGGCCTGGTGGTCGCCGTCCTGGGGACGCTCGACGAGGAGCAGGTGGCGCGGCTCGGCAGACTGCGGCGCCGCGCCGGCGCGGCGGTCGCCTTCCTGCTGGACACCGCCACCTGGGCCGCCGTGCGCACCGCGGCGCACGGCGCGGACGCCCTCGGCGCCGGCACCGGGGAGCGGCTGCTGCGGGAGGCCGGCTGGACGGTGCTGCGCGCCGCCGCCGGGGACACCGCCGCCGCGCTGTGGCGGCAGGCCGACCGCGCCGCCCGGCCGGGGCCGCGGGAGGCGTCGGGGGCGGCGGGCCCGCCCGGGGGCGCGCCGCAGGGGACCGGCACCGGGGCACGGGCCGACGGGACCCGGGCCGACGGGACATGGACCGACGGAACCTGGACCGACGCGGCACGGACCGCCGCAGCGCGGGCCGAGGGAGCACGGACCGACGGAGAGGGGGGTCCGCAGTGACGGGCCGCACCCGGCTGACGCTGTGCTCGGCGGCGGCCGTCATGCTGGTGTCCTTCTGCCTGGAACCGCTGGTGAAGCCCGCAGGGTGGATCCTGCACGCCGCGTTCCTGACCGCGGCCGCAACGGGCGTCGGCGCCCTCGGGCGGCGGCTGCGGCTGCCCCGCCCGCTGACCCCGGCCGCGCAGGTGGCCGCGGTGGGGTGCCTGCTGGCCCTGGGGTTCGCCCGCGACGCCGCCGTGTACGGGCTGCTGCCCGGCCCGGCCTCGGTGAGCCGGCTGGTCCAGGTGCTGCAGGGCGGCGTGAACGACGTCGGCAACTACGGCACGCCCGCGCCCGCCACCCCCGGCCTGCGGCTGATCCTGGTCGGCTCGGTGGCCCTGGTCGCGGTCGCGGTCGACACGCTGGCGGTGACCTACCGGCGGGCCGCGCTGGCGGGCCTGCCGCTGCTGGCCCTGTACTCGGTGGGAACCGGCCTGGACGACCGGGGGCCCGCGTGGCTCTGGTTCCTGCTCGCGGCGGGCGGCTACCTGGCGGTGCTGTTCGCGGAGGGCCAGGACCGGCTCTCCCGCTGGGGCCGGGTCTTCCACGGCGCGGGCGGCGGCTCCGGCGGTCCGCTCACCGGCGGCGGCCGGCGGGCCGGGGTGGCGGCGCTGGCGGTCGCCCTCGCGGTGCCGTTCTTCCTGCCGGACCTGGACGGGGGCCTGATCGGGGGCCGCCTGGGCCACGGGGGCGGCAAGGGCGGGGGGACCATCACCGCGATCAACCCGGTGGTGTCCCTCCAGTCCGACCTGAACCAGCCGGACAACATCGAGCAGCTGAGCTACACCACCACCTCGAAGAACGCCGGCAGCATGTACATCCGGGTGGCGGTGTCGGACGACTTCGACGGGGTCGAGTGGCGGCCCTCCCCGCAGCGGGTCGAGGACGTCCCCTCGCCGCTGCCGGACCCTCCGGGGCTCTCCGGCGCGGTGGAGCGCACCGAGGTCACCACCCGGATCGCCGTCGGCAGTCATCTCAGGCAGGAGTGGCTGCCCATGCCGTACCCCGCCTCCCGGGTGGACGTGCCGGGCAGGTGGCGGTTCGAGCCCAACAGCCGCACGGTGGTCGGCGACAACGGGCAGAAGACGCTCGGCCTGTCGTACACGGTGACCAGCCTCGACCTGGACCCCACACCGGAGCAGCTGCGCGCCGCGGCGGCGCCGCCCCAGGACATCGCCGAGCGCGACCTCGCGCTGCCCGCCGACCTGCCCGACGTGGTCCGCACCACCGCCCGGCAGGTGACCCAGGACGCCGACACCCCGTACGACAGGGCGGTGGCGCTGCAGGACTGGTTCTCCCAGTCCGGCGGCTTCTCGTACAACACCGAGGTGCGGGCCGGCACCGGCATCGACGCCATCACCTCCTTCCTCCGCCGGAAGGAGGGCTTCTGCGTGCACTTCTCCGCCACCATGGCGGCGATGGCGCGCACCCTGGGCATCCCCGCGCGGGTGGCCGTCGGCTTCACCTCCGGCAGCCCCCGGTCCGACGGCAGCTGGACGGTGGGCAGCAAGGACGCCCACGCCTGGCCCGAGCTGTACTTCGAAGGGGCGGGCTGGATCCGCTTCGAGCCCACGCCCAGCCGAGGCACCACGCCCGACTACACCCGGCAGCAGACGCCCGCCGCGCCGGGCGCCGACGACCGGGAGCCGCGGACCAGGCCGACGGCCCGGCCCTCGGCCGGTCCCAGCACCGCCCCCGGCTGCACCGTCCAGGAGCGGCGGGCGGGCGAGTGCGGCAAGCAGGTCGCGGCCGTGCCCGAGGCGGCGCCGCGGCGGTCGGCGTGGCCGACGGCGGCCGTGCTGGCGGGTGCCGGGGTCGGACTCCTGCTGCTGGCGCTGCTGCTCGTCCCCATGCTGTGGCGGACCAGGCTGCGGCGGATCCGGCTGCGGCCGGTGGACGGCGGCGGGGGGAGCAGGGGCGGGCCGGAGGGCGCGTCCGGACCGCCGGAGCTGACGGAGGCCCAGGTGATCGCCGCCTGGCAGGAGCTGGTGGACTCGGCCTGGGACCTGGGCATCGCACCGGACGGTGCGGAGACCCCGCGGCGCACCCTGGAGCGGATCGCGGCGGCGGCGCCGCTGGAGGACGGGCCGCGGGAGGCCGCCGGGCGGGTGGCGCTGGCCACCGAGCGGGCGCTGTACGCGCGCTCCGCGCAGGCGCCGGCCGGGCTGGGCGACGACGTGCGGGCGGCCAGCGAGGGGCTTCGGGCCGCCGCGGGCAGGTGGACCAGGGTGCGGGCGGTGGTGCTGCCGCCGTCCTCGGTGCGGATGGTGTGGCGGGTCGCCGGGCGGTACGCCGCCGTGCGGGACACGGTCCGGGACGCCTGGTGGTCGGCGCGGCGGCGGGCCGCGGACGCGGTCGGCGGGCTGCTGCGGCGGGGCGGGCGCGGCTGACCGGGCGCGGCGGGTGGACGGGCACCGTTGAACGGGCGCGGCTGCGCAGGCGCGGGTGGACAGGCGCGGGTGGACAGCCGCCGTGGCCCCGGCGGGCGGCGAGCGGGCTGCCGGCGCCGGACGGACGGGGGCGCGGCCGGGGACGGGTGCCCGGGCCACCCCTCCGGGCGGCGGCCGGGCCGTCCGGCCGGGGGCCGTGCCCCGCTCCGGCGGGGCGGGCCGGGATGCGGACCGGTGGCGGTGCAGGCCACCAGGGGCAGGGCGCCGTCACCGGCGGGGACCAGGACGAGGACGGGGACGGAGACGGGGATGGGGGGGCGGCCGGGCCGCCGAGGACCGGCCGCGCACGAGGGCGGCGGGCGGACAGTGCCCCTGTCCGCCCGCCGCCCGCCCCGTGCCGCCGCGCCCCGGAGGCGCGGCCCTCAGGGGCCCTGCTGCTCGTCCCGGCGCCGCTGCCAGCGCTGTTCGATGCGGTCCATCATCCCCGCCCTGCGGCGCGGGGCGGGTGCGGAGCGGGGACCCCGGTCGCCGAGTCCGCGCGGTGCGCGCCTCCACCCGGTGACGGCGAGGACGGCACACCCCAGCATGACCAGGAAGCCGACCACACTGACCGGCACGATCTTGGCGACCATGCCCCCCATCAGGAGGCCGACCCCGACCACGAACCCGGCGGCGGCCAGGTAGACGCGCCGGCGGGTGTAGGTGCGCAGTCCGGTTCCCTCAAGCGCTGTCGCGAACTTGGGATCTTCGGCGTACAGCGCTCGCTCCATCTGCTCGAGCAGTCGCTGCTCGTGCTCCGAGAGCGGCACGGAGTCCTCCTACTCGTCGGTCGCGGGGGCGACCGTCGCCACCCCGGCGGGGGTAGCGAGTCCCTTCAGGATAGGCAGGGAGGCGACTCCCCGGAACCCAGCCCGATGCAGACGGACACAGCGCGGTTCCGGACGGTTGCGACTCCGCCATGCCATCCGGGCCCTGATGTGGTCCATATGCCCCATGCGCCTGGCTGCCATGCTTCGTTGCTTTACCCAGATCATACGGTTCGGCGCCCTGTCGTGGTGGGGTCACCCGAAGGTGCGTTGGACCACTCCCGGGCGGCGACCCGCCGTCCCTCCAACGGCGGAAGGGGGCGGGGAGTGCCCGCCGGGCCGTCCCGCGGGTCCGGCGGCCGCCCGTCGCCTCCGCACCGGGGGGCGGACGGACACGGGTGGACGCGGTCCGGCGGCCGGCCGGAGCGGGGCGGCCAGGGCGGTGGCGCGGGGCGGAAGGACGCGGGGCGGCCAGGCCGGTGGCACGGGGCGGCCCGGCGGGCGCGAGGGTCGGGCGGAGGGGGGTCAGGCGAGCTCGGCGAGGAGGTGGAGCTGGGTGGCGACCGCGTGGAAGGCGGGCTGCCGGGCGGCGGCCTCCTCCAGCCTGAGCAGCGACTCCAGGGCGCCGGGCTCGCTGTCCACCAGCACGCCGGGGACCAGGTCCGCGAAGACCCGGATGCCGTGCACCGCGAGCACGTGCAGCCCCGCGCCGCCGGCCAGGCCCCGGAGCTCGTCGGCGGTGAAGCGGCGCGGCACGGGGTCGCCGGCGCCCCAGCGGCCCGTCTCGTCCTCCAGCGCGTGGCGCGCCTCCGCGAAGTGGCCCGCCAGGGCGCGGGCGAGGACGGCCCCGTCCCGGTTGGCGGCGAGCAGGCTGGCCAGGCCGCCCTTGCGCAGGACCGCCGCGAGGCCGGACAACGCGTCGGCCGGGTCGTCCACGACCTCCAGGACGCCGTGGCAGAGCACCGCGTCGACACTGCCGGGCTCGACCAGGTCGGCCAGGGTCTGGGTGTCGCCCTGCACGGCGCGGACCAGGTCGGTGACGCCGGCCTCGGCGGCGCGGCGCTCCAGGGCGAACAGGGCGTCGGGGCTCGGGTCGACCACGGTGACGCGGTGGCCGAGGCGGGCGACGGGCACGGCGAAGTTGCCGGTGCCGCCGCCGGTGTCCAGGACGTCGAGCACCGGCCGGTCCTGCTCCGCGGCCCGGCGGTCGAGGGCCTCGCTGAGCACCTCCCAGACCACGGCGGTGCGCAGGGAGCTGCGGGGACGCGTCGGGTACACGGAGGGACTCCTCAGGCACGGCGGGACGGGACCGGACGGGACCACCTTAGAGCGTGGACCCGGGGCGCGGCGCACCGGCGCGGCCCGACGGCCGGGACCCCGGCGGACGACAGGTCGGCAGCCCGCCCGGCGCCGGGACGTCCGGTCAGGAGCCGTGCGGCCAGGAGGGATCGGGTCAGGAGGGGTCGGGTCAGGGGGTCGGGTCAGGGGGTCGGGCCCGGGGGCGCCCGTTCAGCCGGTCCGGGGCATCGGCGGCGCCGGGTCGTCCCCCGCCCCGCCGCGGGCGTCCGGGTCGCCCACGTCACCGGGGGCACCCGCGTCGCCGAGCGGGAGGGTCGGGTCGAGGTCCGGCCGCAGGGAGAGCAGCCGCTCGACGATCCGCAGGAAGAGCGCGGTGTTGCGGACCAGGTCGTCGGCGTCGCGCAGGGTGGCGGCCCCCTGGATGCCCGCCTCGGCGGCGGCGCGGCGGCGCGCGCCCGCGGCGAAGTACACCGCCCACTCCGCGAGTTCGGGGGCGACCTCGGGGAGGACGTCCCAGGCGCTGCGGATGGCCTTGCGCCTCCGGGGGCTCTTCTCCGGGCGGCCCCGCACGGCCAGGACGGCGGCGGAGGTCCGCAGCGCCGCGAGGTGGGCGGCGGCGTAGCGCTCCAGCGGGTCCTCCAGGGAGCGGGCCCCGTCGAGCGTGCGGTGGGCGTGCGCGAGCAGGTCGAGGGCGGCGGGCGGCGCGGCGGCGCGGCGCAGCACCGGGTGGACGTCGGAGGGCGGGCGGTGGGGGGAGCCCCGGTGGCCGGCCGGCGCGCCGCCGGGCCCGCCCCACGGGTGCCCGGCCGGTCCGCCGAGCGGGCCCGGCCCCGCGGCCTGGGCCTGGACGGGCAGGGTGCCCTGGACGGGTCCGCCGCCCAGGCGGATGACACGGGCGTCGCCGCCGGTGGTCGCCATCTGCTCCAGCCCCCTTCAGTCGGCGGTCCGGGTGAGGGTCCATCGGCCGGCGGGGTCGAGGCTGAGGTCGTAGACCCCGGCGGCGAAGGCCCGGCCGGGGCTCGCCTCGACCCGCCACACCTCGCGCCCGGTCCGCTCGGCGCGGATCCGGCCCGCCGCCGCGGGCGGGGGCGCCTCGGCCACCGGCCGGGAGCGGCCGGCCGCGGGCGCGGCGGACCGCCGGGCGCCCTCCGGCCGGGGCACGCCCTCCCGCCAGTGGCCGAGCACCTCGCGGACCGCGTAGACCCGGTCGTGCCAGAGGAAGTGGGTGGGCCTGTCGCCGGTGCCCCGGACCTCGACGGGGTCCGGGTGACGCCTGGTCATGGTGCCTCCTGGCTGTTCCTCGTGCCGACGGTCCGGGCCGCGGGTGCGCCGCCCGGGGACGCCCCGCACCCTCGGTCGAAAACCCGTTCGAACGCCTTCAAGGTAACCCCGTGGTCGGACACCACGTCAACGCCACCCCCTCCGCCCGCCGTACGGGCCCGAACGGCCCGCACGTCCCATGGTGGACGCCGCCACTGACAATCCGGCCGGAGCGCGGGGGGTGCGGGAGCTCACACCGGGGGCGCACATGGGCCGTACGGACCCGGGCTAGTATTTAAACTGACCAGTCAGTGCAAAAGGGGGAACGACAGATGACCGACCCCGGATCGGGCGCGGCCGTCACGGCGCGGGCCCTGTCCCTGCGCGGTCCGCGCGGCTGGGTGTACCGGGACGTGGACCTCGCCGCCGGGCCCGGCACCCTGGCCGCCGTCGAGGGGCCCGCCGGCTCCGGCCGCACCTCGCTCCTGCTCACCCTGGCCGGGCGCATGCGCCCCACCGGCGGCGAGGCCGCCGTGGACGGGCTGGAGCTGCCCCGGCAGGCGGCGCGCGTGCGGCGGATCGCGGCCCTCGGGCACATGCCCGGCGTCAACCAGCCGGACCCGGCGCTCACCGTGGGCGAGCACCTGCGCGAGCGGCGGCTGCTGCACGCGCCGGTCCTCTCCCTGCTGGGCCGCGGCCGCGACCGGCAGGTGTCCGACGCCCTGGCCCGGGCGGGACTGGCCGTGGACGGGCTGCCGCGCGGTGCGCGCACCCCCGTCCGCGACCTCGACGCCCTGCAGCTGCTGCGGCTGACCGTCGGCCTCGCGCTGGCCGGACGGCCCCGGCTGCTGTGCGTGGACGACACCGACGACCGGCTGCACGCAGGGGACCGCGAGGCCGTCTGGCGGCTGCTCCGCTCCGTCGCCGAGGACGGGGTCACCGTCCTGGCCGCCACCACCGACGCCGCCGCGGCCGGCGGCCTGGCCGGCCTGGTGGTGCGCCTGCCGGGCGGCCCCGCCGACGACGCCCCGGACGCTCCGCGGGACCGTCCGGGCGACGACGCCTGTCCGGCGGGCGGCGGGGACCGCCGGGGACGAGGCGGTCGCAGCGGCGACGGCACCGGCAGCACCGGCGGCGAGGGCCGCCGGGACGACGACGAGAACGAGGGGGAAGCCGCGGATGCGCGCGTTTAGCCTGGCCCGCCTGGAGCTGCGGAGGTTCGCCCGCGGGCGCCTCCCCCGGGCCGCGATGGCGGCCCTGCTGCTGCTCCCCCTGCTCTACGGCGCCCTGTACCTCTGGTCGTTCTGGGACCCGTACGGACGCCTGGACCGGCTGCCCGTCGCCCTGGTCGTCCAGGACCGGCCCGCCACCGTCCACGGCACCCGGATCGACGCGGGCCGGCAGCTGGCCGGGGAGCTGGAGCGGCGCCGCGTCTTCGACTGGCGGGAGACCACCCCGCAGGAGGCCGCGTCGGGCGTCGCCTCCGGGAAGTACTACCTGTCCCTGACGGTCCCGCAGGACTTCAGCCGGAACATCGGCTCCAGCGACAGCGACCACCCCGAGCGCGGCGCCCTGCAGGTGCGCACGGACGACGCGAACAACTACATCGTCGGCCAGATCTCCCGCTCCGTCTTCACCGAGGTCCGAGCCGCGGCCTCCGCGAAGGCGTCCGCGGGCTTCTACGACCGGATCTTCGTCGCCTTCTCCGACCTGCACGACCGGACGGCGCAGGCGGCCGGGGGCGCCGACCGGGTCCGCTCCGGCGCCGACCGGGCCCACCGGGGGGCGGGCGAACTGGCCGACGGCGCCGACCGGGCCGAGAGCGGCGCCGGGGCGCTCGCCTCCGGCGCGGACCGGGCGCAGCAGGGAGCGGGCGCGCTCGCCGACGGCCTCGCCCGGGCCCGGAAGGGCAGCAGCGCCCTCGCCGACGGACTGTCCGGCCTCGACCGCGGCGCGGCGCAGCTCGCCGCGGGCAGCCGCGAGGCCGCCGCCGGCACCCAGCGCCTCGCCGACGCGGTCGACCCGCTCGCCGCGGACGTCTCGCCGCTGCTCCACGGCCACCCGGAGGAGATCGCCGCCTCGGCCCGGCTGGTCGCCGACGCCGCGCACGCGATCTCCGCCGACCTGGGGAGGCTGCCCGCCGCCTCCGCCGAGGCGCTCGCCGACGCACGGTCGGCCGCCGCCCGGATGGACGCCGTGTACGCCGCGCAGTGCCCCGGCGGCTCCCCCGCCGCGCCCCCGGGCCCCTCCGGTGCGGCGGCCGACTGCGCCGCCCTGGGGCGGGCCGACCGGGCCGCCCGCCAGGTGGTGGACGCCGCCGAGCGGGTCGACGCGGCGGTGCGGCGGGCGGGCCCGCGGCTCGACGGCCTGGCGGCGGACGCCGCCCGGGTCGAGCGGCTCGCCCGGCAGCTCTCCCGGCCCGGCCTCGCCCGCGACGTCGACCGGGCGGTCGCCGACGTCCACCGCCTGAACGCGGGCGTGCACCGGCTCGCCGCCGGATCCGCCGAGCTCAGCGACGGCACCGGCCGGGCCCTCGGCGGCGCCCGCGCCCTGGACTCCGGCCTCGGCCGGCTCGCCGACGGCGCCCGGTCGCTCAGCGGCGGCCTGTACCGGCTCTCCGACGGCGCCCGGAGCCTCGACTCCGGGCTGGGGGCCCTCGCCGACGGCGCCGACCGGCTCGACTCCGGGCTCGGGCGGCTCACGGACGGCGCCGGCACCCTGGCGGACGGCCTCCACGACGGCGCCGCGAGGATCCCCGACCACGACCGGGCGCAGCGGGACGCCCGCGCCGCGGCGATGAGCGACCCGGTGCAGCTGGCGAGGAACGAGCTGCACCGGGCGCCCAACTACGGCACCGGCTTCGCGCCCTACTTCATCCCGCTCGCCCTCTGGGTCGGCGCCATGGTCGCGTACATGCTGCTGCGGCCGCTCAGCCCCCGGGCGCTCGCCGCCAACGCGCCCTCCTGGCGGGTGGCGGCGGCCGGCTGGCTGCCCGCCGCCGGGATCGGCGTGCTCCAGGCCGGGGCGCTGCTGGCGGTGCTGCACTGGGGCGTCGGCCTGCAGATGGAGCGGGGCGCCGGGGTGGCCGCCTACCTGGTCCTCACCGTGCTCTGCTTCACCGCGCTGATGCAGTGGCTGAACGCCCGCTTCGGCCCGGCGGGGCGGCTGCTCGCCCTGGCCCTGCTGATGCTCCAGCTCACCTCGGCCGGCGGCACCTACCCGGTGGAGACCAGCCCCGGGTTCTTCGGCGCCGTGCACCCCTTCCTGCCCATGACGTACGTGGTGCAGGGGCTGCGGCGGCTGATCAGCGGCGGCGGCCTGGCACCGGTGTGGACGGGCTGCGCGGTGCTGGCCGCCTTCTGGGCCGCGGCGCTCGTCCTCACCGCGCTCACCGCACGCCGCCGCCAGGTGTGGTCGGTGTCCCGCCTCCACCCGGAGCTGGCGCTGTGACGGCGGCCGTGGCGGCCGCACGGCCCGCCGGCGGCGAGAATGGCGCCATGAGCACCAGCAGCACGCGGCGCGACGCGACCCGGCAGAAGCTGTACGAGGCGGCGGTGACCCTGATCGCCGAGCAGGGCTTCTCGGGGACGACCGTGGAGGAGATCGCGGACCGCGCCGGGGTCGCCAAGGGCACCGTCTACTACAACTTCGGCAGCAAGACCGAGCTGTTCGAGGGACTGCTGCGGCACGGGGTGGGGCTGCTGACCGACGCGCTGCGGCGGGCGGCGGCGGACCGGCCGCCGGTGGAGGGCCTGGAGGCCATGGTGCGGGCCGGGCTGGAGTTCATCGCCGCCTACCCGTCCTTCGCGCAGCTCTTCGTCGCGGAGACGTGGCGGACCAACCGCGCCTGGCACGACACGCTGCGGCTGCTGCGGGACGAGGCGGTGTCGGTGGTGTCCGGGGTGCTGGACGAGGCCGTGCGGCAGGGCGCGCTGGCGGCGGACCTGGACACCCGGCTGACCGCCTCGGCGCTCTTCGGGATGGTGCTGGTGGTGGCGCTCGACTGGCTGGCCTTCCAGCCGGAGCGCAGCGTGGACGACGTGCACGCGGCCCTGGTGCGGCTGCTGCGGGGCCGCATCCGCGGCTGAGGGCGGCCGGGGGCGGCCCGGGGCGCGTTCGCGGGGCCGCGGGGCGGGCCGTCCCGGCGTCCCCCGGGCCGGCCTCCCCGCGCCGCCCGCCGGGTCCCGCTCCGCCGCCCCGTGTCGGCGGTGCGGGACCCGCGGCCGGCTCCCCCGCGACGGCCGTGCCCGGCCGGTACCGGGGGGAGCACGGCCCCCGTGTCCCCCGTGGCCCGTGCTCCCCGCCGGCCCCCGTACCCGCCGGGCACCGTCCGTCGCGCCCGGGCCGGCGGCGCCTCGCGGCCCGCCGTCCCGGTCCCCACACTCTGCCGTCCGCGCAGGTCGGACGGCATCCGCGCAGATACTCAGAACCGCGGGCGAGTACCTCTGAGTACGCGTACTCAGGTTCCCCGGACGCCGGGCCGGGCGGAACCGGCCGCCCCGGTGCGGACGTCCCCTCCCCTACCCTGTGGAGGGGCCCCGGGACCGCCGGGAACGAGGGAGGCGGACGTGTCGATCGTCCCGATGATCTTCACCAGCGGCTGGGCGAGCGGCATCAACGCCTATGCGGTGGTGCTGCTGCTCGGCCTCTTCGGCCGGTTCGGCGGTGCGGACTCGGTGCCGCCCGCCCTGGAGCGCACGGACGTGCTGGTCGCGGCCGGCGTGCTCTTCCTGTTCGAGGCGGTGGCCGACAAGATCCCGTACGTGGACTCCGCGTGGGACGCCGTCCACACGGTGATCCGCCCGGTGGCGGGCGCCACCGTCGGCGCCCTGATGGCCGGTCACGCCGACGGCTCGCTGGGCGAGGTCGCGGCCGGCGCGGTGGGCGGCACCACCGCCCTGCTCAGCCACCTCACCAAGGCGTCGCTGCGGATGGCGGTGAACACCTCGCCCGAGCCCGCCAGCAACATCGTCGTCAGCACCGCGGAGGACCTCTCCGTCGCCGGGATCGTGACCCTCGCGGTCTTCCACCCCGTGGCGGCCGCCTCGATCGCGGGCGCGCTGCTGCTGGCCGGGCTGCTGCTGGTCTGGTTCGCCGTCTCCCGCATCCGCCGCTTCCTGGAGCGGCGCCGCGAGCGCAGGGCCCTGCGGGCCGCCGCCGCGGGCGCCGCGCAGCCGGCCGCGGGGCGCCGTTAGGATCCTCCTCCATGGCGAGGATCGTGGTCATCGGTGCGGGTATGGGAGGTCTGGCGGCCGCGGCGCGGCTGGCCACGGTGGGCCACCGGGTGCTGGTCTGCGAGGCGTCCGGCACCTACGGCGGCATGGTCGGCCGGTACGCGCGGGACGGCTTCGCCTTCGACACCGGCCCGGCGCTGCTCGCCCTGCCCGCCGTCTACCGCGACCTGGCGCTGAAGACCGGCCGGGAGCGGCTGGAGGACCTGGTGGACCTCGCCCCGGTCGACCCGGAGAGCCGCCACCTGCTGCCCGACGGCACCGAGGTGCTGCTGCCCAACGTCTCCCGCGCCGGGGTGGTGCGGGCGCTCGACGACGCGTTCGGCGCCGGGGCGGGCGAGCGGTGGGGCGCGGTCATGGACCGCGGCCGGCAGGTCTGGGAGGCCACCCGCCGCCCCCTGCTGGAGGAGCCGCTCGCCGACGACCCCCGCCCGCTGCACGCCGACCCCTACCCCGCCGTGCGGCGCGGCCTGGCCCGGCTGCGCCGCGGCCCGTGGACGCTCGCCGACGTGGCCCGCCACGAGCTCGGCGGGCAGCCGGGGCCCGCCGCGCTGCTGGGCGAGTACGCGCTGCGCCACGGCCTGGACCCGCGCCGGGCGCCCGCGAGCACCACCGTGGTGCCCTACATGGAGCAGACCTTCGGCGTGTGGCGGGTCGGCGGCGGCCTGCGGGCCCTGGCCGACGCGGTGCACGCGCGCTGCGAGCAGCGGCGGGTGGAGTTCCTGTACCACGCGCCGGTCTCCGAGGTGGTGGTGGAGGACGGCCGGGCGGCGGGCGTGGAGCTCTCCGACGGCAGCCGCATCGACGCCGACCTGGTGGTCTCCGCGATCGACGTGCGGGCGCTGTACGGGCAGCACCTGGTGCCGTGGGAGCGGCAGGACGCGTGGCCGCCGGTGCCGGCCCCCGCGCCGGGCCGCCTCACGGTGCTGCTGGCGCTGCGCGGCGCCCGCCCGGAGGGGACCGCCCACCGCACGGTCGTGCACGCCGCCGACCCCGCCGACGAGCTCGACGCCCTCTTCTCCGCCTCGCCGCGGCCCTGCGACCGGCCCACCGTGCAGGTGCTGCGGCCCGGCGACCCGGCGCAGGTGCCGGACGGCGCCCACGAGGCCGCCGTGCTGACGGTGACGGTGCCCCGGCACGGGCCGGTGGACTGGACGGCCCCGGGCCTGGCCGACGCGTACGCCGACCGGGTGCTCGCCCACGTGGACGCGGCCGGGCTCGGCCTGGCCGGACGGGTGCTGTGGCGGGTCGTGCGCACCCCAGCGGACACCGAGCGGGAGACCGGCGCCCCGGGCGGCTCGGTGCCCGCGCCGTCGCTGGCGGGGGCGGGCGGCGCCTTCCTCGCGCCGGCGAACCGCTCGCCGCTGCCGGGCCTGCTCCTGGCGGGCGGCTCGGCCCACCCCGGCGGCGGGCTGCCGCGGGCGGGGATGTCGGCGGCGGTGACGGCCGCGCTGGCCGGCACGCCCTGAGAGCGGCGGGACCCGGGCGCGGGGGCCGCCCGGCGCACCGGCGCAGGGCTAGGCGGAGGGCTGCCAGGTGCCGGTCTGCGGCTCGTAGTGGTACTGCTGGTGCTGCTGGGGGTCGCCGCCCTGCTGCGGCACGGTGTACCCGGCGTAGGCCTGCTGCGACCAGTCCGCCTGGGCGTACTGGCCCTGCTGGGCGTAGGCCTGGGCGTACTGGGCCTGCTGGTCGTAGCCGCCCTGGGCGGCCGCCGCGTACGGGTCCTGCTGCGGGTGGCCCGCGTAGGAGGCGTCGTACCAGCCCTGCTGGGCGTAGCCCTGGGCGTACTGGGTCTGCTGGCCGTAGCCGCCCTGGGCGGCCGCCGCGTACGGGTCCTGCTGCGGGTGGCCCGCGTAGGAGGCGTCGTACCAGCCCTGGCCGTCCGCCCCCGCCGCGGCGCCCGGGTCCGCGCCGACGCCCGCGCCCGCGCCCGCGCCCGTGTAGACGCCGTAGCCGTCGGAGTCGTCGTCGTGCAGCGGCTGCATCTCGTAGACCTGCTGCCCGGCGGGCGCCTGCGGCCCGCCGTGGCCCCCGCCGTCGTGGCCCCCGCCGTCGTGGTCCGCGCCGTCGTGGTCGAACCCTGCGGACCCGAACTCGACGGGGCCGACCTCGCCGACCGGCTCGGCCGGCTCCTCCCAGGGCTCCCCGGCCGGCCCGGGGCCGGCGGAGAGGAACGGCAGGCGTCCCAGCGGGCCGGGCAGCGAGCCGTCCGGGCGGTGCAGGGACCAGCCCGCCTCGTAGCCGCGCTTGACGGAGAGCGTGACGAAGGTCTGCCCCACCGCGAAGGCCGCCGCGCCCAGGCCGATCACCGCGACGGAGGCCATCCGCATCCCGCCGACCACGCCGAGGAACCCGGCCAGGGCGGCCGCCCGCCAGACCAGGGGGGCCTTGTACTGGAGCAGCAGCTCGCCGACCAGCCAGAGCGCCACGACCGCGAACGCGGCGTACAGCAGCAGGTACCCGACGCCCATCGAAACCTCCACTCCGCGGTCCGGCACCGCACCGGCCGGCCCCTCCGCGCCGCGCGCGGGTCGAGCGAGCGTACCGCGCCCGCGCGGCGGTGGGGCCGCACCGTGCCGGGTGCGCGCACGGGCTCCGGACGGGCCGGGGCGCCGGGCCGCGCGGCCCGCGTCAGCGGACCCGCTCGTGGAGCCCGAGGCTCTGGTAGATCTCCAGCGTCGCGGTGGAGTGGTTGAGCGTGATGAAGTGCAGGCCGGGCGCGTCCTCGGCCAGCAGGCGCTCCGCCATCCCGGTGGCGTACTCCACGCCGATGGCGCGCACCGCCGCCGGGTCGTCGGCGACGGCCAGGATCCGCTCGGCCAGCGCGGGCGGGAAGTCGGCGTTGCTGAGCTTGGCGAAGAAGTCGATCTGCCGGACGTTGGTGACCGGCATGATCTCCGGGATGATCGGCACGTCGCAGCCCGCGGCGGCGACCCGGTCGCGCAGCCGCAGGTAGTCCTCCACGTGGAAGAACATCTGCGTGATGGCGTAGTCGGCCCCCGCCCGGACCTTGGCGACGAAGTGCCGGACGTCCTCCTCCCAGGTGGCCGACCGGGGGTGCATCTCGGGGAAGGCGGCGACGCCGACGCAGAAGTCGCCCGCGTCCTTGATGAGCTCCACCAGCTCGCTGGCGTAGGAGACGCCCTGCGGGTGGCGGACCCACTCGCCCATCGGGTCGCCGGGCGGGTCGCCGCGCACGGCCAGCACGTTCCGCACGCCCTCGTCGGCGTAGTGGCCGATGATGTTGCGCAGCTCGGCGACCGAGTGGCCGACGGCGGTGAGGTGCGCGACGGGCGTGAGGGTCGTCTCGCCGGCGATCCGGCCGACCATGTCGACGGTGCGGTCGCGGGACTTGCCGCCCGCGCCGTACGTCATGCAGACGAAGTTGGGGGCCAGCGCCTCCAGGCGGCGGATGGCGTCCCACAGCCGGCGCTCGCCCTGCTCGGAGCGCGGCGGCATGAACTCGAAGGAGAACGAGCGGTGCCCCTCCGCCAGCAGCTCGCGGACGGTCACCGCGCGGTCCGTTCTGGTCGAGGGGATGCCGAGTGCCATAAGGGCAGGTTATCCGCGATACGGACGGCCGGGGCACCTCGCGTCCACCCCGTGAGACGCGGCACCGGCCAGGTGATCGCGCGATGCGCGCAGGCGGCCGGTTAGGCTGGCAGCCCCGTCTTCCACCGGAGCCGCATCGTGACCCTGCCCGCCGACGCAGCCGCACTCCTCGACGAGAACGCCGGCAACCCCGTGGACCGGGAGGGGCTGCGCATGCGCGTCAACGACGCACTGGCGGACTTCCTGGACCGCCAGGAGGCGGTGCTCTCCTCCATCTCGCCGCGGCTCTCCGACGCCTCGACGGCGCTGCGCGACTTCCTGCTGGACGGCGGCAAGCGGCTGCGCCCGGCCTTCTGCTACTGGGGCTGGCGCGGCGCGGGCGGCGCGACGGGGTCGGACGGGATCGTCGCGGCCGCCGCCGCGCTGGAGCTGCTGCAGGCGAGCGCGCTGGTCCACGACGACCTGATGGACCGCAGCGACACCCGCCGCGGGCTGCCCTCGGTGCACCGGCGGTTCGAGGCGCTGCACCGCACGAGCGGCTGGCGGGGCGACCGGGGCCAGTTCGGCACGGCCGCCGCCGTGCTGCTGGGCGACATGCTGCTCTGCTGGTGTGACGAATTGTTTCTGCGCTGCGGGCTGGAGCCGTCGGCGGTCCTGGCGGCCAAGCCCGTCTTCGACGTCATGCGCACCGAGGTGATGGCGGGCCAGTACCTGGACGTCCTGGAGCCGGTCGCGGGCGGCTCGATGGGCGAGGGCGCCGCCGAGCGGGCCCTGGCGGTGGTCCGGTACAAGTCGGCGAAGTACTCGGTGGAGCGGCCGCTGCAGGTGGGGGCGCTGCTGGCCGGCGCCGGACCGGAGCTGGTGGAGGCGTACTCGGCGTTCGGCCTGCCGCTGGGCGAGGCCTTCCAGCTGCGCGACGACCAGCTGGGCGTCTTCGGCGACCCGACGGTCACCGGCAAGCCGGCCGGCGACGACCTGCGGGAGGGCAAGCGCACCCTGCTGGTGGCGCTGGCCGTGGAGTCCTCCCCGGCCGCCGACGCCCGCATCCTGGACGACCGGCTGGGCGCCCCCGACCTGGACGGGGACGAGGTGGAGCGGCTGCGCGGGATCATCGCCCGCAGCGGCGCCGCCGAGCAGGTGGAGCGGCGGATCGACGCGCTGCTGGGCCAGGCGCTGGAGGCGCTGGAGGCGGCGCCGCTCGCCGACGGGCCGGCCCGCGACGCGCTGCGCTCGCTGGCGACGGCGGCGACCGTCCGGCGGTACTGAGCGGGACGGGGCGGGGCCGGGCGGGGACAGGGCGGGGACGGACGGACTCCGGGGCCCGGCGGTCCACCGGGAGCGCGGGCCGGGGCGGGCGGCCGGTGCCGCCCGCCCCGGCCGTCCGGTACGGGTCCCACGGGTCCCACGGGTCTGCGGCCCGTCGGACGGCGCGGTCGTGCGCCGCGCCGCCGGGCGGGCCCTGCCGGACGGTCCGGCCACGAGGCCGGGCCGGACGGCCCTTCCGGACGCCCGGTCAGGTGCCCCTGCCGGACGGCCCGGTCAGGCGGTGCGGAGCCTGCGGGCGAGGTCCGCGGCGGCGGCCCCCGGGTCGTCGGCCGCGGTGATCGCCCGGACCACCACGACGCGCTCCGCCCCGGCCTCCAGCACCCGGTCGAGGTTGCCGGCGTCGATGCCGCCGATCGCGAACCACGGCCGGGCCTGGTGCAGCCCCGCCGCGTACTCCACCAGGCCGAGGCCGGGCGCGGGCCGGCCGGGCTTGGTCGGGGTCGGCCACACCGGTCCGGTGCAGAAGTAGTCCACCCCCGGCTCGGCGGCGGCCGCGTCCACCTCCGCCTCGGTGTGGCAGGACCGGCCGACGAGGATGCCGTCGCCGAGGATCGCCCGCGCGTGCCGCACCGGCAGGTCGCCCTGCCCGAGGTGGAGCACGTCGGGGCGGGCGGCGTGGGCGACGTCGGCGCGGTCGTTCACGGCCAGCAGGCGGCCGTGGCGGCGGCAGGCGTCGGCGAGGACCTCCAGGACCTCCAGCTCCTCGGCGGCCTCCAGGGCCTTGTCGCGCAGCTGGACGACGTCCACGCCGCCGGCGAGCACGGCGTCCAGGAACTGCGGCAGGTCGCCCTGCTCCCGCCGGGCGTCGGTGCACAGGTACAGGCGGGCGTCGGCGAGACGGGCCCGCGCCGCGGCGGCGCGGGCCTGCGGTTCGGCCACCGGCTCAGACCGCCATCGCCTGGGCGCGGCGCTTGACCTCGGTGCCGCGGTTCTCGCGCAGTGCCTGGACGGGCGTGCCCGGGAGGGTCGGGTCCTCGGTGAAGAGCCACTCCAGGGCCTCGGCGTCGCTGAACCCGGAGTCCCGCAGGACGGTCAGGGTGCCCAGCAGCCCCTTGACGGGCTTGTCGTCGCCGATGAAGTCGGCGGGGACCTGGAGGGCGTTGTTCTCGCCGCGGCGCACCGCGATGAGGTCGCCCTCCTTCACCATCTGGCGGACGCGGGTGACCTCCACGCCCCACCGCTCGGAGATGTCGGGAAGGTACAGCCAGGCCGGGACAAGGGCCTCAATCTTGGGATCGATCTCGCTCACCCGTCCAGACTGCCATCCGCAGGGCCCGGATGGGTAACTCCGGGCCCCGGCGGTGTCGCGCCGCGCCGCCCCGGCGCGCGGGGGCCGGGGCGGCGCGGGACCGCGGCGGCGGGGCTCAGCGGACGGCGGACTTCAGCGGCACGGCCGGGTCGGCGGCCGCCGCCGGGTCCAGCGGCGTGCCGCGCTCCAGGAGGCGCCGCCCCTGGGCGAGGTCGCGCGGCCGGTCCACGGCCAGCAGGGCGACCGGCACGTCGCCGCGCAGCCACAGCACGGTCCAGGCGGGGTCGTCCGGCGAACCGCGCCACAGCACGCGGTCACCCGACGGGTGGTGCCCGGCGTACTGGACCGTACGGCCGAACTGCTCGGACCAGAAGTACGGCACCGGGTCGTACGGCGGCACGTCGAGGCCGAGCAGGTCGGCGGCGGCGGTGCGGGCGGCCTGCACGGCGTTGTCCCAGTGCTGCACCGTCAGCCGGGCGCCGTAGCGGGCGGAGGGGAAGGAGGCGCAGTCGCCGATCGCGTGCACGCCGGGGAGGGTGGTGCGCAGCCGGTCGTCGGCGAGGACCGCGCCGTCGTCGCCGAGGGCCGCCCCGGAGTCGCCCAGCCAGCCGGTGGCGGGCCGGGCGCCCACGCCGACGACCACGGCGTCGGCGTCCAGGCGGGTGCCGTCGGCCAGGTGGACGGCGCCGGGCTCGACGTCCGCGACGGGCGCGCCGGTCCGCAGGTCGACACCGGCGGCGTCGTACCAGGCGCGGGTGAGACGGCCGATCTCCGCGGGCAGGGCGCCGGACAGCGGTTCGGCGGCGGCCTCCACGACGGTGGCCTCGCAGCCGAGCGCCCGGGCGGCGGTGGCGGTCTCGGCGCCGATCCAGCCGGCGCCGACGACCACGACCCGGGTGCCGGGGCGCAGGGCGGCGCGCAGCGCGAGCGCGTCGTCGACGGTCCGCAGCAGGTGGACCCCGGGCACGCCGAGCGCGCCGGGCAGCGGGGCGGCGGAGGCGCCGGTGGCGGCCACCAGCCGGTCGTAGGGGACGGGTCCGGCGTCGGTGAGGACGGTGCGGTCGGCGCCCTCCAGGCGCAGGGCCCGGCGCCCGGTGAGCAGCTCGACGTCGAGGGCGGCCCAGTCGAGGTCGAGGGTGGAGGAGTCGGCCTTGCCCAGCAGCACGTCCTTGGAGAGCGGCGGCCGGTCGTACGGGGCGTGCGGCTCGTCGCCGAGCAGGGTGACCCTGCCCGTCCAGCCGTGCCCGCGCAGGGCGGCGGCGGTCTGGGCGCCGGCGACGCCCGCGCCGACGATCACGATCCTGTCCTTGCCGGTCGGTTCAGCCATCCGGTCAATCTAACGGCTCAGCGCCGCGGCCCCCGGGGTGCGGGGGCCGGACGGCGGGGTTCCACTCGCACCATGGACGACACGTACCCGCAGGGCGGTCTGCTCCTCACCGCGAGCAGCACGGACTACCCGCTGCTCAACCTCTTCCTGACGATGCTCTGGATCTTCGTCTGGGTGCTCTGGTTCTTCCTGCTGTTCCGAGTGATCACGGACCTGTTCCGCGACCGGTCGCTCAGCGGCTGGGCCAAGGCGGCGTGGCTGATCTTCGTGATCGTGCTGCCGTACCTCGGCGTGCTGGTGTACCTCATCGCGCGCGGGCGCAGCATGGGCGAGCGCGAGGCGGAGCGGATGCAGGAGCAGAAGCAGGCCATGGACGCCTACATCCGCGAGACCGCCGGCGGCGGCGGGGGCGGGGGCGGGGGCAGCAGCGTGGACCAGCTCCACAAGCTGTCCGAGCTCAAGAGCCGCGGCGACCTGACCCAGGAGGAGTACGAGCGGGCCAAGGCGAAGCTGCTGCCCTGAGCCCCGCACCCCGCCCGGGCCGCCCCTCCGGGAGCGCCCCGGGCGGGGATAAGCTGGACCGCGTACACACGGGAGCCCGGCGCACCGGGCTGAGAGGGAGGCTGGCGCGGCCTCCGACCGTCGGAACCTGATCCGGGTCATGCCGGCGAAGGGAGAGTCGCGGCCGTGGCGCGCACACCCACCGACGTGCTGGTCGTCGGCGGCGGGATCATCGGACTGGCCGTCGCCTGGCGGACGGCGCAGCGCGGCCTGTCCACGGCGCTGCTCGACCCCGACCCGGGCCGCGGCGCGGCGCAGGTGGCGGCCGGGATGCTGGCTCCGGTCACCGAGCTGCAGTACGGCGAGGAGCCGCTGCTGCGCCTGGGCACGGCGTCCAACGCCCGGTACGCGGCGTTCGCCGCCGAGCTGGAGGACGCCTCCGGCCTGCCCACCGGCTACCGCGCCTGCGGCACCCTGGCCGTGGCGCTCGACGCCGACGACCGCGCCGAACTGCGCGAGCTGCACGCCTTCCACCGGCGGCTGGGCCTGGAGTCGGACTGGCTGACCGGGCGGGAGGCCCGCCGCCTGGAGCCGATGCTGGCGCCGTCGGTGAGCGGGGGGCTGCTCGCCTCCGACGACCACCAGGTGGACGGCCGCCGGGTCGGCGCCGCCCTGGTGGAGGCCTGCCGGCGCGCCGGCGTGGAGCTGGTGCGGGGCTCCGCGCAGCGGCTCCTCGTGGCGGGGGGCCGGGCGGTCGGGGCCGCCGTCGACGACGGCGGGGAGCTGCACGCCGGACAGGTCGTGCTGGCCGCCGGGAGCCGCAGCCACCTGCTGCCGGGCCTGCCCGAGGGCGTGCTGCCGCCGGTGCGGCCGGTCAAGGGCCAGGTGCTGCGGCTGCGGGTGCCGCCCGTGTACGCGCCGTTCCTCTCCCGCAACGTCCGCGCCGTGGTCCGCGGCCACCACGTCTACCTGGTGCCGCGCGCCGACGGCGAGCTGGTGGTCGGCGCCACCACCGAGGAGATGGGGTACGACACCACGGTCACCGCGGGCGGCGTGTACGAGCTGCTGCGCGACGCGCACGCACTCGTCCCCGGCATCACCGAGCTGCCGCTGGTGGAGACCGGCGCCGGGCTGCGCCCGGGCTCGCCGGACAACGCCCCGCTGCTCGGTCCGACCGCCCTGGACGGGCTGGTCGCCGCCACCGGCCACCACCGCAACGGGGTGCTGCTCACCCCGGTCACCGGCGACCTCGTCGCCGCGTACCTGGCGACCGGCCGGGTGCCGGACCTCGCCGCGCCCTTCCTGCCCACCCGCTTCGCCCGCACCACCCGCACCACCGCCGCCCAGGAGGCCCAGCGATGACCGCACCCGACCGGACCGCCCAGGAGATACCGCTGTCGGTGAACGGCGAGCCGCGCCGCTTCCCGGACGGCGCCACCCTCGCCGACGTCGTGGCGACGCTGAGCGCCGCGCCCTCCGGCGTCGCCGCCGCCGTGAACGAGGCCGTCGTGCCGCGCGGCGCCTGGGGCGGCACGCCGCTGGCCGCCGGCGACCGGGTCGAGATCCTCACCGCCGTGCAGGGGGGCTGAGCCGTGGCCGACGATCCGCTCGTCATCGCCGGGACGCCCTTCTCCTCGCGCCTGATCATGGGCACGGGCGGCGCCCCCAGCCTGGAGGTGCTGGAGCAGGCGCTGCGCGTCTCCGGCACCGAGCTGACCACGGTGGCCCTGCGCCGCGTGGACCCGACCGTCAAGGGCTCGGTCCTGGAGGTGCTGGCCCGCAACTCCATCCGGGTGCTGCCCAACACCGCGGGCTGCTTCACCGCGGGCGAGGCGGTGCTGACCGCCCGGCTGGCGCGGGAGGCGCTCGGCACCGACTGGGTGAAGCTCGAGGTGGTCGCCGACGAGCACACCCTGCTGCCGGACCCGGTGGAGCTGCTGGACGCCGCCGAGACCCTCGTCGACGACGGCTTCACCGTGCTGCCGTACACGAACGACGACCCCGTGCTGGCGCGGCGGCTGGAGGACGTGGGCTGCGCGGCGGTCATGCCGCTGGGCTCGCCGATCGGCTCCGGCCTCGGCATCCGCAACCCGCACAACTTCCAGCTGATCGTGGAGAACGCCGGGGTGCCGGTGATCCTGGACGCGGGCGCGGGCACCGCCTCCGACGCGGCCCTCGCGATGGAGCTGGGCTGCGACGCGGTGATGCTGGCCTCGGCGGTCACCCGGGCCCAGGACCCGGCGCTGATGGCCGACGCCATGCGCCGGGCGGTGGAGGCGGGCCGGCTGGCCCGGCGGGCGGGGCGCATCCCGCGCCGGTTCCACGCGGAGGCGTCCTCGCCGGTCGCGGGCCGCGCCGTCCTGGAGCACCGGGAGACCCCCGCGTTCTGACCCGCCCGCGCGCCCCGCGCCGGGTCCGCCGGCCGGGGCGCGGAGGGGGCGCGCCGCGCCGCCCGGGGTCACCCGCAGGGCTTGCGCGCTGCGCCCTCCGAGGCACCTGCGGCGGCCCCCGCCCGTACACTCCCCTCGTGGACACGACGCTGCACGACCCGCTCATCGGAGCGCTGCTCGACGGCCGCTACCGGGTCGAGCAGCGCCTCGCGGTGGGCGGCATGGCCACGGTCTACCGGGGCACCGACACCCGTCTGGACCGGGTGGTGGCGCTGAAGGTGATGCATCCGGCGCTCGCCGCCGACGCCGCGTTCACCAGCCGCTTCATCCGCGAGGCCAAGGCCGTCGCCCGGCTCTCGCACCCCAACGTCGTCAACGTCTTCGACCAGGGCGCCGACGGCTCCTGCGTCTTCCTGGCCATGGAGTACGTGCCCGGCTGCACCCTGCGCGACGTGCTGCGCGACCGGGGGGCGCTGTCCGTGCGCGCCGCGCTGGACATCCTGGAGCCGGTCCTGGCCGCGCTGGGCGCCGCCCACCGCGCCGGGCTGGTGCACCGGGACGTCAAGCCGGAGAACGTGCTGATCACCGACGCCGGCCTGGTGAAGGTCGCCGACTTCGGGCTCGTCCGCACCGTCGCGGCGGACGCCGGCGGGCCCGCCGGCGCCACCCCGGCGGGCACCGTGATCGGCAGCGTCTCGTACCTCTCCCCCGAGCAGATCCGGCAGCAGCCCGCCGACCCCCGCTCGGACGTGTACGCCTGCGGCATCGTCCTCTACGAGATGCTGACCGGCCGCAAGCCGCACTCCGGCGACTCCCCGACCCAGATCGTCTACCGGCACCTCGGCGAGGACGTCCCGCCGCCGTCCCTCGCCGTGCCCGGCCTGCCGCGCGAGCTGGACGCCGTCGTGGCCGCCGCCACCGCCCGCGACCCGGGGCGCCGCCCGTACGACGCCGTCGAGCTGCTGGCCGTGCTGCAGCGGCTGCGCCGCGACCTGGACCCGGCGCTGCTGGACGCCGAGCCGCCGGCCTCCACCCGCCCGACCCCGCAGTACCCCGCCAACGAGGCCACCGCGATGCTCCCGGCGCTGCCGCCGGACGGGGGACCGCCGTTCGGCGGACCGCTCCCCGGCGGCCGGGCGCCGGGCGGGCCGGTGCCCGGCTCCTCCGCGGCGCCCGAGCACACCAGCGTGCTGGAGCTGCCGTCGGACCTGGTGATGCCGCAGAGCCGGGCGTACGACGAGACGGCGGAGTTCGCCGGGCTCCCCGCCCCCGCGCGCCGCTCCCGGCGCGGACCGGTGACCGTGGCCGTCCTGACCGCGCTGGTGGTGGTCGTGGGCCTGGCGACCTGGCTGCTCTCCGGCGCCCTGTACGCGACCACGCCGAGCGTGCTGGGGATGGACCGGCAGGCGGCCGCCGCGCGGCTGCAGTCGGCGGGGCTGAGCGCCTCCTTCACCGAGGCGTTCTCCGAGACCGTGCCGCGGGGCCAGGTGGTCGAGAGCGACCCCGGTCCGGGCGCGCGCGCCCGCAAGGACCACCCGGTCACCGTCGTGCTCTCCCGGGGGCCCGAGCGGATCGCCGTGCCGACCGTGGCGGGCAGGGCGGTGGACGAGGCCCGCCGGCGGCTCACCGACGCGGGCCTGTCCCCGGGCACCGTCAGCGAGGACTTCAGCGACTCCATCCCGCAGGGGTCGGTGATCCGCACCGACCCGGCGGCCGGCCGGGAGCTGGCCCGGGAGACCCCCGTGTCGCTGGTGGTGAGCAAGGGCCCGGCGCCGCTGCCGGTGCCGCAGGTGGTGGGCGTGCCCGTCGACGAGGCGCAGGCGCAGCTGACCGACGAGGGCTTCACCGTGCGGATCAGCCCCGACCAGGTGTTCTCCGACACGGTGGAGGCGGGGTCGGTCGCCTCCCAGGACCCGGACGACCGGGCGGGCCCCGGCGCCACGGTGACGCTGACGGTCTCCAAGGGCCCGCAGGTCTTCCCGGTGCCGGACGTGCGGGGGCGCTCCGAGGCGGACGCCACCGCGACCCTGCGGGCGGCCGGGTTCCAGGTGCGGGCGCTGCGGCTCAACCCGTTCGGCACGCCCGTGGTGCGCAACCAGAACCCGGGCGGCGGGGACCAGCAACCGAAGGGCGCCACGATCACCATCGTGCTGCTCTGAACCGCGCCGCCCCGGCCCGCCCCGCCTCGGACGGCGCCGCCCTGCACCGGACCGCCCCGGACGGCGCCGCCCCGGCCGGTCCGCCCGGCGGAGCGGCGGGGGCGGTGTGATGGGATGGCCGGCATGCGCGCCGAGCCCGTCGTCACCGCCGTCACCACCTGGTACCTGGAGCAGACCTCCCCGGAGGCGCTGCGGCCGGCCGCCGGGCCCGACGCCGCCGAGGGCCTGTCCGTGGTGCGCGCCGAGCGGACCTACCCGGCCTTCAACCGCTTCCTGTACACCGCCGTGGGCGGCGACTGGTCGTGGACCGACCGGCTGCCCTGGACCCACCGCCAGTGGGAGGAGTACCTGGGCCGCGACGGCACGGAGACCTGGGTGGCCTGGGTGCGCGGCACCCCGGCGGGCTACGTCGAGCTGTCGCCGAGCGGCCCCGGCGAGGTGGAGATCGCCTACTTCGGCCTGGTCGCGGCCTTCCACGGGCGCGGCATCGGGAGCCGCCTGCTCGCCGAGGGCCTCGCCCGCGCGTGGGACCTCGCCGACCGGTGGCCGGCGCTGGGGCCCACCCGGCGGGTGTGGGTGCACACCTGCAGCCTGGACGGCCCGGCCGCGCTGCGGACGTACCGGTCCCGGGGCATGGAGGTGTACGACGTGCGGACGGCGGACGAGGAGGTCCGCCCGGCCCCCGGCCCCTGGCCGGGCGCGCGCGGGGAGTGACGGGCCTGGGGTGACCGGCCGGCGGGCGGGCGGCCGGGCCGGGGGTCAGGTCTCCGGGCCGTCCCCGGGCTGCTCCTGGTAGGAGTAGCGCTGCTCCCGCCAGGGGTCGCCGAGGTTGTGGTAGCCGCGCTCCTCCCAGAAGCCGCGGCGGTCGGCCCGCATGTACTCCACCGCGCGCACCCACTTGGGGCCCTTCCACGCGTACAGGTGCGGCACGACCAGGCGCACCGGGAAGCCGTGCTCCACGGTGAGCGGCTCGCCGCCGCGGTGGGTGGCGAAGAGGGACCGCTCGTCGGCGAAGTCGGCGAGCCGCAGGTTGGAGCTGTAGCCGTACTCGGCCCACACCATCACATGGGTGACGTCGGGGGCGGGCGGCGCCAGCTCCAGCACGGTCCGGGTGGCGACGCCGCCCCACTCGTTGCCGAACATGGTGAAGCGGGTGACGCAGTGCAGGTCGCCGACCACGGTGGTGCGGGGCAGGGCCGAGAACTCCTCGTGGTCCCAGGTGTGCTTCGCGCCCGAGGCGGTGGCGCCGAAGACCTGGAACTCCCAGGTCAGGGGCTTGAAGCGAGGCACGGGGCCGTAGTGCAGGACCGGCCAGCCGCGCTGCGGCCGCTGCCCCGGCGGCAGGCGCGGGTCGGCCTCGCCGGGCCGGGCGCCCTGCTGCTGGTGTTCGGACTGGCCCATGCCCCCATGGTCGCAGAGCGGCGCCCCTGCGCCTCCCCCGACCCCGCCCGCCGGGGGACGCACCCTCCCGCACCCGGGCGAACCCGCTGGCACCGCCGGCCCCGCGGGGGGACGATGCCCTCGGGTGCCGGCGCCCCCGCGGACCGTCCACGCCCCCGGCGCACGGCCCGGCAGTCCCCACCCCGACAGCCCGACCCCGACAGCCCCGACCCGACAGCCCCGACCCGACAGTCCCGACCCGACAGTCCCGACCCTCACAGACGTGGAGCGGCCCATGCAGGGCGACCCCGAGGTCCTCGAGTTCCTCAACGAGCAGCTGACCGCCGAGCTCACCGCGATCAACCAGTACTTCCTGCACGCGAAGATGCAGGAGAGTGCCGGCTGGACGAAGCTCGCCGCGTACACCCGGCACGAGTCGTTCGACGAGATGCGGCACGCCGAGGTCCTCACCGACCGGATCCTGCTCCTCGACGGGCTGCCCAACTACCAGCGGCTCTTCCACGTCCGGGTGGGCCAGACGGTGCGGGAGATGTTCGAGGCGGACCGGCAGGTCGAGGTGGAGGCCATCGACCGGCTGCGGCGCGGGATCGTGGTGATGCGGGCGAAGGACGACGTCACCTCGGCGAACGTCTTCGAGGCGATCCTCGCCGACGAGGAGGAGCACATCGACTACCTGGACACGCAGCTGGAGCTGCTGGAGCGGCTCGGCGAGGCGCTGTACCTGGCCCAGCAGATCGAGCAGCCCGCGACCTGAGGGGCCCGCCGGGCGGCGCCGGCGGCCCGGGGCCCGGACGGTCAGGCCGCCTCGGCGGTCCCGTCGCCGGGGCCGCCGGGCGCGGCGGCGAGGCCGAGGCGGGCGGCGAGGCGGGGGGTGGGGCAGGGTCGGGCGCCGTGCTGCCCGAGGAGGGCCTGGATGCGGCGGACGCAGGAGCCGCAGTCGGTGCCGGCCCGGCAGCCCCTGGCGACCTGGCGGGGGGTGGCCGCGCCCCGGTCGATCTCCTCGCGGACCCGCTGCTCGGTGACCGCGTGGCAGCTGCAGACGTACATGGGCGCGGTCTCTCCTCACGGCTGATCAGCCAAGGCTCGCCTTACTCCGGTAAGCCTCACCTTACCTGGCCGTCCCGGGCGGCGGAAAGCCCTCCCGGCACCGGATGTCCGGTACGCCGGGAGGGCTTCGTCACACGCGGGGGGACCCGGGGCCCGGAGGCCGGCGGATCACTGGCCGCGGTACATCTCCGCGACCAGGAAGGCCAGGTCCAGGGACTGGCTGCGGTTGAGCCGCGGGTCGCAGGCCGTCTCGTAGCGCTGGTGCAGGTCGTCGACGAAGACCTCGTCGCCGCCGCCCACGCACTCCGTGACGTCGTCGCCGGTCAGCTCCACGTGGATGCCGCCCGGGTGGGTGCCGAGCGCCCGGTGCACCTCGAAGAAGCCCTTGACCTCGTCGAGCACGTCGTCGAAGCGCCGGGTCTTGTGGCCGGTCTCCGCCTCGAAGGTGTTGCCGTGCATCGGGTCGCAGATCCAGACGACCTGCGCCCCGGAGGCGGTGACCTTCTCCACCAGCTCGGGCAGCCGGTCGCGGACCTTCCCCGCGCCCATGCGGGTGATGAAGGTGAGCCGGCCGGGCTCCCGCTCCGGGTCGAGGCGGTCGATGAGGGCGAGGGCCTCCTCCGGGGTGGTGGTCGGGCCGAGCTTCACCCCGACCGGGTTGCGGATGCGGGAGGCGAACTCGACGTGCGCCCCGTCCAGCTGCCGGGTCCGCTCGCCGATCCAGACCATGTGGCCGGAGACGTCGTACAGGTGCCCGGTGCGCGAGTCGGTGCGGGTGAGCGCCGTCTCGTAGTCCAGGATCAGCGCCTCGTGCGAGGAGAAGAACTCGACCGTCCGGAACTCCTCCGGCTCGGCGCCGCAGGCCCGCATGAAGGCCAGCGCGTTGTCGATCTCCTTGGCCAGCGACTCGTAGCGCTGCCCGGCCGGGGAGTTGCGCACGAAGTCCTGGTTCCAGGCGTGCACCTGCCGCAGGTCGGCGTAGCCGCCCGTGGTGAAGGCGCGGACCAGGTTGAGGGTGGCGGCGGAGGCGTTGTACATCCGCTTGAGCCGCTCCGGGTCCGGGATGCGGGACTCGGGGGTGAACTCGAAGCCGTTCACCGAGTCGCCCCGGTAGACCGGCAGCGTCACGCCGTCGCGGGTCTCCGTCGGCTTGGAGCGCGGCTTGGAGTACTGGCCGGCGATGCGGCCGACCTTCACCACCGGCACCGAGGCGGCGTAGGTCAGCACGACCGCCATCTGGAGCAGTGTCTTGAGCTTGTTGCGGATGTGGTCGGCGGAGACGCCGTCGAAGGCCTCGGCGCAGTCGCCGCCCTGCAGCAGGAACGCCTCGCCACGCGCGACAGCGCCGAGCCGGGCGCGCAGCTGGTCGCACTCGCCGGCGAAGACGAGGGGCGGATACGACGCGAGGTCCGCGAGTGCGGTGCGCAGAGCCTCGGGGTCGGGCCATTCGGGCTGCTGCGCCGCGGGCAGGGACTGCCAGGTGTGGAGATCGTTCACGGTCACACACCCAAGGCTACGGGGTGTGTGCACGGATGTGTCCGAAGGGCCCGAGGACTGAGACGCGTCGCGGACACGCCTGGTGGCGGGCGCGGCCGCGGCGGCGCGGCGCGCGGACCGCCCCTCCGGGGGCGCCCGATCCGCTAGAGTCGGAGCCATGCACGCGCCGCACACCTTCTCCTGGTGGTGGACCGTCCCTCACGGCGGCCCACACCTCGCGCGTCCCTAGACGACACGACGGCCGCCCCGCGGGGCGGCCGTCGGCGTACCGGCCAGGCGACCCTCCCCGGACGGCGGAAGCACCCGCTCCCCGCAGCCCCCTCGGAAGGAAGCCCGCCATGGCCCCCGAACCGCACCCGGCACCCCCCGCCCCGCGGACACCCCCCGCCCCCGGCACCCCGGCGTCCGGCGCCGCGGCTTCCGGGGCGCCGGCGTCCGGGACCCCGGCGCCCGAGGCGCTGGTCGCCCGCCTCACCGCTCCCGGCGCCCCCGCGTTCGCCCTGCTCCACCGCCGGGCCCCGCGCCTCGCCCCGGACACCGTCGAGGTGCTGCTCGGGGAGGTCGGCACCCACGAGCGCCTGGCCGACCTGCCGGTCCCCTCCGGCGCGCCCGCCTCCCGCACCCCCGTGCACGACCTGCTCGCGCTGGTCCCGTACCGGCAGATCCGCGAGCGGGGCTTCGAGGTCCGCGACGACGGCACGCCGCTGCAGGCGCTGCGGGTCGCCGAGCAGTACGCGCTGCCGCTGGACGCCCTGCTGGCCGCCCTCCCCCGCGAGCGGGTGGTGCTGCGGGACGGCGCCTTCGACGTGGACGACGCGCGGTACGCCGAGACCGTGCGCCGGGTCGTGGAGGAGGAGATCGGCCGGGGCGAGGGCGCCAACTTCGTGGTCCGCCGCGACTTCACCGGCACCCTGGAGGGCTTCTCGCCCGCCGTGGCGCTCACCCTCTTCCGGCGGCTGCTGGAGCAGGAGCGCGGCGCGTACTGGACGTTCCTGGTCCACACCGGGGAGCGGGTGCTGGTGGGGGCGAGCCCGGAGGTGCACGTCCGGCAGACCGGCGGCACCGTCGTGATGAACCCGATCTCCGGCACCTACCGCTACCCGGCGGGCGGGCCGACCCTGCCGACGCTGCTGGACTTCCTGGCCGACCCCAAGGAGCTGGAGGAGCTCACCATGGTGGTCGACGAGGAGCTGAAGATGATGTGCACGGTGGGCGACCTCGGCGGCCAGGTGCTCGGACCGCGGCTGAAGGAGATGGCCCACCTCGCCCACACCGAGTACGAGCTGCGCGGGCGGACCAGCATGGACGTGCGGGACGTGCTGCGGGAGACCATGTTCGCCGCCACCGTCACCGGCAGCCCGGTGCAGAACGCCGCCCGGGTGATCGCCCGCCACGAGCCCACCGGGCGCGGCTACTACTCGGGGGCGCTGGCCCTGATCGGGCGCACCGGGAGCGGCGGGCAGCTGCTGGACTCCCCCATCTGCATCCGCACCGCCGACGTCGACGCCGCCACCGGCCGGCTGGCCGTGCGGGTCGGCGCGACCCTGGTCCGGCACTCCGACCCCGCCTCCGAGGTCGCCGAGACCCACGCCAAGGCCGCCGGCGTCCTCACCGCGATCGGCGCCCGGCCCGCCCCCGCGGGCCGCCCGGCGCGGCGGGCCGCGCCGCGGCTCGCGGACGACCACCGGGTGCAGGCCGCCCTGGACGCCCGGCGGGCCGGCCTGGCGCCGTTCTGGCTGCGGATGCAGCAGCCGCTCCCCGCGACCGGCCCGCACGCGCTCGTCGTCGACGCCGAGGACACCTTCACCTCGATGCTGGCGCACCTGCTGCGGTCCCTCGGCCACCGGGTCACCGTGCTGCGGCACGACGCGCCGGGCCTGCGGGAGGCGGTCGCCGCCCACGACGGGCCGCTCGTCCTCGGCCCCGGCCCGGGCGACCCGTCCGACCCGGACGACCCGCGGATCGCGGTGCTGCGGGAGCTGGCGGACCACGCCCTGGCGGAGCACCGCGGCGGGCTGCTGGCCGTCTGCCTCAGCCACCAGCTGGTCGCCGGGCGGCTCGGCCTGCCGCTGCGGCGCCGGACCGTCCCGTACCAGGGCGCGCAGGAGCAGGTCGACCTCTTCGGGCGGCGGCGGACGGTCGGCTTCTACAACACCTTCGCCGCACGCTGCGACGACGCGGACGCCGCCCGGCTCGCCGCCCTGGGGGTGGAGGCGGCCCGCGACCCGCTGACGGGGGACGTCCACGCGCTGCGCGGGCCCGGCTTCGCGAGCGTGCAGTTCCACCCCGAGTCGGTGCTGACCCGGGAGGGCGCCGCGATCACGGCGGAGCTGCTGCGGGCCGCCGTGCCGGCGGTCTGACCCGGGCCCGGCGGCCGGGTGCGGGGCCGGGGCGGCCCGCGCCGCCGGATCCGCCCCGCGGCCCCCCTTCCCCGGGGCGCCGCGGGCTGGGAGGCTCGCCCCATGAGCCAGCTCACCGCGCCCGGCTCCCCCACCGGCCCCGTCCCGGTCCACGGCCCGGTCCCCGGCCCGCGCAACGCGATCACCGACGTACCGGGCCTGCGGGTGGGCCACGCCCGGCTGCCCGGCGCGCTCGCCCTCAGCGGCACCACGGTGGTGCTGGCACCGCCGGGCGGGGCGGTGGCGGCGGTCGACGTGCGGGGGTCCGGTCCGGGCACCCGGGAGACGGACGCGCTCACGCCGGGCAACGTGGTGGAGCGGGTGGACGCCGTGGTGCTGACCGGGGGCAGCGCGTACGGCCTGGCGGCGGCCGACGGGGTCGCGGCCTGGCTGGAGGAGGCGGGCCGCGGCCACCGGGTCGGGCCCGACCCGGCGCAGGTGGTGCCGGTGGTGCCGACGGCCGCCCTCTTCGACCTGGGGCGCGGCGGCGACTTCCGGGCCCGGCCCGACGCGGCGACCGGCCGGGCCGCGGTGGCGGCGGCCGCCGCCTCCCCGGAGGGCGCGCCGGTGGAGCAGGGGGCGGTGGGCGCGGGCACCGGTGCGATGACGGCCGGGATGCGGGGCGGGGTCGGCACGGCCAGCGCCGTCCTGCCGGGCGGGGTGACGGTGGCGGCGCTGGTGGCGGTCAACGCCCTGGGGTCGACGGTGGACCCCGCGACCGGGCTGCCGTACGGCGTCGGCGACGGGCTGCGGTACGCGGACGGGACGCCGGAGTTCCCGCTGCGGGTGCCGGGCCCGGAGGCGGCGGAGCGCGCCCGGCGGCGGCTGCGGGAGCTGGCGGCGGAGCGGGAGGCGCTCTCCCCGCTGAACACCACCCTCGGCGTGGTGGCGACCGACGCCCGGCTGGACCGGGCGCACACCCGCAAGCTGGCCGCGGTCGCCCACGACGGCATGGCGCGCGCGGTGCGCCCCTGCCACTCGCTCGCCGACGGCGACACCGTCTTCGCCCTGGCCACCGGTACCGCCGGGCCGCCGCCCGCGCGGCCGGGCCTGCTGCCGGAGCACGCCGCCGCGGACGCGGTGAACGCCCTGCTGGCGGCGGTCGCGGACGTGTTCGCGCGCGCCGTGGCGCACGCGGTGCTGCACGCGGAGCCGGCGACGACGCCGTGGGGGCACCTGCCGTCCTACCGCGAGCTCCACCCCGAGGCCTTCGCCTGAGACTCCAGGGCGAACATCAGCTCGGCGAGGCAGTCGCTGACGCCGCGCCCGGCGGTGTCCAGGACGATCCGGTCGCGGTGCCACGGCTCGTACGCGCGGCGGCAGACCGCGTCCCAGTCGGGGAGCGGCAGGCCGGGGACGTCGGCGGAGCGGGAGGCCACCCGGCGGCGGTGCTCGGCGCGGTCCGAGCAGACGACCTCCACCTCGGCGACCTCGGCGCCCGCCCGGCGTCCGGCGTCCCGCCAGGCGTCTCGGGTGACGGCCAGCGGGTTGACGGACTCGGCGACCACGGACAGGCCCTGCCGCAGGTGGTCCTCGGCGAGGGCGTACCCGACCGCGTACCCGGCCGGGCCGACCGGGTGGACCGCCAGGCCGGAGCGGACGATCGCCTGCTCCACCGTGCCGGTCCGCAGGTGGACGGCGCCGGTGCTGCGGGCCAGGGCCCGGCCGACGGTGGTCTTGCCGGTGGCGGGGAGGCCGCCCAGGACGATGAGCATGCTCCATCCTGGCGCACGCCCGCCCCCCGGCGGGGGCGGACGCCGGTGACGTCCCGCCGGTCCCGCGGGAGAGGGGCCGGTCCCGCGGGAGGGCGCCGGGCGCACCGGGGGCCGTCAGCCGAAGAAGACGCCGAACTCCTCGTAGAGGGCGAGGTCCACGGTCTTGACGCGGGCGGTGGCGGCCTCCAGCGGGGCGCGGACGATGTCCGTGCCGCGCAGGGCGACCATGGTGCCGAAGGCGCCGTCGCGCACGGCGTCGACCGCGTGCAGGCCGAAGCGGGTGGCGAGCCAGCGGTCGGCGGCGGTGGGGGTGCCGCCGCGCTGGATGTGGCCGAGGACGGTGGTGCGGGCCTCCTTGCCGGTGCGCCGCTCGATCTCGCCGGCCAGCCACTCGCCGATCCCGGAGAGCCGGACGTGCCCGAAGGCGTCCCGTGAGTCGTCCTTGGTGACCATGCCGCCGTCGGCGGGGACGGCCCCCTCGGCGACGACCACGATCGGCGCATAGTTGATCTTGAACCGGTTCTCCACCCACCCGCAGACGCGGTCCAGGTCGAAGGGGTGCTCCGGGACGAGGATCACGTTGGCGCCGCCGGCGACGCCCGCGTGCAGCGCGATCCAGCCCGTGTGGCGCCCCATCACCTCCACCACCAGCACCCGCCGGTGCGACTCCGCGGTGGTGTGGAGGCGGTCGATGGCCTCGGTGCAGATGTTGACGGCGGTGTCGAAGCCGAAGGTGTAGTCCGTGCCGTCGAGGTCGTTGTCGATGGTCTTCGGCACGCCCACGACGCGCACCCCGGCCCGGCCCAGTTCGGCCGCCACGCCGAGGGTGTCCTCGCCGCCGATGGCGATCAGGGCGTCCACCCCGTGCCGGTCGAGGTTCTCCCGGACCCGCCGCACCCCGCCGTCGACCCGGAGCGGGTTGGTGCGCGAGGAGCCGAGGACGGTGCCGCCGCGGGGCAGGATGCCCCGCACGGCCGGCACGTCCAGCCGCACCGCCAGGTTCTCCAGCGGCCCGCGCCAGCCGTCGCGGAAGCCGACGAACTCGTAGCCGTGGCTCTGCACGCCCCTGCGCACGATGGCCCGGATGACCGCGTTGAGCCCGGGGCAGTCGCCGCCGCCGGTGAGCACTCCGATCCGCATGGTCCGTTCCCTCCAGCCGTGCGGCCCCCGGCCGTGCGGTGGCGCGGGGGCCCGCAGGACGAGTGTGACCCGGATCACCCGGCGGCGGGAGGGGGCCGGGTGCCCGGCGGGCCCCGCCGGCGGACCGTCAGTCCCCGTCCAGCCCCTGCTCGATGGCGTACCGGACCAGCTCCACCCGGTTGTGCAGCTGGAGCTTGCCGAGGGTGTTCTGGACGTGGTTCTGCACGGTGCGGTGCGACAGCACCAGCCGGTCGGCGATCTGCCGGTACGACAGGCCCTTGGCCACCAGCCGCAGCACCTCGGTCTCCCGGGGGGTGAGCTGCGGCGGCGCCGGGGCGCGGGTGTCCGCGGACGGCGGCTCGGCGGCGAGGCGGCGGAACTCGCCCAGCACCAGGCCGGCCAGCCCCGGCGTGAAGACGGCGTCGCCCGCGGCGGTGCGGCGTACCGCGTCCAGCAGCTCCTCCCGGCCCGCGGACTTCACCAGGTAGCCGGTGGCCCCGGACTTCACCGCCTCCAGCACGTCGCCGTGCTCGCCGCTGGCGGAGAGCACCAGGACCCGCACGCCCGGGTCGGCGGCGACGACCTCCCGGCAGACCTCCACGCCGGGCAGGCCGGGCAGGTTGAGGTCGAGCACCAGCACCCGGGGGCGCACGGCGCGGGCGCGGCGCACCGCCTCGTGGCCCTCGCCGGCGGTGGCCGCCACGTCGAACCCGGCGTCGGCGAGGTCCCGGGCGACCGCGTCGCGCCACATCGGGTGGTCGTCCACCACCATCACCCGGAGCGGTGCCCCGCCGTCCGAGGGCGCCCCCTCCACGGGAGCCCCCTCCACGGGAGCCCCGCCCTGCGGGGCCCCGTCCTGCGGTGCCCCGCCCGCCGCTCCGCCGTCTGCCGTCACGCCGTCCCGTCCTTCCCGGCGCCGCGCGGCCGCGGCACCCGCATCTCGACCTCCGCGCCCTGGCCCGGCACGGAGACCACGTCGGCACTGCCGCCGAGGTCGCGCAGCCGGCCCCGGATGGACTGGGCGACGCCCAGCCGCCCCTCGCGCTCCGCGTCGCCCAGCCGCCCGGGCGGGAAGCCGGGCCCGTCGTCGCGGACGCCGACCACCACCTCGTCCGGCTCCTCCTCGACCAGGATCCAGGCGCGGGCGCCCTCCCCGGCGTGGACGCGCACGTTGTCCAGCGCCGCGCCCACGGCGGCGGCCAGCTCGGCGGCGGTGCGGCCGGGCAGCAGCACCGGCGTGCCGGGCGCGGAGACGGTGACTCGGACACCCGCGTACCGGCCGAGCAGCGCCCGCAGGTCCTGCGGCGCGGCCGGGTCGGGCGCCGGGGCGGCGCCCCGCGGTCCGGCGGGACCGCCCTGCTGCGGGACCCCGCCCACCAGGGCGCGCAGCGCCGCCTCCTGCTCGCCGGCCCTGCGGCCCAGTTCCGCGGCCTCCCCGCCGAGCTCCGCGCCGCGGCGCTGCACCATGGCGAGCACCTGGAGGACGCCGTCGTGGATGTCCCGGGCCAGCCGCTCGCGCTCCCGGGTGGCCGCCTCCAGCTGCAGGGCGCAGGCGAGCGCGGTCTCGCTGGCGCGGGCGAGGTCGACGACCCAGCCGATGGCGCAGCCGGCCACCAGAAGCAGCACGATGTTGTGGACGTTGTCGGTGGTGACGGCACCGCGCTCGGCGATGTCCGCGGTCCCGACGACGGCCGCGGCGAGGGCGGCGGTCCGCCAGCCGCCCTTGGCGGCGAAGCCCAGGACGGGGCCGGCCGCCCAGATGGTCGGCAGGGTGACCTCCTGCGGCAGGGCGATGCGGGCGGGGTCGTCGAGGAACCGGGTGAGCATGATGCCGGTGACGGCCATGCCGAGGTCGGAGGCGAGCAGCGGCCAGGCGCACCGCTCGGCGGAGAGGAACGAGCGGGCGGTGGCGAGGGTCCAGGCGGCGAGCACGGCCATGAAGAGCCAGCCGCCCAGCGGGTGGGCGTACTCGCGGTGGACGGCGAGGTAGCGGAGGGCGGCGTAGGCCAGGGTCAGCAGGCGGAAGACCGCGATGGCGCGCCAGAGCGGGAGCTCGACGGACATGCCCCCGCCCGGACCGGCCCCCGCCGCCCGCCCGTCCGCGGCCGCCCTCTCCCCCGTCCCGGCGGCACCCGCCGTCCCGGCGGTCCCCGCCCTTCCGGCCCGCACCATCCCGACGCCCCCCATCCCGACGGCCCCCGCCCCTTCCGGTCCTCGTTCCCCGGCCCCGTCCCGCGCCGCGGCGCCCGGCGTCAGCCGGCCGCCGGGCGCTCGTCCCGCTGCTCCGGCTCCTCCGACTGCGACGGCTGCGACGGCTGCGACGGCTCCGCAGGCTGCCCGGCGTCGTGCGCCTGGGCCTGGGCCTGCTGGGCCTTGGCGGCGGCCTGCTCGGCCTTCCGCTCGGCCTTGCGCTCGGCGTCGGCCTGCTTCTTCTCGTCGGCGATCCGGCGCTTGGCGGCGGTGGCGTAGATGTCCACGTACTCCTGGCCGGAGAGCTTCATGATCTCGTACATGACCTCGTCGGTCACCGAGCGGAGGATGAAGCGGTCGTTCTCCATGCCCTGGTAGCGGGAGAAGTCCAGCGGGCGGCCGACCCGGATGCCCGGGCGGACGCCGAAGTTGGGGACGACCTGGCCGGGGGGCTGCACCTTCTCGGTGTCGATCATCGCGACGGGGATGACCGGGGCGCCGGTGGCCAGCGCGACGCGGGCGAGGCCGCCGACCTTGCCGCGGTAGAGCTTGCCGTCGGGCGAGCGGGTGCCCTCCGGGTAGACGCCGAACAGCTCGCCGCGCTCGATGACGGCGATGCCGCTGCGGATCGCCGCCTCGCCCGCGCCGCGGGTGCCGGAGCGGTCGACCGGCAGCTGGCCGACGCCCTTGAAGAAGGCGGCGGTGAGCTTGCCCTTGAGGCCGGGGGTGGTGAAGTACTCGGCCTTGGCGATGAAGGTCACCCGGCGCTTCATCAGCGCGGGCAGGAAGAAGGAGTCCGAGAAGGACAGGTGATTGCTGGCGATGATGGCGGGGCCCTCGTCGGGGATGTTCTCCATGCCCTCGACCCACGGGCGGAAGAAGATCCGCAGCAGTGGTGCGACGATCATCTTCATGAACCGGTAGAACAACGCCTGACCTCCTGAGTCCCGGACCGATAGAACCTTAATGCCGATCCGGGGAAAGTCTCTCCCGGGACCGGGCCGCTGTACGACTCCGGCACCGCCGTGGGACGATGCGCTCCCGCCCCGCGAAGGAGCCCGTCATGACGCTGCTGCCCGGTGCCGAACCGTTCCACCACGAGGGCGGCCCGGTGGGGGTCCTCCTCTGCCACGGATTCACCGGTACGCCGCAGTCGCTGCGCCCCTGGGGCGAGCACCTGGCCGCGAACGGCCTCACCGTCTCCCTGCCGCTGCTCCCCGGCCACGGCACCCGCTGGCAGGACATGCAGGTCACCCGGTGGGAGGACTGGTACGCGGAGGTGGACCGCGAGCTGCGGTCCCTGTCCGCCGCCTGCGAGCAGGTCTTCGTCTGCGGCCTCTCCATGGGCGGGGCCCTGGCGCTGCGGCTCGCGGCGCAGCACGGCGACGCCGTCTCCGGCCTGGTGCTGGTCAACCCGTCGGTGCGGTCCGACAGCCCGGCGACCGCGCTGCTGCCCGTCCTGCGGCACCTGGTGCCGAGCATCCCGGGTGTGGCGAACGACATCGCCCGCGAGGGCTCCACGGAGGTCGCGTACGACCGCACCCCGCTGCACGCCGCGTGGTCGCTCTCCCGGCTCTGGCGGACGGTGCAGGCCGAGCTCCCGCAGGTCACGCAGCCGCTGCTGCTGTTCCGCAGCCCGGAGGACCACGTGGTCTCCCCCGGCAGCGCACGGCTGCTGCTCGGCCGCATATCCTCCACTGATGTGGAGGAGCGGCTCTGCGAGCGCTCGTACCACGTGGCGACGCTGGACCACGACGCCGAGGTGATCTTCGAGGGCGGCCTCGACTTCATCCGCCGTCTGGCGCCGGCCGCGAAGGCCGACCCGGTCTGAGCCGGGCGGCGGGCCACCGACACAAGGCTGGGGACCACGGGTGCAGGAGAGCGACAGGACGGGCGGCGACGCCGACCTCCCGGAGGACGGCGCGCAGGGCGCCGCGACACCCGGGGGCAGTTCCGGGCGGCCGCTCGGACCCGGGACGCCCGCGGGCGGACCCGCCGGACCCGAGGGGCCCGGCAGGCCGGACGGGCGCCGGCCGGCGGGGGGCAGCCAGGCCGAGCAGGACGCGATCTTCCGGGAGCTGGTGGCCTCCTTCGACGCCCCGGTGGACCTGCGCACCTGGCCCGACTCCGAGGACCTGAACGAGGTGCCCGGCCCCGGCGGCGCGGGCGGCCGGGACCGGTCCGGCGGCCCGAAGGGGCTCGACGGGCTCAACGGGCTCAACGGCCTGGAGGACTTCGCCCCGCAGCCGCGGCCGCGGCCGGGCGCGGCGCACCCGTCCTCCGGCGGGCCGCTGCCCGGCCCCCGGGACTGGGACGCGGCCGAGGACCCGGAGGACGACCACTACGTCCCGCCGGAGCCCCCGCCGCTGCCGACGGGCGACACCACGAGCCGGTTCGCCTGGATCGCGGTGCTCGGCGGCCCCGCCCTGCTGCTCTTCTCCGCGCTGGTGTGGGGCGAGGTCGGCGGCTGGCCCGCCCTGCTCGGCGTCGTCGCCTTCATCGGCGGCTTCGTCACCCTGGTGGCCCGGATGAAGGACCGCGACGAGGAGGACGACGACCCGCACGGCGGCGCCGTCGTCTGACGCCCGGTCGGCTCCGGCCCGGCCGCCGGGCCCCGCCCCACCATCGGCTCCCGCCCCACTACGGGGTCTTCCAGGACCCCAGGGTCCGCCGGCCGGCCGCGCGGCAGGGGCCGGACGGGCCGGGCCGCCCGCGTCCCGGCCGACCCGCCCACCGGCCGGGGCCCGCCTGCGGGCCGTCTCACCCGGCGGGGACCCGCAGCACCGCGAGGACCGGCAGGTGGTCGGTGGCGGCGACCAGGTCCGCCGGGTCGACGCCGGGCAGCCCGTGGGGGACGCCGCAGGCCAGCACCTCCACGCCGGGGGTCGCGAACACCGCGTCGATGCGCTGGTGGGGGTCGGCGGGCACCGAGGTCATCGTCCCGCCCCAGGGCGCCACCGCGTGGCCGTCGCGCAGCCGCCCGGCGAGCAGCCGCCAGGCCGGCCCGTCCGGCCGCTCGTTGAAGTCGCCGCCCACCACCCCGTACGGGACGCCCTGCCCGGCCATGTGGTCGAGCAGCGCGGACGCCTGCTCCAGGCGCTCGGCGGCGTCGAGGCTGAGGTGGCAGCTGGTGACGCAGAGGGGCGCGGCCCGGCCGATCCGGACCACGGCGGTGGCGAAGCCGCGCTGGTGCAGGCCCGGCGTGCGGGGCAGCAGCACGTCGGCGGTGCGCAGCACCCGGACGCGGACCCTGCCGAGGAGCAGCGGACCGGCGGCGCGGCGGCCGCCGGAGAGGACGGCGGTGCCGGTGCCGCGGGCGAGGCGGGCGGCCTGGTGGGCCGGGCGCCAGAAGCGGGGCGACTCCTGGACGCAGACCAGGTCGGGCTCGCAGGCGCGGACCACCCGGGCCAGGGCGGCGCGGTCGTCGCGCAGCGAGCGGACGTTGTAGCTGAGGACGCGGACGCACTCGGACCCGTCGGGCCCGGGTCCGGAGGGCGGCAGGGCGGGCGGCGGAGCCGGTGCGCCGGACGCGGCGGGGGCGCCGGGAACGGCGGGTGCGTCGGGTGCGTCGTCCACGGCGGCCTCCTCGCGGCGGTGCGGCGCCGCCCGGGGACGACGATACGGCGGGACGGGAGGTGAGGGCTCCCGCCCCGCCGCAGGGGTCGTGCTGCCGGGCCGCCGCGCACCCGGCGTGCGGGGCGGGCGGCGGTCCGGGGTGTCCGGTGGGACCGGCCGTCAGGCGGTGCGGGCGAGGTCGCCCGCACCGGCGATGCCGGCCGCCGAGCCCATGGAGGCGAGGACGACCTCGGCGCGCGGCCGGTGGACGCCGCCGGTGAGGTACTTCTCGAAGGCCTTGGAGACCGGGTCGAGCAGCAGGCTGCCCGCGTCGGAGACGCCGCCGCCGAGCACGAAGACCGCCGGGTCGAAGAGGGCGGCCAGGTCGGCCATGCCGCGGCCGAGCCAGTCGGCGACCTCGGCGTAGACCTCCAGGGCGAGCGGGTCGCCCTCCTCCGCGGCCTGGGTGATGTGGACGCCGCGGATGGTCTCGGCGACGCCGTCGTTGAGGTCGAGCATCCGCTTGCCGGCCACCGGGTCGGCGGCGGCCTTCTCGCGGCCGTAGCGGCGCAGCGAGCGGCCGGAGGCGTACTGCTCCCAGCAGCCCCTGCCGCCGCAGCCGCAGGGCAGGCCGTCGGGGACCATGTTGAGGTGGCCGATCTCGCCGGCGACGCCGAAGCGGCCGCGGTGCAGGCGGCCCTCCAGGACGATGCCGCCGCCGATGCCGGTGCCGACCGTGATCATGACCATGTCGTCGTGCTCGGCCGCGGCGCCGAACCGGAACTCCGCCCAGGCGGCGCAGTTGGCGTCGTTCTCGACCACGGTGTCGAGGCCGGTCAGCTCCTCGATGCGGGACTTGAGCGGCTCGTTCTCCCAGGCGATGTTGGGCGCCATGATCACGGTGGAGCGCTCGCGGTTGATGTACCCGGGGGCGCCGACGCCGACCGCGGACACCTCCGGGTGCTGCTCCTTGAGTTCGCGCACCGCCTGGGCGATGGCGTCCACGGCCCACTGCGGATCGGCCGGCGTGGGCACCCGCGTCCGACCCAGGATCCGGCCGCTCTCGTCGACCACTCCTGCAGCGATCTTGGTCCCGCCGACGTCGACGCCGATGGTGAGTCCCATGTGTCCCTCAGTCATTCACTCGGTCCCCGCTGGGCGGTACCGTACCCGGCCGCAGGCCGCGGGACCACACCGCCCCGTACATTATCCGAAGACAACTCCCGGCCGGAAGGTCCGCGCGCCTTCAGAAGTCGTACGGTCCGTCCCGCTCCGTGACAGCGTCGAACGCCTCGGTGACCGGCCGCGACCTGCACGTTCGGCCCTGCGCCAGGGGCGCGGGGAGGGTCAGTCGAGGTCGATGCGCTCACTGCCGGACGGCCCCCGGCCGGACCAGCGCCGCTCGTGGCCGGAGACGGCCGCGCGGTAGGCGGCGAGCAGCTCGCCGCCGGCGGCCGCGAGGTGGCGGTACACCTCGGGGTGGCGCTCGCGCAGCGGTGCGGTGAACTGGCCCAGGCCGTCGCCCGCGCCGGCCCCGAGGCCGCGGGACGCCTCCTGCACGCGCTCGCCGACGGCGGACGCGAACCGGCGCACCTCGTCGACGAGCGGGCCGAGTTCGGGTCCGAGGTACGGGCCGGCCCCGGACCCGGAGGCGCCGGACGGCCCGCCGCCGGCACCCTCCCCGCGGGCGCCCTCCCCGTGCTCGCCGGAGGCCTGCTCCCCGCGGGCCTCCCGGTGCCGGGCGCGCTCCGCCTCGGCCTCCCGGCGCCGGCGCCGCTCCTCGGCGGCCTGCTCCGCCGCGTCCTCGGCGACCACCCGCGCCCAGACGTCCTCGTCCTCGCGGCGGTCGTCTGCACTGCTCATGGGGGTCTCCTCGACTGGGGGGGTGTACGGCGCGTCGACTGCGGGGGAATCCCTGGTGCTTCGACGCTACCCGACCGGGCGCCCGCGCGGAGCGCTGTCGGCGGGCCGGGTCGCGCGGGGCACCGGCCGGCGGGCCGGCGCCGGGCGCGGGCACCGGACGCGGGGGCCGGGCACGCGGCCCGGGGAGGGCTGCGGCGCGGGCCGGGGCGTCAGCCGCGCGGCCACAGGCCGGGGTCGGGGGTGAAGCGGACCGAGAGCAGCCCGTCGCGCAGGCCGGCGCCGGACACGGTGCAGCGGCGCAGCGCGGAGGGCAGCCGGACGATCCGCCGGTAGGCGCCGGTGCCGACGACCAGCTCGTCGCCCCGGCGCACCAGCTCCAGGTCGGCCCGCTCGGCGCCGGGCAGCGGCAGCCGCCAGACCAGCAGGCCCTCCTCGGCCAGCCGGTCCTCCACGGTCCAGGGCGCCCCGGGGGCCGGTCCGGGCCCGGCGGAGTCGCCGTGCAGCTCGGCGCCGAGCTCGGCGAGGTCGTCGGGGCCCTCGGGCGCCCGGCCCAGGTGGGGGGCGGACAGCAGCGGCGCCGCGCCGGCGAACTCGGCGGCCAGGGCGGCGAGCCGGTCGCGCTCCTCGCCGGCCAGGGCGGCGAGCCAGGGGTCGGCGGAGCCGGCCGCGGTCGGCGGCAGGGTGCGGGAGGCGACGACGGCGTCCGGGTGGTGCCCGTACAAGGCGAGTCCGGCGCGGGCCCGGCGGACCTCCGGCAGGGTGTGCGCCCCGGCGTCGACCACCAGCCGCACGGAGGTCTCCGGCGCCTCGACGACGGCGCGGGCGGCGGCGAGCCGCCCGGCGGCCCAGGCCCGGGCCTCGAAGAGCCGGTCGGCGGGCATGGGGACCCCGGCGAGGGCGGCGAGGACGGGGCGCAGCGCCCGGGCGGCCTGGCGCTGCTCGGGCAGCAGCCGGGCGAGGTAGCGCTCCAGCCGCTCGGGCAGGGCGAGGGCGGCGACGAGCTCGGGCACCGGCGGGGCGTCGACGACGACGAGGTCCCAGCGGCCGGAGGCGGTGTGCTCGCCGAGGGCCCGCAGCAGGACGAGGTGGCGGGTGCCGGGGAGGGCGGTGAGCTCCTCGGGGTCCAGCGGGTCGACGCCGAGCAGGTCGAAGGCGGGCCGGACGCGGTCGGCGAGCTGCCGGGCCTCCTCCTGGAAGGAGCGCTCCTCGTCGATGCGGGCCGCCTGCGGCCCCAGGCCGCCGTCGCCCGCGGGGGCGGGCGCCTCGCCGAGGCGCACCCCGAGGAGGGTGTCGAGGGTGCGGTGCGGGTCGTGGGCGGCCAGCAGCAGGGTGCGCAGGCCGTGCCGGGCGGCGTGCACGGCGGTGGCGGCGGCGGCCGTGGTGGCGCCCGCCCCTCCCCTGCCGGTGACCAGCACCGTACGGGTCGTCATGGCGTGGGGCCCTCCGCTCGGCGGTCCGGCGGCCGGCGGCCGCCTCCTCCTTCATGGCCTTCGTCGGCGCGCCCCTGGGGGACTCCCCTCCAGGATGGCCGTCCGGCCTCCGGCGCGCCTCCCGGCCCCGGCGCCGCCGGGGCCCGGCCCCTCAGGCCTCGACGCGCTTCTTCAGCCCGGCGAGGGCCCGGTCGATGATGACCTTCTCGGCCTTGCGCTTGATCATGCCCAGCATGGGGATCTTGACGTCGACGGCGAGCTGGTAGGTGACCTCGGTGGCGCCGGCCGCGGCGGGGGCGAGGGTGTAGGAGCCGTCGAGGGCCTTGAGCATCTGGCTCTTGACCAGGGTCCAGGTGACGCGGCGGTCGCCGTCCCAGGTGTAGGCGAGGACGTGCTCGTCGCGGATGGCGCCGGCGTCCAGCAGCAGCCGCACCTGCTCGGCGCGGCCGTCGGCGTCCCGGGAGAGGACCTCGATCTCCTTGACCTCGCCGGTCCACTCCGGGTAGGCGGCGAAGTCGGCGATCACGCCCATGACCTCGGCCGGGGTCGCGTCGATCGTGATGCTCGACCTGGTGTGCTCCGCCATCGGGTGGCCCTCCGCGTCTCGGCCGCTGTGCTGTGGTCAGGCTGATCGGGTGCTGCGTGCTGGAAGGTTATCGCGGCCGTCCCCGGACACCGCGGCGGCGGGGTGTCACCACTCCAGGACGTAGGGGCGGCCGGTGGCGCGGAAGTGGCCGACGTTGACGCACTCGGTGCGGCCGATGCGCATCCGCCGCACCAGCGGCTGGTGGACGTGCCCGAAGAGCACGAGCTCCGGCCGGGTGGCCCGGATCGCCTCCAGCACGGCCTCGCTGCCGCGTTCGAAGCGGCGGGCCACCGTGTCGTACGTCAGCTCCGGGACGGCCGGGGGGATGTGGCAGCACAGGACGTCGACCGCCCCGACGGCGGCGACCTTCGCGGCGTACTCCTCCTCGTCCACCTCGTAGGGGGTGCGCATCGGGGTCGGCAGCCCGCCGCCGACGAAGCCGAAGGTGCGGCCGCCGATCTCGGCGGTCTGGCCGTCGAGGACGGTGACGCCCTCGCGGGCGAAGTCGGGCCACAGGCGCGGCACGTCGACGTTGCCGTAGGTGGCGAAGGTGGGGGTGGGGAAGGCGGAGAACAGCTCGGCGTACTGGCGGCGGACGGCGTCCTCGACGGCCTCCCGCCGGGGGCGTCCCAGCGTCCTCCACAGCCCGTCGGCGAAGGCGCGCGCCTCGTCGAAGAGGCGGGCGGTGCGCAGTTCGACGTAGCGGGAGGCATTGGCGGCGCCGAAGAGGTCGGGGAAGATGCCGCGGCCGTGGTCGGCGTAGTCGAGGAAGAGGACCAGGTCGCCGAGGCAGAGCAGGGCGTCCGCGCCCTCCCCCGCCCGGGCGAGGGCGTCGGCGCTGCCGTGTACGTCACTGACCACGTGGACCCGCATGACCGCCACCCTAGGCCGTGGGAGGGGGTTCGGACACGGACGGTCCACCCTGGGCCTGCGACGGACGTTCACCGGGCCGTGATCCGGCTGCCGTAGGGTTCGGGTGGAGGGGCCGCGCCGACGGGTGCGGTGCGCTCCCCCGCCGTCACCGGCCGGAGGCGGGCGGCAACCTGCGGTCAACAGCCGTGTGACACAACGAACACATTGCCCGGCCCCCCTACCTGAACGTACCTACCCGGCAGTAACGTCCTGGCGTCCCGCAGCGTCGCAGACGAGGAGCAGTCTTGCGCGAGTTCAGCCTTCCGGCCCTCTACGAGGTTCCGAGCGGCGGCAACCTCACCGACCCGATCCACCGGAACGCCGAGGCGCACGCCGACGTGGCCGTGGTGAGCCGCAAGATCGACGGCCGGTGGCAGGACCTGACCGCCGTGCAGTTCCTCGCCGAGGTGCGCAGCGCCGCCAAGGGGCTCGTCGCCTCCGGCGTGCGCCCCGGGGACCGGGTCGGCCTGATGTCGCGCACCCGCTACGAGTGGACGCTGCTGGACTTCGCGATCTGGTGCGCGGGCGCCGTCACCGTGCCCGTGTACGAGACCTCCTCCGCCGAGCAGGTCGAGTGGATCCTCGGCGACTCCGGCGCCGTCGCCGTCATCGCCGAGACCCCGGCCCACGAGGCGACGGTGGCGCAGGTGCGCGACCGCCTCCCCGAGCTCAAGCAGGTCTGGCAGATCGAGGCCGGCGCCGTCGACGAGCTGGAGCGGGCCGGCGCCGGCGTCGCGGACGCCGAGATCGAGGAGCGGCGCGCCGCGCTCGGCCCGGACACCGTCGCCACCATCGTCTACACCTCCGGCACCACCGGCCGGCCCAAGGGCTGCCAGCTGACGCACGGCAACTTCCTGGCCGAGCTGGGCAACGTCACCCGGCGGCTGGAGCCGCTCTTCCGCCCCGGCGAGGGCTCGGTGCTGCTGTTCCTGCCGCTGGCCCACGTGCTCGGCCGGATCGCCGAGATCGCCTGCGCCATGGCGCCGGTGAAGATCGGCCACGTCTCCGACATCCGGGACGTCACCGCCGAGCTGGGCGCCTTCTCCCCCACGCTGATCCTCGGCGTGCCGCGCGTCTTCGAGAAGGTCTTCAACACGGCCCGCTCCAAGGCCCAGGCCGACGGCAAGGGGAAGATCTTCGACCAGGCCGCCGAGACCGCCATCGCCTACAGCCGCGCCCTGGACGCGGGCGGCGCGGGCCTGGCCCTGCGGCTCAAGCACAAGGTCTTCGACCGGCTGGTCTACAGCAGGCTGCGGGCGGCGCTGGGCGGCCGGGCCACCCACGCCATCTCCGGCGGCGCCCCGCTCGGCGAGCGCCTGGGCCACTTCTACCGCGGCATCGGCTTCACCGTGCTGGAGGGCTACGGCCTCACCGAGACCTGCGCCGCCACCGCCTTCAACCCGCACGACCGGCCGAAGATCGGGACCGTCGGCCAGCCCCTGCCGGGCTCCTCCGCGCGGATCGCCGAGGACGGCGAGGTGCTGCTCAAGGGCCCGCAGGTGTTCACCGGGTACTGGAACAACCCGGCCGCGACCGCGGAGGCGCTGCGGGACGGCTGGTTCGCCACCGGCGACATCGGCACCCTGGACGACGACGGCTACCTGGTGATCACCGGCCGCAAGAAGGAGATCATCGTCACCGCCGGCGGCAAGAACGTCGCCCCCGCCGTCATCGAGGACCGGGTCCGCGCGCACCCGATCGTCGGCGAGTGCATGGTGGTCGGCGACCGCAAGCCGTTCATCGCCTGCCTCGTCACCATCGACGAGGAGTTCCTGCCGACCTGGAAGCAGCTCCACGGCAAGCCCGCCGACGCCACCGTGGCCGACCTCAAGGACGACCCGGACCTCCTCGCCGCCGTGCAGGCCGCCGTGGACGACGGCAACAGCGCGGTCTCCAAGGCCGAGGCGGTGAAGAAGTTCCGCATCCTCGACACCCACTTCTCCGAGGACAGCGGCCACCTGACGCCGTCGATGAAGCTCAAGCGCAACGTGGTGCTCAAGGACTACGCCGCGGACGTGGACGCGCTCTACCAGCGCTGAGCCGCCCTCCGCACACGGCCGGGGGGCCGCCGGCGACCGCCGGCGGCCCCCCGGCCGTTCCGCGCCCGGCCCCGGCGCGGCTCAGTCCGCGTGCAGCAGCTCCGCCAGGCGCCCCGCCAGCAGGTCCCAGCGCCAGGACTCCTCCACCCAGCGGCGCCCCCGCTCCCCCATCCGCCGCCGCAGGCCCTCGTCGAGCAGCAGCTCCGCGATCCGGTCCGCCGCCGCATCCGGCGAGCGCCCCGGCACGACGTACCCGGTCTCCCCCTCCAGCACCGCGTCCGGCGCGCCGCCGGAGTCGCCCGCCACCACCGGCAGCCCGGTCGCCGACGCCTCCAGGTACACGATCCCGAGGCCCTCCACGTCGAGCCCGCCGCGCCGGGTGCGGCACGGCATGGCGAAGACGTCGCCCGCGCCGTAGTGCGCCGGCAGCTCCTCCCACGGCACCGCCCCCGTGAACCGGACCGACCCGCGCACCCCGACCGCGTCCGCCAGCCTCTCCAGGTCGGCCCGGTAGGGGCCGCCGCCCACGACGAGCAGCACCGCGTCCGGCACCCGGGCCAGGATCCGCGGCAGCGCCCGGATCAGGGTGTCCTGGCCCTTGCGCGGCACCAGCCGGGAGACGCACACCACGACCGGCCGGTCCGCCAGCCCCAGCCGGCGGCGGACCTCCGCACCGCCCGAGCCCGGGTGGAAGGTCTTCTCGTCCACGCCGGGCGGCAGCTGCGCCATCCGGGCCGCCGCCTCCGGGCCGACCGCGGCGGCGATCCGCGAGCGGGTGTACTCGCCGAGGTAGGTGAGGACGTCGGTGCCCGCGCCGATCCGGCGCAGCAGCCGCCGGGAGCCGGGCAGCTGCGCCCAGGCCGCCTCGTGGCCGTGGGTCATGCCCAGCAGGCGGCGGGCGCCCGCCCGGCGCAGGGCCGGCGCCATCAGGCCCAGGGGGGCGGCGGCGCCGAACCAGACCGAGGTGCACCCCTCGGCCCGCAGGATCTCCGCGGCCCGGCGCACCACGCGCGGCGTGGGCACCATCATCCGCGTCCGGTCGCGGACCACGGGGAAGGGCTGCTCCGCGTCGAAGCGCGCGGCCTCCGCGCCGTCGCGCCACGTCGAGGCGTACACCACCACGCTGCCCGGGGCCTGCCGCACCGCCATGTTGTGGACGAACTGCTGGATGCCGCCGGGCCGGGGCGGGAAGTCGTTGGTGACGATGAGGGTCTTCTGCATGGTGATCCGTACCATAGGTCAGGACCGTGCGCCCGCGGGAACCGGGAAACACCTTGTCCCCGTCCCGACAAGGGGCGGTACGCTCGCCCGACCGGCCGGGACGTCCCCCCGACGCAGGCCGTCCGCGACCGAGTGAGGGATGCACCTGTGGAGTCGGCAGAGCCCGGAGAAGCCAGTCCCCCCTCCCCGGCCCGCACACGGCCCCTCCCGCCGTCCCCTGGCCCCCTCCCCCCGGCCGCGCCGGGGCCGCGCACCGCCGCCGGACCGCTGTGGGCGCTCGGCCTGTCCTTCGTCGCCACCCGCGTCCTCGTGGTGCTGATGTGCCTGGGCGTGTGGCGGATCTCCGACCTCGACGTCACCACCGACGTGTCGGTGATCTACCACGGCTGGTACGAGGTGCTGCGGACCGGCACCTTCCCCCTGGACGACGTCACCTGGCAGTACCCGCCCGGCGCGGCCCTGGTGATCCTCGCCCCGGGCCTGCTGCCGTGGTCGTACCTGACGTCCTTCATGGTGCTCGCCGGCGCCTTCGACGCCCTCGCCATGCTGCTGCTGGTGCGGGCGGGCGTCCGCGGCCGCCGCCGGTACGCGGGGGCGTGGCTGTGGGTGGTGGCGGTTCCGCTGCTCGGCCCCACCGTCTACGCCCGCTACGACATCGTCGTGACCGCCGTCGCCGTCGCGGGCCTGCTGGCCGCCGCCCGCCGCCCCCGGCTGGGCGGCGCGCTGCTCGGCGTCGGCGGGCTGCTGAAGGTCTGGCCGCTGCTGGCCGTGCTCGGCACCCCCCGCGGCCGCCGGACCCGGCGCACCTGGACGGCCGCCGCGGCCGCCGCCGCGGGCCTGGGCTTCCTCCTGGCGGCGGCGATGAACGGCGCCTTCCGGTTCCTCGCCTTCCAGCGCGACCGCGGCGTGGAGGTGGAGTCGCTGGGCGCGCTGCCGGTCCACTGGGCGCGGCTGGCCGGCCGGTGGCAGGGGGAGGTCGCCCTCAACTACGGGTCGGTGGAGTTCCTCGGCCCCTGGGTGCACACCATCGGCCGGATCTCCCTGGGCGCCACCGCGCTGGGCTTCGGCTGGCTGCTGCTGTGGCGGCTGCGGGCCCGGGAGCGGCGGGCGGCCACCCCGTACGACGCGGCGCTGGCGGCGCTGCTGGTGTTCACCGTCACCAGCCGGGTGGTCAGCCCGCAGTACCTGGTGTGGCTGATCGGCCTGGCCGCCGTCTGCCTGACGGCCCGGGGGACGACGCAGCGGCCGGTGGCGGTGCTGATCCTGCTGGCCTCGGGGCTGACGGTGCTGGAGTTCCCGGTGATGTTCGGCCCGGTGGTCTCCTCCTCGCCGAGCGGCGTGGCGCTGCTGACCGCCCGGAACCTGCTGCTGCTGGCGGCGACGGTGCTCTCCTGCGCCCGGCTGTGGCGCTCCACGGCCCGGCGGCCGCGGCCGGAGGCGGACACCGGGGAGTGGGAGGCGGGGTCCGAGGTGCACACGCGGGCCGGCGACCCCTTCGAGGCGGAGACCGTCGCGTACACCGTCCGTCCCGGCATCGTGTACGAGAAGCACCTCCTGGACGGCCTGGAGAGGCCGGACGGCCCGGAGGAGCAGGGCGGCGCGGGCTCCGGGGCCCCGGCCCGGTCGGGCGCCGCCCGCTCAGGCGGCGTCCCCTCCTGGGCGCGCGACGACCGCTCCGCCCCGCGCTGACTCCCACGCCCGGGCCGCCGCGATCCGCCGCACCGCGCTCGGGTGGGTGGCGAAGAGCAGCTCCAGCACGCGCGGCGGGTCGACGTCCGCGACGTTGGCCACCGCGAGGCGCCGCTGCATGGCGGCGAACGCCCGGGGGTCGCCGGTGAGGTCCAGGGCGTGCCGGTCGGCGCGGGCCTCGATGCGGCGGCTGACCGCGCACCGGGGCGGCCCGGCCAGGGCTCCGGCCAGCGCGGCGCAGGCGGCCAGCAGCGGCAGCGACCGCGGGTCCGCGGCGTCCGCCGCGCCCGCCGCCCCCAGCAGCGGCTCCAGGGACAGCAGCAGGCCCAGCAGGCAGACGCCGGCCGCGGCGCCCGCCGCGCCCAGCAGGGTGCCGCGCAGCACGTCGCGGTGGACCACGTGGCCCAGCTCGTGGGCGACCACCAGCTCCACCTCGCGCGGCCCGGCGGTGGTCAGCAGGGTGTCGTACGCGACGATGCGGCGGGTGGCGCCGAGGCCGGAGACGTAGGCGTTCAGCGCCGTCGTGCGGCGGGAGGCGTCCGCCACCAGGACCTCCCGGACGGCCACGCCGTCGCGCCCGGCCAGGTCGAGCAGGGCGGTGCGCAGCGCGCCGTCCGGCATCGGCGTGAAGCGGTTGAAGAGCGGCTCCACGACCAGCGGGAAGAGGAACGAGAGGGCGACGGCCAGCACCGCGGCCGCGCCGGCGGCCGGCAGCCACCACCGCTGCGGTGACCACGCGGTGAGCGCGTACACCCCGTACGCGGCGGGCAGCACGAGCACGAGCGTGAGCAGCAGGCCGCGCAGCACGTCCACGGCCCAGCCGCCCCAGCCCTGCGTCACCAGCCCGTACCCGCGCCGGACGACGCGGACCCGGGCGGCGAACGGGAGCCGCAGGGCCTCCCCGAGCAGCACCAGCGCGGCGGCGCCGCCGAGGACCTGGGCGGTCCGCGTCCCGCCGAGCAGGCCGCCGACGGCCGTCACCAGGGCCGCGCCCGCGCCGGTGAGGCCGAGCCAGGCCGTCAGGGCGAGGCCGGCGAGCCGGCCGCCCAGCACCCAGGGGGTCTGCGCCCGGCGCAGGGCGCGCCCGCGGGCGGCCTCCTCGGGGGTGAAGTCCCGGTACCCGCGGCCGTCCGCGCCGCCGCCGCCGTTCACACCGCCGCCGCCGTCCGCGTCGCCGCCGTCCGCGCCGCCGGCCCCGTCCCTGCCGTCGGCCCTGCCCCTGCCGTCGGCCCCGTCCCTGCTGCTGACCCCGTCGGCGTCCACCCGCTGCCTCCCGCCTCCCGTCGCGGCCGGTCGCCCGGCAGGGCCAAGCATCGCAAAGCGGCGCCGCCCGTGCGAGGAGGGCCGCGCAGGGCCGGCGGCCGGTGCTCAGCCGAGCGCGGTCCGCAGGGCGGCGCGCCAGTCCCGGGTGAAGGCGTCGAGGCCGGTGCCGAGGGTGCGGCGCAGGGCGCGGTCGACGACGGCGGCGCGGTCGGCGGACCGGTCGGAGGGGGGCGGTCCCCCGGCGGCGACGGCGCGGTAGAGCGCGGTCAGGCGCTGCGGGCCGTGGCGGCGGGCGACGAGGTCGCAGGCGAACCAGGCCGACTCGTAGGCCTGGGCCAGGCCGGTCGCGGTGGTGGCGAAGTCGGCGTCGGCCGGCAGCGCCCGCGGCAGGCGCCCGGCGGCGACGTCGGCGGCCAGTTCGGGGGCGACCAGGCGGGCGGTGCGCCCGGCGCCGAGGTAGGCGGTCCAGTCGGCGGCGCCCTCGGAGAGCCACAGCGGCGTCCAGGGCCGGGTGGCGGCCCGGGTGGCGACGTGGACGGCCTCGTGGGCGGTGACGACCCGGCGCCCGAGGGTGCTCAGCCCGTGGTAGGCCTCCGGGTTCACCAGGATGCGGTCCGCCGGGGCGGCGGGGGCGCCGGGCGCGGCGGTGGTGACGGCGGCGATGTTCCGGTACTCGGCGGCGGTGGCGTCCAGCAGGCGGGCGAGCTGGTCCAGCGAGGCGGGCGCGTACAGCAGCAGCCGCCCGGCCCAGCCCGCGCCCCAGACGGCGCCGACGGCGGGGACGGCGCGGTCGGCCTCCCGGGCGAGGGCGCGGAGGTCGTCCTCGGGGGCGAGGCCGAGGACGAGGGAGTGCCGGCCGTGCACCGCCCGCACCGTGCCGAGGTCCCACAGCAGGGCGCTCCCGACGGGGTCGTCGGCGGCCACCAGCCAGCGCCCTCCGGCGGGCACGAGCGCGAGGCGCCGGGTGGCGCTGGCGGGGAGGCGGTCGTAGCCGGCGATGCGGTGGTCGAGCTGCACCTCGGCGGCGAGGCCGGCGGCGGTGCGCTCGAGGCGCACCAGGCGGTGGGCGTACGCGGCCAGCGGCACCTGCGCGGTGCGCTCCAGCAGCCCGTCCTGGAGGGGGCGCAGGGCCGGGGCGGCGGTGGCGGCGAGCGCGGCGGGGTCGCGGCGCAGGACGGCGTCGGCCCGGCGGGCGAGCAGGGCCTCGACCTCGCGCCGGGCCTCCGGCGGCGCGGCGGCGGGCCGGGCGCCGGCGGGGGCGGGCCGGACGGGGGCGGGTGACGGGGCCCGCAGCGGGGACAGTTGGAGGAGTCCGCCGGCGGCGAGCAGCAGCGCGCCCCGGCGGCCGATCCGGCGGCCGCCGCCCGGTATGGCGGGGGCCGCTCCTGCCGCGTCCGCCCCGGTCGCGCTCAGACGCGCACCACGGCCGCGACGGGCATGGTGTCGACCCGCTCGTAGCGGACCCGGGCTCCGGGGTAGGGCGCGTGGATGATGGTGCCGCCTCCGACGTACATGCCGACATGGTGCATGTCACCGTAGTAGATGACGAGGTCCCCCGGCCTGGCGTCGGCCAGCGGGACGCGGCGGCCCGCACCCGCCTGGCCCTGGGAGGTGCGGGGCAGGGCCACTCCGGCCTTCGCCCAGGCCCAGGAGGTCAGCCCGGAGCAGTCGAAGGCGTGGGGGCCTGCGGCGCCGAAGAAGTACGGGGAGCCGAGGGCGGAGGTGGCGGCGGCGACGGCGGCCGCGGCCCGGTTGTCGGCGGGGGCCGGGAGGGCGGCGAGGGCCGTGCGCCCCGCGCCGCGGCCGGCGCGCAGCTCCGCCCCGCGGGCGTCGTCCGCGGCGAGGCGGGCGCGCTGTGCGGCGCTGAGCGTGCCGAGGAGGGCGCGGGCCCGGCCGAGCCGGTCCTGGATCTGCCGCTTGTCGCGGGCGAGGGAGCTGCGGACCCGTTCGAGCTCGGCGAGCCGGGCGTCCGCCTCGGCGCGCTGCTGGGCCAGGGCGCGCTGCCGGGCGGTGACCTCGCGCAGGGCGTCGGCCTGCTGGGCGGCGAGGCGGTCCACCACGGTGGCGCCGTCGAGGTAGTGGGCGGGGTCGGAGGAGAGCATCAGCTGCACGCCGGGGTCGATGCCGCCGGAGCGGTACTCGGCGCCGGCGACCTGGCCGAGGTCGCCGAGCATGCGGTTGACCGCGTCCTGGCCGCGGGCGAGCCGGTCCTGGAGGTCGGCGGCCTCGGTGCGGAGCGTGCGGAGGCGCTCGCGGGCGCCGTCGTAGCGCTCGGTGGCGGCCTCGGCCTGGGCGTAGAGCGCGTCGACCTGCTGCCTGACGTCCTGTTCGGAGGGCTGCCGGGGCGGGGCGGCCGGGGCGCCCGGGGTGCCGGGGGCGGCCTGCGCGGCGGCGGCCGCGGACAGGGCGAGGGCGCCGGCGGCGGCCGTGGTGAGCACGGCGGCACGGGTCCGGCCGGGTTGCCGGGGACGTCGGTGGGTGGCCAACGCGGGTGCGCTCCCTTCGTCCTGCCGCCCCCGGAGGGGCGGTGGTCCGGGGGCAGAGGCTAGTGACAGCGGCCCCGTCTGTCCAAATTGCCGTTTGTCATAACTTTTGACCCCTCTTCGGAAAGCCCTGCTGGAGGGGCCGGCGCGGGCGGGCCAGGGGCGCGAAGACCGGCGCGCACGGCTCGTACGCGCCGGTCCGGAACGCCGAGGGCCCGGCACCCCGAGGGGGTGCCGGGCCCTGGACGGGGCCGACGGTGCGTCAGATGCGGACGATCTTGGCGATCGGCATCACGGTCGCGGACTCGTAGCGGACCACCGCGCCGGTGTGCGGGGCGTGGATGATCTGCCCGTTGCCCACGTACATGCCCACGTGGCTCATGCTGCCCGGGTAGTAGATGATCAGGTCGCCGGGCTTGGCGTCGGCGATGCTGGTGCCGACGTAGGTGCCGGCGCCGGCCTGGGCCTGCGAGGTGCGCGGCAGCGAGACGCCGGCCTGGTTGTAGGCCCACAGCATCAGGCCGGAGCAGTCGAAGGTCGACGGGCCGGTGGAGCCGTAGACGTACGGCGAGCCCAGGCGGGTCTCCGCGGCGCGGATGGCGGCGGCCGCGTAGCTGGAGGCGCCGACGGTGCTGGCGCTGCCGCCGCCGGTGCTCAGGTTCGTGCGCTGGGCGGCGCGGGAGGCGCGCTGGGCCGCGGCGGTCTCGGCGGCCTGGAGCGCGGCACGCTCCTGCGCGGTGAGCGTGTTGAGCAGGGACTGCGCCTTGGAGAGCTTCTGCTGGACCTCGCTCTTGGCGTCCTTGAGCTCCTTGGCGGTGCTGTCCAGCTCGGCGAGCTTCTGCTGCGCCTCGGCCTTGTCCTGGTCCAGCTTGCGCTGCTTCTCCTGCAGCTGGCGGAGGGTGTCGGCCTGCTGGGCGCTGACCTGGTCCAGCGAGGACGCCTTGTCCAGGAACTGGCTCGGGTCGGAGGAGAGCATCAGCTGCACGGTCGGGTCGATGCCGCCCGAGCGGTACTGGGAGGAGGCGAGCTGCCCCAGCGTGCCCTGCATGGTGGAGACCTCGGCCTGCTGCCGGGCGACCTGGTCCTGCAGGTCGTTGACCTGCTTCTGCAGCTCGTGCTGCTTCTCCTTGGCGCCGTCGTACTTCTCCGTCGCCACCTCGGCCTGCTCGTTGAGCTTGTCGACCTGGGCCTTCACGGACTCCTTGGTCGGCTTCGGGGCCGCGCTGGCGGCTCCGGCCTGCGCGGAGATCGCGACGGCGGTGGCGGCGGCGGCGGTCAGGACGGAGATCCGCGCGCGGCTCGGCTGCTTGGGACGGCGGTGGGTCGCCACGAAGGCGGGCTCCATTCTTCCAACGGCCGCCTACCGGGTGAGCTGACGGGTTCGGGCCTGGAAGGCGCCCTACGACGTCTCAGCCGCTGCGAAGCCGGCTCTGACGCCGATTCACCCCGAGGAAGGTGGTTCCCCGGCTCCGATCCGACGGCGTCCCCTGGAGGAGGGCACAGCTGCCCTGCCGCATCTCGAACTCGGCGGGAGCCCCCGCCGTCACCCGGTCGGGTGATCGCCGTGCGGTGGCTCGACGCCAGACACTAGTAACTCGACTGTGATCCGTTCAAATCCTTGTAGGTAAAAACTCCCGGCGGGAGCGGTATTTGTTCGGAAGTGACACGGGCGGTAGCCGTGACATAACCGAGAGCCGATCGTTAGGGACCTGCCGACGGCCCGTATCCGGAAAAACCGTCACGTCCGTTGTGTCCGCATTGCCGCTTCCGTCCGGCCTCCTGGTGCGGGGTCAGCCGACGCACGGGACCGGTGGGGCCTCCGGGACCGGTGGGCGGCCCGCCGGGGTCGCCCCGACGCCCTCCCCGCCCACCGCGGCGCCCACCGCGGCGCCCTCCGCACCGCCGCGCCCGGGCGGCGCCGCCGGGCGGACCGCCCCGCCCGCCGTCCCGCCCGCGGAGGCGGTTCCGGACGCCCCGGGGGACGGGCACGGCCACGCCCCGGGCGGCCGCCGGCCCCCGGCCCGCTCAGGTGCGGACGAGACGCTTCAGCAGCAGGGCGGAGGAGACCGGCCGCGCCCCCGCCCGCCTCACCCCGTCGGCCACCTCGCGGTCGGAGGAGACCACCACCACCGGACGCCCGGCCGGCTCGGCCCGGACCAGCCGCCGGATCAGCTCGTCCGCCGTCTCCCCGGTGCGGCTGAACCGCACCCGCACGCCCCGGGGCGGCGCCATGATCACCGGCGCGTCCAGGTCCTGCCCGTCGAAGACGCAGGTCACCTCGGCACCGCTCTGCGCCGCCAGCATGGACAGCCCGCCGAGCAGCCGGACCCGCTGCTGCTCCAGCGGCAGCGAGGGGTAGCCGGTCTTGGTGACGTTGTACCCGTCCACCAGCAGGTGGACCTGCGGCAGTGCCAGGAGCTGGTCGAGCAGCGCCGGGTCGTCCTCCGCCAGCGCCCGCCGGGCGACGTCGTGCGGCGACGCCGACGCGGGCGCGACCGCCTCCACCAGGTCGGCCGGGCGCAGACCGGAGACCGGCAGCGCCAGCTCCCGCTGGAGGCCCTGCGCGGCGTGCAGCACGGTGTCCAGGAGCAGCCGCAGCCGCATGTCGTCGGCGCTGCGGCCCTCACGGGCCGTGCGGCGGGCCGCCTCCAGGGCCGACTCGGCCTCGGCGAGCCGGTGCCGCAGCCGCCGCGCCTCGCCCTCGGCGGCGCTGCGCTCGGCCTGGGCGGCGACCCGCGCCGTCTCCAGCTCGGCGGCGACCTTGCGGGTGGCGGCCTCCGCCCTGCGGGTGTCGCTCTCCAGGCTGCGGATCCGCTTGCGCAGCGTCTCGGACTCCCGCCGGGCGGCGTCCAGTTCGGCGCGCAGCCGGTCGGCGTCGGCCCGGGAGGAGGAGCGCAGCGCCGCCAGCTCGGCCTGGAGCTTCTCCGCCAGGCGCGCGGCCTCGGCGGCACTGCCCTCCGCACCGGCCCGCTCGGCCTCCTCGCCGGCCTCGGCCACCAGGCGGCTCCAGCCCGGCGGGCGCACCAGGTACGCGGCGGCGGCGACGTCCATGGGGTCGGCGGCGGCGGGGGCGGCGCCGGCCTCCAGCGAGCGCACCAGCTCGGGCTGGCCGAGGCGCAGCCGGTCGGCGATCCGCAGCCGGAAGGCCGGTTCGGCGGCCAGGGCGGCGGCGAGCGCGGTGGCGGCGTAGCGGGCCCGCCGGGCGGGGGTGAACTTGGCGTACGGGCGCAGGCCGGCGGGCAGTTCGGCGGCGGGCAGGCTGCCGAGCGCGTCCGCCGCTATGCCGACGACGCGGCGGCGCACGGCCTCGGGCAGCGGGCGGTCGAGCTGCTCGCCCCCGCCGGCCGCGCCGGGGTGCGGGTCCGTGCCGGCGGCAGGGCCGGAGGCGGGCCGGACGGCGGGACCGGCGGCGGGCGGCGGCCCCGCCGGGACCGGGGCGGTGCCGGGCGCGGCGGCGTCGGGAGCGGGGCTGCCGGGAGCGGCGGCGTCGGGAGCGGGGCTGCCGGGAGCGGCGGCGTCGGGAGCGGGGCTGCCGGGAGCGGAGGTGCCGGGAGCGCCGGACGGGCCGGGACCGGCGTCCGTCCCGTGCCCGGTGCCGCCGTCCGCGCTCCGCACAGGGGTCCGCCCCTGCGGCCCGGCGGCCGCCCCAGCTCTGTCCACCACGTCCTCGACTCCGATCCGTCTTGTCAGGCGCCTCCCCGTACACCGCCCCCGCATTGTCCCGCGTGCCGGTTCCTGCCCGGCGCCGCGCCGCCCGAACCGCGCCGTCAGCCCTGCGGAGCGCCTCCCGCGGACTCCCCGCCCGGCCGGCCGGCCGCCTCCTGCGCGGCCGCGGTCTCGGCGGCCCCCGGGCGGTCGACGAGCTCCACCTGGTCCACCGCGTTGCACCAGCGGCAGCGGACCGACTCCACGGTCTCGCTCAGCACCTGCCGCTCCTCGACGCGGGACTCGCCGGCGAGGTCGAGGTGGACGAACTCCACCACGCGGGAGGACCGCGTGACGTCGAAGCGGGTCAGGTTGCCGCACAGCGTGCAGCGCCAACGGGTCGCTTCGGTGGGCACGGGGACAGGCATGGGAGGGTCCTCTCGGTCGTCCCGGTCGATCGCGTACGCAAACCCTATGGCCTGCGGCGCCGCCCGCGGGCACCGCGTTCGCACCTCGGGACGCACCGGCCCGGGGGGCCCGGGTCCGCACGGCGCCCGCGGTCGCGCCGCGGCCCCGGGGGCCGCCCCGGTGCGGGGCGCGGGGCTCGCCCGTCCGCACCAGCCCGCCGTGTCGGCCCGGCGGCGCCGAGGCATGCTGCGAACCATGGTGATCCCGGTGCACGACGACAACCCGGTCCGCAGGCCGCCCCTGGTGACCTACGCGCTGATCGCGGTGAACGCCGTCGTCTTCGCCGCCGGCCCGGCCTCCGGCCTCGACCCGTCGCCCGGCCCTGCGCAGCGGCGGGCGTGCGCCGTGCAGCGGTACGACCAGCGGTGGGGGGCCGTCCCCCGGGAGCTGCTCACCAACCGCGTCCTCTCCCCCGCCGAGCTCCCGCCCCCCGCCCCCGGCGCCCCGCGCTGCCCGCCGGCCCCCGTGCGGGGGAAGGTGCCGGTGCTCTCGGCGGTCACCTCGCTCTTCGTGCACGGCGGCTGGCTGCACCTGCTGGGCAACCTGCTCTTCCTGCTCGTCTTCGGCAACAGCGTCGAGGACCGGATGGGCCGGCTGCGCTTCCTCGGCTTCTACCTGGGCATGGGGGCGCTGGCGGCGTACGGGTACGCCCTGGCCGAGATCCACACCGCGGAGGCCGTCCGCAGCCTGATCGGGGCGTCGGGCGCGATCGCCGGGGTGCTGGGCGCGTACCTGCGCCTCCACCCCCGGGCGCGGGTGACCAGCCTGGTGCCGCTGCTGCTCTTCCTGCCGCTGCGCTTCCCCGCCTGGCTGGTGCTGGGGTCGTGGTTCGCGGTGCAGTGGTGGCTGGCGCACTCCGAGGACGGGGCGGCGCCGGGTGTCGCCTACCTGGCCCACGTGATCGGCTTCGCCGGGGGGTTCGTCTGCACGTGGCTCCTGTACGGACGGCGGCGGCGCGCCCCGCTGCCGCCGGCGCCACCGGCCGCACCGGCGCCGGACCCGGCCCCGCCCCGCGAGGCCGACCCCGACCCCGTCTGAACGGGGCCGGTGCCCGAGCCCCGCCGGGGGCACGGCCCGGCACCCTGCACCCCTCCGGCCGGCCGGGCTCAGTACGCTGGCTGACGGCCGTCCCCCCTTCCGCCCAGGAGACCTGTGTGATCACCGCGATCGTGCTCATCAAGACCACCGTCGACCGGATCCCCGAGATCGCGGAGACCGTCGCCGCCCTGGACGGCGTCAGCGAGGTCTACTCCGTCACCGGCACGTACGACCTGGTCGCGATGGTCCGGGTGCGCCGGCACGAGGACCTCGCCGAGGTGATCCCCGGTCGGCTCAACAAGGTCCCCGGCGTGCTGCACACCGAGACGCACATCGCCTTCCGCACCTACTCGCAGCACGACCTGGAGACGGCCTTCGCCCTGGGCCTGGACGAGTAGCCCCGCCGGTCCCGCCCCCGGGGCTCGCCGGTCCCGCCCCCGGGGCTCGCCGATCCCGCCCCCCGGGCCCGGGGGCGGGGGCGGCGGCCGGCGGCGCCGGTCAGCGGCGGCGGGTGTCCGGCACGCAGCGGCCGCCCTCGGTCCGGTACGACCAGCGGGCGCCCTCGGCGACCAGCTCCCGCAGCGCCGCCAGGAACCGCTCGACGTGCTCGTCGGGGGTGCCCGCCCCGAAGCTGACCCGCACCGCGTTCAGGCTCCGCCCGCCGGGGAGGGACGCGTCGGGCGCGCCGCACGCGGAGGGCTCCTCCCCGGTACCGCCGAGCAGCGTGCGCACCAGCGGGTGGGCGCAGAAGAGGCCGTCGCGCACCCCGATGCCGTACTCGGCGGAGAGTGCGGCGGCGACGTGCGAGCTGTTCCAGCCGCGGACCGTGAAGGAGAGCACCCCGACCCGCGGGTGGTCCTCGCCGAACAGGGTGAGCACCCGCACCCCGGGGACCTCCGCCAGCCCCTCCCGGAGCCGGGCGAGGAGCCGCTGCTCGCGGGCCCGCAGCGCCTCGAAGCCCGCCTGGGTGAGCGCCCGGCAGGCGGAGGCGACGGCGTGGGCGCCGACGACGTTGGGCGAACCGGCCTCGTGGCGGGCCGGGCCGCGGTGCCAGTCGACGGCGAGCGCGCCGCCGGCCTGCCGGGCTACCGTGCGGCTGGCGCCGCCCCCGGCCAGGTACGGCTCGGCGGCGTCCAGCCAGTCGGCGCGCCCGGCGAGCACGCCCGCGCCGAACGGCGCGTAGAGCTTGTGGCCGGAGAAGGCCGCCCAGTCCACGCCCAGCTCCCGCACGGAGACCCGCTCGTGCGGGGCGAGCTGGGCCGCGTCCAGCACCACCCGGGCGCCGTGGCGGTGGGCGGCGGCGGCGAGCTCGGCGACCGGCCAGACCTCGCCGGTGACGTTGGAGGCGCCGGTGACGCAGAGCAGCGCGGGCCCGTCCGGGCCGTCCGCCAGCGCCTCCTCCACGGCGGCGACGGCCTGCTGCGGCGAGCGGGGGGCGGGCAGGCAGGTCAGGGTGATCCCCTCGCGGCGCCAGGGCAGCAGCGCGGCGTGGTGCTCGGTCTCGAAGACGAGGACGCGGGTGCCCGCGGGCACGGCGGAGGCCAGCAGGTTGAGGGAGTCGGTGGTGGAGCGGGTGAAGACGACCTGGTCGCCGTCGCGCAGGTCGAGGAAGGCGGCGACCGTCCGGCGGCTCTCCTCGAAGAGGTCGGTGGAGAGCTGGGAGAGGTACCCGGCGCCGCGGTGCACGCTGCCGTAGAGGGGGGCGTAGGCGGCGACGTCGTCCCAGACCCGGCGCAGGGCCGGGGCGCTGGCGGCCTGGTCGAGCGCGGCGTACGGCACCCGGCGGCCGTCGGCGAGGGGGACCTCCACGTCGGTGCCGAGCACCGGCAGGGGCGCGTCGGCGGCGGCCGGGGCAGCAGCAGCCGGGGCAACGGCGGTCGGGGCAACGGCGGTCGGGACGGCGGCGGCCGGGGCGGCGGCGTACGCGGAACGGACGGTCATGGCGGTGCTCCAGGGGGCGCGAAGGCGTGCGGGGGCGGGCGCCGGACGGGCGCGGGCAGGGCCGACCGTGGCGCGGCGGTGCCGCACCGGACGGGTGGTGCAGCCGGGAGGGCTGCGAGGGGGTCGGCCCCGGGGCCGGGGAGGGCGCGCGGACGGGGGCGCACGGATCCGGCCGTGGGGAGGGGAGGCCTGCGGCCTCTAGCGCATTCGCTGCTTCACGGGTGGACTCCTCGGGACAGGACCCCCGGACGTGGCACGAGGGGTCCGCGCTTGCCGCGGGGCGTCTGCCGCACGGCCCGGTCCTCACCCGGGGCACCCCGCCACGGACGGAGGGTTGCCGGACAGCCGGCCGGGGCCTTGGTGGCTGTCACTCGTGACCTGCCGAGGAGTATGCCAGGGCCCGGCCGCCCCCGCAGCCGCCGTCCGGGATGCGGACGGGAGGTGCGGCGGCGGCCGGGCCTGCGGAGCGGGTCCGGCGCGGCGGGGTCAGCCCCGCTGGGTGGCGGCGGCCCAGCGCTCCAGGGTCCGCTGCGCGGCGCCGGAGTCGACGGCCTCCGCCGCGCGGGCGACGCCCGCGGCCAGCTGCCCGGTGAGCGGCGCACCGGTGAGGTCCAGGGCGGTGAGGGCGGCCGCCGCGTTGAGGAGCACCGCGTCCCGCACCGGCCCGCGCTCGCCGGCGAACAGGCGGCGGGCCACCTCGGCGTTGTGGGAGGCGTCGGCGCCGCGCAGCGCCTCGATGCCGACGAGCGGGATGTCCAGGTCGCGCGGGTCGAAGGCGGTCTCGGTGACGGCGCCGTCGCGGACCACCCAGACGTGGGAGGTGCCGGTGACGGTGAGCTCGTCGAGGCCGTCGTCACCGCGGAAGACCAGGCCGGTGGAGCCGCGCCGGGCGAGCACGCCCGCCATGATCCCGGCCATCCGGGGGTCGAAGCAGCCGATGGCGGAGGCGGTGACGCGCGCCGGGTTGGTGAGCGGGCCCAGGAAGTTGAACGCGGTGGGGACGCCCAGTTCGCGGCGGGCCGGGGCCGCGTGCCGCATCGCGGGGTGGAACCTCGCCGCGAAGCAGAAGGTGATGCCGGTCTCCTCCGCGACCTCGGCCACCCGGCGGGCGGACAGGTCGAGGGAGATGCCGAGCTTCTCCAGGACGTCGGAGGAGCCGCTCGCGGAGGAGGCGGCGCGGTTGCCGTGCTTGACGACCTTGGCGCCGGCCGCCGCGGCGACGATCGCCGCCATGGTGGAGATGTTGACGGTCCTGGCCCGGTCGCCGCCGGTGCCGACGATGTCGACGGCGGGTCCGGGGATCTCCAGCGGCTCGGCGTGGGCGTACATCGCGTCGACCAGGCCGCCGACCTCGTCCACGGTCTCGCCCTTGGCGCGCAGCGCCACCATGAAGCCGGCGACCTGGGCCGGGGTGGCCTCCCCGCTCATGATCCGGTCCATGGCCCAGGAGGTGTCGGCCGCGGTGAGGTCCTGGCGCTGCAGCAGGGCAGCGAGGACGTCCGGCCAGGACCGTGCCTGCACGGGGTCGACGCCTCCGTACGCAGGTGACACGTTCGCCATGACCAACTCCAGCCTTCGCCTCGGGACAGATGGGAGAGGAGAAGGCCCACCCTATCCAGCCGGGGAGGCGCGACGCCCGGAGCCGGGCCTCCCGTCCCACCGTGCGGACGGGCCGGAGGGCTTCGGCGCGCCGGGCCCGGGCCGCGGGTCCGGGCCCGGCCGGGGGCGCTCAGGAGGCGGCGTGCGCCCGTCCGGCGGTACGGGCCCGCAGCAGTTCGGCGGCGGCGCCGGCCAGCGCGACCGGGTCGACGGGGTGGGGGACGGCGGCGTCGGCGCGGCTCCAGGCGGCCAGCCAGGTGTCCTGCGGGCGGCCGATGAGGACGAGCACCGGCGGGGCCTGGTAGATCTCGTCCTTCAGCTGGCGGCACAGGCCCATGCCGCCGGCGGGCGCCGCCTCGCCGTCGAGGACGCAGAGGTCGACGCCCCCCGCGTCGAGCGCGCGGACCACCGCGGGCGCCGTGGCGCACTCCAGGTACTCCACCTCGGGCAGGTCGGCGGCGGGGCGCCGGCCGAGGGCGAGGCGGACCTGCTCGCGGGTGGTGCGGTCGTCGCTGTAGACGAGGACGGTGACGGTCTCGTGCGCCATGGACGGTGCCCCCGGGGCTCGGCGGGATGTGATCGGGACCACTTCGACTGCTGCTGGATGGTACTCCCGATCAGGGCCGCCGACACCCCGCGTGAGCCGTTGGAGGGTACGTCGTCCACCGGACACACCGAGGGAGGACCCCCGGAGTGAAGGCTGAATAAGGGACCGACATAATGTCGGACGTGGCGACAGCAACAGCAGTAGAAACCGGGCACGCGCACGGATCGGTCAACCGGCCGAACATGGTCAGCGTCGGAACCATCGTCTGGCTGAGTTCCGAGCTGATGTTCTTCGCGGCCCTCTTCGCGATGTACTTCACGCTCCGGTCCGTGACGGGGCCCGCGTTCTGGCACGAGAAGGCGGCGGCGCTCAACGTCCCCTTCTCCGCGACCAACACCACGATCCTGGTGCTCTCCTCGTTCACCTGCCAGATGGGTGTCTTCGCCGCCGAGCGCGGCGACGTGAAGAAGCTCCGGTCGTGGTTCACGGTCACCTTCATCATGGGCGCGATCTTCGTCGGCGGTCAGATCTTCGAGTACACGGAGCTGGTCAAGAAGGACGGCCTGTCGCTGTCCTCGGACCCGTACGGCACCGTGTTCTACCTGACCACCGGCTTCCACGGGCTCCACGTGACCGGTGGACTGATCGCGTTCCTGCTGGTCCTCGGCCGCACGTACGCCGCCAGGCGGTTCACGCACGAGCAGGCCACGGCCGCGATCGTCGTGTCCTACTACTGGCACTTCGTCGACGTCGTCTGGATCGGCCTCTTCGCGACCATCTACCTGATCAAGTAGCGGTCCCGGGCCGACCCGCCTGCCGACCAGACACCCAGACGACCAAGATCCTGACACCGGGGTTATCCGTGAAAAAGCTCTCCGCACGACGGCGCCACCCGCTGGCGGCGCTTGTCGTCCTACTCTTCGCGCTGGCGGCCACCGGGGGGCTGTACGCCGCGTTCGCGCCCGCCGGGACGGCGCAGGCCGACTCCTCCTCGCAGTCGCTCGCGATCGAGGAGGGCAAGAAGCTCTACGCCGTCGGCTGCTCCTCCTGCCACGGCCTGAACGGCCAGGGCGGCACCGACGGCCCGAGCCTCGTCGGCGTGGGCTCCGCCGCGGTCGACTTCCAGGTCGGCACGGGCCGCATGCCGGCCCAGCAGCCCGGCGCGCAGGTGCCCGCGAAGAAGAACATCTACTCGCAGGCCCAGATCGACCAGCTCGCCGCGTACGTCGCGTCCTTCGGCCCCGGGCCGGTGGCCCCGACCAAGGACCAGTACGACACGGCCAAGGGCGACGTCTCCGCCGGTGGAGAGCTGTTCCGCACCAACTGCGCGCAGTGCCACAACTTCGCGGGCAAGGGCGGCGCCCTGACCCACGGCAAGTACGCCCCGGCGCTGGACAACACCTCCCCGAAGCACATCTACGAGGCCATGCAGACCGGCCCGCAGAACATGCCGGCGTTCCCGGACTCGGTGATGCCCGAGAAGCAGAAGCGCGACATCGTCGCCTTCGTGCGCCACACCGCCGAGGCCCCGTCGCCCGGCGGCATGGACCTCGGCAGCCTCGGCCCGGTGACCGAGGGCCTGTTCGGCTGGATCTTCGGACTCGGCGCCCTGATCGCCGTCGCCATCTGGGTCGCCGCCCACACCTCCAAGGCCAAGAAGTCATGAGCCACGACATGTCAGAAGAGAAGCTGCCGGAGCACCGCGGCTCCGAGGGCCACGAGGTCGCCGTCCACGACGACCCGTTCGCCGACCCGGGGCTGCCGCCCCACGAGGTCCGCCGCACGGACATCGACGAGCGCGCCGCGAGGCGCGCCGAGCGCCAGGTCGCGCTGCTGTTCACGGTCTCGATGCTGGCCACCATCGGCTTCATCGCCTCCTACGTGGTCTTCCCGATCGACCAGATCGTGTTCATCTGGCCGTTCGGCCACGTCAGCAGCCTGAACTTCGCCCTGGGCACCACCCTGGGCGCGGCGCTGTTCTGCATCGGCGCGGGCGCGGTCCACTGGGCCCGCACGCTGATGTCGGACGTCGAGGTCGCCGACGAGCGCCACCCGATCGAGGCCCCCGAGGACGTCCGCGCCAAGGTCATCTCCGACTTCAAGGCGGGCGCCGAGGAGAGCGGCTTCGGCCGCCGCAAGCTGCTCCGCAACACGCTGATCGGCTCGATGGCCCTGGTGCCGCTCTCCGGCGTGGTGCTGCTCCGCGACCTCGGGCCGCTGCCCGGGAAGAAGCTGGAGCACACCGGCTGGGACGCGGCCACCCCCGCCAAGCCGATCAAGCTCGTCTCGATGAACACCGACGAGCCCCTCAAGGCCGAGGACGTCACCGTCGGCTCGCTGGTCTTCGCCAAGCCCCAGGGCCTCTCCGAGGCGTCCGAGGGCTTCCAGCAGGCCATCGCCAAGGACGCGGTCATGCTCGTGCGCATCGCGCCGGAGGACATCAAGGACCGCCCCTCGCGCGAGATGGGCTTCGATGGCATCCTGGCCTTCTCGAAGATCTGCACGCACGTGGGCTGCCCGATCAGCCTGTACGAGCAGCAGACCCACCACGTGCTGTGCCCGTGCCACCAGTCGACCTTCGACCTGTCGGACGGCGCCCGCGTGATCTTCGGCCCGGCGGGCCACCCCCTGCCGCAGCTGAAGATCAAGACCGACGCGGACGGCAACCTCATCGCCACGGGTGACTTCAACGCCCCCGTCGGCCCGAGCTACTGGGAGCGCGCATGAGTGCCGCGAGCGGCGCCGCCTCAGGCGGCGCGAAGCCGAGCAGCAGCCGCGCGAAGCCGGCCAACAAGGCCGAGGCGGCTGCCGACTGGGCGGACGGCCGGCTGGGCATCTACAGCCTGGCCAAGTCCAACCTGCGGAAGATCTTCCCGGACCACTGGTCCTTCATGCTGGGCGAGATCTGCCTCTACACCTTCATCATCATCATCCTGACCGGCGTCTACCTCACGCTCTTCTTCAAGCCGAGCATGGGCGAGGTCGTCTACCACGGCTCCTACATGCCGCTGAACGGCATCAGGATGTCCGAGGCGTACGCCTCGACGCTGGACATCAGCTTCGACGTCCGCGGCGGTCTGCTCATCCGGCAGATCCACCACTGGGCGGCCATCCTCTTCGTGGCCGCGATGCTGGTCCACATGATGCGCGTCTTCTTCACCGGCGCGTTCCGCAAGCCGCGTGAGATCAACTGGATCTTCGGCGCCATGCTGCTGATCCTGGGCATGTTCGACGGCTTCATGGGCTACTCGCTCCCCGACGACCTGCTGTCGGGCACCGGCATCCGGTTCATGGAGGGCGCGGTCCTGGCGGTGCCGATCGTCGGCACCTACCTGCAGATGTTCCTGTTCGGCGGGCAGTTCCCCGGCGACGACATCATCCCGCGCCTGTTCACCGTGCACGTGCTGCTGATCCCGGGCATCATGCTGGGCCTGCTGGTGGCCCACCTGATCCTGGTCTTCTACCACAAGCACACCCAGTTCGCCGGTCCCGGCCGGACCGAGAAGAACGTCGTGGGCATGCCCCTCATGCCCGTCTACATGGCGAAGGCCGGCGGCTTCTTCTTCCTGGTCTTCGGCGTGACCTCGGTGGTCTCCGCGATCGCCACGGTCAACCCGATCTGGGCGTATGGCCCGTACCGCCCGGACCAGGTGTCGACCGACGCCCAGCCCGACTGGTACATGGGCTTCTCCGAGGGCCTCATCCGGCTCATGCCGGGCTGGGAGATCCGGGCCTGGGGCCACACCCTGAACCTGGGCGTGTTCATCCCGCTGATGATCTTCCCGCTGGTCCTCGTGGCCATCTGGGTGTACCCGTTCATCGAGGCCTGGGTCACCGGCGACAAGCGCGAGCACCACATCGCCGACCGCCCGCGCAACGCCCCGGTCCGCACCTCCTTCGGTGCGGCGTGGATCAGCCTCTACCTCGTCCTGCTGGTCGCGGGCGGCAACGACCTGTTCGCCACCCACTTCCACATGTCGATCAACTCGATCACCTGGACGATGCGGATCGCGTTCTTCGTGGTGCCGGTCCTGACGTTCATCGTCACGAAGCGGATCTGCATGGGCCTGCAGCGGCGCGACCGCGACAAGGTCCTGCACGGACGCGAGAGCGGCATCATCAAGCGCCTGCCGCACGGCGAGTTCATCGAGGTCCACGAGCCGCTCAGCCCGGCCCAGCTGCACAAGCTGACCGCGCACGACCAGCTCCGTCCGGTCGAGCTGCCCGCCGCGGTGGACGAGAACGGCGTCAAGCGCAAGATCACGCGCTCGCAGAAGCTGCGGGCGAAGCTGTCCCGCGGCTACTTCGGCGAGGAGGGCCAGATCGCCAAGCCCACCGCCGAGGAGTACCGCGAGATCACCAGCGGCCACGGCCACCACTGACGCTCCCCGGAGCAGTCGCCACACCAGCAGGGCCCGTCCCCGGCAGCAGCCGGGGGCGGGCCCTCGGCCTTTGCCCGGCTCCCCCGCCCGGAGCCCGCGTCCCGGAGCCTCCGGCCCCGGCCCGCCCCGGCCCGCGCTGCCGCCACAATGGGGTCCACCGCCACCGCGCCGCGCCGTCCGCCACCGGACCGGGCCGCCGGCGGCCGGAACCCGCAGCCGGAACGAACCCGAGGGACCCGCACCGTGCAGATCACCGTCGACCCGTCCTCCCCCGTCCCGCCCTACGAGCAGGTCCGCGCCCGGATCGCCGAGCTGGCCCGCTCCGGGGAGCTGCCCACCGGCCACCGGCTGCCCGCCGTCCGGGCCCTGGCCTCCGACCTGGGCCTGGCCGCGAACACGGTGGCCCGCGCCTACCGGGAGCTGGAGGCGGACGGCGTCGTGGAGACCCGGGGCCGGCACGGCACGGTGATCGCGGCGGCCGGGGACGCGGCCCACCGCCGGGCGGCGGCCGCCGCCGCCGAGTACGCCGGACGCGCCCGGCACCTGGGCCTGGACCACGACGAGGCCCTGGCGGCCGCGGTGACGGCCCTGCGGGCCGCGTACGGCGGCTGACGGGGCCGCCCCGGGCGGGCCCACGGGCCGGGAGTGCCCACAGGGCCGACGGAGGCCGTGGGAGGCCGGTGAGGCCGGTGAGGGGACGGCGAGGCGTCTGCGGCCCCGGCGAGGGGCCGGGGGCGGTCCGCGCGGGGTCAGCGGGGCCCGGCGGGCCGGGCGGCGGTGGTCGGGGCCGACGGGACGGCCCGCGGGACCGGGGCGGCCCGGCCCGGCGCGCGGACCCGCCCGCCGGGCGGCGCCGGCGGGGAGGACGGTCCGGCGGAGGCGGGCGGCTGCGGGAAGGGGACCGCCGGGGAGTCTCCGGGCGACGCGGCGGCACCGGGCCCGTGGGCGCAGAAATCCCGGGGGAAGGGCGCCACGGGCAGGCCGCGCGCCAGGCGGGACCGGACACTGCGGCAGAACGAGGTGGCGCCCGGCCCGGCCGCGCCGGCGGGCTCGTGGGCCCGGCCGGCGAACCGCGCGTGACGGCGGCAGTGGAGGGCGAGGCCGGGGTCGAGGGTCCGGTCGCCGGCGGCGGCCCGCCGGTCGACGGCCGAGCAGGTCGGGCTGGGGCCCTCGGCGGAGCGCAGCCCCAGCCGCCCGGCCTGGCGGCGCAGGTCCTCCATCGCGGCGGACTCCTGCCGGTCGCAGGCGACGGCCCGGGCGGTGTCGACGGCGCGTCCCGCGTCGAGTGCGGAGGTGAGGGCGGCGCAGTCGGCGGACTGGCTGGCCCCGAGGACCCTGACCTGCGGGAGGTGCTCCCGGGCCGGCGCCGCACCGCCCCCGGAGAGCGCCCCCAGGGCGGCGGCGGCCGTGCCGGCGGCCAGCAGGGCGCCCACCAGCAGGCCGCCGAGGACCGGCGCCCCCCTGCGGCGCTCAGCAGGACGATCGGCACCGTCCATGGTCACCCTCCTCCCTTCCCTTCCTCTCCCTTCCCGGCCGCCGCGGACAGCCGGGGGTCCCTCCGGCGGCCGGGCCTCGGCCGCCTGCCGGGGCCGGGCGGCGCCCCGCACGGTCCGGGCCGCGGCGGCCGGACGCCTCCGGCCGGCCGGTCCGGACGGTGCCGCCGGACGGCCCCGGCCGTGCGCCCCCGTACCGCACGGCCCGCGGGCCGTACGGCGGCCCCGCTCAGAGCAGCGGTGCGAGCGCTCCGGCGGGCGCCGCGGCGCCGCCGGCCGTACCGGCCCCGGCCGTCGCCCCGGTCGCCGCCCCGGCTCCGGCCGCGGCGACGGGCGCCGCGGGGGGACCGGCGGTGGAGACCGCCTGCCCGGCGGCCGACCCGGCCAGCCACTGGCTCCAGGTGAGGTTCCAGTCGCCGAACCCGTTGCCGAACGGCTCCATCATGTGGCCGTTGCTGCGGACCACCCGGACGATGTCGCCGAGCCGGACCTGCCCGTAGAACCAGTGGGCGTCCTCGGTGGACATGCCGGTGCAGCCGTGGCTGACGTTGGCGTGGCCCTGCGCGGCCACCGACCAGGGCGCGGCGTGCACGTACTCGCCGCTCCAGGTGACCCGGGTCGCCCACTGCACGTCCAGGCTGTAGGCCTCGGAGCTGCCGGCGGCGATGCCGACGGTCTCCCCGTCCATGCGGACCTCGGCCTCCTGGCCCAGCACGACCTTGACGCCGTTGCGGGTCTCGAAGCCGGGCTTGCCGGTGGTCACCGGGAGGGTCCGGACGAGTCTGCCGTTGCGGCGGAACTCCATGTGGTCGGTCACCGCGTCGACCAGGGCCTCCACCCGGTCGCCGGTGCGGAAGGAGATGCGGCTGGGCGCTCCCCCGTACAGGCCCGGCCGGATGTGCCGCCCCTGGGCGTCGAAGGCGACCTGGACGGCGGCGTGGGCGGGCCAGTACTGCTGCGGCCGGAAGTGCAGGGTGCTGTCGTCGACCCAGTGCCAGGCGCCGGTGACGGCGGGCTGGGAGGTGACCCGGAGGCCGTGCTCGACGGAGGCGCGGGCGGCGCGGTCGTGGACCGGCCGGGAGAGCTGGACGGTGACGGGCTCGCCGACGCCGTAGACGGCGGCCGCGCCCTCCTGGCCGCCGGCCGGGCCGAGGACGGCGGTCAGCAGCGAGGTCCCCGGCCGGGTGGAGAGGGCGGCGGTGGTCCCGCCCCGGCCGCCGCGGCCGTCGTCGGCGCCGACCCGGACCGTGTAGCGGGCCCCGGCGGCCAGCGGGGAGGTGCTGCGCCAGGTCCGCCCGTCGGCGCTGAGGCGCCCGGTGACCTGCCGTCCGTCCGCGGCGGCCACCGTGACGTCGGTGAGGCGGCCGCGGGCCAGGGTGACGGTCAGCGCGGTGGAGGGGTCGGCGACGGTGCCCGCGGCCGGGGTGAGCCGGACCAGCGGTGCGATGTCGACGGCCCGGGGCGGCGCGACGGCGTCCTGGGGGGCGCGGGAGGGGGAGGTGCACGACCCGAGCAGGACGAGGGAGCCGGCCAGGACGGCGGGGAGCGCCGCCCTGCCCCGGCGCCGCCGGCGGGACCCGACCGGGCGGAGCCTGCCCGACGGTGACGCACCGGCCGGGGACGCACCGTTGTGCGGTGTTCCTGCCGCAGTGCCCATCGCTGCCTCCGCATCGCCGAAGATCCTTCACATCGTAGGAAGAGCGGACGGAGGGGGCCCTCCACGCCGGGCGCGGTTCGTCCGCACGGGTGAACCGCTCACCCGTACGGACGCGCGGACAGGCGCGCGGACGCGGACGCACGGACGGAGACGCACGGACGGCCGGGGCCGGGCACCTCGGAAGGTGCCCGGCTCCGGCCGTCGTGTGCGGGTCCTGCTACTGGTTCTGGTTCTCGCCCCGGTAGTACTCGAAGACCCAGCCCCACAGGCCGACCAGGATGATCGGGAGGGACCAGTAGAGCAGCCACCAGCCGAAGACCACGCCCAGGAAGGCGAGTGCGCCGCCGAAGCCGAGGGCGAGCGGCTGCCAGCTGTGCGGGCTGAAGAAGCCCTGCTCGCCGGCGTCGTCGGAGACCTCGGCCTCGGGGTTGTCACCGGCGCCGGTGTCCACCCGCCGGGCGGTGAAGCCCAGGTAGAAGGCGATGAAGATGCACAGGCCGAAGGCCAGGAAGAGGGCGGTGGTGCCCGCCGGCTCCTTGGACCACAGGCCGTACGCGATGGCCACCGCCAGGATGAAGACGGAGAGGCCCGCGAAGATCTTGCCCTGCTCCCTCATCGGGCGTCGCCCTCCTTGCGGTCAGCCGGGGCCGCGGCCGCGGTGAGGTGCTTGGCCGGCTCGCCGTGGTTCTCCAGGTAGTCCTGGGCCGCGATCTCCGGGTGGTGCAGGTCGAACGCCGGGGACTCGGAGCGGATCCGCGGCAGGGTGAGGAAGTTGTGCCGCGGCGGCGGGCAGGAGGTCGCCCACTCCAGCGAGCGGCCGTAGCCCCACGGGTCGTCCACGGTGACCTTCTCGCCGTACCGGGCCGTCTTCCAGACGTTGTAGAGGAACGGCAGGATCGACAGGCCGAGCAGGAACGAGCCGATGGTCGAGACGGTGTTCAGCGTGGTGAAGCCGTCCGCGGCCAGGTAGTCGGCGTACCGGCGGGGCATGCCCTCGGCGCCGAGCCAGTGCTGCACCAGGAAGGTGGTGTGGAAGCCGATGAAGAGCGTCCAGAAGGTGATCTTGCCGAGGCGCTCGTCGAGCATCCGGCCCGTCATCTTCGGCCACCAGAAGTGGAAGCCGGCGAACATCGCGAAGACGACGGTGCCGAAGACCACGTAGTGGAAGTGGGCCACCACGAAGTAGGAGTCCGAGACGTGGAAGTCGATCGGCGGGGAGGCCAGCAGCACGCCGGTCAGACCGCCGAAGAGGAAGGTCACCAGGAAGCCGACCGTCCACAGCATCGGCGTCTCGAAGCTCAGCGAGCCCTTCCACATGGTGCCCAGCCAGTTGAAGAACTTCACACCGGTGGGGACCGCGATGAGGAAGGTCATGAAGGAGAAGAACGGCAGCAGCACCTGGCCGGTGACGTACATGTGGTGCGCCCACACCGTCACCGACAGGCCGGCGATCGCGATGGTCGCCGCGATCAGGCCGGAGTAGCCGAACATCGGCTTGCGGCTGAAGACCGGGATGATCTCCGACACGATGCCGAAGAACGGCAGCGCGATGATGTACACCTCTGGATGGCCGAAGAACCAGAAGAGGTGCTGCCAGAGGAGCGCTCCGCCGTTGGCCGGGTCGAAGACGTGGGCGCCGAACTTGCGGTCCGCCTCCAGCGCGAAGAGCGCGGCGGCGAGCACCGGGAAGGCCAGCAGCACCAGGACACCGGTGAGCAGCACGTTCCAGGTGAAGATCGGCATCCGGAACATCGTCATGCCGGGCGCGCGCATGCAGATGATCGTGGTGATGAAGTTGACCGAGCCGAGGATCGTGCCGAAGCCGGAGAAGGCCAGACCCATGATCCACATGTCGGCGCCGACGCCCGGCGAGCGGACCGCGTCGGAGAGCGGGGAGTAGGCGAACCAGCCGAAGTCGGCCGCACCCTGCGGGGTGAGGAAGCCGGCGACGGCGATGATCGAGCCGAACAGGTAGAGCCAGTAGGCGAACATGTTCAGCCGCGGGAACGCCACGTCGGGCGCACCGATCTGCAGCGGCATGATCCAGTTCGCGAAGCCCGCGAAGAGGGGCGTCGCGAACATCAGCAGCATGATCGTGCCGTGCATGGTGAACGCCTGGTTGAACTGCTCGTTGGAGAGCAGCTGGGTGCCCGGGCGGGCCAGCTCGGCGCGCATGACCAGGGCGAGGACGCCGCCGATCAGGAAGAAGGCGAACGAGGTGCCGAGGTACAGCGTGCCGATCGTCTTGTGGTCGGTGGTCGTGAGCCACTTCACCGCGGAGGCGCCCTTGCGGGTGCGCGGCTCACCCCCGCCGACCGGAGCCGCGGGCGCTCCCGCGGCTGCCCCGTGGGGCTCGTTGAGGATGGTCACTTCTCACTTCCCGTGCTGATGAGGCCGGAGGGGACCGCGCCGGTCTGGCCCTTGGCCCGCAGTTCCTGCAGGTGCTTCCGGTAGTCGGCCGGCGAGACGACCTTGACGTTGAAGAGCATCCGCGAGTGGTCCACACCGCACAGCTCCGCGCACTTGCCGCGGAACGTGCCGTAGGCGGTGGGCGTCACCTGGAACTGGTTGACCAGGCCGGGGACGACGTCCTGCTTCATCAGGAAGTTGACCGTCCAGAAGTCGTGGATGACGTCCCGGGAGGTCAGCTTGAACAGGACGGACTCGCCCTTCGGCAGGTACAGCGTCGGCGGCTGCGCCGGGGTGCCCACCTCGTACGCGCCGGCGGCGTTCTTGCCGTGCTCGTCGTTCTCGTAGTTGAACGCCCAGCTCCACTGGAAGCCCACGACGTTGACGACGTGGTCCGGCTTCTTGGAGGTCTCCAGCAGGCGGGACTCGTCACGGGCGGTGAAGTAGAACAGCACCGAGACGATGATGATGGGGACCGCGGTGTAGAGCGCCTCGATGGGCACGTTGTACCTGGTCTGGGGCGGAACCTCCACCTTGGTGCGGCTGCGGCGGTGGAAGACCACACTCCAGAGGATCAGGCCCCAGACCAGCACGCCGACAACGAGTGCAGCGATCCAGGAGCCCTGCCACATCAGGAGGACGGTGGGTCCTTCCTTGGTGACGGGCGAGGGCAGGCCGAGCCTGGGGAGGTCCTGGGACGAGCAGCCGGTGGCGGTCGCGATGACGAGGCCCAGTGCCAGCGCCTGAGGCAGCTTCCGCCGCATCGTGCGCCGCGGCGAGCGGTCGGAGCCGTTGGGACTCACGTAGCGCCTTCCCGAAGTCTCGCCCGCGATCGCGCCCGGCGGGGAAGGTCTGTCGACCTCCGACCCGTTGGGGCCCGGCCACGGGCAGGGTTTGGATGTTTATGCGGGCCAAACCCTACTCCAGCCCGGTGCAGGTCTCGCGGGCAGGTCCCGCTAACGCGCCGTCCGGGTACCCGATCAGCCCTTGTGGGAGGGGAATCGCAGGTCACGGGGGTCGTACAGCCGATCGGGGGACGGTCGGCCGCAGGGGCTGCACACGGTCCCGGGGGAGGCGTGGAGGGGCCTCGGACGGGGTATCCCGCAGGTGTGCGGACGGCGTCCGGCCGGTGGCCCGCGATCGGGCTACCGTGGCCTGCGTGCCCTACTTCGACGCCGCCTCCACCGCCCCTCTCCACCCGGTCGCCCGGCAGGCCCTGACCGCCGCCCTCGACGAGGGCTGGGCGGACCCCGCCCGCCTGTACCGCGACGGCCGGCGGGCCCGGATGCTGCTGGACGCGGCCCGCGAGACGGCCGCCGAGGTGCTGGGCGCCCGGGCCGACGAGGTCTCCTTCACCGCCTCCGGCACCCAGGCCGTGCAGCTCGGGGTGCTGGGCGCCCTCGCGGGGAACCGCCGCACGGGCCGTCACCTGGTGCACTCCGCCGTGGAGCACTCCAGCCTGCTGCACGCCGCCGAGGTGCACGCGGCGGCCGGCGGCGAGGTGACCGAGGTGCCGGTGGACCGGCTGGGCAGGGTCGACGCCTCCCGCCTCGCCGCCGTGCTGCGGCCCGCGGCGGAGCACGGCGCCGGGCGGGGCACCGCCCTGGCCTGCCTGCAGTCCGCCAACCACGAGGTGGGCACCGTGCAGCCGGTGGCGGAGGCCGCCGAGCTGTGCGCGGCGGCCGGGGTGCCGCTGCTGGTGGACGCGGCGCAGAGCGCCGGGCGGCTCCCGGTGCCCGGCGGGTGGTCGCTGCTGGCGGCCAGTGCCCACAAGTGGGGCGGGCCGGCCGGGGTAGGGGTGCTGGCGGTGCGCAAGGGGGTCCGGTACGCCTCGCCGCTGCCCGCGGACGAGCGGGAGCGCGGCCGGGTGCCGGGCTTCGTCAACGTGCCCGCCGTGGTGGCGGCCGCCGCCTCGCTGCGGGCGGTGCGGCAGGAGGCCGAGGCGGAGAACGCCCGGCTGCACGCACTGGTGGAGCGGATCCGGGCCCGGGTGCCGCAGCTGGTGCCGGACGTCGAGGTGGTGGGCGACCCGGTGCGGCGCCTCCCCCACGTGGTGACCTTCTCCTGCCTGTACGTGGACGGCGAGGTGCTGCTGACGGAGCTGGACCGGGCCGGGTTCGCCGTCTCCTCCGGGTCGTCGTGCACCTCCAGCACGCTGACGCCCAGCCACGTGCTGAAGGCGATGGGGGTGCTGACCGAGGGGAACGTGCGGGTCTCGCTGCCCTTCGGCGCCGAGGAGGCCGACGTGGAGCGCTTCCTGGCGGTACTGCCGGATGCGGTGGCCGCCGTGCGCGCCCCCCTGGGGCTGGACGCGCCCCCGGTCACGCCCCCCGCCGCACCCCCGGTGGAGTCCCCTGCCGCGGCGGCCGCCGCTGCGGCGGACCCCGCCACGGGAGCTCCCGTCCCCGGGGCGGCTGTCCCGGGGTCCGCCGTCATGGTCGTGGACACGCTCGGGCGGCGCTGCCCGATCCCGGTGATCGAACTGGCCAAGCGGATCGGCGGGGTGCCGGTCGGCGGCACGGTGGCGGTGCTCTCCGACGACGAGGCGGCCCGGCTGGACATCCCCGCCTGGTGCGGGATGCGCGGCGAGGAGTACGCGGGCGAGGCGCCCGCCGCACGGTACGGCGGCGACCGGGGAACGGCGTACCTGGTGGTGCGGCGCAGCGGATGAGCCGGCCGCGGCCCGGCCGACGCCGGGCCGGGTCCGGCAGGCCGGGCCGGACGGCCCGGCCCGGGTGCCTCAGCCCAGGTGGGCGCGGACCTCGGCGGCGGCGGTGTCGCCGTAGGCCTTGGCGAACCGCTCCAGGAAGTGGCCGCGGCGCAGCGCGTACTCCTGCGTGCCGACGGTCTCGATGACCAGGGTGGCCAGCATGCAGCCGATCTGCGCGGCCCGCTCCAGGCCGAGCTCCCACGAGAGGCCCGCCACGAAGCCGGCCCGGAAGGCGTCGCCGACACCGGTCGGGTCGGCCTTGGCCTCCTCCTCCGGGCAGCCGACCTCGATCGGCTGCTCGCCGCGGCGGTCGATCCGGGCGCCGCGCGGGCCGAGGGTGGTGACACGGGTGCCGACCCGCTCCAGGATGTCGTCGGCGGACCAGCCGGTCTTGCTCTGGATGAGGGCGGCCTCGTACTCGTTGGTGAAGAGGTAGTCCGCGCCGTCGATCAGCTCGCGGATCTCCTCGCCGCCCATGCGGGCCAGCTGCTGGGAGGGGTCCGCGGCGAAGGCGTAGCCGCGGGAGCGGCACTCCTGGGTGTGGCGGACCATCGCCTCGGGGTCGTCGGCGCCGATGAGCACCAGGTCGAGGCCGCCGAAGCGGTCGGCGATCGGCTTGAGCTCGATGTTGCGGGCCTCCGCCATGGCGCCGGTGTAGAAGGACGCGATCTGGTTGTGGTCGGCGTCGGTGGTGCAGACGAAGCGGGCGGTGTGGCGCAGCTCGGAGATCAGGACGGAGCCGGTGTCCACGCCGTGGCGCTCCAGCCAGGAGCGGTACTCGGCGAAGTCGGGGCCGGCCGCGCCGACCAGCAGCGGCCGCAGGCCGAGCAGGCCGAGGCCGAAGCAGATGTTCGGCCCCACGCCGCCCCGGCGCACGTCGAGGTCGTCGACGAGGAAGGAGAGCGAGACCGTGTGCAGCTGGTCCGCGACCAGCTGGTCGGCGAATCGGCCGGGGAAGGTCATCAGGTGGTCGGTGGCGATCGAGCCGGTGACGGCGATGCGCACGGCGGGGTCTCCTCGGTGGGGGGCTGGGTCGAACCCCCACACGGTACCCGTGCCCCGGAGCGGGTCGCGGACGCAGCGCCGCAGGCCGGCTCCGGAGGGTGTCCGGGCGGCTACCGTCCGGTAGGGGTGGCTGGCGGACGCGGGTCGGCCTAGGGTCGCAGACGGGGCGCCGTACCCGCCCCCGCCTGCGCGCGCACCCTGCGCGCGGGCCGCCGAGCGAACCGGAGCAGGCCCATGACGCCCGACCGCGACACCCGTACGGCCCCGACCCCGCCGAGACGCGACGCCGACCCCGAGACACTGGCGGGACTGGTGAGCTCCTCCCGCCGGATGGGCCTGTTCTGGCCGGTGCTGGCGGAGGCACCGGCCCCGCGGCCGCGCCGGGCGGCCCGGCCGGCCTTCGCGGTGCCGCCGCGCGCCGCGTCGGTGGTGGCCGGCATGGCGGAGTACGCCGACTGAGGCGGGGCCGCCGGCCGGGGGCGGCGGGACGGGGCAGTCGGCCGGGGGCGGTGCACCGGCCCGGGACCCGGGCCCGCCTCCCCCGTCCGGGTGGCGGGCGGGAACCGGGGCGCCGTCCGCCGCGTCCCACCGGGGGTTCCGCAGCGGCGGGGCCGTACCGGCAGGACGTGCGCCAGGAGGATGAGCGGTGGAACCGGAAGCGGTGGAACCGGAGGGGGCGGGGACGGGACGGACGCCCGCACGCCCGGAGGCCGGGGACGCCCCGGGCGCGCGCGGGACCGGCGGCGGGGCGGCCGGTGACGGCGGGACCGGCGGGTCGCGGCGGCGGGTGTGGCCGGTCGCGCTGGCGGTGGTCGCGGTCCTGGCCATAGGGGGCGGTACGGCCCTGGCGGTGCGCGGCGGGGACGGTCCCGCCACGGCCGGTGCGGGCCGCTCCCCGGGCGCCACGGCGACGGCCCCGGCCACGGCGGTGCCGGGTGCCCCCGGGAAGGCCGGGCCCTCGGGGTCCGCCACGCCCTCCGGGGAGGGGAAGGCGCCGCTGAGGCCCGGCAAGGGCGGCCCGACCGAGGTGCGGCCGCCGGACTGGCCGGAGGGCAGCGCTCCCCCGGACCGCGCGGGCGGCCCGGCCCCCCGCTCGTGGACGGCGGACGGGAACCGGCTGTCGGTCTGGTTCTGGGCGGGCGTCTGCCAGAAGTTCGCCCTGCGGGCGGACGAGTCCCGCGTCGGCGTCGTGGCGGTGCGGGTGGTCGTCGCCGAGCCGGCGCCCCCGGGCCAGGTCTGCCCGATGATCGCCAAGTACCAGCGGGTGGAGGCGGTCCTGCAGCGGCCCGTCGGGGACCGGTCGGTCGTCGACGCGGCCACCGGCAGGCCGCTCCCCCACGGCTCGGCCCTGCCGGTGCTGCCGCGGCCGGGCGTGCGCACGCCCACGGAGAAGGGCCCGCAGTAGGCCCGGGGCCCGGCCCCGGCACGCGCCGGGACGCACCGCGGGCGGCGGCCGGGGTCGCCCCCGGGCCGCCGCCCGCGTCACGCCGGCGGGGTGCCGGTCAGCTGAAGGAGTCGCCGCAGGCGCAGGAGCCGGTGGCGTTGGGGTTGTCGATGGTGAAGCCCTGCTTCTCGATGGTGTCGACGAAGTCGACGGTGGCGCCACCCAGGTAGGGGGCGCTCATGCGGTCGGTGACGACCTTGACCCCGCCGAAGTCCGCGACGACGTCGCCGTCGAGCGAGCGCTCGTCGAAGAAGAGCTGGTAGCGCAGGCCGGAGCAGCCTCCGGGCTGGACCGCGACCCGCAGCGCGAGGTCGTCGCGGCCCTCCTGCTCGAGCAGGCCCTTGACCTTCGCCGCGGCGGCATCGGTGAGGATGATGCCGCTCTTCGCGGTGGTCTCGTCCTGGACGGTCATCTGCATACTCCCGGTTCTGACGACAGACTGCCGCCAGCGTGAACCGGCGGCCTCCCGGATGTATTCCGGGGTGGTCCCGGGGTCCGCGGCGCCGTGTCCGGCGGCGGCCTCCCCGCCGCTCCATGCTCGCACACGGACCGGGCGCGGTCACGGCCGCGCGGTCACGGCCGGGGACGGCGGGCGGGGCAGCGGGCGGGGCAGCGGGCGGAAGGGGCGGGCGGGGCCCGGACGGCGGGATCGCGCCGCGGACCGCGGAACGGCTGCCGGGCGGGGGTGCGGCGTGCCAGCGTGGGGGGATGATCCTTCGACCGGTGCGCGACACGGAGGCCGACGCCGAGGCGGTGCAGGAGGTGTCGGACGCGGCGTTCACGGCGGCGTCGGCGGCCCGGGGCGAGCCCGTCCGGCACCCGGCCCCGGCGGACGGGGTGCGGAACCGGGCCAGGACCCGCCACCTGGCCCGGAACGACCCGCAGGGCTGCTGGCTGGCCGAGGAGGACGGCCGTCCGGTGGGGGTGGCGCTGTCGGCGCGCCGGGAGGGCACCTGGATCCTCGCCCTGTTCGCCGTGCGGCCAGAGGCGCAGGGCAAGGGCGTGGGCCGGACGCTGCTGGAGCAGGCCGGCCGGTACGGGCAGGGCTGCCTGCGCGGGATGCTCTGCGCCTCCCCGGACCCGCGGGCCGTCCGGCGCCACCGCGCGGCGGGCTTCACCCTGCACCCGGCGATGGAGCTGCACGGCCGGGTGGACCGGTCGGGGCTGCGCGACCCAGGCGAGATCCCGGTCCACCCCGGCGGGCCGGCGCAGCGGCACCTGCTGGAGTCGGTGGACCGGCTGGCGCGGGGCGCCTCCCACGGCCCGGACCACGGCTTCCTGGCCCTGCACAGCGACGAGCTGCTGGTGGCGGACACCCTCGCCGGCAGCGGCTACTGCTACCGGCGCGGCGGCCGGGTCGTGCTGCTGGCCGCCACCTCGCGGCGGCTGGCGGCCCGGCTGCTGCGGGAGGCGCTGGCGCGGGTGCCGGACGGTGCGGAGGCGGAGGTGGCGCACCTGACCGCCGAGCAGGAGTGGGCGGTGGACGTCGGCCTGGAGGCGGGCCTGGAGCTGTCCACTCGGGGGTACGTGGCGCTGCGCGGCATGCGCCCGCCGTCCCCGTACGTGCCGCACGGCGGCCTCCTGTAGGGGAGGCCGCCGTGCGGGGGCGGAGGGGGCGGAGGGGGCGGCGGGAGCGGCCGGGGCCGGCGCGCCGGGCGGTCAGGCCATGGTGCCGAGGATCTCGTGGACCATCTCCATGCTGGTGCCCGGGTGGAGGAAGGCGAAGCGGGCGACGGTCTCGCCCTCCCAGCCGGTCGGGGTGACGAAGCCGACCTGGCCGGCCAGCAGCCGCTGCGACCAGTCGTAGTAGTCCTGCGCGCCCCAGCCCTTGCGGCGGAAGACCACGGCGGACAGCTCGGGGTCGCGGACCAGCTCCAGGTGCTCGGTGTCCCGGATGGCCTGGGCCGTCTCGCGGGCCAGCCGCAGGCCCTCCTCGATCGCGTCGGTGTACGCCTGGGTGCCGTGGACCGCGAGGGAGAACCAGAGCGGCAGGCCGCGGGCGCGGCGGGTGAGGTGGTAGGCGTAGTCGGTGGGGTTCCACTCCTCGCCGTCGCCGGTGTGCAGCACGTCGAGGTAGGAGGCGTCCTGGGTGTGGACGCCCTTGGCGAGCCACGGCTTGCGGTAGATCAGCGCCGCGCAGTCGAAGGGGGCGAAGAGCCACTTGTGGGGGTCGACCACGAAGGAGTCGGCGCGCTCGATGCCGTTGTAGCGCTCCCGGACGGAGGGAGCGAAGAGGCCCGCGCCGCCGTAGGCGCCGTCGACGTGGAACCACAGGTCGTAGTGGCCGGCGACGTCGGCGACGCCCGCCAGGTCGTCGATGATGCCCGCGTTGGTGGTGCCGGCGGTGGCGACCACGCCGATGATGCTGCCGCGGTCGTCGTCGGCCTCGATGGCGGCGCGCAGCGCCTCGCCGGTGAGGCGGTGGCCCTCGGTGGGGACGACCAGGGCCTCCACGCCGATGATGTTGAGCGTGTTGGTGATCGAGGAGTGGGCCTGGTCGCTGACGGCTATCCGCAGCCGGGCGCGGGCGTCGACGCCGTGCTTGCGGCGGGCGGTGTCGCGGGCGACGACGAGGGCGGAGAGGTTGCCGGCGGAGCCGCCGGAGACGAAGCAGCCGCCGGCGGTGGCGGGCAGGCCGGCCCGGTCGGCGATCAGGCGCAGCACCTGGTTCTCGGCGGCGATGGCGCCGGCCGCCTCCAGCCAGGAGATGCCCTGGAGGGAGGCGCAGGAGACCACCATGTCGAAGAGGAGGGCGGCCTTGGTGGGGGCGCAGGGGATGAAGGAGAGGTAGCGGGGGCTGTCGGCGGAGATCACGGCCCGGCTGAGGTGCTCGTCGTACAGCTTCATCACGTCCGCGGGGGCGTTGCCCCGCTCGTTGAGGAGGCCGTCGAGGTGGGCGCGGAGCTTGTCGCCGTCGCCGGGGTGGTCCAGCGGCACGGGGTCGTACTGCAGGCGTCCCCGCATGTAGTCGAAGACCAGGTCGACCAGGTCGGCGTCGTACTGGTGCATGCGGTGCGGCGCGGCGGACACGGGCACCCCTCTCGGTGGCTGGCGCGGTGCGCGCGGTGGACTGCGGACGGTGCGGCGGGTGCCCGGGGAGGCCGGGGACCGGCGCTCCGGCGAGGGTCGGCGCTGGTCACTGGTCGCGTTCGCGTCGCCGGAGCGGTCCCGGGCCGGTGCGCCCGCGCCCGGCGTGACGCGGGGTGCGTCCGGGGCGCCCGGGGCGCTGCCGGACGGGGTTCAGCCTAGGCAGGGGGCGGCTCCGGGCGCGCGTCGATCCTTTGCACGGCGCGCAGCATTCGGGCGTGTTCGGCGGGTCGGCTGCAGGATTCCTGCGCGGGGGCGGGATGGGCCGGACGGGTGAGGGGTGCCGGGGCCGGGCCCGGGGCCGGAAGCGGCCGTCAGCCGATGAGGCGGGAGAGGACGACGGAGCTGCGACTGCGCTGCACGCCGGGCTCGCGGCGGATGCGCTCGATGACGGCCTCCAGGTGCCGCATGTCGGCGGCCCGCAGGTGGACGAGGGCGTCGGGGTCGCCGGTGACCGTCCAGGCGGCGACGACCTCGGGGAACTGGCGGAGGCTGGCGAGGATCTCCTCGGGCGAGGTGCGCTCGCGGCAGTACACCTCGACGAAGGCCTCGGTGCCCCAGCCGAGCAGCTGCGGGTCGAGGACGACGGTGAAGCCGCGGACCACGCCGCGGGCGCGGAGCCGGTCGATGCGGCGCTTGACGGCGGTGGCGGAGAGGTTCACCTCGGCGCCGATGCGGGCGTAGGAGGCGCGGCCGTCCTCGCCGAGGCGGCGCAGCAGGCGGCGGTCGACGTCGTCGAGGCCGGTGTCGGGCGCGGTGCCGAGGGGCGGGAACGGGCCGTGGCCGCCGGGACGGCTCGTACTCATGGGTTGCGGCTCCCGCTGGTCGGTGAAGACGGGGCGACACGCCCCGGGGTCCTTGCGATTCGACGCCCCCACCAGGCTAGTACCTGGGATTCCGTGCCGGGCGCACCGCGGTCGTCCGCGTCACATCGCCGGGGTGGCCATCGTCAATCTGACGCGAACGCGTTATGATAGATAACGTCAGATAGACGAAAAGCCGTTGGCGATCGAAGAAGGGCACCGGCCCGTGACCACCACACCCGCCGCAGAGCCTCTGCTGGACGTGCAGCCCACCCCCCTCGCCCTGCTGCTCCTCGGCAGGGAGGCCGACCCGGCCAGCGAGCGGGGCGTGGAGTGCCCCGGCGACCTCCCCGCAGCGTCCGACCCGGACCTGGTGGAGCGCGCCCGCGCCGCCAAGGCCCGCCTGGGCGACCGGGTCTTCATCCTCGGCCACCACTACCAGCGGGACGAGGTCATCGAGTTCGCCGACGTCACCGGCGACTCCTTCAAGCTGGCCCGGGACGCCGCGGCCCGCCCGGAGGCGGAGTACATCGTCTTCTGCGGCGTGCACTTCATGGCCGAGTCGGCGGACATCCTCACCTCCGAGCGGCAGCAGGTGGTCCTCCCCGACCTGGCGGCCGGCTGCTCCATGGCCGACATGGCCACCGCCGAGCAGGTCGCCGAGTGCTGGGACGTCCTCACCGACGCCGGCGTGGCCGACGCGACCGTCCCGGTCTCGTACATGAACTCCTCCGCCGACATCAAGGCCTTCACCGGCCGGCACGGCGGCACCATCTGCACCTCCTCCAACGCGAAGCGGGCCCTGGAGTGGGCCTTCTCCCGGGGCGAGAAGGTGCTCTTCCTGCCCGACCAGCACCTGGGCCGCAACACCGCCGTGCGCGAGATGGGCCTCACCCTGGACGACTGCGTCGTCTACAACCCGCACAAGCCGGGCGGCGGGGTGGCCCCGGAGCAGCTGCGGGCCGCGAAGATGATCCTGTGGCGCGGCCACTGCTCGGTGCACGGCCGCTTCTCGCTGGACTCGGTCAACGAGGTCCGCGAGCGCGTCCCCGGCGTGACCGTGCTGGTCCACCCCGAGTGCAGGCACGAGGTGGTGGCGGCCGCCGACATGGTCGGCTCCACCGAGTACATCATCAAGGCGCTGGACGCCGCCCCGGCCGGCTCGAAGTGGGCGATCGGCACCGAGCTCAACCTGGTGCGGCGCCTCGCCAAGGCCCACCCGGACAAGGAGATCGTCTTCCTCGACCGGACGGTCTGCTTCTGCTCCACCATGAACCGCATCGACCTGCCGCACCTGGTGTGGGCGCTGGAGTCGCTGGCCGACGGCCGGGTGGTCAACCGGATCCAGGTCGACCCGGAGACCGAGAGGTTCGCCAAGGCCGCGCTGGACCGGATGCTCGCGCTGCCGTAGCGGCGGGCGCCCGGCGGCGCGGACGCGCCGACGTCCGGTGTACGCACGGGACGGGCAGGACGCGCAGGACACGTCCAGGACACGCGGGAGGGCCCCGGCACGCGGTGCCGGGGCCCTCCCGCGTCGTGTGGTGCCCGGCCGTGCCGGGGCCGGGGCTCAGCCCGGGATCAGGCCCCCGTCGCGCAGCAGCCTGCCGACCTCCTCCGCCGTGGCGTCCTCGTTCGGCAGGATCAGCTCGGACGGCTCCAGCGCCTCCGCGGGCAGCGGCGAGCCGCTCTCCCGCACCGCCGCCAGCAGGCTGCGCAGCACGCTGCGGAAGGCCTCCTCGTCGCCCCGCTCCAGCGCCTCCGAGAGCCGCACGTCCAGCGCGTTCAACCGGTCCAGGTGGCTCTCGGCCACCTCCAGCTGGCCCTCCCCCATGATCCGCACGATCATGACGGCGCCCTCACTTCTCGAAGCGGGTCGGGGTGTCCTGGGGGGCCGACTGCGGGTGCTGGCCGGCCTGGCCCTGCTCCAGGGCCTGCGGCGCCTGGCCGCCGGACAGCTCCGCCTTCATGCGGGCCAGCTCCAGCTCCACGTCGGCGCCGCCGCCGATCCGCTCCAGCTCGGCCTCGATGTCGTCCTTGCGCATCCCGCTCGGGTCGTCGAGGGCGCCGGACGCCAGGAGCTCGTCGATCGCGCCCGCCCGGGCCTGCAGCTGGGCGGTCTTGTCCTCCGCCCGCTGGATGGCCAGGCCGACGTCGCCCATCTCCTCGGAGATGCCGGAGAAGGACTCCGCGATCCGGGTCTGCGCCTGGGCGGCGGTGTACGTCGCCTTGATGGTCTCCTTCTTGGTGCGGAAGGCGTCCACCTTGGCCTGGAGCCGCTGCGAGGCGAGGGTGAGCTTCTCCTCCTCGCCCTGGAGCTGCTGGTACTGCGTCTGCAGGTCGGTGATCTGCTGCGTCAGCGCGCCCTTGCGGGTCAGCGCCTCGCGCGCGAGGTCCTCGCGGCCCAGGGAGAGCGCCTTGCGGCCCTGGTCCTCGTACTTGGCCGACTGCTGCTGCAGCTGCTGGAGCTGGAGTTCGAGGCGCTTGCGGGACGTGGCGACGTCGGCCACCCCGCGGCGCACCTTCTGCAGCAGCTCGAGCTGCTTCTGGTACGAGTAGTCGAGCGTCTCGCGCGGGTCCTCCATGCGGTCCAGGGCCTTGTTCGCCTTGGAGCGGAAGACCATCCCCATCCGCTTCATGATTCCGTCGCCCATGAACCTCGGCGCCCCCTTCTCAGGCCTGCTGTTCTCTGGTTCCCACAGTACGGGCAGGGGGGCGCCTGACGCAGCGCACCTGCCTGCAACAAGCCTGCTACAGCGCGGGCGGAAGGGCATCGTCCGCACGACGGAGAAGGGCACTAGGGGTCGGGGCCCGACACCACGTACTCTTCTCTACGTGTTCCGACGCCGCTCCCAGGATGCCCCCGCCGCTGCCACCGCCCTCGCGGACGAGCAGGCCGCCCAGCCGCGCAACCCGCAGGCGCCCAAGGGCAGGCCCACGCCCAAGCGCAGCGAGGCCCAGGCCAGCCGCCGCACCCGCACCTCCGTGCCCAAGGACCGCAAGGAGGCCGCCCGCGACGCCCGCACCCGGATGCGCGCCGAGCGGGAGAAGCAGCGCCTCGCGCTGCTGAACGGCGACGAGCGGGCGCTGCCCGCCCGCGACAAGGGCCCGGTGCGGCGCTTCGCCCGCGACTTCGTCGACTCCCGCTTCACCGTCGCCGAGTGGTTCCTGCCGTTCGCCGTGGTCATCCTGATCCTGAGCGTGCTGCGCAACCCGGCGCTGCAGTTCGTCTCGCTGCTGATGTGGCTCGTGGTCATCGTCGGCATCGTCCTGGACTCCGTCCGGCACGCGGTCGTGCTGCGCAAGCAGCTCCAGCAGCGCTTCCCGAACGAGAGCCACAAGGGCGTCACCGCCTACGCGCTCATGCGCACCCTCCAGATGCGGCGCCTGCGGCTGCCCAAGCCCCAGGTCAAGCGCGGGGCCAAGCTCTGAGCACCGTGCCCGTCCCCTCCTGGCCGGAGGGGCGGCACCCGCAGCACGCGGGCCGCGCACTCCTCCCCGCCCCGGCCGCCGGCTTCGCCCCCGGCGCCGGGGCGTGGCTGTCGCACCTGGGCGGCCTGCGCAACGTCGTGCGCCAGGAGCTGGTCGCCCGGCAGCTCGCCGAGCAGCTGGCCGGCCACTTCGGCATCGGCCGGGCGGCCGGCGGGCTGCCGGCCGGCGGGCTGCCGGCGGGCGGGCTGCCTGCCGGGGGCCACCCCCTCGGCGGCCCGGCGCACGGGCACCCGGACCGGCAGCTGCGGGTGCTGGACGCCGGATGCGGACAGGGCACCCAGACGCTGCGGCTGGCCCGGGCCGGCCACCTGGTGACGGGCCTCGACCCGGACCCCGCCACCCTGGGCGCCGCCCACGCCGCCCTGGCCGCCGAGGGGCCCGAGGTCCGGGGGCGGGTCCGGCTGCTCGCCGGCGACGGCCGCGAGTGCGGCCGCTGGTTCGAGCCCGGCAGCTTCGACGTGGTGCTCTGCCACGGCGTGCTGATGTACCTGCCGGAGCCCGGCCCGATGCTGGCCGCGCTGGCCCGCGTGCTGGCCCCCGGCGGCATGCTGTCGCTGCTGGTCCGCAACGGCGGCGCCCTCGCCATGCGGCCCGGCCTGGCCGGCGACTGGCGGGGCGCCCTCCAGGCCTTCGACGGCGGCGTGCGCTACACCAACCGGCTCGGCCTCGCGACCCGCGCCGACCGGCTGGAGGACCTGGCGGAGGCGCTGGACTCCATGGACGTGCCGCTGCGGGACTGGTACGGCGTGCGGGTCTTCACCGACACCGCGCCCGACGACGCCCCGCTGCCCGCGGACGGGCGGCAGCTCGCGCAGCTGCTGGACGCCGAGGAGCGGGCCGGCCGGGAGGACCCCTACCGGGGCGTCGCGGCGCTGCTGCACGTCGTGGGGGCCCGGCGCCCGGCGGTGTGACCGGCGGTCCGGGGCGGCCACCGGGCCGGGGTGGCCGCCGGGCGGGCCCGTCCGGCCGCCCGGGGTGATCACCGGGCCGGTCCGCGGGGTACGGTCCCGTGCATGGAGTTCCGTCACCTCGGCCGCAGCGGCCTCGTCGTCAGCGAGATCGCCTACGGCAACTGGCTCACCCACGGATCCCAGGTCGAGGAGGAGGCCGCGCTCGCCTGCGTGCGCGCCGCCCTCGACGTCGGGATCACCACCTTCGACACCGCGGACGTCTACGCCGAGACCCGCGCCGAGGCCGTCCTCGGCCGGGCGCTGAAGGGCGAGCGCCGCGAGGGCCTGGAGGTCCTCACCAAGGTCTTCTGGCCCACCGGCCCCGGCCGCAACGACCGCGGCCTGGGACGCAAGCACATCATGGAGTCGATCGACGGCTCGCTGCGCCGCCTGCAGACCGACTACGTCGACCTGTACCAGGCGCACCGGTACGACCCCTCCACGCCGCTGGAGGAGACCATGGAGGCCTTCGCCGACGTGGTCCGCGCCGGCAAGGCCCTCTACATCGGCGTCTCCGAGTGGACCGCGCAGCAGATCCGCGAGGCCCACGCGCTCGCCCGCGAGCTGCGGATCCCACTGGTCTCCAGCCAGCCGCAGTACTCGATGCTGTGGCGGGTGATCGAGGCCGAGGTCGTGCCCACCTGCGAGGAGCTCGGCATCGGGCAGATCGTCTGGTCGCCGATCGCGCAGGGCGTGCTGACCGGCAAGTACGCGCCCGGGGCCCCGCTCCCGGCGGGCAGCCGCGCCACCGACGACAAGGGCGGGGCGAACTTCGTCTCCCGCTGGCTGCGCGACGACGTGCTGGAGCGGGTGCAGCGGCTGCGGCCGCTCGCCGACCAGGCGGGGCTCTCCCCCGCCCAGCTGGCGGTCGCCTGGGTGCTGCAGAACGCCAACGTCTCCGCCGCGATCATCGGCGCCTCCCGGCCCGAGCAGGTCGGCGAGAACGCCAAGGCGGCGGGCGTGCGGCTGGAGGCGGACCTGCTCCGCGCCGTCGACGAGGTCCTCGACCCGGTGGTCGAGCGCGACCCGGCCCGCACCGCGGAGACGGCCCCCAAGGGCCGCCCGTAACGGCGGCGCGGCGGGGGGCGGGGCCCGCGGGCCCCGCCCCCCGCCGCATTCGGCTCGACGCCCGTGCGGGCCCAGCCCTCGTGGAGACTCAGCCCTCGTGCGGGCCCAGCCCTCGTGCAGGCTCAGCCCTCGTGCAGGCTCATGGTGTAGACGGCGGAGCCGTCGTCGAGCAGCGCCACCTTGTCCACGCCGTCCTCCAGGAGCTCCTTCCAGGACTCGCCGATCCACGACTCCGCGTCGCCCTGGGTCGGGAACTCCTCCTGCGGCCCGGCCGGGGCCACCACGGAGCCGTCGGCCTTCTCGTACCGCCACGTCCACGCCATGCCCGGCTCCTCCCGTGCCCGCGCGGCCGTCCGCCGCGCGCCCTGGACGCAGGGTAGCCGAGCGGTGGCCCCCGATCACCCACCCCGGCACGGCCGCACGGCGGGCCGCCGGACAGGATGGCCCCATGACGCGCACCCTCCTCCTCGGCGGCGCCCGGTCGGGCAAGTCCACCCGGGCCGAGCAGCTGCTCGCCGACCGCGACGACGTGCTGTACGTGGCCACCGGCGGGACCCGGGACGGCGACCCCGAGTGGGCGCGGCGCGTCGCGCTGCACCGCGGGCGGCGCCCGGCGGGCTGGCGCACGGCGGAGACCTGCGACCTGGAGCCGCTGCTGCGCGACACCGCCGACCCGGCGCCGCTGCTGGTCGACTGCCTGGGGCTGTGGCTGACCCACGTGATGGACGCCTGCGGCGCCTGGGACGACGCGGTGTGGGAGGACGGCGGCGAGGCCGCGGTGCAGGCGCGGGCGGCGTCGCTCGCCGCGGCGTGGCGGGAGGCGCGGCGGACGGTGGTGGCGGTGAGCAACGAGGTCGGCATGGGCGTGGTCCCGGCGACCGCGTCCGGGCGGCGGTTCCGCGACGAGCTGGGGCGGCTGAACATGGCGGTCGCGGAGGCCTCGGAGACGGTGCTGCTGGTGGTCGCCGGGCAGGTGCTGCCGATCCGGCAGGCGTGACGGGTACTCTCCCCTGTTGATGGACAGCACTGTGGACCTCGACGCGTTCTCCTCCCGGGTGGAGCGGCCCGACGACACCGCACGGCAGGAGGCCGGGGAGCGGTGGGCGGCGACCGGACTGCCGCGCGGCGGCCTGGGGCAGCTCCAGGAGCTGTCCGGCTGGCTGGCCGGCGTCCAGGGGCGCTGCCCGGTGCGGCCGGTGGAGCAGCCCGCGGTGGTGCTGTTCGCGGGCGACCACGGGATCGCCCGGCTCGGCGTCTCCGCGCTCCCGCAGGACGCCACCGCGCGCCGGGTGCGGGCCGTGCTGGACGGCGCGGCACCGGTGAACGTGCTGGCGCGGCGGTTCGGGGCCCGGGTGCGGGTCGTCGACATGGCGGTGGACGCCGACGAGGACGCCTTCCCGGCGGAGGTCGTGCGGCACCGGGTGCGGCGCGGCTCGGGCCGGATCGACGTCGAGGACGCGCTGACCGCCGCCGAGGCCGAGCAGGCGTTCCGGGCCGGGATGGCGGTCGCCGACGAGGAGGCCGACTCGGGCACGGACCTGGTGGTGCTGGGCGACCTCGGGGTCGGCTCGACCACGGTGGCCGCGGTGCTGGTCGGCGCGCTCTGCGGGACGGACGCGGCGGCCGTGACCGGGCGCGGCTCCGGCATCGACGACCGCGTGTGGATGGTGAAGTGCGCGGCCGTCAGGGACTCGCTGCGGCGGGCCCGGCCGGTCCTCGGAGACCAGCTGGCGCTGCTGGCGGCGACCGGCGGCGCGGACTTCGCGGCGGTCACCGGCTTCCTGCTGCAGAGCGCGGTGCGGCGCACCCCGGTGCTGCTGGACGGCGTGGTGTCGGCGGCCTGCGCGCTGGTGGCGCAGCGGGTCGCCTTCCGGGCGCCCGAGTGGTGGCGGGCCGGGCAGGCGACGGGCGAGCCGGCGCTGGCCAAGGCGTACGACCGGCTGACGCTGGAGCCGCTGCAGGACCAGGGGATCACCGTGGGCGAGGGCACGGGCGCGCTGATGGCGCTGCCGCTGGTGCAGGCCGCCGCGGCGGCGCTCGCCGAGCTGCCCGTGGCGGACGTGCCGGCGGCGGACCGCCCGGCCGACGGCCCGGGGTGGGCCGAGTCCGCGACGTGACGGAGCGTCACACCGCGGGCCGGGCCGGCGGCCTGCCGCCGCTGCACGGGCTGCGGTTCGCGTTCGGCACGCTGACGGTGCTGCGGGTGCGGGTGGACCGCTGGGACCGGCCGACGGCCGGGGCGGCGATGCTCTGGGCGCCGCTGGCGGGGCTCGTGGTGGGCGCGGCGGGTGCCGCGTGCGGGGCGGCGGTGGTCCTGCTCGGCGGCGGGCCGCTGCTCGCGGCGGTGGCGGCGGTCGGCACCGGGGCGGCCCTGACCCGGGGGCTGCACCTGGACGGACTGGCCGACGTCGCCGACGGGCTGGGCAGCGGCCGGCCCGCCGAGGACGCCCTGCGCATCATGAAGCAGTCGGACATCGGCCCCTTCGGCGTGCTGGTGCTGGTCCTGGTGCTGCTCGGTCAGGCCGCCGCGCTGGCGGGCGCGTACGGGGGCGGCGCACGGCGGGGCGCCCTGGCGGCGGTGACGGCGGCGGTGGCGGCGCGGTGCGCGCTCGCCTGGGGCTGCCTGCGGCCGGTGCCGGCGGCGCGGCCGGGCGGCCTGGGCGCGGCGGTGGCGGGCACGGTGGCCCCCGGCGCGGCGGCGGCGGTGACGGCCGGGTGGGCGGTCCTGGCGGGCGCGGCCGCGGCCGCGGACGGCTGGGCCGCGCTGTGCCCCCCGGCGGCGCTCGCGGCGGGGGTGGGCTGCGCGGGGCTGCTGCTGCGACGGTGCGTGCGGCGGCTGGGCGGGGTCACCGGGGACGTGCTGGGCGCGATGGCGGAGACGGCGGCGACCGGGACGCTGGTGGCGCTGGCGCTGCTGCCCGCGGCCGGCTGAGCCGCTGCGGCGCGGCGGGCCGGGGGTGCCGGAGAACGGAGGTGCCGGGGCCCGGGGGCGGCGGACGGGACGGCTGCGGACGGCGGCTGAGGGGCGGTCCGGGATCCGGGGCGGCCGGCGGACGGGACGTCTGGCGGTCGGCCGCCGGTGGCGAGTACCCGCCGTGATCATCGGCCTCCGGACCCCCTCCCCCGCCGCGGCCGTCCACGATGCGGACTACCATGCGTGAGGAACCGGCACCCCGGGAACCCCTGGTGAATCCCCCTCCGGACCCCTCTCGCGGAGGAGACCCCCACACGGCCGGACCCGGCGGCGGACGAAGAGCCCCGCCCGGACCCGTCCGGCTCCGGCCCGCATCAAGAACAGGACCCACATACGTGACTGCATTGTCTGTGAGCACCTCCTCCGCGGCCTCGCTGCGCGTGGACGCCGTCGTCGTCGGCATCGCCAAGGGTGACAAGGGCCCCGTCCTGGCGCCGGGCGCCGAGTCGGTGGCCGAGGCCTTCGGCGGCCGCCTGGCCGAGGTCCTGGCCACCCTGGGCGCCACCGGTGCCGAGGGCGAGGCGGTCAAGGTCCCCGCCCCCGCCGGGCTGAAGGCCGGCGTGGTGCTCGCGGTCGGCCTCGGCGACGCCGCCGAGGACGGCGCGTACGGCCCCGAGGCGCTGCGCCGCGCCGCCGGCGTCGCCGCCCGCACCCTGGCCGGCACCGGCAAGGCCGCGCTGGCGCTCCCCGCCGTCGGCCCCGCCGAGGTCGAGGCCGCGGCGCTGGGCGGCCTGCTCGGCGCGTACGCCTTCACCGCGTACCGCACCGACGGCCGGAACGGCAAGGCGCCGGTCGGCGAGCTGGTCGTGCTGGCCGGCCGCAAGGGCCAGAAGGACGCCAAGGCCGCCGTCGAGCGCGCCACCGTGCTGGCCGGCGAGATGAACCGCGCCCGCGACCTGGTCAACACCCCGTCGAACGACCTGCACCCGAAGTCCTTCGCCGCCGCCGCCCAGGCCGCCGGCAAGGAGTACGGCCTCAAGGTCGAGGTGCTGGACGAGAAGGCCCTGGCCAAGGGCTCCTACGGCGGCATCCTCGGCGTCGGCCAGGGCTCCGCCAACCCGCCGCGCCTGGTGAAGGTCGCCTACACCCACCCGAAGGCGAAGACCACCCTGGCCTTCGTGGGCAAGGGCATCACCTACGACTCGGGCGGCATCTCGCTCAAGCCGGCCGGCCACAACGAGACCATGAAGTGCGACATGTCCGGCGCCGCCGCCGTGCTCGCCGCCGTGGTCGCCGCCTCCCGGCTCGGCCTGGCCGTCAACGTCACCGGCTGGCTGGCGCTGGCCGAGAACATGCCGTCCGGCTCCGCCACCCGCCCCGGCGACGTGCTGCGGATGTACGGCGGCAGGACGGTGGAGGTGCTCAACACCGACGCCGAGGGCCGCCTGGTGCTGGCCGACGCGATCGTGCGCGCCGGTGAGGAGGGGCCGGACGCCATCGTGGACGTGGCCACCCTCACCGGCGCGATGGTGCTGGCGCTGGGCACCCGCACCTTCGGTGTCATGTCCGACCGCGACGCCTTCCGGGACCGCGTCGTGGACGCCGCGGGCCGCGCCGGCGAGCAGGCGTGGCCGATGCCGCTGCCGGCCGAGCTGCGCAAGGGCATGGACTCCGCGGTCGCCGACATCGCCAACATGGGCGAGCGGATGGGCGGCGGCCTGGTGGCCGGCCTGTTCCTGAAGGAGTTCGTGGCCGAGGGCATCGCCTGGGCGCACCTGGACATCGCGGGCCCGGCCTTCCACGAGGGCCAGCCCTACGGCTACACCCCCAAGGGCGGCACCGGCTCGGCCGTGCGCACCCTGGTGCAGCTCGCGGAGGACGCCGCGGCGGGCGCCCTGCTGTAACCCGAAGGTGGCGCGTCCGGGGCCCGGAAGGATGTCCTTCCGGGCCCCGATGCGTGCACGGAACGGCTCACGCGGATGCCCGCACCGCTGTGAGCTGCGGCGATACCCTCGCACAGGGGGCGGACGGGCCGCCCCGCACCACCGCCGGGGCGCCCGCGGGGCGACCCCGGCCATCGACACCCGCCGACAAGTGCGAAGATGTATTTCCGGCACGACTGGGCTCCCCACAAGGGAGCACCCACCCGGTCCGGACCGGCCGGGCACAAGCACCCATGCATGGAGGACGTGACGTGGCGAACGACGCCAGCACCGTTTTCGACGTAGTGATCCTCGGAGGCGGAAGCGGCGGTTACGCCGCGGCGCTGCGCGCGGCCCAGCTGGGGCTCCAGGTCGCGCTCATCGAGAAGGGCGAGCTGGGCGGCACCTGCCTGCACCGCGGCTGCATCCCCACCAAGGCCCTGCTGCACGCCGCCGAGGTGGCCGACGAGACCCGTGAGGCCGCGCAGTTCGGCGTGAAGGCCACCTTCGAGGGCATCGACCTCCCGGGTGTGCACAAGTACAAGGACGACGTGGTCGCGGGCCTGTACAAGGGCCTCCAGGGCCTGGTGGCCTCCCGCAAGATCACCTACGTGACCGGCGAGGGCCGCCTGTCCTCCCCCACCTCGGTGGACGTGAACGGGCAGCGCTACGAGGGCCGCCACATCGTGCTGGCGACCGGCTCCGTGCCGAAGTCGCTGCCGGGCCTCACCATCGACGGCGACCGCGTGATCTCCTCGGACCACGCCCTGAAGCTCGACACCATCCCGAAGTCCGCGGTGATCCTGGGCGGCGGCGTCATCGGCGTCGAGTTCGCCTCGGTGTGGAAGTCCTTCGGCGTGGACGTGACCATCGTCGAGGCCCTGCCGCACCTGGTGCCGCTGGAGGACGAGGGCAGCTCCAAGCTGCTGGAGCGCGCCTTCCGCAAGCGCGGCATCAAGTTCGAGCTGAAGGCCCGCTTCTCGGGCGTGGAGTACACCGGGTCCGGTGTCCGCGTCTCGACCGAGAACGGCAAGCAGATCGACGCCGACCTCCTGCTCGTCGCCATCGGCCGCGGCCCGGTCTCGCAGGGCCTGGGCTACGAGGAGGCCGGAGTCGCGATGGACCGCGGCTACGTCCTGGTCGACGAGTACATGCGCACCAACGTGCCGACGATCTCGGCCGTGGGCGACCTCGTCCCGACCCTGCAGCTGGCGCACGTCGGCTTCGCGGAGGGCATCCTCGTCGCCGAGCGCCTGGCGGGCCAGCAGGTCGTGCCGATCGACTACGACGGCGTGCCGCGCGTGACCTACTGCAACCCGGAGGTCGCCTCCGTCGGCATCACCGAGGCCAAGGCCAAGGAGATCTACGGCGCGGAGAAGGTCAAGGTCGCCAAGTTCAACCTGGCCGGCAACGGCAAGAGCAAGATCCTCAAGACCGCCGGCGAGATCAAGCTCGTCCAGGTCGAGGACGGCGCCGTCGTGGGCGTCCACATGGTCGGCGCCCGCATGGGCGAGCAGGTCGGCGAGGCCCAGCTGATCTACAACTGGGAGGCGCTGCCCACCGAGGTCGCGCAGCTCATCCACGCGCACCCGACGCAGTCCGAGGCCCTCGGCGAGGCCCACCTGGCGCTGGCCGGCAAGCCGCTCCACAACCACGACTGAGCCCAGGACACGCCACACCATCCGCACCGCACGACTCTGAAGGAGTTCCTGAAACCATGGCGGTCTCAGTAACGCTGCCCGCGCTCGGCGAGAGCGTGTCCGAGGGCACTGTCACCCGCTGGCTCAAGGCCGAGGGCGACCGGGTGGAGGTCGACGAGCCCCTGCTCGAGGTCTCCACCGACAAGGTCGACACCGAGATCCCGGCGCCCGCCTCCGGCGTGCTGGCCTCGATCAAGGTCGCCGAGGACGAGACGGTGGAGGTCGGCGCCGAGCTGGCCGTCATCGACGACGGCTCCGGCGCCCCCGCGGCCGCCCCCGCCCCGGCCGCCGAGGCCGCCCCGGCGCCGGCCGCCCCCGCCCAGGAGGCCCCCGCGGCCCCCGTCCAGGAGGCCCCGGCTGCTCCGGCCGCCCCGGCGCAGGAGGCCCCCGCCGCCCCGGCCCCGGCCGGCGACGCCCAGGGCACCCCGGTGCTGCTGCCGGCGCTCGGCGAGTCGGTCACCGAGGGCACCGTCACCCGCTGGCTCAAGGCCGAGGGCGACACCGTCGAGGCCGACGAGCCGCTGCTCGAGGTCTCCACGGACAAGGTCGACACCGAGATCCCGGCGCCGACCGGCGGTGTGCTGCTGAAGATCCTGATCGGCGAGGACGAGACCGCCGAGGTCGGCGCCCGACTCGCCCTCATCGGCGCCCCCGGTGCCGCCCCGGCCGCCCCCGCCGCCCCGGCCGCCCCCGCCGCCCCGGCCCCGGCCGCTCCGGCTCCGGCTCCGGCTCCGGCTCCGGTCCAGGAGGCTCCGGCCCCCGCCCCGGCCCCGGTCCAGCAGGCCCCGGCTCCGGCCGCCCCCGCGGCCCCGGCCCCGGCCCCGGCCGCGCCGGCCCCCGCGCCGGTCCAGCAGGCGCCCGCCGCGCCGGCCCCCTCCGCTCCCGCCCCGGCCCCGGCCGCCGGCGAGGGCGAGGGCGCGTACGTCACCCCGCTGGTCCGCAAGCTCGCGGCCGAGCAGGGCGTCGCGCTGGCCGACGTCAAGGGCAGCGGCGTCGGCGGCCGCATCCGCAAGCAGGACGTCCTCGCCGCCGCCGAGGCCGCCCGCGCCGCCCGGGCCGCGCAGGCCCCGGCCCCGGCCGCCGCGAAGCCGGCCGCCCAGGCCGCCCCGTCGCCGCTGCGCGGCCAGACCGTGCCGATGACCCGTGTGCGCAAGGCCATCGCCAAGCACATGGTCCAGTCGCTGCAGGTGTCGGCCCAGCTCACCACCGTGGTCGAGGTCGACGTCACCCGCGTCATGCAGCTGCGGGCGCGGGCGAAGAACGCCTTCCAGCAGCGCGAGGGCGTCAAGCTCTCCCCGCTGCCGTTCTTCGTGAAGGCCGCCGTCGAGGCCCTCAAGGTCCACCCGGTCCTCAACGCCCGGGTCAACGACGACGACACCATCACCTACCACGACGTCGAGAACGTCGGCATCGCGGTGGACACGGAGAAGGGGCTCTTCGTCCCGGTCATCCACGACGCGGGCGACCTCAACATCGCCGGCATCGCCAAGCGGACCGCCGACCTCGCGGCCCGCACCCGCGACGGCGGCCTCAAGCCCGACGAGCTGGCCGGCGGCACCTTCACGGTGACCAACACCGGCTCGCGCGGCGCGCTGTTCGACACGCCGATCCTCAACCAGCCGCAGGTCGGCATGCTGGGCATCGGCGCGACCGTCAAGCGCCCGGTGGTCGTCGAGACCCCCGAGCTCGGCCAGACGATCGCCGTCCGCGACATGGTCTACCTGGCCCTGTCGTACGACCACCGGATCGTGGACGGCGCCGACGCCGCCCGCTACCTCGGCACGGTCAAGGCCCGCCTGGAGGAGGGCGCGTTCGAGGGCGACCTCGGCCTGTAGTCCTCCCTCAGCACGGCGCGGTGCGCCCCCGGTCCGCCTCGGCGGGCCGGGGGCGCACCCGTTCGCAGGAGCGGTCGGCCCGCCGCATGCGGCCGCGCCCCCGGGCGTGGATGCTGGTGGCGTGATGTACGAGACGGAGTTCTGGCAGCTGCTCGACGAGACCCGGAACGCCGCCGACGGCGACCCGGAGGACCAGGCGGACCTGCTGGTGGAGCGGCTGACCGCGCTCGTGCCGGACGACGTGGCGGACTTCGCCCGGCTCTTCGAGGTGCGCTTCCAGCGGGCGTACCGCTGGGACCTGTGGGGTGCCGCCCACCTGCTGCTGGGCGGGGCCTCCGAGGGCGCCTTCGCCTGCTTCCGGTGCTGGCTGATCAGCCGCGGCCGGGAGGTCTTCGAGGGCGCGCTGCACGACCCCGACAACCTCGCCGAACTCCTCCCCCGCTTCGACGAGGAGGAGGACGGCGACGCCGAGGACGTCGGCTACGCGGCCGACGAGGCGTACGAGCGGCTCACCGGCGGGCCGCTGCCCGACCTGGACGTGCCCGAGCCCGACGAGCCGGCCGGGCGGGCGCTGGACTTCGAGGACCACACGGCGATGGCGGAGCGCTTCCCCCGGCTGTGGGACCGCTACGGGAGCTGAGGGTCCGGCGGGGCGCCGCGCGGCGGACGGGCGGCCCGGCATCCCCGGGAGCCGCACTCCCGGCGCGCCCCCCGGCGCGGCATCAGGGCGCGGCACCCCGGCTCGCCCCGGCGCGGCGTCAGGGCGGCGGCCCTACGGCAGCGGGCCCTCCTGCGGCAGCGGCCCCGCGCCGTCGAGGAGGCTGCGGCCCATCAGGACGTCGTCGACGTAGGCGCCGTCCAGCAGGAACTCCCCCGGCTGCACGCCCTCCACGGCGAAGCCGCACCGCTCGTACAGGGCCCGGGCGGGGGCGTTGTGGCCGAGCACCCGCAGCGTGAGGCGGCGCGCCCCCTCGGCGCGGGCCCGGACGCCGGCCGCGTCGACCAGGGCCCGCCCGATGCCGCGCCCCCGCAGGCCGGGGTCGACGGCCAGCCCCTGGATCTGGCGGACGTGGGCGTTGCTGGGAAGCGGTGTCGGCGGGACCACCCGGACGTAGCCGGCGATCCGGCCGTCGAGGACGGCGACCTGGTACTGGTCCGGGCCGTGCCGCTCGTCGAAGAAGGGGGTGCCGGGCTCGCGCGGCGGCATCACGTCGCTCAGCGGGGACCAGCTGCGGCGGTCGAGGTCGGCCAGGGCGGCGTCGTCGGCGGCGGCGGCCGGTCGGACCACCAGCTCGACGGTCTCCGACTCGGCGGTCTCCGGCCCGGCGGCCCGGGTCCGCGGGTCGGCGGGCGGGGCTGTGCGGGGTGCCGGGCCGTGGGCCGCCGGGGCGGCGGTGGCCGGGTCGCGGATCTGGTCGTCGGACGGCATGCGGATCACTGTAGGCCGCCCGGCGCGCGTCCTCACCCCCGCTCGGGTCCGGCTGCCAGGATGAGCCCATGCGCATCGCTGTCACCGGCTCGTCCGGACTCATCGGCTCCGCACTCGTCCGCTCACTGACCGCCGACGGCCACCAGGTGGTGCGGCTGGTCCGGCACGCCCCGAAGGGCCCGGAGGAGGTGCACTGGGACCCGCAGCGGCAGCAGGTCGACTCCGCCGGCCTGGCCGGGGTGGAGGCCGTGGTCCACCTGGCCGGGGCGGGCGTCGGCGACCACCGCTGGACCGACGCCTACAAGCGGGAGATCCGCGACAGCAGGGTACTGGGCACGGCGGCGCTCGCCGAGGCCCTGGCCGGGCTCGCCACCCCGCCGTCGGTGCTGGTCTCCGGCTCCGCGATCGGCTTCTACGGGCAGACCGGCGACCGGGTGGTCGACGAGACGGCCCCGCCGGGCGGCGACTTCCTGGCCCGGGTGTGCCAGGAGTGGGAGGAGGCGGCGCAGCCGGCCGCGGAGGCCGGGATCCGGGTGGTGCACCCGCGCACCGGCCTGGTGGTGGCCTCCGGGGGCGGCGCGTGGGCGCGGATGTTCCCGCTGTTCCGGATGGGGCTGGGCGGCCGGATGGGGTCCGGGGACCAGTACTGGTCGTTCGTCTCGCTGCGGGACGAGGTCGCGGCGCTGCGCTTCCTGGTGGACACCGAGGGGCTGAGCGGGCCGGTGAACCTGACCGCGCCCGAGCCGGTCACCAACCGCGAGGTGACCGCGGCCATGGGCCGGGTGCTGCGGCGGCCGACGCCGTTCCCGGTGCCGGAGGCGGCGCTGCGGGCGGTGCTGGGCGAGTTCGCGGTGGAGGTGGTGGGCAGCCACCGGGTGGTCCCGGCCAAGCTGCTGGAGGCGGGTTTCCGGTTCTCGGACCCGACGATCGACGAGGCGGTGCGGGCGGCGCTCTAGCGGCCCGGGAGGGGGCGGGGCGGCCGGGCGGCGGCCCGGCCCCCGCCGGACGGCGGGGGCCGCCGGGCGGTGTTCCCGGCCGCCGCCCGGCGGGCGGTCGGCGGGGAGGCGGTCCGGGGTCCCCGGACCGGCCCCTCGTGCCCCGGGCGCCCCGTCCGCACCACCCGCCACGGAGCCGCCCCGGTGTCCGCCCCTCCCGGCGAATTCGGCCGGAAGTTCCTGTCTGCCGACCGGCTCGGCGGGGCATCACCCTGGCGGACCGCACCCCGCCGCCCGGCCCCAGGGACGCCGGCGCCGGGAGCGACCAGGGAGGAGCGCCCCGTGCCGGCACACGACCTCGCCCACCGCATCCGCGGCCGCGACGATCCCGACGTGGTGGTCGTGGGGGCCGGCACCGCCGGTCTGGCCGCGGCCCGCCACCTGTGCGCCGCCGGGCTGTCGGTGACGGTCCTGGAGGCCGCGCAGCACGTGGGGGGCCGGATGGCCGGGGAGGAGGTCGACGGCTTCCGGCTGGACCAGGGCCTGCACCTGCTGAACACCTCGCTCCCGGAGCTCTCCCGGTCCCTGGACCCCGGCCGGCTGGAGCTGCGCCCGCTGGCGCCCGGCGTGCTGGTGCACGCGGGCGGCCGCCGGTACCGGGTCGGCGACCCCCGCATCCCCGCCGCGCGGCTCGCGGCGGTCCGGGCGCCCATCGGCAGCCCGCTGGACAAGGCCCGGCTGGGGGCCGCGCTGGGCCGCCTCGCCGCGACCCCCGTCCCGCAGCTGCTGAGGCGGCCCGAGCTGACGACGGCGCAGGCGCTCGCCGCCCGCGGCCTGTCCGCGCGGGTGGTCGACGGCTTCCTGCGGCCGCTGCTGACGGCGCTGCTGAGCGACCCGGAGCTGTCCACCAGCAGCCGCTGCGCCGACCTGGTGCTGCGCGCGTACGCCCGGGGCCGGCTCTGCCTGCCCGCGGGGGGCGCGGCGGCGGTGCCGCGGCAGCTGGCGGAGGGGCTGCCGCCGGGCACCGTGCGGCTGGGCGTGCGGGCGACGGCGGTGTCGGCGGACGGGGTGGAGACCGAGGGGCACGGCCGGGTCCGCGGCCGGTGCACGGTGCTGGCCACCGACGCGGCGTCCGCGGCGCGGCTGCTGCCCGGCCTGCACCTGCCGGGCTTCCACCCGGTGACCACGTACTACCACGTCGCGCCGGAGGCGCCGCTGGCGGAGCCGCTGCTGCTGCTGGACGCGGACCGCGCCAGCCCGGTCTCGCACTCGCTGGTGCTCAGCCGGGTGGACCCCTCGTACGCGCCGCCCGGGCGGTCGCTGGTGGCCACCGCGGTGCTGGGGAGGCGGTCGTTCGACGCGGGCGGCCCGGCCGCGCTGGAGCCGCGGGTGCGGCGGCGGCTGTCGGAGCTGTACGGGACCTCGACGGCGGCGTGGGCGTTCCTGGCGGTCCGCCACGTGGAGCAGGCGGTGCCCGCGATGCCGCCGCCGCACCACTTCGGCCGCCCGGTGCGGGTGATCGGCGGCCTGTACGTCTGCGGCGACCACCGGGACACGAGCTCCGTCCAGGGCGCGCTGGTCTCCGGACGGCGGGCCGCCCGGCAGATCCTCCGCGACCTCGGGGCCCCCGCCCTGGTCCGGGAGGCGGCGGCGGCCTGACCGCCCCCGGCCCGCGACGTGCGGGCGTGCGGCACACCGCCGCCGGGCGCGCCCCCTGCCGTGCGCCCCCGCCGGTGCACTCCTGACCGGTGCACCGCCGGCGGCGCGAGGCGCGGCCCGGCGGGAGGAGGCCGCGCGGGGTCAGACGATCCCGGCGCCGCGCGCGGCCTCCTCGAAGGCCCGCACGACGGGGCTGCCGCGGTACGGGGCGAGCCGGCGGTGGAAGTCCCGCAGGTACTCCACCGCCCGGGCCGAGCGCATCTCCGCCGCGGCGCGCAGCGCCTCGGTGGCCACCGCGCAGGCCTCGTCCACGTCGCCCATGCCGAGCCGGGCGGTGGCGAGCACGCAGCGGGAGAAGACCCGGCTGCGGGCGTACCCCGGCGACCGCAGCCGCAGTGACTTCTCCGCATGCTGGGCGCTGAGCCGCCACTGCTGGAGGTCGCGGTAGCACAGGGCGAACTCGGCGGCGAGCTGCGCCTCGTCGAAGGACCGCGCCCAGGAGGGCTGGTCGTCGCCGGGCCGGGCGGCCTGCAGGGCCCGCTCGGCGCGGACCAGCGCCCCGGTGCAGGAGCGGCTGTCGCCGAGCACGCCGTGGCCGCGGGCCTCGGCGGCGTGCATCAGGGACTGCAGTCCGGCGGGCGCCGTCGTGCCGACGCCCTGCTGGGCGACCCGGGTGAGCTGCACCGCCTCCCGGCCGTGCCCGAGGTGGACGGCCTGGCGGCTCATGGTGACCAGGACGTACCCGCCGTAGACGCGGTCGTTGGCGGCCTGCGAGAGCCGCAGGGCCTGCACGAAGTAGCGCTGGGCGAGGCCGTGGGCGGCGATGTCGAAGGAGGTCCAGCCGGCGAGCCGGGTGAGGTCGGCGACCGCGCCGAACAGCGCCCGTCCGACGGGCTCCCCGTAGCGGCCACGCAGCATCGGCTCGGCCTCGCTCTCCAGGTACCGCACCAGCGCCTGGCGGGCGTGGCCGCCGCCGTAGGCGTGGTCGAGGGCGCGGAAGAGGTCGCCGACGGCCCGGACGGCGGCGATGTCGCCGCGGCCCACCCGCAGCGCGCCGCGGCCCTCCCGCTGGGGGTGCGGCGAGGGGTGCTCGGCGTCCGCCCTGATGCCCGCCCGGCCCGTCGCCGCGCCGGGCCGGCGGCCCTGCAGCGGCACGCGGCCGCCCGGCCCCAGGGGCCGGGCCGGGGGGCGCAGGCCGCCGGCCGGGGCCCGGTGGGGCCGGCCGTCCTGGCCGTCCTGCCCGTCCTGGTCGGACGGGGCCTCGCGGGCGACCCGCTCGTCGGTGCGGCCGATGAGCCAGTCGCGGCTGGGCACCACGAGGCCGGCCGGGGTGAAGGCGATCCGGCGCAGCTCGGAGTGGGGGCCGGTGTCCTTGCGCCACATGCTGGAGACGATGTCGACGGCCTCGGCGGGCGTCTCGGCGAACTCCAGTCCGGCGTAGACGGGGGCGCAGGCGTCCAGGCCGAGGTCCTGGGCGCCCAGCCGTCTGCCCAGCCGGCGGGTGAAGACCTCGGCGATCAGCGCCGGGGTGGCCCCCCGGGGCTGCTGGCCGCGCAGCCAGCGGGTGACCGAGGTCTTGTCGTACCTCAGGTCGAGCCCGTGCTCGAGGCCGAGCTGGTCCACGCGTCTGGCCAGTCCGGCGTGGGAGAACCCCGCCTCCTCGATGAGCGCCGCGAGGCGCTGGTTGTGGGACCGGTCCGCGGCCTGCCGCGGCGGGCCGGTGGTGCCGGTCCGCGGCTCTGCGGCTGCCGGCGGCCGGTCGGCCCGCGGCGCGAAGGCCGGGCGGTCGGTTGCGGGTCGTTGGGGCATGTGCGTCACACCTTCCGAGCGCCGCGACGGCACGTGATCGTCCCCCGGTGCTGTGTGCGGCGCCCCCTGTCGGGAATCGGCGTGAATGTAGCGAGCATCCGGGGCCCGCGACCGGCGACCGGCACTCGGTCCTCCGAACGGGTGACACGTTCAGGCCCGTTGGGACGAAGACGGTGCTGTGGCGGTTTGCACCGTGGTAGCGCGACGGCGACCGCCGGGGCGGCGGAGGGACATGGCTGCGGCCCACACATCCGGGCGGCCTTTCGTGGCGCGCTCCCCCATGTGAGCGGACGCCGCGCGTACCTACCGTTTCCGGCCATGGACACCACTTCAGCCCCGCTGCCCGGCGCCCCCGGCCCGGACTCCTGGGACCTGGCCGGCCGCACCGCCCTGGTCACCGGGGCCGCCTCCGGCATCGGCCGGGCCTGCGCGGTGGCGCTCGCCGCCGCCGGCGCCCGGGTGTACGTCGTCGACGTGGCGGCGGAGGCGGCCGAAGCGGTCGCCGGGGAGACCGGCGGCACCGCCCACGTCGTCGACCTGTCGGACCCGGTGGCGGTCGACTCCCTCCCCGACGACGCGGACATCGTGGTCAACAACGCGGGGCTGCAGCACGTGGCACCGCTGCACGAGTTCCCCCCGGAGCGCTTCACCCTGATCCAGCGGGTGATGGTGGAGGCGCCGTTCCGCATCCTGCGCCGCACGCTGCCCCACATGTACGCGCAGGGGTGGGGACGGGTCGTCAACATCTCCTCCGTGCACGGCCTGCGCGCCAGCGCCTTCAAGTCCGCGTACGTCACCGCCAAGCACGGCCTGGAGGGCCTGTCGAAGACGGTGGCGCTGGAGGGCGCCCCCCACGGCGTGACCAGCAACTGCATCAACCCCGGCTACGTCCGCACCCCCCTGGTGGAGAACCAGGTCGCCGCCCAGGCCGCGGCCCACGGCATCGGCGAGGACGAGGTCGTGGAGCGGATCATGCTGGACCGCACCGCGATCAAGCGGCTGATCGAGCCCGCCGAGGTCGCCGAGGCGGCCCTGTGGCTCTGCTCCCCCCACGCCTCGTACATGACCGGCACCAGCCTCCCCCTGGACGGCGGCTGGACCGCCCGCTGACCCCTCCGGAACCACCTGCACCAACTGCACCACCCGCACCACCTGCACCACCTGCACCACCTGCACCACCTGCACCAGCCGCGAGACGCACCACCCGGTGCGGCCGGCTCCCCCGCCGGCCGCACCCGCCCCGCCCGCCCCCACCCCCAGAGACGGTGACCCATGGCCAGCGCTCCCAGTGCCGCGAACGCGCCCGGCTCCAGACCCGCCCACCTGCCCAAGGTCGTGGCAGCCAGCCTGATCGGCACCACCATCGAGTGGTACGACTACTTCCTCTACGGCACCGCAGCCGCCCTCGTCTTCGGCAAGGTGTTCTTCCCCGAGAGCGACCCGCTGACCGGCACGCTGCTCTCCTTCCTCACCTACGCCATCGGCTTCGCCGCCCGCCCCGTGGGCGCCCTGGTCTTCGGCCACTTCGGCGACCGGATCGGCCGCAAGCGGCTGCTGGTGCTCTCGCTGCTGCTCATGGGCGGCGCGACCACCCTGATCGGCTGCCTGCCGACGTACGCCTCGATCGGCGCGGCGGCGCCGGTCCTGCTGACCGTGCTGCGCCTGGTGCAGGGCTTCGCCCTGGGCGGCGAGTGGGGCGGCGCCGTCCTGCTGGTCTCCGAGCACGGCGACGCGAAGCGGCGCGGCTTCTGGGCGTCCTGGCCGCAGGGCGGCGCCCCGGCCGGCAACCTGCTGGCGGCGGGCGTGCTCTCGCTGCTGACCACCGTGCAGTCCGACTCGGCGTTCCTGTCCTGGGGCTGGCGCGTCCCGTTCCTGCTCTCGGCGGTCCTGGTGGGCGTCGGCCTGTGGATCCGGCTCTCGGTCGACGAGTCGCCGCTCTTCAAGGAGGCCCTGGCCCGCGCCGAGGCCCGCAAGGCGGTCGAGCAGGCCGCGGAGCAGCCCCCGCTGCTCGCGGTGCTGCGCCACCACTGGCGGGACGTGCTGGTCGCCATGGGCGCCCGCATGGCCGAGAACATCTCGTACTACGTGCTGACCACCTTCGTCCTCGCCTACGCCACCACGCACGTGGGCCTGCCGAAGCAGACCGCCCTCAACGCGGTGCTCATCGCCTCCGCGATCCAGTTCGCCCTGATCCCGCTCTTCGGGGCGCTGTCCGACCGGGTCGGCCGCAGGCCGGTCTACCTGGTGGGCGCGGTCGGCGTGGGCGTCTGGGCCTTCGTCTTCTTCACCATGGTCGACACGAAGAGCTTCCTCTCCCTGGTGACGGCGATCACCGTCGGCCTGGTCTTCCACAGCGCCATGTACGCCCCGCAGGCGGCCTTCTTCTCGGAGCTGTTCGCGACCCGGATGCGCTACTCCGGCTCGTCGATCGGCGCCCAGTTCGCCTCGGTGGCGGCGGGCGCGCCCGCGCCGCTGATCGCCACCGCCCTGCTGAAGGGGTACGGCTCGTCCACCCCGATCTCGGTCTACGTGGCGATCGCCTCCGTGATCACGGTGGTGGCGATGCTGGCGGCCCGCGAGACCAAGGACCGCGACCTCGCCGAGGTGGCGCCCTCCGGAGCCGGGCGGGCCGCGTCCGCCGACGACCTCGCCGCCCGCGGCAGCGCCGTCTGACCCCTGCTCCCCCACCCCTCCCGGGGCCGGCGCGGCGCACCCTCCCGCCCGCCGGCCCCGCCGCACGTCCCGGGCGGCCCGGTCCCGCCCGGGACGTGCGGCGGGGCCCGTACCGCTCCCCGCCGCCGTCCCGGGCCTCCCCCGGCCCGCGGACGGCCTGGCACGATGGGCCGACCATGAACGACTCCACCCCCGTCGGCGGCGCGGCCCCGGCCCTGCGGCGGCTGCTGGCCCTGCTGGCCTCCGGGGCACCGGCCGAGGACTTCGCCGAGGTGTCCGCCGACGCGCGCCGGTCCGGCGCCTCCCCCGCCGTCCTGGCCGAGGTCGACGAGGCGGCGCGGCTCGCGCTGCAGGTGCACCGCACCCTGGGCCAGCACCGGCGCCGCGAGGCCGAGCTGACGGCCCTCTTCGACACGGCGGGCGACCTCGCGGCCTCCCGCGACCTGGACGACGTGCTGAAGGCCATCGTGCGCCGCGCCCGGCTGCTGCTGGGCACCGACACCGCGTACCTCACGCTCCCCGACGAGGAGGCCGGGGACACCTACATGCGGGTCACCGACGGCTCGGTCTCCGCGCTCTTCCAGACCCTGCGGCTCGGCCTGGGCGTCGGCCTGGGCGGCCTGGTGGCGCAGACCGCCCGCCCGTACGCCACCCCGGACTACCGCACCGACAGCCGCTTCCACCACACCGGCACCATCGACGCCGGGGTGCTGGACGAGGGGCTGGTCGCCATCCTCGGCGTCCCGCTGCTTCTGGGGTCGCGGGACGGCGGCAAGGTGATCGGGGTGCTGTTCGCCGCCGACCGCACACCGCGCGCCTTCTCCCCCGAGGAGGTGGCGCTGCTCTGCTCCCTCGCCGCGCACGCCGCCATCGCCATCGACACCGCGAAGGCCCTGGCCGAGACCCGGGCGGCGCTCGCCGACCTGAACGCGGCCCACGCGGTGATCCGCGAGCACTCCGCGGCCATGCAGCGCGCCGAGGAGGCCCACGACCGGCTCACCGACCTCGTGCTGCGCGGCGGCGAGGTGCCGCAGGTGGCGGCGGCCGTGGCCTCCCTGCTGGACGGCGCCATCGCGGTGCACGACCCGGACGGCCACCCGCTGACCGGGCCGTCCGACCCGGCGGGCGCCGGGGAGCTGGCCGCCGCCGTCGCCGACTCCCGGGCCTCGGGCCGCGCCGTGCGGCGCGGCGGGCGGTGGGTGTGCGCGGTGCTGGCGGGCCAGGAGACGCTCGGCAGCCTGGTGCTGCACGGCCGGGGGGAGCTGGACGACCCGGACCGGCGGCTGTTCGAACGGGCCGCGGTGGTGACCGCGCTGCTCCTGCTGCTGCGCCGGTCGGTGGCGGAGGCGGAGAACCGGGTGCGCGGGGAGCTGCTCACCGACCTGCTGACCGCCCCCGAGCGGGACCCGGCGGGCCTGGTGCTGCGGGCCCGGCGGCTGGGCCTGGACCTGATGCGCCCGCACGTGGTGCTCGCCGCGGCCTGCGCCGACCGCGCCCGGCTGGCGGGCGCCGCGGTCCGCCACCTCTTCGGCTCCCGCGGGGTGAGCGCGGAGCACGGCGAGGGCGTGGTGCTGCTCCTGCCGGAGGACCCGGCGGCGGGCGGCCCCTCCGCGGCGGCCCGGTCCGCCGCGGACCGGCTGGCGCGGCTGGCCGGCCTGCCGGTGACCGTGGGCGCCGGGGGCCCGGCGACCGGGCCGGCGGCCCTCGCCTCCGCCCACGCCGAGGCGCAGCGGTGCCTGCGGGCGCTGCGGACGCTGGGCCGGGAGGGCGACGGCGCCGCCGCGGACGACCTGGGCTTCCTGGGGGTGCTGCTGGGCGACGGGCACGACGTGGACGGGTTCGTGGAGTCGGCGCTGGGACCGCTGCTGGCGTACGACGCCCGGCGCGGCACGGAGCTGGTGCGGACCCTGCGGGCCTACTTCGACTGCGGCGGCAGCCTGACCCGGGCCAAGGACGTGCTGCACGTCCACGTGAACACGGTGGTGCAGCGGCTGGACCGGGTGCAGGCGCTGCTGGGCCGCGACTGGAACGGCCCGGAGCGGGCGCTGGAGCTCCAGCTGGCGCTGCGGCTGCACCTGCTCGCCGGCGGCGCGGCGGGCCCGGGGGGCTACGGGGGCCCGGGGGGCTGCGGGGGCCCGGAGGGCGCGGGCGGCCCCCCGGCGGGCTGAGGGGCGCCGCACGGCCGGGCGTACAGTGGCTGGGCCGGACATCGGCGGCAGGGCGGCGGCGGCAGGCCGCCGTCGGCCGGACGGCGGCCACCTGGACGAGGAGCGGGCAGCGGTGAGCGAGGACGTGCGGTTCGTGCGGATGGGCATCGGCGCGGGCATGGTCCCGTACGAGGAGGCGTGGGAGGAGCAGCGCAGGCTGCACGCCCTGCGCGTCGCGGACGAGATCCCCGACACCGTGCTGCTGCTGGAGCACCCGCCCGTCTTCACCGCCGGACGCCGCACCAACCCCGAGGACTACCCGCTGGACGGCACCCCCGTGGTGCAGGTGGACCGCGGCGGCGAGATCACCTGGCACGGCCCCGGGCAGCTGGTCGGCTACCCGATCGTGCGGCTGCCGGAGCCGATGGACGTGGTCGCGTACGTCCGGCGCCTGGAGGAGGCCCTGATCCGCTCCTGCGCCGAGTTCGGCCTGGACACGACCCGGGTGGAGGGCCGCAGCGGGGTGTGGGTGCTGGGCGAGGAGATCCCCGGCGCGGCGCCCGACCCCGACCGCCAGGTGGACGTGGGCGGGCTGACCCTGCGGATGGGCCTGAAGGCGGGCCTGGACCCGCGGCTGGCCGGGCCCGAGTACGCGCCCTCCAACGCGGGGCAGCGCGGCGACGACCGCAAGCTGGCCGCGATCGGGGTGCGGGTGGCGCGCGGGGTGACCATGCACGGCTTCGCGCTCAACTGCGACCCGGACATGGGCTGGTTCGACCGGATCGTGCCCTGCGGCATCCGGGACGCGGGCGTGGGGTCGCTCAGCACCGAGCTGGGGCGGGACTTCACGGTCGCGGAGGCGCTGCCCGTGGTGGAACGGCACCTGGGGGACGTGCTGGCGGAGATGTCCGCGCCGGTCGGCGCGGCCTGAGCCGTACCGCGGGTCCGACCGGGCCTGCGATTGCGGGCCACCCGGCCTGCGGGAACCGCACAACCCCAGGCGTACCCTGGGTGTGTCGCACAGAAGACGAGTTAGGGAGCCGCACGTGTCCGCTGTCGCACCCGACGGCCGGAAGCTGCTTCGCCTGGAGGTCCGCAACAGCGAGACCCCCATCGAGCGGAAGCCCGAGTGGATCAAGACCCGGGCGAAGATGGGCCCCGAGTACACCGGCCTGCAGGCGCTGGTGAAGCGCGAGGGCCTGCACACCGTCTGCCAGGAGGCGGGCTGTCCCAACATCTTCGAGTGCTGGGAGGACCGCGAGGCGACCTTCCTCATCGGCGGCGACCAGTGCACCCGGCGCTGCGACTTCTGCCAGATCGACACCGGCAAGCCCGCGGAGTTCGACCGCGACGAGCCGCGCCGGGTGGCCGAGTCCATCCTCACCATGGACCTCAACTACGCCACGATCACCGGCGTCGCCCGCGACGACCTGGAGGACGGCGGCGCCTGGCTGTACGCGGAGACCGTGCGCCAGGTGCACGCGATGACCGCCGGCCGCGAGGGCGGCCGGACCGGCGTCGAGCTGCTCGTCCCGGACTTCAACGCGGTGCCGGAGCAGCTGGCCGAGGTCTTCTCCTCCCGGCCGGAGGTGCTGGCGCACAACGTCGAGACGGTCCCGCGGATCTTCAAGCGCATCCGCCCCGCCTTCCGGTACGAGCGCTCGCTGTCGGTGATCACCCAGGCCCGCGCGGCCGGGCTGGTGACCAAGTCGAACCTCATCCTGGGCATGGGCGAGACCCGCGAGGAGGTCAGCCAGGCCCTGCAGGACCTGCACGACGCGGGCTGCGAGCTGATCACCATCACCCAGTACCTGCGGCCGACCGTGCGGCACCACCCCGTCGAGCGCTGGGTGAAGCCGCAGGAGTTCGTGGAGCTCCAGGAGGAGGCCGAGGAGATCGGCTTCGCCGGGGTCATGTCCGGCCCGCTCGTCCGTTCGTCGTACCGCGCCGGACGGCTGTACCGGCAGGCGCTGGAGCGCCGGGCGCAGCACGCGGACGCCTGAGCTGCGGCGCCTCCCCGGGAGGCCCCCCGGAGGCGCCGGCGACGGCCGGAGTGAGGCTTTCACCGCGGTTTGACGCTCCGGTCACCGACTGGTAACACGATGTGGTGACCCTGGACCGGTGACCGCGCCGCCGCCCGCCCGCGCACCGGCGGCGGGCGGCGCGTGCGGGACGCCCGTTCGGGGCGAGGACACGACCCTACGAGGGGAGTTGCTCACCATGCAGGTCGGCACCGTCGTACCTGGAGCTGCCGGTATCAACGGCTTCGTCACCGCGCTGCGGATGGCCGAGTCGGTGCTGTTCTCGGGCGGCCAGCAGGTCGCCCGCCGCAACGCCTGGGACGCGGTCTGCGAGAACCGCCGCCAGGCCGCGGACCGGGCGGAGACCGCCACCGTGCTCGGCGCCCTGGCGGCCGCCCGCACGACCGCGGCGCAGGACGCCTCCGTGCTGCGCTGAGGCCCGCCGCGGGGCACCGCGCGGCCGCGCCCGCGCACCCCGTGCCCCGGCAGCCGGGCCCCGTGCCCGGGGAGCCGGGCCGCGGCGGTCGGGCCGTCCCGGCCGGGTCGCCCTCGTCCCCGCGGGTCGCCCGTGCCGGCCCGGGCCCGCGGGCCGGAGCACCGCACCCGGCCGGACCGGACCGGATCCGCCCGGAACGGACACGGTCGCGTTCCGGATCTGCCGGATCGGGGACCGGGCTTGGGCATCAGCCGCCCCGGCCCCGTAGCATTGCCCTCATGGCGAGGGAAGAATCCGAGAACTCCGGACGGCTGAAGCAGATCCGTCTGGCCTACCAGATGACCAAGCGGGTGGACACCCGGATCGGTCTGATCATCGCCGGCGTCGGCATCATCACCTTCGGCGTGTTCCTCGCCATCGGCCTGTTGATCGACCACCCGGTCTACCTGGGCATCCTGGGCTTCGTGCTGGCGTTCCTGGCGATGGCGGTCGTCTTCGGCCGGCGCGCCGAGCGGGCCGCCTTCGGGCAGATGGAGGGCCAGCCGGGAGCGGCCGCGGCCGTGCTGAACAACATGCGCCGCGGCTGGAGCACCAGCCCGACCCCGGTGGCCGTCACCCGCAACCAGGACGCCGTGTACCGCGCGGTCGGCCGCCCCGGCATCGCGCTGATCGGCGAGGGCAACCCCAACCGGATCCGCCCCCTGCTGGCGGCCGAGAAGCGCAAGATGGCGCGGGTCGTCGGCGACGTGCCGGTGCACGACGTGATCGTGGGCGACGGCGAGGGCGAGGTCCCGCTCAAGAAGCTGCAGGTCCACCTGATGCGCCTGCCGCGCGCCATCACGCCCGGCCAGGTCACCGAGATCAACGACCGGCTGCGGGCGATGGGAGACCTGCTCTCCAAGGCGCCGGTGCCCAAGGGCCCGCTGCCGCGCAACGCGCGGATGCCCAAGGGCGGCCGGATGCGCTGAGCGGCCGGCGCGCCGCTCCAGGAACACCAGGCGGCCCCGCCGCGGAACCCCTCAGGGGTTCCGCGGCGGGGCCGCCTTCGTGTGCGCGGGCCGCTCTCCCGGTCAGGGGCGCCGTGCGGGGGCGCCGCCCCGTGGAGGCGCCGCGGGTCCGGAACGCGGCTCCCGGACACCCCGCCGGTGCGGGGCCACGGGCCGGTACCAGGCGGGGCGGCAGGGTCCGGGCCTGCCGGGGCGTGCCGGGGCATGCCGGGCGGGGCCGGGGCCGGGCGTGCCGGGACGTGCCGGACAGGGCCGTCAGACGCGGACCTCGACCGTCCCCAGTGCCTTGTCGTGGAGCCCCCGGCTGTCCCGGTCCCAGACCAGCGCCGGCACGAGCAGGACGAGCAGCAGGCTGCGGCCGAACGCCTGGACCAGCGTCGCCCGGCCGCCGTCGAGCCGGACCACGCGGAGCCCGAAGAGCCGCTTGCCGAGGGTGGAGCCGGCCGTGCCGATCAGCACCGTGCTCATGAGGAGGAAGAGGGGGGTCGTCCAGAGGTTGGCCTGGGCGGCGTCGCCGCGGGTGATCAGCCCGTACGCGATCAGGCCGCAGAGCCAGCCGTCGACGAGGAGGGCGCCGATCCGGCGGCCCAGCGGGGCGATCGAGCCCGGGCCGTGCTCGGGCAGGCCGAGCCGTTCGCCGCGGTAGCCGAAGTCGGCGCCCATCCGCTCGGCGGCGGCCCTGGGGCCGTCGATCCAGGAACCGAGTGCTTCTCTGCTGTCCACGCCTCCACAGTAACCGGGCGGCCGCCGGCGGTCGCCCCTGGGTCCTTGACATTCCGGACGGCCTGCCGGTAATGGCGGGACGGTGCGCCGGAACGGGTGAAGAATTGGTCCAGACCACTTGCGCGCGGGTGCACCGCCCCGACCGCCCCCCACCCCGCGAAACCCCCGGAACCACGCAGGTCCGGCAAGGCGCCCGCGAGGGCGGTTAACATCCGCGAAACAGACGAGTCATGCTTGAGAAACGGCTCCTTCCTATCGTTGCCGCAACGCGGCCGGTCGGGACGAGCGGCCCGTTCACGCGAAACTCCTGGCGTTCCCGCCGGGCCGAGGAGGATGGATGTTCAACAACGCCGACGAGGTGTCGCGCTACATCTCGGACAACGACGTCAAGTTCGTCGATGTCAGGTTCTGCGACCTGCCGGGCGTCATGCAGCACTTCACGGTGCCGGCCGCTTCGTTCGACCCCGCCGAGCAGCTGATGTTCGACGGCTCGTCGATCCGCGGCTTCCAGGCCATCCACGAGTCCGACATGGCCCTGGTGCCGGACCTGAGCACCGCCCGCGTGGACCCGTTCCGCAAGGACTCCACCCTCAACATCAACTTCTTCATCCACGACCCGATCACCGGCGAGCAGTACAGCCGCGACCCGCGGAACGTGGCCAAGAAGGCCGAGGCGTACCTCGCCTCCTCCGGCATCGCCGACACCGCGTACTTCGGCCCCGAGGCCGAGTTCTACGTCTTCGACAGCGTCCGCTTCGAGACGAAGTCGAACGAGGCGTTCTACCACATCGACTCCGAGGCCGGCGCCTGGAACACCGGCGCCCTCGAGGACAACCGCGGCTACAAGGTCCGCTACAAGGGCGGCTACTTCCCGGCCCCGCCGGTCGACCACTTCGCCGACCTCCGCGCCGAGATGTCGCTGGAGCTCGCCAAGGCCGGCCTCGAGGTCGAGCGCCAGCACCACGAGGTGGGCACCGCCGGCCAGGCCGAGATCAACTATAAGTTCAACAGCCTGCTGGCCTCGGCCGACGACCTGATGCTGTTCAAGTACATCATCAAGAACGTCGCCTGGCGGAACGGCAAGACCGCCACCTTCATGCCGAAGCCGATCTTCGGCGACAACGGCTCGGGCATGCACGTCCACCAGTCGCTGTGGTCCGACGGCTCCCCGCTCTTCTACGACGAGCAGGGCTACGCGGGCCTCTCCGACACCGCCCGCTACTACATCGGCGGCCTGCTCAAGCACGCCCCGTCGCTGCTGGCCTTCACCAACCCGACGGTGAACTCCTACCACCGCCTGGTCCCCGGCTTCGAGGCCCCGGTCAACCTGGTGTACTCGCAGCGCAACCGCTCCGCGGCGATCCGCATCCCGATCACCGGGTCGAACGCCAAGGCCAAGCGCATCGAGTTCCGCGCCCCGGACCCGTCCTCCAACCCGTACCTGGCCTTCTCGGCCATGCTGCTGGCCGGCCTGGACGGCATCAAGAACAAGATCGAGCCGCTCGAGCCGGTCGACAAGGACCTCTACGAGCTCGCCCCCGACGAGCACGCCGCGGTCCCGCAGGTCCCCGCCTCCCTCCCGGCCGTCCTCGACGCCCTGGAGGCCGACCACGAGTACCTGCTCGCGGGCGGCGTCTTCACCCCGGACCTCATCGAGACCTGGATCGACTTCAAGCGCACCCAGGAGGTCGCCCCGATCCAGCTGCGGCCGCACCCGCACGAGTTCGAGCTCTACTTCGACATCTGAGATCGCCACGGGTCAGGGCGGGTGACCGCCCACCCGGGCCGTCCGTGGGCCGTCGAACGTCCCGAGGCCCCCGCCGGGAACACCTTCCGGCGGGGGCCTCGTCGTCCGCCGGGCGGCTCCGCCACCCGCCCCTCCGACAGGGCTTGAGCGACCGGATCAGGCAACGGCACGTCTCGCAGCTTGCTGCCCTTCGGCGGGGCGAACACCAGCTTGGCGCCGACGATCCGCACCGGACGAACGACGTGCGCCACTCCCTCAAGGCGCTCGCCTCGCTCCTGTCCTCGCCCCGCTCCACCGGCCTCGGGCAGCCCGCAACCGCCTACGGGATGCCGGCCAGGACTTCTGGAACGCGTGGGCGGCCGAGGCGTGGAAAAGGCGGTGGCCTCGCGCCATCGAAAAGAGTTCGTGAGCCAACCATCGACCGCCCTAGGGTGCCCGCCATGGCTTACCTGTCGTTGCTACGGGCTCCCCACGTCGCTCGTCTGCTGATCGGCAGTTGGGTCGGGCGCCTTCCCCCTGCGATGGCCGCCCTCACCATTCCGCTGGCCCTGCGCAGGGCCGGGGCGAGCTACGGATTCGTGGGCACGGCCGCGGGCACCTTCGCCATCGCCGCAGCCATCGGCGCACCGCTGCTGGGACGGGCGGTCGACCGTTGGGGACAAGCCAGAGTGTTGGCCCCCACCGCTGTCATGGCAGCGGCGGGGTTCATCACCGTCGCTCTGGCTCCCAGCCACAAACTCCCGGTTCTGGTGGGGACGGCCCTCGCGGGTGCCATGACCCCACCCCTGGAGCCCTGCCTGCGCGTTCTGTGGCCCGACATCGCCCCTCAGGACCGATTGGAGTCCGCCTACGCCCTGGACTCCATCGCACAAGAGTTCGTCTTCGTCGCCGGACCTCTGGTGGTGACCGCCTGCGTCGCTGCCCGATCACCCACACTTGCGCTGCTCGCCCAGGCGCTGCTGGGCCTGCTCGGGGTCATCGTGGTCGCCACCGCCGCGCCCTCTCGGCACTGGAAGGCCTCCCCCCACGCCAGCCACTGGCTCGGCCCCTTGCGCAGTCCCCCCTGGTCACTCTGCTCGCCGCCCTCGCCGGAACCGGTTTTGCGATCGGCACCCTCAACGTCCTGGTGGTCTCCTACGCCGAGCACTGGTCAACGCCCGGCGGAGCGCCCGTCCTGCTCACCCTGAACGCCGGCGGCTCACTGGTCGGCGTTCTGGTCTACGGCGCACGCAGCTGGCCCGGCGCGCCCGCTACCCGGGCAGTCCTTTTCGCCGTCGGCCTGGTCGCCAGCTACGGCCTTCTGGCCCTGCTACCGCCTCCGCCCTACATGCATGCCCTGATGCTGCTCACCGGAGTGTTCCTCGCTCCTCTCCTCACCGTCACGTTCCTGCTCGTGGGCAAGCTGGCGCCGCCGGGCACCATGTCCGAGGCGTTCGCCTGGCTGGTCACCCTCTTTGCATCCGGGACGTCGCTCGGCTCTGCCGTGGTCGGCACAGCTCTGCAGCACACGGGCGAGCATCGGGCAGCTGCTTGCGGTGTCCTGGGCACCCTCGTCACCCTCGCGATCCTGGCCCTCAGCAGAAGGCGTCTCTCCGCGGCGCACGCAGAACGGAGTGAGGCTCCCGAGACCGCTCTACCCGCCGATGCGTAACCGAGGCGCCTGGGCCGCCTTTGGGCCGTACGAGGCGGACCAAGGCTGACCGGCGACGACAGACAGCGCCTACGTCGCCGCAGGCCGGAGGCCGAGCGGGTCGAGACCGTGCAGGCAGATCACAAGGCCGGTCAGTTCCAGGGCAACTGATGGCGGCGTGCCGGTGCGAGGTGACCGCAGTCCGTCAGAGCAGTGCTCAGGACTTGTGGATCGGCGCCCCGGGAGCGCACGAAGGGGGCACCTTCCCGGGTGATTGACCGACCAGTCACCGAGCAGACCCGCGTTCGCAGCGCGGATTGGGAAGGCGTGCTCATGCTGAGCGCAGTGACCGCCGACGGCTCGACCGAGACCGGCTCCCTGATCGACGAGGTCGTCCGCGAAGGCGCCCGGCGGATGCTCGCCGCTGCTCTGAAGGCCGACGTCGATCAGTACATATCCGAGTCGGCCGCGGAGACCGGCGGGCGTGGCCGCCGCTTGGTGGTCCGCAACGGCCGCCACCGGTCCCGCACCGTGGCCACCGCGGCCGGGCCGATCGAGGTCGCGGCGCCCCGGCCAACGACCGGCGCGCGGACGAGGCCACCGGGGAGCGGGTGCGGCTCTCCTCGAAGATCCTGGCGCCGTGGTGCCGCCTGCGGACCACGAATCCCCTCGAGTCGACCTTCTCCACGGTCAGGCTCCGCACCAAGGCCACCCGCGGCGCCGGCAGCCCGGCCTTCGAACCGTGGGCCGGGCGCACCCTCCCGGATCATCGTGCGATGGTCACCGAGCAGGCCCGCGTTGCAGCGCCTCCAGCCCGTCGAGGATGGCCCGAAGGCCGATCTGGAAAGTGCCGCCGGGCGCCGCGCCGTGGTCGGCACTGTGGGTGTCCAGGCGGGCGCGCAGCCGAGGGAAGGGTGCGGCGATCTCGCGGGCCTCGACCTGGGCGCCGCCGATGGCCTGTTCGGCGCTGCTGCCTTCGCGCCGCAGTTTGCGGGCGAGTGAGGCTGTTGCGGCCGGGCCGAGGGCGTTGCCGAGGACGAAGGTGAAGACGGCGGCCGCGGCCTGGTCGGCTGCGGGACCGGCGAATCCCGCGGCTTCGTAGATGGCGAGGAGGTGGTCGTCGTGGCGGGCCTTGCCGGGGCCGAACATGAGGAAGGAGCCAAAGGCCTGCAGCAGCCACGGGTGGCGGGTGAGCATCGCGTACAGGTCGCCGGCCATGACGGTGGCCGCCGTGCGCCAGCCGACCTCGTCGGGGTCGGGCAGCGCGATGTCGTGCCACAGCTGGTCGCCGGCGAGGGCGATGAGGTTGTCCTTGCTGCCCACGTGCCAGTAGACGGCGGTGGCCGCCGAGCCCAGCCGCTGGCCCAGCGCCCGCATGCTCAGGCCCTCCAGACCTTCGGCGTCCAGCAGTGCGATGGCGGCAGTGAGGATCTGTTCGCGCGTCAGTGTGTTGCGGGGCATGGATGCACGATAGCCCTCGACTTGCACACCGTTCAAGAAAGCTCTTGCACGGCGTTCAAGTCATTCGCTAGCCTCCGCTTGAACAGGGTGCAAGTCGCCGCGACGCCCGAGACGCCGTGCGAGAACCACACCGATCGAGGGGGAATCGAGATGTCACACGATGCGCTGGCGGAGTTCGTCGAGGGGAAGGCCGAGGAGCTCGGCATCCCGGGTGCAGCGGTGGGAGTCTGTGCGGACGGACGGGAGCTGACCGTCTGCCACGGCGTGACGAGCATCGACAACCCGCTGCCCGTCGACCGGGACACACTCTTCGTACTGGGCTCGGTCACCAAGACCTGCACGGCGACCGCGATCATGCGCCTGGTCGAGCAGGGCCGGGTCGGGCTGGAGGCGCCAGTGCGCCGCTACGTTCCCGAACTCCGGCTTCCCGATGAGGACGCGGCCGCGCAGATCACCATCCTGAACCTGCTCAACCACACCGCCGGGCTGGATACCCGGATGGTCTTCGACAGCGGGGACGGAGACGACGCGCTGGCCCGCGAGGTGGCCAAGATGGCCGAGGTGCCGCTGATCGGCCCGGTCGGCGGCCGCGCCTCCTACAGCCAGCTCGGCTACAACCTGCTCGGCCGGGTCGTCGAGAACGTCACCGGCGAGACCTACGAGGCCGCTGTCACCTCCCTCGTCCTGGAACAGGCCGGCATGGCGGACAGCGTCTTCACCGCCGGGCAGGCCATCACCCGCCGGTTCGCCGTGGGCCACAACCTCAGCGAAGGAGCACTCAAGGTCGCCCGAACATGGAAGGACACACGCGGCAACAACCCGGGCGGCGGCCTGGTGTCCTCGGTCTCCGACCAATTGCGCTGGGCCCGGTTCCACCTCGGCGGCAGTGACCTGGCGAGGCGCATGCAGGAGCCGACGGTGGAGCTGCACGGCTCCACGCTCGGCGACGCCATCGGCCTCGGCTGGTTCCTGCGCGACGTGGACGGCGTGCGCACCGTCGGGCACGGCGGATCGACCAACGGCCAGTTCGCCGATCTGCTGCTGGTACCGGAGCGGGACTTCGCCGTCGTGGCGGCGTCCAATGCCGGGCCCGACAACGGGCTGAAGTTCAACCAGGCCGTGCTCCGCTGGGTGCTCGAACACCACCTCGGCGTGGTCGAGCGGGAGCCCGAGCCGCTCCCGTACGACCCGCAGCGTGCGCAGGAGATCACCGGGCACTACGAGAACGAACTCATGACGCTGATCATCGACACCGACGGCGACACGATGACGGTCGAATGCCGGATCAAGCCGGAGATCCGCGCGGCGGCCGACAGGGAACTGCCGGCGGACCTGCCGCCGGCCGGCCTCGGCCTGCTCCCCGGGAACGGCGACGAGTACATCGTCACCGGCGGCGGCCTGATCGGCCAGCGAGGTTTCCTCACCCGCGATGCCGACGGCGCCATCATCGGGGCCGACATGGCCGGACGGTTCTTCAACCGGGTCTCCTCGGCACCCTCGGAGTGACACCTTGGGAACCCCCGGAGAGGACCGCAGGCGAGGCTGGCACAGGTTCGCCCAGGTCCACAACGTTTGACAATCACTCCGCACTGCGGGAGCGGTCTACTTGAGCGATGACGGATGCGGCTTCCACACGCTTCTGGTCGTCACAGGGCCGGAGCGCGGCACCGTGTGGTTCGACTGAGCGCCGCCGGAGGGGGAGGCCGACGGCAGTGACAGCAGCGAGTCCGGGCCCAGGCGTATGTCGCCTGCTCGAAGTCCAGGGCTGACATCACCACGTGACATCAACGCCGCTGGACGGCGGTGGACCGGGGCGACTGCGACGGGGTCGGGAACCGATGTCCGCCGGGTGTTCTGCCAGGTCGCATGGAGTGTGGTTCGAACCTGTAGAGCGGTGGTCGCTGTCGGGCGCACACGGCAGCACCTGCGCTCGGGCCGTCCCTGGGTCGTGCGGGGGTGCTCAGCGGTGACCGGCGGCGACAACCGTCGACGGCTCAGCCGCAGGTCAGAGCGTTCATCGAGAACACAGCCCCAGGTCAGAAAACCGGCGTGCCACTTCCTCGACATCTGAGACCGCCACGGGTCAGGGCGGGTGACCGCCCTCCCGGGCCGTCCGGGGTCCGTCGAACGTGCCGATGCCCCGGCTGCGCCGCCCACCCGGCCGGACCGCTCGCGGAGCGGACCAGAGGCCGGTCGGGCTCATGGCGGACAGGCAGGGGCCTGCCCGGTCCGCGGCCGGCGCACGGCCTCACGGCCGTGCTCGACCCCGTCCCGGGCAGGCCGCCGGCCGAGGACCGCGCCGACGCCCGCGCGATCCCCCCTCCCCACCGGCGCCTCCCCGGGGCCCGCCCGGAATGAGAAGATCGGCCGGTGGGCTTCTTCTCGTTCCATCCCCTGCATTCGGGCACCGACGGGCCGTCACGTCAGGGGCCCCGGCGTGCCGGGCCTGGTGAGTGGCCGAGGTTCGAGGCCGGACTCGCTGCGGTGAACCGCGACCTGGCGGCGACCCTGCCCGACGAGCCCCCGCTGGTCCTGATGCTCTGCCCGGCGTCAGGGGACGGCGATCGGCCCCACCGGATCCATGTCGCCCTGTCGGACGGCCGGTGGCAGGGCAGTGCCGTACACCCGCAGGGCCCGGGGATGCACGACGAACCGGACGACACGTCGGTGGTCCTCCAGCTCGTCGCGGACGCGGCCCAGGAAACGGTCACCGAACTGCGGTGGACGGTGTGGCCGGTCTGCCCGTACCACCACATCGGCATGCACCCGCGTCCCGCCGGGACCACGTCCGGCTGGTACCGGGACAGGCTGGGCGGTGGACCCGTGGTGTGGTGGTGCAGGGGCCACCGTGGCGACGACTGCCACGACCTCGCGCCCGTCGGGGAGCTCGCGGCGGCCCTGCCCGGAAAGCAGCGGCGGGAACTCCGACGCAGGGCGCGCAGGCGGACGAAGGCCGACAGCGGCCCGTCGACGAACGTCTCGGACGGCGGTGACGGGTCCGTCATCACCGCCTCCATGGCGGAATCTGCCACCGAGGCCCCCGGCACAGCTGACGCCACGGCCCCCGGAGAGGGATGAGACGCCTCCGTTGCCGCCGGGCGCGCAGCGCGTTTCCCGATCGTGCCCCGTGCCCGATCCCGGCGAGCCACCGGCAGAGGAACGCGTTGGCCTCCGGTGTCCGTGCGGAACGCCGGCCCTTGTCCACAGCTGCCCCCGGGAGGATGATCGCCCTGTCGATCAGGGGGGATGCGATGTTGTCGTTCATGGACTGGTCCATCGTGGCCATGGGGTGTGCGTCGGTACTGACGGGCCTCGGTGCCCGGTGGTCGGCGAGGGCCGAGGCCCAGGAGCGCGAGGACCGGACGGCGCGCTTGCACTGGTCCCGGCTCGCGTTGCTGATGGGGGCGGTCCTGATCCTCGCGAAGGCGCCGCAGCTGCTGGACGCGCCCTATCTTGCGGTGGAGATCGCCGACGCCGTCGACCTCGGCCTGAGCATCGCGGCGCTGGCCTTCGCGCTCCGGGGGGCGCGGTACGTCCGGGCCGGCAGTCGCCGAGGTCTTTCCGGCCCGCATGGCGCAGGGCGGGACTGACCAGCATCGAGCGGCTCGCCCTCCCCCCGGCCCGCCTGGGCTCGTGCGTGCCGTCGCGGCCCGTGCGGGCCGGATCCGGGAGGGCCCTCGGTGACCGCCGGCCGTCCGGGCGGCCCCGAGGAGCGTGCAGCAGCCTGCCCCTGGCGCGGCCGGGGTCTCGTTCGTCAATCTCGCCACGGAAGGGGCGTGGGACGGCCTCCGCCCGGTCGCCGTCCGCACAGGAGGACCGGCTCGGTCCTGACGGGCCGGGGTCGCGGCTGCAGCCGTGGAGGGCAGGGTCATGGAGCGGTTCGGGTCCGGGGAGACCGTCGTGCGGCGGGACGTGTTCCGCGGCAGGGTGTGGAGTGCCCATGCGCTGCGGGTGGTCCGGGACACCGGGGAGGCGGTGGTCGCCACCTGCGGCCCGGGGGCGGAGGCGATGGTCGCGACCTCGTACGTCGAGTCCCGGACGACGGGTGACGACGCGGTGCGCAGGCAGGCCCTCCCCGGCCTTGCGGCGGGCCGTTGGCGCCTGGACCGCTGGGCCTGGCAGGACACGGTGTCGGTGCTGTGGAACCCGGCGGACACGTACTTCAGCGTCAACGCGTTCTACGAACCGTCGGGCGACCGGCGGATGCGCAGCTGGTACGTCGACTTCCAACGCCCGATACGCCGTACCGGCATCGGCTTCGACACGTTCGACCTGCTCGTCGACCTGGTGGTCGATCCGGACCTGTCCTCCTGGCGCTGGAAGGACGAGGACGAGTACGCGCAGGGCCGCCGGCTGGGCATCGTGGACGACGCCGACCACTGGGCCGTCGAGGCGGCGCACGACCGGGCGCTGGCCGTGGTCGAGGGCAGGGAGGGGCCGTTCGCCCCGGACGCGGAGTGGATGCGCTGTCCTTCCGGGCCGCTCGGGCCGCCCCCGCTCCTGCCGGCCGGCACCCTTGCAACGGATTCGGCCGCCGCCGACGCCCGCGACGGAGCGGGAACCGCCCGGGCGGCGCACGGCCCGCGCGCAGCACGGAGTGGGCCACGGGCGGAGTGAGCCACGGTCCGTCAGGGCGGCGAGGACGTCAGCGGTAGGCCCGCACGGCGCCGCCCCTCGCCTGGGCGTCGAGCTCCAGGACCATGCCGTCGGGCGTCACGTACACCGTGCCCGCCGTGAGCGCCGGGCCGCCGGTGGCGGCCGGCAGGGCCGCGACGGGGGTGGCGCGGCCCGTGCGCGGGTCGAGCGCGAGGAGCTGGCGGGTGCCCGAGGTGGAGACGACGTGCACCCGGTCGTCCCCGGCCGCGGCGGTGGCGAGCACGGCGGAGCGGTGGGTCCACAGCTTCGCCCCGGTGACGGTGTCGAACCCGACGATCTCGCCGCCCTGGGCGGACTGGGCGGGGGCGACGAGCACGTCCCCGACGAGCCGGGCGGAGCGGTCGGCCGCCGTGTCGTTGCCGGGCAGGACCTCGGTGTCGCCGACGGCGAGCTTGCGGCTCCGCCCGGAGGGGGAGAAGACCCGGACGCTGTCCTCGGCCGCCGTGTGCACGGAGGCGATCAGCGGCGCGCCGGAGAAGACGTGGGCCAGGTCGGCCTGGGAGTCCTGGGCGTCGGCCCAGAGGACCCGGCCGGTCCTGCCGTCGTACGCGGTGAGGGTGAAGCGGTCCTTGGTGTCGGCGCAGTAGTCGTCGACCAGCACGATCCCGGACGCGCCCCAGGGGTGGACGCCGCAGTAGTGGCCGCGGGCCCGGAAGCCCCAGACGCGGCGGCCGGTGCGGACGTCCAGGCCGCCGAGGAAGTTCTTGTTGACGACCGTGGCGACACCGCCCTGGAGGAACGTCCCGGCGGGCATCGCCGTGGGGTGCCGGACGTCGACCAGCGGGACGCTCCAGCGGATCCTCCCGGTGGCCGCGTCGACGCCGGCCAGCCAGGTGCAGGAGTCGCCGTCCTTGCCGAAGGCGACCGTGCCGAGGCCCTGCGCGGTGGGCGCCGGGGACATGGCGCAGGGGACGGACCCCCACTTCGCGGGGTCCAGCCGGGACGTGGCGTGCCACACCTCGCGGCCGCCGGCCAGGTCGTAGGCCCTGAGGCCGCCGCGGGTGCTCGCCCGGACCAGCAGCCTTCCGGTGAGCCAGCTCCCCACCAGCTCGTCGCCCGGAGCGGGCGCGGGCACCCGCCACGCCTGCGTGAGGCGCTTCGACGCGACGGGGGCGGCGTCCTCCCCGTGCAGCAGGACGGCCGCGGCCCCGCCCGCGGCGGCGAGGACGGCGAGGACGAGCGCGATCACGCCGGCCCGCCTGCGCCTGCCCCGCGGCTGCGGCTGCGGGTCGGCGACGGACTCCGGGAAGGGCTCGTCGAACGCCTCGGCGAAGGTCTCCTCGAAGGGCGGGGCGTCGAGGACGGCGGCGGGTGCCGCCGGATGCGGGGAGGGGTACGCCGCCGGGGGCGGGGACGGCTGCCACGGTTCCGCGTCGCCGGGGGTGCGCGGGGGACGCGGGCCGGGCACGGGCTCCCCCGGGCGGCCGGGGACGGGACCGGCCGTGCGGTACCGGCGGGCGTCCTCCGCCTGCACGGCAACGTCCTCGCGGTGCAGGGGGGCATCCTGACGGCGGGGGGCGTCCTGACGACGGGCGGGGTCCTCGCGGTGCAGGGGGGCATCCTGACGGCGGGGGGCGTCCTGACGACGGGCGGGGTCCTCGCGGTGCAGGGGGGTGTCCTGACGGCGGGCGGGGTCGTCGCGGAGCACACCGCCCCGGGCTGCGTCCTCCTCGGGCCGCCGGGGGCCGCCCTCCGTACGGCGGGGCGCGTCGTCCCCGTTCCGGGACGCGGCGCCGCCGGGCGCGGCACCGCCACGCCGGGGGGCGTCCCCGGGCGGCGGGACGGGGGGCCGGGGGCCCTCCTCGTGCGGCGGCCGCCCCTCGGGCGGCCCGGGGTACGGGCGCGGCTCGGCCCCGGCCGGTCTGCGCGGCCTGAAGGCCCAGCCCGCGTCCTCCTCCGGAGCGTCCTGGCCCGGCGACGGTCCCGTCGTCATCCCCGCACTTCCCGTCCTGCTCCGTCCTCCGCGTGCGGCGGCCCCGGCCGCCTCGACGCGCCATCGTATGGGGCGTGGAGGCCGGGCCCGCGCCCGGCCGTGCCCGCTGCGGGCCTCAGCCCTTCCCGAAGGGGTGGCCGAAGCCGTGCCGGGCCGCCTCGACGCGGAAGGCGGCCCCGGCGCCCACCGAGGTGTCGATCCGCCAGTCCATGAGCTGACGGCTGCCCGGCCAGGACTTGCGCTGGTCGTACCAGACCAGTCCGATGACGCCCGCCCGCTCGGCGCCCCGGAACAGGTCGCGGACCTGGTCCGGCTTGCGGCTGCTCTCCGCCACCCCGGTCTCCGCGATCAGCACCGGTTTGCCGGAGAAGCGCGCGATCTCCCGCAGGGTGGGGGTGAACAGGCTGGAGAAGGCGGTGCCGTCGATGGGCCCGTAGTAGCCGATGACGCCGACCCAGTCGACGTAGGCGTCCCCGGGGTAGTACGGGCGCAGCCGGGCGGTGGTGCCCGTGTCGACCACGTGCGGGCTCCACACCCAGACCACGTTGGTGACGCCGGCGCTGCGGAAGACGTCGTGGACGTGCCGCCACGCCGCGACGAAGTCGGCGGGGCGGGCGTGGCCGGGCCCCCAGGAGTTCCACGGGCCGTTCATCTCCCCGGCGAAGGAGAGGGCGAGCGGCCCGCGGTAGGCGGCGACCTGACGGGCCAGCTGTCGGATGTAGGCGTCGTCGTAGCCCCCGGCGATGTCGGCGAGGGGGGTGGTGGAGGGCACCAGCGAGAGCATCGGGAGCTGCCCGTGGCTCCACAGGAAGGCGTTGCCCTCCGGGTCGAAGTCGTCCCCCCAGGAGCTGTAGTACTGGCGGATGTCGGGGGCGCGTCCCGCCTGCTCCGTGAAGGTCTTCACGATGCCGTACTGCCAGGGGGTCTTGTCGTCGACGACCCCCAGCATCCGGCCGGACGGGCGGAGCAGGGACGAGACGTCGAAGCGCGCGGCCGGGGCGGAGGCGCCGCCCGCGGTCTTCCCGGCGTCGCCGGAGCCCCCCTTCCCGCCGCCGTTGCGGGCCAGGAGCAGGGCGGCTGCCACCGCGAGCAGCACCGCGAGCACCACGGCGGCCACGAGGGGACGGCCGAAGCGGACAGGTCTGGCCATGCGCGGGGGTTCCGATCGGGCAGGTGACGTGGTTCCGGCCCAGGATCCTATGAGACCCGGTCGCGCTTACCGTATTTTCGTATCGATACGGTCACACGCGAGGGATGGAGCCGACAAATCGCACATCCGGCCCCTCATGGAACCCTTCCGTGGACTATTTTTCGACAGCCACCTGTGTCCGTGGCGACTTGATCGAGGAAAGCCCGAGGCCCCAGGTGCCCAGCGCCCCCGCGGAGGTCGACGCCTCCCCCGTCTTCGTGGACCGGACAGGCCGACGCGGCCGGCGTCTGCGCGGTCTCGGCTGGGTCGTCGGCGTCGTCTGCGTCGGTTTCGCCGTGGCGATGATCGCCGGTCTCGTCGGGGTCCAGTCGCAGGCGCCCTCCTTCGCCGTCCCGGACACCGCGAACACCACCCCGCCCAGCCGGTACGTGAACGCCCCGCTGCCCTCACCGCCCCGGGGGACGCGGCCGCGGCCCGGCCGGGTCCCGGCCGCGGGTCCCGGACCGGCCGCCGGCCCGGCCGGAGCCGCAGGGGGGGCCACCGGGGGCTCCGGCACCCTCGCGGGCACCGGAGCCGGGACGACGACCGGGACCACGACCGGCGCGGGGACCGCCGCCGGCACCGGGACCGCCACCACCGCAGGGACCACGGCCGGAACGGCCGCCGGCGGGCCGGCCGGAGCCCCGGCCGGGGGCGGGACCGCGGCGGGAGGCTCCGCCGGGACCGCCCACGCGGCCGGCGGCGGCGCGGCCGGCGGCACCACGACCGGAACAGTCCGCACCCCCCGAGGGGGAGCCGCGGGCGGCACCACCACGACCACGAACCCCGGTGCGGCGCCCTCCGCCGCCGTACCGCCCCAGAACCCCTAGCACGCCCGACGACCAGGAAGTCCATGCCCCGTCACCAACGCCCCCGGCAGTCCGTCCTGCGGCCGCGGCGGCTCGCCGCGCCCCCGCTGCGCTTCTTCCTGCCGGTGACCCTGCTGGTGACCCTGCTCGCCCTGATGGTGCTCCGGGGCATGGAGAACAACGAGGTCTTCCACGACGAGCGCATCGCGCCCTCGGTGGACAAGGGCACCGTGCCGCGCAGCGTGCTGGAGGGCGGCCCGATCGTGGACGCCCGCGGGGACCGGAACGACAAGCCGGTCAGCTACTCGATCCCCGACAGGACCGTCGTCCTCAGCTTCGACGACGGCCCGTCCTCCACGTGGACGCCGAAGATCCTGGAGGTGCTGGAGGCCCAGCACGTCCACGCCGACTTCTTCGTCACCGGCTCGATGGTCACCCGCAACCCCGCGCTGATCCGCCGGATCGTGGCCGGCGGCCACGAGATCGGCCTGCACACCTACACCCACCCCGACCTCGCCCTGCAGTCCGGCACGCGTCTCACCTGGGAGCTCGGCGAGACCCAGCTCGCCCTGGCGGGCGTCGCCGGCATCCACTCCAGCCTGTTCCGGCCGCCCTACTCCTCCACCGTCGACGCGCTCGACGACTGGTCCTGGCCGGTGACCAGGGAGGTGGGGTCGGACGGCTACCTGGCCGCCTTCATCGACAAGGACACCGACGACTGGAAGCGCCCCGGCGTCAACGCCATCGTCAGGGCCGCCCTTCCGGAGCTGGCCGGGCAGGGCGAGATGATCCTGCTCCACGACGCGGGCGGCGACCGGTCCCAGACCCTGGCCGCGCTCCCCGTCATCATCGAGCGGCTCAAGGCGGACGGCTACACCTTCAAGACGATCGGCGAGGCGCTCGGCACCGGTTCCGCGAACGCCCCCGTCACCGGCTACAACCTGTGGGCCGGCAAGGCGTTCCTGTGGTGCACCACCTTCTCCGTCCGGCTGATGCCGTGGCTGGTCGCGCTGCTCGCGGTCGTCGGCGTGCTGGTCTTCGCGCGCTTCGCCCTGATGCTGGTGCTCTCCCTCCTGCACGTGCGGCGCACCCGGAAGCCGGGCTTCTCGTGGGGCGACCCGGTCACCGAACCGGTCACCGTGGTCGTCCCCGCCTACAACGAGCAGGAGTGCATCACCAACACCCTGCTCTCGCTGGCCCGGAGCGACCACCCCATCGAGGTGATCGTGGTCGACGACGGGTCGACCGACGACACCTCCGCCATCGTGGAGGAGCTCGGCCTGCCGATGGTCCGGCTGATCCGCCAGCCCAACAGCGGCAAGCCCACCGCGCTCAACACCGGCGTGGCCGCGGCCTCGAACGAGCTGATCGTGATGATGGACGGCGACACGGTCTTCGAGCCCTCCACCGTCCGCGAGCTGGTGCAGCCCTTCGCCGACCCGCGCATCGGCGCGGTGGCGGGCAACGCCAAGGTCGGCAACCGGGACACCCTGATCGGCGCCTGGCAGCACATCGAGTACGTCATGGGCTTCAACCTGGACCGCCGGATGTACGACGTGCTCGGGTGCATGCCGACCATCCCCGGCGCCGTCGGCGGCTTCCGCCGCACGGCGCTGGACCAGGTGGGCGGCATGAGCGACGAGACGCTCGCCGAGGACACCGACGTCACCATGGCCCTGCACCGGGCCGGCTGGAAGATCGTCTACGCCGAGGACGCCCGCGCCTGGACCGAGGCGCCCGGCAGCATGAGCCAGCTCTGGTCCCAGCGCTACCGGTGGAGCTACGGCACCATGCAGGCGATGTGGAAGCACCGGCACGCGGCGCTGGAACGCGGGCCCGCCGGCCGCTTCGGCCGGGTCGGACTGCCCTTCGTCGCCCTCTTCATGGTGCTCACGCCGCTGCTCGCCCCCGCCATCGACATCGCCATGGTCTACGGCGTGGCCTTCGTCGACCCCTACAAGAGCCTGGGCGCCTGGTTCGCGGTCCTGGCCCTGCAGGGCTTCTGCGCCTGGTGGTCCTTCCACCTGGACCGGGAGAAGCCCTGGCACCTGGTCACCCTTCCCGTGCAGCAGGTGGTCTACCGGGTGCTCATGTACATGGTCCTGCTGCAGTCCTGGATCACCGCCCTGACCGGAGGCCGCCTGCGCTGGCAGAAGCTGCGGCGCACCGGCGAGGTGGGGCTCGACGTCACCACGGGGGCGATGCCGTCATGACCACTGCGGAAACCGGTGCGCCGCGCCTCGAGGACTCCTCGGAGACCCTGGCCCTGCGCATACCCCCGGCCCCCGCCGCCCAGGGCGCCCAGGACCCCTCCGAGACCCTGGCCCTGCGCATACCCCCGCCGCCGGCCGCCCGCGGCGCCCAGGACCCCTCCGAGACCCTGGCCCTGCGCATACCCCCGGCCCCCGCCCCCCGCAGTGCCCAGGACCCCTCGGAGACCCTGGCCCTGCGGGTGGCCGACCTCGCCGCGATCCCGGTCCAGCGCCCGCCGCAGGAGGCCGGGGAGAGCACGGAGGCCGCGGAGGCCGCGGACACCGGACAGGCCGGGGAGGGGCCTGCCGACGGGACGGCGGCGCCCCGGCCGAAGGGCGGCCGCGACCGCTACCTGGACCTGCTGCGCGCCCTGGCCCTGGTCCGCGTGGTCATCTACCACAACTTCGGCTGGACCTGGCTGCCGCTGCTCTTCCCCTCCATGGGCGTGATGTTCGCGCTGGCCGGCTCGCTGATGGCACGGTCCCTCAGCCGGCCGGCCCTGGGCGTCATCCGGGGGCGGCTGCGCCGCCTGCTCCCCCCGATGTGGATGTTCGGTGCGGTCACGCTGACCGCGATGGTCCTCGACGGCTGGGGCCCGGACGCCGAGGGCCACCCCAACTGGTGGTGGGGCAAGCTCGCCTTCTGGATCCTGCCGCTGAGCACCCCTCCCTACGCGGACTCCCTGCACGGCTTCGGCGGCCACCTGCCCTCCAGTTGGGCGGAGCAGGTCGTGGTGCCGCTGTGGTACCTGCGCGCGTACCTCTGGTACGTGCTGCTGTCGCCGCTCATGCTCAAGGCCGTGCGCCGGCTCCCCTGGGTGACCCTCCTGGTGCCGCTGGCGCTGTCGGCCGTCCTCAACTCCGGCCTGGTCGACCAGTCCGGCCGGCTGATGGAGACCGCGACCGACTTCACCACCTTCGGCGCCTGCTGGATCCTCGGCATGGCCCACCACGAGGGGCTGCTCAGCCGCATCCCCCAGTACGTCGTGCCCTCGGTCGCGCCGCTGGTCCTCGCCCTCGGCTTCTGGTGGCTGCAGCAGTCGCCGATGGACGACCCCCGGGTGGGCCCCGACCTGGAGGCGGTGCCGCTGGCGCAGGCCATCTGGTCCTTCGGCTGCGTGATGCTGCTGCTCCACCTGAGCCCCTCGTGGCAGGAGTGGCCCCGGCCGCTGGAACGGTTCAGCGGACTGGTGAGCCTGCTCAACTCCCGCGCGGTCAGCGTCTACCTGTGGCACTGCGTCGCGCTGGTGCTCACCGAGCCGCTGATCGAGCCGCTGTGGAACAGCGAGTTCTGCTACACGCACCTGCGCTGGCTGCTGTCGAGCCAGTGGTTCCCGCTGCTGGTCGCCGTTCCGCTGATCCTGGCGGGGCTGCTGCTCTTCGGCTGGGTCGAGGACGTGGCGGCCAGGCGCAGCCCGCGGCTGCTCCCCTACCCGCGGCGGGCCAGGGGCCGGCGGCGGGGCTGAGACCCGGCGCGGAGGGACGGCAGCGGGCGGGGACGGCGGTCCCGGCCCCCTGCCGGGCCTGCGGGAGGCCATGCCTGGCCCGGTCAGCAGGAGGACCGGTCAGGGGCAGGCCATGCCTGCGGAGGACCGGACCTGCGGAGGACCGGATGGGCGGGGCGACGGGCGGGCCCTACAGCAGGCCGAGGTCGCCGAGTTCCTTGTACAGGTCGGCCCGGGGGCCGTCGGCGCGCGCCGGCAGGCCGCTGCGGCCGGCCGGACCGGCCCCCGGTCCCGTCGTCCCGCCGCCAGACCCGCCGGACCCGCCGGACCTGTCGGCACCGCCGGCCGCAGCCGCCCGCGGGCGCCGGGTGCGGAGGACCCAGGCCCCCAGCACCCCGCCGACCAGCCCCCCGAGGTGCCCGAGCCAGCTGACCCCCGGCGTCCCCGGCACGGCCACGGTGAGGAGGTAGGCGAACGAGGCCGCCATGACGACGCCGACCAGCGTGTCGACCAGGTGCCGGTCGAAGAGCCCGCGGACCACGACGTAGCCGAAGTACCCGAAGACCAGGCCGCTGGCGCCGACCGTGTCGACACCCCCGCGCTCGAAGAGCCAGACCGCGAGCCCGCTGGTCAGCGTGACCAGCAGGGTCAGGCCGGCGAAGCGGGCGACCCCGCGGTAGGCGGCGAGGAAGCCGAAGACGAACAGCGGCCCGGAGTTGCTCTCGATGTGGGCCCAGCTCCAGTGCAGGAAGGGCGCGGCGAGGACGTCGGGCAGCCTTCCGATCTCACCGGGGACCACCCCGTGGTCGCGGGAGAGGGCGTAGTCCCCCTGCCAGTTCGCCAGCTGCACCAGCCAGACGGCCGCCAGGAGGGCGAACATCACGAAGAACGCCTTCCGGGCCTCCGCGACCGTCAGGTCCGCACCGCCCGGCCCGGTACCCGCCGACTCCTGGACCTGCTCGCCCACGGCACCCGCCCCTCCCTCGACGGGACCGCGCCCCGCCACCGTGCACTCTAGACGAACGGGCCCCGGGGGATCAGCCGTCGGGCACACCCGCCCGGGGCGGTCCGCGGCGGCTCACGCCGGGGCCGGCAGCCGGTCCGGCCCGGCCAGCTGCTCCAGCACCCGCTCCACGGAGTCGCGCCGGGCGGGGAGCAGCGGCAGGCGGACGTCCGGCGTGGGGATGCGGCCCTGCGCGTACAGGACGCCCTTGACCACGGTGGGGTTGGGTTCGCGGAAGACGGCGGCCGACAGCCGGGCCAGGGCGTGCCCGAGGTCCCGGGCCCGCGCGAGGTCGCCCCGGCGCCAGGCCGCCGCCAGTTCCACGAACCGGCCGGTGGCCAGGTGGGCGGAGGCGAGGATGCCGCCCGCCGCGCCGAGGGCCAGCAGCGGGGACAGGTACAGGTCGTCCCCGGCCAGGACCGCGAAGTCCGGCGGGAGGTCGCCGAGCAGGTCCACGGTGTCCCGGTCGACGGCGCCCGTCGCCAGCTTGACGCCCCGGACGCCGGGGATGCGCCCCAGGGTGCGCAGGGCGGAGGCGTCGAGGTCCTGCCCGGTGCGGTAGGGGATGTGGTAGACGACCAGGGGCAGCGGGCTCTCCTCGGCCAGCCGCGAGAAGTGGGCGAGGACGCCGGCCGGGGAGGGCCGGGTGAAGGCGGGCACGGGCACCAGCGCGGCGGTGGCCTCCGGCCGGCGTGCGAGCCCGGCGAGGGCGCGTCCCGCGGCCCGGGTGTCGCTGCCCCCGACCCCCACCGTCAGGGGTGCGCCGTGCTCCCGGCAGACGCGGGCGCAGACGTCGACGACCGCGGCCCTCTCCCCCGCGTCGAGCGTGGCGGCCTCGGCGGTCGTACCCAGGGCGACGATCCCGTCGGCGCCCGCGTCGAGCACGGCGTGGGCGAGCCCTTCGAAGGCGTCCTCAGCGACCCGCCCTGCGGCGGTGAAGGGGGTGACGAGCGGGACGTGGATCCCCTGCAGGGGTGCGTGTCGGTCCATGGGGACGAGGGTGGCCGGGGGCGATCGTGCAGGTCCAGTTCGCTTTTCCGATGCCGAGCGTAAGCTGGGCCGATGCTCGACGTGCGCCGCCTGCGCCTGCTGCGGGAACTGTCCCTCCGCGGCACCATCGCCGCGGTCGCCGAGGCGCTCGCGTTCACGCCGTCGGCGGTCTCCCAGCAGCTCAGCGCCCTCGAACGCGAGGCGGGGGTCCCGCTGCTGGAGCGGACGGGGCGGCGGGTCGTCCTCACCCCGGCGGGACGGAACCTGGTCCGCCACGCGGAGGCGGTCCTCGAACGGCTGGAGCAGGCCGCCGCGGAGCTGGTCGAGGCGCGCGGCGGACCGTCCGGCCCCGTGCGGATCGGCGCCTTCCCCACCGCGGCCAGGGCGGTGGTGCCCGCCGCGCTGGCCTCCCTCGCGCGCCGGCACCCGGGACTGGAGCCCATGGTCCGGGAGATCGACCCGGCGGAGGTCGCCGACGCCCTGCGCGCGGGCGAGCTGGACGTGGCGCTGGTCCACGCCTACGACCTGGTGCCGTCGCCCGCCGAACCGGGCCTGGCGACCGAGCCGCTCTGCACCGAGTCCATGTACCTGGCGTCGCCGTACCCGGTGCCGCCGGCGCCCGTGCCGGGAGGGGCCGCCGACGGCCCGGTGGTCGGGCGCTTCGCGGACTCGCCGTGGATCACGGCGACCCCGGGGACGCTGTGCCGCACGATGACCCTCCGGGCGTGCGGGGCCGCCGGGTTCACCCCGCGGGTCCGACACCAGGTGGACGGGTTCGCGACGGTCCTGGCCCTCGTCGCGGCGGGCCAGGGCGTCGCCGTCGTCCCGCAGCTCGGCACGGCGGACCCGCCGCCGGGGGTGGTGCTGACCCGGCTGCCGTTCCGCAGGCGGACCCTGACCGCCTTCCGGAGCGGTGCCGCCCGGCACCCCGCCGTCGCCGCGGTCACCGCCGCCCTGCGCGCGGCCGTCCCGGAGGAGCTGGCCGACCCGCGGTGAGCGGCGGCGCACGCCGTCGGGGCCCGCGGACCGGGTGTCCGCGGGCGGTGGCCCCGGGGGGCTTCGGGCCGTCGTGGAGCGCCCGGGGACCGGCGCCGGGTCCTCGGGGCTGCGGGTCCGTGGACCCGTCGGTCTAGAGCACGGTCATCCTCGCGTACGGACTCATGATCCTTTTCTGGACCGAGCCGAAGTCGACGAGCACCGCGATCTCGTTCTCGACGCCGACGACCCGGCCGAGGCCGTACTCGTCGTGGGTGACACGGTCACCCACGGCGAAGTGCTTGGGCGTCGGGGCGACCGGGCGCGGAAAGGGGCTTGTGGGCAGATGGCGTACCGCTGGCTTCCTCATCACTCCCCAGTATGCGCCCCACGGCCCCTCCTCCGCCGCCCCATGCGTCCGCCGGTTGCCGGACCGCGCGCGGGAGCGGGCCCCCGGGCGGCCGGTGCGGGGCCGGCCGGTCCGGCCGGGGGAGCCGCCGCGGCGGCGCGGGCGCACTCGCCCGGGCGCGTCCCCGCACCCCGGAGCGGACGGCGGGACGGCGCGGCGACGGCGGACGGTGGACGGTGGACACGGCGGACGCGGCGGGCGGCGGCCCGGCGGACGCGGCCGGCTTGACCTGGAGTGCACTCCAATCCTTAGCGTGGCAGGCATGACCACACCACAGCACCCCATCGGGTCCGGGTTCGGAGCGCGGAGCACCACGGCCGACGTCCTGCGGGGCATCGACCTCACCGGGAAGCTCGCGGTCGTCACCGGCGGGTACTCCGGCCTCGGGCTGGAGACGACCCGCGCGCTGGCCGGCGCGGGCGCGCACGTCGTCGTGCCGGCCCGCAGGCCGGAGACCGCCGAGAAGGAGCTCGCCGGGATCGGCGGCGTGGAGGTCGACGCGCTCGACCTCGGCGACCTCGACAGCGTCCGCGCCTTCGCCGAGCGCTTCCTCGCCTCGGACCGCGCCGTCGACGTCCTGATCGGCAGCGCCGCGGTCATGGCCTGCCCGGAGACCCGGGTCGGCCCCGGCTGGGAGGCGCAGTTCGCCGTCAACCACCTCGGGCACTACGCGCTGGTCAACCGCCTGTGGCCGGCCCTCGCCCGGGGCCGGGGCCGCGTCGTCTCGGTCTCCTCGCGCGGCCACCACAACTCGCCCGTCCGCTGGGACGACGTCCACTTCGAGCACGGCTACGACAAGTGGCAGGCCTACGGCCAGGCCAAGACCGCCAACGCGCTCTTCGCGCTCCACCTCGACCGGCTCGGCCGGGAGCAGGGCGTGCGGGCCTTCTCGCTGCACCCCGGCGGCATCCTCACCCCGCTCCAGCGGTACCTCGCCCGGGAGGAGATGGTCGCCGCGGGGTGGATCGACGAGGACGGCAACCAGCTGAACCCCGCCTTCAAGACACCGGAGCAGGGCGCGGCGACGCAGGTCTGGGCGGCGACCTCGCCGCAGCTGGACGGCATGGGCGGCGTGTACTGCGAGGACTGCGACATCGCCGCGCCGGCGGCCGAGGGCGACACCACGCACGGCGTGCGGGACTACGCGGCCGACCCGGAGCAGGCCGCCCGGCTGTGGGCGTACTCGGCGGAGCTCACCGGCGTGGACGCCTTCGCGTAGACCGGCCGGGCCGGTCAGCCGTGTGCGGCGAAGGCCTCGGTGACGGCGGCGCGGTCCGCACCGGCCGCGAGGAGGAGCCGCAGCAGCACGCGGGCCTTGTACGGGTCGAGGAACCCGCCGTCGACCAGGCCGCGCCGCCGCAGGTCCGTCTCGGAGCCGACGGCGCCGTAGGTGTTCCGCAGCACGGAGCCGCCGCCGGTGCGGGAGGTCAGGACGACCGGGACCCGCTCGGCCAGGGCGCCGAGCACGGGTGCGAGGGCGGAGGGGACGTGGCCCGCGCCGAAGCCGGCGACGACGAGGCCGCGGTGGGTCCGCGGGAGGTCCGCGAGGAGCGCCCCGTCGTCGTCGAGGGCGGCGGTGTACAGGGCCACCCGGGCCGCGTCGAGGGCCGCCGGGTCGGCCGGGACCGGCAGCGGGGCGCGGCGCGGCGGCCGGGCCAGGATGCGCACCCGGTCCTCGACGACGTGGCCGACCGGTCCGGTGTCGGGGGACGCGAACGCCGCGGTGCCCGTGCTGCGGGCCTTGCGGACCCGGCGTGCGGCGTGGACCTCGTCGTTGAGGACGACGAGCGCGCCGAGGCCGCGGGCCTCGGGCGCGAGGGCGGTGCGGGCGGCGGCGAGGAGGTTGGCGGGGCCGTCCGGCCCGGCGAGGGTCGGGTTGCGCATCGCCCCGGTGAGGACGAGCGGCTCCGCGTGCGGCCAGACGAGGTCGGCGAGGAACGCCGTCTCCTCCAGGGTGTCGGTGCCCTGGGTGACGACGACGCCGGGCGCCCCCGCCTCCACCGCCCGGGACGCCTCGCCGACGAGGTCGAGGATCTGGCGGAAGGTCAGGTCGGCGCTGGGGACGGCGCGGGTGTCGTGCACGTCCGGCGGGGCGCCGAGATCGGCGAGGCCCGGGACCGCCGCCGTCAGCTGGGCGCCGGTCAGCCGTCTGACGCGCCCTCCGGCGTGGCCGGCCATGGCGATCGTCCCGCCCAGGGTGAACAGTGCGACGCCCATGGGCCCGGGCCCTCCCGTCCGCGGTCGGCCGCCGGGCTGCCCCGCCGCGGCGGCGGCCACTGTACGCGGGCCCGGGACGGAGGCCGGGAGCGGGGGCCGGGGCGGGACCGGGTCCCGTCCGGGCCGGGACGGGGAGGCCGGGGGCGGCCCGGCCCGGGGGCCGTCCGTCAGAGGGCCGCCGTCGCACCCGTGGCGAGGGAGCGTTCGGCGGCGGCGAGGACCTCGACCACGCGCAGGCCGAAGCCGGCGTCGCAGGCGTGGGGCGTGCCGGTGGCCGCGGCCTCCCGCAGGGCGTCCACGGCCCGGTGGAGGGCGGCGGCGGCCCCGTCGCCGCCCGCGGGGAGCACGGCGGTACCGGACTCGCCGCGCAGCTCGACGGCGGTGCCGGCCGCCGCGGACGGGACGGTGAGGCTGAGCGCGGCTGTGGAGGACGCGCCGGAGCGGTGGCGGCAGACCAGGTGGACGGTGTCGCCCGCGCCGCGGACGGCGGTCACCGCGGCCACGTCGCCGAGGACCGGCAGCAGGACGGAGAGGGCGTGCGGGCCGACGTCCCACAGGGCGCCCCGCTCGCGGCGCCAGGGCGAGGCGGCGAAGGGGCTGCCGGTGGTGAAGACGGCGCCGAGCCAGTCCGCCCGGCCGGTGGACCAGCCGCCGACGGCGGCCTGCTCGGCGATCCAGGCGGCCTGCCGCGCCTCGAAGCGGGTGGTGAAGAAGACCACGGAGGCGGCGGAGGTCGCGGCCGCCGCGTCCGCGACCTGCCGGGCGGCCTCGGGCGCCAGCGCGAGGGGCTTGTCCAGCAGCAGGTGGCAGCCGGCCGCGGCGGCCCGCACGGCGAGCCGGGACTGCACGTCGGGCGGGAGCGCGACCGCGACGGCGTCGACCTCGGCGAGGAGGGCGCCGGGGTCGTCGTAGGGGCGGGCGCCGAAGCGCCCGGCGAGTTCGGCGGCCGCCTCCGGGCGGCGGCCCCACACCCCGGCGAACTCGACCCCCGGATGGGCGGCCAGCACCGGCGCGTGCACCGCCGTGGCCCACGGCCCGGTCCCCAGCAGTCCGAATCGCACGTCCCACCCCTTCCGCGTCCCCGCACACCCCGCGCGTCCGGCAGGGCGGCCCGGCGGTCCGTCCGCACCGCCGACGCCCGACGCCGACGCCGCCGGAGGCGTCCGTCGGCCGCACCGTCCGTCCGGCCGGAGCGCGCCGGGCGGCCGCCCGCCCCTCCCTGTCCTGCCCCGCCGCCGGGCGGCCAACCGCCGCTCCGCCGGGCCGCCCGGCGGCCCGTCCGCTCACCCGTTCGCGCCGCGCCGCCGCGCAGACGGCCGCAGGTGCGGGTTGAATGGGAGCACCATCACCGACGTCCGGGGGTGAGGCAGACGAGCGCGAATCCCGACCCCCGCAGCGACGGCCTGAGCCTGGTCGGCTGCGCGGCGGTCCTGGTGCTCGACGGCCGGGGGACGGTCCTCACCTGCACGGCGGAGGTGGAGCAGCTGACCGGCAGTCCGGCCACCGGGGTGTGCGGACGTCCGGCGGCGGAGCTGCTGGCGCACCCGGAGGACTGGCCGCAGGGGCTGCCGCCGCCGGACGGAGGCAGGGCGGTGCTGCGCCGCGCACCGGGCGGCACCGTGGAGGTCTGCCTGGAGGTGCTGCCGCTGGGCCGGGAGACGGCCGCCCGCCACCTGGTCCGGCTGGTTCCAGCCGTGGAGGCGGACCGGTGCGGGCAGGACAACGCCCTGGTCCGCGCCCTGTTCACCCAGACCCGTGTCTGCCTGGCGATCCACGACCGGGAGCTGCGGACCGTGCGGGTGAACAGCCCGTCGATGGCGCTCGGCCTGTCCGTGGGCGCGGACGGCTGCCCGGACGGCGGCGCGGACCGGGCGGTGTCCGGCCTGGAGGAGTCGCTGCTGCCGGGGGACGCGGCGGCGGTGCGGGAGCAGCTGCGGAAGGTCGCGGAGACCGGCGTGCCGCTCGTGGACTGGGTGCACTCGGCCCGCCGCCTGGAGGCGCCGCGGGTGGAGCGCACCGTGTCGCTGTCGGCGTTCCGGCTGGAGGACACGGGCGGCGGGTTCGCAGGCGTGGCCGTCGCCTTCACCGACGTCACCGAGCAGGAGCGGACGCGGCAGCAGCTGGCGCTGGTCGCCGCGGCGGCGAAGCGGCTGGAGAGCACGCTGGACGTGGTCCGCTGCGCGGAGCAGCTGGCCGAGGTGATGGTGCCCGACTTCGCCGACCTGGCGGCGGTGGACCTCACCGAGGCGGTGCTGGTGGGCGAGGAGCCCGGCCGGTTCGGCCCCGGCTCGCTGCTGCGGCGGGTGGCGGTGGCCGCCGTGGAGGGGCGGTGGCCCGAGGAGCTGTACCCGCGGGACGCGGCCGTCCTGCTGCGGGAGCGGGACTGCCGGTGGCTGCGCCCCGACACGACCGGGCTCTTCGCCGACGTGGCGGAGGTGCGCGGGCCCCAGGACGGGGACGGCGGCGCGGACGGGGCGGCGGGGGCCGGCGGAGCGGCGGGGGCCGGCCGGGAGCCGCAGTACGCGGCGCTGCCGCACGACGCGACCTCCATGCTGACGGTGCCGCTGAACGCCCGCGGCCTGGCGCTCGGCAGCCTGCTGCTCTGGCGCACCGGGGACCGGGTGCCGTTCCGTCCGGACGACGCGGTGCTCGGCGAGGAGATCGGCTCGCGGGCGGCGCTCGGCATGGACAGCGCCCGCCGGTACACCCGCGAGCACCGCACCGCGGAGGCGCTGCAGCGCAGCCTGCTGCCGCGCGCGGTGGTGGAGGTGAGCGCGGCGGAGACCGTCGGCCAGTACGTGCCGGCCGCCACCGCGGCGGGCATCGGCGGCAGCTGGTTCGACGTGGTGGCGCTCTCCTCGGCGCGGATCGCGCTGGTGGTGGGCGACGTGGTGGGGCACGGGCTGGAGGCGACCGCGGCCACCGGGCGGCTGCGCACGGCCGTGCAGACGCTCTCCGACCTGGACATGGCGCCGGAGGAGCTGCTGTCCCACCTGGACGACCTGGTGGTGCGGCTGACGGCGGGCGACGCGGACGGGAGCGGGGCGGACGGCGAGGACGGGGGCCGGGGCGGCGGGGTGTACGGCTCGACCTGCCTGTACGCGGTGTACGACCCCGTCACGGGGCACTGCTCGATGGCGAGCGCGGGGCACCCGCCGCCGGTGGTGGCCCTGCCGGGCCGCCCCGCCTGCCCGGCGGAGCTGGTGCCCGGTCCGGCGCTGGGGGTGGGCGGGGAGCCGTTCGAGCAGCTGGAGCTGGAGCTGGCGCCGGGCAGCGTGCTCGCCCTCTTCACCGACAAACTGCTGGCGGACCCTGCGGAGGGCGCGGAGGAGCGGCTGCGGCGGCTGTGCGCCCGGGTGGGGTCGGCGGTGCACCCGCTCGCCTCGCCGGCGGAGGTGGGGCGGTGCGTCCTGGAGGAGCTGCTGCCGGAGCCGCCCGCGCAGGACCTGGCGCTGCTGGTGAGCCGGGTGCGGGCGCTGCCGGCGGGGGCGACGGCGGCGTGGGAGTTCCCCGGCGAGCCGTCGGCGGTGGCGCAGGCGCGGGAGCTCGTGACGGCGCAGCTCGCCGCGTGGGGCCTGGAGGAGCTGGCGTTCACCACCGAGCTGATCGCCAGCGAGCTGGTGACCAACTCGATCCGGTACGCGGGAGCCCCGGTGGGGCTGCGGCTGATCCGGGACAGGGTGCTGGTCTGCGAGGTCTCCGACCCCAGCCAGACGCAGCCGCGGCTGCGGCACGCGCGGCTGACCGACGAGGGCGGCCGCGGCCTGTTCCTGATCGCGCAGCTCGCCCACCGCTGGGGCAGCCGGTACACCCGCTCCGGGAAGACCATCTGGACCGAGCAGCAGCTGCCGCCGGTGTGATCCCCGGGCCCGCATGGCGGGGTCCGGTACCGGCGCGCACGATGGGAGGTGGGGCTGCATCGGGACCGGACCGAGACCGGGAGGCCGGAGGACATGAGTACGGCGAAGGAGATCATGCACCGGGGCGCCCAGTGCGTGAGCGAGCACGAGACCCTCGACGCCGCGGCGCGGATGATGCGCGAGCTGGGCGTGGGGGCGCTGCCGATCTGCGGCGACGACGACCGGCTCAAGGGGATCGTCACCGACCGCGACATCGTGGTGAAGTGCCTGGCGGAGGGCGGGGACCCGGCGGTGATGACCGCCGGCGAGCTGGCCGAGGGCCGCCCGCTGGTGATCCGCGACGACGACGACGCGGACCAGGTGCTCCGGGTCATGGAGCAGCACCGCGTGCGGCGGCTGCCGGTGATCGACCACGAGGACCACCGCCTGATCGGCATCATCAGCGAGGCGGACGTGGCGCGGAACCTGCCGCGGGACAAGGTGGCGGAGTTCGTCACCTCCGTGTACGCCTGAGCCCCCGTGCGGGGGCCCGGCGCGCACGCGGCACGCCCGGCCGCGTGCGGGTCACGGCAGCTGCGGCAGGCCCTCCCAGAGCGGGCCGGTGACGCGGGCGTAGGTGTCCCGCCAGTGCGGCCAGCGGCGCACGGCGTCGTCGTCGCACTGCTCCAGCAGCCGGTCGGCGGCGGCCCGCGGCACCCCGTCCAGCAGCCACGCCAGGACGTCGGCGGTGCCCGGGCCGCCCGCCCCGCGGACGCGGTGCAGCACCTCCGGCAGGCCGCCCGCCGCGGGGTCGCCGGCGAGGGCCCCGCGCATCACGGGCAGGACCTGGACCTCCTCGATCCGCAGGTGGTTCCGGAGCCCGGCGGCGAACACCTCGACCGCCTGCGCCGCGCTCCAGGTGCCGCGTCCGGTGAGCACGGCGTCCAGCACGGCGGCGGTGGTGGCGGCGGCGCCCTGCTCCAGGGCGTGGTGGTCGGCCTCCAGCCAGTTGACGAGCAGCCGCAGCTCGGGCGCCCTGGTGCGCAGCGCGGGCCACAGGCGGGTGTCCTGGTAGGCGTGGTAGCACTCCAGGATGCCGGTGAGGAGGCGCCAGTGGCGGAGGGCGGCGTCGGCGCGGGCGCCGTCGTCGGGTCCGAGGGCGCGGAGCACGGCGGGCAGGCGCAGCAGGTCCCGGCGCAGGGCGGCGTGCACGAGGAGGAGGCCGGCGAAGGGGGCGGCGGCCGGGGCGGTCCGGCCGGTCCGGGGGCCGCGCCCGCCGGGGGCCCCGGGGGCGTCGGGGGTTCCCGGGGCGTCGGGGGTTCTCGGGCCGTGGGGGGCTCTCGGGCCGCTCGGGGAGGCCGCGTTCGGGGCGGGCATGCTGCTCACTTCCGGTTCGCCGGGTCCGCTGCGGGGCCGCTGCGGTCTGCCGGGCTCCAGGGTGGCGGCTGCGGATAAGCGTGCGATGCCGGGCGGATGAACGCGCACGTCGGAGGGGTGCCCCGGTGCGGCCGTACGGGGGGCCGCACGCCGGCGGCCGCTTGCCCGCGGGGGCGGCGGGTAGGCGGCCGGGTGCACGATCGTCGAGAACGGCAGGAGGCCCGCGATGGGCGGCATCGGAGACTGGGCGGACCGCGCGCGCAAGCTGGCCGAGGAGCACCCCGACCAGGTGGACAGGGCGGCCGACCGGGCGGAGGAGTTCGCCGACGAGCGGACCGGCCATAAGTACGACGAGCAGATCGAGCGGGGCGTGGACGAGGTCCAGCGGCGGCTCGGCGCCGGACGGGACGCCCGGCCGGCGGCGGGGCCCGGCACGGAGGGCGCCGGCACGGAGGACGGCCGGTAGCCGCAGGACGGGCGGCGGCACGGCCGCGGCCCCGCTCCGCACCCGGTCAACACCGGGTGCGGAGCGGGGCCGTTCCGTGTCCCGCCGTCCGCGCCCGCTCGGGCGCGGGCCGGACGGCGGGACGCCGGGGTGGCGGCATGCCGGGTGGGGCGGGGTGCCGCCGGGTCGTGCGGGGGTCAGGGGCGCCAGGTGTCGTTGAGCACGACCTGGCCGCTGCTGGGCACGGTCGCGGTGCGGTTGGAGCCGCTCTCCCAGGTGACGGCGCCGGAGGCGTCCTTGCGGATGTACTTGTACTGGAAGGTGGTCCCGGCGGGCAGGGCCACGTCCAGCTTCCACACCGGGTAGGCCGCGGACGAGAGCGGCAGGGCCTTGGCGGTGTCCCAGCCGCCCAGGGCGGCGTTGTCACCCGCCACGAAGATGTTCTGGCCGTAGGTGGTGGTGGCGTTGACCGCGAACGACGCCCCGGTGGCGGAGCTGGTGGAGGAGGCGGTCGGGGTCGGGGTGGGGCTCGCCGTGGCGCCGCCCGAGGCGCCGACGTACAGGGCGACGGCGTCGTTGGCGCCCACGGTGGCGGTGAACCTGCCGTCGGCGCCGACCGTGTAGGTGGTGCCGGTGCAGCCGCCGCCCGAGGTGGGGTCGCCGTGCTGGACGTCGCAGTAGGTGCCGGCCGGCAGCGAGGTCTGGAAGGTCTGGGTGACCGCGCTGCTCTCGTGGTTGATGGCGACGTAGCCCTTGCTGCCGCGGCCGAAGGCGATGGCGTTGTTGCCGTTGGACCACCAGTTGGTCACCGCGGTGC